>NZ_VZOW01000030.1 GCF_008801835.1 Cupriavidus pauculus | reverse complement strand
GATACTGGCGCCGAATCTTGAAAGCGAACTGGTGGCCTTCCAGGCCGTGGCGGCGAAGAATGGCTTCGATAATCTGCGGCGCGGTCTTTCTCTGATAGACACGGCTTGCCTTGGTCAGCGTCAGCAAGGCGACCTTCGGGCGCAACTCCATTTCATAGGCGCAGAAGTCGCGGGTCTGACGGGTTTTTGAAAAGCGGAAGATGCAGCCGGAGAATTGCCGAGGTTCGGAGCCGTCGCCCGGGTCGATCGAGAACGTGGCATCGCGGCGCACGTACTCCATCCGGTCCAGGTCCATCGGATGGGTCAATCGGATCTTGACGCTGTAGGGCTCGCCCAGGCGCTCTACTGCCTCGAATGACACCACGGAGAGGCCGGCAGCATTATTCGCTCCGAGCACCTTCAGGTGATAGGGCTGCAGTCCAGTCACGGACCTTGGCAGCCCGTCGCCCCATGATTTCAGTTCGTCCGTCACATCCATCACTGTTGCTTGCTCCTTACCAGCCGTGATCGCGTTCTCCGAACAGGCCATCGCTTGCGACGCGAGGCCGACATTCTCGTGCGTCAAAACCTTACGCCGCTATCCAACAGGCGAGAACAGCCGATGCGTCGCGCAAACAACAGAAACAGAACAAAATCTGAAATAATATTTTTATGATTTACAGATATTTATTTTTCCTTATTAAAAGCACGAATTATAAAATACAAGATATTCCGATATATATATTTTTAACTCGGATGAGCCCCAGCCGGGGCGAACGACAAACCCTTCACCGGGGCTAGGCGCAGGCAGAGCGGCCGCCTGCAGCAGCACTACCGGGAGACAAATGGAAAAGGCAATGTGAACCGGCAAGCGCGCCAAACAGCCCGGCGCCAAGCGCTGGGACATCATCGATGAGACGAGGTCCCAACCAAGCTACGAGAGTTGCAACAAGCGGGATGAGTGAGCAGGCTAAAAGTGGAAGCGACCGGGGCCGACCGCCGTATGGATATCCAGAAAACAAAACAGCCGCTTGTGTAAGCGGCTGTTTTGCAAGGAAATTTTTGGGGTGGCTGATGGGACTCGAACCCACGACGACAGGAATCACAATCCTGGACTCTACCAACTGAGCTACAGCCACCGTAGAGATTTTTCGCTGACAGATACGTCGATCAGCGAAGAACAAGACTATACAAGGATCTGGAGCGGATGGCTAGTATCCCGCACAAAAAAATTTAAAAAGATGTGAGACCCGTCACCGGCTTCCCACCCACTTCGCCTCCAGCAGTATGGCTTCCTTGATCGCCGCGATCGTGTCGGCCTCGGTCGGGAACAGCCCGAGCAAACGCTTCGATTTGCCGTTCAGCACGTCGCGCTGCAACGCCTTGCCAGATTCCATGGAGGTTCCCGGATGCCAGCAATAACGCGCGGTCCATTTCCCGTCCTGAAGTTGCTCCGCTACCCAGATCACCCGGTAGTCTTCAAACACCTCACCGAATGGCTCGTCCGTTTCCATTTGATACCTCCAGGACTCGTTCCCGACCCTTCGCGCTGATCCACTCGCTTCCGAGCGTTCCGCGCTTCGCAACTGGCAAGCCCTGCCGCATTTACTCCCCCACTGGAACCGCACAGTTTGCCTGTGCGATTCACCCCCCTATGTCGGCTGACGCGACATTGACCGGCATCCTAGCATGGTCGCGACGCAGAGCCTCAATCGCCCACCGATGCCCGTAAGGTGAGGCGGCAATGGCCGGTATCGACGGGGGCTGCACCAAAAATGCCGCCACGTGCCCTACCAATGCAGGGTTCTGCCTCTTTTGGTGCTGTTAGATACTCTTTCGCGAGGGACATTGACCCCCCTCGACATTCCCGACAGGCGACGACTCTCACGAGTATCGCCTGCTTTTTTTGGCGGAACTCTTTCGTCACTTACCAATCGAAGCGCTTGCTCGACAAAAAAAAGAGCCCGCCGTAGCGGACTCTTAAATTAGCGATCTCAATGCCCTGAAGGCCTTTTCAATGTAGTCCAGCCATTTCTCGGTCGCCATCCGTGCAAACCCACGGTGGATGTTGCATCTTCGAGACGCAAAAAAAAGCCCGCACACGGCGGGCTCAATAATCAGTTGAAGAAAGCCCTGTATTCGAGGGCAGGCACAGTGTAAGAACATGAGGCAGCGCTGGCGAATTAGGGGAATCCCTTTGCCGGCGCGGGTTTCCGGCCAGAACCGTGGTCAGACACCGGTATGCGATACATTTCGCGCGCCATGCACAGAATGACCGTTCGAAATTAGAGCCTTTCTTCGACGCGCCCGCCTCAGCGTCGTCACACTAGGCCGCCTCCAGCATGTCAGGACGCAGATGTGATCGCGCCTCTTCGAACAACGCGTCGACATCCGTACGAATGCGTGCCGCATTCATTCGGCGCGAATCGGAAAGCACCCTGCGCCACCCTCTTCCACCAAAAACGCCGCGATGGAGGCCCAGCATATGGCGCGTTGCGGCCCCCATAAAGCCCCCATTCTCCACAATCTCACCGATATACGCCTGCATCGTAAGTTCCGCGTCGCCGCGCGTGGGAATGGGCGTGGTGGCGCCATAGTAGCGCTGGTCCATTTCCGCAAGAAAATACGGATCGTGATAAGCCTGCCGGCCAATCATCACGCCGTCCACATGTTGGAGATGTTCGGCGATTTCGACGTGGGACACGACGCCGCCATTGATCAGTATTTCGAGCTGCGCGAACTCGCGTTTCAATTGGTAGGCCACTTCGTAACGCAGCGGCGGTATCTCCCGATTTTCTTTCGGGCTCAGCCCTTTGAGAATCGCATTCCGGGCGTGAACGATAAATGTTTCGGAACCCGCCTCGGCTACCGTTCCCACAAAATCGCGCACGAAACCATAATGTTCAATCGTGTCGATGCCGATTCGATGTTTCACTGTCACCGGCACATCAACAGCATCCCGCATAGCCTTCACGCAATCCGCCACCAATTGCGGCTCCGCCATCAGACACGCGCCAAACGCGCCGCGTTGCACCCTCTCCGAGGGACATCCGCAGTTCAGGTTGATTTCCTTATAACCCCACTGCTCCCCCAACTTGGCAGCCTTTGCAAGGTCGGCCGGCTCGCTGCCCCCAAGTTGCAGCGCGACAGGATGCTCGGCGGCGTTGAAATCCAGATGCCGTGCCACATCGCCATGCAACAGCGCGCCGGTCGTTACCATCTCCGTGTAAAGCCACGTGTGGCGGCTTAGCGCGCGATGAAAGGTGCGGCAATGGCGATCGGTCCAGTCCATCATCGGAGCAACCGAGATGCGGCGCGGATTTACAGTCATGCTGATGCAGATATGGCGTTTGGGTAGCAAGGGCGCGACGGGATCGCACGCGAAGAGCCCGAAGTATACGCGAGGTAAATATTCACCGCAGTGCAGCGGATACGCCACATGCATTTGTCGTTGGCAGAAATGCAAAGCGACGCCACGAAGGCGTCGCTTTGCTGACTTGCCGCTCGCAACTTAATGCATGAACAGCCAGATCAGGATGAGAACAAAGGCGGGTACGCCAAGAATCCAAGCGATGATATACGGCATGATGGGCCTCCTTGTCTGTAGTGGTGAGCGTGAGTTCACTATAGAAAGGAGGCGACGTCGCCGATGTCAGGCCCGTCCGCTTTGCATTGTAGGACGGGGCCGACGCGGATCTGCTGGCTAGCGTGCGGCGTTCTTCTCAACCCACGACGCGAATGTCGAGAGGTATTTGCCGAGAAAGCCTCTCGTGGATTCATTGGCGATGCCGCCCTGCTCGTCGAACAGTTTGTCGACGCCGCTGATGTATGCCTCAGGCTGCTGCAGCACGGGTATATTCAGGAAGACCAGCGACTGCCGCAAATGGTGGTTGGCGCCGAACCCGCCAATATTGCCAGGGGACGCGCTGATGACACCGCCGGGCTTGCCATCCCAGGCGCTTTTTCCATAAGGCCGGGAGCCGATGTCGATGGCATTCTTCAGCACGCCTGGCACAGAGCGGTTGTATTCCGGCGTCACGAACAACACTGCGTCCGCGCGCCGGATCCGGTCGCGGAATGCCGTCCATTCCGCGGGCGGATGATCGTCCTCATCCTGGCAATAGTGGGAAAGCTGGCGAATCTCGACGATATCGAGCTTGAGTTGTGGCGGCGCCATGGCTGCAAGAGCCTTGGCCAATTTCAGGTTCAGGGATTCCTTGCGCAAACTTCCCACCAGTACGGCGACATCACGAGGATTGCTCATTACGGCTCCTTTCCTGTTCACACGATTTCGAAGTGATGAAAGACCAGCCCCGTATCCCGGCATCCGGAAAACCCAGGGCTAGACCAACCGTCACTCTACTCGACTTGCTTTGGCCGCGCCGATGCGAGCGTCAGCCGCCCAACTTGGCCAGCGGATGTTCTTCGCGCCGCCATTTGCTATCGAAAAATGCGCGCACTCGTGCTGGCGTCACGTCATCGAGCCGGGCGGGATTCCACTTGGGCTGATGATCCTTGTCGATAACTAGCGCGCGGATCCCTTCGATGCCGTCGCCGTGGCGGAATATGTCATACATCATGTCGAGTTCCATGCGCAGCTCGTCTTCCAGCGTCATGGCGCGGGCGCGACGAATCTGCTCCAGCGTGACGCACAACATCAACGGCGAGCGACTGCGCAGCGTGGCGGCCGTCTGTGCGGCCCAGTCACTTTCGGTATCGCTGACAGCGGCCAGGATGTCGTGCATCGTCGGTCGCGCAAACAGCGTGTCGATGCGGTCCGCCTGTCGGGCGAGATTGCTGTCCGCGGGTACGATATCGGCGCGATGCGCATGCGTGGCATCGGCAATGTGCGCAAGTACAGCGTCGCCGCTTTCAAAGGACCGCGCCTGCATCGACGCAACGAGCTCGGCCAGAACATTGGACGGCAAGTAGGCATCCGCCAGTTGCGCAAAAATCGCGTCGGCCGCGCCGATAACAACGCCCGAAAGCCCCAGGTATTCGCCGATGCGCCCCGGTGTGCGCGCGAGGAACCAGCCTCCGCCGACATCGGGAAACAGGCCGATGTTGGTCTCCGGCATCGCCATCTTTGTTCGGTCGGTCACGATGCGCACCTTGGCCCCTTGCGAGATGCCCATGCCGCCACCCATCACCACGCCGTCCATCAACGCTACGTAAGGTTTGCGATAACGATGGATCAGGAAGTTGAGCGCGTATTCCTCGACAAAGAACTGATCGAGCAGTGGGTCATTGGCGAGATAGGCCTGATGGAACCAGCGGATGTCTCCGCCGGCGCAAAAGGCCTTGCCCCCTGCGCCTGCCACCACCACGGCGTGTACGCCGGGGTCATTCTCCCAACCCTGCAGCGCCTCGGTCATCGCTCGAATCATGTCGAGCGACAGAGCGTTGAGGGCCTGCGGGCGCGTGAGTGTCAGATACGCCACGCCGCCGCGCAGTTGCGTCGATACAAACTCCGTCATTTCGGTCTCCGTTCTTGTGGGCACCGATTTTACGCCACCCATGAGGCCGGAATTCGACGACGGCGATCTTTTCAGAATCGGCTCATGCAAGACGGAATGCGGACATAAGAGACTTCATCCGCTGAGCCTGGTCCTCGAGCGAACCCGCCGCCGCCGCTGCCTGCTCGACAAGCGCGGCGTTCTGCTGCGTCATGCCGTCCATATGCGAGACCGCGACATTGACCTGTTCAATGCCACGCGATTGCTCATCGGAGGCCGCACTGATGCCGCCGATGATATCGGTTACGCGCCGCACCGCCTCGACGATGTCCTGCATCGCCTGGCCAGCGTCGTGAACCAGCGACGTCCCTTCGCGCGCGCTGCTCACGGATGCGCTGATCAGGGTGCGAATCTCGCGCGATGCGCCGGCGCACCGTTGCGACAGATCGCGCACATCGCCAGCCACCACGGCAAAGCCGCGCCCATGTTCACCCGCACGCGCGGCTTCCACGGCAGCGTTCAGTGCCAGGATATTGGTCTGGAACGCGATCTTCTCGATCACGTCGATGATGTCGACGATCTTGTTCGCGCCAGTGTCGATCTGCAGCATCGTGGATTGCACGCGCGACACGGCGTCGTTGCCGCGTTCGGCCAACGTGCGGGCGTCGATGGCCAGCGTACTGGCCTCGCGCGCGCTGTCGGCATTGTGTCGCACCGTGCTCGTCAACTGCTCCATGCTCGACGCGGTCTCTTCCAGCGAGGCGGCCTGTTGCTCGGTGCGTTGCGACAGGTTGGCATTGCCGCTGGCAATCTGCTGGCTGGCCGCGGCGATCGAGTCGGCGCCGCCGCGCACTTCGCCAACCATGGCCGCCAGGCGCGCCTGCATGCGATCGAGCATCCCGAGCATACGACTCGTCTCGTTCTTCGCATGCTCGTCGGCATCCACCGACGCATCGCGACCCGAGGAGCCGAGATCGCCATCGGCCATGCGCGCGAAGCGGGCGATTGCGATATCGAGCGGCTTTACGATCGACGCACGCAGGCGCCAGGCCACCACGGTGCTGAACGCAATGCCCACGCAAAGCACGATAATCGACAGCGTCAACAGTGCGTCATAGCGATGTTGCGAGCTTTCGTAAACGCTCTTTGCGCTCGCCACCTGCAAGCGGGCGAGCTCGGTGTTGACCGCGGTAAATGCGATGTCCAGTTTCGGAATCGTCTCCATCACGGCCTTCATCATCGCGTCGCGATCCCCAGCGTGCAGCGCTGCGATCATTGGCGCCACGCCCTGGCTGAACAATGCCTTGCGCTTTTCAGACACATCGTCGGTCGCGCGCGTCTGCTCCGCGGTGCGCGGAATCGCCAGGTACGCCTGCCATGCCGCGTCGGACTGGCGCGCAAAACCCTGGGCCGTCGCAGCACGCGCCTTTGCGTCAGCGGGATCCGTAGCAAAGGCGGCCTGGTCCAGCAGCACGCGGACGAGCAATTGGTTCGATCGCGCTTCGGCCAGGTAAGTCGCCGCCGACAGTTGCTGCTGATAAATCTGGCGCGTGGCATCGTTGCTGCGCGACATGCCGAACCATCCAACCATGCCGACAATCAGCAGCAACAAGTTGGTGACAATCGTAAGGAGCCACAAACGGGCGCCAATCGTGGTGTTGCGAAACATGGGGCGATCTCTCCGTGGTAATGGCGGCCACTCCTCCGTTAGCCGTCGCCCCAATGACGGCAAGCCGAGGGGCGTACTTGATCCCACCGCGGTGATAGTCTGTGCTGCATTTTCGTGATACCTCGCTGGCGCGCCGCATGCGCCACTCGTGTGGCGCCCGCGGCCGTATGGAGGAAAACTTCCATACGCTTTAACCGAAAATATGCACACTGGCGCCATGACGCTCCCCAGCCCTGCTCCTGACACTGACGGTTTCGACCCCGGCCTGATCCTGATGGCCTTCGCACCGGTATTCCTGCTGACGATTGCCTGGGAGGCGTGGTATTGGTCGCGGCGGGACCGCTCGGTGTACAGCTGGCGCGACACGCTTTCGAATGCGTCGCTGGCCTTGATGCATCAGGCGTCGGATGCGTTCTTTCTTTGGCTGATGGTCCGCACGGTTTATACGTGGTGTTTCAACCATGGGCTGCGGCTGGTGCCGGAGACATGGTGGTCGTTCGGTCTACTGCTGCTACTGCAGGATTTTCTTTATTACTGGTTTCACCGGGCCAGTCATCGCGTCCGCTGGATGTGGGCGTCGCATGTGGCTCACCATTCATCGGAGGGCATGAATTTCTCGACGGCGTTCCGGCAGAGCCTGACCTATCCGATATCCGGCATGTGGATTTTCTGGATCCCGCTCGCTTGGATCGGCTTTACACCAAACTGGGTCATCCTGGCGGTCGGCCTGAATCTGGCCTTTCAGTTCTTCGTCCACACACGGCTGGGACGCCGTTGGCCGCGCGTGGAAATGCTGGTGAATACGCCGAGTGTCCATCGTGTGCATCACGCGAAAAATGCGCAATATATCGATCGCAACTATGCAGGTGTGCTGACGATCTGGGATCGCTTGTTCGGCAGTTTTGTCCCGGAAACCGAGCCGTCGCAATACGGCATCACGCGCCAGATTCGCACGCACAATCCGCTGACGCTGACATTTCACGAATGGCGCGACATGTTTGCCGATGTACGGCGCGATCGGGATTTGCGGTATTTGTGGAAAGCGCCGGAATGGCGGAGCCCGGCATCGCGGTCCGTCGCAGCCGATCTGACTGCCATGCGAGCCAATCCATTCCATACCGGCGATCACTAAGCGGCTCCGCAGAAAACTCAAATACGGCAGGCAATAAAAAACCGCGTCACCAGGACGCGGTTTTTTATGCGGCGAGTTATTACAGCTTTACACCGCTTCGCGCGACGCGCGCTTGCGCTCGTGTTCCTTCAGATAACGCTTGCGCAGACGAATGCTCTTCGGCGTGATTTCAACCAGTTCATCGTCGGCGATAAATTCAACAGCGTATTCCAGCGACATCTGGATCGGCGGCACCAGGCGCACGGCTTCATCGGTACCCGATGCGCGCACGTTGGTCAGCTGCTTGCCCTTGATCGGGTTGACGACCAGGTCGTTGTCGCGGCTGTGAATGCCGATGATCATGCCTTCGTACAGCGCATCGCCCGGCTTCACGAACATGCGGCCGCGATCCTGCAGCTTCCACAGTGCATAGGCCACGGCGTCGCCATCATCCTGCGAGATCAGCACGCCATTGTGACGTTCGCCCAGGCCGCCCTCGCGCACCGGTGCGTAGTCGTCGAAGATATGGCTGATCAGGCCGGTACCGCGCGTCAGCGTCAGGAATTCGCCCTGGAAGCCAATCAGGCCCCGCGCCGGAATACGATATTCCAGACGCGTACGGCCCTTGCCGTCCGAAGCCATGTCGAGCAGTTCACCCTTGCGGCGGCCCAGCTCTTCCATCACCGAACCCTGGTGGCCGTCTTCGACGTCCACGGTCAGCAGTTCGTACGGCTCGTGCTTGACGCCGTCGATTTCCTTGAACACCACGCGCGGACGCGATACGGCCAGTTCGTAGCCCTCGCGGCGCATATTTTCCAGAAGAATCGTCAGGTGCAGTTCACCACGGCCCGAAACTTCGAAAATCGTGTCGTCGCCGGTGTCGGCCACGCGCAGCGCCACGTTCGACTTCAGCTCACGGTCGAGGCGCTCGCGCAGCTGGCGGCTGGTGACGAACTTGCCTTCGCGGCCGGCCAGCGGCGACGTGTTGACGCAGAAATTCATCGTCAGCGTCGGCTCGTCCACCTTCAGCATCGGCAGCGCATCCTGGGCTTCCGGGGCGCATACGGTGCAGCCGATGCCCAGTTCCTCGATGCCGTTGATCAGCACGATGTCGCCAGCTTCCGCTTCGGAAACGATCTCGCGCTCCAGGCCGCTGAACTTCAGCACCTGGTTGATACGGCCCTTGATCGGATTGCCTTCCGGACCGAACTTGACCACCACGTCCTGCAGCGGCCGGGCGCGTCCGCGCGAAATGCGGCCAACGCCAATCTTGCCGACGTAGCTCGAGTAGTCCAGCGAGATGATCTGCATCTGCAGCGGACCGTTCGGATCGTCGTTACGCACTGGCACCTTGTCCAGCACGGTTTCGAACAGCGGCTTCATGTCGCCGTCGCGCACGTCTTCGGTCAGGCCAGCGTAGCCATTCAGGCCCGAGGCGTAGATCACGGAGAAGTCGAGCTGGTCGTCATTCGCGCCGAGCTTGTCGAACAAGTCGAAAGTCTGGTTGATCACCCAGTCCGGACGTGCGCCCGGGCGGTCGATCTTGTTGATCACGACGATCGGCTTGAGGCCGAGCGCCAGCGCCTTGCGCGTCACGAAACGCGTCTGCGGCATCGGGCCTTCCACGGCGTCCACCAGCAGCAGCACGCCGTCGACCATCGACAGCACGCGCTCCACTTCGCCGCCGAAGTCGGCGTGGCCCGGCGTATCGACGATGTTGATGTGCGTGCCGTTGTATTCGACGGCACAGTTCTTCGCGAGGATCGTGATCCCGCGTTCCTTTTCCAGGTCGTTCGAGTCCATCACCCGTTCGGCGATCTGCTGGTTGTCGCGGAAGGTGCCTGCCTGGCGCAGGAGCTGGTCGACCAAGGTGGTCTTGCCATGATCGACGTGAGCGATGATGGCGATATTACGGATGGCGCGGGTCATTCGGCGTCCCCTGAAGGCGGAGCTATCGGAAAAAATAACCCGACATTCTAGCATGTTGCACCGCGGAACACTCTATCGCTCTTCAGCATAGATCAAGGAAAGCTGTTGCGATTCTTGCAATAACCAATTTCCGTGCTTGAACATCACTTATATCTCTGCTTATATTTGCCCAAGCAAAGATTGCAGTGACAAGAGATGACCTCAACGACACAAGACGCCGAGCCCGTTGATCTGTTCGACCCTGCCTCGTACGAAATCGGCAAGAGCGTCGGGTATCTGCTGGGTCGCGCCAAGAACACGCTTTCGCAGGGGGTTGAGCAGGAAGTCGGCAGCCTGGACATGACCCATGCGCAGGCTAGTTGCTTGATGATGCTCGCCAAGCACGAGGCGACGACCGCCACGGACCTGGCGCGCAACCTCAATACCGATGCCGGCTCGGTCACCCGCCTGCTTAGCCGCATGGAAAAACGCGGCCTGATCGAGCGCACACGCCGCGACGACGATCGGCGCGTGGTGGATCTGTCCATCACGGCCGAGGGCAACGCGATGGTCGAGAAACTGCCGGCGGCGTTCTGCAATGTGATGCGCCGCCACTTCGAAGGATTCACCGCCGAGGAAATCGAAGTGCTGCGCGGCATGCTGCTGCGAATCATTGCCAATAACGGCGGCACGGACGAAGCTGGCTGCCCGTTCGATCGCAACACGGGATAGCTGCGACCGCCGCCGAACAAGTACTACAACAGTCAGTTGCCGATTCCCGATTTCGCAAGACCGCGTCCCAGCTCACACCATGAACCCCGATTACTCATCCGCCACCAGTGCGCGCCGTCACGGTCCGTGGCGCCGCACCGGCAGCCTGGCCCTTACGCTAATGGCTACCGCCGTACTTGCCGGCTGCGCGGCGCTTGGCAATTCGCATAGCACGCAGTCCATGATGCCCGCCGAATCGGTGGCCTCGCCGCAGACCTTCGCCAACGAGCACGGACAGTGGCCGTCGCAGGACTGGGTCGACCAGTTCCGCGATCCGCAACTGCGCGCGCTTGTTGACGAAGCGGTCAAGGACAATCCCAATCTGCAGGTCGCCTTCGCGCGCCTCGAGGCGTCACGCGCCATGGCGGACGCCACGCGCGCGGCCCTGTATCCGAGCGTGGACTTCGAAGGCAGCCTGGTGCGCCAGCGCTTTTCTTCTACCGACCTGTTCGAAGGCACGCCGCTGGCCGGGTCGTGGCAAAACCAGTCGCGCCTGCAGTTCGGGTTGTCGTGGGACCTCGACTTCTGGGGCAAGAATCGCGACGCGCTGGAAGCCGCGCTGTCCGACGACCGGGCCATGGCGGCTGAAAGCCAGGCTGCCCGGCTAATGCTTACGACGTCGATTGCGCGCAGCTACAACCGTCTGGCCGCGCTTTACGCGCAGCGCGATGTCGCGGAGCGGGCCATCGCCCAGCGCCGCGATCTGACCGACCTGTCGCGCCAGCGACTCGCCGCCGGGCTCGATACGCAGGTGGAAACCACCCAGGCACGCGGAACCGTGGCGGCGGCGCAGACCGACCTGCAACGTGTCGACGAGGAAATCGCACTGGCACGTAACCAAATTGCCGCACTGCTTGGCAAGGGGCCCGATCGCGGCCTGCAACTGAGCAAGCCGACCCTGCTGGCCAACGCCACGCCGCAGTTGCCGGACGACCTGACGATCAGCCTGATCGCGCGCCGGCCGGACCTCGTCGCCGCGCGCTGGCGCGTGGAGGCCGCATCCAAGGACATCAGCGTCGCCAAGAAGGAATTCCTGCCCGATGTGACGCTGACCGCGTTCGCCGGCCTGGCGTCGCTCGATCCGGCGAATCTCCTGATGAGCGTCAGCCGCACCTTCGGCGTGGGCCCGACCCTCAAGCTGCCGATCTTCGAAGGCGGGCGGCTGCGCGCCAACCTGAAGGGCAAGTATGCGCAGTACGACATCGCCGCGGCCAGCTATAACCAGACGCTGGTCGATGCGCTGCGCGAAACGGCTGACACGGTGACCAGCATTCGCAGCGTCGACCAGCAGATCAAGACGCAGCGTGAAGCGCTGGAGTTGGCCGAGCATGCTTACTCGCTATCGACCATGCGATACAAGGCCGGCCTTGGCACGCAGCTGACGGTGCTCAACGCCGAGAGCAACGTGTTGCAGCAGCGCAGACTGGCCACCGACCTGCAGGCGCGCCGTCTCGATCTGCAGATGGGGCTCATGAAAGCCTTGGGCGGCGGATACCAGGAAACCGATACGGCCGCGCACCCGGACAGCAAACGGCAAGACATGGGCCAGACCCAGGGCGCCCAGGGCTGACAAGGCCGGGCACATCCACCAGACAAGACGAAAGAAACCGTAAGAGATTCGACATGAGCACCAACCAGCAAGCAGCCCCGGCGGCTGACAACAACGGCAAGCGCAAACGCCTGATCGTCATGCTGACCGCCGCGATCGTGGTGGCAGGCGTGGGCTATGGCCTCTACTGGGGCCTGTACGGCCGTCATTTCGAGAACACCGATGACGCTTATGTGGCCGGCAACGTGGTCCAGGTGACGCCTCTGGTCGGCGGGACCGTGGTCTCGATTGCCGCCGATGACACGCAACTGGTCACTGCTGGCCAGCCACTGATCCAGCTCGATCGCGCGGACACGCAGGTCGCCATGGAACAGGCCGAGGCGCAACTCGCCCAGGCCGTGCGCGAGGTGCGCACGCTGTATGTCAACAACGGCTCGCTGGCTGCCAACGTGGCGATGCGCGAAGCCGACGTCGCCAAGGCGCGCGACGACCTGCGCCGTCGTCAGGCCATCGCCGGATCGGGCGCGGTCTCGAACGAGGAAATCTCGCACGCGCAGACCGCGCTGAAGGCGGCCGAGTCGGCACTGGTCGCCGCGAAGGAGCAACTGGCGTCGAATCAGGTGTTGACCGACCAGACCACTGTCGAGAAGCATCCGAATGTGCAGCGCGCGGCGGCGAATCTGCGTTCCGCCTATCTCGCTTTCGTGCGCTCGACCATGCCGGCGCCTGTCACGGGCTACGTCGCCAAGCGTTCGGTGCAGGTCGGCCAGCGCGTGGCAGCCGGCACGCCGCTGATGGCCGTGGTTCCGCTCGATCAGGTCTGGGTCGACGCGAACTTCAAGGAAGTTCAGATCACCCACATGCGCATCGGCCAGCCCGTTGAACTCGAAGCCGATGTCTATGGATCGAAGGTCAAGTACACGGGCCATGTGGAAGGCTTCTCCGCCGGAACGGGCGCCGCGTTCTCGTTGCTGCCGGCACAGAACGCCACCGGGAACTGGATCAAGGTGGTGCAGCGCCTGCCGGTGCGCATCGCGCTGGACCCGCAGCAACTGAAGGACCATCCGCTGCGCGTGGGCCTGTCGATGAATGTCACGGTCGATGTGCGCAAGGAAGAAGGCGCGGCGCTGGCGACGGCCAATGCCGCCAAGCCGCTGCAGACCGACGTCTACGACAAGGTGGCGCAGGACGCCGATGCACTGATCGCCCGCATCATCGCGGTCAATAACGGCGGCCGCGTGGCAGCGCCGTCGGCCACGGGCGCATCCCGGCCCGCGGCAACGCCCAAGCCCGCCAACACCTGATGTGCACGACTGGCTGACCGCCCATGGCTAATTCCACTACCGCAACGCCGGACGCAGGCGCGGCGCCGGCGCCCAAGCCGGCCCCCGCGCGCCCGGCCGCGCATCCGCCGCTGTCAGGCGGCAAGCTGATTCTGGGCACCATCGCGCTGTCGCTGGCGACGTTCATGAACGTGCTCGACTCGTCGATCGCAAACGTGTCGATTCCAGCCATTTCGGGCGACCTCGGAGTCTCGCCGAACCAGGGCACCTGGGTGATCACGTCGTTCGCCGTGGCCAATGCCATCTCGGTGCCGCTGACGGGCTGGCTGACCACGCGCTTCGGCGCGGTGCGGCTGTTCGTGCTGTCGATCCTGTTGTTCGTGATTTCGTCATGGCTCTGCGGCGTGGCGCCCAACCTCGAAACGCTGCTGGCGGCGCGCGTGCTGCAAGGCGCCGTGGCCGGCCCGATGATCCCGCTGTCGCAGTCGCTTCTGCTGGCCAGCTATCCAGCGGCCAAGAGTTCGATGGCACTGGCGTTATGGGGCATGACGACACTGGTCGCGCCGATCATGGGGCCGCTGCTGGGCGGCTGGATTTCGGACAACATGACGTGGCCGTGGATCTTCTACATCAACGTGCCAATCGGCATTCTCACGGCCTATGTCACTTGGGCGATCTACCGCGACCGCGAGACGCCGATCAAGATCCTGCCGATCGACCGCATCGGCCTCGCGCTGCTGGTGATCTGGGTGGGGTCGATGCAGCTGATGCTGGACAAGGGCAAGGAGCTCGACTGGTTCCATTCGACCGTGATCGTTGCGCTCGCCGTGATCGCGATTGTCGGATTCCTGTTTTTCCTGGTGTGGGAGCTTTACGAAAAGCATCCGATCGTCGACATCCACCTGTTCAAGGGGCGCAACTTCGCGGCCGGGGTGGTGGCCATTTCGGTGGCGTACGGGCTGTTTTTCGGAAATCTGGTCATCCTGCCGCTGTGGCTGCAGACCATCATCGGCTATACCGCGACCGACGCCGGTCTGGTCACCGCGCCGGTGGGCATCTTCGCGATCATTCTGTCGCCTATCATCGGCCGCGTGTTGCCGAAGGTGGACGCCCGCTGGGTGGCGACCGCCGCGTTCATGACATTCGGCGTGGTCAGTTTCATGCGGGCCGGCTTCACCACAGGCGTGGATACACGTGCGTTGGTGATCCCCACGCTGATCCAGGGCGCCGCGATGGCGATGTTCTTCATTCCGCTGACGTCGATCATTCTGTCGGGACAGCCGCCGGAGAGAATTCCCGCGGCGTCAGGGTTGTCGAATTTCGTCCGGATCACGTTCGGCGCAATTGGCGCGTCGATCTCGACGACAATCTGGGAAAACCGCTCGGCGCTGCATCACGCGCAGTTGGTCGAGCAGATCAATCCTTACAACCCGGCATACCAGTCGCAGCTCGATCACCTGATGCAAATGGGCATGTCGAAAATGCAGGCGATCGGATTTATCGAGCGGAATATCTCGCAGCAGGCCTCGATGCTTGGCGCCAACGATATCTTCTGGATTTCCGGCGTGCTGTTTTTCGCGCTGATCGTCTTTGTCTGGTTGACCAAACGCGCCAAGGGCGGTGGTGGCGCTGACGCGGCCGGCGCTCATTGATTCACCACGAGGCAAAAAAGGGCATCGACGCGAATCGATGCCCTTTTCTTTTGCCGATTCTGTGGATTTCAACGGCCGGCGATCTCCCGACGTGCGGCACGTGCATTCGCGCCGCTCGACCAACCTGCCTTGATCAGAGCCTGACCAATCGTTCCGGACGGAGCGCGCCATCCTTCATGCGCGCGACGCCGAGCAGTTGGCCTTCGCCGTAGACCCGCGCCAGCGATCCCTCTTCGGGCGCCTGGCCGGCAGGCAAGTCGCGACGCGCGATGCGTTGGCCTTGTAGGAAACGCGCGGCCGAAGCGGCGTCGAGATGCACGGGCACGCAGCGCTGCAGCAGCGCGTCGACGGGCGCCAGCAAGGATGGACGCAGGTCATCGGACTGCGCCTCGATCTGTTCGAGCGTGACAGCGCCGTCCAGCGTGAGATCGCCTACCCCGATGCGGCGCAGGCCTGTCAGGTGCGCCCCGCAGCCGAGCGCCTCGCCGATATCCTCGGCCAGCGTGCGGATATAGGTGCCTTTGCTGCACGTCACGCGCATCGTGAACGATGGCGTCGCGCCTTGCAAATCGGCGTCGAGCAGCGTGATCGCGTGGATCGTGACGCGGCGCGCCGCGCGCTCGATGGTCTGCCCTGCCCGTGCGTATTCGTACAACGGCTTGCCGTCTTTCTTCAGCGCCGAATACATCGGCGGCACTTGGTCGATTTCGCCCGTGAATCGCACGAGCGCGGCGTCTAGCGCGCTCTTATCGCACGTCACCGCACGCTGCGTAACGATATCGCCTTCCACATCGCCAGTGGTCGTGGTCGCGCCGAGCCGCACTACTGCCTCGTAGGTTTTGTCCGCGTCGAGCAGATCCTGCGAGAACTTGGTGGCCTCGCCAAAGCACAGCGGAAGCAGCCCGGTGGCCAGGGGATCGAGCGTGCCGGTGTGGCCCGCCTTGTTCGCACGCAGCAGACGCTTGGCGCGCACCAGCGCATCGTTGGACGACAGCCCGAGCGGCTTGTCCAGCAGCAGCACGCCATGCACGTCACGGCGCGGCAGCCGGGGCGGACGTTGGGCTTGGGAATCAGTCATTGGGAAAAAAGAAAGCGAAGCCGGCCGCAGCGTGCCGGCTCGCGGAATGCACTGGAGACTTACTCGTCGTCCCTGGCGCGCGTTGAATTCGCTTCGTTGATCAGCTTCGACATCTCGATTGCACGTTCCACGGACGTATCGTGATGGAAATGCAGCGTCGGCACCGTATGGATATGCAGGCGCTTGAACAACAGGGAATGCAGATAACCGGCCTTTTCCCGAAGGATGGCGGCTGCCACCTCGGGCTCGGCGCCGAGCACCGTGAAATACACCTTGGCATGCGCGTAATCCGGCGTCAGCGACACCGATTGCAGCGTCACCAGCCCCAGGCGCGGATCGCGAAGCTCGCGCTGGATCATTTCGGCCAGTTCCTTCTGGATCTGGTCCGACAGGCGGAGATTACGGGAGGAAATATTGCCTTTCTTGGCCATGCAAAATCGTCGTGAACCGAAGTGAAAACGGCAGGCTGGTGCCTGCCGTTTTTTCGTATCGCCTTACAGCGTACGTGCCACCTCGGTGATTTCGTACACCTCGAGTTGGTCGCCTTCCTGAACGTCGTTGAAGTTCTTGATCGACAAACCGCACTCGAAGCCCTGCTTGACTTCCTTGACGTCGTCCTTGAAGCGCTTGAGCGAATCGAGTTCTCCGTCGTGAATGACCACGTTGTTCCGCAGCACGCGTACCAGCGAGGTCCGCTTGACCAAACCGTCTGTGACCATACAGCCGGCCACGGCGCCGATCTTCGGCACGCGGAACACCTGGCGAACTTCCACCTGACCGATGGTCGTCTCGCGCTTTTCAGGCGCCAGCATGCCCGACATCGCCGCCTTGATCTCGTCTACCGCATCGTAAATGATGTTGTAGTAGCGGATGTCGATACCGTTGTGCTCGGCGAGCTTGCGCGCACCGGCATCGGCGCGCACGTTGAAGCCGATGATCACAGCCTTGGAAGCCGTGGCCAGGTTGACATCGGATTCCGAGATGCCACCCACGCCACCGTGCACAATCTGCACACGCACTTCGGCGGTCGACAGCTTCTGCAGCGACTGCACCAGCGCCTCCTGGGAGCCCTGCACGTCCGCTTTCACAATCAACGGCAGCGTCTGGACTTCGCCTTCGGTCATCTGCTCGAGCATCGTTTCCAGCTTGGCCGCCTGCTGCTTGGCCAGCTTGACGTCGCGGAACTTGCCTTGACGGAACAGGGCGATTTCACGCGCCTTGCGCTCGTCCGGCAGCACCAGCACTTCTTCGCCAGCCGCAGGCACTTCCGACAGACCCTGGATTTCCACCGGGATCGACGGACCAGCTTCCTTCGCCGGCTTGCCGTTTTCGTCCAGCATGGCGCGAACGCGGCCATAGGCGCTGCCCGCCAGCACGACATCGCCGCGCTTGAGCGTACCGCTGCTGACCAGGATCGTCGCGATCGGGCCCTTGCCCTTGTCGAGCTGGGCTTCCACCACCAGACCCTTGGCCGGTGCATCGACCGGCGCCTTCAGTTCCAGCACTTCGGCCTGCAGCGATACCTGCTCGAGAAGTTCGTCGATACCGAGACCGGTCTTGGCCGACACCGGCACGAAAGGCGAATCGCCACCGTACTCTTCCGGCACGACCTGCTCGGCCACGAGTTCCTGCTTGACGCGGTCCGGGTTAGCTTCAGGCTTGTCGATCTTGTTGATCGCAACCACGATCGGCACACCGGCAGCCTTGGCGTGCGCGATGGCTTCCTTGGTCTGCGGCATCACGCCGTCGTCGGCGGCTACCACCAGAATGACGATGTCGGTCGCCTTGGCGCCCCGTGCACGCATTGCCGTGAAGGCCTCGTGACCCGGGGTGTCGAGGAACGTGATCACGCCGCGATCGGTTTCCACGTGGTAGGCGCCGATATGCTGCGTAATACCGCCGGCTTCGCCCGCGGCAACCTTGGTGCGGCGGATGTAGTCCAGCAGCGACGTCTTGCCGTGGTCGACGTGACCCATCACGGTCACCACCGGCGGACGCGGCAGCGCTTCGGCGTCCGAGTGGTCTTCACCATCGGTTACCAGCAACGCTTCCGGATCGTCCAGCTTGGCGGCGTACGCCTTGTGGCCCATTTCTTCCACCACGATCATGGCGGTTTCCTGGTCCAGCACCTGGTTGATCGTGACCATCTGGCCGAGCTTCATCATCTGCTTGATGACCTCGGATGCCTTCACGGCCATCTTGTGCGCCAAATCGGCCACCGAGATGGTTTCGGGCACGTGCACTTCGCGCACCACCGGTTCGGTAGGCGCCTGGAAGTTGCTGCGGCCGTCATCGGCATGCTGCTTGCCGCCACGGCCACGCGGGCCGCTGCGCCAGCCGCCGGTGCCGCCAGAAGAGTCGCCACGCGTCTTCAGACCGCCGCCCTTCTTGCCACGGGAGCTTTCGTCCTGCCACGTGCCGGTCTTGGCGCCCTTGCCGCCCTTCTTGTCGGCGGTCGCGGTGGTAGTGGTGGCGGCCGGAGCCGTCACAACCTTCTTGTCGTCCTTCTTCGCTTCGGTGGTCGCGCCGGCCGGCTTCACCGGCTTGTGCAGCGTACCGGTCTGCTCGGCCTTCTTTTCCTCGGCCTTGCGTTCCGACGGCGCCTTCAGCACGCGCGCCGGCGCATTCAGCATTTGCTGGATGGCGCGGGCTTCGGCTTCGGCGGCTTCACGGCGGCGACGCGCAGCGGCGTCCTGGTCGGCGCGCGCCTTGTCTGCGGCTGCCTTGGCGCTGTCCTGCTCGACGCGCGCCTTGTCGGCCGCTGCCTTGGCATCGTCGGCATTCTTCTGCGCCTGAACACGTTCGGCGGCCAGCCGCGTCTTGTCGTCCTCAGCCTTCTTGCGAGCGGTTTCCTCGGCGGCTTCGGCGGCGGCACGCGATGCGGCAGCCTCTTCTTCGGCCTTCTGAGCCAGCAGTTCGGCCTGGCGACGCTGCTCGGCTTCCAGCGCTTCCTGACGGGCGCGGCGCTCGGCTTCCTCGCGCTCGGCGGCCTCGCGGGCTGCCTGGGCTTCGGCTTCCTGACGGGCCAGCGCCTCGGCTTCCGCGCGACGCTGTTCTTCGTCGCGGCGCGCCTGTTCGGCGGCGGCTTCCACCGACTCCTGCGTATCGGCGCCGTCGCCGTGTGAATCGGCCTCGTCACGCTTGATCAGGACGCGCTTCTTGCGCACTTCCACCTGCACCGTACGGGTCTTGCCCGTGGAATCGGATTGGCGGATTTCAGAGGTCTCGCGCTTGGTCAACGTAATTTTTTTGCGTGCGCTGTCGTCGGCCTGGCCGTGCGACCGCTTCAGGTAATCCAGCAGTCGGGTCTTGTCCGATTCGGTAATGATGTCTTCAGGCTTTGCCTTGCCCACCCCAGCTGCCTGCAATTGTTCCAGCAGTGCAGCAGGGCTGCGGCTCAGTTCTGCGGCCAGTTGGGCAACTGTTGTGCTTGCCATTCAAACCCTTTCAATGCTCGGTTTCTACGTCGGGACAATTTGTATGCGGAAAGCGCGCCAGGGTCGCGAAACCCCGGCGTGTCCCTCAGTTAAACCAATGTTCCCGTGCTTTCATGATCAGCGCCTTGGCGTCATCCTCGCTGACACCGGCCATCTCGACCAGTTCGTCGACGGCCAGTTCGGCCAGATCGTCGCGCGTGTGAATGTTGCCTTCGGCCAACTTGCCGATCAGCTCGGGGGTCAGGCCGTCGAGCGAACGCAGATCCTGCGACACCTCTTCCACCTTTTCTTCCCGGGCCAGTTCCATCGTCAGCAGCGCATCGCGGGCGCGATTGCGCAGCTCGGTGACGGTATCTTCGTCAAACGCCTCGATTTCCATCATTTCACTGATGGGTACGTAGGCCACTTCTTCCAGCGTGGAGAAACCCTCTTCAATCAGGATATCCGCCACTTCCTCGTCCACGTCCAGCTTGGCCATGAACAGCTTGCGCACGACTTCGCTTTCCTCGGCCTGTTTCTGCGCCGATTCTTCCTGCGTCATGATGTTGATCTGCCAGCCAGTCAGCTCCGACGCCAGGCGTACGTTCTGACCGCTGCGACCGATGGCGATGGCGAGGTTTTCCTCGTCGACCACCACGTCCATGCTGTGCTTTTCCTCGTCCACCACGATCGACTGCACCTGCGCCGGCGCCAGCGCGCCGATCACGAACTGCGCCGGATCTTCCGACCACAGCACGATATCTACGGCTTCGCCGCCGATTTCGTTGCGCACCGCGGTCACGCGCGTACCGCGCACACCGACGCACGTGCCGATCGGATCGATACGCTTGTCATGCGCGACCACGGCGATCTTGGCGCGCACGCCCGGATCACGAGCCGCCGCCTTGATCTCCAGCAGCCCTTGCTCCATCTCGGGCACTTCATTTTCGAACAGCTTGATCAGGAAGTCAGGCGCCGTACGCGACAGTTCGATCTGCGGGCCACGCGCAGCGCGGTCCACATTGAGGATATAGGCGCGTACGCGATCGCCGGTGCGCAGATTTTCCTTCGGAATGATCTGATCGCGCGCCAGCAGCGCTTCCACGCGGCCCGATTCCACGATGAGCCCCTTCTTGTCGGCGCGCTTGACCGTTCCGGTCATGATCTTCTCGCCGCGATCCAGGTAATCGTTAAGAATCTGTTCGCGTTCCGCGTCGCGGATGCGCTGCAGGATCACCTGCTTGGCGGCCTGCGCACCGATACGGCCAAATTCGACGGATTCGATCTGCTCTTCGATAAAGTCGTCGAGCTGGATGTCCGGATTCTGTTCACGCGCTTCGAACAGCAGAATCTGCTTGTCTGGTTCCTGCAGGCCTTGCTCGTCCGGGACGACAAGCCAACGGCGGAACGTTTCGTGCTCACCGGATTCGCGGTCGATATGGACGCGGATGTCCACGTCTTCCTCGAAACGTTTCTTGGTGGCCGAGGCAAGCGCTGCCTCCAGCGCACCGAACACCACATCCTTGTCGACGTTCTTCTCGCGCGCAAGCGCGTCGACGAGCAACAGAACTTCGCGGCTCATTGCTTGTTCCCTTTTCTTTGATTTCCCTTGAAGTCGATGACAGGCACCAGGCGTGCCTTATCGACGTCGGATATGGTGAATTCCAGCAGTGCCGGGCCATCCTTGCCCTCGAATTCCAGTCCGATCTTCTCGTCCCCGGCCTCGCCCGTGGGTTCGCGCAGAATACCGACGAAATTCTTCTGGCCATTGACTGGCAGACGCAACGTCACCCTGGCTTCATCGCCCGCGAAGCGGACAAAGTCGGCCAGCTTCTTGAGCGGCCGGTCCAGACCGGGCGACGACACCTCGAGGCGCTCGTAGTCGACGTTCTCGACAGTCAGCACGTGCGTGAGCTGGCGGCTGACCTTCTCGCAATCCTCAATGACGATGCCAGTTTCAGGCTGATCGATATAGACACGCAGAAGTCCGGCCGGGGCACGCTCAAGCTCAACCAACTCGTAGCCCATGCCGATAAGGGTGGTTTCGATCAAATCTGCCAGATGCACTGTAATCCCGAGTAGTGGCTTTCAATACCTTGGCAGGTACCGGACAACACAACGTTCTGAATCGAAGTTCCGAAACGACGACCTGTAGGCTGCCCCGCCTGCCCATCATCCTTGCCAGCGCTGCGCCATGTGACGCAATACAGCCGCAAGCACGAACGGGCGAACCAAAAAAAAATGGGCGCAATGCCCATCATTCGCCCATCCCAGCCAAGGATGATACTTTTGAATAGACTTTGATTATACGCGGATTATGTCCAAAAGGCAAAAGCCGCATGGGATCCGCGGTGGAGAGGCGCCGGCCAGCGGCGCCTCCGCGCCCACTTCGTCAGCGCTGACCGCCGCGGCCACCGCCGCGCGGCCGGCGATTGCTGCCACCGCCACCCTTAGAGGCCTTTGGCATCACATTTCCATTGACTTCGCCACCGCCGCCGCGACGCGGGCGATTTCCGCCCGCATTGCCGGCGTTGTTTCCCGCGCGGCCACCGCGGCCAAGGCCCGGGCCACGCATGCCGCCGGCACCGGCGCCGCCGCCAAACTTCGTCGTATGCGAAGTGAGCGGCGCAGGACCCGATGGGATATACCCCATCGAAGTCTGCATCGGATCCGGTTGACCGCGTCCGCCGCTGCCGCCGGCACCGCGATTGCCACCGTTCTTCTCAAAGCGCGGCAGACCGTCCATGCCGGTATGCATCGGCATCCCTGCAATCGCGGCTTCCGTGCGCTGTTTCCGTCCGCCCACCTTGGTGGCGCCCTTGCCGCCGGACTGCTCCGACTTGGCCGGCGACTTCAGGCCAATGGCGTTCATCAGCGTGCGGACCTCGGTGGCTTCCAGCTCCTGCCAGCGGCCGCGCTTCAATCCTCGCGGCAGCAGGAATTGGCCGTAGCGGGTACGGATCAGACGCGACACCGTCAGCCCAACCGCCTCGAACATGCGCCGCACCTCACGGTTCCGGCCTTCTGTCAGCGCAACGTGATACCACTGGTTCACGCCCTCGCCGCCGCCGTCCGCAATTCGCAAGAAATTGGCCTCGCCGTCGTCGAGCTGAATGCCGTGCAGCAGGCGCTGGCGATCGGCCTCCGCCAGTTCGCCCAGCGTGCGCACCGCATATTCACGCTCGATGCCATAGCGCGGATGCATAAATCGATTGGCGATATCGCCGGAAGTGGTGAAGATCAACAGTCCTTCGGTATTGAAGTCCAGACGACCCACGGCCACCCACTTGCCGTTCTTGATGCGCGGCAGGTTGTCGAACACGGTCGGACGGCCTTCCGGATCCGACTGGCTGACAATTTCGCCCGACGGCTTGTGATACAGCAGCACGCGCGGCGGCTTTGTCGACACCTTGCGGTGAATCAGCTTGCCATTCACGCGCACCTGATCGGTCGGCAGAATCCGTTGCCCGATATGCGCCGGCAGACCGTTGACGGACACCCGCCCTTGAAGGATCAGCTCCTCCATCTCGCGCCGCGATCCGAGACCACCTTCGGCCAGCACCTTGTGCAGCTTCGGTGCATCGTCGTCCGACGTCAGTTCGCGTACCGGCTTGACCTTGGTCCGCGGAACGACCATCTCTTCCTGGTCGAACTGCCCCGAAATTACGAAGCGGAACAGATCTTCGGCTCCGGCCGCCGACTTTGGCGCATTGCCAGTGCCCGCGGCCGACCGCGGCGACTTTTCGCCCCCGCGTTGCTCGGATTTGTCGTTTGGCCGGCTCTGGCCCGGTTGCGTCTTGCGCTGACCGCCCTTGTTGCGTCTGCCGGGTTGCTGGGCAGCGGGCCGGTTCTCGCCATCGACGAGTGCAGCCTTGCGTTGCGGCGGCTGGCGGCGCCTGCGCTGCCCACGGCCGTCCGCTTGCGTCTCGCCTGCAGCGACTTCAGGCGCGCTGGGCGCCTGTGCGCCAGCCTCGGCACCGGCTGCCGGCTTGCGGCGTCCGCGCTTGCGGGGTGCGCCGGCGGATGCCTCGACAGGCGCTTCGGCAGGCGCGACGTCGACAGCATCGCCCTGGCCCGGATCGCGCCCTTCACGATCCTTCGAACCCTGGCGGCGCGACGCCACCAGATTGCGCAAACCACGGCGAAGCCCCTTGCGGCGCGGCGCTCCATCGGCACCATTGCCAGCATCAGGGGTCGCGCCGGAGTCTCCCGGCACGTCCGGCTGGCGGACGTCTTGCTCAGCGGAATCAGACAAAGTATTCACTATCGATGTTGCATGTTGTTCAGTTGGACACGCGTTCGTCGTCTTCGGCCGGGAGCGGCATGTCAGCGCCCTGCCCTGAACCGTCGGAAACTTCCTCGTCGGAAGTTTCGGTGTCCACGTGGAATCCGTTGGCCTGGGCCAACGGCGCGTTCTCGGCGTGTCCGTTCAATTCGGGACCTTGCGAAACGCGATTGGTTTGTTCGTCCTGCCTGGCGCCGTGACTTTCGCTTTCGGCCGCAAACGGCCCGTGCGCCTGGGAATTCTCTGGCTGATCGACACGAGGTTCCGGGACGGCGCCATGCGAAACCGCGGCCTGCGCCGTGGCGCCCGGCGTATCATGGCCCTCCGCTGCCACGGCGACAGCATCGTCTTGGCCATCCGCTTCCGGCTGTGTCTCAGGCTTGTCAGGTTCTGCGAACGTTTCCTCGTCGCCGACCGGAGGATTTGCCGTGGCTACATCCTCGAAATCGATGGCCTGCTGGTCGAGCAATGCCGCCTGCGCCTGTGCCTGCGCATCTTCCAGCGGAGGCAGTTCATCGAGTGACCGCAAGCCCAGATCGTCAAGAAACGCCTTGGTCGTTGCATACAACGCCGGGCGCCCGGGCACGTCCCGATGTCCGATCACCTCGATCCAGCTCCGGTCCTCGAGCTTTTTCACCACGTCGGTACTGACTGTGACACCGCGGATCTCCTCGATGTCGCCGCGCGTTACCGGCTGACGGTAGGCGATGATTGCCAGCGTCTCCATGACGGCCCGCGAGTACTTGGGCGGCTTCTCCGGGTTCAGTCGATCCAGGAACTCCCGCATTTCAGGGCGGCTCTGAAAGCGCCACCCGCTGGCCAACGCGACCAGTTCGACGCCGCGCCGCTGCCAGTCCTGGCGAAGTTCATCCAGCAGAACCCGAATGGTGTCTGCGCCAACATCGTCGGAAAATAGCCGCCTCAGATCGCCGACACGCAGCGGTTCCTGCGCACAGATCAGCGCGGTCTCGAGGACGATCTTCGCCTCTTGGGTATTCATGTGATTGCGTGCAGCCTGTCTTTGCACCTGCCCCGAACTATTCCCGGGGCAACGGAGATTGCAGATACAGCGAGGCCGAAGCCACCGCCATCTCATCGTGCAGCCGACGCGCCTGCTGGTTGCGGGGCCGTCGAGCTCCTCGTCTTTTGCATCGATTTGCCGGGTCTGTCCGGCAGGAAGATCGCCCAGACCAGCAGGCTTCGCTGGCCAACGGACCTCTTGCGTCGCGCCTTCTCCCTTCGAGGCGGACATTCGTCAGGGCAAGATGGCCAGGACGGCAAGAAACAACTGATATCGGCACAGGCAACTTTGCCTTGATCTAGCGTCGTTTTCCACATGAGCGCTGGCCGCTTGACCAGGTCATTCGAACCGGATGGGACTGTGGGAGTGGCTCCAGCATGTCCGACCCTGGGAGCCCTGAACAGGCACTCCGTGTAAGGAGCGCCGCTCGACGACGCCACGAGCATGGCGCGATGCGATACCGTGGTTCTCGCGATTGTATGGCATTCCTGCCCCACGCCGCAACCGGCTGTTGTGGCTGATTCAGAACACCAAGCAAAATCCGTGTTGTGCCAACATGTCAGGAAGCCACGCGGCGCGCACCATTCCCGCCAGTCCGAAGCCAATCACCACCAGCGCGGCCACGGTCCTGACGCCACGCTTGCGCAGGAGCTGACGAAGGGCGCCGGAAAGCCCCGAAATCACGAGCAGATTAGGCAATGTTCCGATACCGAACGCCGCCATGACAAGCGCTCCCGACACTGCATTTCCCGCAAGCAACGCAATACTAAGTGCGCTGTAGACCATGCCACACGGCACGATGCCCCAGGCCAGGCCCATGATCCATCGACGCACAAAAGGTGCCGCACCATTATTGGGGAGCGCCTGACGCGCCTCGCCGCGCCACGACCGGGCAAACGCCCGAACGACGACACCACTCCGTTGTGCGACTGCCGTGACAGTTCGCTCGATCCACGTCGCCGTGAGGGTGCGACCCAACAGCAAGAAAACACCTGTCAGCACAAGCAATGCACTGCCGCCCGCGTAAAGCCATCGCTGTAGTGGCAAAAAATCCTGCTTCCATATTACGCCGCCTACCGCCCCCATCAGCGCACCCAGCAACATATAGGTCGTAATTCGCCCAGCATGCATAACGCACAATTCAAACAGCCACTGTTGGCGTTTGCGATAGACGAGAACAGGCGCCTGCTGCTGCAGATTTTGTTCAGCAACAATAGCAATTCCTCCACACATGGCTGCGCAATGCATGCCACCGAGCAGAGCAATAAGGAAAACGCTTAAAAGCACACCAAATGGCAACTGTTCCTCGCTTCAGGGTCACCTGCATTGTAAAATGGCCTCATCGCGCGCCCGATACAAGCGCAGTCAAACGAGCACCTCAATTGCTTACTTCTATACCTGTCACCGAGATGTCACCCCGTTGCTCCACGTGTGCCATGGGTCAGCTTTGTTTGCCCGTCGGGATGTCGCACCAAGACCTGGCGAAGATGGATACGCTTGTGCAGGAGCGCGTGCGAGTCCACAAAGGCGAAACGCTCTACCGAATGGGCGAACCGCTCACCGCCGTCTACGCCATCCGATTCGGCACCCTGAAGACGCACGTCACAATGGAGGACGGGCGAACACAAATTACCGGCTTCCACCTGCCTGGCGAAGTCATCGGGCTGGACGGCCTCGGCGAAATGCAGCATGCGTCCGATGCCACCGCACTCGAAGACACTGAAGTCTGCGTCATCCGCTATGACGACCTGCAATCTTTGTCGAATCATTTGCCTTCGTTGCAGAATCAGTTTTTGCGGCTGATGAGCAAGGAAATAACGCAGGATCAAGTTATGCTGATAACGCTTGGTTCGATGCGCGCGGAGGAAAGACTGGCCGCTTTTCTGATCAACATGTCTGAACGCTTGTCTGCGCGCGGATATTCTTCTACCGAATTCGTGCTCCGCATGAGCCGCGAAGAGATTGGCAGCTACCTTGGCTTGAAACTGGAAACAGTCAGCCGACTGTTCTCCCGTTTTGCCGAAGCAGGCCTTATTCAAATTCGTCAACGACATGTAAAAATAGTCGACATTGCCGGGGTCAAGCAAGTCTACAGCCGATCGTGCTAGCGGCGATCACAAGAGACAAATAATAAGGGCCGCACCGAAATTCCGGTGCGGCCTAGTTTTTTTGACTTACTCGAGTTCATCCGTGTCACTTAAATTTACAGGCATGGTGTACAGGGTCAAGCCGCTCGACAACGCGCAAAACAACCACGCCACCAGGAAGCCGACCGTATATACCGCATGTCGCGACGCTTCCACCGGATGACCGAAGAAGTTCAGCTCTCCTGGATCCACCACGGAAAAGACCACAGCGGTAGCGGCGCCCCCCATCAAGAACGCGGGCCATAACACCCACATGAGCCAGCGCAGTCTCATGGATTCCTCGCCCGCGTCGATGAAACGCGCTCGGCGTCAATTTTCTGCACAACCAGTCCATGGCGCGTGGCATCGCTAACTGGCACGTCGGCGTAAGTACTTGCCAGCCAAATCGTGATGCCGCACCCGACAATAGCCAACAGCGGACCGCTCATCAGGATCCAGGGCCATGGTTCCTTGTACCAGGGTTTCGCCTGTCTCGTAGTCATATCACTCTCCTCTTCGCGGCTTTGCATTCGAGCATTACAGATTGCGGGGGACAATAAAACTCGTGCTTTGCTTGATCTGCGACGCGTCCCTGCCTTCGGCTTCTGCAGTGACCGTAACGCTAATCTTATGGGTGCCCTGTTTGGCATCATCTATGGGCACGCGCACCCGTATCGGCAATAAGCGATTGGATGTGGGAGACAGCTCTTCGGCAGCATGATCGTACTCGACGACAAGACCCGAAAGTTCATCGCTCTGTGCACTCACACGAAATTGCATCGACGCTTCCGTGGTATTGATCAACTGCAATCTATATACGTTTTCGATCCAGCGTCCCTCGACCTCTCTGCCCAGCGCGCCCCGATCACGAATAATGTCAACCTTGAGCGGCTCACGCATGGCCAATGACCCGAGAAAGCCCGCGACGACCGCCAGCCACAGCACCGAATAGATGATCGTCCGCGGCCGGATCAAGCGTTTGCGCGCCTCCGATGTTGATAGCCCCTGGCGCATTGCATTCTCCGACGTATATCGGATAAGGCCACGCGGGTACGCCATCTTGTCCATGACCTGATTACAGGCGTCGACGCACGCTCCGCACCCAATGCACTCGTACTGCAAGCCGTCACGGATATCGATGCCGGTCGGACACACCTGTACGCAAATGCTGCAATTGACACAGTCGCCCAGCCCTTCCGCGCGATGGTCGACCTTCCGCGAGCGGCTGCCGCGCGGCTCGCCGCGGCCGGCATCGTAGGTCACTACGTACGTGTCCCGATCCACCATCACGCTTTGGAAGCGTGCATACGGACACATGTATTTACACACCTGTTCGCGCATGAACCCGGCATTGCCCCACGTAGCAAAGGCGTAGAAGAACATCCAGAATGCCTGCCAGGGGCCGATCGCGAAATGCAGAATATCGGCGCCCAGTTCCCGGATGGGAGCGAAGTATCCAATGAACGTGAAGCCAGTCCACAATGCAATCAGCACCCACAGCGAGTGCTTTGTCGCCTTGAGCCTGAATTTGCGCACGCTCCACGGATCACCGTCGAGCCGAATACGAGCGATTCGGTCGCCTTCGACACGCCGCTCGATCCACATGAACATTTCGGTGTAGACGGTCTGGGGACAGGCGTAGCCGCAGAACAAGCGTCCAGCGATTGCCGTAAACAAAAATAAAGCAAACGCGGAGATGACGAGCAGTACGGCAAGATAAATGACATCTTGCGGCCACAGTACCAAGCCAAAGATGTAGAACTTCCGCGCGCCAAGATCGAATAGTACTGCCTGCCGGTCATTCCATTGAAGCCACGGTATGCCGTAGTAGATGACCTGCGTAATGACGACAAGCCAGACGCGCCAACTGGAAAAAGCACCTGTAGTCGATCGCGGGTAAATCTTGCGTCGAACCTCGTACAGCGCTTCCTCTGCGGAATCGACGACGGAATTCGGGGGCGGCACAGGCCGCCATTCACCAGACTTGGTTGAATCTTGCAGGCCGGATTGGGATTCCAGGGGCGCGTTCATTTCTCAGCCCTTCAACTTTCGGGAAGGACAGGTCTGTTGACCTGTCCCGATGCGGTTTTGTTATTGCCCAGATGGCGGGTTGTTGGAAAGACCCCAGACATACGCGGTGAGCATCCGGATCCGCTCCGGCGTCAGGATTTCCTCGTGCGCGGGCATATGGCCGTTGTGCCCCTTCAGAATCGCTTCGACGATCGCCCCTTCCGAGCTGCCGTACAACCAGACGCTGTCGGAGAGGTTCGGCGCCCCAAGGGCCTGGTTCCCCTTGCCGCTAGCGCCATGGCAGGCTGCGCAAGTCGATTTGAACGTGCTTTCTCCACGCGCTGCGCGAATCGGATCGTATGCCAAGCCTGAGAGGGAACGCACATATTGCGCCGTATCGCCCGCGAGCTTCGCATCGATCGCGCCGGCAAGCGACGGCATCATGCCGTTACGGCCTTTCGTGATCGTTTGCTGAATCGTGTCGGGCTCTCCGCCATACAACCAATCGTTGTCAGTGAGATTTGGGAATCCGCGACTACCGCGCGCATCGGAGCCATGGCACTGCGCGCAATAGTTCAGGAACAGCCGTTGCCCAATCTCACGCGCATCCGGATCCGCTGCAACGCTCTTGACATCCATTTTCATGTACCGGGCATAGATTTCTCGCTGCGCTTGCTCCGCGGCATTGCGGTGGGCGGCGAGTTCACCTTGGGTGGAGAACTTCAACACACCGGCGTACGATCCAAGACCCGGATACAAAATGAGGTAAACCACGCTGAATATGCAGGCCAGAAGGAACATCCACATCCACCAACGTGGAAGCGGGTTGTTCAGTTCTCGCAGATCTCCATCCCAGACGTGACCCGTATCGTCCGCCGCATTGACACTTTTCGGCAGCCTGCGTTGGGAGAACAGCAGCCACACACACCAGACAATCCCGATGAGCGCGATGGCCGCGATGTAATAGCCCCAGAAATCGGAAATGAAATCGCTCATGGTTACTGATTCCGGCTTGTATAGTTTGTTTCGTCGGGCAAGGAGAAGGGCAACATGGCCGATTCCTCGTTGGCAGACTTCCGTCCTGCCGACCATGCCCACCAACAGATGCCGATAAATGTCAGCATCGATAGAATGGTGGCGCCAGCGGTCACGATTACCATGGCACCTACTCCTTCGAAGATGCAGCGGGACCGGCGGCCTCGCTAGGGCTCGGAGGCGCGGCGCTAGCGGTACTTTCCAGCCGCACATTGCGGCGGTTCAGTCCCAACTCCTGCAGATAAGCCACCATTGCGTCCTCCTCGGTCTTGCCGGAGAGCTGCTCGGGCGCCTTGGCAATGTCCGCATCGCTATAAGGCACGCCGAGGCGCTGCAGCGCTCGCATGCGATCCTGGATCGAATTGGTTGGCAACGGTGTCTTTTCGAGCCACGGATACGAGGGCATCACAGATTCGGGAACGACGTCACGCGGATTGCGCAAATGAATGCGCTGCCAGTCGTCCGAATAGCGACCTCCTACCCGTGCGAGATCCGGCCCGGTCCGCTTCGATCCCCATAGGAACGGATGGTCATAGACCGATTCGCCCGCCGTCGAGAAATGGCCATAGCGCTCCGTTTCCGCCTGCAGCGTCCGCACCTGCTGCGAATGGCAGCCCACACAGCCTTCACGGATATAGATATCGCGCCCCATCAGCCTGAGCGGTGAATACGGCGTGATGCCAGGATCCGGCTGTGTTGTGGAATGCTGGAAGAACAACGGTACGATTTGTACGAGGCCAGCGATGCTGACCACGATGATCGTCGCAATGATCAGCCAGCCGACATTCTTTTCGAGCGTCTCGTGCCGAAAGAAACCTTGATTTTGAGCCATCGTTGTAGTCCTCGGCGATCAATGGGCAGATGCGGGCAAGCTTGCCGGAATCGGCGCATCCACTGCTGGCTTGCCGGCGATCGTACGTGCGACGTTGTAGGCCATGATGAACATGCCCGCCAGGAAACAGAGGCCCCCCATCAGACGGATCAGGTAGAACGGGTACTTGGCCTTGACCGCCTCCACAAAGGCATAGGTCAGCGTGCCGTCGGGCTGGGTGGCACGCCACATCAGGCCTTCCATTACCCCGGCAATCCACATCGAAGCGATATAGAGGACGACGCCGATCGTGGCGATCCAGAAATGCCACTCGATCAAGCGGGTGCTGTACATCTGCTTTTCCCCGAACAGGCGAGGAATGAGGTAGTAAAGCGAACCGATCGAAATCATCGCGACCCACCCCAACGCACCCGAATGGACGTGGCCAATGGTCCAGTCCGTGTAGTGCGAGAGCGCATTGACCGTCTTAATCGACATCATCGACCCCTCGAACGTCGCCATGCCGTAGAACGAAAGCGCCACCACGAGGAATTTCAGAATCGGGTCGGTACGCAGCTTGTGCCAGGCGCCCGACATCGTCATGATGCCGTTGATCATGCCACCCCACGATGGGGCAAGCAGAATGAGCGAAAACACCATGCCCAGTGACTGCGCCCAATCGGGGAGTGCCGTGTATTGCAGATGGTGTGGACCCGCCCACATATAGGTGAAGTTCAGCGCCCAGAAATGGACGATCGAGAGGCGATACGAATAGATGGGGCGCTCGGCCTGTTTGGGAATGAAGTAGTACATCATCCCCAGAAAGCTGGTGGTCAGGAAGAAGCCCACTGCATTGTGGCCGTACCACCATTGAATCATGGCGTCCTGCACACCAGCGTAAGCGGAGTACGACTTCCACATCGACGCTGGCATTTCGATGTTGTTGACGATATGCAGGACTGCGATCGTAAGGATGTACGCACCAAAGAACCAGTTGGCGACGTAGATATGGCGCGTCTTGCGTTTGACGATCGTGCCGAAAAAGACGATCGCATAGGCGACCCATACGAGCGTGATGAGAATATCGATCGGCCATTCCAGCTCGGCGTATTCCTTCGACGTCGTGATCCCGAGCGGCAGCGTAATGGCTGCAGCGACGATAACGGCCTGCCATCCCCAGAAGGTAAAGGCAGCAAGCGGCCCGCAGAACAGACGCGCCTGGCAGGTGCGCTGCACAACGTAATAGGACGTCGCGAACAGCGCGCTTCCGCCAAACGCGAAAATCACCGCGTTGGTATGCAACGGCCGCAATCGGCCGAATGACAGCCACGGTGTATTGAAATTCAGATCTGGCCAGATCAGTTGTGCCGCAAGCAGAACGCCTACGGCCATGCCGACGATTCCCCAAACCACGGTCATGACGGCAAACTGCCGCACAACGCCGTAGTTGAAGGTGTCGACGCGTGACGACGCGGTGGAGACAGCCATTCAGACCCCCAAGCTAAGTAAGAATAAACCTATTGACCGTGTGACTTTAGAAAAACAACCACCAAGCCGTGTTGACCTCAGTCAATGTCAGCGCACCCCACTAGAACTGTTTGACTGCACTGTTGTCCTGGCAACAAAACCGCGACACCCCGCACAAAACAGATAGCGCTTTCAGCGATCCTGTGGCTTGTCGTTGTCAAGAAGAATGGCCTCTCCAGGGCGATCGAGATCGTCATACTGACCGGAATGCACGGCCCACCACAGCGCCGCAACAACGAATACAACCAGGATTAGACTCATCGGAACCAGCAGGAAAAGGGTTTCCACTCACGACTCCTCTACCCTGACTGGCTTGACACGCAGAAGCCGCCACGCGTTGGCCACGACCAGCAGGGATGACACGGACATGCCGATTCCCGCCATCCACGCCGTCACATGACCGGTAGCCGCGAGCGGGATCGCGATGACGTTGTAGGCAAATGCCCAGCCCAGGTTCTGCCGCATGACGCTGCGCGTGCGACACGCCAGATCGATAGATGCTGCAATCTCGGTGACGCCGCCGTGGATCAGCACTGCATCCGCGCCCGCCTGGGCCAGCGGCGCCCCGCTGCCAATGGCAATGGAAACCTGCGCTTGCGCCAGCAGGGGCGCGTCGTTGATACCGTCCCCCGCTGCCAGCACAATTGCCCCGCGCTTCTGCAACGCGGCCACGTAATCGCGTTTACCCTCCGGGGTCACCGCGCCCATTGCCGTCTCCATACCAAGCTGGCCAGCCCACCACCGCACTGTGGCCGGCGCATCCCCGGAGACGAGGTGGCAACGCACACCCAGGGAGGCCAGCGCCCGAAGCAGTGCACGGGTATGCGGGCGCTCCACATCCGCCAGATGAAAGCATGCGAGGCAACCATCAACGTCGGCTAGCCACACTTCCGTCGCACCGGGACGCAAGTCCGTGGCAACGGAGGCATCCTGAGCTGCCGCTAACTCAGCGACGAACTCGCGCCGGCCCAATCGCACACAACGTCCCTCAATTTCCGCTTCCAATCCCTGCCCCGGGTGGTTCCGCAGGTTCTTTACCGACAGTTCGTCGAAATCAGAACCTTCGATCGCAGCTGCAAATGCCCGCGCGATTGGGTGCTCGCCACCTCGCTCCATTGCGGCCGCAATACGGACACAATGCGATGCATCCAACCTCCCAAATGTCTCCGTGGAGACGAGGGCGAAGCGGCCTTCGGTCAACGTGCCGGTCTTGTCGAGCACGACGTCGGTAACCCGCGATAACGCTTCGAGCGCATGTGCCCGCGTCAATAGCACGCCACGTCGCGACAGTGAAGCGCCCGCCGCCGCCAGTGCCGCGGGCGTTGCAAGCGACAATGCGCAAGGACAACTCACGACCAGAACAGCTACCGTCACCATCAACGCCCGCGATGGGTCGATCCATAGCGTCCAGATCAAGCCTGTGAGAGCCGCCGTGACCAGCAGCGTGCCGACGAACCATCCCGCAACCCGGTCCGCCAACTGCGCCAGGCGAGGTTTTTCCGCCAGTGCGCGATCGAGAACCGAAACGATCTCAGCAAGACGTGTCTGCGCGCCGATTCGATCGACGCTGACCTCAAGAGGACTGACCGCGTTGAAACAGCCCGCGAGTACCTTTTCGCCAACCGCGCGCCTCACGGGTCTCGCCTCGCCTGTCAGCATCGATTCGTCGATTTCACTGGCGCCGGCGACGACCTCCCCGTCTGCCGGAATGATCTCGCCCGCCTTGATTCGAATCCGGTCACCGATTTTCAGTCGCGCCACCGGGATGCGCTCGCCAATACCGCCGGACTCGGCCAGGCGCTCGCAAGTCGCGGGCAACTGACGCGCCAGCATTTCCGCGCCACTGCGCGATGCCTGGCGCACCCGCAACTCCAGATACCGGGCCAGCAACAGGAAGGCGACGAACATCGTGACCGAGTCGAAATACACGTCTCCGGTCCCGCGTAACGTGCCGACCATGCTGGCGATGAAGCCAGCCGCAATGCCGATAGCTACCGGCACGTCCATGCCCATGTGAGCGCGGCGCAACGACCGCAGAGCCCCGGTGAAAATCGGCCACGCGGAATATAGGACCACCGGCAGCGTCAGCACGAAGCTCGCCCAACGCATCAGTTGAAGCTGATCGGGATCAATGGTGGCTTCATGCGTGTAGATCGGCCACGCGTACATCATCACCTGCATCATGCCGAGCATCGCCACCGCCATGCGCATCAGCAAACTGCGTCGTTCCCGGCGATCCTGCTGGTCACTGCGCGAAGCTTCGAACGGCCAGGCGACATAGCCGATGTCGGCAAGCGCGGACAGCAGTCCGGCGACACCGTGCGACGTATCCCGCCATTTCACGACCACGCGACGGGTGGCGACATTGGCGATCACCGATTCCACGCCATCAAGCTGGCTCAAATGCTGTTCGATCAGCCACGCGCATGCGGCGCATCTGATATTTTCGGGCGCCAGCGTAATTTCGGAGCGGCCATCGCCCAGCGGGCGAGTGAACTGTGCGCGGAGCTCGGGAGTGTCATAGGCGGCCCAGATAGGTTCCGCCTTGCGGCGATCATCAGCATCGATGGGTGCGGCGAAGCGGGCGGCCGAGCCATACAGATGGCCGAATCCAGCTGCATGCAAGGTAAGCGCCAGCGTCTGACAGCCACCGCAACAGAATCTTTGGGCACGGCCATCGATTTCGGCCACGAACGATGTGCCGGACTGCGTTGGTTGACCGCAGTGAAAGCAATGAATGGATGGATTCGACGCAGACGAGGGAGCGGTCCCAGCGCCCGGAGAATGGGCGATCGTGGCGACGGAGGACGGTGACGCGAGGGGGGGCGCGGTAGTTAGGGACGGCATGGCTCGCTTTTATTACCCAGTGGATACTAGATAACTCAGCCAGCCCTCGCCTTGATACAAATCAACTTTGGAGGAACCGCGTCAGAATCTCCGCGACAATCTCAAACAACTCGCGCCATAGCAAGACCCTTGAATCAGGTCAGCGAAGTGTCCATCACGCGCCGTTCTGATTCCAGATACTCGCGCGACTGCATCTCGATAATGCGCGACACAGTCCGATGGAATTCGTTGGCCATCTGGCCTTCCGTATAAAGCTCGTCCGCCGGCACTTCAGCCGACATCAACAGCTTGACCTTGTGGTCATAGAAGACATCGATCAGCCATGTGAAGCGCCGGGCTTCGGACGACATGCGCGGCGTCATTTTTGGTACATCGGACAGGATCACCGTGTGGAATTGCGAAGCAATTTCAAGGTAATCGTTCTGGGACCGTGGACCGCCGCACAGCGTGGCAAAGTCGAACCACACCACCCCGTTCGCCTTGCGCAATGCCTTGATTTCACGATGCTCGATATGCAGGATCGGCGACTCGTCAGCTGTGCCAGCAATTGAGACGAAAGCGTCGCGCAGCGCCGCACTTGCCTCGCGGTTAAGAGGTGTGTGATAGGCCTGCACCTGCTCGAGCGCGCGCTTCCGGTAGTCGATGCCGGCGTCCACGTTCACGACGTCAAGCTTCTTCTGAAGCAGTTCGATTGCGGGCAGCACCCGGTCGCGATGCAACCCATCCGGATACAGCAAGTCTGGACGATAGTTCGAAGTCATCACAAACTGGACGCCATTGTCGAATAGCTGTTGCAGCAGTCTGTGCAGGATCATGGCATCTGCCACATCGCTGACGTGGAACTCGTCGAAGCAGATCAACCTGAATCGCCGCGCGATGCGTTTGGCGAGTTCGTCGAGCGGGTCGGGCCGGCCTCGCAGTTCTTCCAGCTCGCGATGCACCTCGCGCATGAATTCGTGGAAATGGAGCCTTGTCTTGCGCACCACGGGCACGCACGAATAGAAGCTGTCCATCAGGAACGACTTGCCGCGCCCCACTCCACCCCACATATACACGCCCTTGGGCACGTCAGGATGCACCAGCAGCTTTTTCAGCGTACTGTTGCGCCGGCTTTTGTAGGCCACCCACTCGTCATAGCATTGCTGCAGCCGCGCCACGGCACGCAATTGCGCCTCGTCGGACTGATAGCCGCGTTGTTTGAGTTCGTGCTCGTAAAACTCGGTGACATTCATGTCGAATTCGATCGGGGCTGCAAGTGAAAACGGCGCGCCGTTGATGGCGGCGCGCCGGTGCTCGCTAGATGGCGGGCAAATGCCTTACATGTTGAGCTGACGCTTATCGACAGCCAATGCAGCTTCGCGCATGACTTCCGACATGGACGGGTGCGGATGGCAAACGCGTCCAATGTCCTCGCTCGCTGCCTTGAACTCCATGGCAACCACGGCTTCGGCGATCAGGTCCGAAGCGTTGGCGGCCACAATATGCACACCGAGGATCTCATCGGTCTTGGCATCGGCCAGCATCTTGACGAAGCCGTCTGACGCGCCCATTCCCAGCGCACGGCCGTTAGCCATGAACGGGAACTGACCGGTCTTGTACTCGCGGCCCTCGGCCTTGAGTTGCTGTTCGGTCTTACCGACCCAGGCGATTTCCGGGAACGTGTAGATAACCCAGGGAATCGTGTTGAAGTCGATATGCGGCTTCTGGCCGACGATGCGCTCGGCCACGGCCACGCCTTCGTCTTCAGCCTTGTGTGCCAGCATCGGGCCACGCACCACGTCGCCAATCGCCCAGATGCCGGGCACCTTGGTCTGGCAATGATCGTCCACCTCGATGAAGCCGCGCTGGTCCACGCCCAGGCCAACCGCTTCCAGGCCCAGGTTGTCGGTGTTCGGCACCCGGCCGACCGACACGATCAGTCGATCGACTTCCAGCGTCTGGGCTTTGCCGTCCTTGTCCGTGAAGTTGACGGTGACGCTGTCCTTGCCGGTCTTGACTTCATCGACCTTGACGCCAAGGTTGAACTTCAGGCCCTGCTTGGTCAGCAGCTTCTGCGCTTCCTTGGCCACGCCTTCGTCGGCAGCACCCAGGAATGCGGGTAGCGCTTCGAGCACGGTCACGTCAGCGCCGAGGCGACGCCACACCGAACCCAATTCCAGGCCGATGACGCCTGCGCCGATCACGCCCAGCTTCTTGGGCACGGAAGCAAACTTCAATGCGCCTTCGTTATCGCTGATCAGATTGTTGTCGACGGTAATACCGGGCAGATGGCGTGCCTTCGAGCCCGTGGCGATGATGACGTGCTTGGCCGTCAGCGTTTCGCCGTTCACTTCCACTTGGAAGCCGTCTGCCGTCTTACCCGAGAACTTGCCGTAGCCCTTGAACAGCGTGACCTTGTTCTTGCGGAACAGGAACTCGATACCCTTCGTCATCTTGCCGACGATATCGTCCTTGCGCTTGAGCATCTTGGCCACGTCGACCTTGACGTCGCCCACGGTGATACCGTGGTCGGCCAGGTGGTGCGTGGCGTTCTCGAACTCTTCCGAGGAAGCCAGCAGCGCCTTGGACGGAATGCAGCCTACGTTGAGGCAGGTGCCGCCCAGACGGGCTTCGCCCTTGGGATCGTCATAGGCATTGCCTTCCAGGCATGCCACGTTCAGGCCCAGCTGGGCCGCGCGAATGGCGGCGATATAGCCGCCGGGGCCGGCGCCGATCACCAGCACGTCGAATTGTTTGCTCATGAAATTTCTCTTTGGCTCGTCATGGCGGGCGTCCGGCGCTTGTGGCTCGGGACGCGGCCGACTCCCCGCGTGCACGCACGCGAGGAGGACGACAATCGAAAGACGGGATGTCTACTGAGGTCGGACCAGATTACAGGTCCAGCAGCAGGCGGGCCGGATCTTCCAGCGCTTCCTTCATTGCGACCAGGCCCAGAACGGCTTCGCGGCCGTCGATGATGCGGTGGTCATAGGACATGGCCAGGTAGTTCATCGGGCGGATCACGATCTGACCGTCTTCCACCACGGCACGGTCCTTCGTGGCGTGTACGCCAAGGATTGCCGACTGGGGCGGGTTGATGATCGGGGTCGACAGCATCGAACCGAAAGTACCGCCGTTCGAGATCGAGAACGTACCGCCGGTCAGCTCGTCCAGCGACAGCTTGCCGTCGCGGGCCTTGGCGCCAAATTCAGCGATCTTCTTCTCGATATCGGCCAGGCTCATCTGGTCGGCGTTGCGGAGGATAGGCACGACCAGGCCACGCGGCGAGCCAACGGCGATGCCGATGTCGAAGTAGCCGTGGTAGACGATGTCGTTGCCATCGACCGATGCGTTGATGATGGGGTACTTCTTCAGCGCATGGACCGCGGCCTTCACGAAGAACGACATGAAGCCGAGCTTCACGCCGTGTTCCTTCTCGAAGCGGTCCTTGTACTTGGCGCGCAGGTCCATCACCGGCTTCATGTTCACTTCGTTGAACGTGGTGAGGATGGCGTTGGTCGATTGCGACTGGATCAGACGTTCTGCGATGCGGGCACGCAGACGGCTCATCGGCACGCGCTCTTCCGGGCGGTCGCCCAGCGCGGCGAAATCGACCTGGGCAGCAACCTGCGGCAGTGCCGGCTTGGCCGGCGCGGGGGCCGGAGCAGCCTTGGCAGCCGGGGCCGGAGCCGAGCCAGCGGCCAGCACGTCGCCCTTGGTGATGCGGCCGTCCTTGCCAGTGCCAGCCACTTGCGAGGCCGACAGGCCACCTTCGGCCATCAGCTTGGCTGCCGACGGCATGGCGATTGCGCCGGCGGCGGCCGGAGCAGGAGCTGCAGCCGCCGGGGCTGCTGCAGCGGCAGCGGGCGCCGGAGCGGCAGCGGCGGGAGCGGCGGCGCCAGCCGTCGCTTCCGTGTCGATCTTGGCAATGACTTCATCGGCGACGACGGTATCGCCGTCGTTCTTGATGATTTGCGACAGCACGCCAGCCGACGGGGCCGGCACTTCCAGCACAACCTTGTCCGTTTCGATTTCGATCAGGATTTCGTCCTGAGCAACGGCTTCGCCCGGCTTCTTCTTCCAGTTCAGCATGGTCGCTTCGGCGACCGATTCAGACAGTTGCGGAACCTTGACGTCAACAATAGCCATGGTTTTGTTATTCCTCGATGTATGCGTGTGTGTTTCGTATCAGGCAGGTACACCGCGGCGCGTATCCCTGTGCGCGGCCGCGGGCACCAACGAATTACTTGGTCAGAACAAAGCCCTTGAGCTTGGAGAACGCAGCGTCCAGCAGCGCCTTCTGTTGCTCGTTGTGCTTTGCGTAGTAGCCCACCGCCGGCGAAGCCGAGGCGGGACGACCGGCATAACCGAGCTTCTGGCCTTCCGTCATGTTTTCCATGATGTAGTGCTGAACGAAGAACCAGGCGCCCTGGTTCTGCGGTTCGTCCTGGCACCACACGATTTCGGTCGCGGCCGGGTACTTCTTGAGTTCGGCGGCCACAGCCTTGTGCGGGAACGGATACAGCTGTTCCAGGCGGATAATTGCCGTATCGGTGGCTTCGCGCTCCTTGCGCGTGTTCACCAGATCGTAATAAACCTTGCCCGAGCACATGATGATGCGCTTGACCTTGCTCGCGTTCAGTTCCTCGTTGTCGGGGATCACCGTTTCGAAGTGGCCCTTGGCGAGATCGGACAGCGGCGAGACCGCATCCTTGTTACGCAGCAGCGACTTCGGCGTCATGATCACCAGCGGCTTGCGGAACAGACGGATCATCTGGCGGCGCAGCAGGTGGAAGATCTGGGCTGGCGTGGTCGGCTGCACAACCTGGATGTTGTGGTCGGCGCAAAGCTGCAGGAAACGCTCGATACGTGCCGAGCTGTGTTCCGGGCCCTGGCCTTCGTAGCCGTGCGGCAGCATCATCGTCAGGCCCGAGGCGCGGCCCCACTTCACTTCACCCGACGAAATGAACTGGTCGATCACGACCTGCGCACCGTTGACGAAGTCGCCGAACTGGGCTTCCCAGATCACCAGTGCGTTCGGTTCGGCGGTCGAGAAACCGTATTCGAAGCCGAGCACAGCTTCTTCCGACAGCACAGAGTCGATCACCGTAAACGGCGCCTGGTTTTCGGACACATTCTGCAGCGGGATGTACGTGCCGGCGTCCCAGCGCTCGCGAGCCTGGTCGTGCAGCACGGCATGGCGGTGCGTGAACGTTCCACGACCGGCATCCTGACCGGTGATACGCACCGGGTAGCCCGACGCGACCAGCGAGGCGAAGGCCAGATGCTCGCCCATACCCCAGTCCAGCATCTGTTCGCCCTTGCCCATGTTGGCGCGGTCCTTGATGACCTTTTCCACCAGCGGGTGAACCTTGAAGTGATCGGGGATCGTGGTGATGCGCTCGGCCAGGCGCTTCAATTCCGTCACCGGCACCGCAGTGTCAGCGGCGTCCGTCCACTTGCGATTCAGGAACGGCATCCAGTCCACGGCGAACTTGTTCTTGAAGTTCGACAGAACGGGGTCGACGGTGTGCTTGCCGGCGTCCATCGCGGCGCGATAGCTCTTGACCAGTTCGTCGCCGAAATCGGCAGGGGTCAGGTTTTGCGCCACCAGCTTGTCCGCGTACAGCTTGCGCGTGCCCGGATGCTGGCTGATCTTCTTGTACATCAGCGGCTGCGTCACCGCTGGCGTGTCTTGCTCGTTGTGGCCCAGCTTGCGGAAGCAGATGATATCGACCACGACGTCCTTGTTGAATTCCATGCGGAAATCAACGGCCAGCTGCATGGCGTAGACCACGGCTTCGGGGTCGTCGCCGTTCACGTGCAGCACCGGCGCCTCGATCATCTTGACCACGTCCGTGCAGTACAGCGTCGAACGTGCATCGCGCGGATCGGAAGTGGTGAAGCCGATCTGGTTGTTGATGACCAGGTGCATCGTGCCGCCCGTGCCGTAACCGCGCGTTTGCGCGAGGTTCAGCGTTTCCATCACCACGCCCTGGCCGGCAAAGGCGGCGTCGCCGTGCACCTGCACGGGCAGCACTTCCTTGTGACCGGCATCGCCACGGCGTTCCTGACGCGCCTTGGCCGAACCTTCCACGACCGGGTTGACGATTTCCAGGTGCGACGGGTTGAACGCGAGCGACAGGTGGACAGGGCCGCCCTCGGTCGAGACATCGCTCGAAAAGCCCTTGTGGTACTTCACGTCGCCAGCCGGCAGATCGTCGACATGCTTGCCTTCGAATTCGGCAAACAGGTCCGCGGGCATCTTGCCCAGCGTGTTGACCAGCACATTCAGACGGCCGCGGTGGGCCATGCCGATCACGATTTCCTGCACGCCCTTGCTACCGGCGCGCTGGATCAGTTCGTCCATCGCGGCGATGAAGCTCTCTCCGCCTTCCAGCGAGAAACGCTTCTGACCGACATACTTGGTGTGGAGGAAGCGCTCGAGGCCTTCGGCAGCGGTCAGGCGGTCGAGGATGTGTTTCTTCTTTTCGAGCGTGAACACGGGCTTGGAACGCGTGGTTTCCAGACGCTCCTGCCACCAGCGCTTCTGCGCCTGGTCGCTCACGTACATGAACTCGGCGCCGATGGTGCCGCAGTATGTCTCGCGAAGATTGTTGAGCAGCTCGCGCAGGCTCATCGATTCCTTGCCGAAATACGTATTGCTGGCATTGAAAACGATGTCGAGGTCAGCCTCGGAGAAGCCGTAGAACGCGGGATCGAGGTCAGGCAGGGGCGGACGCTCCTGCCGCTTGAGCGGATCGAGATCCGCCCAGTGCGAACCGATGTTGCGATAGGCGGCGATCAGCTGCGTGGCAGCGACGCGCTTGCGGCCCATATCGGAATCGGCCGAGGCAACAATGGTCTTGATGGGGCCCTGCTTGGCGCGCTCGGCAAACGAGGCGACGATCGGTGCGTGGGGAATATCGCGGGCGTTGGAACCATCCACAGCCGGGACATTCTGCATCGCGTCAAAATACGCGCGCCAATTGTCGGGAACCGAGCTGGGATTCTGGAGATAGGCCTCGTACAACTCTTCCACATAGGGGGCGTTTCCGCCGAAGAGGTACGAATTGCTCTGATACTGCTGCATCATGGGGCGCTCACTATTCTCCGGGTATGCCGGAGTTAAGCGGGTTCATCAACCTTCCGCGACACGGCTTGACCGGTTAGCGGATTGCAAACAACTCTTGGGGGTCCTGCGGTAACCACCTTGAACGAACGGCACCCGCTGGGTGCCGCTGGTTGTCGGTCTCGCCGCCAGACCCGAAAGGGCAAGTTGTGCGGGGAAGGACCTAAGTCTTCACTCGCGAAGCATAGCACGTTTGCCTAAAAACCGCGGGGACTTTTCGTGATGCAAAATTCAGACACTCTGTTCAGGTCTTGGCCGAATCGGGCGCGATCTGGTCCACCGCATCGGTAATCAGACCGTCGAGTCCCCATGAGACAAGGTCCCGCGCCCTTTGCGGATCGTTCACTGTGTAGCACAGCACCTTGAAGCCGGCCGCATGCGCAGCCGCGATGACCTGGTCGTCCAGCTCGCGGTGATTCGCGTCGAGCGCCACGCAATCGAGCCGCTTCAGCCGTTCCAGCCAGTCTGCTGGCAGTTTATCCAGAAGCAGTGCGCGGGGCAGCCCGGGCGCGACATCCCGCGCCGCGGCAAGCGCCTCTTCAGAAAACGATGACAGCAACGGCGGCACAGCGGCGCCTTTCCACAGCGAAAGCGCATCAAGCGCCACTGCAGCGCCGGTGCGATGCTCCGCGCCGGGCACTGGCTTGATTTCGATATTGACCAGGAATCCATTGGCCTGCGTATAGCGCGCAACGGCGGCCAGCGTGGGAATCGGCTCGCCGGCAAAGGCCGGGCCATGCCAGCTGCCGGCATCCAGCGCCGCCAGCTCCCCCATTGTCAGCGCATCGACGCGCCCGGAACCAGACGTCGTCCGATCCAGCGTGGCGTCGTGCATCAGCACCGCCTTGCCATCGCCCGACAGCTTCACGTCGAACTCGAACATTCGGTAGCCGAATGATGCGCCGTGCCGGATTGCAGCCAAAGTATTTTCGGGCGCCAACTTGCCGGCGCCACGATGCGCGATGAAGCGCGGATACGCCCAATCCTTTCCTGTCATGCCCTGGCCTCGATGCGCTTGCCGTGTTGCATATCGAAGAAATGCAGATGGTCGGCCGATGCCGTGATCGGCAGTTGGTCGCCGGCGCGCACGTGCATCTGGCTGTCGAGCCGTACGACGATCGGCTGCCCGCCCAGCGTGCCATACGCAAAGGAATCGGCCCCCAGTGCTTCCACCACACGCACATCGACCTGTGCGATGGCCTCGTGCGCGGCGCAGGGTTCGACATGCTCGGGTCGCAATCCCAGCAGCGCCTGCTCCGGCAGGTGCAGGCCCATCGGCAGATGTCCAAGCGTTGCGGCGGTCCCGGCCTGCCCTTCCTTTGGCACCACACGCATCTGCGCGGCCTCGCCCTGCCCCGCGCCATTGCGTACCACGGGCACGAGGTTCATCGGCGGCGAGCCGATAAAGCCGGCCACGAACGTGCTGGCCGGACGCGAATAGACCTCGAGCGGCGTACCGATCTGCTCCACCCGACCGCCGTTGAGCACCATCATGCGGTCAGCCAGCGTCATGGCTTCGACCTGATCGTGGGTCACATAGAGGCTGGTGGTCTTGAGACGACGGTGCAGGTCCTTCAACTCCAGCCGCATTTGCACGCGCAGCTTGGCATCGAGATTCGATAGCGGCTCGTCGAACAGGAACACGGCGGGCTCCCGCACAATGGCGCGCCCCATGGCCACGCGCTGGCGCTGGCCGCCTGACAGCGCGCGCGGCTTGCGATCTAGCAACGGCGCCAGTTCCAGAATATCGGCGGCATGCCGTACGCGCTGTTCGATTTCGGCCTTCGGCATGCCGCGGATTTTCAGCCCATATGCCATGTTGTCGTACACGCTCATATGCGGATACAACGCGTAGTTCTGGAACACCATCGCGATATCGCGCTCGGCGGGTTCCAGGTCGTTGACCACCTTGCCGCCGATATGCACCTCGCCGCCGGTAATGGTCTCGAGCCCCGCCACCATGCGCAACAGCGTAGATTTACCGCAGCCCGACGGGCCGACTATCACGATGAACTCGCCATCGCCGATTTCCATATCGATGCCGTGCACGACTTGCGCACCACCGACATAAGTCTTCTGAACATTGCGAAGAGACAGCTTTGCCATGGATTGCCTTTACTTTTCCGTTTCCACCAGGCCCTTGACGAACCAGCGTTGCATCAACACCACCACCACGGCCGGCGGAATCATCGCCAGCATTACGGTGGCCATCACTAGGTTCCAGTCGGTGGCCGCATCGCCGGAGCGGGAAATCATTTGCGTGACACCGACCACCACCGGTGTCATCGATTTCTGGGTGGTAATCAGCAGCGGCCAAAGATACTGATTCCATCCGTAAATGAACTGGATTACAAACAGCGCCGCGATACTGGTGCGCGACAGCGGCAGCACCACGTCCCAGAAAAAACGCAGCGGCCCCGCGCCGTCGATACGCGCGGCTTCCGCCAGTTCATCGGGAATGGTCAGGAAAAATTGACGAAACAGGAATGTGGCTGTCGCCGATGCAATGATCGGGATGGTCAATCCAAAATAGCTATCGAGCAGGCCGAGATCCGAGACCACCTTGTACGTCGGCAGAATCCGCACTTCCACCGGCAGCATTAGCGTGACGAAAATCATCCAGAAAAACGTCTTGCGCAGCGGAAAGCGGAAATAGACGATCGCGAACGCCGAGATAATCGAGATGGCGATCTTGCCCAATGCAATACCCAGCGCCATGATCAGGCTGTTCTTCATCATTGTGGAAACCGGCGCCGCCGATTCGCCCACGCCATGGAACAGCACGGTTCGGTAATTCTCGATCAAATGACTGCCGGGCAACAGCGTCATTGGCGCGTCCAGCACCTGCTCCGCCGTCAGTGTCGAGGCAACGAAGGTGAGATACACCGGAAAAGCGACCACCAAAATGCCGGTGATCAGCACCAGGTGCGAAATAAAGTCCAGCACAGGACGACGTTCTATCATTTGACTGCCTCCTGTCAGTACTGGACCTTGCGTTCCACGAATCGGAACTGCACCACGGTCAGCGCGATCACGATCACCATCAGCACCACCGACTGCGCCGCCGACCCACCGATATCCATGCCGCGAAAGCCGTCATGGAACACCTTGTAGACCAGCGTGTTGGTTGAGTTGAACGGCCCGCCGTGCGTCACCGCATCGATGATTGCAAAGGTGTCGAAGAACGCGTAGACGATATTGATGACCAGCAGGAAAAACGTCGTCGGCGAAAGCAGCGGGAAAATGATCGACCAGAAACGCTTCCAAGGGCCTGCGCCGTCAATGGCCGCCGCCTCGATGAGCGATTTCGGAATACTTTGCAGGCCCGCCAGGAAGAACAGGAAGTTGTAGCTGATCTGCTTCCACGCTGCTGCCAATATCACCAATGCCAGGGCCTGCTTGCTGTCGAGCAGATAATTCCAGTCCACGCCCATCGTGCGCAGCGCGTACGACACGACACCGAGCGTGGGGTTGAACATAAACATCCACAACACGCCCGCCACGGCCGGTGCCACCGCATACGGCCAGATCAGCAACGTCTTGTAGCCGGTGGCCGCACGCACCACGCGGTCGGCAAAATAGGCCAGCAACAGCGCCACCGACAGCCCGACCACGGTTACGCCGATCGCGAATATCGCAGTGACCTGAAACGACTCCAGGTAATTCGGATCGTTCCAGAGCGCCATGAAATTGTCCGCTCCGACGAAGTCGAGATTGATGCCGAAGGCATCCTGCTGCAGCATCGACTGCCACAACGCCTGCCCGGCGGGCAGAAAGAAGAAGACCAGCGTGATGACGATCTGCGGCATGACCAGCAGATACGGCAACCACGGCGACCGGAATACGACGCGCTTTTCCATTATCAGGATTCCGCTAACACAAACAAATGCAAGCGGGCGACGGTTATCCCGCCGCCCGCCTCAGCCCCGGGGCAGCTGCCCGCCGGCTTATTCCCTTGCGGTCTTCTGGAAGCGTTCCAGTTGCTCGTTGCCACGCGCGATGGCCGCATCGAGCGCTGCTTTCGGCTCCTTCTTGCCTGCCCACACCGACTCGAGTTCCTCGTCGACGATGGTGCGGATCTGCACGAGATTACCGAGGCGCACGCCACGGGATTTGTCCGTGGTCTTCACCACCATTTGCTCGACCGACACGTCGGCACCCGGGTTCTTTTCGTAATAGCCGGACTTCTTGGTCAGCTCATAAGCAGCCATCGTGACCGGCAAGTAGCCGGTAGCCTGGTGCCAGTCGGACTGAATTTCCGGTTGCGACAGGAACGTGAAGAACTTGGCAACGCCCTTGTATTCTTCCGCCTTCTTGCCGCCCATTACCCACAGCGAGGCGCCGCCGATAATAGTGTTCTGCGGCGCGCCGGCAACGTCCGGGTAATACGGCAACTGCGAAACGCCAAACTGGAACTTCGCGTTCTTGCGGATATTCGCCAGCGAAGCCGACGAGCCCGTGAACATTGCGCATTCACCGTTATAGAACTTGGCCTGAGACTCCGACTTGCGGCCGCCGTAGCTGAAATAGCCCTTCTTGACCATTTCCTGCAGATTGGTGATGTGCTTCACATGCAGCGGACTATTGAATACCAGTCGCGCGTCGGTGCCGCCAAAACCGTTGTTCTTGCTGGCAAACAGGGTGTTGTGCCAGGCCGAGAAGCTCTCCAGATGCACCCAGCTTTGCCAGTCGGTGGTGTAGGCGCAATTCGTGCCCGATGCCTTGAGCTTGGCCGAATACTGCATGACTTCGGGCCAGGTCTTCGGCGGCGCGGAAAGTCCGGCCTTCTTGAATGCGTCCTTGTTGTAATAGAAGACCGTGGTCGAGCTGTTGAACGGGAACGACAGCATCTCGCCCTTCGACGACGTGTAGTAACCAGCCACTGCCGGGATATACGCCTTCTGGTCGAATTTCTCGCCGGCTTCCTTCATGACCACCGAAACCGGCTTGATGGCGCCTTTCGCGCTCATCATCGTCGCGGTGCCGACCTCGAACACCTGCAGGATTGCCGGCGCGCCGCCGGCGCGGAACGCCGCAATGCCGGCGGCCATCGTCTCGTCGTAATTGCCCTTGTTGACCGGCACGATCTTGTAATCGGACTGGCTGGCGTTGAACTTGTTGGCGATCTCGTTGACCTTGTCGTTCAGCGCGCCCTGCATGGCGTGCCACCACTGAATCTCAACAGCCGCGTGGGCTGTACCGGCCAGCGCAAGACTGGCCACTGCGGCGAACTTCAATGCGAAGCGTGGAAACGACATGGGATTTTCTCCTGAGGCTGTAACTTCGGTCCGACGATTTTTTTGAAAAAGCGACCGACTGTATGCATTTTTTGTGACAGGGATGTTACGCCGCTCTCTTGTCACGGAACACCGGGCAAACCCGCCTTGCAGAAGCGAATGTTGCAGCATATTGACGACTGACAATCGGCCCATGCTGGCCATCCGGGACTACAATTTGCCGCCATGACCGAACCGATCCCATTTTCCGCATTGCCCGATGGCGCGCTGCGCCGTGTCCGGGGAATCCTGACCGATATCGACGGCACCTTGACCACCGATGGCCGCTTGCCCGCATCGACATATCTGGCGCTGGACCGCCTGTCACGCGCCGGACTGCACGTGATCCCGGTCACCGGGCGCTGCATCGCCTGGGCCGAAATCCTGACGCGCCTCTGGCCCGTTGACGCGATCATCGGCGAAAACGGCGCGTTCTACTCGCATCTGACCCATGGCAAGCTGGTCACACGCTATCTGGACGATGCAGCAACCCGGGACGCCAACCTCTACCGTATCCATGCGCTGGGCCAGGAAATCCTGCGCGAAGTACCTGGCAGCGCGCTGGCGTCAGACCAGGCGTGGCACGCGGCGGACCTCGCGATCGATCACGCGGAAGACGTGACACCGCTTCCGCAAGCGGCGGTCGACCGTATCGCTGCCATGATGCGCAGCGCCGGCATGACCGCGACGGTCAGCTCGATTCACGTCAACGGCTGGTTTGGCCGGCACGACAAGTTGTCGATGAGCCGACTGTGCGTCAAGGAACTACTGGGGGATGACATCGACGCCAGTCGCGACGAATGGCTGTTCATCGGCGATTCGGCCAATGATGTGGCGATGTTCGGGCATTTCCCGTTGTCGGTCGGCGTGGCGAACGTGCGGGACATCCTCGACAAGCTGCCGGAGAAGCCGGCTTACATTACCGAGTCCGCCGGCGGGGAAGGATTCGCGGAGATGGCCGAGCGAGTGCTGCGGGCCAAGGGTTTCTGATATATTGCGCGGGCCGCGCCCCTCGCCTACACAACGAGGCAAGGGGCAACCGGCAACGGCCCCAGATCAATCGAAGCCGAGCTCCTGCAGCTTGCGAGTGATCGTATTGCGACCGATGCCAAGACGCGTCGCGGCCTCGACACGGCGGCCCCGCGTCACGCCAAGCGCGGCTTCCAGCACCGCTTTCTCGAAGCGTCGCGTCAGCACATCCATGACTTCCGTCTGTCCCGATTCAAGCATGGTCTTCGCTTCGCCTGCGAGCAGGTTTTCCCAGCTTTGGGAAAGCGCAGCCGCGGCATAGGCAGGCGCCACCGCCGCAGCCGGCGCGACCACCGGCGGACGCGTGGCGAGCATCGTATCGCCCTCGCCCGCATTCATGGCGTAGTCGGCCGCATCCGGCGCATCGTACTCGGGAGCGCCCGGACGCGGATCATTGATCGGACGCGCTACCGACAGGCTGTCGCCATGTCCTGCGTCGATCATCTCGCGCGGCAGATCCTTGACTTCGATCGTCTGCGCCGGCGCCATCACGGTGAGCCAGTTGCAGAGGTTTTCGAGCTGTCGCACATTGCCCGGGAACGGCAGCGTGCTGACATAACCGAGCGCGTCGTCGGACATGCGTTTTGGTTCGACGCCCAGTTCCTTGGCACTTTTCTGCAGGAAATGCCGGGCCAGCAGCGTAATGTCCTCGGGCCGCTCGCGCAGCGGTGGCAGGCGCAACCGGATCACGTTGAGCCGGTGGAACAAGTCCTCGCGGAACAGTCCCTCCTTCACGCGCGTCTCAAGATTCTGGTGCGTGGCGGCAATCACTCGCACATTGGCGCGCAACGGGTTGTGGCCACCGACGCGATAGAAATTGCCATCCGACAGCACGCGCAGGAGCCGCGTCTGCAGATCGAACGGCATGTCGCCGATTTCGTCGAGAAACAGCGTGCCGCCTTCGGCTTGTTCGAAACGACCGCGGCGCATCGTCTGTGCGCCGGTGAATGCGCCGCGCTCGTGGCCGAACAGTTCGGACTCGAGCAGATCCTTGGGAATGGCGGCCGTGTTCAGTGCAATGAAGGGCCCATTGGCGCGCGGACTGTGCTTGTGCAGCGCGCGCGCGACGAGTTCCTTGCCGGTCCCGGATTCGCCCGTGATCATCACCGTCACATTCGATTGCGACAGACGTCCGATCGCGCGGAACACGTCCTGCATCGCGGGCGCCTGGCCCAGGATCTCGGGCGCATCGACTAGCCGGTCGTCCATTTCCTCTTCGCGCAGACTCTCCTCGAGCGCGCGGCGAATCAATTCGACGGCCTTGTCGACATCGAACGGCTTGGCCAGGTATTCAAACGCACCGCCCTGAAATGCCGCCACTGCGCTGTCCAGATCGGAGTACGCAGTCATCACGATGACCGGCAGGCCGGGATGGCGCGCCTTGATGGCCTGCAGCAAATCGAGGCCGGATCCGCCCGGCATGCGGATATCGGAAATCAGGACCTGCGGCTCATCGTCTTCCAATGCCGCGAGCACGTCGCGCACATTGGTAAAACTGCGGGAGAGCAGGCTTTCACGGGCAAGGGCCTTTTCCAGGACCCAGCGGATTGATTGATCGTCGTCGACTATCCAGATCGGCTTCATGTGCGTCGCTTGTCTGCTCGGTGTCATGTGGTCTCCCGTGCTACCCGCCACGCCTGCCGCATCGGCCAAATCGTACGGCGGTCAATGCAGCGGCAACAGGATACGGAAGTCGGTACAGCCCGGCCGGCTCTCGCATTCGATCAAGCCCTCGTGCTGCTGCACGAAGGTTTGAGCGAGTGTGAGACCGAGACCGCTCCCGCCATCCCTGCCCGATACCAACGGATAGAAGATGCGTTCACGAATGTCCTCGGGGATGCCCGGGCCGTTGTCTATCACATGCAAATCCAATGCCAGCTTGTACAAACGCTTTGCAATCGTGACCTGACGCGCCACACGGGTACGCAACACGATCTGCGCGTCGCCATTTGCGATGCGCTCGCTCAAGGCCTGCGCGGCGTTATGCACGATGTTCAGCACGGCCTGGATCAGCTGCTCCATATCGCCGCGCAGGTCCGGCAGGCTCGCATCGTAGTCGCGAACGATATCGAGCCCATTCGGAAACTCGGCCAACACCACCGAACGCACACGCTCCAGCACCTCGTGAATGTTGAGCTCGGAAACGATGTGGGGATGCCGGTGCGGTTCCAGCAGACGATCTACCAGCGTTTGCAGCCGGTCGGATTCCTTGATGATGACCTGCGTGTACTCGCGCAAGGCGCGTTCCGGCAACTCGAATTCCAGAAGCTGCGCCGCGCCGCGGATACCGCCGAGCGGGTTCTTGATCTCGTGGGCCAGATTGCGGATCAGTTCCTTGTTGGCAGACGTCAGGTCCAGAATTCGCTCTTCGCGCTCGCTGCGCACCTTTTGCTCGTTGAGCAGAATCTCGACCAGCACGATGCTGGAAAACCCCTCGATGCCGCCGATCACCACATGCGCATGCAACGGTTCCTGCAGCGGCGGACGCAGAACCAGATCCTGACGCCGCACGTCCACCTGCCGCGCGATCACGGTCTCGATCATCGTGTCGAGTTCTTCCGACGCGCCGAACAGATCAGGTAGGGAGAGCTCCACCATGGCCTTGCGCGACACGGCAAAGCTCGCCTCCGCAGCGGGGTTGGCGTAGACCACGCGCAGCCCGGGCTGGCGCACCATCAGCACAGGATTGGCCACCACATCGAGGCCGGGGTGGAAGATCACGTCGCCAAGCGGCCGCACGTATGAATCGCCCTCGTCCGGACCGACGGGCTCTGGCTTGCGATCCACACCGGTGACTTTGCGCGAGACTCCGCGGATAAGGCGACGCATGGGCTGTTAGTCCTTCAGATTCGAAAGCTCCCGCTGAAGCGAGGCCACGTTTGCCTCGCTGCGGGTAATGTCATCGCGCAGCCGGGCCGTGCGATCCAGGTATTTCTGATAATTGCGCTCATTTCCCTGGCGCTCGGGTTCGCCGTTGTTGTATTCGGCCCGCAAGCCAGCAAGCTTGCCCTGCTCGCTCTGCAGTTCCTGCTCGAGCACCGCGCGGCGTTCGCTGTCGCGATTCTTCTGCGTGGCGCTGTCGACACGAGGAAAAGCCGCCGGCGAAACGGCCGCGGACTTGGCCGCGCCGGACGCCGCGGGGCCGCTGCGCGTGCCGGGCACGGTCACCACATCGGGCAGGTTGAGCTTCTTGCAGTCACGGCTGTTGCCCGGATTGCCGTTGCGATACTCCGGCACGCCATTGGCGCCCTTGCACATATAGACATCGGACGCCTGCGCGGCAGCCGGCGCGCTCCACGCGGCCAGCGCCAAAGCCGCCGACATCACCAGAACAGGGAATCCCACGCGCATTTGGTGCGGGAGCACCGGGCCGATGCGGCCGAAAATCTTGCTAGAAATCGCTTCCATGAACATCGACATGACGGTTAGGGAAAGATCCCCATTCTAGCGATCAACTTCGTTTCAAAACAAAAAGGGACAGCCGAGGCCGCCCCTTCCTGGTGCAACTGTTGCCCGGCAACAACCTGGCAACGCACGTGCGCGCTTACAGCGAGTAGTACATGTCGAACTCGATCGGGTGCGTCGTCATGCGGAAACGCGTGACTTCTTCCATCTTCAGTTCGATGTACGCATCGATCATCGAGTTCGAGAACACACCGCCGCGGGTCAGGAACTCACGATCGTTGTCCAGGTACTCCAGCGACTGGTCGAGGCTCGAGCAGACGGTCGGGATCTTTGCGTCTTCTTCCGGCGGCAGATCGTACAGGTTCTTGTCGGCAGCTTCGCCCGGGTGGATCTTGTTCATCACACCGTCCAGGCCGGCCATCAGCAGCGCCGAGAAGCCCAGGTACGGGTTCATCAGCGGATCCGGGAAGCGCGTTTCGATGCGGCGGCCCTTCGGATTCGCCACGTACGGAATGCGGATCGAAGCCGAACGGTTGCGGGCCGAGTAGGCCAGCTTCACCGGCGCTTCGAAGCCCGGCACCAGACGCTTGTACGAGTTCGTGCCCGGGTTGGTGATGGCGTTCAGCGCGCGAGCGTGCTTGATGATGCCGCCGATGTAGTACAGCGCGAATTCCGACAGACCGGCATAGCCGTTGCCAGCGAACAGGTTCTGGCCGTCCTTCCAGACCGACTGGTGAACGTGCATGCCCGAACCGTTGTCGCCCACGACCGGCTTCGGCATGAACGTGGCGGTCTTGCCATAGGTGTGCGCGACGTTCTGGATCACGTACTTCTGCAGTTGCGTCCAGTCGGCGCGCTGCACCAGCGTGCTGAACTTGGTGCCGATTTCGTTCTGGCCCTGGCCAGCCACTTCGTGGTGGTGGACTTCAACCGGAATGCCCAGCGATTCCAGAATCAGGCACATTTCCGAACGCATGTCCTGGAACGTGTCGATCGGCGCAACCGGGAAGTAGCCGCCCTTCTTGCCCGGACGGTGGCCGCTGTTGCCATGCTCGAATTCCTTGCCCGACGACCAGGGTGCTTCTTCGGAGTTGATCTTGACCGAGCAACCCTGCATGTCGATGTTCCAGGTCACGCCGTCGAAGATGAAGAATTCGGGTTCCGGACCGAAGAAAGCGGTGTCGCCCAGGCCGGTGCTCTTCAGGTAGGCTTCGGCGCGCTTGGCGATCGAACGCGGGTCGCGGTCATAACCCTTGCCATCCGAGGGTTCGATCACGTCGCAGGTCAGTACCAGGGTGGGTTCTTCGTAGAAGGGGTCGATGTGGGCGGTGCCCGCATCCGGCATCAGCAGCATGTCCGATGCTTCGATACCCTTCCAGCCGGCGATGGACGAACCGTCAAAGGCATGGCCGCTTTCGAACTTGTCTTCATCGAAGTGCGACGTCGGAACCGACACGTGCTGTTCCTTGCCCTTGGTATCCGTGAAACGGAAATCAACGAACTTGACGTCGTTTTCCTTCACGAGCTTCATCACATCTGCAACGCTGTGCGCCATGCCTATCTCCTGGAAATTCGAGGCTGTGTCTGAGAAAGCCATTGTTGGTGCGGTCGATCTTTGCTTCGATCCAGACCACCCCAAAAGGGACGAGGAATGTTAGCAGAAAGCATGCCAACGAAAGCCCCCCATCCGCCGGTAATCGCCCGGACTTCCCGAAAAGCGTGCATCGGCGGACAAGTCCGCACCGCAGCGGGGTTGGCGGATTGCATACAACTTCGCGTCGTTCGCCGCTCAAGCTCGCGCACGCGCGCCACGCCCCACCTGCAACCTCATCAGGAAACACCATAAAGGTGCATTCATCAAGGGAGTGCACTTATATTGTGCATCCCGGTGAATTACGCACCGAATTGGGGTGAGTCGCGTGGCGCACCTACGCAGTTTTTTCGGGACCATCCATTTCGGCCAACGGCCGCGCGCTAGAATAGCGCCGAATTCATGCGCTTCCCAGTGCCACGACGAATGGCGTGGTTTTGCGACGTCGTACGCGGCGCCTGTCCAACTACCTTGACCATGTCACAAAAGATGACTACCCGAGACTCTCTCCTTCAGACTGCCAAGGAACGGCAGCAACAAGGCCAGCTGGCGTACTTCGGCGCTCTGAGCCCCGAAGAAGCGCATGCGCTGCTGCAGGCCGATCCCAAAGCCGTTCTGGTGGATGTCCGCACCCAGGCGGAACTTGACTGGGTCGGCGGCGTCGCCATTCCCGACGAACAGTTTGCCCATGTGGAATGGTCGACTTATCCGGGCGGCACGCAGAATCCTGATTTCGTCGCTGAATTGAAGGCGCGTGTCCCGCAGGACGCGCCGGTGCTGTTTCTGTGCCGCAGTGCCGCGCGCTCGAAGCACGCCGCCCGCATTGCCACCGAAGCGGGCTACCAGTTCGCCATCGACGTGCTGGAAGGATTCGAAGGCGCTCGCGATGACCACCATCACCGCAAGACCGTGGAGGGCTGGTGTTTCCGTGGCCTGCCCTGGCACGGCGCGTAGATCGCGCCACCGTTGGCCTCGAAAGCAAAAAGACGCCTTGCGGCGTCTTTTGTTTTTTGGCGGCGATTCGGGATGCGCTACTGCTCGACAATCTCGAAGCCCATCGCGCGTACCCCTTCGAACAGCATTGCGTAGGCGGCCGGGACCGATTCTGCCAGGCCCTTGACGCCAAGATCGATATGGCGGCGCGCAAAGCGATCGCCGCGGCTGACATCGCCGACCGACGGCAGGCTGAACACACGAATACCCGGATAGGCGGCCTCTACCTGCTCCATCAGCGGCGTCAGCGTGGATTCCGGCGCTTCGAACACATAAAACGCGCGCGCCTGCTCGGCATCGCGATGGAACAGAGGCGCGTAGTAATGGTCGAGCACCCATTCCATCATCGGCCACGCCATGACCGGAAAACCCGGCATGAAATGGTGATCCGCCACCGAGAAGCCGGGAATGCGGTTGTAGCTGTTCGGGATGATGCGCGCGCCCACCGGGAATTCGCCCATCTTGAAGCGATGCTGGTTTTCGGGGCGGTTCAGGTCGGCCTTGACCGGATCGCCTTCGGCCGATTCTGCAATGCGCAGCGCGATCTGTTCGCGCGCATCGGGATGCAGCGCCAGTTCCACACCCAGCGCCGCGGCGGCGCATTGCCGAGTGTGGTCATCGGGCGTGGCGCCAATGCCGCCGGTGCAGAACACGATATCGCTGCTAGCAAACGTGCGGCGCAGCGTGGCGGTGATGCGGTCGCGCTCGTCGCCGATGTATTCCGCCCAGTTCAACGCCAGGCCGCGCGCGTTCAGCAATTCGATCGCCTTGCGCATGTGCTTGTCTTCACGGCGCCCGGACAGGATTTCGTCGCCGATGACAATCAAACCAAAACCCATGATGCCCTCTTGTTTTCCGTATTCAGGATTGCTCGATGCGACGCACGTCGGACGGCGACAGATCGATCACGTCGGGAGCGGGCGGCGCCGCCGCGGCGCGCTCGGCGCGCAGATCGGCCAGGGCGCGCAGGCAATAGTGGCCAAACCACAACGCCGAAAAAATGAATATCAGCACGTAGAGCCACAGCGTGCCGGCCAGCACCACCGGGAACAGGAAGATGATGACAGCGGACCAGACCCACAGCAAGGTCGGCGCGGAACCCAGCAGGCCCACCGCCACGCCAATCGCCAGCAGCGGCACACGGTGGCGTTTCATGAGCGTCTTGCGCTCCTCCGCCGTGGCATGCTCCGACAGCGCGTCGTAAGTCATCACCCGATAGGTCAGCCACCCCCACAGCACCGGTGGGATCAAGGCAAAAAATGGCGGAATCAGCCAGAGCGGCAAGGTGACGATCATCAACAACAGAAACACCACCGTGTTGCCAAGCGCCTGAAACACGCTGCCGGCAATGCTGCCGCCGTGCGCCTTGAGCAGATCGGGATAGCTGCGATCCAGATGCCTGACTACCGCCGGCACCGAAAACAGACTGATGAAAATCAGCATCGAGGCGATCACCAGCGGAATCGCCAGCGTGAGCACGAACAGTGGTGCCACCACCGTACGCAGCGACTGCAGGCCCAGCCAGTCGAGCATCGAATAGATCCAGCTGGTGAATGCGGATCCTTCAAGCAAGGTTCGCGCGGTGGTCATGATCGGTTCCCAGCCCCACCACAGCATGCCGCCCCAGAGGACGGTCGCGAGAATGAAGGGAACCACGGTCAGCATCAGCATGCGCGGATGCAACTGGCTGACCAGCGCACGGGCAAACGAGCGGAAGATATCGTTCATGCAGTCAAGAGATTGAGGAGAGCCCCGGGAAGCCAGGCAAGCCTAGCACAGCATGGGGCACTGCCCGTCACCCAAGCCGCAGCAGTCGCTTGATGCCCAGCCACTGCTGGGACAGGAAACCGGCGCCGTAGTTGCGGCCCCGCCCCGTCGGCGGCGGCATTTGGTCGCGGATCCCGGTGGGATAGTAGGACTGGGTGAACACGGCCGTGCGGAACAGCATGTCCCACCACGGGAAGATCACCCCATAGTTGCAGCCGCCCAGACGCGCTGGCTTGCCATCCTTGCCCTGGCGCTCGTGACCCAGGCCCACCGCGTGGTGCGTGCGATGGAACCGCGGCGAGACCAGCAGGCGCTCGCCGAGCCAGCCGAAATGCAGACGCAGGTTGGCGTGCTGCAGGCTTTGCAGCAACTGGGACAGTGCGACCAGCAGCACGTACTGCGACGGCTCCACGCCCACCGCAAGCGCGACGGTCGCAAAGACGAAATCCCGCAGAATATCGTCGAGCAGATGGTTGCGATTGTCGCTCCACAGGGTCATCTGCTGCTGGCTGTGATGGACGGCATGCAGGCTCCACCACCAACGGTAGGTGTGCGACAGCCGGTGATACCAGTAGTCGAGCAGGTCGAACAACAGCAGGTAAACGAAGAAGCTGACCAGCGGAACCGACGTAACGCCCGGCCACCAGTCTTCGACATTGACGCGCTGCCAGCCCAGCAGGCGCAAATGTCCTTCGATCGAATCCATCAGCGGCGCCAGCAGGAAGAACATGGCCAGCCGGAACAGACCCAGGCGGTGAATCAATGTATAGAAAATGTCCGTGCGGATGGCCCGGCGGTCGGTCACCCGCTCGACCGGACGTAGCTTCTCCAGTGGGCCGAGGATCAGCACCATCACCGCGATTTGGACCACGCCCACCAGCAGCCATTCCGTGCCGGTGAATGCGTCTTCGGCATAGCCGCCAAACCCGAGGTTGTAGACCACAGGCAATATGGCGTCCTGAAAGACCGTGGCTTCGATCTGGCCGACCCAGAGATTGAGCCAGTTAGTGAAAGCGTCCCACATTACCGTTTCGACCCCGTTGCAGTGGCTTCCGTCGCCGCTGGCTGCCCGGCGCGCACGGGCCCGCGCTGAGCGATCCAGCCCTTGTATTGCGGATGCTCGCGCAGCGTGGCGAAGCAGAAGCCCTTCTGTTCCAGCCCGCTGATCAATGGCTCGAGCACGGCTGGCGCCCAGGCGTCCTTGCGTGACCAGATGCCGAGATGTGCCATGGTGATATCGCCGTCCCGCAGATCGCGCAAGGCTTTGTCGAGCAGCGCCTGGTTCGGAAATTTCTCGGACGACAGCTCGTCGCCCAGGAATCCGGCCGGCGCCCAGCCCACATGTCGGAAGCCGCATTGCTCCGCCCACGCCAGCGTCTGCGGCGAGGTGCGGCCGCCCGGCGCGCGCCAGAGCGGCGCCATCGGCTGCCCCGTCATCGACTGGAATGCCTCGGCGCTGCGACGCAATTCACCGCAGAACGCCGCTTCGTCCATGACCACATCCTTGCCGCCATGCTGGCCGAACTGCGGGCGCATCGTGACCTTGCCGCCCGTCACGCTGCGCAGGTAGACGTGATCGAAAGTATGCGTGCCGAAGGCATGGCCGTCAGCCGCCAGCGATTTCCAGTATGGCGCCCAGCTCGCGTCGAGCGAACTGTCCTTGTTGACGGTTGGCTCGTTGGCCAGAAAGAAAGTGGCGCGGATGTGATGCTTGCGCAGCGTGCGTGCGATCAACTCGGCCTGGCTCATGCTGCCGGTGTCGAACGTCAGGTACAGCGTGCCGGCGCGGCATGCCCGCTCCGCAGGCGCGGACTCCGCGGCAAGGGTCACGGTGGCCGTGATGCCCAGCGCCAGCGCGGCAATGCGGGAAATCGTCCTGCGCATGATGTCCTCAATACAGCGGCGCGCGGGTCTTGAAGTAGATCCCGTGCGGCGACTTGCCGACGCGAATGGTCTTGACCAGCTTGCGGCTGGCCACATCGATCAGACCTACCGACCGCGCCCAGCGGAAGGTCACCCACAGCGTCTTGCCGTCGGCGGTCAGTTCCATATCGTCGGGGCCCGGCAGCAGGCCCGTAATATCACCCACCTTCGACAGCGTCTGCTGGTCGATGATACTGATCGAACCCGACACCCGGTTGGTCAGGAACAGATGCCGCTTGTCGCCCACGGCGCGGAAGTTGTGGGCACCTTTGCCGGTTTGGATCTGCTTGACCACGGTGCGCGTGCGCCAGTCGATCACGGCGACATAGTCGGCGCCCGTCATGCCTACCAGCAAATATTTCTGGTCTGGCGTCACCCAGATGCCCGCCGGGGCCGAGCCGGCTTCCATGGTCCACAGGACGGTCAGCGTGTTCAGGTCGATCGCTGCGATCTGGTTGGAATCCTGCAGCGTGACAAAGGCAATCCGGCTGTCGGCCGTGAAGGCGATGTGGCTGGGCGTCTTTGCAAGCGGAAACTGCCGCGCCATCTTGAGCTGGTGACCGTCCCAGCGATAGACATCCACCCGATCCAGTCGGTTGCCGGTAGCGACAAACCACTTCTGGTCCGGCGAAAACCCGACCTGATACGGATCGTCGATATTGGGCACACGCTGCTGCACCTTGCCCGTTACCGGATCGAGAAACACCAGATCGTTGCCCACCGCGTTTGCGACGATCAGCGACTTGTCATCCGGCGTGGCGATCAGATGATGCGGCTCCTTGCCGACGGGAAAGGTCTCAATGACTTTCTGGGTGTCCTTGTCGATCAGCGTGACGCTTGCGTCACCAGAATTGAGGATCACCACCACCTCTGCAAGCGCTGGGGCGGACACAAGGGCCAAGGCCAAGGCGCCAACCGAAACCACGCCAGCCGCTACACGACGCAATGCGAGCATAAGACCGTTAATTCAAAGGAATCGGGCATTCTAACGTTTCGCCGCCGGGATGCGATGACGTCGGACACAGAATCTTAAGCGCCTCTTACATTTAGATACATGTGCCCGGTCCGTGGCAGGGAAAAGTCAGCCAGGGGCATCGCCGCACTGGCTGTCCGAGAATCAGCGCTGCATCGATTCCCACACTTTTTGCAGTCGCTTCACCGACATCGGCTGCGGCGTACGCAACTCTTGCGCGAACAGCGCGATGCGCAACTCCTCAAGCATCCATCGGAATTCGTCGAGCCGCGCATCGGTCGCGCCACGGCCTTGCGCCCGGATCTGTTTCTCGGCGCGCTGCCATTGCTGTACCAGCGGCGACATTTCCTGAATGCGCTGGGCGTCGCGCGCCGGATCGCCTTTGAGCTTGTCCACGCGCATCGCCATTCCCTTGAGATAGCGCGGAAAGTGCACCAGCTGGTTGTACGGCGTATCGATGACAAACGACTTGGTCATCAGCCGGCCCAGTTGGCCTTCCAGATCCTGATAGGCGGAGCCAAACGGCTTGGCCTGCAGCAGCTTGCGCGGCAGCGCCGCGTATTCGGCCAGGATCGTGCCGACCAGCCGCGCGATTTCCTGCGCCAGCAGCGACAGCCGTGCGCGTCCCTCTTCCTTGCGCGCGTTGAATTCGGCTTCGTTGCGCGGCAGCGGCGCCTGCAGACAGGCGCGCTCCAACGCCATCGAGACGATCTGGCTGCGCAGTTCCTCCTGCGTGCCGATCGTCATGTACTGCATCGACATCTGCTGCAGGTTGGGAATGTTCTTTTCGATGAACTTCACCTGCTCGCGCAACTGCAGCGCGAACAACCGGCGCAGCCCGGCATGGTGTACGCGGATGGCCTCCTGTGGATCGTCGAAGACCTCGACATCGCAATGGTCGCCATGGTCAACCAGCGCCGGGTAGCCGAACAGCGTCTGGTTGCCCTTGCGGATTTCCAGCAGTTCCGGCAGTTCGCCGAATGACCACGACGTGAGGTTCTCGTACTGGCCGGCCTCGGCGGCCGGCACATCGCGCGCGGCAATATTCTGGAACGACTGCTGCGCCTGCCCCCCGAACTCCGCGCGCAACTGGGCCAGATTGCGGCCCACATCGAGCTGGCGACCGTGTTCGTCGATCACCTTGAAATTCATGAAATGGTGCGCCGGCAGCGTTTCGAGCTTGAAATCGGCGCGTTTGATCATCGTGCCGGTTTGCTCCCGGATGTCCGCAATCAGCACGTCCAGCAATTCGCCTTCGCCAAACGGCCGGCGATCGACAAAACCCGCCGCGTAATCCGGCAACGGCACGCAATGGCGGCGCAGCTTCTGCGGCAGCGACTTCAGCAGCAGATGCACCTTCTCCTTGATCATGCCGGGCACCAGCCAGTCCGCACGCTCGGCGCGCACCTGATTGAGCGCGTACAGCGGCACCGTCAGCGTCACGCCATCGCGGTGGCTGCCGGGCTCGAAGTGGTACGACAAAGCCATGTCGATCCCCGCGATCGGCAGCACCTTCGGAAACAGGTCCGTGGTAATGCCGGCCGCCTCGTGGCGCATCAGCTCGTCGCGATTCAGGTAAAGCAGCTTGCGATCCTTGGCCGACTCGGCCTGATACCACTTCTCGAACGCCACCTGGTTGTGGATGTCGGCCGGGATCGCCTTGTCGTAGAAGGCAAAGATCAATACGTCGTCCACCAGCACATCCTGCCGGCGCGCCTTGTGTTCGAGGTTCTCGATCTCGCGTACCAGCCGCTGGTTATGCGCAAAAAACGGCAACCGCGTGTCGAATTCACCCTCGACCAAGGCGCTGCGGATAAAGATCTCGCGCGCCTCCGACGGATTCATCGGACCGAAATGCACGCGTCGGTGCTGATAGATCGGCAAGCCGTACAGCGTGCCACGCTCCAGCGCCAGCACCTGACCGGCCTTCTTTTCCCAATGCGGCTCGCTCCAGCTGACCTTGAGCAGATGCTTGCCGACCTGTTCGACCCATTCGGGCTCGATCCGCGCCAGCGTGCGCGCATACAGGCGGCTGGTCTCCACCAGTTCCGCGGCAATGATCCAGCGGCCGACCTTGCGAGCGATCAACGACCCCGGCCACAGATGGAACTTGATGCCGCGCGCGCCAAGATATTCGCGGCCCTTGCCATCGGCTTCGTCCAGCTTCAGTCCGACATTGCCCAGCAGCCCCGTCAGCAACGCCTTGTGCAGTTGTTCGAAGGTTGGTTCGCTGTCGTTCAGGCGCCAGCCCTGTTCGCTGACCGTCGTATGGAGTTGCGAATGCACGTCGCGCCATTCGCGCAGGCGCACATGCGACAGGAAATGACTGCGGCATTGTTCCTGCAATTGCCGATTGGTTTTCTTGTGCGCGACGGCGTCCTCGAACCACTTCCAGAGCTTCACCCAGCCCAGGAACTCCGATCTTTCGTCGACGAACTTGCGGTGCGCCTGATCCGCGGCCTCCTGGGCCTCCTGAGGACGGTCGCGCGGGTCCTGCACCGAAAGCGCGCTGGCGATGATCAGGACTTCGCGCAGGCAATGCTGGTCCTTTGCAGCCAGAATCATGCGCGCCACGCGCGGATCCAGCGGCAACTTGGCCAACTGGCGCCCCGTGCCGGTCAACTGATTGGCTTCGTCCAGCGCGCCAAGCTCCTGCAGCAACTGGTAGCCGTCGGCAATGGCACGGCCAAGCGGCGGCTCGATGAACGGGAATGCCTCGATATCGGTCAGCCGCAGCGCTTTCATGCGCAGGATCACCGCCGCCAGCGACGAGCGCAGGATTTCGGGATCGGTGAAGCGCGGCCGGCCCGCAAAATCGCTTTCTTCGTAGAGCCGGATGCAGACGCCGTCGGCCACGCGGCCGCATCGGCCCGCGCGCTGGTTCGCAGCGGCCTGGGAAATCGACTCGATCTGCAGCTGCTCCACCTTGTTGCGGTAGGAGTAGCGCTTGACCCGCGCCAGGCCGGTATCGACCACATAGCGAATGCCGGGCACGGTCAGCGAAGTCTCCGCCACGTTAGTGGCCAGCACGATGCGCCGGGCGTTCGACGGCTTGAATACGCGCTCCTGCTCCTGCACGGAGAGCCGCGCGAACAGCGGCAGGATCTCGGTGTGCGGCGGGTGGTGCTTGCGCAGCGCCTCGGCGGCCTCGCGAATCTCGCGCTCGCCGGGCAGGAACACCAGCACGTCGCCGGGTCCGAGCCGGCATAGCTCGTCCACGGCGTCGACGATGCCATCGTACAGGTCTCGCTCGCGCGCCTTGTCCGAACGCGGCGCGCCGTCGGCGGGCTGGTCTGCCTGGATCGGCCGATAACGAATTTCGACCGGATACAGCCGGCCGCTGACCTCGATGACCGGCGCTGGCTTGCCGTCACGCGCGAAATGCTCGGCAAAGCGCTGCGCATCGATGGTCGCCGACGTGATGATCAGCTTGAGATCGGGACGCCTGGGCAGGATTTGGCGCAGGTATCCGATCAGGAAGTCGATATTGAGACTGCGTTCGTGCGCCTCGTCGATGATGATCGTGTCGTACGCGCGCAGCAGCGGATCGTTCTGGGTCTCGGCCAGCAGGATGCCGTCGGTCATCAGCTTGACCGACGCGCCCGCCGACATCGCGTCGTTGAACCGCACCTGATAGCCGACATGCTCGCCGATCGGCGTTCCCAGCTCCTGCGCGATCCGCTTGGCCGTGGAAGTCGCGGCGATCCGGCGCGGCTGGGTGTGACCGATCAGTCCTCCGCCCGGCTTGCCTTCGCGCGCCGGGCCGCGCCCGATGGACAGCGCGATCTTCGGCAACTGGGTGGTCTTGCCTGAGCCGGTCTCGCCCGAGACGATGACGACCTGATTGGCCAGCAACGCAGCGGCAATCTCGTCGCGCCGCGCCGACACCGGCAAGGCTTCCGGAAAGGTAATCTCAGGCAACGGATTGGCCAGACGCGCCGGCTGCGGCGGACGGGGCGGACGGCGCTCGGCGCCATCGCCGCGCGGCGGACGTTCGGCGCCTTCCTGACGGGCAGCCCGCGGGGGACGTGGCGCTTGCTCGGGGCGACCGCGACGCGGCTCGCCATCCGGGCGAGGCGCGTGCGGGGCGGCCTGCGGACCCAGCGGCGGCGCGCCCTTCGTTGCTGGTCT
>NZ_VZOW01000029.1 GCF_008801835.1 Cupriavidus pauculus | reverse complement strand
GATGGTTCACCAGATCGCCAAGGCGGTCCGACGACATGTCCATGCCGTAGACCTCCCACGGCGTGGTTTCCAGGATGCGGCGCGTCAGGTGGTGGCCGATGAAGCCGTTGACGCCAAGAATCAGGACTCGCTTTTGCTGCATGGGTAGAACAGGTTAGCACTGCAAAAATAAAGCGCGCGCAGCGCGTGCATCGGACCGCCAGAACGCGGCCCCGATGCGCGGGCAAGCGCGCGAGTGTCGCGGGGGCTAGTTTGCGCCGCGCGGCGTTCCGGGCGGCACGTTGGTGGCCACCACGCGGCGCCAGTCGCGCGCGACGACATACAACGGAATCGTCGGCGACAGTTCCAGATAGGTGGCCGGCGACATCACGGCCATCGCGGGTTCGCCGCCCTTCCAGACTTTTTCGAATGCCGCGACGCTGGGCAGCCAGCGTTGCGGTTCCACGCTCGTGCCGAAGGTCAGTTCGTCGGCCTCGGCAACCATCGTGAGCGGATGGCGCAGATAAAACGGCAGCGTATGGTCGAGCATGCGCACGCCGTAGAGCTTCATGCCCGGCGTCAGCTGCTGGGCCACCTGCGGCGCCAGATCGGCGCCCGAGGCCGGGCCGCCAACGGTCTCATGCCCGAGCAGCGCCGCGGTGAATCCGAGATACATGCCCAGCGCGTACACCGCCACGCTGGGCAGAACGCCGCGGCGCAGCGCCGCGCGCGCCGCCGTTGCGCCGAGCAGCATGATCACGAACGCCACTGCCACCCAAATCGCAAAGCTGCGATAGAACATGTTGGGCGTATGGTTGGCATTCAGCGTCGCCACCACGGGGCTTGCCAGCAAGCCGCACGCGACCACGATCGTCATCCCCGTCAGGTGCTTGCCCCACGCGCGCACGTCAATGCGGTCGAGCGCCATGCCAGCCAGGATGCCCAACGCGGGAATAACCGGAACGATATAGCCGGGCAGCTTCGAGCGCGACAGGCTGAAGAACACGAAAATCGCGATGGCCCAGATGCCAACCATCAGCGCGGGGCGAAAGCGCGCCTCGCCTTCCACCGGCGTGCGCATCGCGTTCCACATGCGCGGAAACAGACTCGCCCACGGCAGAAAACCGCCGATGATCAGCGGCACGAAATACACGATCGGGCCGCCGCGCGAGTGGACATTCGACGTGTAGCGCTGCCAGTGCTCGTGAATGAAAAAGAAATTCAGAAACTCGGGGTTGCGCTGCGCCACCAGATAGAACCACGGCACGGCAATCGCCAGCATCACGACCGCCCCGGCGGTCAGGTGCAGCCGCCGCCAGATGCCCCAGTCGCGCGAGACCAGCGTATAAACCACCAGCACCAGCCCGGGCAGCGCAATGCCGACCAGTCCCTTGGTCAGGATGGCCACGCCCATCGCCGCCCAGCACGCCAGCATCCAGGCACGTCGGCCGTTACGCGACGTGGCTGGATGCTGCGACATCAGCATGCAGGCCAGAATGCAGGACATCACGCCGGCCAGCGTCATGTCGAGCGTGTTGAAATGGGCGGCCACGCTCCACATCGGCGCGGCCAGCAACGCCAAGCCGGTAAACGCGGCGGCGCGCGCGCCAAACCAGCGCCACGACGCCAGCATCGACATGCCGATGCCGAGCAGCCCGGCCAGCGCCACGGTCAGCCGTGCCTGCCATTCGCCCAGGCCGAACAACGCGTAGGTCAGCGCAGTGACCCACATATGGAACGGCGGCTTTTCGAAGTATTTGAGCGCGTTGTAGCGAATCGTCACCCAGTCGCCGGTGGCCACCATCTCGCGCGAGATCTCCGCGTAGCGCCCTTCGTCCGGCCCCACCAGATGGCGCAGGCCAAGCGAGCCAAACCAGACCAGCAAGACCAGGGCCACGAACGCCACTACCCAGCCGGTGGAAACGGACCACGCCGGGGCGCGCGGTCCCGCGGCGGCGGGTGATGCAGGGGCGACTTCGGAGATCGCTTGGTGCGTGCTCGCCTGAATTTTGGTGGGGGGCATTGGGATCCCGGGGGCTGGAAAAACGCGAAGCGCGTGCCTTGCCAGCACGCGCATGAAAAAAGATGATTGTCGAATTTGTGCGCGCAGGTTATGAGATGCACCTTAACGCCAGATTAAGCGTGCAGCGGCCTGCGGGCGATGCTACCCTTTGGCCCGTTCGATGTGCACTAATCGACCCGTTCCAAACCCCTAATTCAAACCGTTGTTTTCAGACTGCCAATCATGAGGATTCTTATCGTTGAAGACGACACCATGCTTGGCGACGGGCTGCAGCGTGGGCTCAAGCTGATGGGGCACGCGGTCGACTGGTTCTCTTCCTGCGCCGAAGCCGATCGCGCGGTGGCGGCAGTGCACTACGACGCCGTGCTGCTCGACCTCGGCCTGCCCGACGACGACGGCATTGCACTGCTCAAGCGCTGGCGCCAGCAGGGCCGCACGGTACCGGTGGTGGTGCTGACCGCGCGCGACGCCGTGCAAAGCCGTATCGGCGGGCTCGATGCGGGCGCAGACGACTATCTGGTCAAACCCGTGGATCTCGATGAACTGGCCGCGCGCCTGCGCGCCGTGACGCGCCGCGCGGCCGGCATGCCCGAGCCGGTGTGGCGTCATGGACCGCTCGAATATCAACCCGCGGCGCGGCTGGCGACGTGGCAAGGCAAGACCGTCGACCTGACCAGCCGCGAATCGATGCTGCTGGAACTGCTGCTGACCTACCCGAACCGCGTGCTGACGCGCGAATTCCTGCGCGACAAGCTCTACGACTGGGAAAAAGGATCGGAAAGCAACACGCTGGAAGTGCATATCCATCATCTGCGCCGCAAGCTGCATCCCGGCATCGTGCGCACGCTGCGCGGCGCGGGCTATACGCTCGGTTCGCTCGAAGCGCTCGGCGCCCCGGCCACGGAGCCGACCGCCGGAGAGGATGCATGACGCTGCAAAGGCGGCTACTGCTGGCCGTTCTGGCCACGGTGGCGTTTGCCTGGGTACTGACCAGCGTACTGGTCTACCTGAGCGCCCAGGAGGAAATCAACGAGCTCTATGACACGGCGATGGTCCGCATGGCGCAGCAGATGCAGGCCATGCTGCCGCTGGTGCACCCGGGGTCGCCCGCGGTGTCGCCGCCCAATGGCGGCGAGGGCCCAGCGCCCGGCGACGCCGATCTCGGCGACATGGGCGACGCCGGCCTCGGCGACCTGGCGATTGCCGCCTGGCGTCCCGGCGGCGAGGCGCTGCACATCGACCCCGAAGGCGACCGGCTGCCCCGCCTGGGCGGCGTGCGCGGCTTCACCGAACGCAAAATCGACGGTGTTCCGTGGCGCCTCTACTACCTTGACGACCCCGTGGAAGGCTGGCGCGTCTGCGTCGGGCAGATCCTGGCCGAACGCGAGGAACTGGTCGTGTCGTACCTGCAGGCGCAGGTACTCCCGTGGGTGCTCGGCCTGCCGCTGCTCACGTCGTTGCTGATCTGGGCCGTGCGCCGCACGTTGCGCCCGATGTTGACGTTATCGCACGCGATTGCCGATCGCGCGCCCGGCGATCCGGCGCCAATGTCGATGGACAACGTGCCGTCCGAACTGACGCCGCTGGTGCGCGCAATGAACCAGATGCTCGATCGCGTCTCCGCGCTGATCGAGCAGGAACGCCGCCTGACCGCCGACGCCGCGCACGAGATGCGCACGCCGCTGGCCGCGCTCAAGGCCCAATGGGAAGTGGCGCGGCGCTCGCCCGATCCGGACGAACGCATCCAGGCCGCCGCCAAGGTGGAGGCGGGCCTGGACCGCATGAGCCATCTGGTATCGCAGTTGCTGACGATGAGCCGGCTCGAAGCCCAAGGCGCCTTTGCCGAACGCACCCCCGTGGACTGGCGCGAAGTGGCGCAGCATGTGTTGAGCGATTGCCTGCTGCTGTCCGAACGCCGTCAGGTCGACATGGAAGTGCTGTGGCCGCCGGCCGGGCAGACGCCGCCGCAGCTGTGCGGCGATCCCACGCTGCTTGGCCTCATGCTGCGCAATCTGATGGACAACGCGCTGCGCTACAGTCCTGCCGGGACCGTGGTCACGCTGGCGTTCGAGCCGGACCGCATCGTCGTGTCCGATCGTGGGCCCGGCGTCGTGCCGGAGCAGCTGGAGCGTCTCGGCGATCGATTCTTCCGCACTGCCAATCAGCACGAACAAGGCACCGGACTGGGCATTTCCATCGCTCGCCGTATAGCCGTGCTGCACGGGCTGTCGGTCGAGCTGGCCAATCGCGCGCCGGCCGACGGCACGGGACTCGTCGCCACCATCCGGCCCGTCGCGCCCGCCGTGGCGAACTGCGCCGAGCCCACCCACGACACGATCGCGTGATCCGCGCGAGAGGCATACCCATGCGCCAAGTCTGGCAAGTCTTTGCGGTCTTCCTGCGTCTGGGCCTGACCTCCTTTGGCGGCCCGGTTGCGCATCTTGGCTATTTCCGTGACGCCTTCGTGGTGCGCCGGCGCTGGCTCAGCGAAGCCGCCTACGCCGATATCGTCGCGCTTTGCCAGTTCTTGCCGGGCCCCGCCAGCAGCCAGGTGGGCATGGTGATGGGGTTGTCGCGCGCTGGCTATGCGGGCGCGCTGGCGGCGTGGATCGGCTTCACGCTGCCGTCGGCGCTCGCACTGATGGTGTTTGCGCAGGGCATCACGCGCTTTGGCTGGCTGCTGCCGGCCGGCGCGCTGCATGGCTTGAAGGTGGCCGCCGTGGCGGTGGTGGCGCAGGCGGTGTGGGGCATGGGCCGTTCGCTGTGTCCCGACGCGCCGCGCGTCACGCTGATGGGGCTTGCCGCGGTCGCGGTCACGCTGGCGCCGTCGCCGTGGTGCCAGGTCGGCGTGATGGTCGTCGCCGGCCTCGTCGGCCTGTGGACCTTCCGCACCGCAGATGCCGTGCCGCACGAGCCGCTGCCGATCCGCATCGGCCATGGCGTCGCCCTGTCCTGCCTGATCGCGTTTGCGGCGCTGCTGGTGGGCCTGCCGCTGGCCGCACGCTTGTCCGGCACGCATGCGATGGCGCTGTTCGATGCGTTCTATCGCGCCGGCGCGCTGGTGTTCGGCGGCGGCCATGTCGTGCTGCCGCTGTTGCAGGCCGCCGTGGTGCCGACCGGCTGGGTCGACAACGACACGTTCCTGGCCGGTTACGGCGCCACGCAGGCCGTGCCCGGTCCGCTCTTCACGTTCGCCGCGTTTCTTGGCGCGGCCGGCGCCGTGGCGCCGAACGGCTGGCTCGGCGGCGCACTGTGCCTGGTGGCGATCTTTGCGCCATCGTTCCTGCTGGTGGTGGGCGCGCTGCCGTTCTGGGAGCGCCTGCGCCGGAATCGCGGCGCGCGTGCGGCGCTGGCCGGCATCAATGCAGCGGTGGTGGGGCTGTTGGTCGCCGCGCTGTACAACCCCGTATGGACCAGCGCCGTGCTGCACGCCGCCGACTTTGCGCTGGCACTGTGCGCACTTGTCGCGCTGACCGCATGGCGCGCACCGCCGTGGCTGGTGGTGGCGGCCTGCGCGCTGGGCGGCTGGGCCTTGCAGACGATCGGCCTGGGCTGAGTCGGACAGCCGGCTCACAGTGCGTCGCATCTGCAGCGCCTGCGCTCTGTTTGCATTAGCCGGGCAGCGCCGCCGCATCGTACTGGGCCGCGAATTCGGCAGACGGCGCAATCGGCGTGATGATGTCGACGAGCACGCCGTTCGGATCTGCCGTGATGAAATGGCGCTGGCCGAACGGTTCGTCGCGCAACGGCAGCAGGATCGGCAGGCCCGCACGCTGCATCCGCGCATATACCGCATCGACATTTTCGACTTCGAAGTTCAGCAGTACGCCAGCCGCCGTCCGGCCGCGCGCGATGGCGGGAATGGTTTCGTGATCGGCATGCAGCACCGCGAGGTTCATATGCGGATCGGCGCGCGCCTGCAGCTGCATGTACCAGTCAGCGCTGAACAGCGGCTGAAAATCGAAATGTTCGACAAAAAAAGCAGAGGTGGCAGCCACATCGCGAGTGGCAATCACGGCGTAATGACTGGTGAGGCGTAGCGGCGTCGATTCCATGTTGGCTCCTGGTGGCGGCTGACGTAACATACAGATTGCATTTTTCCCAATAGTTATGACATACAGGCTGTATGTATGCAAGATAAAAAAACACAATCCAATCATTTGCGCACGCAGGCCACTCGCGCGGCGCTGCTGGGCGCGGCACGCCGATTGCTGATCGAGAAAGGCTACGCGGCGACCTCCACGCCGGAGATTGCCGCGGCCGCGGGCATCACGCGGGGCGCGCTCTATCACCATTTCGCCGACAAACAGGACCTGTACCGCACGCTGCTGGAAGACGAGGCGCGCGCGGTGGCCGATGAAATCGAACGCGCCGCGCCACACGACGTGCCGATCCGTGACGCGCTGATTGCAGGCAGCCTGGCGTACCTGAACGCGATGCGCGTGCCGGGGCGCACGCAGTTGCTGCTGATCGACGGGCCCGCCGTGCTGGGCGCGGCGGAAATCTTCGCGCTCGATGCGCGGCATGCGGGCCGCACATTGCGCGAGGGCTTGCGCGCGGCAGTGGGACACGGCCTGGCCGACGATGCGCCGGCCGATGCGCTGGCGGCGCTGCTGTCGGCCGCGTTCGACCGCGCCGCGCTGGAAATTGCCGCGGGCGCCGATGCCGCGTCGTTTGAGGCGGCCATCGTCGGGCTGATCGATCGAACGGTGGCCGCACCCGCCGGCGCATGGGCCGGTTCCGCGCGCACGCGATGAAACACGCCGTGCTACATCCCATCCGCCAGCGCTAGCCCCGCGTCATGCCAGCGCCGCACGCCATCGTCGCCACCCTCCTCGTTGCCGCGTGGGGCGCGCTGGCCGGATGCGCGACCACGCCGGCCGCCGCGCTGCCGGTCGTCACCACCATCGACGTGGTCGAGCGCGGCTGGCATACCGATATCTGCATCCGCAGCGACGATGCCGATGCGCAACTGCTGCGGCTGGCCGTCGGCTACGAGGGGTCGCGGTTTCTCTGCTTCGGATTTGGCGATCGCCACTACCTGCTGAGCCGCGAGCGCGGGCCCTCGACGCTGCTGTCGGCATTGCTACCTGGCGACGGCGCGATCCTGCTGACGATCTTGCGCGATACACCGGCGGCCGCGTTCGGCGCCGACAACGTCGTGCGGTTGGCAATCGACCAGGATGGACGCGAGCACTTGCGCGCGTTCCTCAATCAGGCAGTACAGACCGACGCGCAAGGGCGTCCGCTGCGGCTCGGCGACGGCCCGTATCCGGGCGGACTCTATTTCGGCGCGGCGGCACGCTACAACGGTTTCTACACCTGCAATACGTGGACCGCTGACGCGCTGCGCGCCGCAGGGATCCCGCTATCGCGCCCGATTCTGTTTGCCGATGGCGTGATGCGTCAGGTGCGCCAAGTGCACGTCCGCGGCACTTCGTCCACGGGCGCCGCGCCCTAGCACGGACCCGGGCTGCAGATGGTGGTGGCGGTGCCTGGTGGCGGCGTTACCACGGTGGTGCGCTGCGGCGGATTCGGGTCGCTGCTGCTGAACGACACGCACCCCGCAAGGACCATCGGCAGCATCCACAGTAGAACAATTCTGGACATGGCTGGCTCCCCGTAGCGCGCATTTGCGCCACGTTCGCAGTATAGGCAGGCGCACTCGTGCCACGCCGTCGGCCGCCCTCCCATTGCATTGCCGGATAACGCCTACCCCCATGCTGCACTGCACGCGGCAGTCTTCAGTCACCCGTTTGAGAGTTGGAGTGCGCTTTGAACCCCGATACAGTGACGCGGCGTTGTCACCGCGGGGGAAGAGATCGACAAGATGCAGGCCACCTGGTTGTAGAGGACGCGCGTGCCGACGCACTCCGATATCCACATAACGAAGACAGGAGACATCATGCATCGCGCATTCCACAGCGCCGCCATCGCGCTGGCTGCCAGCACGCTTCTATACGGCTGCGGCGGCGGCGACGATCCACCGCCCGCCGCGTCCACCCCGCCCACCGTTCAGCCCGAGGATCTGCGGCCGCAAGACAGCCGCACCTTCACGGTCGATGCAACTGCGCTGGCCGCCAAACTCACGCCGCTGGCGGGCGCTCCGGCAGCAGACCGCTGGACCGGCGTGCTGGGCAAGGCCGGCTACATGATCGAGGTGCCAGCCGCCTGGAACGGCAAGCTCGTGATGTACGCGCACGGCTACGCCGGCACCGGATCGCAACTCGACGTCACGATTCCCGCCCTGCGCCGCCATCTGCTGGAAGCCGGCTATGCCTGGGCGGCATCGAGCTATTCGACCAACTATTACGACGTGCGCGCCGGCGTGGAAGACACCAATGCGCTGGCGCAGGCGTTCACCGACATCGCCAAGCAGAAAGGCCGCACACTGGCCGCGCCGACGCGCACCTACATCGTCGGCCACTCGATGGGCGGACATATCGCCGCAGCCGCCGTGGACGCCGAGAACATCCAGACCGCCGTGCACAAGGTGACGTACAACGGATCGGTGCCGATGTGCGGCGTGCTGGGCGACACCGAACTGTTCAACTATTTCGGCGGCTACCAGACGGCGGCGCAGCAACTGGCCGGCATGCCCGCAACATCGTGGCCAGTGAGCAACTGGGCACAGATTGCCGCGCCGCTGGTCGCCGCGCTGTTCACGACGTATCCCTCGGCCACCACGCCCGCGGGCGACAAGCTCAAGGCCGTGGTCAAGAACCTGACCGGTGGAGAACGGCCGCTGTTCGAGCTGGGCTTCGGCCAGAGCCCGGCCTCCAAGGGACTGCAGGATGCGGTGTGGAGCACATTCGGGCAGGACGGCACGGTCAACGGCGTGCTGACGCAGAACGTCGTCGACACCACGGGCTTCACCTACCAGTTCGACAACGACCCGGCGCAGTCCCCCGATGAGCAGGCCTTCAACGCGGCGATCTTCCGCGTGCGCGCCACACCAGACGCCAACCGCCTGCGCCGCGACGGCTTGCGCTGGATTCCGCAGAACGCCGCCAAGATCAGCGTTCCGGTGCTGACGCTGCACACGCTGGGCGACATGTACGTGCCGTTCAGCATGGAGCAGATCTACAAGCGCCGCGCCGATGCCAACGGCACGTCGAAGTGGCTGGTGCAACGCGCGATCCGCGGCATCAGCCATTGCGACTTCACGGTGGCCGAACAGGCAAAGGCGTTCGACGACATGGTGAGCTGGGAACAGGGCGGCCCCACACCCGCCGGCGATGACGTGCTGACCGCATCGGTGGTGGCCGCGCCCAACTACGGCTGCAAGTTCACCAACAACACCGTCGGCGCGGACGACGATGCAACCACCAAGGGCCTGCGTCAGGTCGTCATCCTGTCCGGAGCAGCCGCAGCCTGCGGGCCGTGATTGTGGAGAGGGGAGCGTGTTGATGGCGGCGCGCTGAAGGGGCGCGCTGATCGACATGCGGACGCGCGCTAAGTCCTTCATCGACCTTCACGCGCGGCCCCAGATGCGCGGCGATCGACACCTGGAAACTGCTTTTCGCGTCGCCCGGAGCGCACACCGGCCGTTCCAGATCGCTGCTAGCGCACTATCTTTGCTGGCGACATCGGATTTAGCGATTACAGTGCTACAGTGGTCGGGACCCTCTTACGGAGTTGCCATGAAACGCCCTTCCCTCGACACCACCGAGACCACGCCAGAGGGCCTCACGGCCCTGATGTACCACATCGCACACGGCGCCGCCCAGGGTCAGCTCGACCCGGAATTCGTTCGCAAGCTCAGCAAGCGCATCGACAAGGAACTCGATCTGCTTGATGCCGCGGAGCGCATCAGCGCGCCTGACAAGGAACGCCTGCACCATGCCGCGCAGATGCTGCACACCACCACCGATGCCGAAGAAGGCGCGCTGCTGACGCGCGCGCTGGAACGCCTGCGCAGCGGCGACGCCAGCAACGCCCAGCCCAACGCCTGAAGCCACCGCGCGCCCCGGCGCGCCATCCGGTTTTCCAATGCAGAACGCCCCTCGTCCCGCCAAGCCGGGTGAGGGGCGTTTTATTATCCGGCAGGTGCGGGGGGAAAGGCCCCGTCTGCCAGTGTCTCCTGCTTTAGAAGCGGTGACGGATGCCGACGATCGCGCCGGTCTGGTTGGCGCCGGCCACGGCCGTGCCCGAACCGTTCAGGCCCAGTGCCGACGTGCCCTTGTTACGCACGTAGCCCAGGTTCAGATAGGCGTCGGTACGCTTCGAGAACGAGTAGTCGGCCGACAGCACGAACATCCACGGATCGTTGTTGCTGTTGTGCGTATCGGTGTAGTAAGCCGCGCCGGTCAGCGACAGCGCAGGCGTCACGCGATACAGGCCACCCAGCCAATACACGTTGTTGCGCGTCGATGCGGTGGCTGCCGTGGCAACGCCGTCGTCGCGCATCCAGCGGTAGCCGGCAAACACCTTGGCCACGCCGAAGTCGTACGAACCGCCGAAGGCCAGACGCTTGACGGCGCGGTCGTCGGTGGCGGCGATATTGCCCTGGTACTGGTCGTACGCGGTGCCGATCGAGAAGGCGCCCGCGTTGTAGGCCAGGCCCGCGCCGAAGTTGCGGCCGATCTTGTAGTTGCCCGGCACTTCGGTGCTGCCGGCGACGGTCGAATCGCGGCCCGTGCTGTAGAACGTCGTGGCGGTCAGGCCACCGAACTTGCCGGTGTACTTGATGGCGTTGTCGGCACGGCCGTTGAAGCCCGAATCGACACTGTTCAGCGAGTACTTCGGACCGACGCCCATCGGGTCATAGGCGCCGAACAGGTCATACAGCGAGTTCTGCTGACGGCCCAGCGTCACTGCGCCGAACGTGCCCTGCAGACCGACGAAGGCCTGGCGGCCAAACAGGCGATTGCCCTGGCCCGAGTTGCCGGTATCGATGTCGAAGCCCGATTCCAGCGTGAAGATCGCCTTCAGGCCGGCGCCGAGGTCTTCGGTGCCGCGCAGGCCCCAGCGCGAGGTGGACATGTTGCCCGAACTTACACGGGCTACCGTGCCGCCGTTGCCGCCAGGCGTATGGGTGGCGAATTCGACGCCAGCATCGGCGATGCCGTACAGCGTCACGGTGGAGGCGGTTTGTGCCGACGCCACGCCGGAAATGGCGCAGGTACCCGCTGCCGCCAGGGCAAATAGAGCTTTCTTCACTGTAATTTCTCGTTTTGTTAAGACATTGAGATGCTTCCCCCGCCCCAATTCCGGAACTCGACGCTGCATGGCGTACTGTCATTTTCCGAAACGGTGACCGTTGAGCGCAGGCGAATTGTTTCAGTGAAATATGAAATCCATGTGTCGGCACGTCCGCAATGCCGGGCAGGCAGGCCCCACCTTGGTAGGGTCGTTGTAAAAATGCGGAATCGAATGCGGGTTTTCCCGATCCCGGTTTTGGTAGGATGCACACTTTTCTGTGAACGGCATTTGACAGGTCCGTGACGGCGCTGCACCGGACCTGCCCTGCCCGCATCAATGCGCCTGGATTACAAGACCGACCTCGCCCCACGGCTAGCCCTGCTGCGCCAGCATCTGCGCCGCCTGCCCCGCCCCAAGCGCCCAACCCGCCGCACGGCGCTGCTGGCGCTTGCCGCCGTGCCGGCGCTGTTCGCACTCTATGTGTTGCTGCTGATTCCGTTCACGCCTGGCATCAGCGACATCCGCAAAGCCAAGTCCGAACAGCCCGCGCAGGTGTTGTCGGCCGACGGCAAGGAACTGGCGGTCTACCGTTGGGCCAATCGCGACTGGGTGAAGCTGGCCGATATCTCGCCCAACGTGGTCAACGCACTGATCGCCACCGAGGATCACCGCTTTTACCAGCACTACGGGCTCGACTGGCGACGCACCGCCTCAGCGGCGCTCCATACGTTTTCGGGCGACCGCCAGGGCGGCTCCACCATCACCCAGCAACTGGCGCGCAACCGCTATCCGGACGAGATCGGCCGTGCGCCCACCATGACGCGCAAGCTCAAGGAGGCGATTACCGCGCTGAAGATCGAGGCGCTGTACTCGAAGGACGAAATCCTCGAAACATATCTCAATACGGTGCCGTTCCTGTACAACGCGTTCGGCATCGAGATGGCCGCGCGCACGTACTTCGACAAGTCCGCCGACAAGCTCGACGTGCTGGAAGCCGCCACGCTTATCGGCATGCTCAAGGGCAACAGCTACTACAACCCGGTGCTGAACCCGCAGCGCGCACTGGACCGCCGCAATATCGTGCTGGCGCAGATGGTCAAGTACGGCAAGCTCGATGCGGCGAAATTCGAGACGCTCAAAAAGCGCCCGCTGCGCATCGATTTCGAACGGCAGGTCGAGGCGCCGGGCCCCGCGCCGCATTTCGCGCAGCAACTGCGCAAGTGGCTGATCGCCTGGGCCGACCGCAACGACTACAACCTCTACACCGACGGCTTGGTGGTGCACACCACGATCGACTCGCGCCTGCAGGCGATGGCCACCCAGGCGCTGGCACGGCAGGGCAACCAGCTGCAGTCGATCGCCAACGCGGCATGGGCGCCGCGCGCGGGCTGGGCCGAAAGCCGCGCACTGGTGCAGGCTTTCGTGCGCGAGAGCGGCGAATTCCGCGCAGCCGTAGCCGCCGGACAGACTGAGGACGACGCGCTGTCGAAGCTGATGCGCGACAACACGTTCATGCAGAACCTGCGCCAGCAGAAGACCCGCGTGCAGGCCGGATTCATGGCGATGGATCCCACTTCGGGCGAGATCCGCGCGTGGGTGGGTAGCCGCGACTTCACCGTGGATGCCTTCGATCACGTGGCGCAGGCGCGCCGCCAACCGGGCTCCACGTTCAAGCCGTTTGTCTACGGCGCGGCGTTTGCGCAAGGCACGAGCCCGGACGAGACGTATATCGACCAGCCCGTGGAAATGAAGCTGCCAGGCGGCGAGATCTGGCGTCCCACGGACGAATCCCCGGCGACGGGGCGCGCACTGAGCCTGCGCGACGGCCTCGTGTATTCGAAGAACACCATCACCGCGCAACTGGTGCAGAACGTCGGCGTGGCCCGCGTGGCGCGGCTGGCACGCGCGATGGGCGTGCGCGACAGCAAGCTCGACGAAGTGCCGTCGCTGGCGCTGGGCACCAGCCCGGTCACGCTCAAGGAAATGGTCAGCGCCTACGGCACGATCGCCAACGGCGGCCAGTACATCGCGCCGTCCATGATCACGCGCATCGAGGATCGCGACGGCCGGGTGCTCGTGCAGTTCCGCCCCCCAACGCCGGAGCGCGCGCTGTCGGCCACCGCCAACGACACGCTGCTGGTCGTGATGCGCGATGTGATCGACCGCGGCACCGGCACGGCCATCCGCACGCGCTTCGGCATCCGCGCCGACGTCGCCGGCAAGACCGGCACCACGCAGGACAACGCGGATGGCTGGTTCATCCTGATGCATCCGCAACTGGTGGCCGGCGCATGGGTGGGCTTCAACGATGCGCGCGTGACGCTACGCAGCGACTACTGGGGACAAGGCGCGCACAGCGCGCTGCCCATCGTCGGCGATTTCTACCAGCGCGCAATCCGCGCCCGCATTGTCGATGGACGCGCGCGCTTTGCGGAGGTCGACGAAAAGAGCTGGTACTCGGGCATCACCGACACCGTGCGCGGCTGGTATCAGCGACTGGTGGCATCGGGCAAGCAGGAAGACGCCGCGCCTGCGCCGCGCCCGGCGCCCCGCCGTCCGGCACTGCCATCGACTGATACCGAAGCCCTGCCCCCCGCATCGTCGCCCGCACCCGCGCCCGACAACGGTATGGCCCTGGATCCCGGCGAAGTCGTGGAGGCGGCGCCGCCGGCAGCGGAGGCGGGATCGGGCGGCGCGTCGGCACCGGCACTTGCCGAACCGTCGTCCGCACCCACGCCCGCGTTCAGTGCCCCATCCGCGCCGACATCGGCATCCACCACCGGTGGCGCGGCGTCGGGCGTCGACGCTTCGCCGGTGCGCTGACTGCTCGGCAGCATGACACGCACGGACGCGACGCAAGCCGTCACGTCGCGGGCGTTGGCATCTGCCGCGGCTGCGCAGCGGCAAAAAAATCCAGCTAGTTGGCCAGCCGCAGCCGGCCGCGGTGCAGTGCGCGCAGCGATGCTTCGGAGAGAACGAGCGGTGGTTGCGAAGACGGGCGGGCCAGCAGGTAGCCTTGGGCAAAGTCGATACCGAGGTCGCGGCAGACGATCAGGTCGTCCTCGCGCTCGATACCTTCTGCGATCAGGCGCGTGCCTGCGCTCTGTGCGAGCTTGCAAACCGCCTGCAGCGCTTCGCGCTGGAAATCCGACGACGCCACGCCGTCGATGATCACGCGTGCAATCTTCACGTAGTCGGGCTGCAGTGCGATCCACTGCCCCAGGCTGGCGTGGCCGGTGCCGTAGTCGTCGAGTGCGAACTGCGAGCCGCGGCTGCGGATCGAAAACACCGCCTTGGCCAGCGATTCCAGCGCGCCCAGCGGCGCCTGTTCGGTCAGCTCCAGCACGATGCGGTCCGATGGCAGGCCCTGCTCCTGCAGGAATTGCCGCACGTCATCGCGACTATCCTCGATGGCGCGCAACGAATCGGCGCTGTAGTTCAGGAACAGCTTGCCGGGCAGGCCGGACTGCATGAACACCCGGATCGAGATACGCGCGGCCAGCCGTTCCAATGGCACCATCAGCCCGACGCGCATCGCTTCCGCAAACAACGCGATAGGGCTTTCCAGCGGCGTTCCCGCGGGGCCTCGGATCAGGGCCTCATAGCCGAACACCTCGCCCGTGCAGAGCGAGCCGATCGGCTGGAACACCGGCCGCAGCAGTTGTTGTTCGAGGCAATCGGCAATGGATGGCGTCAAGGGTCGCGACAAGGCTTGCACTCAAACTGGCTATGAATCGTGTACGGATCACGCTGTGGGCAAATGCCACTCCCACAGTGGATAACGACACCAACACCGCGTGACTTGAGCACCGCTGCGTACTGCTTTGGTAGGGCATCGCCCGTTGTCGCGTCCTCCCCTTACGGCGCCGGGGCCCGCCCTCACACCAGCCCGATGTCGCGCGGCTGGCTGCCGGGAAATACCTGCGCCACCTGGCTGCCGTCCAGCCCGTAGAGCCTGCGGAACACGCCGCCAAGCACCGCGCGGTAATCGTTCAGCACCGGGTAATCGCGGTTCTGATTGAGCGTGGACTGCGACACCGCCACCTGCTCGCCCACCATGCGGCCGCCGCGAACGTTGCCGCCCGCCACCCAGTACACCGTGCCATGTCCATGATCGGTGCCGCGCGTGCCGTTCTCGCGGAACGTGCGGCCGAATTCGGAAATCGCCACGACCGTCGTGTTGCGCCACGCCGGCCCCATCTGCTCGGCGAAGGCTGCGATGCCGCGTCCAAGATTGTCCAGAAGGTTGGCCAATTGACCCTGGGCGCCGCCCTGGTTGACGTGCGTGTCCCAGCCGCCGACGTCGATAAAGCCGATATTGAACCTGTCGCGCATCAGCCCGGCCATGCGCCGCGCCTCCTGCTCGAACCCGCGCGCGCTGAGCGCGCGACGGTTGGCCGCCTGCATCTCCTGCATACGCCCGGCCATGGAATCGCCGCCCGCGGACTGCATTGCGGCCTCATGCTGGCGCATCGCGTCGGCCTGCTCGGCAACCGTCTGGCGCAGATCGAAGCCTTCCGCGATCAGCGATTCAAAGCGCGTGCCCTTGTACATCTGCGCCAGCGCCTGCGTCTGGCGCGCGTCGAACGGCGTGCGACCGGTGCCCTTGAGCGACACGTTGGGCACGTTGGCTGCGCCTGACAGCACCATCGGCAGGCCATCGGTAAACGCCACCGGGGCCGCCTCGCCGCCCATCGCCTGCGTCAGCCGGTTCAGAAATCCTCCGCCGTGCGGCGCCCCGGCATGGCCATCGCCCGCCAGGCCTGCTTCGATGCCGTCCTGCGTCTCGAAATGGCTGCGCGACATGTCGCTGGTGCCGGCAAACGGGATGAACGCGAGCTGCTTCTGCTGCCACATCGGCAGCATGGTCGCGCCCAGCGCCGGATGCAGCGCCCAGCCATCGGCGCCCAGCGCAAGCGCGGCCGCCGGGTCCGGCGTGGCACCGTCCGCCACGGGGCGGCGAATGGCGATGTTGGGCCGCGCCGCGTAATAGAAATCGCTGGCCGACGGCACCAGCACATTGGCGGCATCATAGCCACCGCGCAGAAATACCAGCAGAAAGCGCGCGTCCGCCTGCGCGGGCAGCGCGAATACGCGCGACGTCACCGTCGGCAGCGTCATCGCCAGCCCCGCGCCAGTCATCGTCCTGAGCCAGTTACGTCGATTCATGTCTTGCTCCTTGGCAGGCATATCCGCCAATCTCGGTGATTGCGGCGATTGCGCCGATTGCGGCAGCGGCGGTAAAGACGGCAATGCCGTCGGTCAGCGCTGCATCCATTCGGGCGAACTCAGCAATACCGCGTTCCATTCCTGTTGCGATGCGGTCTGTGCCAGCGCTTGACGCGTGGCGGGACCAAGCGTGCCTTCCATGGTGTCGTAGAACATGCGGTTATTCGGCATCGGAAAGCCGCGTTGCTGCGTTGGCTGCCCATCGTCGCCCGCGAACAATCCTGCCGGCCCGTTGCCGATGGCCCGTGCAATCTCGAAGCGCTTGACCAGTTGGCCAGAACTGGCCCACGCGCTTTCCATCGACGGATACCCGTCCGGCGCAACATGGCCGTAAAGCGGCTCACCGAGCTGATTGAGCCAATTGATCACCGGACGCAGGTTGGACACCGTCCGTCCGTCATAGGCCAGCCGCATCGACGACACGACGAACACCATCGGATCCTTGAACTTGCGCGCCTCGCTGCCGGCTGCCGCATCGAACGTGCGGGACAGGAACAGCGTGGTCAGCACCGCCCCGATGTCGCCGTCGGTACGGGTGTACGTCGCGGCCATGCGGTCGATCAGGGACGCGGGCGGGTTGTCGGAAACGAAGTACGTGGCCAGTTTGGTCGACAGAAAGCGCGCCGTGGCGGGATCGCGCGCGAGGATGTCGACGGCCTGCTCCACTTCGGCAAAGCCGCGGGGCTGGATAACGTGGCCGAGGAGTGTCTTGGGCGCGAAGTCGTGGCGATTCGGATTGAATTCGAACAGACCGTTGCTGCGATACAGCGCCGCGCGCGGGCCGGCCAGCCTGGGCGGCTCGCCGCGCAGGTTCACGCCCACGCCGGTCAGCACCCGGGCCAGTTCCTGCACGTCCTGTTGCGTGTAGCGCGATCCGCTGGCGCCGCCCGAAACGCCCAGCGTGTGCAGCTCCATCAATTCGCGCGCGTAGTTTTCATTGACGCGATTGACCGCGCTTTGCGCGTTGTCCAGATACTCGAGCATGGCTGGCGACGTCACCGTGGCCATCAGCAGATCGCGGAATTTGCCCAGCGCATGCGGTCGTATCGCCTGTTCCTCGTAATCGGCCAAGCTGTAGCGCACCTGTCCTTTCGCCGCATAAACGTTGAAGTGGTTCATCCAGAACCATGTCATCTGCGCGCGCAGCTGGGCCGGGGAATACAGCGCGCGCAACAGGTGTCGGCGCGAGATATCGACAACCAGTTCGCGGCCCTGGCGGTTCAGCGCTTCGCGCGCCTGCTGCTTTGCAGCATCGTCGGGAAGAGCGTTGATACGCTGGCGTTCCTCGCGCAGTGCCTGCATGCGCTGTACCGCGTCGCCCTGACTGGCCGGCAGTGCGGCGATCATTGCGGCCAGCGGCGGCGGATCTGCCAGCGGCATCGCCAATTGCTCCTCCAGGTAGCGCTGCCGGCCGATTGCCTGCAACCGCTGTACGCTGGCCTGGTCCGCACCAAAGCTCACGGTATTGAGCCAGCGAAGATCGGCCGTGGACAGCCGGCCCGGCGCCGTCGTTTGCGGCGCTTGCGCGCAGGCGGACAGCAGCGCGGCGATAGTCAGCAGCCCGGCCAACGCCGGGCGCAGGAAAACGGCTTGCCGCCATCGCGCGTAAAACGGTCGTTCGTCCATGACATCCTTTGGCGTTGCATGCGGATGCCGGTTTGACGCACCACGCCACGGATGGTTGACCGTGTGCACGCCCACTCTGTTACCAAAACTTTCTGCGACGAGTGCACCGCCGGCGATCGCGCCGTGCAACGGAGTCGGCCAGCCGTGACATCCCTTCTTTTTTGCATACAAATTACGGATACAATAATCAGCCGCGGGATGCCGGTCCGGTCCCGTCTCAGCCAATTCACAGGAGACACCATGAGCAACCACACCGCGCCAGAGCAGACGCCATCCGCGCTGAATTCGCAGCAGATTCCCGCACTGGAGCCGATAGAGAACTATCTGGCCGGTCACCGCACCGGCAAGGCCGAATACATTCGGCAGGCCTTTCATGCCGATGCGCGGATCATTTCGTTCCGCGATGGCGCGCTGCATTCGTTGACCGTCGACGAATTCGCCAAGCGCTTTCAGGGCCAGCCGCAGCCCGACGAAGCGCAACGCAAGCGCCATATCGCCAGCTTCGATGTCGTGGGCAATGCCGCCACGGCAAAGGTCGTGCTCGATTACCCCGAGGTGGTCTTCACCGACTACATGAACCTGCTGCAGATCGACGGCGTCTGGAAGATCGCCAACAAGACCTTCAGCGCCGCGCCCAGGGCGGAAGCCAAGTAATGCGACATCGGGCCGCCTGCCGCGGCCCTCACCCCCTGTCATCGTCCGGTCACAAGCGCGCGTGAGAATGCGCCAACGATGACCGGCGCCGGAACATGCGCTGTATACGCCGTCAAATGCGGCGATGCAGCAAAAGAAATTCCTTGACGCCGGCTTTTTCGGCACTTCAATGAAAACGTTTTCATCTGAAATGCCCCGTCAGAGAGGAATGCATGCCCCCACACCGCCGCGCCGCATTGTCGCCCCGCCTGGCATCTGCCGAACCCGGGCACGGCGTGACGCTCGCCGATGTGGCGCTGGCGGCCAAGGTGTCGCTGGCGACGGCGTCACGCGTGTTCAGTCATCCGCAACTGGTGCGCGAAGCCACGGCACAACGCGTGCATGAAGCCGCGCGGCGGCTGTCGTTCCGTCCCAACCTGCTGGGCGCCAAGCTGCGCGCACAACAGACCCGCATCATCGGCGTGATGCTGCCCACGCTGGACAACGCCGTATTTGCCGAATGCTGGCGCGGCATCGAGGAAGCGTCGTTGGCGGCCGGTTATTCGCTGATGCTGGTGACCAGCAACTACGACCCCGCGCGCGAACGGGAGCGTGTCGAGTACCTGCTGCGCCATCGCGTCGACGGCCTGCTGCTGACCGTGGCCAATGCGGCGGACAGCATCGTGCTGGACCAGCTCGATCGCGAATCGGTGCCCTACGTGCTGGCGTACAACCAGATCAATGCAGAAGGTGCCGGCAACCACCGCCATTCGGTGTCGGTCGACAATCGCGCCAGCGCATGCGAAGGCGTGAACGCGCTGATTGCCGCGGGTCATCGCCGCATCGCGGTGGTGTCCGGCGCGTTCATGGCATCGGATCGCGCACGCCAGCGTTTTGCCGGCTACGAAGACGCCATGCGCGCGCACGGACTGCCCGTGCTCGACGCCGTCAACCTGCCATCGCACACGGCCAGCAACACCGCACAGATCCGTGCGCTGGTTGCGCAGGACAACGCGCCGACCGCATTTTTCTGCACCAACGACCTGCTGGCGATCGGCGTGATATCCGATCTCAAGCGGCTTGGCCTGCGCGTGCCGCAGGACGTATCGGTCCTCGGTTACGACGGCATTGCGCTGGGCACGCTGGTGGAGCCGCCTTTGGCCACCGTGGCGCAGCCCAATGCCGAGATCGGCACGCAAGCGATTGCACAGCTGCTTGCACGGCTTGCCGGCGCACCGTCGCCACAGGGCCACGCCACGCTGCTGCCGCACGCCTTGCGCATCGAAGGCACCGTGAGGCCGCCGCCGTGAAGCGCCGCCAGGATCATCACCAGCGCTCAACGCGCGTTCCTTTCGATGTTGCCGCAACCGTTCGTTAAGCCGTTCACCTTTTAGCCATTCACACCGTTCACACCGGTTCGATTCTTTCGACCTCAACCAGGGAGCCTTACATGTCGACGCAATCCTTCTGGCGCCGTCCGCTGCGCTGGCTGACCATCGCCGCTGCCGCGGGCGCGTTTTCGGCCGCTTTCAGCCAGGGCGTGGCCGCGCAAACCGCCATCTGCTACAACTGCCCGCCCGAATGGGCCGACTGGGCCGCGCAAATCCGCGCCATCAAGGAAAAGACCGGCGTCACCGTGCCGCTGGACAACAAGAATTCAGGCCAATCGCTGGCGCAACTGGTGGCCGAGAAAGCCGCACCGGTGGCCGACGTCACCTACCTTGGCGTGACCTTCGGCATCCAGGCAAAAGCCGACGGCGTGACGCAGCCCTACAAGCCGGCCAACTGGAACGACATCCCGGACGGTCTCAAGGACCCGCAGGGCAACTGGTTTGCAATCCATTCCGGCACGCTGGGCTTCATGGTCAATGTCGATGCGCTGCGCGGCAAGCCCGTGCCGCAGTCGTGGGCCGATCTGCTCAAGCCCGAATACAAGGGCCTGATCGGCTATCTCGATCCGGCCAGCGCGTTCGTCGGCTATGTCGGCGCGGTGGCGGTAAACCAGGCCATGGGCGGCACGCTCGACAACTTTGCACCGGCCTTCAAGTACTTCCGCGAGCTGCAGAAGAACCAGCCGATCGTGCCCAAGCAGACCGCCTATGCGCGAGTGCTGTCCGGTGAAATTCCGATCCTGCTCGACTACGACTTCAACGCCTATCGCGCCAAATACAAGGACCACGCGAACGTGGCCTTCGTGATTCCGAAGGAAGGCACGCTGGTGGTGCCCTACGTGATGAGCCTCGTCAACAATGCACCCCACGCCAACGAGGGCCGCAAGGTGCTCGATTTCGTACTGTCCGATCAGGGCCAAGCGCTGTGGGCCAACGCCTATCTGCGCCCGGTGCGTAACGTGCCGATGTCCAAGGAAGTGCAGTCGCGCTTTCTGCCGGCCACGGAATACACGCGCGCCAAACCGGTCGATTTCGGCAAGATGGCGCAGGTGCAGAAGAGCTTCAGCGATCAGTATCTGAAAGAAGTCCGCTAGCCGCGTTGCAGATCCGTCGCGCGCGCAAACACGCACGGCGCGGCGGATCGCCGGCAACGATGGCCACGCACGCCTTCATCGCCGGCTGTCATTTATCCCATTTTTATCGACCCACGCATCCGTCACTGCCATGGCCAAGCGAGCCCCACCGCTGTTCCTGTTTGCCCTGCCCGCGCTGCTTGTGTTCCTGGCGTTCTTTTGCCTGCCGATGGCGCGGCTGATCGAAGTAAGCCTGACCGGCAAGGACGGCGCGGGCGTGTACTGGACGGTGTTGACCAGCGCGCGCTATCTGCACAGCCTGGCGGTGACCGTGCTGCTGTCGGCCGCGGTCACGCTCGCCACGCTGGTGATTGCCGGGATCGCGGGCACCTTCCTGCAGCGCCATGCGGTGCCCGGCAAGCCGGTGCTGGTGGCGATGCTGACCTTTCCGCTGGCATTTCCGGGGGTGGTGATCGGCTTCATGGTGATCATGCTGGGCGGACGCAACGGGCTGCTGGCAAACATCGGCGACGCGCTGGCGGGCGAGCGGTGGACCTTTGCCTATGGCCTGACCGGATTGTTCGTCGGCTATCTCTATTTCTCGATTCCGCGCGTGATCCTGACCGTGATGGCCGCGGTGGAAAAACTCGACGCCTCGCTGGAAGAAGCGGCGCGCTCGCTCGGCGCAAGCCCCTGGCGCGTGGTGCGCGACGTGATGCTGCCCGCGCTGATGCCGGCCGTGCTGTCGAGCGGGGCGATCTGCTTTGCCACCAGCATGGGCGCGTTTGGCACCGCGTTCACGCTGGCCACGCAGCTCGATGTACTGCCGCTGACCATCTACAACGAATTCACCAACTACGCCAACTTCGGCATGGCCGCCGCGTTGTCGATCCTGCTTGGCGTGGTGACATGGGCATTGCTGGCGCTGGCGCGCTGGTATTCCGGCGACGCCGTCGCCGCCACGGCCTGAGGACTTTCGCATGAACGGATCCCAACCTCGCGCAGCGCTGCCCCGACGGACTGGCGGGTACTGGCTGCAACTGACGTTGACCCTGGCGGTATGCGTCTTCATGACCGTGCCTGTAGTGCTCTCCGTGCTGGCGGGACTGACCAACAACATCTTCGTCGGACTTTCGAGCGGCCTGACCACGCGCTGGCTTGTCGAAGTCTGGTCGCTCTATCGCAACACCATCTTCCTGTCGCTGGGCATCGCGCTGGCGTGCCTGGCCTGCACGCTGGTGCTGGGCGTGCCCGCCGCGTACTACATGGCCGTGCGTCGCAACCGGCTGACGCGCGTCATCGAGGAATTGCTGATGCTGCCCGTGGCGTTGCCGGGCCTGGCCACGGCGCTCGGTCTGATCCTGCTGTACGGCGGCTGGCAAGGCCTGCGCACGAGCTGGGTGTTCATCCTGATCGGGCACGTGCTGTTCACGCTGCCATTCATGGTGCGCGCGGTGCTGGCGATCCTGTCCGCCATCGACATCCACACGCTGGAAGACGCGGCGGCCAGCCTGGGCGCCACGCGCATGCAGCGCTTTTTCACCGTGGTGCTGCCCAACTGCCGCCAGGGCATCCTGGCCGGTGCGCTGATGGTGGTCACGCTGTCGGTGGGCGAATTCAACCTGACGTGGATGCTGCATACGCCCACCACGCAGACCTTGCCGGTAGGCCTGGCCGACAGTTATGCCTCAATGCGGCTCGAGATCGGCTCGGCCTACACCATCGTGTTCTTCGTGATGATCATCCCGCTGCTGGTATTCATGCAGGTGCTCAGCGCCCTCGGTGCGCGCACCCGGCGCCACGCGCCGCGCGCGCAAGCCACGCATGACGACGCAACCGCAGCCCTGCCCCACTCCGCCGAAACCCGCCATGCATGAACCGACCCCGATCCGCCTGCGCCAGTGCGGCAAGACCTTTGCCGACGGCACCACAGCGCTGCAACCGCTCGACCTCGATATCGGCGCCGCCGAAACGGTAGTGCTGCTGGGCCCATCGGGCTGCGGCAAGACCACCACGCTGCGCATCATCGCCGGCCTGGAGCAACCGGACGACGGCGGCGAAGTATGGTTTGGCGACACGCGCGTGACCGCGCAGCCGATCGAGCAGCGCGGCGTTGGCATGGTGTTTCAGAACTACGCGCTGTTCCCCAATATGAGCGTGGCCGAAAACATCGCCTACGGGCTGCGCGTGCGCCGCATCGATAGCGCCACGCGCAAGCGGCGCGTCGACGAGATGCTGGAGATGATGCATCTGCAGCCATTCGCCGACCGCCGTATCGATCAGCTCTCCGGCGGCCAGCGGCAACGCGTGGCCCTGGCGCGCGCCATCGCGGTGCAGCCGCGTGTGCTTCTGCTCGATGAACCGCTGACCGCGCTCGATGCAAAGCTGCGCGACGCACTGCGCGCCGACATCAACCAGTTGCTGCGCAGCCTGCATATCACCGCGGTGTACGTCACGCACGACCAGGCCGAAGCGATGGCGCTGGGCGACCGCATCATCGTGATGGACAAGGGCCGCATTGCGCAGGCCGGCACGCCGCAGGACATCTATCGCGCGCCCGCCAACGCCTTCGTGGCGGACTTCATCGGCACCATGAATCATCTGCCGGGCACCGCCGAAGCGGGACGCTGGCGCGTGCCGGGCGGCACGGTGCCGATGGGGCCGCCCGCCGACGCGCCGGTCTCGCCGTCGGTGCGCCTGATGTTCCGGCCGGAGGACGTGGCGCTGGTGCATGCCGATCACGCCCACGTGGAAGGCACGATCGTCACCGCGCTGTTCCTGGGCAACCACACGCGCCTGCTGGTGGAAGTTGGCGCGGCGAGGCCGCTGATCGTCGACACCGCGCGACGCGATGCATGGCAGCCCGGCGAGCGCGTGGGCCTGCGCATCGATACCGATAACCTGATCACTCTGGTGGAAGCCGCATGAACGCCGCAACCTCCGCGCCCTATCTGGTGGCGCAACTGACCGACCTGCATATCAAGGCGGGCGGCAAGATGTCGTATCGCATGGTCGATACCGCAGGCGCATTGCACACCGTCATCGACACGCTGCTGGCCGCGCCGCAGTTGCCGGACATCGTGGTCGTGACCGGCGATCTGGTCGACTTTGGCGACGAGCACGAGTATCGCTTCTTGCGCGATATCCTCCAGCGCCTGCCGATGCCGATCCGGCTGCTGCCCGGAAACCACGACCATCGCGCGTCACTGCGCCGCGTGTTTGCCGATCATGACTATCTGTTCGCCTATGGCGACGGCGATGAGGACGCGCCCACCCACTACGCGATGGACGCGGGCCCGCTGCGGCTGGTGGGATTCGACTGTACGATGCCGGGCCGGCCTGGCGGACGCGCGGAGCCCGACGGGCTTGCATGGCTCGACGCCGCGCTTGCCGCCGCACCGGCACAGCCGACGCTGGTGATGCTGCATCATCCGCCGTTCCACACCGGCATTGGCCATATGGATGCGCAAGGGCTGGAAAACGCCGCCGCGCTGGAAGCCGTCATTGCGCGGCACCCACAAGTGGAACGCGTGATCTGCGGACACCTGCACCGCCATATCACGCGACGCTTTGGCGGCACCATCGCCATGACCGCTCCGGGCCCCGCGCACCAGGTGGCGCTGGACCTGAGCCCGCAGGCCGAGTCGCGCTTTCGCCTGGAACCGCCTGGCTACCTGCTGCACTGGTGGCATTCCGTGCACGGGCTGGTCACGCATCTGGCGGCAAGCGGCGACTACGGTGCCCTGCATCCGTTCTTCGATGCCCACGGCAAGCTGATCGACTGAATCGTCCCGCACATCTTCGGCATTCGCATTGTCTGCCGTGTCATGCCAAAAGAAATTTTGAAATCCCGCAGCGAATATCCGCGGGATTTTTTTTATCTGCTTTCTCGATGCGAATCTATGCTTCATGGAATCCCATTACATGCCCGCCATCCATGAACGCCATCACCCTGCAAGGCCATCACACCTCGTCTCCCGAACTGGAACAATGGCTCGCCAGCCATATCGCCCTTGGCTTCCAGCCCGAATCGCTGGTGCAGACGATGCTGAAATCGGGGTACAACGAGATGTTTGCGCGCGGCATCGTCGCGGCGGCATTCCAGCACGCGGCAAGCGGCAACCATCCACCCGCAGTGCAGCGCGCCGTGGAAACCCACGCCGATTCGTCGGAGGCCGTGCAACTGTCGGACAACAACGTGTTCACGCATGAGGGACACGACATCTCTGTGCTGTTTTCACTTAAGGCGCCGCGCGTGGTGCTGCTGAAGAATCTGCTTGCGCCGCGCGAGTGCGATGCGCTGATCGCGCTGTCGCGCGACCGCCTGCGTCGCTCGCCCGTAGTGGACCCTGCCTCCGGATCGGAAAGCCTGGTGGACGCGCGCACCAGCATGGGCGCCATGTTCCAGTTGGGCGAACATGCGCTGCTCCAGCGCATCGAGGCGCGCATCGCCGCACTCACAGGCGTGCCGGCCGACCATGGCGAAGGGCTGCAGATTCTGCACTATCAGCCTGGCGGCGAGTACAAGCCGCACTTCGATTTTTTCTCCGCCACACAGGCAGGCGAAGCGCTGCAGTTGCGCACCGGCGGACAGCGCATCGCCACGCTGGTGATCTACCTGAACAATCCCGTGGCCGGCGGCGGCACCGGCTTTCCGCGCATCGGCCTGGAAATCGCACCGGTCAAGGGCAATGCGGTGCTGTTCAGTTACCTGCTTCCCGACGGCACGCTGGACGAGCGTACGCTGCATGCCGGGCTACCGGTGATCGAGGGAGAAAAGTGGATCGCCACCAAGTGGCTGCGCGAGCGCCCCTATTGCCCGTAACGGGGCGGGACGGGGAGCGCTTCACAATGCGCCGACGGCGCATTCTTTTAACTCGGGGATTTGCGATAACAACACCGCATGGCGGTTTCTACTCTGTGATGCAGACAAATAAGCTTGCCACGACGTGCCAGCCCTGTGGGGCGCCACCCGTCGTCGTCACCGAGTATGAAAATGAAGCCCCGTACCCTGTTCGGGACCCTGCGATTTGGCCTGCTGCTGGGCGCAATCGCAGTGGCCCTGCCCGCCGCCAGCCATACCAGACCGCTTACGCGGCAGCTCAGTGATTTCCGCGTGGAGAAACCGTCATGGTTTGGGACGGTGAATCGTCCGCGCGTCGCCCTGCCAACCAATGAGGTCGTATCGAACGCCATGGTGCTGATCGGCATTCCCTATCGCTGGGGCGGCAACACCCCCGAAAGCGGACTCGACTGCAGCGGCTTTGTGCGCTACGTCTACAACAGTACCCACGGCATCGAACTGCCGCGACGCGCCATCGACATGGTGCGCGCCGGCGAACTGGTCGCCGTAAATGATCTGCAGCCTGGCGATTTGGTGTTCTTCAAGACCAAGCCGCGCACCATTTCCCATGTCGGCATCTATATCGGCAACGACAGATTCGTGCACGCGCCTTCCACCGGACAATCCATCCGCGTGGACAGCATTCACGACACGTACTGGGGCCGCAAGTATGCGGGCGCCCGGCGCATCGACACCGCAACGGCCTGACGCGCGGACGGCCGCACCATGTTTCGCAACGCTGCGCGCACACCTCGGGCCGATGCGCCGCGACGGCCTCGGCCGATGAGCGCGCGCATCGCACTCGGGGTCGCTTGCGCAAGCCTGTTGGCCGCATCGCCGGCCGCCTGGGCAATGTTCAAATGTCACTGGCCGGACCAGACCAGCAACTACGCCACACAGCGGCAGCCAGGCGCGCGCTGCGAGCGCGCGGGCCTGGTCGATGCGCCGGCCCCTGTCGCAGCGCCCACGCCGGCCAAGGCTGCCGCGCCGCAAACGTCGGCGGCACCCGCTGGCCTGTCCACCACCGCAGTCGATGCATCGTCCCCACTCACTGGCGCCCAGCCGTCGATCGACACCGGGTCCGCCCCGGCCACCGCAACGCAGGCGCCGCCGCGTAGCTATACGCGCACGCGGGAAGTGCGCGTGTACGCCTATGTCGTCGATGGCGTGCGGCACTTCAGCAATCGCAAGCCGGTGGGCGTGTCGGAGCGCGTGCAGACGCTGAAGCTCACATACGTCGAGACCTGCTTTCTGTGCGGTCCGCGCGCCGTGCCCGGCGGCGGCATCGGCGCGCTGCGGCTCGATACGCAGGCATATCGAGCGGAGATCGATCTGGCATCGCGCGATTTCGGCGTGGAAGCGGCGCTGGTCCGCGCAGTCGTGCATGCCGAATCGGGCTATCGGTCAAACGTGATCTCGCGCGCCGGGGCACAGGGATTGATGCAGCTGATGCCGGCGACAGCCGAGCGCTTCAGCGTGAAGGATCCATTCGATGCGGCGCAGAACATTCGCGGCGGCGTGGCGTATCTGGCGTGGCTGCTCAAACGCTTCGACGGGAATGTGGATCTGGCGCTGGCGGGCTTCAATGCGGGCGAAGGCGCCGTGGCCCGGTACAGCGGCATTCCGCCTTACGCGGAAACGCAAACCTATGTGGCGCGCGTCAAGGCATTGGCGCAGCGGTACCGGGGCGTCCCCAGTACCGCTGCGCAGGAATAAAAAAGGCCGGCAAGCCCGGAGGAGACAGGCACGCCGGCCAAGCCGCCCCCTACTTGGTGTTATCGATTACCGTTTGACCGTTGAGCTCGACCTTGCCCCGGAAGAAGTAGTCGGTGCAACGCTTGAAATCGCCCGGCGTGACGAGCGAGAACGGCATCTGGTAATCGACGAGTTTGCACGCCACGGCCGGCTTGCCGTTGCGCCATCCCCAGTCCTTGTCGAGATACGCCTTGATGGCGCCCGCCGAACCCGGGGCAAAGCCGCGCATCGCTGCGCAGCCAAGCGGCTCGTCGTCCGGAATCGGCACATTGAGCTCGCGCGCCATTTCGCGATACGCTGCGATGCGGTTCACCACCTGCTGCCTTTCGGATCCCCCGCCGCCGCACTCGATGCCACCGTTAATGATGTACACGGTGGCGCCAAATCCGGGCTTCATGTTGTTGGCGATGTCGACCGAGTTGGGCTTGAACGTCCCGTCAACCACCCAGGTCATCGGCGGCTTCGGCGTTTGCGGCGTGACGGCGAACCACACCGCCGAGGCAAAGTTCAGCCAGGTGTCGGCGACACGGCCTGGGTTATCCAGCAGTACGTTCACGTCGCCATAGAGCGCCTCGGAGAACGGGCCGAAGTTGTAGTTCCATGAGAGCTGCTTGGAACCACGCCCGAAATAGTCGAGATAGCGTCCCGAAGAATTCTTGCCGCATGGATAGAAGATCCAGTTGGTGGCGTGCGATCCGGGCTGACATTGCTGATACGCACCGACCGCCGACCCTTCCTGATAACCCGATTCACGCAGATACCACAGCGCCTGCTTGTAAGACGGAATCGCGGTGTTCTGCGGCATCGACGCCAGTACCGGGTTGTTGTGCTCCGGATAGGCCTTCGCTTGTGCCGGCGTGAGCGACGGCCAGTTTGCGCCGGTCTCCTGCACGAAATGCGCGAACGAGGTGGCCAGCAGCTTGCGGCAGATCGCCTCCGCATTGCGGCCGTCGTTGTAGTCGCCGCAATAGGCTGGGAACTTGGCAATGCCGCGCAGCAGGTTGGTATAGGAATAGCTGGTGTGGCGGATCGGGAATAGCGCGTCGAACTTTGCTTCCGGCAGGATTGCCTCGACACGCCGCACGTTCGACGGATTGGCGGCGCGGCCAGGCACCACAGCTTCCACCTCCTGATCCGGCAGCACACGCAACGCCTCCCGGATCAACTCGATCTGGCCGCGCGACTGCGCCACCAGCGAGGCCTCTTCCTGGCTAAGCGCCGCCGCACTCGGATAATCGGCGGGCTCCGGAATGTAGATCAGCTTCGGCTTGTACGCCGCAGGGGCCGGAGCGGGCGCGGGCGCAGGCGATGGCGCAGGCGCAGGTGCCGGTGCCGGTGCTGGTGCTGGTGCCGGTGCTGGTGCTGGTGCTGGCGCTGGTGCTGGTGCTGGTGCTGGTGCTGGTGCTGGTGCCGGTGCTGGTGCCGGTGCCGGTGCTGGTGCGGGCGCTGGTGCAGGTGCCGGCGCTGGCGCTGGCGCAGGCGCTGGCGCGGGCGCAGGAGACGGCGCCGGTGTGGCGCCACTGCCATCGCATGGGCCGATGTCTTCCCAGACGCCCCATTGGCCTGTGGTAGTGGGATCTTCGCCGCGCGTCCACCATTTGTTCCGATACATGCGATCGCCACGGGTTACCTGCATGCCAGCCTTGTCATAGGCCTGACTGGACGACCACGCCGGCGCGCATGCAGCTGCCGAGGGCGAAGGCGCCGGCACTGGTGCTGGTGCTGGCGTCGGTACTGGCACTGGTACAGGGGCCGGTGCTGGCGTGGGTGCTGGTGCTGGCGTGGGTGCTGGTGCCGGAGCGGGAGCGGGTGCAGGTGCAGGTGCCGGCTTTGGTGCCGGTGCCGGTGCCGGTGCGGGCGCGCCGCCATCGCACGCACCCTTGTCATCCCACGGGCCCCACTGTTCGGCGCCCGGCGTATTGTTCCGGGTCCACCATTTGTTCTGGTAGGTCCGGCCGTTGTAGCTGACCGCCTGTCCCGGCTGCGGATAGGTGGCGCCACTGTCCCATGCGGGCGGGCATGGCGCCGCAAGCGCGGCTTGCGACGCGAGCGATGCGGCGCATGCGGCGGCGGCCACCGCAATGCTATTCAATGAAAACAACGGACGCATATTCACACTCCAATTGATCGATCGGCAGGCGTTGCGCACAACGCCACCACACAAGGCTTCGCGGCGACGCTCGAAAAGCGTTCGCGCGACGGCCTCCGTCATTGCTTGATCGGACAGAGATGGAGCGCCGACATGCGCGCCGGCATATCGGCGCTCCATCCAGGGTCGCGACGGACTACTGCCGCATTTCACCCATCACCTTGAGCAGTTCCGCGTCGGGGCTGTCGCCGTCCAGTGCCCACGAGAACACGCCGCGCAGATTGTTTTGCTTGGCGTAGTTCACTTTCACGCGCACCACAGCGGGCGTGTCGTAGGACCAGAAAGTGCTGCCGTCATATTTCCAGGACTGCCTGGTGATCGGATGCTCGCGCACGGTGCCCGGCCGGCTCTTGAGCACCTTGTAGTCCTCGATGCCCAGCTCGTAGGTGCCGGGCGCCGGCTTGGTCGCGGTCTGATAGAGCCCGTCGCCTTTCGGTCCCGCTTGCACGCCGGTCCAGCCGCGTCCGTAGAACGGAATGCCCACCACGATCTTCGAAGCCGGCACACCCTTGGCCAGCAGCGTCTTCACCGCGGTGTCGACGTTGTAGCTCCGGCCGACATCCGTTTTCGCATTGGGGCTGTCCGGGTCCGGGTAGAGGTGGGACTGGAAGTCCGTCGGGCCGGTCGGCTCCCAGCCGCCGTGGAAGTCGTAGGTCATGACGTTGATCCAGTCGAGCGACTTGCTGTACTCGGCCGGATCCGTGTTGGCGATCTTGTCGCCGCCCGATCCGATGGCCGCTGTCAGCGCGTAGCGCTTGCCGGTTTGCGCGCCGTAGGCATCGAGCTGCCTGCGGAATTCCTGCAGCAGCAGCGTGTAGTTGGCCTCGTCATTGGCATCCACGTTGTTGTACGGCTGGCCGCCGCCACCGGGGAATTCCCAGTCGATGTCGATGCCATCGAACACGCCTGCGCCCGAGCCTTCGCCGCCCGCGTTGCCGGCGGAATCAAACGGCAGATTGCCCTTGATGTAGAGGTTGATACAGGACGCCACCAACTGCTTGCGCAGTGCATCTGTCGCCGCGGCTTTGCTGAACCACTTGGACCACGTCCAGCCCCCCAGCGAGATGTACGCCTTCAGGTTCGGATGCTTGGCCTTGAGCTTCTTGAGCTGGTTGAAGTTGCCCTTGAGCGGCCCAACCTTGCCGTTGCGCGGATCGTTCCAGGCCATCGATCCGGACCAGGTGTCGCCCACGCCATCGACCGAATCGGAGCTCTCGAAGCCCTTGGCGAAGTCAGCCCAGGCATCGCCGCCGTCTCCGGCGCCCGGGGCGTTTGGATCCGTCGCGCCGACTTCGAGCTGGTTGATGATGTCGCATTCATAGCCGCCGTTCCGCTGGTAGATGTTGCCGAAGGCGTAGTTGATGAACGTGAGCCGCTGCGCGCTGCCCGACCTGTCGACATCCTTGACCTTGTAGTTGCGCCCGTAGATGCCCCACGCCGCGAAATATGCGCCGACTTCCTTGCCGCCCGCCGACGGGCTCGGCGCCGGTGAAGGCGCGGGAGCGGGAGCCGGCGTCGGAGCCGGTGTCGGTGCTGGTGTCGGTGCTGGTGCCGGTGTCGGTGCTGGTGCTGGTGCTGGTGCCGGTGCCGGTGCCGGTGTCGGTGCTGGTGCCGGTGTCGGAGCCGGTGCAGGAGCAGGAGCAGGAGCGGGTGCAGGTGCAGGTGCAGGTGCAGGTGCAGGTGCAGGTGCCGGAGCGGGAGCCGGAGAGGGAGCGGGCGTCGGCGCGGCACTGCTATCGCATGCGCCGATATCCTCCCACACGCCCCATTGGCCGGAGGATGTGGGATCGTCGCCGGAGGTCCACCACTTGTTGCGGTAGATGTGCCCGTTGCGCGCCACCTGCGTGCCGGTCTTGGCATAGACCGTGCCGGACGACCATTCGGCCGGGCATGCGCCAGCCGCCGGGCTTGGCGCCGGAGATGGCGATGGCGATGGCGATGGCGTCGGAACTGGTGACGGTGACGGTGACGGCGATGGTGATGGCGCGGGCGAAGGCGTCCCTCCGCTCTCGCAAGCGCCCTTGTCCTCCCACGGTCCCCATTGCTCCGCGCCTGGCGTATTGTTCCGGGTCCACCATTTGTTCTGGTACACCCGTCCGTTGTAGCTGACGGAGCTACCAGTTTGTGCATATACAGCGTTGCTGTCCCATGGCACGGGACACGGCGCGGCCATCGCGGATTGCGTCGCCATCGAAGCGACGCAGGCTGCGGCGGCCACCGCAAGGGTGTTCAAGGAAACTAACGGACGCATACGACACTCCCTTCTTGATCAGATCAAAGGCGCCAAGCAAAACGCCTTCGCACGAAAAATGCGCCAATGCCCTTTCCGGGCGTTACGCGCCTCTATCTCCTCGTCATGCCGCTTTCTGGGAAGAACACGAATTTCCACTCTTCATAGGTGGTTGCCAACGCAAAACTGCTGTACCGATCCGGGAATTCATCCTTCTTCAAGGGCGTGCCCGGTGCATTGCTGTAGACGCCAAACAGCTCCCGCGCCGGCCCGTTGATGACCTGCCATGGACCACCCGTCATCGGGTCGGAATACGCATCTCGCAGATGCCGCCGCACAAACGACGCGCGTGGATCGCGCACCAGATCGCGTATTTCCATGGGATACGCGCCGCTCGTGTCGGCCCGCACATAGCTCTCGATGCCGCGCCGGATCGCATTGCCCTTGCGCAGCAGATCGATCTCCTTGTTCCGCTGCGTAATCGTCGTCCACATCTGTCCCACACTTGCCAGATAGATCCCGAGCAGCGCCACGCACACCAGCACGCCGATGATGCCGACGCCGTGCGCCCGCCTGCCACGCATTGCGTGGCGCCGTTGCGCGCTACCACGATGCATAGTCGCTCCCGTCCGCGCCCTTGCCTGGCGCACCGCTTCTGACGTCGTACACGCCCGGCTTGCCGTCCGGCGAGGGCGAGGTCTTCCACGTCGAGCGGCTTCGCGTCACGGGGTCCAGCGGCACCTCGCGCAGGTATTTCTTTTCCACCAGTTCCTCCAGCGTCTGCGGATACTTGCCCTGGTCCGCGCGAAAACGGTCGATCGAATCGCGCATCGAGCTCAGGTTTTCCCGCAACACGGTCTCCCTGGCCTTGTCCGTCTGACCGAAGAACTGCGGCACCACAAGCGTCAGCAGCGTGGCGATGATGGCCAGCACCACGAGCAGTTCGATCAGCGTGAATCCACGTAGCATCCGTTTCGGCATGGCCTTCACCACCTGCGATAGGGAATGCCGTTCAGCCCTTCTTCCTCGGACAGCGAATACACGTCGTACACGTCGTCTCCTTCGCTGGGCGATTCGGCAGAGCTTGCATAGCTGCGTTTTCCCCACGTCTGCCCGTCGCTCTTGCTCGGGCAATTGCACATCGGGTCCCGCAGAATGCGCCGCAGAAAATAAAGGTTGGCCTTGCTCGGGCTGGTTTTGTCCAGCACGCCTTCGACCAGCACATCGAGGTTGGGCGGATAGCCGCTGTCGCCCACGGCGCGATCGATCTTTCCGTCCTCGGCCGCCTTCTTGTAGGCATCGAGCGCATCGCGGATCTGCCACAGCGCGCGCGTCAGCTGCTCTTCGCGATCGCGTTGCACCACCATGTGCTGCAACGGCAGCGCCACGCTGGCCAACGCCGCCAGGATGGCCAGCGTCACCAGCATCTCGATGAGGGTGAAGCCGCGCGTCTTCATTTCGAACGCGCCTTGTCGGTCTTGGTCGCGCCGGGCAGTTGCAGCGGCGGCGGCGGAATCTGCACACCCTTGGGTGGCACGACCACGTCCTCGTTGGTGGGGAACAGATCGCGCTCGGTGGTGACGCGCGCTTCCGTACCGGAATCGAAGGACACCACGTTGCCCGCCGGCATAGCCTGGTTGCGCACCACGCGCGGCGTCAGCATCAGAATCAGTTCGGTCTGCCGGCCGTCATTGGTCTTGGTGCCGAAAATGCGATCGAACCCCGGTATGCGGCTCAGGCCCGGCAGTCCGGATCCGGCATCGCGCTGGTTGCGCTGCAGCAGCCCCGCCAGCACCTGCGTCTCGTTGTTGCGCACGCTCATCACCGTTTCCGCCGTGCGTGTGCCGATCTGGTAGGCCACCAGCCCGGTGCTGGTCTCGATCGTGTCGGTGACGTTGGAAACTTCCATGCGCAGCTTTACCTGCACCTCGTTGTCGCCGACGATCACGGGCGCCACCTCGAGCGTCAGGCCCACGTCCTGATAGTTCACGCTCTCCGAGCTGAAGTTGCTGGACAGCGTGGTGGTCACCACCGGCAGGCGGTCGCCGATCAGCACCTTGGCCTTTTCGCGGTTGCGCACGCGAATGCGCGGCGTGGCCAGCGTCTTGGTCTTGCCCTGGCTCTGCAGGAAGTCGACGCCAAGCGGCCCGATCTGCACCAGCACGTTGCCGCCGTTGATGCGGCGCAGCTCGTCCATCGTGATGTAGCCGGGCACGCGCTGCTGACCGTCGTCACCGGAGGACTGCAGCGAGAACTGGGCACTGGTTGGATACTTGATGCCGAGCTGCAGCAGATCCGACGTCGACACCTCGAGCACCTGCGCCTCGATCACCACCTCGGCCGGCGCAACGTCGAGCGCCGCGATCAAACGCTCGGCCACGCGGATGGTCTCCGGCGCGTCGCGCATGATGATTGCGTTGGTGCGCTCGTCGAGCACCACGTCGCGCGTCTTGACCATCTGCTTGAGCATGGCCAGCACCTGCTGCGCCTGCGCGTTCTGCAGATAGAACGTGCGCACGGTCAGGTCGCGGTATTCGGCTTCCTTGTCCTGGCGCTTCGGATAGATCAGCACCGAATTGCCGCTGACGATCTTGCTGGCCAGTTGGTTGGCCTGCAGCACCATCGACAGCACCTGCCGCACGGGCGTGTTGTTGGCGAAGATGGTGGTCGGCGCGCTGGCCGGCACATCTTTGTCGAATGTGAAGTTGAGCCCGGTGATGTTGGAAACCAGCTCGAAGATGCTGATCAGCGGTTGATCGCGAAACTGCACCGAGATCGGCTTGTTGAGATCGCGGCCGAGCGTGGCGGTCAACTCCGGCGTGCGCGCCGCCAGGATCTCGTCGCGCAGCTTGCTGGCGCGGGTATTGCCCGGCTGCTTCTCCAGCACATCGTGCAACGCGGTCAGCGCTTCGTCGGCGCGCGTAATGCGGATCGACGCCGCATAGTTGATCGCGGCATCGATCGGTCCTTGCCGCTCGATCCACTCGATCATGGCGCGCGGACCGTCGTCGCCCGGCGCCGCCTGTTGCGCCTTGCGCGCCCATTCCAGCGCCTGCTCGGAGTCGCCGCCTTCGTAGGCCACCGACGCCTTGCCGATATACGCGTCGACGATCTGCCGGCGCATTTGCAGATACCGGCTGCGCAGGTCGAGATCATCGGGCTGGTCCTGGGACTTCTGTGCGAGCAATTCCAGCGCGGCGTCCGGCGAGAGCGTGTTCAGTTGCTCGTCGAGCTCGCGCTGACGCAGCTCGCTGGCGCATCCGCCCAGAAGCGGTACCAGCAACCAGACGGCCAGAACGCGGCGTTTGCCCTGCTTGCCCCTGAGTCGGCTCATTTGGCTCCTCCCAATGACAACTTCTGTTGGCGCTTCAACGGCAGAAACTGCAGGCGAAGTTCGCGGCGATTGATTTCTTCGATCCGGTACGTTTCCATCAGGACATCGCCCTTGCGCAGGAAACCGCGCCGCTTGCATCCCACGCATACCGGAAATTCGCGACCCGATGCGTTGAGCACCACGTAGAACGTGCCGTCCGCGTCGAGCCACAGCGAGCGCACCGTGAAAGGCAAAGCCGGCGGCTGCGGCGGCGCCGCGGGCGCAGCGATCGCGGCGGGATCGGGTGGCGGCGGTGGCGGCGGGTCCCATCGCTGGCTCGGGAAGATGTCCACCGGCGCGCTTGGCGTCGCCGCAAGCGTGGCAGTGGGCCGCTGCGAAGCCTGCGGCTCAGCGCCGTGCGCCGCAGTGGAACCTGCTGCTGCAGAATCGGAAGCGGCAACGGCGCCGGGCGCGATGGAGGCGGGATCGTGTGGCGCGCCATCGCCCTTGCCGGGCGCCGCTGTCGGGGCAGCCGCGCTTTTCGCGGCGGCCGCATTCTTTGCGCCGGTCGACTTGGGGGGCGCCGGTTGCGCATCCGGGGCGGGCTTATCCGCATCATGCAGATAAGCCAGTGCTACCAGCCCGATTGCCAACAGCAGCGCGGCCAGTAACGGGCGCGACACGTCGGGCCTGCGAGGCGCGTGCCGGGTCACGATTGCACCTCCACGACGTACTGGCATTGCAGTTTCACTTCGAGCTGCGTTGCCGCGATGGCTTGTCTTGAAATGGTCACGCGTTCGCAGCGCACGCCGGGTACGCGCCGCAATTCCCCCAGGAAGCTGCGCATCTGCAAGTACGTGCATACGAAAGTGGTTTCCAGTAAATAGCGTTTGATGGTCTTGACGTCCTTCGTCTCAACCGCCTGGTACGAGATCTGCGGGATCGACAGCGCAGCGTTTTCCGCCGCCGAATGGAATCCGTGCAGGAATTCGAAGAAGCGGCGGTCGGCGCTGACCTCCGTCGGCGCCTCGTCGGCCGATGGCGCGGGAGGGTCCTGCAGCTTCGCGATGCGTGCGTCGAGCGCTGTGCGGCGCGCGGCAATGTCACGGCTCAACGGCCAGATCTCCAGCAGCGTCAGCAGCAGCACGGCCAGCACCAGCACCGCGGCCAGCGTGCCGAACATGCCCAGGCGCCACCGCGCGCGCTGCAGTTCCCACATCCACCGTGTCATTTTTTGCCTCCGGATGCGTTGTCGGAATGCAGCGGCCGATTGGCGGCAACGCCGCCGAACGGGCGCCACGTAATCTGCAACGTGGTTTCGACCGCTTTCACCGCGCCGTCGGGCTTTTCCAACTGCCGTCTCACCGCGACGCTTTCCGTGCCGGGCTCACGTTCCAGCCAGTCCGCAAAGGACAGCGCCTCTTGCGCGGTTCGCGTTTCCATCACCAGGTCGATCTGGCGCGACGCGGTGATGATGTCGAGCGACAGAAACGCCATGCCGGGATTCCAGCCGCACTCGACCAGATCACGCGCGGGCTCCGCCGCAAAGCGCTGCATCGCCATCAGCGCCGACGCCGTATCGCTGGCGCCCTTGCGATGCGCGTTGCTGATCGCCGCGAATCTGGCTTCGTTGCGCGCGACGTCGGATTCGCGCGCGTCGAGCTCCGCGCCCTGCTCCTTCATGTCGCCCATGCTCTGCACGGCAACGATCAGCAGTGCCACGGCGAGCAGCACCGCGAGCAGTCCTGCCGAGCGCTTCGGCTGGTTGGGGCGATTGGCGTCCAGTCGCTCGATTTTCATGCCGCGATATCCCAGGGCGCCTGCAGCCATTCGGTGCCGTGCGTGCCCGAAACCATGTTCCAGCCGGCCTGCGACGCGATCACATACACGCGCTCGGGATGCGATGTCGCGCACAGCACGCTGGCGTCGCGCATCACGTCGGCGAACGGTCCCAGCACCGGCAGCGCGGTAAAGCCGGTCCAGCGGCCCTCCTGACGAAAGCCGATATGCGCGACCGCCACGTCGGCGGCCACCGGCTCGAGTTCCACCACGGCGATCGCGCCATCGCGCACACGGCTGGCCTGCGTGGAAAGGCCGAGCATGAATGCCGGTTCGATCGCGGTCAGTTGCATGCCGCGCGATTTGCACAGGCGCGCCACGCCGCCGCACAAGGCTTCCGGCACGGCTGCAGCGAGGCGGCTTTGCCCCCACGAGCCGTCCGGCACCACGAAGCGCCACGCTTCCACACCGCTCAGGCCCGCCTGCATGAACTGACGCCGCGCCAGCGTGACCCAGTCGCCGGGACGCGGCAGCGCCTGCCAGGGCAATACCAGGTAGCGTGCGAACGGTGCGCCAAGCACTACGCGCAAGCCATGCATTCCCCGCATGCGGGGCCGGGCGACCACGGCTTCCATCGCCGTGAGCGCGGCCGGCACGTCGGCCACGTTCGGCAGTTCGAGGCGATGCAGCACCTTGCCAGACGGCCCCAACAGCGCGGCGTGATGGCCGTCGACCCAGAGCGTCGACTGGCTCCAGAACGGCACGCCCGAGCGCGGCGCGCTGGCAACGGTGCGATGTGCCGCGCCCGCGCGCGGCACACGCGACGGCCCTGCCAGACGCTGCCGTACCTGATCCCACCACTTCACCAATGCATGCGCCATGATTACTCCACGATGGTGACGCGGTTGACTTCGGCAAGCGTGGTGCGGCCGTCGGCAACGGCCCGCAGCGCGACATGCCGCAGCGGAATGAAGCCGCTCTCGCGGGCCACCTGCTTGAGTTCGACGATCGGGCGACGCTCGAGGAAACACTGCTTGATGCGGTCGTTCAGACGCAGCACCTCGGCAATCGGCTGGCGTCCCAGATAGCCGGTGTGGCGGCACGCGTCGCACCCGGCGCCGCGGCGGAAGTGCCAGCCGGCAACCGCATCGCGTGTCAGCGCCGAGATCCGCAGCATGGAATCGTCGGGCGCCACGTCGTCACAGATGCAATGCGGACAGTTCTTGCGCATCAGTCGCTGCGCGACCGCGCCAAGCAGTGCGTCGACAAAGCTGTGCATGTCGACGCCCATGTGCAGGAACCGGTCCAGCACCGAGAAGACGTTGTTGGCATGCACCGAGGTGAGCACGAGGTGACCGGTCAGCGCAGCTTGCACTGCAATGCCAGCGGTTTCGCCGTCGCGGATCTCGCCGACCAGGATCTTGTCCGGGTCGTGCCGCAGGATCGAACGCAACCCGCGCGCGAAGGTAAGGCCTTTCTTGTCGTTGATCGGAATCTGCAGCACGCCGTTCAGCTCGTACTCCACCGGGTCTTCGATGGTGATGATCTTTTCCTCGCCGGTATTGATTTCGGTAAGCGTGGCGTACAGCGTGGTGGATTTGCCCGAGCCGGTCGGGCCGGTCACCAGGATCAGGCCATAGGGTTCATGCGCGACGGCGCGGATCGCCTCGACGATGTCGGGCTCGTGACCGATCGAATCGAGCCGCAATTCTCCGGCACCCTGTTCGCCGCGCTGCTTGTCAAGGACGCGCAGCACGGCGTCCTCTCCATGGATCGACGGCATGATCGACACGCGAAAATCGATCTCGCGCCGATTGATGAACGCCTTGAAACGGCCGTCCTGCGGCACGCGCCTCTCGCCGATATCGAGCTCGGCCATCACCTTCATGCGCGACAGCACCTGCTCGGCCATATCCAGCCCGGACGCCGTGGCGGTGGTCTGCAGCACCCCGTCGATGCGGTACTTGATGATCAGGCCAGTGGCAGTGCTTTCGATATGGATGTCCGAGGCGCGCGCCTTGAGCGCGTCATAGAGCGACGAATTGACCAGCCGGATCACCGGATTGACGTCGCTCGCCAGCGTCGCCAGCGTGATCTCGATGCCGGTGTCGGCCACCGCAGCCTGCCCCTCGCCGACATTGACGGGATTGAGCGCCTGCTGGCTGCCTTCATGGACGGCCATGTACGCGAAAAGATCTGACGGCACGCAGCATGCGAAGGCGAACACACGCTTGATGCGCTGCATCGCCCAGACGCGCACGTTGCCGTCGAACGGATCGGCCAGCACCAGCAGCAGGCGCGCGTTTTCGTCGCGCATCAGCACGCAGTGGCGTGACACCGCCTCCGCATACGGCAACAGGTCGAACTGGGGCGCAAGCTGCGCCAGTGTGTGCGCGTCGATGCCGCGCAGGCCGATCATCGCGGTCACGCGCCGCAGATACTCGCGGGCGTCCTCGCCCGCTTCGTCCCATATCCTGGCCTGCATCGGCCGGGTGTCGGCCGGCTCGGCGGCTTCGGCGTGCACTGCGTCTTCCGTATTCACGATGGTCACCCCACACTGCCAGCCAGTTGAAAGATCGGCATGTAGAGCAGGAAAATCACCGTGCCGACAATGCCGCCAACCACCAACATCAACACCGGTTCCACTACGCGCATCAACGTATCGATCGCGCGATCCAGTTCTTCGTCGCAAAATTCGGCGGAGCGCGTGATCATGGCCGCCACCTCGCCGCTCTGCTCGCCCACGCGAATCAGTCGTTCGGCGACCGGCGTGGTCAGATCGGCGGCCCGTAGCGAATTCGACAGCGCCTTGCCGCCGCGGATGTCCGTCAATGCGCGCAACAGCGCGTCCTGCATGGCGCGCGGCAGCAATTGCGCCGATATCTCGATGGACGCCACCACCGACATGCCGCCGGCCAGCAGCAGGCCGAGCGTGCGATAAAAGCGCGTCAGCGCAAACAGACGCTGGTAAGTGGCCAGCGCGGGAAAGCGCATCAGCCCGCCGATCAACCATGCACGCACCCGCGCGTTCTTCAATGCCATGACGATCGCCGCAATGCTTGCCACCATGCCGGCCAGCAGCATCGTGCCGTGCCGTTCCACGAGTTCTCCCCACCAGAGCATCACCTGGGCGGAGAACGGAATGTTCTTCATCGATGCAAACACCTGGCTGAACTTCGGGATCACGTAGAACGCCAGGAACAGAATGATCAATGCCCCCGTGGCAATGACGATCGACGGGTACACCATCGACGACACCACCTTCTTTCTCACCGTCGCCATGCGGGCGTCGTAGTGGTGGTAGCGCTTGAGCGCTTCGGCAAGATGCCCGGTCTTCTCGGCCGACGCCACGGTCGCCACGTAAAGCGGCGGAAATTCGTCGGGCAGCCGCTCCAGCGCCTTCGACAGCGGCTGTCCTTCATATAGCGCGCTCACGATGCGCTGGAACACCGTGCGGTTGATGCCCTCCTTGCTTTTGTCGCGCAGCGTCTCGATCGTTTCCACCAGGCTTAGCCCGGCTTCCAGCAGCGCGATCAGTTCCTGCGTGAACAGCGAGCGTTCGAATACCTGCTTGCGCAGGCGGATGCGCAGCGCATGCTTGACCGGCGTGGCCTCGACGATCTGCAGGCCCATCTCGGCGACGATGGTGCGCAAGTGGTCCTCGTCGTCCGCGACAACTTCCACCTGCTGCTCTCCCCCTTCGCCATCGACCCTCACGCGATATCGCACCACCATGGCTCCCGAGGTCATTGCGCAACGACATCCTGGTCTTCGCCCGTGCCGCCGGGCTTGCCGTCGGCGCCCAGGGTCCGCAGGTCATAGTCCTTGCCGTTTTCGCCCGGCACGCGGTACACGTACGGCCTGCCCCACGGGTCCGGCGGGATTTCGTTGGTCATGTAGGGACCATCCCATCCCGGCGCGTTCCCTTCGTTGACCATCAACGCCTTGAGACCGGCCTCGGCGCTCGGGTACTTGCCCGTGTCGAGCCGATACCGGTCCAGTGCGCTCGAAATGCTCTTCATCTGCGAGGCCGCCGTCTTGGTACGGGCCTTGCCCACTTCACCGAACAGCTTGGGGCCCACATAGCCCGCCAGCAGCGCGATGATCAACAGCACCACCAGCAGCTCCAGCAACGTGAAGCCGCCCCGATGCAGCGGGTAAGACATGAACCTGCCTGACATGCCGTGACGCCCTGGCGCCCTGGTGTTGCGTGCTGACATAGCGGCCTCGCATGAAGAGTCGTGACGGACTACTTGCGCATTTCACCCATGACGTTGATCAGCTCACCATCGGCGGTGTCGCCGTCCAGTTCCCAGCCGAATACGCCCCGCAGGTTGTTCTGCCGTGCGTAGTCCACCTTGGCGCGCACCGTGGTGGGCGTGTCGTAGGACCAGAAGTTGGTGCCGTCATATTTCCAGGACTGCTTGGTGACCGGATGCTCGCGTACCGTGCCCGGCCGGCTCTTGAGCACCTTGTAGTCCTCGATGCCCGCCTCGTAGGTGCCCAGCGCCGGTTTTGCCGCGCTCTGGTAGAGCCCGTCGCCGTTCGGTCCCGGTGGCACGCCGGTCCAGCCGCGTCCATAGAACGGAATGCCCACCACGATCTTCGAAGGCGGCACGCCCCTGGCCAGCAGCGTCTTCACGGCAGCGTCCACGTTGTAGGTGCGGCTGTTTTCCGTCTTCGCGTTGGGGCTGTCCGGGTTCAGGTACAGGTTGGACTGGAAGTCCGTCGGACCGGACGGCTCCCAGCCGCCGTGGAAGTCGTAGGACATGATGTTGATCCAGTCGAGCGGCTTGCTGTACTCGGCCGGATCCGTGTTGGCGATCTTGTCGCCGCCCGATCCGATGGCCACCGTCAGTCCGTAGTGCTTGCCGGTCTGCGCACCGTAGGCATCGAGCTGCCTGCGGAATTCCTGCAGCAGCAGCGTGTAGTTGGCCTTGTCGTTCGGCTCTACGACGTTGTACGGCTGGCCACCGCCACCGGGGAATTCCCAGTCGATGTCGATACCGTCGAACACACCGGCCGCCGTGCCTTCACCGCCTGCATTGGCACTCGAGTCGAACGGCAGATTGCCCTTGATGTAGAGGTCGATGCAGGACGCTACCAGCTGCCTGCGCAGTGCGTCGGTCGAGGCGGCCTTGCCGAACCACTTGGACCACGTCCAGCCGCCCAGCGAGATGTACGCCTTCAGGTGCGGATGCTTGGCCTTGAGCTTCTTGAGCTGGTTGAAGTTGCCCTTGAGCGGCCCGACCTTGCCGGTGCGCGGATCATCCCAGGACATGGAGCCCGACCAGCTGTCGCCAACACCGTCCACCGATTCTGCGGCCGTGAAGCCCTTGCCGTAATCCGCGAAGGAGTCCCCGCCCTCGCCTGCATCAGGCGCGTTGGGATCCGCAGCACCGGGTTCCAGCTTGTTGACCATGCCGCATTCATAGCCGCCGTTCTTCTGGTAGATGTTGCCGAACGCATAGTTGATGAACGTGAGCTGCTGCGCGCTGCCCGACCTGTCGACATCCTTGAGCTTGTAGTTGCGCCCGTAGATGCCCCACTGCGCAAAATACGCGCCGACTTCCTTGCCGCCCGCCGACGGGCTCGGCGCCGGTGAAGGTGCGGGAGCGGGAGCGGGGGCCGGAGCCGGTGCTGGTGCCGGTGCTGGTGCCGGTGCAGGGGCCGGTGCGGGGGCCGGTGCGGGGGCCGGAGCGGGCGCCGGTGCAGGGGCCGGTGCGGGGGCCGGAGCGGGCGCTGGTGCAGCACCACCGTCGCACGCGCCAATATCCTCCCACACGCCCCATTGGCCGGTGGACGAGGGATCGTCACCCGAGGTCCACCACTTGTTACGGTAGACGCGCCCACTGCGCGCCACCTGCGTGCCGCTCGTGGCATAGACGGTGGCGGACGACCATTCGGGAGGGCATGTGCCAGCCGATGGGCCTGGCGCCGGAGATGGCGATGGCGTCGGAATTGGTGCCGGTGCCGGTGCCGGTGCCGGTGCTGGTGCAGGTGCAGGTGCAGGTGCAGGTGCAGGTGCCGGAGCCGGTGCCGGTGCCGGTGCCGGGGCCGGTGCGGGCGAAGGCGACGCTCCGCCTTCGCAAGCCCCCTTGTCCTCCCACGGTCCCCATTGTTCAGCGCCCGGTGTATTGCCCTTGGTCCACCAATTGTTGCGGTAGTTGTGGCCGTTGTAGCTGACCACGGCGCCCGGCGCTTGATAGGCCATCTCGCTAGACCATTCGACGGCGCAATCGGGCGCAGGGGCGGCAGCCCGCGTGGCGACGTCTCCAGGCAGCCTGACGGTGGAAACCATCGCAGCGGCCGGGCCGGTATCGCGCCACAGTGTTGGCGACGCTGCCGGATTCCATCCGGCTCCCGCTGCCGCTGTATGGCTCTGGATCGCCTGGTAGTTGCGCCCCTGGTAGGTCACCGTCGTGCCTGCCGTGTAGGACGCGCCGTCCTGCCAGTCAGCCGCCGATGCGCAGACTGCGTATGCCGCCAGTACGATGGCTGTCGCCGCGAAAAGTCGGCCTCTTCGATAATATCGCATGAATTCACCTCGTGTTTTCTATTACGCGAAAGCCTGATTCCTTGATAATTACAGGAACAAACTTTTCAATTTGGCGCCAACACATTTGAGCCGGCGCTATACAAGTAGGCCAGATAACAAAGTGAGGCAAGCTAATTATTTCCGCCGCACGGGGCATTTGAAGCTGTCAGAAACGGATGCCTCAATCCGCCGGAAACCAAGCATCATGGCCGTTTTCCAACGAAATTAAATATTTAACCGCGCAGTCACGCACGACCCACACGGTGATTTATTTATTAAAAATCTGACCGCGATATTGACGGCGCTTTTCAAATAGTTGAAGGCGCATCGTAAAAACATGCATGATCGCCAGATCGAATATCCGGGCCAATCCATATTAAATTCATACCCGTAATGACCGCGTCGATCAGCGAACAAATACTGCAAGGAGGAAACAGCGTGCGACCACCGATTTCCCTGAATGCCATTGCCGGCGTCACTGCCGGCTGCGTGCTGTCGGTGCTGGCCTCGCCTGCAGCGGCCGCACCATGCCCGACAGCGTGGAGCGCGTCGGCCACCTACCCCACGCCAGGGAACCTGGTGGGCTACAACGGGCGCGTCTATCAGAACAAGTGGTGGACGAAGAACAACGTGCCGGGCACCGAACAATGGGGTCCGTGGGAGGACAAGGGCGAGTGCGCCAGCGTCCCAACGCCGGCGCCTACGCCATCGCCTACGCCTACGCCTACGCCATCGCCATCGCCATCGCCATCGCCAGCACCGACGCCAGCACCGACGCCAGCGCCTTCGCCTTCGCCCACGCCAGCACCGGCGCCTACACCGGCCCCCGCACCCGCACCCGCACCCGCACCCGCACCATCGCCAGCACCAGCGCCAGCGCCTTCACCGGCCGCCGGCAAGCCGGGCTGCTATCCGTCCTGGAACCGGACCACGATCTACACGGAGAACAACGTCGCCTCGTACCAGGCGAAGAACTACCGCGCCAAGTGGTGGACGCAAGGCAGTTCGAACAACACGACGCCGCTCGATGGCGGCCCGTGGGAGGCTAGCGGCGACTGCGATCCGCAGAAGGCGCCCGAGCCGATGCCGACGCCCGCACCGACACCCACGCCTACCCCGCCGCCGCCGACTGTGCCGGCGCCCACGCGCGCCGAGGCGGAAGCGGTGGAAAAGACGCTGACCAATACGCCGCAGCTCGAAGCCATCAAGGAATCGATCCGCACCGCCAGCAACGCCGTGGTGGAAGCCACGAGCGCAGGCGCGTCGTCGAATCCGCCCAACGTCAAGCGCGTGGAAAAGATCGTCACCGAGGAGAAATGGAATTTCCTGTTCCCGCGTCGCGATCCGGCCTACACCTATCGCGCCTTCCTGCAGGCCATCGCCAAGTTCCCGGCGGTGTGCGCCGACTACACTGACGGCCGCAACGCCGATGCGATCTGCCGCAAGACACTGGCCACGATGTTCGCCCACTTCGCGCAGGAAACTGGCGAACACGACATCCATTCCGACATCCCGGAATTCCGGCAGGCGTTGCACTGGGTGCGCGAGATGGGCTGCAGCGAGACCGGTGCCGGATGCGGCTATAACGCCGAATGCAAACCCGACATCTGGCAGGGACAGCTTTACGCCTGCGGCAAGAACGCCGACGGATCGTTCAAGAAGTATTACGGGCGCGGCGCCAAGCAGCTTTCGTACAACTACAACTACGGCAGCTTCTCGCAGGTGATGTACGGCGACACCTCAGTGCTGCTCAACGATCCGGACCGCGTGGCCACCAGTTGGCTGAACCTGGCCTCGGCCGTGTTCTTCTTCATGTATCCGCAGCCGCCCAAGCCGTCGATGCAGAGCGTGCTCGATGGCAGCTGGCAACCGAATTCGGTCGACAAGCAAAGCAAGCTGGTGCCCGGGTTCGGCGTGACAACCATGATCATCAACGGCGGCGTGGAATGCGGCGGCTCATCGGAAATCGCGCAATCGCAGAATCGGATCAAGTACTACAAGGCGTTCGCCCAGGAGCTTGGCGTGACGGTGCCGCCGGACGAAGTACTGGGGTGCGCGGGCATGAAGCAGTTCTCCGATCGCGGCAGCGCGGCGGTGGACACCACCTGGGTGAAGGACTGGCACGAGGGCAAGGAATATCGCTGCATGCTGGTCAACTATCAGGAGAAGTTCAGCGCGCTGATCCCCGGCGATTACGTCAAGTGCGTGGAGACCGAATGGAACGTGAAACTGAAATAGCGCCGCAAGGCGGACTGGTTTGATGGGGTGGGTAGCATGGCGCCGGCCCGGGGCGGAATCACTGGACATGGCCTGCCCCGGGCCACCAGCGCCACCGGCTTGCCGCCGGCGAAAAAAAAATACCCGCAGCCGGGAGGGAGCGGGTAGATAAAGTGGTATGGACAAGTCGCGGAAATTGCCCACGGATCGATGCTGGCATCCGGGTGCTACGCCGCCAATAATCTTTCCGGACTACTCGCGATACCGTAGGGCGGGCAGGCATGGACAAGCGGGCGGGAATCCAGTCCAATCCTGACCTATGCCGCCCCCCGCACATTGCCCGCCTCCCATGTCCGCCCGCGCCAGATTGCTGCTGATCGACGACCACACCCTGTTCCGCACCGGACTCAAGCTGCTGCTGGCCGACAGCCCCAGCGTCGGATCGATCCTCGAGGCCGGGTCGGTGATGCAGGCCACGCAGGAGCACGGCCAGCAAACGGTCGATATCGTGCTGCTCGATATCCAGATGCCCGGGCTCAATGGCATCGAAGGCATCAAGGTATTGCGCCGCCACTTTCCCACCGCGCGCATTGTGATCGTGTCGGGCACTTCGGGCATCGACGGCATTGCGCCCGACGCGCGGCGCGAGATCGCCGGTTTTCTTTCCAAATCCGCCGATGCGCGCGAGATCGAGCAGGCGATAGCCAGTTGTCTGGCCGGCGGCACGCACTTTGCCGTGGAGCCGGCCGCCCCATTGCGCGCGGATGCCTATCAGCCCAGCCACCTCACGCCGCGCCAGCTCGAAGTGCTGGGCCAGCTCAACCTGGGACGCTCCAACAAGGTGATCGCTTATCACCTTGGCCTGTCCGAGAACACCGTGCGCGTGCATGTGGCGGCGATTCTCGACCACCTTGGCGTGGTCAGCCGCGTCGAGGCCATTCTCGAAGCGCAGCGCCGCGGGTTGGTGCAGGCGCAGCGCTGAGTGCGGCCGATCATGGCGCTGCCACCGCTCGCTGGCCGCTTCCTGCACGGGCTGGCTGCGCTGCTGCCGCGCTACGACGAACCGCGCCTGCTGTCCGCGCAGATGGAGCTGATCGACCAAAGTTTCGGCATGGCGATGCTCGGCTGTTCGCTCGCGGCGATCATCCTCGGCGCGGGGCTGGCGTTGACCGGCGGTCATCCTGGCGCGCTGCCGTGGGCCGCGGCGATGGCCGTGCTGTGCGCGCTGGCGCATATCGGCAGACTCGCGGTGTTCGATCGCCTGACCGAGGCGCGCTGCGGCGCCTATGCGCGCGCCATGACCGCCGTGCTGGTGCTGATCGGCAGCCTGTGGGGACTGGCAGGCTGGCTGTATCTGGACATCCGCTCGCCCGCGGAGGTGATCTGCGTGCTGTCGCTGATCGCCGGGATGAGCGCCGCCGCGCTGGCGGTGTTCTCGGCCTGCCTGCCTGTCGCGGTGGGCTTCTTCCTTCCGGCCATCCTGCCGGTGTGGGCCGTGTTCCTGCTCACGCGCGACGTCGCCTATTTGCCGATGTTCCTGGGCACCCCGCTTTATCTGTTCGTGCTGATCGTGTTTGCGCGCAACTATGCGCGCGTGGCGCGGCATTCGATCGCGTTGCGATTCGAAAACGTCGAGCTGATCTCGCAGTTGCGCGATCAAACCGCGCGCGCGGGCCGCGCCCAGCGCGAGGCCGAGGAAGCCAACCGTGCGAAATCGGTCTTCCTGGCGTCGGCCAGCCATGACCTGCGCCAGCCGCTGCACGCGCTGGGGCTGTTTCTGGTGTCGCTGGGCCGCACGCCGCTGGATGCGCACCAGCGCCAGTTGCTGGACCACATCGAAGCGTCGTCCGATGCGGCGCGTGAAATGCTTAACACGCTGCTCGATTTTTCCAAGCTCGAAGCCGGCGTGGTGACATCGCGCCCGCGGCCGTTCCGGCTGCAGCCGTTGCTGCACAAGCTGGAAAACGAATTCGCGCCGCAGGCCAACGCGCGTGGACTGGTCTATCGCACGCGCGACACCACGGCCACGCTGTATGCCGATCCGACGCTGGTCGAGCTGATTCTGCGCAACCTGATTGCCAACGCGATCCGCTACACCACCTCGGGCGGCGTGCTGGTGGCATGCCGGCGCTGGCGGATGCAGGCGCGCGTGGAAGTCTGGGATACCGGCATCGGCATCCCCGCCGCACAGCACCAGGCGATCTTTCGCGAATTCCACCAGCTCGGCAATCCCGAACGCGACCAGCGCAAGGGCCTGGGCCTGGGGCTGGCCATCGTCGATGGGCTGGCGCGCACGATGCAGACGCAGGTGACGCTGGGTTCCGTGCCCGAGCGCGGCTCGGTGTTCCGGCTGCGCCTGCCGCTGGCGTGGCAGCAGCCTGAAGAGATCGCGCAGGCTGGCACGCCGATCCGCATGGACGGCTGGCGCGTCCTGGTGATCGACGACGATGCGGCGATCCGCGAAGCGATGGCCGAGCTTTTGGCGGTGTGGAATTGCGTATGCCGCGTGGCCGAGTCCGAGGATGACGCGCTGGCAATGCTGGACCACGGCTTCACGCCAGACCTGATCCTGGCCGACTATCGGCTGCGCGGGCACCGCACCGGCCATGCGGCGATCGAGGCGATCCGCCGGCGCCTGGGGCAGCCGGTGCCCGCCATCGTCATCACCGGCGACACCGCCGCAGACCGCCTGCGTCACGCCCATGCCGCTGGCACCGCGCTGCTGCACAAGCCGGTCGTCCCGGCCGACCTGCGCGCCGCGATCAGCCATCTGATGCGCAACAGCGAATGGCACGCCGCCGAACAATAAGGCCAACCGCTATTCATGCAGAAATTGTATGAATGGATCATTCCTATTAATTGGACTTAGGTAGACACCGCCACCACACTGCAAGACAAAGCGAGCCAATCCTGCACGGCCAACACGCACGTCTTTCAGACCCAGGCGAGGAGCCTTCCCATGTCCGCATCCCCATCAGACTTGCCGAAGCACGATTTGCTGATCGACGGCCAGCGCGTGCCGCCCGGCACCGGCGCCTATACCACCGACATCAATCCGGCGACCGAAGCGCCGCTCGCGCTGGTGGCGCAGGGCAGCGAGGCCGACGTGGATACCGCGGTGCGCGCGGCGCGCGCCGCGCTCAAGGGCTGGGCCGGAATGCGCGCGGCCGATCGCGCGCGCATCCTGAACCGCTTTGCGGATCTGCTGGAGGATCACGCGGAAGAGCTGGTGACGCTGGAAAGCCAGGATGCCGGCAAGCCGCTGGCCGCCGTGCGCCGGCAGGACTTGCCAGCCGTGATCGACACGGTGCGCTACTACGCCGGCTGGTGCGACAAGATCCACGGCAGCGTGATTCCCGCCCGTCCCGATGCGCTGACCTATACGGTGCGCGAGCCGGTGGGCGTGGTCGGCGCCATCGTGCCGTGGAATTTCCCGTTGATGATCGGCATGTGGAAGATCGCGCCGGCGCTGGCCTGCGGCTGCACGCTGATCGTCAAGCCTGCCGAGATCACGCCGCTGTCGGCGCTGCGCGTGGCGGAACTGGCATTGCAGGCTGGCGTTCCGCCCGGCGTATTCAATGTGGTGACCGGCAAGGGCAGCGTGGTGGGCAACGCCATCGTCGCGCATCCGGGCATCGACAAGGTCACCTTCACCGGATCGCCCGGCGTGGGGCGCGGCATCATGCAAGGCGCCGCGGCTAATTTCAAACGGGTGACGCTGGAGCTGGGCGGCAAATCGGCCAACGTGATCTTTGCCGATGCAAATATCGACGCCGCCACGCGCGCGGCGGCGTCAGGCATCTTCTTCAATGCGGGGCAGGTGTGCTCGGCCGGATCGCGCATCCTCGCGCAACGGCAGGTGTACGACGAAGTCGTGGAGCGCCTGGCGGCGCGCGCCCGCGCGATTCGCGTGGGCGACCCGGCGGCCCCGGACACCACCATGGGTCCGCTCGTATCGGCCGCGCAAATGAAGACCGTGCTCGACTATGTCGATATCGGCAACAAGGAAGGCGCCAGCGCCGTGACGGGCGGCAAGCGCATCGGCGAGCGCGGCTTCTTCGTGGAGCCCACGGTGTTCGCCAACGTCGAACACGAAATGCGGATTTCGCAGGAAGAGATCTTCGGACCGGTGGCCAGCGTGATTCCGTTCGACGACGAGGCCGATGCGGTGCGCATTGCCAACGGCACCGCATTCAGCCTGGCGGCCGGTGTGTGGAGCGCGGACATCGCGCGCGTGCACAAGGTGGCCGGTGAATTGCGCGCCGGCACCGTGTGGATCAACACCTATGGCTATACCGATGTGCGCCTGCCGTGGGGCGGCGCGGGAGATTCGGGCCTGGGCCGCGAGCACGGCGACGCCGCGATCGAGAACTTCACAGAGCCGAAGGCGATCTGGCTGTCGCTGCGCTGACGCGGCGCGCGACAGCGCACGCAACCGCTCGCGTATCGCGCGCGAGCGGATTTTTTTTGCGCGCCGCGCGGGTGGCGCGCGCGGCTCAGCCGATCATGCGCATCGGTAGCAGCGCATAGATCAGCGCCAGCGCCCCGACCACGGCGGGCGACACGTATTTCAGCGCAAGGCTTTGCGACTGCACGCCCAGGTATGCGTACATGCACACCAATATCATTGCGCAACCGAAAACGAGGCCGTCATAGACTTGCATGGATGTCTCCCAGAGTGCGTTCTTCGACTACTTCTGTGATGACGGGCGGACTGGTTTGGGGCGCCCGAGGTACTGCCCACTGCAATCTATTGCGGCGATGGTCGCGCCATCAACGGGACGCGACAATCATGGTAATCCCTTCGTTTTCAGCGGCTGCTTCAATGTTGCGTTGCGATATCGCCGTCGCGGCGGCACCGCCGCGCGCGAACGGTCGTGTCAAGGAGAGTTTTGCCCGATGCGATCAGCGCTGCCCGAAATGCGCATCGCGAAACAGGTGTTCGAGCCCGCGCGGCTGCGAGCGCCAGTACTGCTTCGGCGCATCGACCTGTGCGCCGAGCTTGGCGGCGGCGTGCCAGGGCCAGCGCGGGTCGTACAGCATCGCACGCGCAATCGAGATCACGTCGGCCTCGTTGTTGCTGATGATGGCCTCGGCCTGCTCGGCTTCGGTGATCAGCCCGACCGCCAGCGTCGGCAGCCCCACTTCGGCCTTGACGCGCTGCGCGTAAGGCACCTGGTAACCGGGACCGATCTTGATGGCCTGCTGCGGCGAGACGCCACCCGTGCTGACATGCACGGCGGCGCAACCGCGCGCCTTCAATGCATGCGACAACGCGAGCGTGCCGTCGATGTCCCAGCCGTTCGGCACCCAGTCGGTGGCCGACACGCGCATCCACACCGGCCGCTCCGCGGGAAACGCCTCGCGCACCGCATCGAACACTTCGAGCGGAAAACGCATGCGGTTTTCCAGGCTGCCGCCGTATTCATCGGTGCGATGATTGGCAATCGGCGAAAGAAATTGATGAAGCAGATAGCCGTGCGCGCCATGCACTTCGATGCCTTCGATACCGAGACGCGCCGCACGCCTGGCCGCCGCGGCAAAATCATCGCGAATCTTCTTCATACCCGCCTTGTCCAGCGCGATGGGCGGTGCTTCGCCAGGTGCGTGGGGCACGTCGGACGGCGCCACGGTTTGCCAACCGGACGGCTGGTCGGGACGAATCTGCGCGCCGCCTTCCCACGGCGCCTGGCTCGATGCCTTGCGTCCCGCATGCCCGAGCTGCATCGCCACGGCGATCGGCGAATACCTGCGCACCGCATCGAGCACGCGCCCCAGCGCGGCTTCGTTGGCGTCGTTGTACAGCCCGAGGTCGGCGGCCGTGATGCGTCCTTCCGGCGATACGGCCGTCGCTTCGATGATCAGCAGGCCAGCGCCGGATAGCGTCATATGGCCCAGATGGATCATGTGCCAATCGGTAGCCGAGCCCTCTTGCGCCGAGTACTGGCACATCGGCGCGATGGCGATGCGATTGGCTAGCTCGAGGTTGCCGATCCGGTATGGATCGAAGAGATGAGGCATGGGGATATTCCTTCTGTCGCTTGTGGGGTTTCAATGACCCGCACCGCCCGCTGGGCGCCGCGGCGGCCGGCCGAATATGGGTCAGTCGATTGTAGTCGCGGCTGGCAAACCGCGCTGACCCTGCCCCTGGTGTGGAATATCCCGCCGATGGCGCGCGGCGATGCGCGCCAGGCGCTCAGAATTTCGGAATCCGCAGCGTCTTTGAAATCATCAGCGAGCCGCTCAGCACGAACAGCAGCGCCAGCGGATGCAATATCGCGGGGCCAATCTCGAGTACACCGCCGGGCAGTGCATCGCCAATGCGCCCATGCGACGCGCACCATGCCAGCACGCCGGTCAGCACGACACTGGTGGGAATCGGCGTGCCCTCGAAATACTTGACCTTGCCGGACGCGGAATCGCCAGCCAGGCTTTCTGCCGTGACGTTGAAGCGCGCCAGGCGGCTCACGCCGCAGCAGACGAAATAGATCAGCGCGGCCAGATCCCAGCCGCCGCGCATGCCGGCCGCGAAGGCCAGCGTGGCCGGTCCGACGCCGAACGAGATGATGTCAGACAGCGAATCGAGTTCGCGTCCCAGTGCGGAATGCTGGTGACGCCAGCGCGCGATACGCCCGTCCAGCACATCGAAGATGAATGCGGCGGGCGCCAGTGCCGCGGCAATGTAGAAAAGCTTGAGCGAAGGGTCCGCCACGAAGTACATCGCGTAGAACACCGAACCCATGCCGCACGCCGCATTGGCCAGCGTGAAGAAATCCGCCAGTTGCAGATCGCGCAGCATCGAGAAATGGCGGGGGCGCGGGTGGGGCGTGGACATGCCTCAGGCTCCTTGTGCCTGGGCGCCCGCAGCGGGGCGCCCGCGTTAATCAAAGCACCGTGTTGACGTGATGCACGGCCGGCGCGGCAGCAAAGCAGTCGCTGACCAGCTTGCGCCATTCCTGGAATTCATCCGATTCACGGAAGTGAACCATATGGTCTTCCACGGTTTCCCAGGCCACCACCAGCGTGTACTGCGACGGCTGTTCGATCGAGCGCTGCAGGTTCACCCCGTGACAGCCGCGCGAACGCAGGAACAGCGGCTTGGCCTGGGTCACGCCAGCCTCGAACTGCGCCTCCATGCCGGGCTTGATCGTGATCTGTGCAATTTCGTGAATCATGATGGGTCTCTATGGCGGTTGATATCGGTGCCTGTCTGACAAAGCGGCGCACCACCGTGCGCGCCGCGACGCGTTCTACCTTAGCAGATTTGACCAGCTCGGAAATGCGGGGACTAGTTCACCTTGTGCCGCGCCAGGCTTTGCACGAGGTACAGCACCACCAGCGCGTTGGCGATCGCCAATCCGATATGGATGGCGGTGGGATGCCGCACGGCTTCGTACAGTTCCACCGGAATATAGATGCCACCCGACCACACGCCGAGCCAGTTGCCCCACGCGCGGCCCCGCCATAGGCCGTACGCTTCGGAAAAGCGCATCAGCGCATAGACCGCGGCCGACCCGCCGATCGCCCACAGGCGGCCGTCGGAAGGATGCGCAAACAGCGCCAGGAAGACTTTTGGATAGTGGCTGGCCGGATTCAGGTGAAAGCGCCCGACGATGGCTTCGGCAAACGCCTGCGCATCGCTGTGCAGCAGTGCCATCAAACCGAGCCCGGCAAGAATCACGAGCACGCCCTTGGCGGCTTCGAACAGGGCAATACTCTTGAGGCCCAGTGGCGAACTGGCATGAGCCATGGCGGAATCGAAGAACTCGAGGTAGTCGACGAAGCCGCCATTGTGCTACATCAGCGTGCCTGGCGCTCCACCATCGGGCCGCTTGCGTCGATACCGCCCGCCGCTTCGAGCGGGCCGTTGACAGTCAATGGCCCCTCGACATGCAGATCGCCGTGCACCACCATCGATCCTTGCACGGTCAGCGGGCCGTGAAACACCTTGAGCAGCGAGCGTTCGGGCGGCGGCGGATAACCGCGCCCCGGCGTACCAAACCATGCCGCGGTAATCGGGCCATTGGCATAGACGTGGCCACCGACGCTCAGCGCGCCATTCACGGTCAACGGTCCGTTCACGCGTGTGGAGCCGCCCACGGCGATCGAGCCGACGGTACTTGGCTGCGCCACCGAAGTTGGGGGCAACGCGGCGCCGAGGACGGCGAGCAAGGTTGCCGCGACGCCCATCGCGGAATTCGTGCGCATGTCAGCCCCCCAAAATGAAACTGGCGCGATGCATCCAGTGTAGGTCTCTGGAAGCAACGCGCCAGTGAAGTTTGGCGGCTCGCCGTGCAGGCGCGTGTTCAACGCGCCTGCGTGAGGGGGACGTCAGTTCTTTGCCACGTTCTCCGGCAACGGACCCCAGCCGCCGCCCAGACTGCGCACCAGCGAGACAGTAGCCGCCGCACGCAGCCCCGCTACGGCATTGGCGTCGCGCTGCGATTGCAGCACCGTGCGGTCGGCGTCGATCACGGTCAGGTAATCGACCGCGCCGGCGTCGTAGCGACTGCGCGAGATGCGCTGGGCGCGTCGGGCGCCGGCCAGCGCACTGTCGAGCGCCGCGCCCTGCTGGCTGAGCCAGCGCACATCGGCCAGGCTGTCCTCGACTTCGCGGAACGCCACCAGCACGGTCTGCTGGTAGCGCGCCACGGTTTCCTCGTGCGCGGCGCGCGCGCCTGCCAGGTTCGAGCTGTTGCGCCCACCGTCGAACACGGTCTGCGCAATCGTGGTGCCAACCAGCGGCCCCAGCATCCACGTGCGCGAAGACCACTTGAACAGGTTCGACAGGTCCGCCGATTCAAAGCCGAACAGCGCCGTCAGCGAAATGCGCGGGAAGAACGCCGCCTTGGCCACGCCAATGCGCGCATTGGCAGCGGCCATCTGGCGCTCGGCCGCGGCGATATCGGGGCGACGCTCCAGCAGTTCGGACGGCAGCCCGGCCGGCACCGCCACCGGCGCGGTGTCGAACGGCCTGGCCGCCAGCGTGAACTGCGACGGCGCCACGCCGGTGAGTACCGCCAGCGCATGTTCCTGATTGGCGCGACGCCGCTCGATGCCCGCCAGATCGGCGCGCGCGGTGCCGAGCTCCGCTTCGGCACGGGCCGGATCGAGATCGGTGGTCTCGCCCGCGTCGTAGCGCTTGCGCTGCAGCGACAGCGCGTCCTCGCGCAGCTTGATCGTGGCGTTGAGCAGTTCGCGGTCGCTATCGAGCGTGCGCAGCGCGAAATACGCCTGTGCGGTGTCCGCCTGCAGCGCAAGCTGCACCGAGCGATACAGGTCCTCGGCGCCCTTCTCTTCGGCGCGCGCCGCGTTGACGTTGCTGGCCACGCGCCCGAACAGGTCGAGCTCGTAGCTGGCAAACGCGCGCGCCTTCAGCACGGTCTGCGCCGGCACGCGCGAGCCGTCGGGCAGGCCCTGCGATGCGGCCGAAGGCTGGGTGCGCGTCGGGTCCAGGCCCACGCTCAGTTGCGGATAGAGGTCGGCCTCGGTGGCGCCGGTGAACGCGCGCGCCTGCTTCAGCCGCGCCGCGGCGGCGGCGAGGTCCTGGTTATGCGCGTTGGCCGCTTCGATCAGGCGGTCCAGATCGGCATCGCCGAACACCTTCCACCAGTCGCCGCGATGCTGGCCCTCGGCCGGCGTGGCGGTCTTCCATTGCGCGCCCTCGGCAGCGGCGGCGTCGGCTTCCTTGAAGGTCGATGCGGTGGGCGTGTCGGGCACCTTGTAGGTCGGCGCCAGCGAGCAGCCCGCCAGCACCAGCGCGGCAGCCAACGTTGCAAGCCTGGGCAGATATTGCTTCATCACGTTGTTATTCATGTCTTTCACCATCATTCTGCGGACGGCACGGCGTGCGTGGTCGATGCGTCGCCGGACAACGCCTCGCGGCGCTGCTTGCGCGTGGCCAGCAGGCGCAGCGCGACGTAGAACACCGGCGTCAGGAACAGGCCGAAGAACGTCACGCCCAGCATCCCGGCAAACACCGCCACGCCCATCGCATGACGCATCTCGGCGCCGGCGCCCGTGGACACCACCAGCGGCACCACACCCATGATGAACGCGAACGACGTCATCAGGATCGGGCGCAAACGCAGGCGGCTGGCTTCGATCGCGGCCTGCACCACGGTGCGCCCGTGATGTTCCAGCTCGCGCGCAAATTCCACGATCAGGATCGCGTTCTTCGCGGACAACCCCACCAGCACGATGAAGCCGATCTGCGTGAAGATGTTGTTGTCGCCGCGCGTCAGCCACACGCCGGTCATCGCGGCCAGCAGGCTCATCGGCACGATCAGGATCACGGCCAGCGGCAGCGTCAGGCTCTCGTACTGGGCGGCCAGCACCAGGAACACCAGCAGCACGCACAGCGGGAAGATCCACACACCCGCATTACCGGCCAGGATGTCCTGATAGGTCAGCTCGGTCCATTCGAAGCCGATGCCCTTGGGCAGCGTTTCGGCAGCGATCCGTTCGGCAGCGGCCTGCGCCTGTCCCGACGAGAAGCCGGGCGCCGGGCCGCCGTTCATGTCCGCGGCGGTAAAGCCGTTGTAGCGGATCACGCTGTCCGGACCGAAGCTTTGCTTGACCCGCACCAGCGACGACAGCGGCACCATTTCGCCACTGGCGCTGCGCGCCTTCAGCTGCAGGATGTCTTCCGCGTGCTGACGGAACTGCGCATCGGCCTGCACCTTCACCTGATACGTACGGCCGAACTTGTTGAAGTCGTTCACATAGGCCGAGCCGAGGTACGTCTGCAGCGTCTCGAACACGTCGGTCACCGGCACGCCAAGCTGCTTGGCCTTGGTGCGATCGAGCTGCACGTCAAGCTGCGGCACGTTGACCTGGTAGTTGCTGAAGATGCCAGCCAGTTCGGGCGTGGCGCGCGCCTTGGTCATGAATGCGTTGGTCGCATCGAACAGCGCGTCGTAGCCCAGTGCGGCACGGTCCTCGATCATCATCTTGAACCCGCCGATGGTGCCCAGGCCCTGTACCGGCGGCGGCGGGAACACGGCGATGAACGCGTCCTGGATCGACGCATACTGCTTGTTCAGGTCCGCGGCGATCGCATTGCCCGACAGCTCCTTGCTCTTGCGCTCGTCGAACGGCTTGAGCGTGGCGAACACGATGCCGGCGCTCGGGCTGTTGGTGAAACCGTTGATCGACAGGCCCGGGAACGCCACGACCGATTCCACGCCCGGATGCTTGAGGGCGATCTCGGACATGCGGCGGATCACGTCCTCGGTGCGGTCCAGCGTGGCACCGTCAGGCAGTTTGGCAAAGCTCACCAGGTACTGCTTGTCCTGCGCCGGCACAAAGCCCTTGGGCACCATCTGGAACACGCCCCAGGTGGCCACCAGCATCACAGCGTAGACGCCGAACACCGAGCCCTTGCGACGGATCACCCCCGTCACGCCACGGCCATAGCTTTCGGAGCTGCGGCCGAAGAAACGGTTGAAACGCGCGAAGAACTTGCTGAACACGCGATCCATGCCGCGCGTGAGCCAGTCCTTCGGTGCATCGTGGCCCTTGAGCAGCAGCGCGGACAGTGCCGGCGACAGCGTCAGCGAGTTGAACGCCGAGATGATCGTCGAGATCGAGATGGTCAGCGCAAACTGCTTGTAGAACTGGCCGGTCAGGCCGGTCATGAACGCCAGCGGCACGAACACGGCGATCAGCGTCAGCGCGATAGCGATGATCGGACCGCTCACTTCGCGCATCGCCTTGTAGGTGGCTTCCTTCGGCGAGAGCCCTTCCTCGATGTTGCGCTCGACGTTTTCCACCACCACGATCGCGTCGTCCACCACGATACCGATTGCTAGCACCAGCCCGAACAGGCTCAGCGCATTGATCGAGAAGCCGAACGCATGCATCAGGCCGAACGTGCCGACGATCGACACCGGCACGGCCAGCAGCGGGATAATCGACGCGCGCCAGGTCTGCAGGAACAGGATTACCACCAGCACCACCAGCGCGATGGCCTCGAACAGCGTATGCGTCACCGCCTCGATGCTGTGGCGCACGAACTGCGTCGGGTCATAGACGATGCTGTAGTCCACGCCTTCGGGCATGTTCTGCTTGAGCTCGGCCATGGTCTTGCGCACGTCGTCCGAGATCTGGATCGCGTTGGAACCCGGCGCCTGGAAAATCGGCAGCGCCACGGCGGACTTGTTGTCCAGCAGCGAGCGCAGTGCGTATTCCGATGCGCCCAGCTCGATGCGCGCGATGTCCTTCAGGTACGTCACCACGCCATCGGGCGAAGTCTTGACGATGATGTCGCCAAACTCCTCGACGCTCTGCAGGCGGCCCTGCGCATTGACCGACAATTGCAGGTCGGTGCCCGGCAGCGACGGCGACTGGCCGATCACGCCGGCCGCCACCTGAACGTTCTGCTCGCGGATTGCCCGCACCACGTCGGAGGCCGCCAGCTGGCGTTCGGCGATCTTGTCCGGATTGAGCCACACGCGCATCGAGTAATCGCCCGAGCCGAACATCTGCACCTGGCCCACGCCCTGGATACGCGCGAGGCGATCCTTCACGTTGATCAGCGCATAGTTGCGCAGATACGTCATGTCATAGCGATTGTTCGGTGAGACCAGGTGGACCACCATGGTCAGGTCCGGCGAGCTCTTGACTGTGGTGATGCCCAGGCGGCGCACGTCTTCGGGCAGGCGCGGCTCGGCCTGCGAGACGCGGTTCTGCACCAGCTGCTGCGCCTTGTCAGGGTCCGTGCCCAGCTTGAAGGTCACCGTCAGCGTCAGCGTGCCGTCGCTGTTGGCCTGCGAGTTCATGTACAGCATGTCCTCGACGCCGTTGATCTGCTCCTCCAGCGGCGTGGCCACGGTCTCGGCGATCACCTTCGGGTTGGCGCCCGGAAACTGCGCGCGCACCACCACCGACGGCGGCACCACTTCCGGGTACTCCGAGATCGGTAACTTGAACATCGAGATGGCGCCGATCAGGAAGATCAGCACCGACAGCACGCCCGCGAAAATGGGGCGATCGATAAAGAATTTCGAGAGATTCATCTTGGTCTCGGCGAAAGCGCTCCCCCTGGCGGTCCGCCGAAGCGGACGCCATAGGCAAATGCAGGGGGAAGGATGGCTGTTCTGTCTGTGAGGGCGCGGCGCTTAGCTGACCTTGGCCTTGTCGGCTTTCACGTCGTCCGCGGCCTGCTTGCGGTCCGGCGTGTTGCCGCGTGGCTCAAGTTCGCTGCGATATGCCATCGACACGGGCTTCGGTGCAACGGTATCGCCGGGGCGTACGCGCATCAGGCCATTCACGACGATGTTCTCGCCCGGCTGCAGACCCTTGCGGATCACGCGCAGGCCATCGTACGTCGGCCCGAGTTCGACTTCGCGATAGCCGAGCTTGTTGGCCTTGTCCACCACCAGCACGTACTTCTTGCCCTGGTCGGTGCCGATGGCGCGATCGTTGATCAGCACCGCCGGGTGCGGCGATCCGCCGCCGAGCTTGACCTTGGCGTACAACCCTGGCAGCAGGCGCCCGTCCTCGTTGTCGAACACCGCGCGCACGCGGATCGTGCCGCTGCGCGTATCGAGCCGGTTGTCGATCGAATGGATCTTGCCCTTGTGCGGATTGCCGTCCTCGTTGGCCAGTCCCAGGAACACCGGCAAGTCGTTCTTGCCGCCGCCCGCGCCCGGCGCCGTGTAGCGCAGATAGCTTTGTTCGTCGACGTCGAAGCTGGCGTACACCGGCGAGACCGATACCACGGTGGTCAGCGGCGGCGACGCCGCGCCCGCTGCCACCAGGTTGCCCACGGTGATTTCGGCGCGCGACACCTTGCCCGAGACCGGCGCGACGATGCGCGTGTAGCCCAGGTTCAGCTTGGCCACTTCCAGCGCGGCCTGCGCGCCGCGCACGTCGGCCACGGTCTCGCTGGCGGTGTTGATCCGCTCGTCGAATTCGCGACGCGAAATCGCGTTGTCGTCGAGCAGCCGCTGCGCCCGCGCCTTTTCGGACTGGGCGTGCGATGCGCGCACCTGCGCGGCCGCCAGCGCCGCCTCGGCGCGCGCCACTTCGGCCGCGTACGGACGCGGATCGATGGTGAACAGCGGATCGCCCTTCTTCACGATCGATCCTTCGCGGAAATGCACGGTTTCGATCGTGCCGGAAACGCGCGGCCGGATTTCCACGCGATCCACCGCTTCGATGCGGCCCGAGAATTCATCCCATTCGGTGATGGTCTGGCCCACTGCCGATGCCACTTCCACGGCCGCGGCCGGCGGCGGCGTGGTGGCCTGCGCTTCCCCGCCGTGCCAGGGGCGCAATACCGAGGTTGCCACGCCCGCCCCAAGGATTGCCACGATGGCAAAGGCGATCAGCGTGCGTCGAGACTTGTCGTTCATCTTTCTTCACTCCGTGTTTTCGTCGGGTTTCTTCAACTGGAAAAGCAAAATTCCGGGCCGAACGCTTCCCGCCGGCGCAAAAGGCCGGAAAACGGGGAAATGCAAGGGTTCGTCCCGTCCGGGATGGACGGGGCTATGCCACTACAGCGGCCAGCCTCAAAGGGCGCTGGCTGGAGAATCCGTTACCGTCAATGCATGCCCGGTAGCGGCCGGCGTTCGGACCGGATTACGAGGCGTCGTCGGTGTTCGCGAAACTTTCGCGCAGGAACCGCGCGCCCTCTTTGACCCATGCCTGACACATCTCATGGGACTGTTCCACCCCGTCGCCGCAGGCGCCGGGCATGATCAGGGTCTTCGACGGGATGCCCGCCTTGACCAGTTTTGCAGCAAAGGCTTCGCCCTCGGCGCGCAGCGCGTCGCGTTCGGCCACCTGCACCAGCGTGGGCGGCAGGCCCGCCAGCCGCGAGGCCAAAGCCGGCGCCGCATACGGATGCACGCTCGCTGCCGGCGTCGGCAGATAGTCGCGATAGTTGCACGCCAGGCGTTGCAACATTTCCATCGGCACCTGGCCCGTAGTGGACGCATGCTGCAGGCACGGATCGGTCACCGGCCGAATCAGCCACTGCCCCGCGGGCTGCGGCAAACCGCGGTCGCGCAACATCTGCGCGGTGGCGATCGCCAGATTGCCGCCGGCTTCTTCGCCGACCAGCGCAAAGCGCAGTTTCTCGATCTTCAGCTTCTTGGCCTGCTTCAACGCCCACACCACGGTATTGACCGCATCTTCGGGCGCCGCCGGGAACGGGTTTTCCGGGGCCAGCGAGTAGCCCGGGGTCACCACCACGGCCGGGACCGACTCCGCCAGATCCCGCGCCAGTTCCTTGGCCGCTTCCACGCCGCCATCGAAAAAACCGCCCGCATGCAGATAGACCAGCCACGGCAACAATGGCGTACCAGCGGCAACCGGCCAATAACCTGCGGGGTAACACACGCACACCTTGATTTCGCGCTCGCCGCTTTGCACCACGTGCTGCACCACGTACGCTTCGCCCTGTTCTGCGGCCGACGGTGCGGCGGAACTACGGGGATTCGTGGTCTTTGTCATGGTCTCGGGGCGACCGTCAAGGCCGTCTATGATGTATTGCGATGCAGCGAATTATGGTGATTGACAACGGTGGGATAAAGCGAGCTATTGCCAACGCACTGTTTCTGGGTTGGAATAATCGGCGAAGTGAAACCACACCGCTTGAAATGGATAGCGGAAATGTGATTCACTCCGGTCCTTCGGCATCTGCGCACTTGGGGAAACAGCGCAAACGCCGGCGCCCCCACACTCCACCCGTCCCCGCTCCGGCCGCCACTGGCGGACCGCCGGCAGCAAAGCCAGGCCGCGCACTTGACATGCAGCGGACCCAGTCCCGCCAGACAATCCTTCGGAACGTAGCCCCGGTCTTACTCCTTTCGAAAGCAACATCATGGATCGTCTTGTCTCAATGCAGGCATTCACTCGGGTGGTGGATGTCGGCAGTTTTGCGCGCGCCGCGGAGTCCCTGGACCTGCCCAAGGCCACGCTCACCCGTTTGATCCAGAATCTGGAAACGCACCTGGGCGTCAAGCTGCTGCACCGGACCACGCGGCGCATCAGCGTGACCACGGACGGCGCCGCCTATTACGAGCGCTGCGTGCGCATTCTTGCGGACGTGGAGGAGGCGGAGCAATCGCTCACGCGCCACAACAACTCGCCGCGCGGCACGCTGGCGGTCGACACCACGAGCGGGCTGGCGCAGCTTGTGTTGTTGCCGCAGCTGCATGACTTCGTCAACGCCTATCCCGAACTGAAACTCGAGCTGACCATCAACGGCAAGCCGATCGATCTGCTCAAGGAAGGTGTCGATGTGGTGCTGCGCGTGGGCGCGCTCGATGAATCGATGGTGGCGCGGCGCATCGGCCAGGTGCGCCTGGCGTTCTATGCATCGCCGATCTACCTGCGGCGCTTCGGCACGCCCAACGACCTGACGGAGCTGGCCCAGCACAAGGCCATCAACTTCCTGTCCAACCGTACCGGACGCGAAACGCCGTGGCCGCTGATCCGCGGCGGCGAGCGCACGGAAGTGCTGCTGCCATCGGTGATTTCCACCAACGACGCCGATGTCTATCTAGGTTGCGCACTGGAAGGCCATGGCATCGCCCGCATCTCGCGCGCAATGGCCGAGCCCTACATCCATAGCGGCCGGCTGGTGGAAGTCATGACCGACTGGCAAACCGAAGAACTGCCGATCTCGGCGATGTATCCGCAGAATCGGCATTTGTCGGCCAAGGTGCGCGTGTTCGTGAACTGGGCCGCGGAGATCTTTTCGCGGCATCCGCATTTCGGCACCGCGCCGCAGCAACTGGCGGCCTGACTGTCAGCACGCGCAAGGACCGCGGAACCAGAGCCGAAAGCGCTGCGAAAAAAATTGCGGAAAACGCCGGACCGGAGGCCGCCTGCCGTTGCAGCAGACGGCCTCCGCGCCCGCTCACTGCTTGCCGATGTCCTGCAGCAGGCGCGTCATCAAGTACAGGCGCGGCACGATCGAATCGAGTTCGACATATTCGTCGCGCGCGTGATAGCCGAAGCCGGACAGGCCAAAGCTTTCCAGCACCACCGCCTTGCCCGATTGCCCCGCATAGCCCGCATCGGTGCCGCCGCCGGTGCCCGGAATCAGGATCAGCGAACGATTGTCGAGTTCCGCGTAGATCTGCTGCGCACGCGCCGCCAGTTGCTTGGAGCGCGCGTCGGCCACATAGGCCGGACGCCCTTCTTCCATCGCCACCGAGGTCTGCGTATCGGGAATCAGATGGCCGGAGGCGACCTTTTCCTGCAGCGCGGCCTGCAGCTTCTGCGCGGCACCTGGCGCGGTCACGCGGACATCGCCGACGGCGCTCGCGCTTTCCGGGATCTGATTCAACGGACCGGTGGTCTTAGCCTGCGTCCAGTTCATCTGCGCGCCCGGCACGGTGCTGGCCACGTCTCGCGTCTGCTGCATCTGGTAGGCCAGTTCCAGCAGCGCATTGCGGCCGAGTTCCGGCGCGGCGCCCGCGTGCGACGCACGGCCCTTCACCTGCATGGTCGCCGTGGCCGTGCCGGCCGCGGCCAGCAGCAGCGATTCCGACTTCGCCAGCGACTTGGCCACGTTGGGCTCGCATGACAGCACCACATCGTGCTGCGCGGCCAGCGCGGCGATGGTATCGCCCGACCCACCCGAGCCGATTTCCTCATCGGGGTTCAACAGCACCGTGATCTGCGCATAGTCCTTCCAGCCCTGCGCCTTGAGGATCTCCAGCGAGTGGAGGATCACCGCGAGCCCGCCTTTGTCGTCCGCGATGCCCGGGCCGTACAGCCGGTTGCCGTCCTCGCGCAGCGGCTGCGTAGCGAGGATGCCTGCCGGATAGACCGTGTCCATATGGCCGATCAGCATGATCTTGCGCTTGCCGGTGCCGGTCAGCGTCGCCTTGACCATCGGCGCCGCGCTGGTCTTCATCGGCAGGCGCTCCACTTTCGCGCCCAGCGCCTGCAGGCGGCGCGACGTGTAGTCGGCCATGCGCGTCAGCCCTTCGATGTTGGCGCTGCCCGATTCGATCGACACCATGTCCTTGAGCGATTGCACGACCGCCGGCTGGGCGGCGCGCGCGGCGTCCAGCAGCGCGGCATCGGGCGCGCCGGGGGCGGCGGCCAGGGCGGCATGGCCCGCCAGCGTGAGCGCGGCGGC
>NZ_VZOW01000028.1 GCF_008801835.1 Cupriavidus pauculus | reverse complement strand
GGTCGCCAAATCAACGAAAAAGTCGGTGAAGTGACGATCAGCTTCCGGATTGTGAAAAATAGCGAGCCCATCAGCCTTGCAGAGGGAAGCTTCGCTTTTATGCGGCTAGTACTTCAGCAGCCTGTTAGAGATAACGGCATGCTGTGCGCAATTTTTTAGCAGCGTTCTCGCACGCCGGCCCAGGCGCGTGGAAAAATGCACTATCCGTCGCGCGCCACGCGCATGAGCCCTGACCACAACGACCGACATGACCAACATGAGCGTAAAACCGTTTGCCTTCGTCGACCCGCACCCGACCCATGGCGACCCGCTCCAGGACGAACTCGCGCTGCTCGATCACGCCGCGCGGGTCGGACCGGTGGCGCAGTTGTGGGAGGCGCCGCTGTCGCTGGTGATTCCGCGCAGCTATCTGCGCCAGCCGAATATCGAGACGGTGCGAGCCGATTTCGCGGCCAGCGGTTGTCCGGTGTTCTTGCGGATGTCGGGCGGCGGCCTGGTGCCGCAAGGGCCGGGCATCCTCAACATCAGCCTCGCCTATGCGGTGCCCAAGGGCGCCGCCAGCTGGATGGAGCCCGTGTACGTGCATCTGTGCGAAGTCGTCGCCGAAGGCCTGCGCGCCGTTGGCGTCCAAACCCATTGGCAGGCGGTGGAAGGATCGTTCTGCGACGGCCGTTACAACCTCGCCTGGGGCCCACCCGAAGGCGCGCGGAAAATCGCCGGCACCGCGCAATACTGGCGACGGGCGCCAGCCGAGGCGCAGACGCCGGACGGCCAGCGCCATCTGGTGCTTGCGCACGCGGTGCTGCTCGTCGATGTCGATCCGGTGGAAATCAATGCACGCGCCAACGCCTTCGAGGCGGCCATCCAGAGCGGCCGCCACTACGATCCGGCAAAGGTCGTCAGCGTGAAAGAAGCAGCGGGGCTCGGCGACGCGACAGGATTGACCGATCGCGTGCGCGACGCGATTCGCGACGCCATCCGGCGCATGCCGGCACCGGGGCAATGACGCGGCGCGTCTGCGGCGCTACTGCGCCGCGGTAAAGCGGATGTCGCCGTACCACGCGCGCGCGCGGGCGCCAGTGTTGTCGGAGTCGGTCAGAATCCCGTAGCCGGTCAGCTTGCCGGGCTTTTCGTGAAAGGCGCGCTCGAAATCGCTGGCAACGTTGCGGCGCAGGTTCTGCCATTTGCCCGGCTCGCTGCCTACCACGATCATCTGCACCCGGCTGGTGTGCGGATTCGGGATGATGGTGCCAACCGGCGCGCTGTTGGTCCAGATGTACATCAGCGTGGCATAGGGCAGTTTGTCGCCCGCAGCGCTTGCGGCAACCATTTCGACCCGATCGCCGACCGACAGATTGCTGCTTTGGCCGTCGAAGAAGAACACAAGGCGCGCCGGTGCGTCTTCCTTGTCGCCGACGTTGTTGTCGGCGCCCGGAATCGGCGCCGCCACCTTCCAGCGCCATTTGACCACCGGCGTTTTCGCCAGATCGACATCGCCGGCATGCACCAGTCCGGACGCTGCACCGCTGGCATCGGCCTGCAGCACGGTGGTACCTTGGTCGGCCACCAGCGTGTACTGTGTCAGCTTCTTCCCGGATACGACGGGGCGGTTCTGCCATCCGCCGGGCAGTGCCCCACCCGGCTGCGCCGCGGAGAACGCGACGCCTGGATCGGCTGTCTGCGCCATTGCGGCCGCACAGCAACCGAGCGCACACATCATTGCGAGAAGCGGGGAGCGCAGCATGGATACCACCTTGGTGTCGGGCATATCGTGGAAAGATTCTTTTCGCTCGATCATTCTAGGCAGCCGCGCGCCCCGGTGTTGTGCGGTCAATGCTGAATCTGTGATCGGACTGGCGCTGACAAGCCAGACGTGAAACAGTCAGGGACTGCCGACGGGCATCTGCTGTTTGTCCTGTGGCTTCCGTCTTTGTCGCTGTCGAATTTATCCTGCCTTGAAGATCACATTATCTGAACGAATGCGCCTGGCTGCGAGCCTCGGCGTGGCCGCAGTGCTTTCCTCTTGCGCGCTGGGCCCGGTCACGCCGCTGGACGCCGACACCGCGGCCGGCGTGGCGCCGGTGCGCTTCCTTCTGACTTTCGACGACGGCCCCGACAGCGGCCCCGATGGCAGTACGCCGCTGATCCTGCGGCAGCTTGCCGACAATCCCGTCGCGCCGGGCATCAAGGCGCTGTTCTTTGTCCAGACCGCGCACCCGCGTCGCGGCGGCGGTCAGGCGGGACAGGACCAGATGCGCGCCACCTGCGCGCAAGGCCAGCTAATGGCGGTACATAGCGGCGTGGTCGAAGGTCATGTCCCGCATACCAGGCTGGCGGCCGACGTGCTGGCCGCTTCGCTGCGCCGCGGCGAGGCCGATATCGCCGCGCAATGCGGCCATGTCACCAAGGTGGTGCGTCCGCCGAATTGGCTGTACAGCAAGGCCACGCTCGCGACGTACCAGGCAACCGGACTCGACATGCTGATGGCCGATGCCAACGCACGCGACGGGAAAATCTATGGCTGGCATATCAGCCTGCGCAGACGCCCGCATATGCGCCATGAACTGGAACGCGTGGGCCAGGCCATGGCGGCGCGGCGGATACCGGTGGTTGACGGCGTGACGCCGGTGATCGTGGCATTTCATGACACCAACGATTTCACCGCGTCGCACATGACGGACTACCTGAAGACTCTCGTCGACACCGCGCGCGATAACGGCTTGCCGCTTGCCGATCCGCCGTTCTATACCGATACAGGCGCGGCCGAGAACGCCGCACTGGCGCGCGCCAGACAGGGCGTCTATGCACGCGACGCCTGGCCCTGAAACCCGCTATGCCTTACACGTCGCAGGGAAATACGTGCGCGAAGCGGAAGTGCTACGCTAACGGCCCGTGGTGCCCTTATCAGGAGAAACACCGTGCCCCGCAAGACCCCCATCGAACGCTATCGAAACATTGGCATCAGCGCGCATATCGACGCCGGCAAGACGACGACGACCGAGCGCATCCTGTTCTATACCGGCGTGAATCACAAGCTGGGCGAGGTGCACGACGGCGCGGCCACCATGGACTGGATGGAGCAGGAGCAGGAGCGCGGCATCACGATCACGTCGGCCGCCACCACGGCATTCTGGAAGGGGATGGCCAACAACTATCCCGAGCACCGCATCAACATCATCGATACCCCGGGCCACGTCGATTTCACGATCGAAGTGGAACGCTCGATGCGCGTGCTCGATGGCGCGTGCATGGTCTATGACGCCGTGGGCGGCGTGCAGCCGCAGTCCGAAACGGTCTGGCGCCAGGCCAACAAGTACAAGGTGCCGCGCATCGCATTCGTCAACAAGATGGATCGCGTCGGCGCCGATTTCTTCCGCGTGCGCGACCAGATTCATTCGCGTCTGAAGGGCAACGCCATTCCCATCCAGATCCCGGTAGGCGCCGAGGACAATTTCCGCGGCGTGGTGGATCTGGTCAAGATGCGCGCGATCGTCTGGGACGACGTCAGCCAGGGTCTGCACTTCGAGTACGTCGAGATTCCGGCCGAACTGCAGGCGACTGCCCAGGAATGGCACGACAAGATGATCGAGGCCGCCGCGGAGGCCAGCGAGGAACTGCTGGACAAATACCTGAGCGGCGAGACGCTGAGCGAGGAAGAAATCAAGGCCGCACTGCGCAAGCGCACGGTGGCCGGCGAAATCGTGCCGATGCTGTGCGGCAGCGCCTTCAAGAACAAGGGCGTGCAGGCCATGCTGGACGCAGTGATCGACTACCTGCCGTCACCGGTCGATGTGCCGGCCATCATGGGCCACACCGAGGACGACAAGGAAGCGGAACGTCATCCCAGCGACGACGAGCCGTTCTCCGCGCTGGCCTTCAAGATCATGACCGATCCGTTCGTCGGCCAGCTGATCTTCTTCCGCGTGTATTCGGGCGTGGTGAATTCCGGCGACACGGTCTACAACCCGGTCAAGGCCAAGCGCGAGCGGCTTGGCCGGATCCTGCAGATGCACGCGAACGTGCGCAACGAAATCAAGGAAGTGCGCGCGGGCGATATCGCCGCCGCGGTGGGCCTGAAGGAAGCCACCACGGGCGACACGCTGTGCGATCCCGACAAGGTCATCATCCTGGAGCGCATGAGCTTCCCGGAGCCGGTGATTTCGCAGGCCGTGGAACCGAAGACCAAGGCGGACCAGGAAAAGATGGGCATCGCGCTGAATCGCCTGGCGCAGGAGGATCCATCGTTCCGCGTGGCCACCGACGAGGAATCCGGCCAGACGATCATCTCCGGCATGGGCGAGCTGCATCTCGAGATCCTGGTGGATCGCATGAAGCGCGAATTCGGCGTGGAAGCATCGGTCGGCAAGCCGCAGGTGGCGTATCGCGAAACGATCAAGAGCACCGCCAAGGATGTCGAAGGCAAGTTCGTGAAGCAGTCGGGTGGGCGCGGCCAGTATGGCCACGTGGTGCTGGACCTCGCACCGCTGCCGCAGGGCGGCGGGTATGAATTCGTCGACGCCATCAAGGGCGGCGTGGTGCCGCGCGAGTACATTCCGGCCGTCGACAAGGGCATCCGCGAAACGCTGGAGTCTGGGGTGCTGGCCGGCTATCCGGTGGTGGACGTCAAGGCCACGCTGGTATTCGGTTCGTACCATGACGTCGACTCGAACGAAAACGCGTTCCGCATGGCCGGCTCGATGGCGTTCAAGGAAGGCATGCGGCGCGCCAAGCCGGTGCTGCTGGAGCCGATGATGGCCGTGGAGGTGGAAACCCCCGAGGAATTCACCGGCAACGTGATGGGCGACCTGTCGTCGCGCCGCGGCATCGTGCATGGCATGGAAGACATCTCGGGCGGCGGCGGCAAGATCGTGCGCGCCGAGGTGCCGCTGGCGACGATGTTCGGCTACTCCACATCGCTGCGCTCGCTCACGCAGGGGCGCGCCACCTTCACCATGGAGTTCAAGCATTACGCCGAAGCGCCAGCGAACGTGGCTGAGTCGGTGATCAGCTCGCGCAGGGCCAACTGATATCCGCCGGCGGGCGGCAGGTTTGCGGGCGAGACCTGCCGCACCTCCGGCGGTGCCAATTCGTGGCATGATCGGTCCCGGTCACTCTTCACTTGAAGGAGCGCGTCATGATGGCATTTATCGGCACTTTGTTCGTAGGACTGATCGTCGGTTTGCTCGCGCGGGCCATCAAGCCCGGCGACGACAAGATGGGCTGGATCATGACGATCCTGCTGGGTGTGCTCGGATCGCTCGCCGCGGGCTATGTGGGCCGCGCGATGGGCTTGTACGAGCCGGGCCAGCCGGTGGGATGGATCGCGTCGATCATCGGCGCAATCGTGCTGCTGATCATTTACGATATGGTGCGCCGCAAGGCCTGAGGCCGGCCGCCTTCCACCGCAATCACCGCAATCACCGCTGGCAGCGCAGCAGCGTGGCATCGCTGCCGGGCGCTGCCATCGCGGTGATCTGCGGCCCAAGCGTGCGCAGCACGCGCACGGCCAGCGCGCTGGTGAACGAATAGCGCGCGGCGTAAGGCTCGCGTACGTGCAACGTCACCGTGCCAAAGTAGCGATCCCCCAACAGAAACACAAAGGTTGCGGACCGATTCACGGTGCGCGACGCAATCACGCGGCCGCCGGGGCCGTAGGTCTGGAACACCTGATCGCCCGTGCCGGTCTTGCCGGCAATCTGCAACGGCGCGCCTTGCGGCTGACCCTTGCGGTTGAGCGGCACGAACGCCCCATTGATCGACTTGGCCGTGCCGTTCTGCACCACATCGAGCATCGACCTGCGCACCAGGAGCGCGATTTCCGGCGCGATCAGCGGCTTGCCCGGCTGCGGCTGCAGGCCGTAGGCGGTGGCATAGGGCGTGTCGGAGGCAAACGAGAACGCGCGGATCGTGGCGGGCTGTGCGTCCACGCCGTTGTTCAGGATGATGCCGGCCAGTTCCGCCAATGCCGACGGCCGATCCCCCGACGCGCCGATCGCGGTCGCGTAGGACGGCGTCAGCGAATCGAACGGATACCCCACGCGTTGCCAGCGCTTGGCAATCTTGACGAACGCCTCGCGCTCCAGCAGCGTGCGGATGCGGCCGTCCTGTCCCAGCTTGCTGCGAGTCTTGAACAGCCAGGCATAAACGGTCTGCCGATCGGGCGCGCTGGCGGCGAGGATTTCCTTGAGCGGAGCGTCGGGATGCGTATCGAGATACTCGACCATCCATAGCTCGAGCGGATGAATGCGTGACAGGTAGCCGCGATCGTTGAGATTGAACTTGTCGTGCCCGTACTTCACGTAAAGCGCTTGCAGATCCTCGTCGGCAAGCTTCTGCTTCGGCATCCACCGGCGCAGCGTGCGTGCGTACGTCTCGAAATCGATATGGGGCCGCACGCTCAGCAGCGTCACGGACAGCCGCACGGCGGCCAGATGCGGCGTGGGCTGCTTGACGCGCCCGAGCAGGACGTCCAGGCGTTCGTCGTTCGTCTTGCCGCGATAGCGCTGCCAGAAATTCACCATGAACGCGCTGCCTTCCTCATCGGCAAATCGCTCGAGATACGCGCGCCGCCCAGGGTCGTTGCGATCTTCGAGAAGCGACCCCGCCTCGGGATGCGCCCGGAATACTTCGTAGCGCACGATGTCGCGCATCATGCGGATGAACACCAAGTTCACCGAATGCTGGAAGCCGACGCGCACGGTCATCTGGCGCTCGCCTTCCCATTTCTCGAAGTTTGTGAAGCTTTGCATGCCGCCGCCGGTGTAGAACGCCTCACCCGGATTGCCCGAGTATTTGCGCTCCATCGCGGCCTCGAGCATCGCGCCGCGCTCCCGCTCGTCCGGCTTTGCCTTGATCAGGTAATCGACAGCCCAGCGCGTCAGCGCATCCTGGCGCGGCACCTGCAGCGCCCGCAGCTGCGCCGGGCTCATGCCCGCATACCGGTCGTGCAATTCGTTGATAATTTCCAGATAGGTCACCAGCGTGCGCAGCTTGGCCGTCGAGCCGAGATTTAGCCGCGCGCCGGCGTTGATATCGAACGGCTGGTTCACGTTATCGGCCTGCACGCGCACTACCGCCGCGTTGCCCACACGCTCGAACAACGTAAAACTGGCGACCAGCCTGGAAGGATCGTCGCTTTCCTTGAGCAAATTCTTGCCGTACAGGCCCATCTCGTGCGCCGCTGCCTTGTTGCCGATGCGCAGCAGCGTTTCGGTGGCCTGGCGTTGCGCCTCGCGGTTGATCGTGCTGTCCACCGTCAGATCCAGCCGGTCGAGATCGTATCGGCTGTCGACGCCGATCATGTGCTGCACGTCGTTGCGCACCTGGTTGACTGCCTTGCGCGTGACCCAGGGCGCCGGGTCTTCGCGGCGCGGCGGCGGCGCCTTGTCCAGTTGCTGCGCCAGCGCCGCATCGCGCAGCTCCGGCGTGATCGCGTTGGCGGCGGCCAGCAGGCGCAGATAACTGCCCGTCAGCGCGTCGAGATTGGTGTCGTCGCGGCGCAGGTGATATGACGGGCGCCGTTGCGAGATGATCAGCGACAGCGCGCGCTTGTACGTTTGCGCTTCGCGCGCGGTGGGATGGCGCGGATCCATTTCGCGCAGCAACCGGTTGGCCTCGGCAAAGTCCTCGCCGTACCAGACATAGAGCGCATCGCCGATGCCGTTCACCTCGCCGTGGCCGGCGCGCGCGGACAGCGGCACGGTGTTCAGGTAATCGACAACGATGTTTTCGCGCGCGCGCTGCGTGTCCGGGCCATCCCTGTAGGCGCGTAGTGAAGCCGAGGTCATCTGCCGGAACTTGTCCGGGATCGACTGCGTCTTGCCTTCGGGCGAATGACGGTATTTTTCGATCTGCGTGGCCAGCGTGCTGCCACCCGGCCGTTCGTGATGGCGGTCGACCACGCGGATGCCCTGGTCGATCACCGCGCGCGACAGCCGCCGCCAGTCTACGGCCGGATTCATGGTCGGATACTCGGGGTTCAGCAGCGTCTGGTTCTCGACATACAGCAGCGACGCCACCAGCACCTTCGGGATCGACTCGAAATTATCGTACTGGCGCTGCGGATAGCGATCCATCGACATGGTCAGCGCGTTGCAGTCGCGCACCAGCAGGCCTGCCTGATTTTTTTCGCGATAGGGCGGGAAAATGCCCTGGTCCATCAGCCGCACCATGTCGAACGACATGCGCGCCTGCGATGTGGTGACGAAGCCGAGCTTGTGCAGGCGCTCGCCAAATTCGCCGAGGCGTTCGTAGCCCAGGCGTTCGTCGTACGGACCGGAATGGGGATAGCGGATGCTGTCGCTGGCGCCAGGCTCGATCGAGTACGTCAATGACTTGCCGAGCCGGCTCATGTAACGCGCCTGCCATTGGGACGATCGAACCTCGTTGGCGACGAGGCTCACAACGATGTAGACGCCGCCGCATACGGCGACCGCCATGCCAGCGAGAATCCAGCCACGACGTGACACGTTTCGCATCCGGTTGTGCCGGGCCGCCGTTTCGGCAACCCTGGCGGCTCAAAGCCCACGCCCGGTAGTCATCATCTGACGCCACCAGATGCTTTCATATTACGCGGATCAACGGCAGATTGCGCGGCGGAAGTTGGCTCTCGCACGTATTCAAACGCTGCCCGTGCGCGTTGCGCAACAGGCAGCCGGAGCATCACACTGCCACGTCAGATGTGGCGTTGTAGATATTACGCGACAGCCACCGGACGACCGCCGAACGGATAGTTCGGATCGTTGTAGCCGTGCGTCGATGCATGGCCGCGCGGCACCAGTTCGTCCACCATCGATTCTTCCTGCGCAGAGATCGACGCGCCCACCGCACCGAAATAATCCTCGAACTGTGCCAGCGTGCGCGGCCCGGCGATCACGGAACTGACGATCGGATTGGCCAGCACCCACGCAGTGGCAAACTGGCCCGGCGTCAGGCCGCGGCCTTCGGCGTGGGCCTTGAGCGTTTGCGCGATCACCAGCGATTCCTCGCGGAATTCGGTCTCCATCATGCGCTTGTCGGCACGCCCCGCGCGCGAGTCCGTCGCCGGCGCCTGGCCCGGCAGATACTTGCCGGTCAGCACGCCGCGCGCAATCGGGCTGTACGGCACCACGCCCAGGCCGAAATGCTGGCACGCCGGCAGGATCTCCACCTCGGGCATGCGATTGAGCAGGTTGTAGTACGGCTGGCAGGCCACCGGACGCGGCACGCCGAGCCTGTCGCACAGCGCGGCGATTTCCGCAATACGCCAGCCGCGGAAGTTCGACACGGCCCAATAGCGGATCTTGCCGGCGCGGATCAGATCGCCCATCGCGCGCACGGGCTCTTCCAGATTCGCCCCTGGGAAATCCCGATGCAGGTAGAGGACGTCGACAAAATCGGTGTCCAGGCGCCGCAGGCTGTCTTCCAGCTCGCGCATGATCCAGGTGCGCGAATAGTTCTGCTGGTTCGGCCCGCTGCCCATGGCGTTGCCGAGCTTGGTGGCCAGTACCCACGCGTGGCGATCGCCCTTCAGCAGACGGCCCACCATTTCCTCGGACGCGCCCTTGGTGTAGACGTCGGCGGTATCGATGAAGTTGACGCCGTGCGCACGGGCGCTTGCCACGATCCGGCCGGCCTCGGCTTCATCGGTCTGGTCGCCGAACATCATGGTGCCCAGGCACAGGGCGGACACGTTCAGGTTGCTGGCGCCGAGACGGCGGTACTGCATGTGGAAATCTGGCATGGCAAAAAATCCCCGATGAAGGCCGAAGCAAAGGTAAGCGCCGGCCGCCGCGGCCGGCATCGTGCATTGTGCCGCGTTGTGGCCGGCCTTGCAGACGGGCGCGGACGCTGCGAAGCGGGCGGGACGCCGGCGCAAAAAGAAAAACCGGCACGATCGCTCGTGCCGGTTTCCGTGTACGGCCTGCCCGCCGGGGCGCGGCGTATCAGTCTTCCAGCTTAGGCAGCGCCGCGCTGGTCTTGGTCGACAGCAGGCCCGACTTGGCGTAGGTCTGCAGCTTTTCGCGCGTGTCGACGATATCGAGCGTGCGCATGGTCAACTGGCCGATGCGATCCAGCGGCGTGAACATCGATTCGCCCTTTTCCATCGTCAGCCGTTCGGGCTTGTAGGTCAGGTTCGGCGACGTCGTGTTCAGGATCGAGTAATCGTTGCCACGGCGCAGTTCGATCGTCACTTCGCCGGTCACGGCGCCAGCCACCCAGCGCTGGGCGGTCTCGCGCAGCATGATCGCCTGCGGGTCGAACCAGCGGCCTTGATACAGCAGGCGGCCCAGGCGGCGGCCGTTGTCGCGGTATTGCTCGATCGTGTCTTCGTTGTGGATGCCGGTGATCAGGCGCTCGTAGGCGATGAACAGCAGCGCCAGCCCCGGGGCTTCGTAGATGCCGCGGCTCTTGGCCTCGATGATGCGGTTCTCGATCTGGTCGCTCATGCCCAGCCCGTGACGGCCGCCGATGACATTGGCTTCCATGAAGAGGTCCACCGCATTGGCGAACGTCTTGCCATTGAGCGCGACCGGCTGGCCTTCCTCGAAGCGCACGGTCACTTCCTCGCGCTTCACTTCCACGTCATCGCGCCAGAACTGGACGCCCATGATCGGCTGCACGATGCGGATGCCCGAATCGAGATGCTCCAGGTCCTTGGCCTCGTGCGTGGCGCCAAGCATGTTCGAATCGGTCGAATAAGCCTTTTCGGCCGACATCTTGTAGTCATGGCCGTTTTGACGCATGAACTCGGACATTTCGGCGCGGCCGCCCAGTTCGTCGATGAACTGCTGGTCCAGCCACGGCTTGTAGATCTGCAGGCCGGGGTTGGTCAGCAGACCATAGCGGTAGAAGCGCTCGATGTCGTTGCCCTTGAAGGTGCTGCCGTCGCCCCAGATGTTGACGCCGTCGTCCTTCATCGCCGCCACCAGCATCGTGCCGGTCACCGCGCGGCCGATCGGCGTGGTGTTGAAGTACGTCACGCCGGCCGTCGAGATATGGAACGCGCCGCATTGCAGCGCGGCGATGCCCTCGGCCACCAGTTGGGCGCGGCAATCCACCAGGCGCGCGGCTTCGGCGCCGTAGGCCATCGCGCGACGCGGGATGTCGTCGTAGTCGGGCTCGTCCGGCTGGCCCAGATTGGCCGTGTACGCGTAGGGGATGGCGCCTTTCTGGCGCATCCAGAGGAGCGCGGCGCTGGTGTCGAGTCCGCCCGAGAAGGCGATTCCGACGCGCTGGCCGGAAGGAATGTGCTGCAGGATGGTAGTCATCGCCAGAAAACCAGGTGAATTTGTCGGCTCTTGGGGCGCCCCCGCACGATCGTGCCGCGCGGCGAGCCGGTCCGGCGCCCGAAACTCGTAACCGTCAATTGTGACATGGCGCAGCGTCAGCGCCAAACGCGGCGGGGCCGAAAATAAATGTGGACATCGTTCGACCGCTCAACTAGTCTTTTGTGGACGGCGTACACAAACGCCGCTTCCGTTCACCGCCCGGCCATGTCCGGGCCATAACCCAGCAGGAGATGTCGATGTCTTCGAAAGTCCAGTCGTATCTGTTTTTCGATGGTCGCGCAGAGGAAGCGGCCGAGTTTTACAAGACCGCCATCGGCGCGAAAGTGGAAGGGCTGATGCGGTTCAAGGATGCTCCGCCCGACGCGGGCCCCGGTTGCGGACCGGGCGCGGGCAACGCCGACAAGGTCATGCATATGGCGCTGCAGATTGGCGACACCACGGTGATGGGCTCCGATGGCGAATGCAAGGGCAACACCGAATTCAAGGGCTTTGCGCTGTCGATCACGGTGCCGACCGGCGCGGAAGTCGACAAGACGATCAACGCGCTGGCCCAGGGTGGCCAGGTCGTGATGCCAGCCGCAGCCACTTTCTTCAGCGAGCGATTCGGCATGGTGGCCGACAAGTTCGGCATCACGTGGATGGTGCTCGTGCCGACCAAGGAATAGCCTGCGCCCACGGATCGGGCGGGGCGGGGGCGCAGGTTGGATGGGGCAACCGCGTCCCGCGTACAATGCGCGGCCAACCGGAGAAACGCGCATGGAATCCCGCCTGACCGATCTCGAAATCAAGGTCGCCTTCCAGGAGGACCTGATCGAAACGCTGAACCTCACCGTCGCCCGCCAGCAGCAACAACTGGATCTTCTGCAAGCCCAGTTCCGCGCCCTCTATCAGCAGGTGCGGGCCAGCGCGTCGAACGCATCGACCGCCGCCGAGACCGATCCGCACCACGAGATCCCGCCGCATTATTGAGTCGCCCGCGCCGCCGGCGTCACATTCCGGAACGATGGCCTGCCCTGCCCGGTCACACCGGCTATCGACCACGACCACGCGCTCCGATTTCATGATCCTGACTGCGATTGCGAAGATGTTCCCGCGGCGGCTGGCGGCCCTGGTTTTTGCCGCGTCCGCGCTTGGCACGGCACACGCCGCCTACAACGTCTGGACTGGCGAATACACATTCACCAAGGCAGAACTGCAGAGCGCCGTCGACCAGCGGTTCCCGACCACGCTGCGCTACGGCGAACTGGTCAGCGTCCAGCTGTCCCATCCGCGCCTGGTGCTGGACGAGGCCACCAATCGCGTTGCGACCAAGGTGGACGCCGCCATGACCAATACAGTGATTCCCTCGCCGCCGATCAACGGCACCATGACGCTCAACAGCGGACTACGCTACGACGCCACGCGGCGCGCGGTGTTGCTGGACAATCCGACGGTGCAGGACGTACAGGTGCAGGGCATGGCCCAGTATTCCCAGCAGCTCAATGCGATCGGCGCGGTGGTGGCCGAGCAGTTGCTCAAGGACTACCCGGTGCACACCTTCAAACCCGAGGAATTGCGCTTCAACGGCAAGGACGTCGAACCGGGCGCCATCACTGTCGCGCCAGACGGCATTCGCGTGCAGGTCAACCTGCGCTAGCGCTGCGGCGGCCGGCAACCGCCGCGCAACGCCGCCGCAAGTCCTGCGCCCTTGTGACGGCAATCGCCAGCGCCGCAGGCCTTGCCATCGCCCGATCCCATCGTCACTGCGCAGCGAGGCCCAGCGCCGCAGCCAGCCCGGCCAGCGCCGGGCCGATCGGCGCGGCCACCTTCAGCGTCAGCAATGGATCGGCGCGGGTGGTTCCCAGATTGAGCGCGGCAATGGGAATGCCGCGCTCGCGAGCCCAGAGACAGAACCGATAACCCGAAAACACCGTCAGCGACGAGCCAATGACCAGCATGGCGTCGGAAGCATCGAGCGCGGCGCGGCCGGCTTGCACCCTGTCGCGCGGGACCGATTCGCCAAAGAACACCACATCGGGCTTGAGCACGCCTTCGCAGACATTGCAGATCGGCACCGCGAAGTTATCGAACAGCGGCGACTCCAGATGCGCATCGCCATCGGCGGCCGGCAGCGCGTCGATATCGCGGAAATCGGGATTGTGCTGCCACAGCCAGCGCTGGATATCGGCGCGCTCGTATCGGGTGGCGCAGGACAGACAGATCACCTTGCCGATACTGCCGTGCAACTCGATCACGTCCCGGCTGCCCGCGCGCTGATGCAGGCCGTCCACGTTCTGCGTGACCAGCGCTGACACACGTCCGGCATCGCCAAGACGCGCCACCACGCGGTGGCTCACGTTCGGCTGCGCGCTCGCCGCCACGGGCCAGCCCACCATGCTGCGCGCCCAATAGCGCTGGCGTGCGGCATGGCCGCTCATGAACGCGCTGATGGTCATCGGTGCCGACCGTTGCCAGCGGCCCTGTTCGTCGCGATAGCCGGGAATGCCGGAATCGGTGCTGATGCCCGCGCCGGTCAGCACGAACAGGCGCGGATGGCGTTGCACGAAGTCGGCAAGCGCGCCAGAAAGATCGACGGCGATATGCTGGTCCACGATTCAGGAGGCCGTGTCGATGCGCACGCGCCCGGCCTGGCGGGCCTCCCAGGCCTTCAGTTCCTGCCGATAGCGTTCCATTTCATCGTTGTAGAAATCGAACACACAGGGGTCGCACCCGCTCTGGCAGCACTCGTTGTCGCCGGGACGCTCTGGCGGCAAGGGTTTGGGGTCGGCGGGAGCAGGAAACGTCTCGTGGCTGGACACGGCAAATGCAAGGAAAAGCGGGGACCGCGCCAGTATATGCCGCTTGCGCAAAGTGGATGGGGCCGGGCAACGGTGCGCAAGGGCACACGTCTGAATTTGATCTTCACGATTCAGCGCGCATGATGAATTGTTTCGCGCAAGCAGTGCGCGCGCGCCACGACTGCTAGTGTTGCGGCACATCGGTATCGCCAATCTCTTGCCATGGTCCTTGCCTCGCGGGTCCCGTCTCTGTTGCGTCAGGCCACCCACTGGTCGGCAAGGGTGCGCGCGACGCTTGCGACGCTGTGCGTCGCGGCGGCGTGGTCCGCGACGCCAACCGCCAACGCGGCCGAGGCGGGCCGCCAGTTGCTGCCGCCCCCCAATCCGGCGCCCACTGCCCCGGCGCCGTTGGCGCCAGCCGATCCCAATACCGCCATCGTCAAGCCGGTTGGTCCGCCGCATCCGGTCGGACGGCCAAAGATCTGCGTGGTGCTGTCCGGCGGCGGCGCGCGCGGCGCTGCCCATATCGGCGTGCTGAAGGTGCTCGAAGCGCTGCGCGTGCCGATCGACTGCATTGCGGGCACCAGCATGGGATCGCTGGTCGGCGGCGCCTATGCCACCGGCATGAGCATCGAGGACATGGAAAAGCTGGTTGGCACCCTGTCGACCGATGCGATCTTCAAGGAACGCCCGCCGCGTCAGGATCTGGCGATTCGCCGCAAGATCGACGACCACACCAATCTGGTGACGCCGGAGATCGGTGTGCGCGGCGACGGGCTGCTGCTGCCCAAGGGGGTGGTTTCGGGCGTGCAACTGGAAACCGTGCTGCGCCAGTTGGCCAACGCGCCGGGCTATCGCGATTTCGACGCGCTGCCGATTCCCTACCGGGCCGTCGCCACCGATCTGGTCACCGGCACGCCCGTGGTGTTCAGCGAGGGCGAACTGGCCAACGTGATGCGCGCCAGCATGTCGGTGCCCGGCGCCGTGGCGCCGATGGAATATCAGGGCAAGCTGCTGGTCGATGGCGGCCTGACCGACAACCTGCCCGTGGACGTCGCGCGTGCAATGGGCGCCGACATCATCATCGCGGTAAACCTCGGCACGCCGCTGATGAAGCGCGACGAACTGACCTCGCTGATCGGCGTGACGGGACAGATGCTCAATATCCTGACCGAGCAGAACGTCCGTACATCGCTGGCGTCCCTGAAGCCGGACGATATCCTGATCCTGCCCGAGCTCGGCGATTTCTCTGCAAGCGATTTCAATCACCTGCCCAAGACCATCCCGATCGGCGAAGATGCGGCGCGTCGCCAGTCCGATCGCCTGGCCGCACTGTCACTGCCACCGGACCAGTACGCGCAGCTGCGCACCGTCCAGCGCGCGCTGCCCCCGCCAGATCCGCGCCCGGCCGACGAGATCCGCTTCGCCCCGATGGAACGCGTGAATCCAAAGTTCGCGGCCGCCACGATGGAAACCCGCCCCGGGGAGCCGATCACGCAGGAAACCCTCGATCGCGACATGCGGCGGCTGTTTGGCACCGGCGATTTCGAGCATGTGAACTATCGCTTCCTGGAAGAGCCCGGCAAGCACGTGATGGCCGTCGATGCCGTGGAAAAAACGTACGGCCCCAACTACCTGCGCTTCGGGCTCGGCTTGAGTTCCGATTTCCGCGGCAACGCCTATTTCAATCTGCTGGCCAGCTACCGCCGCACGTGGCTCAACTCGCTGGGCGCGGAATGGCGCAACGATGTGCAGGTGGGCCAGACATCGAGCCTGATCAGCGAGTTCTACCAGCCGCTCGACACGCGCCAGCTGTTCTTTGTGGCGCCACGCATCGAACTGGAGAGACGACCAGTCAATGTCTACAACGGCAACAACAAGATTGCCGAGTATGACTTGCGCCGGACCGACTTCGCGTTCGATGTCGGCAGCCAGTTCACCAAGTACGGCGAGGCCCGCGTCGGCGTGGTGATCGGCCACCAGAACGTGTCGTTGTCCACCGGGCCTGTCTCGCTGGCGCCTGCCACCACGAACAGCATCGATCGCCGCGCCATCACCGGCCGATTGTTATTCGACCAGCTCGACAGCATCAACTTCCCGCGCTTCGGCTATGGCGGCACGCTGAACATTTATTCGTCGCAGGGCTCGATGGGGGCGACCAATACCTATACCAAAGGCGAAATCACGGCCACCGGCGCGTATTCGTCCGGCAATCACACCGTGAATATCGGCGTGCGCGCCGGCAGCAATATCGGCGGCCCCGGGCTGCCGCGCTACGACCTGTTCCAGTGGGGTGGATTCCTGCAGCAGTCGGGCTATAGCACCGGCCAACTGATCGGCGGCAATCTCCAGTTTGCGCGGCTGGTGTATTACAACAGGCTCGCCAATCAGCCCCTGCTCGATGGCGTCTACGCCGGCGCGTCGCTGGAAGCCGGTCGCGTCGGCGCGCCGCTGGCGCCCGCGAATCCCACCGGCCTGCTGAAGTCCGCATCGGTCTTTCTGGGAGTGGACAGCCTGATCGGGCCGCTCTACCTGGCATACGGCCGCGCCGCGGGCGGGCAGTACGCGTTCTACCTTTTCCTCGGAAAACCCTGACCGCCGGTCGGTCGTCCGCAGAGCACAAAGCGCCTAACGCCGGACCCCCTCCGAAGTTGTATGTAATGTCTTTGTGCAGTTGTCTATACTCATTTTTGTCGCCAAGACCCCCGTCTTGACAGACACCCCCTTCCCCCGTCGCCGTCGCATCGGCGACATTTTTTTGCCCAAAATTCGGCAATCGTCCTGCCGCGGCGGTAAGATGCGCGATTATCGAACGCCGCATGGTTCCCCGGTTTCATGGACGCCCCCAGCCCCCTCAATATCAAGCCCGCGCAGGCCGACACGGTGCGCGCCGCGCATCCCCCGGCAGATATCCTCAACAGCTTTGCCGGCGATCCGAACTTCATGCTGTCGCTTGCGCGCGGTCTGACCGTGCTCGAAGCCTTTTCCGAGCGCAAGCGGCCGCTCACGATTTCGCAGGTGGCGCAGCGCACGCAACTGTCGCGCGCCTCGGTCCGCCGATGCCTGTACACGTTGGAGCAACTGGGCTATGTGAGCCAGCAGGATGGCCACTTCGCGCTGCGTCCGCGCGTGCTGCATCTGGGCCACGCCTATTTCTCGTCGACCTCGCTGGTATCGCTGGCGCAGCCGATCCTGGACAGCCTCAGCGCGCGCGTGCATGAAACGTCGGCGTTGGCGATCCTGGATGGCATCGACATTCTGTATCTGGTGCGCTCGGAAGTGCAGCGCGTGTTGACGCACGCACTTGGCATGGGCAGCCGCCTGCCAGCCTATTGCACGTCGACGGGCCGCCTGTTGTTGGCGCACCAGCCCGACGCCGTGCTCGAAGCATTCTTCGAACATGCCGAGCTGCGGCCGCGTACGCTGCTGACCAAGGTCTCGCGCCCGGAACTCGAGGCCGCCTTCGAACGCGCGCGCGAACTGGATTACGTACTGATCGACGAGGAACTGGAGCCGGGCCTGCGGGCGATTGCCGTGCCGGTGCGCTCGCAGACGGGCGCGGTAGTGGCAGCCATCAGCGTCAGCGTCAAGGCCAACAAGGTGGGCGAATCCGAAATGGTGGCGCGGCTGCTCGGCCCGATGCGGGAAGCCGCCGCCGCCATCGGCAAGCTGGTCGGGACCTGACGGCACGCCGCGCGCGCCAGCGCGCCATCAGCAGCACGCGGCCTTGGGGCGGGGCCGTTTCCAGCCCGCCAGGCACCTTGGCGCTTCAATGATCGGGCGCCGATCCGCCCGCATCAGTCCCGAACGGTCCCGATCGGTCCCAATCAGCCGCGATGTGCCAGTTCGAGCTGGAACACCAGCCGCTGCAGAAAGTTCTCCATGCGGCCGTCCGGGTTCAGGAAGGCGCAGCCGTAGTGGTGCACGGTATTGTCGTCAAAGCCGACCAGCCAGTGCCCCACCACCTGCATGTCCAGTTCCAGGCGGCCGAGGTCGCCAAAGTCAAGCCGGCATTTCTTGATCACCGTGCCCACCGGCAGCAGGTCCGAGCCGACCGCGCGCGAGCGCAGTCCCACGCCGGAAAGCGAAAGATCGGCAATGTCGAGCGACAGCGTCTTCTTGTCCGCGCTTTCGGGCAACTGGATTTCGCACCGGTAGCCCTTGGTCAGCAAAGTGCGCGCGCGGAAGTGGCGGCGGCGCTGGAAGTGATAGAGCTTTTCCGGAAAGTCCGCGATAAAGGCCGGACCGCCCTCGAAACGCGTGGCGCCCGGCGCGCCGACCACGAAGTTGACGGGGACACCGCGCAGCAACCCCGAAAAAGCGTTCTGTTCCGACGACATCAGCGCCTGACGCTCGCCATCGGCGCGGCACCAGTCGAAAACAAAGGTCTTGTTGGCGGGGTCGACGTGGAGAATCGACGTCACGATTTCGGAACCGCCCTTCGAGCGCACGTTCAGCAGGCACTTCTGCCAGGCCATGTCGCGCAGCACGGTGCCGATTTGCGAACTGTGTGTCAGCCGGTAGCGTTCATCCAACTGTGCCGCGTCCTGCTCGATCGGCTCGTCCTCGAAGTCGGACGTGGATTGGGCTGCCTGAGGCCCGCGGGGATCTTGAAGACTCATGGGATACGCTACGTCGAAAGGTGGTTGCGCCGCGGGCCGCCTTTGACGGACAAAGCACTAAACATCGCATTTGTCTGAATTCTGGCGGCGGCCAGCGCCGCATGGTAAGCGCGGCACCTTAGCCGCGCAAGCATATGCCATGGCCTTCGGCAAAATACGACGCAACTTTAGCGACCGACTTCCGGGGGGTAGCGTCCGCTACGCTTTCTGCCCAGATATCCGCGCCGCGTGCGACTCCTCCGCTTCGGCGCGCAACCAGTCGAGCAATGCGAGCCGACGCGGGTCATCGGCGAATGGGACCGGCGAGATCAGGTGGTATGCCGAGCCGTCGGCCACAAACCCGAGCGGTGCGGCGAGGCGGCCTTCGGCAAGCTCGTCGGCGGCCATCAATTCGGAAGCCATCGCCCAACCCAGACCGGCCGCGGCAGCCTGCAGACTCAGATAGAAGTGTTCGTACCACGCGTCTTGCCGCCCAGCGATCGCGCCGGCACCGGCACAGCGCGCCCAACGCTGCCAGGCGTCCGGGCGCGTGCGGGTATGTAGGAGAGGGACGTCCCGCAGGTCCGTGCGGGCCTGATCCGGCCGACAAACCGGCCCGACCCGTTCCGGCGCGAGTTCCCGCGTGTGCCAGCGCGGATCGAACGGAAAATCGTTCCGTCGCAGCGCCACATCGACGCCGCTGGCCGCGAAATCGATCGCCCCGCCTGCGGCCATCAGATGCAAGGGAATGTCCGGGTAGGCTGTAGAAAAACGGCTCAGTCGCGGAATCAGCCAACGCATCGCAATCGTCGGCTCGCACGACAAGACCAGCGCGGCATTCGGGGCCGCGATGCGAATTTTCTCAGCCGTGGCCGCCAGCAGTTCCATCGATTGCGTGGCGGCGGCATGCAGCGTCCGGCCCGCCTCGGTCAGGAACACTGCCCGGTTGCGTCGCTCGAACAGCGCCACGCCCAGTGCGTCTTCCAGTTGGCGGATCTGCCGACTGATGGCGCCATGCGTCAGATGCAGCTCTTCGGCTGCGCGCGCGAAATTTTGATGGCGGGCAGCCGCTTCGAAGAAGCGGATCCAGCCCAGCCAATGCATCGATGGCATGCCGATCAGTCAGTTTTTCTCACGGAATTGGCGCAGTATACATCGCTTTCCGTACCCATTTCTGCGGGCCACAATGACGTTGATTCCTTGCCGTGCGCAAAACCGTCATCCACAAAAACTGACTGAAAAATGAGTTCATTCGCGGAAATCCTGGCAGTTGCGACGATTACCATCCTTGCCGTCATCAGTCCGGGGCCGGACTTCGCCATGGTCACGCGCAACAGCTACCTGTACGGGCGGCGCACCGGGCTGTTGTGCGCGCTGGGGATAGGGCTCGGCGTGCAGGTGCACGTGGCCTACACCGTGTTCGGGGTATCGCTCTTGATCGCTCACGCCCATCAACTGCTCACCGTCATCAAACTGCTGGGCGCGGCGTACCTGATCTGGATCGGTCTTCAGACATTGCGCAACCGCACTGCGCTGAGTGTCGACACTTCGGCGGCGCCTGCCATGTCCGGCGCGGCGTCGCTGCGCATGGGGTTCCTGACCAATGCGCTGAATCCGAAGACCACGCTGTTCGTGGTCAGCACGTATACGCAGGTGGTGAACGTCCATACGCCGCTGCCCATGCAGTTTGGCTATGGATTGTTCATGTCCATCACCCACTGGGTATGGTTCAGCATCGTCGCATGGTGCTTCGGCTCGGCCACGCTGCGCGCCGCGATGCTGCGCCGCCAGCGTCTGCTCGACAAGCTGATCGGCTCCACACTGTGCGGACTGGGCCTGGCGCTCGGCGTCAGCAATCTGGGCTGACCAGGGGGTGCGTCGCGAGGGGATACGTTTCGCGCTCGGCATGCCGGGCGCCGTCCGGTTTGAGAAAACTCTCAACGAGTGCAAACCGGTCGACGCGCCATGGCGGCATTGTCAACGCGCCATGCCGTGACAGCCAATCGCGCAGGACCGTGTCAGGCACGCCCGGACGGCAACGTGCCAGTGTCAGATGCGGCCAGAACCGGCGCGCCTCTGCGCCGATTCCTTCGTTTTCCAGCACGCGATCGATGGCGTCGACCAACTGCGCAAGCGGCGCGGATGCCGACAGCCCCGCCCACAACACCGCGCCGCGCCCGCTGCGAAAGCGGCCGACGCCGTCGACCTGCAACGTCATCGCGCTTGCGCGCACCCTGCGCAACCCCAGCGCCACGCGCGCCGCCAACGCTTCATCGCGTTGGCCAAGAAAACGAACCGTGAGGTGCAGTTGCCCCGGCAGCGTGGGCCGGATACCGTCGTGAACCGGCAAGGTGCGCAACAGATCGACCGCAAGCTCGTGCGGCAAATCGATAGCGACAAAGAGCCTGGGCACGGCTACCGTGCCACTATCACGCGGGCAAAGTCGCGGGTTCGAACGCCAGCGCCGCCTGCGCGCCCAGAGCGCGATGGGCCACCGCGGCATCGAGCACGCCTTCCAGCGCGAGCAGCGCGCGCTTGCGATCGATGCCACCGGCATAGCCCGTCAGCGCCCCGGACGCACCCACCACGCGGTGGCAAGGCACGATGATCGATAACGGGTTGCGTCCCACGGCGCCGCCCACCGCACGTGAATGGCTTGGCGGTAACCCCAGCTCCGCCGCAAGTTGCCCGTATGTCGACGTCTCACCGAAATCAATGTCCCAGAGCGCTTGCCAGATGCGCTGCTGGAAACTGCTGCCGACAAAGCGGAAAGGCACCGTGAACGCGTGCAGCGCCCCGTCGAAATAGGCCGCCAGTTCGTCGGCGGCCTGCGCCATCACGCGCGCGTCTGCCGAAGGAATCGGCTCGACAGGTCTAGCGTGGGCCGGATAGTACTTCTGTCCCGAAAAGAACACGCCCGTGAGCACGCCGTCCTCTGCGCGCAGCAGGATGTCGCCCAGTGGGCTGTTCGTCAGTCGATAGCTGTTCATGCTGCCTGCTCCTCAATGTCGCTGTCCTGCCGGGCGTTGCCGCCGTCCTTGCAAAGTTCGTAGCGATGCCAGAGATGAATCGCCGCGTAGGCGCGCCAGGGCGCCCACTGCGCGGTCTTGGCCTGCATCGCACGCGCGGTCGATACGCCGAGCACCTTGCGCAGCGCGTAATCGGTGGCGGGAAACGCGTCCGGCCAACCAAGCGCGCGCATCGCCACGTACTGCGCCGTCCAGTCGCCAATCCCGTCAATCTCCAGCAATTGCGCGACGGTTTGCTCGGGTGTGGCATGCGCATCGAGGGCAATGTCGCCCGACGCCACGCGATGCGCCAGCGCACGAATGGCGCGGATTTTTGGAATCGACACACCGACGGCCTGATAGTCGGCATCTGCTAACGCCGCCAGCGATTGCGCAGTCGGAAACAGGTGCGTCAGCGCTGGCTGCCCGATCGGAGACGCCTCTCCGCCCATGACGTCTTCCGGCAGCGCTTGTCCGGCCATGCGCACCAGCCGGGCCAGAATCCGTCTGGCGTGCACGACCGAAATCACCTGGCCGACGATCGCCCGCACCGCAATTTCAAATCCGTCGAATGTTCCCGGCAGGCGCATGCCCGGCGTTGCCGCGGCAAGATCTCCTAAATGCGCATCGACGATATCTGGCCGGCAACCCAGATCGCAAAGCCGGCGCACCCGGCCCAGAACCTGCGGGATGACGTGCGCGAGCGAAGCGGAAAGTGTCACGCGCACCACGGTGCGTTTGGGTACGTGCTCCAGACATACCCAGCCAGCGTGCCGGACGCCTCCCGATTCGATCGCGATCGTGCGCGAATAAACACCACCGTGACAGTGATCGATACCGTCGATGGCCCGCACAGCGAGGAATTCCAGCAGCTCCGCCCACGCCAACGGCGGTCGGTAACCCAGTTCGAAAACCAGTCGGTCCGCCATGCCGTCCGCCGCACGTCGACGCATTGCCAGAGGCGTCAGCCCGTAGCGATCCTTCAACACGTCATTGAAGCGCCGCACGCTGCCAAACCCGGCCGCCAACGCCACTTCGGTCACCGTCAACGTGGTGTCGGTCAGCAGGCGCTTGGCCAACAACAGCTTCTGGGTCTGTGCATATTCGTGCACGGACACGCCAAACTCGGTGTCGAACAAGCGGCGCAAATGCCGTTCCGTCACGCCGATCCGCGCGGCAAGTTGCGCCACGCCCGCTCCGGTCATGAACCCTTCGTCGATCAGCGTGGCAGCGGCTTGCGCCAGACGTCCCGAAATATCGGCCAGTCCATGGCCTGGCGCCAGTTCCGGACGGCATCGCAGGCACGGCCGGAAACCGTGCTTTTCCGCTGCCGCGGCAGATTCGTAGAACGTGCAGTTCTCGCGCTTGGGCGTGCGCACGGCACAGACCGGCCGGCAGTACACGCCCGTCGACGATACGCCCACGAAAAAGCGGCCGTCGAAACGTCGGTCGTGTGAGGCAATGGCCTTGTAGCAGGTGTCGGGATCGAGTTCCATGGCGTGCATCGTACTGCTTTGCAGCCTCTCAAATGCGCTGGAATCGGACATTCTCCTCGCGCTGCCGCAAAGAGGAAATGTCCCCGATTCTGAAAGTGCGCTCGCACGCGTTGGTTTGCGCATTGCAGCAGCTAGAATCTGTTCACCGCGGGCGTACCACGCCGCCCGGCGCCGATCGGCGCCCTATGTGGAGCATTCTGGAGCCTGCATGAAACGTCGTTCCGTCGTCGGTGTCGTCCGTACTGCCAGGCTGGCGGGCTTCGCTTGCGCCGCCCTGCTGGGCCTGCTGTCCGCGCCCGCCCTGGCGGCGCGAGCCGACACCGCGCCCTCGCCACATGCCGCGCCACCGGTGCAGGCCGTCCGCGTGGCCAGCGTGGAAGGCATCACGGAATACCGGCTGCCCAATGGCTTGCGCGTGCTGTTGGCACCCGACGACGCACAACCTACCACCACCGTGAATGTCACGTACCTGGTGGGCAGCCGTCATGAGAACTATGGCGAAACCGGCATGGCGCATCTGCTGGAACACCTTCTGTTCAAGGGCACGCCATCGCTGCCGGGCAAGACCATTCCCACGGAATTTGCGCGGCGAGGCATGCAGTACAACGGCACGACGACGCAGGACCGGACCAATTTCTTCGAGACCTTCGCCGCCAGCGACGACAACCTCGACTGGGCCCTGCGCATGGAAGCGGACCGCATGGTCAACAGCTTCGTCGCGCGCAAGGACCTCGATAGCGAGATGACCGTGGTGCGCAACGAAATGGAGATTGGCGAGAACAATCCCATGCGGATGCTGCAGCAGCAGATGTATGCCGCGGCGTATCGCTGGCACAACTACGGCAAGGCCGTGATCGGCGCGCGCAGCGACGTCGAGCGCGTCGGCATCGAGAACCTGCAGGCTTTCTATCGCCGCTACTACCAGCCCGACAACGCGGTGCTGGTGGTGACGGGCCAGTTCGATCCCGCGCGCGCACTGGCCGGCATCGAGCGCTCGTTCGGGCCGATTCCGCGCCCAAGCCGCGTATTGCCCGTCGAGTACACCATCGAGCCCGCACAGGAAGGCGCGCGCGAGGTGCTGCTGACGCGCCCGGGCGACAGCAGCATCGTTGCGGCGATGTATCACGTCGCACCCGGCGCGCATCCCGATCTCACGGCCCTCGACATGCTGTCCGTCATCCTGGCCGATTCGCCGGGCGGCCGGCTCGAGCGCGCGCTGGTCGACAGCCGCAAGGCCGCCTGGCAGGGATCGTTCTTCACGTCGATGAAGGACCCTGGCGTGATCCTGTTTGCAGCGGGCACGGCACGCGACCGGCCCATCGAGCCGGTACGCGATGCGCTGGTGGCGGCCATCGAAAGCTTCGGCACGCAACCGGTCACCGAAGAAGAAGTCGAGCGCGCCCGCGTGCGCCTGCGCAATGCGTACGAAAAAACCCTCAACGATCCCGCCGCCTACGGCGTGGCGCTGTCGGGCGCCATCGCGAAGGGCGACTGGAGGCTATTCTTCATCAACCGCGATCGCGTCGAAACCACCACGCTGGCCGATGTGCAGCGTGTGGCCGAAAATTACTTCCGGCCGACCAACCGCACCGTTGGGGAGTTCCTGCCGGGCGACAAACCGCAACTCGCCAGCATTCCCGCCGCGCCCGATTTGGCCGCGATCGCGCAGCAATACGTCGGCAAGCCGGCGGCGCAGGCCGTAGCGGCGTTCGATCCCAGTCCCGCCAATATCGACGCCCACACCGTGCGCGAGACGTTGCCCAACGGCATGCGGCTGGCGCTGCTGCCCAAACCGTCGCGCGGCGAGTCCGTCCATGGCACGTTGATCCTGCGGCTCGGCAACGCCGATGCGCTGCAGGGAAAGACCTCGATCGGCGCGCTGACGGCGGCCATGCTCGATCGCGGCGCAGGCGCGTTTGATCGTCAGAAAATTGCCGACCGGTTCGAAGCCCTGAAAGCCAACGTGGCGATTTCCGGCAGCGCCGAGCGGCTTACGGTCCGGTTCGAGACACGCCGCCAATACCTTCCGGATGTGCTGGCGCTGCTGCGCACGGTGCTGCGGATGCCGACGTTCCCGGCCAACGAGCTGGAGACCCTGCGCGCCAGCAGCATCGCCGGCGTGGAAAGCCAGCGCAACCAGCCCGGCGCGATGGCACCGAATGCGCTGGGTCGGTATGGCAATCCCTATCCGGCGGGCGACCCCCGCTACACGCCGACATTCGACGAAAGTGTGACGCGGCTGAAAGCCGTTTCGCTGACTGATCTGCGCGATTTCCACGCGCGCTTCTACGGCGCCGAACACGCGCAGCTTGCCCTCGTCGGCGATTTCGACGCCGATGACGCCATCCGGCAGGCAGCATTCCTGTTTGGCGACTGGCGCGCACAGGTGCAGTTCGAAAGGGTCGATCGGCCTTTCGTCGACATCCCGGCCACGCAATTCAAGCTGGACGCTCCCGGCAAGGCCAATGCGGTGTTCCAGGCGTCGCAACCCATCGACCTCATCGACGATTCGCCCGACTACCCGCTGTTGCTGATTGCCAGCCGCGTACTGGGCGGCACCGGCATGCGCAGCCGGCTGGCGGACCGTCTGCGCCAGCACGAAGGCATCAGCTATGGGGTCTCGAGCTCGGTCTCTGTCGGCGCACTCGATCGCGCGGGCCGCTTGGGCCTCTGGGCCGTGTACGCGCCGCAGAACCTGCCGCGCTTACGCAACGCGGTGGAAGAAGAGATGTCGCGTTTCGTGCGTGACGGCGTGACGGCCGCGGAGGTCTCCGAAGCTGCCAGCGGGTTGTTGCAGCAAGGAATCATCAGTCGTACGCGCGACGCCGCGCTGGCCGGCGCGCTGGCCGATCAGGCATATCTCGGCAGAACCATGGCCCATACCGCCGCAATCGAGGACAGCATCCGTCACGCAACGCCGCAGGCCGTGAATGCGGCAATCCGGCGCTATCTCGGTCCGGCAACACTGACGCAAGCGTTTGCCGGAGACTTCGGCGGGACCCCTGCCGCCGCGCCGGCCGCCACATCCCCGGCGGAATCGGCACCGGCTGCGGCCGCAGCCGCGCACGAAGTCACGAAGCCTTGAGACAAGCGGTCGATCACTGTATATTCATACAGTCTTATTGAGATGTTGAGGTGTGGATGTCAATCGTGCGAGCTGGCAGCAAGACCGAAGCGCTCAGGCTTCTGGACTCGAATCAAATGCTGGCGCTTGAGCTGGACTACGAGACAGGCTGGCAAGACGCCGTGGAACTTGGCCGTCTGGGAGAAAAACGCGGTATCAAAGTGCAATATCGCGGACAGGAAAGCATCGCTGTCCGCACGCGGGATGCCTTGATCGAAGGGCTTGGCAAACCCAAGACAACGTTCCGGCAACGAAATCTGTATTGCCAGTTCGACCTCGGCTCGATGGCCGACCATGAACTGCTGGAGCTGGAAGCCAAAGCGGCCCGGCTGGGCGACTACATCCTGGCAGGCCACCTGTTGCGCGACATCGACCTGGTCTGGTCGTAGCACCCCGTCCGCCTGACGCCCTGACGCTCTGACGCCCTGACTGTGGGCGGCGGACGTAAATGCAACATGCGGGTGTATCCCGCTTCCGTGCGCGCACCGGTGGCTAGAAGAGCAGTTTCAGCGCGCAGAATGAATGCGTCGGTCCACGGCAAGCGAGGTACTCGCTGCTTGACCGTGCATCGGCTCGCCAAGGTTCGCGCTGGGCGCCGGTATCGGTCCTTCGCTGGTAGACTGATTTCGACTACGTGGAGCAGGCCGCTTCGTCGCTCGTGGTGGCGATCCGGTCATCATTACGTTGGACCCGCTGGAAGGTGGGCTAAGTGATGTCTGTTTAGCAACCGGAGACATGTCATGGTCAAACTCGCGTTGTTCGTTCGCCTGGAAGCCAAGCCCGGAAAGGAGAAAGAGGTAGAGAACTTTCTTCTAAGTGGTCTCGCCCTCGTTCAGGCGGAGCCAGCTACAACGGCCTGGTTCGGCCTCCGCTTGGGGCCGTCCACCTTTGGCATCTTTGACGCGTTTCCAGATGAGGCTGGGCGGCAAGCCCATCTTTCCGGCAAAGTCGCAGCCGCGCTTATGGAAAAAGCAGGTGAGCTATTCGCCGAGCCGCCGTCAATAGAAAAGATTGATGTTCTTGCTGCAAAGCTGCCCGGCTGAGCAAGCTCAGCAAGTCGCTCGAGCTGACAGCTTACTGGCGCCGTTAGTGCGCATTGGCGCGCCCTTTGATGTCTGCGTTTGGATAGCCACCAGTTGTCCCGTTCGTTTGAAGAACGCCATGGGCGCACTCGATCCACTCTGGGAATAGGGCGGCATCCATAGGAACGCCTTCACCATTCGGCTCATTCCACAACGCAAGACTACTGAGGAGCGCGCCAAGCTCGACTGGACGCTTGGCTCTTTGCTAAGCCCGGCCGCCAACCGTGCAAATTTCGATTGGCGCTGGCACCTGACGCCAATTATTGCCAGACGCGCGTAGCGCCGGCCCACCGGGCGGCGGCAGATGCGTGCATCATCGCGCAGTCGGCTTCGGAAGCCGTCGTGGACGGTTGTTCGGTCCCGTCGAAAGCCGTGCAGCACAACACGGCCGTCACCAGTGTCTTGATATGTCCTCGCCCGGACTCGACAAGTGCGGCGACGCGCTCATATCCGTCGAGCACGATCAGGCTGTCGCCCGCGTTTGGGCGCAGTTCCAGTTCGTACAGGTGATCGCATTCGCAGCGCATCCGGCCGCCCGATACGGCCAGGACGATCGCGCTGGGCAGCGCCAGGCCGCAGTCGCGCACGGTATCGCGCAATCGATCGAGGTGCGCCTGCGCGCGGTAGTCGCGCGCCGAATGGGTCGGCTCAGGGCCCGCGGTCAGCGCCATCAACTCATTGGCCGACACCGCCAGCGTATAGGCTTGCACCATGGTTCGGTACGTTGCCACCACGGCGCGCAAGCGATGCACGCCGTCTTCGTTGGCAGCGCGCTGAACTTGCGCACCCGTTGTCTGGATTTTGTTCATCCTGTCTCCTGTCCCGTGCTTGGCCGGTGTCATGCGCAGCGTGTCAACAAAACGAAGCAGAGCGATTCCGGCTGCGCGGCGACATAAAACGGGGCGCCGCGCAGCGCCGCGTCAACGCGCCAGAAGCGCTGGCGCGCCGCTTAGTCGCGCAGCAACTGCTTGGCGATGATGATCTGCTGGATTTGCGTCGTGCCTTCGTACAGGCGCAGCAGGCGCACGTCCCGGTAGAAACGCTCGGCCTTATATTCGGCGATATAGCCGGCGCCACCGTGGATCTGCACGGCGCGGTCGGCTACGCGGCCGACCATCTCGGTACAGAACATCTTTGTGCACGAGGCCAGCATGCTGACTTCTGGATCGCTCTTGCCAGCGGGCTTTGCATCGTAGCGCTGCGCGCAGTCGCGCACCATCGACAGGCCTGCATATAGTTCGGCCTGGCTGTCGGCCAGCATGCCCTGGATCAGTTGGAAGTCGCCGATCGGCTTGCCAAATTGCTTGCGCTCCTTGGCATACGCCACCGCGTCCGTGATCAGTCGATGCGCCATGCCGCAAGCCAGTGCGGAGATATGCAGACGGCCGCGATCCAGCACCTTCATGGCGGTCTTGAAACCGACGCCCGGAACGCCACCGATGATGTTTGCGGCCGGCACGCGCACGTTCTCAAGCACCACGTCGCACGTCTTGGTGCCACGCTGTCCCATCTTCTTGTCCGGCTTGCCGAGCGAGATTCCCGGCGTGTCGGCGGGCACGATGAACGAAGAGATACCCGAGGCGCCCGGGCCGCCGGTGCGCGCCATCAGCGTGAAGGCGCCGGCGCGCGGCGCATTGGTGATGAAGCGCTTGGTGCCGTTGATGACATAGTGGTCGCCGTCGAGCTCGGCGCGCGTCTGCAACGACGCCGCGTCGGAACCGGCGTTCGGCTCTGTCAGCGCGAAGGAGATCACCAGTTCGCCGCTGGCGATCCGCGGCAGGTAATTCTGCTTCTGCTCCTCGGTGCCATCCATCAGGATGCCCTGCGAGCCAATGCCCACATTGGTGCCGAACACCGAGCGGAACGCGAAGGCGGTGTGGCCGAGGTCATAGACCACATCGCATTCCTGCGACATCGACAGGCCGATGCCGCCGTAGTTTTCCGGGATCGAGATGCCGAACAGGCCCATCTCCTTCATGTCGGCCACGATATCGGCCGGCACGTCGTCGATTTCTTCCAGCGTGTCTTCCGCCGGCTTCAGGCGCTCATCGATAAAACGCTGCACCGAAGCGCGCAGCAGGGAAAAGGATTCGGCGTCGAGGGCCATGGCAGTCTCCATCAAGTCGACACAACAACAATGGGCGCCAATGGTACGCCGACCATCGAATTTGACAATCCACGCGGAGTTGTACAGAACCGATAATTATTTTTGACAATAACGCGCCGGGCGTTATTCGGCGCATTTCGCGCGGGCCAGCTTTTCACGCGAGTAGCCATATGCCACGCGCAATTGGTGTTCGATGGCGTCGGCCTGATCCAGACAGGCAAACACGAGGTCGTCCTTGAATTTCTGGGTCACGCCCTTGAGGCGTGGCGCCTCGTAGGAAATCTGCCGCGCGCGACAGCGCATTTCCAGCAGCGCGGGTTCGGACGCGGTCCGCAACTGGCCCTGATCGATACGCTGGCACTGGACGAGATCGGGCTCGGCCCAGACCACGGCGGGCACCATCAGCAGCGCAATCCAAAGGTTTCGCAGCACGGACATTGACAAGAGGATCGAAGAATGCGGCGCTGAAAATTGAATCGGCCTGCATGATTGCGCAGCCCCGCGGACCATGAAAGGTATCCGCATGACGAAGCTCAGGCCAGTGAAAATTTTCAATGGCCTCGCTTCGCATTTGGCGGCGCCTATAAAAACTCTATCCAATGATCGGAACAATGCCGTGCAAATCCTATAGGCGATAAGGATCACGCAATGATTCGCCCGCATCATGCGGCAGGCTGCCGCTGGGCAGCCCGGAAAATCCGGGGTACGCTTGCCATGCACACGGGTTCTGCCCTGCGGCCCGCCACTCAGGTATCGCGCTGGCCCGCCGCCCCGCATCCCGTTCCGATTCAGCGGCGCCACCGCCGTCAAGTACACAAGAAGGTCCTATGACAGACATCGCCTCCCCCAGCCTCTCCGGCACCGCACCATCTCCCGAGGAAACCAGAAAACGCGTCTTTGCCATCGTTGCCGCTTCGTCGGGCAATCTGGTGGAGTGGTTCGATTTCTATATCTACGCGTTCAGCGCGATCTACTTCGCGCCATCGTTCTTCCCGAAGGCGGACCCTACTGCGCAGCTCCTGAACACCGCCGGCGTGTTTGCGGCCGGCTTCCTGATGCGCCCGATCGGCGGATGGCTGTTCGGCCGGATCGCCGACCGCAACGGCCGCAAGAACTCGATGCTGATCTCGGTGGTCATGATGTGCTTCGGTTCGCTGCTGATTGCGTGCCTGCCCACGTATGCCGCCATCGGCAACCTGGCGCCCGCGCTGCTGCTGCTGGCGCGCCTGCTGCAAGGCCTGTCGGTCGGCGGCGAATACGGCACCACCGCCACCTACATGAGCGAAGTGGCGCTCAAGGGCCGGCGGGGCTTCTTCTCGTCGTTCCAGTATGTGACGCTGATCGGCGGCCAGTTGCTGGCCGTGCTGGTGGTGGTTGTGCTGGAGCAGCTGCTGACCGAGGCCGAACTGAAGGCCTACGGCTGGCGCATCCCGTTCGTGGTGGGCGCGATCACGGCCGTGGTGGCATTGCTGCTGCGCCGCACGCTGCATGAGACGACCACCGCGCAGCAACGCAACAGCAAGGAAGCGGGCAGCGTGGCGGAGCTTTTCCGTCATCACAAGGCCGCGTTCTTCACCGTGCTGGGCTACACGGCGGGCGGGTCGCTGATTTTCTACACGTTCACTACGTACATGCAGAAATTTCTGGTCAACACCGCTGGTCTGCCGATCAAGACGACCAGCTACGTGATGACCGGCTGCCTGTTCCTCTACATGTGCATGCAGCCGTTCTTCGGCGCGCTGTCCGACCGCATCGGCCGTCGCAACAACATGCTGTTGTTCGGCGCGCTCGGCGCCATCGCCACGGTGCCGATCCTGACCGCGCTGAAGACTGTGTCGAGCCCCGAGCTGGCTGGCCTGCTGATCTGCATCGCGCTGGCCATCGTCAGCTTCTACACGTCGATCAGCGGCATCGTTAAGGCCGAAATGTTCCCGCCCGAAGTGCGCGCGCTCGGCGTGGGCCTGGCCTATGCCGTCGCCAACGCGCTGTTCGGCGGCACTGCGGAATACGTGGCGCTTGGGCTGAAATCGATCGGCCACGAGAACGCGTTCTACTGGTATGTCACGGCCATGATGGTGCTGGCGTTCCTGGTCAGCCTGCGCCTGCCGCGCCAGGCCAAATACCTGCATCACGAACACTAGGGCGAGCGCCGCGCGCAGCGGCGTCGGTGCGCACCGACGCCACGGCGAACGGCCATGGCACACTGAGGGGCCTTCGGGCCCCTTTTTCGTTTCCACGCCAGCCTCGTCATGGATCTCAACGCCCTGCGCCTGTTCGTCGACATCGTCGACGCCGGCAACCTCAGCGCCGCCGCCCGCAAGCTCAAGATGACGCGCGCCAATGTCAGCTATCACCTCAAGGCGCTCGAAGAAGAACTTGGCGTGCAACTGCTGCGGCGGACCACGCGTCACGTGGAACCGACGCCAGTGGGCGCCGGCTTGTACGAGCACGGCCGCAACATCCTCGGCGAGGTGGCCGCCGCAAACGCGCTGATCAGCAGCATGGGCAAGAGCCTGCAGGGCCATGTGCGGCTGTCGGTGCCGACCGGGCTGGGCCACGCGCTGCTGTCGCCGCTGCTGGTGCAGTTCAAGCGCCGCTATCCCGATATCACGCTCGATGTGGTGTTCGATAACCGCATCCACAATCTCGTCTCGGAGGATGTGGAGGTGGCGCTGCGCATCATTTCCACGCCGCCCGATTCGGTCGTCGCTACGGAGATCGGCACGGTCGACTGGGTGGTGTGCGCCGCGCCGTCATATCTGCAGGGCCGCGCGATGCCGACAGTGCTGGCAGATCTCTCCGCGCATGACATCGTCTGCGCGTCGCCGATCGGGCAGAAGCTCAAGGCGGCAGGCACGCGGCACGACACCGGCGAGCGCGAGCAGGTTGTACTGGAGCCGACACTCAGCTCCGAGAATTTTGCCTTTCTCAAGGACGCCGTCGTCAGCGGCCTCGGTATCGGCATCTTTCCGCTTTACGCGGTCGGCGCCGACCTCCGAGACGGCACGCTGGCGCCTTTGCTGCCGGCATACCGGATCAGCGTGTTCGGCAGCAAGCTCTACATGCTGACGATGCCCAATCGCTACCAGACCATGGCCACGCGCTACCTGCTGACGTTTCTGAAGACCGAATTGCAGGCGGTCTGGCCCCGCGTGGGCGCCGGCAGTGCCTATAGTGAGAGCACCCAGGACTGAACCGCGCGCTGGCGCGGAAGGAAGGTAGTCATCATGGCAATGGCAGGCACCCTGGCTGGCAGGCTCAGCCGCATGAACAGCCAGTTCGACATCATCCGCCACCCGTACAGCCTCAGCAGCATGGCCACTGCACAGGCCGCACATGTTCCCGGAAACCGACTGGCCAAAACCGTATTGCTTGAAGACGAAGCCGGCTACGTGGCGGCAGTGATCCCTTCGTCGCATCACCTGCAGATGGCGGCGATCTGCGCGCAGACGGGCCGCCAGCTGGTATTGGCCCACGAGGACGAGATCCGCGAGGTGTTCAAGGATTGCGACCTCGGCGCGATCCCGCCGTGCGCGACGTCGTACGGCATGCGGACCTACGTGGACGAAAGCCTGCTGGAAGAGCCGGAAATCTGGTTCGAAGCCGGCGACCACATGGAACTCGTGCATATGGATCGCGAGCAGTTCATGAACCTGATGAGTGACGCCGAACGCGGCCGCTTTTCGCACCGCATGATGTAGGCGGGCTCAAGTGCGCGACAGCGTGGCGGATGCCGCGACGCTGTCGTCCTTCAGATCCACGCCGGACTTGCCCAGCGCCACAGCGCCACGCAGCAGGAAGACCAGCCGGTCCGCCGCCTGCGCATATGGCAGTCCTTCGGGCCGCACATTCGAGATGCAGTTGCGCTGCGCATCGGTACGGCCCACGCGCGGGTCGTAGGTCAGGTAGATGCCGAGGCTGTCCGGCGAACTGAGTCCCGGCCGCTCGCCGATCAGCATCACTACCTGTCGTGCGCCCAGTTGCTCGCCGATATCGTCGCCCAGCGCGACGCGAGATTGCCGCGCAATCACCACCGGGCCGATATGCCATTGCCGCAATCGCGCCAGCACCGCCTGCAGCAGCGGCACCGCGTGGCGCTGCGCGGCCAGCGCGGACAAGCCGTCCGCCACGACAAACACCACGTCATAGGGCCGACCGGGACGCGCCTGCGCACGCAGTCGCGCGCGACTGTCATCGTCCAGACGCCGCCCCAGGTCGGGCCGGCGCAGATATTGGTCGCGATCGGCGGCGGCGCTGTGCACCGGCAATCCTGTCAGGCCGATTTCGCGCAGGGCGGCTTCCACCCCCGTCACATCGAGCGGCAGATGTACGGCGTCGCGCGCCTGCGCATGGGCCAGTCCGAACGACAGGATCGTCTGGGTAGTCTGCGCGTGCCCGGTGCGGCCGATGCCAACGCGCGCGCGCGTGAACTGCCGCAGCCGGCGCCACGGATCGTCGGGCCCTGTGTCTTCCGGGGGCGGATTGATTGGCGTCGATTCCATGCGCGGCTCCGGTGCGTCAAAGCGTCTGCGCCATCGTCAGCAGCGGCTGGCGCGCGGGCGGATCGAGCAGTCGTCCGGCCTCGTCGAAGATTCCCATGCGCTGCAGCCATGCTTCGAATTCCGGCGCGGGCCGCAAGCCCATCACCTCGCGCAGGTAAAGCGCGTCGTGAAACGAGGTGCTCTGGTAGTTGAGCATGATGTCGTCCGCGCCGGGCACGCCCATGATGAAGTTGATGCCAGCCGCGCCGAACAGCGTCAGCAGCGTGTCCATGTCGTCCTGGTCCGCTTGCGCGTGGTTGGTGTAGCAGATATCGCAACCCATCGGCACACCCAGCAACTTGCCGCAGAAATGGTCTTCCAGGCCCGCGCGGATGATCTGCTTGCCATCGTAGAGATACTCGGGGCCGATAAAGCCCACCACGGTATTGACCAGCAGCGGCTGGTAGCGGCGCGCCACGGCATAGGCGCGCGCCTCCATGGTCTGCTGGTCGACGCCATGATGCGCATTGGCCGACAGCGCGCTGCCTTGTCCGGTTTCGAAATACATCAGATCGCTGCCGACGGTGCCGCGCCGCAGCGACAGCGCAGCCTGGTGCGCTTCGTCCAGTAGCGCCAGCGAAATACCGAACGCCTCGTTGGCCGCCTGGCTGCCGGCCACCGACTGGAACACCAGATCGACTGGCGCGCCCTGGTCGATGGCGCGCAGCGTGTTGGTAACGTGGGTGAGCACGCACGATTGCGTGGGCACATCGTAGCGGGACCGGATATCGTCGACCAGCTTCAGCAGCGAGACAATCGCGCCAAGGTTGTCGCTGGCCGGATTGATGCCGATGGTGGCATCGCCGCAGCCATAGAGCAGCCCGTCGACGATCGATGCGGCAATGCCGCGCGGATCGTCGGTGGGATGGTTTGGCTGCAGCCGCACGGACAGCCGCCCCGGTAGCCCGATCGTGCTGCGGAACGCCGTGACCACGCGGCACTTGCGCGCCACCGCGATGAGGTCCTGGTTGCGCATCAGCTTGCTGACCGCCGCCGCCATCTCCGGCGTGATGCCGGGCGCCACGCGCGCCAACGCGGCCGTATCGGTGTCATCCCGCAGCAGCCAGTTGCGGAAATCGCCCACGGTCAGGCTGGCAATCTCCCCGAAAGCGTTGGCGTCATGGCTATCGACAATCAGGCGCGTGACGTCGTCGTCCTCGTAGGGCACCAGCGCCTCGGTCAGGCAATGCGACAACGGCATGTCCGCCAGCGCCATGCGCGCCGCCATCCGCTCTTCCTCGCTGACGGCAGCCACGCCGGCCAGCGCATCGCCCGAGCGCGCGGGGCTGGCGCGCGCCAGCAGCGTGCGCAAATCGGCGAACACATGCCGGCGCGTGCCGACGGTATGGGTAAAGGCCATGCGGTCTCCGGAGAAATCGTTGCGCCGTCCTTTTGCTCCTCACTATAGGCGAGCCAGTCGAGCGGGGACGCAAGATCCGCGCCCGGCCCTGCATCGCGGTCCATGTATGCTCATGCTGACTTGCCATTGTGATGCGCCACATCGACAATCCGCCTCAGCCATTTCCTCCTTCACATCGCGTCCCCGCCGAAACATGCCGCAGCAGTTGGAAACCGAACACACCCAAGACCGCGCCGACGTGGCCGGCGCAGCCCCCACGACTTCCTCGACCACCCGGCCCTGGCTGGCGCCGGGCAGGTGGTCGCCCGTCACGGCGGTGTCATATGTGATTGCCGGCGGCGCGCTGCTGCTGGTCATGCACGCCAATCTGGTTGCCGCGCTGCTGGCCGGGCTGCTGCTCTATTCGCTGGTCGATGTGCTGGCGCCACGCCTGACCCATTCACGACGCGACGCGCTCGCCGTGTTCATCCTGTCGGCGGTCATCCTGCTGGGGCTGACCGGCGGTATCTGGGCGCTGGTGCATTTCCTGAGCGTCGACAGTTCCACCATAGACCGGCTGCTTGACCACGCCGCCAGCATCATCGACCAGTCCCGCGCCCAGTTGCCGGCCTGGCTGAGCGAGTATCTGCCGAATGGCGTCGAGGAATTGGCGACCACGCTGATTGCCGCGCTGCGCGAACACGCTCAGATGGCGCAACGGCTGGGCACCGACATCCTGCGCACGCTGTTGCATATCCTGGTGGGCCTGATCATCGGCGCAATGGTCGCGCTGTACCGTGCCATCGCGCGACCCAACCGCCGGCCGCTGGCCGGTGCGCTGATCGATCGCGCCCGCACGCTGCAGCAGTCGTTCGCGCAGTTCATCTTCGCGCAGATCCAGATTTCGCTGATCAACACGGTACTGACGGCAACCTACCTTCTGGTGGTGCTGCCGATGTTCCACCAGCACTTGCCATTGTCGAAGACGCTGGTGGCCGTTACCTTCCTGGCGGGGCTGCTGCCGGTGATCGGCAACCTGATCTCGAATACCGCGATCGTCGTGGCCTCGCTCTCGGTGTCGCTGCCGATCGCCATCGTGTCGCTGCTGTATCTGGTGGTGATCCACAAGCTCGAGTACTTCCTGAACGCGCGTATCATCGGCGCCCGCATCCAGGCCGCGGCCTGGGAATTGCTGACCGTGATGCTGCTGATGGAAACCCTCTACGGCATTTCCGGCGTGATTGCCGGGCCCATCTTCTATGCGTATCTCAAGCGCGAGCTGACCACCGCGGAACTCGTGTAATGGCCGACAGGCGGCCGCTCCTGCGCTGCAACGGGCGCCGCCAAGTGCTTGATTCGATTGGGTTGTGATACGCAGCAATTGGTACGACCAATTGCCCGGCCCAGCGTTGTCTTTAGCCGCCGCTGCCTTCCACCTTGCTGCGCACGAAATCGATATGCGTCTGCATGGCCGTGCGCGCTTCTTCGGGACGCCGCGCCAGAATGGCCTCGCACAGCGTGCGGTGCTGAAGCAGCAGCAGGTCCGACGAGGCCGCGTCGGCCTCGCGCAGTCCCGTGCCGTTGATCGTAATGTGCTCGCGCAGCATCCCCAACACACTGGTATGCAGATGCAGGAACATCGTGTTGTGTGACGCCTGCGCGATGGCGTCGTGCAGTCTGGCATCGGCGCTGGCTTCGCCCGCCTTGTCGTCGACCTTGCGCGAACGCTCCAGCTCCTTCATCAGCGCGCGTATACGTTTCAGGTCTGCGGCGTCAGCGCGTAACGCCGCGAAATATGCGGTGGCCCCTTCGAGCACGCGGCGAAACTCCAGAATGTCGTCGCGCAGTGCAGGATGGTCGGCTACCAGTTGCCCCCAGGGCGACGCAATACCGGTGCGCAGCTGGTCGGTCACGTATACACCCGCGCCGCGCCGGCTCTGTAGCAGGCCGCGCGCCGCCAGGCGCTGAATCGCTTCACGGATCGTGTTGCGCGCCACGTCATAGCGCTCGGCCAGCACGCGCTCGGCCGGCAGGCGCGCGCCAACAGGCCAAGTGCCGTCCAGCAACGCCGTTTCCAGCTTGCGCATGATGTCTTCCACGCGATTGCGCGCGCTGCCTGCCATCGATCGATCCCTTGCCTGCCGTATTGTTGCCGTGGCGCCCGAAAATTGGTCCAACCAATTTGCGCCCCGGCGCAAGACCGGGAATTATGCGCCGAAAAATGCCGCAGCGCGTATCACGGGCGGTGCCCCATCCCGGAGACAGACAATGCAAGCCAGGCAATATCCCCCCAACGTGCCGCAGCAGGTGTACCTGTTTGGCACGTGTCTCGTCGACCTGTTCGTTCCGCAAGCCGGTCTCGATGCCGTACGACTGCTGGAACGCGAAGGCCTGACCGTTCACTTTCCGCGTGCGCAAAGCTGCTGCGGCCAACCGGCCTACAGCAGCGGCAATCCCGAGCAGGCGCGCAAGGTGGCGCGCGCCCAGCTGGATCTGTTTCGCGAGCCCTGGCCGATCATCGTGCCGTCCGGTTCGTGCGCGGGCATGATGCGGCACCACTGGCCCACGCTGTTCGCCGACGATCCCGAAGCCGCCGAGCTGGCCGCCGACATCGCCGAACGGGTCTTCGAGCTGGCCGAGTTCCTGCTGAACGTACTGCATGTGCGCTTCGACACGGCGCCCAACGCGGGCGCGGAGCGCGTGGTCCTGCATACGTCGTGCGCTGCGCGCCGTGAAATGGGCACACGCGCGCACGGTGTGGCGCTGGTCGATGCGCTGCCGGGCGTGACGCGCGTCGAGCACGAACGCGAATCGGAATGCTGCGGCTTTGGCGGCACGTTCTCGCTCAAGCACGCCGATATCTCTGGCGCGATGGTGCGCGACAAGGTCGCATCCGCCTGCGCCACCGGCTGTGACCGGCTGGTTTCTGCCGATTGCGGATGCCTGCTCAACATTGGCCATGCCGCCGCCCACGCGGGGGCGTCGCTACCGGTCGAACATCTGGCGTCGTTCCTGTGGCGTCGGACCGGAGGTGCGGCATGACCACGATGAGCGCGCGCGAGCGCATGCTGGGCCGTTTGCGCGCGGCTACGCCAACCTCCGGCGCAACGCTGGCCGCCGACACCGCGTCGCTGGATCGACGCATCGACACGCACTTCGACCTGCGCCGCGGGCAACGGCCAACAGTGGCCGCGACGGTGGCGTCGATGCAAGCGGCGCTGACGGCATCGCACGCGGAAGTCGTTTGCGCCGATGCCGCCGATTGGCCGATGTGGGTAGCCGAGCGGCTCGCGCAGGACGGCGTGCGGCGGTTACTGATCGATACCTCCGCGCCCGAAGGCGCCGCGCTGGCCCGAGCACTGCCCGCCGGCGTCGCAACGGTGACCTTCGATCGACCGCTCGAGGACTGGAAGTCCGAGTTGTTCGACACCGTCGACGCCGGTTTCACGGTGGCGCGTTCCGGGCTGGCCGCCACGGGCACGCTGGTGCTGGCGCCCGATGCCGGATCGCCGCGCACGGTGTCGCTGGTGCCGCCAACGCATATCGCGCTGGTCTACGCCTCGACGCTGCACCCCGATCTGCACGCGGCGGTGCGCGCCGAAAACTGGGCCGATGGCATGCCCACCAATCTGGTCATGATCTCGGGGCCGTCCAAGACATCCGACATTCAGCAGACGCTGGCCTACGGCGCGCACGGTCCGCGCCGGCTCTGGGTCGTCATCGTGAACGATCACGCAGGAGACCCCGGACAATGAGCCAGCAAACACTGCATTTCGTACCGAGCGAGGACTTCCGCGTCCGCGCGCGCGCCGCGCTCGACGATCCCAAGCTGCGCCGCAGTTTTCGCGGTGCGATGGACTTTCTGCAGCAAAAGCGCGCCGTGCAGTTTCCCGACGGCGACGAGCTGGAACAACTGCGCGATCTCGGCGAGGCCGTGCGCCAGCACGCGCTGGCCAATCTGCCGGACCTGCTGACGCAGCTCGAAGCAAAGCTCACGCAGGCCGGCGTGCAGGTGCACTGGGCCGAAACCGCTGACGAGGCAAACGCGATCATCCACCGCATTGCCCAAGCGCACGCGGCGACGCGCGTCATCAAGGGCAAATCGATGGCCAGCGAGGAAATGGAGCTGAACCATTACCTTGCCGAACGCGGCGTGGATTGCATCGAATCGGACATGGGCGAGTACATCGTCCAGTTGGCCGGGGAAAAGCCGTCGCATATCGTGATGCCGGCAATCCACAAGACCAAGGCCGACATTGCCACGCTGTTCGAACAGCACATCGCCGATACACGCTATACGGAAGACGTCGACGAACTGATCCAGACCGGCCGACGCGCGCTGCGTCAGGCGTTCGTGCAGGCCGATATCGGGCTGTCCGGCGTGAATTTCGCGGCGGCCGATACCGGCACGCTGTGGCTGGTGGAAAACGAGGGCAACGGCAGGCTTTCCACCACGGTGCCCGATGTGCACATCGCCGTGATGGGGATGGAAAAAGTGGTGGCCAGGCTGTCGCACATCGTGCCGTTGTCCAGCTTGCTCACGCGCTCGGCCACGGGCCAGCCGATCACCACCTATTTCAACCTGATCTCGGGACCGCGCAAAAACCACGAACGCGACGGCCCGCGCGAAGTGCATCTGGTGCTGCTGGATAACGGCCGCAGCCAGGCCTACGCCGACGAGCAGCTGCGCGCCACGCTGCAGTGCATCCGCTGCGGCGCATGCATGAATCACTGTCCGGTCTACACGCGCATCGGCGGCCACGCCTACGGCACCACCTATCCGGGACCGATCGGCAAGATCATCTCGCCGCATCTGCTTGGGCTCGAAGCCACGGCGGATCTGGCCACCGCGTCCAGCTTGTGCGGCGCTTGCGGCGAAGTATGCCCCGTGCGCATTCCGATCCCACAGCTTCTGGTGCGCCTGCGCACCGAAGCGAATCGCGATCCGGACGAGGCGGTGCCGCATCCGCTGAAGGGCCAGGGCGCGAAATACAGCCGCCGCGAGCATCTGGTCTGGCGCTTCTGGAGCGGCGCCTTCGCGCATCCGGCCGTGTATCGCGTATTCCGGTGGGCCGCCACGCGTCTGCGCGCGTTCACGCCCGCCGCGCAGATGGGCTGGACGCAGCATCGCAAGCCACTGACACCCGCGCCAAAAAGCCTTTCCGATCTGCTTGCCGAGCGCAATCAGCCCGAGTAGCGGCGCGCGGCACACACAAGAATTCAAACACCATCAAGGAGACTTCCAGTGCAACCCTGGACCCAGATCTATACGCCGCTGGGCAGCCTCTGGCTGTCCGCGCTTGCGGCGGCCGTGCCCATCCTGTTCTTCTTCGTCGCGCTGGCGCTGTTGCGCATGAAAGGCCATGTGGCGGCGGCCATCACGCTCGCGCTGGCCGTGGCCGTGGCGATCGGCGCTTACGGCATGCCTGCGCCGCAGGCGTTTGCGGCAGCCGGCTTCGGCTTTGCCTACGGCTTGTGGCCGATCGCGTGGATCATCGTCACAGCGGTGTTTCTCTACAAGATCGTGGTGAAGACGGGCCAGTTCGACATCATCCGCGCTTCGGTGTTGTCGATCACCGACGACCAGCGTCTGCAGATGCTGCTGATCGGCTTTGCGTTCGGCGCGTTTCTGGAAGGCGCGGCGGGCTTTGGCGCGCCGGTGGCCATTACCGCGGCGCTGCTGGTAGGCCTTGGCTTCAATCCGCTCTACGCGGCCGGACTTTGCCTGATCGCCAACACCGCGCCGGTGGCATTCGGCGCGATGGGCATTCCGATCATCGTGGCCGGCCAGGTCACCGGCATCGACCCGATGCACATCGGCGCGATGGCGGGCCGCCAGTTACCGCTGCTGTCGCTGGCGGTACCGTTCTGGCTCGTTTTCATGATGGATGGCCGGCGCGGCATCCGGGAAACGTGGCCCGCGGCGCTGGTGGTGGGCGCAAGCTTCGCGGTCACCCAGTACTTCACGTCGAACCACATCGGCCCTGAACTGCCCGACATCACGTCCGCGCTGGTGAGCCTGGTTGCGCTGGCGGCGTTCCTGCGCTTGTGGCAACCGCGCTCGGCGTCGCAGCCGGCGCGTGGCGCGGTCTCCGGCGGCACCGTGGCGCTGGCCCGATTTGGCGGCGGCCTCGGTGCGCCGTCGAACCGCCAGGCCTCGCCCTACAGCTTCGGCCAGACGGTGCGCGCATGGGCGCCGTTCGGCATCCTCACGGCGATCGTGACGATCTGGAGCCTGCCGTCGTTCAAGGCCTTGTTCGCCGCAAACGGCGCACTGGCCGGCAGCGTGCTGAAGTTCAAGGTGCCGATGCTCGACCAACTGGTCATCAAGACCGCGCCGATCGTGGCGTCGCCCAAACCCTACGAGGCCGTGCTGAAGCTGGACCTGCTATCCGCCGTGGGCACCGCGATCCTGCTGACGGCGATCATCTCGGTAATCTTGCTGCGCATGAAGCCCCGGGACGCGCTGGTCACGTTCGGCGAAACGCTGATGGAGCTGCGCCGCCCGATCCTGTCGATCGGCCTGGTGCTGGCTTTTGCATTCGTGGCCAACTACTCGGGCATGTCGTCGACGCTGGCGCTGCTGCTGGCCGGCACGGGCGCGGCGTTTCCGTTCTTCTCGCCGCTGCTGGGCTGGCTGGGCGTCTTCCTGACCGGATCCGACACGTCATCGAACGCGCTGTTCTGCTCGCTGCAACACGCCACGGCCCATCAGATCGGCGTGTCGGACACCCTGTTGGTGGCCGCCAACACCACTGGCGGTGTGACCGGCAAGATGATCTCGCCGCAATCGATCGCGGTGGCGTGCGCCGCGACGGGCCTGGTCGGCAAGGAATCCGAACTCTTCCGCTTCACCGTCAAGCACAGCCTGCTGTTCGCGTTTATCGTCGGCGTGATCACGATGCTGCAAGCCTATGTGTTCACGGGGATGATCCCGGGCTGACGATGCCTCGCCACTTCACGCCCCGCGCGCCCAGCGCGGCGGCGTGGAGCGGACTCAGTCGTTTGCCGCTTCCCTTGGCAGGAACGCGTTGCCTTCAGTCAGCGGCGCGTGGCGGTAGGTGGCCGGCGTGCGGCTCAGCTTGATCGGCGCGCCCAGCCCCTTGTAGCCGCCCGGCATCTCCACCACCATTTCGCGATGCACGGTGTGCGGATGCGTCAGCGCATCGGGCACCGACAGCACCGGCGCGCACGGTACGCCCGCATCGGACAGTTGCGCGGCCAGCGCCTTGCCGTCCCACACCGCCATCTTCGCTTCCAGCGTGCCCTTGAGCATGGCGCGATTGACCGAGCGCGCGCCGGCGGTGGCAAAGCGCTCGTCGTCGGCCAGTTCCGGCACGCCGAGGTGGTCGCACAGGATGCGGAACTGCCGGTCGTTGCCCACCGCCAGGAAGATCGGATCGGTTGCCGTGGCCACGGTGTCGTACGGATAGATGTTGGGATGCGCGTTGCCGGTGCGGCCCGGCGTCTTGCCGCTCATGAACCAGTTGGCGGCGTGCGGATGCAGCAGCGACAGGCCCGAGTCATAAAGCGCCGCTTCCACGAACTGGCCGCGCCCGCTGCGTGCGCGTTCCTGCAGCGCCAGCAGCACGCCCAAGGCGGCGTTGAGTCCCGTCACCATGTCGACCACCGGCAAACTCACCCGCAGCGGATCGCGATCGGCTTCGCCGTTGATGCTCATGATGCCGGCCATGGCCTGGATCGCCGCGTCGTAGCCGGGCAGGCCGCCGAGCGGGCCGTCGGCGCCGAATCCCGATACACGGCAATGCACCAGCCGCGGAAAACGCTGCGACAGCACGTCGTAACCGAGTCCCCATTTTTCCAGCGTGCCGGTCTTGAAGTTTTCGACCAGCACATCGGCGTCGGCCAGCAGGGCCAGCAGCACCTCGCGATCGGCCTCCGCGGCGAGGTCGAGCGTCATCACGCGCTTGTTGCGGTTCAGGCCGAAGTAGTACGACGCCACGCCATCGCGAAACGGCGGGCCCCAGGTGCGGGTGTCGTCGCCTTGCGGCGGTTCGATCTTCAGCACGTCGGCGCCGTGATCGCCCAGGATCTGCCCGCAAAACGGGCCGCCCAGGATGCGCGACAGATCCACTACGCGAATGCCGGCCAGCGCGCCGGGTTGAAATGGCGTCATGTCTCTTCCTTGTTGTTATGTGTGGCGATCAGTCCAGCTGAGCGCCCGATTTCTGCACCACGGTACGCCATTTGGCCACCTCGGATTTCACGAAGCTGCCAAGCTGGTCCGGCGATGTGGACGGCGCCAGTTCCAGCCCTTGCGCCAGCAGCGTCTTGCGTACGTCGGGCTGCTGCAGCGCATCGGCAAACGCGCGGTTGAGCTTGCCGATCACGGCGGGCGGCGTACCGGCCGGCGCCACCACGCCGAAGAATACCGAAACATCGAAACCGGCGACACCCTGCTCGGCCACGGTGGGCACCTCGGGCAGCGCCTGCGAGCGGCCCTTGGTGGTCACGCCCAGCGCGCGCACCTTACCGCTCTTGATGAACGGCAGCGCCGTCAGCACATCGGTGAAGGTCATGCTGACCTGACCGCCCAGCAGGTCGTTCAGCGCGGGGCCGGTGCCCTTGTAAGGCACGTGCTGGAAATCAGTGCCGGCCAGGTTGTTGAACAGCACGCCGGCCAGATGCGACGATGCGCCGTTGCCGGACGATGCATAGGTGAGCTTGCCCGGATGCGCCTTGCCGTAGGCGATCAGTTCCTGCACGTTGCGGGCGGGCACGCCGGAATTGACCACCAGCACGTTGGGCAGATGGCCGATCTGGATCACGGGCGCAAAGCTCTTGATCGGGTCGTAGTTGATCTTGCGATAGAGGCTGACATTGATCGCCAGCGGCGCCGACGTCCCGAACATCAGCGTGTAGCCATCGGGCTCCGCGCGGGCCACGACTTCCGCGCCGATGTTGCCGCCGGCGCCGGCGCGGTTTTCCACCACCACCGGCTGGCCGAGGCTGTTCTTCAGCGCGGCGGCCAGCGTGCGGGCCATCGCGTCGGTGGGACCGCCCGGCGGATAGGTCACCACCATCATGATGGGCTTGCTTGGAAAATCCTTCTGTGCAAAGGCGGGCGTGGCTGCGGCAAGCAGCGTGCACGCGGTCATGGAAGCGAATGCGGCCAGGGCCGCGCGGCGGTGCCATTGGGGCATGATGCGTTGTCTCCGGTAAAGCTGTTTTTATGTGCGGGGGCGCAGTGGCGCGCCTGTGACGCCGTTCAGAACACGTTGACCTGATCGACCTGCCCGGCCGCGTGCGCAACGCCATCGGCCGGGGCAGCCACCGTTTCGGCCAGCCATTCGGGTTCGGCGCCGCCCGCCAGCGGATCTTGCGGCAGCACGCGATGCACGAGCACCAGTTGCGCCAGACGCATACGGCGCACCGATCCGATGCGGCCCGCTTCCCACGCCATGGCGACGGCGCTGGTCACGTGATAAAGCGCGGAGGCAGCCTGGCGCGCCATGACATCGCCGTCCGCGCCGGCATCGGCCGCGCGCGTCGCCAGCGCGGCGGCGCTGTCAATGGCGGTCTCGAAGGTGGCGCGGGCTGTGGCATGGAGCGGCGTATCGCGCAGCAGGCCCTGCAAATGCGCCTGCAGCACCGGCAGCGACCCTTCGCGGCGGATCGCGCGCAGCACATCGAGCGCGACGATATTGCTGGTGCCTTCCCAGATCGATCCGAGATGGGCGTCGCGCACCAGCCGCGGATCGCTCCATTCCTCGATATACCCGCAGCCGCCACGGATCTCCATCGCGTCGCCGGTCACCTTGCGCGCATCGCGGCACGCGCGGAACTTGATCAGCGGCGTCAAGATGCGCATCAGCGGATAAGCGTCGGATTCGCCAGCATCGGCGCGGCGCAGCGCTTCGGCGGTCTGGAACACCATCGTGCGCGCCTGTTCGGTCGGCAGCGTGAGCTTGAGCAACTGGCGACGCATCAGCGGCATGTCCGTCAGGCGCTTGCCGAAGGCGCGACGTTCACGCGCGATGAATTGTCCTTCCGTAAGGGCGCGGCGCATCAGGCCGGCGGCACGCACGCCGTTGGACAGGCGCGAGTTGTTGATCATGTCGGCCATCTGCACGAAACCGCGGCCGGGCTCGCCGACGAGGTAGGCATGCGCGCCTTCGAGGCGGATCTCGCCGCTGGCCATCGAGCGCGTGCCGAGCTTGTCCTTGAGCCGGATGATGCGGTAGTGATTGGCGCTGCCGTCGGCCAGCGTGCGCGGCAGCAGGAACAGCGACACGCCCTTGATGCCGTCCACGGCGGTGCCGTCGGCGTCTTCCACGCGCGCCAGCACCATCGCCAGCGCCGCGTCCGGATTCGAGCAGAACCACTTGTCGCCCACCAGACGCCAGCCGCCTTCGGCGCTGTCGTCGCGCACCGCGCGCGTGGCCGTGGCCGCGACGTCGGAGCCCGCGCCCTGCTCGGTCATGAACATCGCGCCCTGGTAGAGATCGTCGAAAACCTGCGTGGTCAGGTTGGGCAAAAAGCGCTCGACCAGTGCCGGATCGCCGAACTTGCGCAGCGTGCGCGTCAGGGAATCGGTCATCGACAACGGGCAGCACAAGCCGAACTCGGCCTGAACGAACAGATAGGTCAGCGCGTACTTGGCAGCGGGCGGCATCGGCTTGTCCCAGCCGAGCACGCCGCCGCGATGCGATGCCGCGGCGAGGCCGAATTCCGCAAACGCCACGCGTTCCAGTTCGACATAGGCGGGATGCTTGTGGATACGCTGCGCATCGAAGCCGCTGCGCGTGCGATGCGACAGCGTGGGCGGCGCGTGGTCGGCCACATTGGCCAGTTCGTCCAGCACGCCACCGGCCAGGGCGCCCATGCGCTCCAGGTGCGGCAGCAGGTGATTGAAGAGGTCGGCCGGCAGATAGAGCGGCAACAGCGCGCGCAGGTCCGGATCCGCCGTGAAAAGGCTCGCGCCGTGACGGTCGGGGACCGGATGAGCGTCGGGCGGGGCGGCGTGCGAAGCATGGGCGGCGGAGGTCGCCTGAAGGGCAGCGGGGCGGACGGCGCTGGTCGGCATCGAATGTGTCTCCGGAAGCTCCCGCCCTGCGAATTGGGGCGGGATGGTTTGGGACGCATTATTTGATGCGCAACGATTCGTGTCTAATTCTAAAATTGACTCGATCCATATAATTTTTATATCGCCATGGAATTTCGCCATCTGCGCTATTTCCTCGTGCTGGCCGAGGAACTGCATTTCGGGCGCGCCGCGAAACGGCTGTCGATTTCGCAGCCGCCGTTGTCGCTCAACATCCAGCAGCTCGAAGCATCCGTCGGGGCGCGCCTGTTCGAGCGCGATAGCCGTGGCGTGCGACTGACCGCCGCCGGGCGAGCGTTTCGGGAATCGGCCACGGCATTGCTGGCGCAGGCGGAATCGGCGCGGCTGCTGGCGCGCGAGATCGAGGCCGGCGCGGTGGGCCGGTTGCGCGTCGGCTTTGTCGGCTCGATGCTGTACCGCGGCCTGCCGCAACGGCTGCAGGAATTCCAGGCGCGCTATCCGGGCATCCATGTGGCACTGACCGAACTCAATTCGCAGGAACAGATCGACGCGCTGCTGCACGGCGAACTGGACGCTGGCTTCGTCCACACCAGCCGCGTACCCGACGAACTGGCCGCCACGCTCGCGCATACCGAGCCTTTTGTCTGCTGCATGCCCGCCGATCACCCGCTGACGGCGCGTGCCGAACTGGCGCTGGCGGACCTGCGCGGCGAGCCATTTGTGCTGTTCTCGCGCAAGGCGTCGCCGGACTACTACAGCCGTATCTTCGATATGTGCGCGGCGCAGGGCTTTTATCCGCGTATTCAGCATGAAGTGCGGCACTGGCTGTCGGTGGTTTCGCTGGTCTCCCAGGGCATGGGCGTGGCGGTGGTGCCGGCCGCGATGGCACGCTCCGGCATGGCCGGCGCCGCATTCCGGCCGCTGGCCGATTCCACAGTGCCGTCGGAGGTCTATTGCGTCTGGAAAACGATGCCCGACCATCCCGCGCGCGACCACTTTGTCGAAACGGTCAAGGCTGCGATGGCTGCGGAGGCGGGCTGATCGCCGCGCCGATTTGCACGCCATCGGCGCCGATCGGCGCCGGAGAGAAAAAAGCCACTGGCAAGAAGACCAGTGGCTTTTGAAAGTACGCGTGGAACGGGGTGTTCAGCGTGCCCGCAGCTTATGCTGCCGACTGCGTTCGGCCAATACCGCAAATGCGTTATTCGCAAGAACACGCCGGAATTTCCCGCTCATTGCTGCGAGGAACGAGGGGAATCTCACTGCACCTGATGCCGGCCAGCGCCCCTCATTGCATCGATCTTTTCGCCCGCCAGGTTGCGGCCTCGCTTGCCATAAAGGCACGAAAACGGCGTGAATGCTATACAATCGAGAACGATTTCTATTTACGTACCCGACAGGCGTTTTTGGCCTGTTGCGCGGCGGTGATCCCGCCCTTGGACTGGAAGCATATGCGGTTGTCTGAACTGTCCCGGCGCACGGTCGCCATCGTGAAATCGGTGGACGATGCCACCCCGAACGATCCCGTCGCGCGCCGCCTGCGCGATCTCGGCTTTGTGCCGGGAGAAACCGTGCAGATCATCACCTTCGGCCCGTTTGGCAAGGACCCGCTGGTCGCGCAGGTGGGCTTCACGCGATTTGCGCTGCGCCGCTCGGAAGCGGACCGCATTGCCGTGGAGATTGCCTCCGCGACGATTTCCAGCATTGTCCCCGCCAGCCAGGCCGATACGCCTGACGCCGCCAAGCGCATTGCGTGAAGGCCGCCCGACGCCGCCAGGATCCCGCTCATCATGTCAGTTGCACAGCATCCCTCCGCCCTGCGCATTGCGCTGGTAGGTAATCCCAACTGCGGCAAGACCGCGTTGTTCAACCGCCTGACCGGCAGCCGCCAAAAGGTGGCCAACTATGCCGGCGTGACCGTCGAGCGCAAGGAAGGCGTATTTACGTCGCCCGCCGGCCGCACGGTCCGCATCCTCGATCTGCCGGGCGCCTACAGCCTGCACTCGGCCAGCCTTGACGAGGCGATCACGCGGGAAGTCTGCATGGGGCAGCGCCCCGGCGAGGCACGCCCGGACCTACTGGTGTCGGTGGTCGACGCCACCAACCTGCGCCTGCACCTGCGCTTCGTGCTGGAATTGCGCCGCCTCGGCCTGCCGATGGTGGTGGTGCTCAATATGAGCGATGCGGCTGCGCGCCGCGGCATCCTGATCGACCGCGAGGCGCTTTCGCAGGCGCTGGGCGTGCCCGTCGTGCAAACCGTCGCGGTCAAGCGCGACGGCGCGGCCGGGCTGGTCCGCCTGTTCGACGAATCACTGCCGCCGGCGCCGCCCGCGCAGCCGCTCGACAGCGTGTCGGAACTCGACACGCACGCCGAAGTGAAGCGCCTGCTCGATATCGCCGTCACCATGCCGACGCGCACCGCGCGCTTCGACGATGCGATGGATCGCGTCGTGCTGCATCCGGTATTCGGTCTGGTCATTCTTGCGGTACTGCTGTTCTTTATGTTCCAGGCTGTGTTCTCGTGGGCCGCGCCGATGATGGACGGCATCGAGGCCGGCGTGCACTGGTTCGGCGAATGGCTGGGCGCGATGCTGCCCGACGGCATGCTCAAGAGCCTGCTGGTCGATGGCCTGATCGCAGGCCTTGGCAGCGTGGTGGTCTTTTTGCCGCAGATCCTGATCCTGTTTCTGTTCATCCTGACGCTCGAGGAATCGGGCTACCTGCCGCGCGCCGCGTTCCTGCTCGATCGGCTAATGATGGGCGCGGGCTTGTCGGGACGATCGTTCATTCCGCTGCTGTCGAGCTTTGCGTGCGCGATCCCCGGCATCATGGCCACCCGCACGATTCAGGACCCGCGCGACCGCCTGACCACGATCCTCGTGGCGCCGCTGATGACGTGTTCGGCGCGGCTGCCCGTGTATGCGCTGCTGATCGGCGCGTTCATTCCCGAGCGGACCGTCGGCGGCATGTTCAACCTGCAGGGCCTGGTGCTGTTCGCGCTGTATGTGGCCGGCATCGTCAGCGCGCTGGTGGTGGCATACGTGCTCAAGTGGTTCCGCCGCGACCGCACCGATCATCCGCTGCTGATGGAGCTGCCGTCGTACCGCGTGCCCAATCCGCGCGATATCGCCATCGGCCTGTGGGAACGCGCGCGGATTTTTCTGTCGCGCGTGGGCAAGGTGATCCTGACGCTGACCGTGCTGTTGTGGTTTCTGGCCAGCTTCCCGTCGCCGCCGGCCGGCGCCACCCTGCCGCCGATCGACTACAGTTTTGCAGGCATGATCGGCCAGGCGCTGGAACATGTGTTTGCGCCAATCGGCTTCAACTGGCAGATCTGCGTGGCGCTGGTGCCTGGTCTGGCCGCGCGCGAAGTGGCCGTGGGCGCGCTGGCGACGGTGTACGCGCTATCCGGCAGCGATGACACGGTGGCCGTGCAGCTGGCGCCGATGATCGCCGCGCAATGGTCGCTGGCCACGGCGCTGTCGCTGCTGGCCTGGTACGTGTTTGCCCCGCAGTGCATTTCCACGCTGGCGGTGATCCGCCGCGAGACCAATTCCTGGAAGGTGATGGCCGCCTCGGCCGCCTACCTGACGGGCCTGGCCTACCTCGCGTCGTTCATCACCTATCGCGTGGCGTTGATGTTCAGCTGATCGCACGGAAACGGCAGCGCAGTTATCCAATCCAACAGCCATCATGACGCTCTACCACGCCTTTGAAACCCTGCTGGTCCCGCTGATCGTGCTGGGCTGTGCCGTGCACGTCGTGGCTCGCTACATGCCGCGCACGCGCGAGCGCGTGAAAGCGAACCTGGCCGCCGCGCTGGGCGGCGTCTCGGCCAAAGGCTGGCGTGCATGGCTGGTGCAGCGTCTGGCGCCGACGCAGGCGGCGGGCTGCGCCAGCGGCTGCGATACAAACAGCGGCTGCGGCTCGTGCGGATCGAATACATCCGGGGCGACCGGGGCTACGGCGGCAAGCCACGAGCAGATCATCCGCTTCTCACGCAAGCCGTGATCCGGACCACCACGACATGCAAACGGCGACCCTCGGGTCGCCGTTTTTTCTGGGTGATCGAGGTGACTTGCCGACGCGGCGACAGCGCATGAACGCCACGCAGAAACGGGTACGCATCCCGCGCTTTGCGTGCGCTGCCGCTGCAACGAAAAGCGCCTGCCGCAGCCGCGGCCGCAGCAGGCGTTTGCTGGTTCACGGGCGCCGGCCCGTTGCCGTTATTGCACGGTGCCCGGGATGATCAGCGTCACCGGCATCGCCTCCGGTCCGGCGGTGCAAGACACGGTGACCGTGAACGGACCCGAGCCGGTGGGCACGATCGTCGCCAGATTGGGCGGGAATGTCTGGTTGATCGACACCGGTCCGCTTCTGACCGCCCAGGCCCAGGTGCCGTTGCAGCCCATGATGCCCTCGTCGATACCGCGATGCATGATGTGCGCGGCGATCGGTATGCCGCCGCCCGGCACCACCAGCGGATTCGGACCGTCATAGACCAGCGCCCACGTCGGCTGCTCGGTCACTAGCAGCGTGGCACGCGGCTCGGCACTCAACGTGAGGCTGCCGGCCATCTCCGACAGCACGCTTTGCAGCGGCGACGCGCCGTTTGCGCGGCTGGTGCTGACCGTAGTCACGCGCGTGGCCGAATTGGGCAGCACGGCCAGCGACGGCGAAGTGGTCATATACGTCCACAGGCCGCTGAAATCCGCCGTGGCATCGCTTTCATCGTGACGCACCACGCGCGAATCGTAGGTTTGCGGATAGCCGTTGAGCACGTTCAGCGCGTTGATCTGCGTGCCGAACTGCGACAGCACCAGTCGATACGTCGATACGCTGCTCTTGAACACCGAGACGAAGAACGATGCGGTCAGCGTGTTGCCGTCCGGGGCCGTCACCTGGACGCTCACGGTCGATTGCGCCGGCGTGTCGCTGGCATTTACGCCGCGCAAGGTGCCGACATTGGCCGCGCCCGTGACCTGCACCGCCGCCGCGCTGCTGCGCCAGGTCCAACCGGTGGCCGTCGCGGAGCGATCGGCGCCATCGCTGTCGATCAGCGACGCCGTGACCGGCAATACCTGTCCGTCCGTCATCGACAACACCGGATAGGGCAGCGCCAGGCTGTACGTCTTCACGCCCGGCGCCACCACGGTGATGGTGGCCGCGGACTGCGGCAGCACGGTAGTGGCGCCGCTGGCACCGGTCACGGTCGCCACCACGCTGATCGTGGCCGTGCCCGTGCCGATGCCGCCAACCAGCGCGCTACCCGGAACAGTGCTGCTGGATACCGCTGCCACAGCGTTGTTCGAAGTCGACCAGACAAAGGCTGTGGAGCCCGTCACGTCGTTGCCAAGATCGTCGACGACGGACGCCACCAGCGTGATCGAATTGCCGATGCTGACCTGGCCCGAGGTCTGGTTCATCACCAGCGTGTAAGACTTGGCCACGGCCGCCGTGCCGCCTGGGCTGCCGCCGGCTCCGCCGTTGCTGCCCGCAGGCGCCGCGCCGCTTGTCCCCGATCCACCCCCGCCACCGCCGCATGCCGCCATCAACATTGCCGTTGCCATGCAGGCAAGCCAGCTTATCCACGTGCGCGTAAGCATGTTTCGCTCCCCCGTTCGTTGTTTTTGGGCCCGTTCCCTGTATCAACCAGCCTAGGCGCGATGTGCCCCGCGATGTACCGGCCAGACGATTGAGCGGCATCCCACATATCGGTTGGATGCCATCCGTTGGGGGGAAAGCGTGCGCAGCGGCACGCGGCCAGTGAGGCGCGCGCGGCGCGCCAAGATGCGGGCAGCGAGTTGACGCCTGCGCGCGTTTTGCACTACGCTGCGGTCTGTCGCTCGCATCCGTCGGGCGATTTACACCTCCGCACGATGAACGCCTGCACCCTCAACCTCCGCCACGCCGCCGATGCCTCGCGCATCGATGCAGCCGTGCGCGCGTGCGTTGCGGGCCTGCTGTCGTGCCGCGCCCTGCGCGCTTCCTCGCTACTGCTAAGCCTACCGATCGGTTGCCGGGCCTAGGGCCTCGTGGCAGTTCGGCAGCCTTCTGGCCACCTTTATTTCGTTTTCCGACTGAACCGGAACGCTCGCACGACGAGACGTTTTCCATTGCTTCCTTAGCGAGGAAGGAGAAACCCATGCCCATGTTGCGCAACCCCGCCGCCAAATACCGCCCCGCCACCGTCGTCGATCTGCCTGATCGGACCTGGCCATCGCAGACCATCACGCGTGCGCCGCGCTGGATGAGCACCGATCTGCGCGACGGCAACCAGGCGCTGATCGAGCCGATGAACAGCGCGCGCAAGCTGCGCTTTTTCGAACAGCTGGTGAAGATCGGCGTGAAGGAGATCGAGGTCGCATTCCCGTCCGCATCGCAAACCGATTTCGATTTCGTGCGTATGCTGATCGAAGAAGACCGCATCCCCGAGGACGTCACGATTGTTGTCCTGACCCAGGCGCGCGACGACCTGATCCGCCGCACGGTCGAATCGGTGCGCGGCGCCAGGCGCGCGACCGTGCATCTTTACAACCCGATCGCACCGGCGTGGCGTCGCATCGTGTTCAATGCATCGCGCGAGGAAATCAAGGAAGTGGCCGTGTCGGGCACTCGTCTGATCCGCGCGCTGACCGATGCGATGCCGGAAACCGCCTGGTCCTACCAATATTCGCCCGAAACCTTCAGCCTGGCGGAACTCGATTTTTCGCTGGAAGTATCGGACGCGGTCTCGGCCGTGTGGCAGCCCGACGCCTCGCGCCCGATGATCCTGAATCTGCCCACCACGGTGGAATGCAGCACGCCCAACATCTTTGCCGACCAGATCGAATGGATGCATCGACGGCTGGCGCGCCGCGAGCACATCGTGCTGTCCGTGCATCCGCATAACGATCGCGGCACGGCGGTGGCCGCGGCCGAACTCGCCGTGATGGCCGGCGCCGACCGCGTGGAAGGCTGCCTGTTCGGCAACGGCGAGCGCACCGGCAATGTGGATCTGGTCACGCTGGCGCTGAACCTCTACACGCAGGGCGTCGATCCGGAGCTTGATTTTTCAGATATCGACGAAGTCCGCCAGTGCGTCGAGCACTGCAATCAGTTGCCGGTGCATCCGCGTCATCCGTACGTTGGCGACCTGGTGTTCACTGCATTTTCGGGCTCGCATCAGGACGCCATCCGCAAGGGCTTTGCGCAGCAGAAGCCGGACGCGATCTGGGAAGTGCCGTACCTGCCGATCGATCCGGCCGATCTCGGCCGCAGCTACGACGCGGTGATCCGCGTCAACAGCCAGTCCGGCAAGGGCGGCATGGCGTATCTGCTGGAGCAGATGCATGGCATCTACATGCCGCGCCGCCTGCAGATCGAATTCAGCCGTGCGGTGCAGGTCATGACCGATGAAACCGGACTCGAGGCCAGCGCCGAGGACCTTTATGCGCTGTTCCGCCGCGAGTACCTCGATGTGCAGGCGCCGCTGCGCTATGTATCGCACCGGATGGTATCGACCGACAGCCACGCGGCGGAAATCGACATGGAAATGCTGCGCGACGGCCGCACGGTACAGGTGCGCGGTACGGGCAACGGCCCGATCGACGCCGCGGTCGATGCATTTTCGCGCGGGCTGGGCATTGCGGTGCGCGTCATGGACTATCACGAACATGCGATGGCCAGCGGCGCGGATGCCAGGGCGGCGTGCTATGTCGAGGTACGGGTGGGCGATTCGCCGACCGGCTTCGGCGCCGGCATGGACGCAAATATCGTCACGGCATCGCTCAAGGCCATGGTGTCGGGCGTGAATCGCCATCTTGCGACAAACGCCGTCGAGCAGCCGCAGGCGGCCTGACCGGCTGGCGCCGCTGCCAAGAAAAACGGTGTGCCCTGCCCCCACAGGGCACACCTGGAAAGACGTCCGGCAGGACGTCCACGACATGCGTGGTGCACAACCACGAGCCCACAGCGTACGGGCCGCGAGGCCCGGACGCCACGAATAAATCCGCATGTAAATAGAAACATCGGCACGCTTGCGCAGGCATTGCGCCAGCCATGTTTCAATCTGTCGCGCATTGACGACGATTCTTCGTTGAATGTGTGTCGGCTGCCATTCACTTGTCCTGCATCAAGGTCCAGCGCATTCGCGAACGACAAACTGGTCGCACTTTTTGCTCATTAGTGCCTGACCACCATGACCACTGCACCCACTTCAACCACTGTAACCACCGTAACTACTGCCCGCCGCAAGCCCCTCGCCTCCTCCATCTGCATGGCGCTCGCCGCCGCAACCATCGGCACCCTTTCTGCCCCGGCCTTTGCCGCCGAAGAGGCTGAAGGCAACTGGATGGTCCGCCTGCGCGGCACATTCCTGGATATGGGTCCCACCACCGCGGCGCCGATCGGCGGCGTAGGCCCTTCGGACCGCATCAGCGTCAACAACAAGTGGATTCCGGAAGTTGACGTCACGTACTTCATCGTGCCGCACATCGCCGCCGAGCTGGTACTGACCATTCCGCAAAAGCAGGACGTCAGCCTGGACGGCACGCAGATCGGTACGTTCAAGCACCTGCCGCCAAGCCTGCTGCTGCAATACCACTTCTTGCCCAACGGCACGTTCCGTCCGTATATCGGCGCCGGCGTCAACGCCACGCGCGTCTACGGCGCCAACCTGGGCGGTCTCACGCTGGACAACTGGAGCGTCGGTCCCGCGCTGCAGATCGGCATGGACTACAAGCTCAACAAGAACTGGTTCCTGAACGTCGATGCCAAGAAGGTGTGGATCTCCACCAACGTCTACGCTGGCAACGTCAAGGTATCGTCGTTGAACCTGGACCCGTGGCTGTTCAGCGCCGGTATCGGCTACCGCTTCTAAGAAATTACGATTCTCCGAACGACACTTTCCATTGTCGTCTTTTGGCCAGGGCGTCTATCGACGCCCGTCCCGGCTCACAGCGCGCGGCGATCCCGCGCGTTTTTTTATTTTGATCGTTATATTTCTGCGCGCGGGAAAACAGGTTCGTCGATCGACCTACCGGAACGCCGGCTCGTCGAAGCTGCGCAGCTTGCGCGAGTGAAGTTGTTCGACACCGCTTTCGCGCAGGATGCGAATCGCCTCGAGGCCAATCGTCATATGCTGACTGACTCGCTGGCGATAGAACGCGTTGGCCATGCCGCGCAGCTTCAGTTCGCCATGCAGCGGCTTGTCCGAAACGCATAGCAACGTGCCGTACGGCACGCGCAGGCGGAAGCCGTTGGCGGCTACGGCGGCGCTCTCCATGTCGATGGCAATGGCGCGCGACTGGTTGAAACGCGCATACAGCGCCTTCGATTTCAGTTCCCAGTTGCGGTCATCGGTCGATACCACGGTGCCGGTGCGCATGCGCGTCTTCATTTCCGTGCCCGAGAGACCTGTCACACGCGCCACGGCTTCCTGCAGTGCCACCTGGATTTCCGCAATTGGCGGCACGGGCACCCAGGGCGGCAGATCGTGATCGAGTACGTGGTCGTCGCGGACATACGCGTGGGCCAACACATAGTCGCCAAGTTGCTGCGAGCGGCGCAGGCCGCCGCAGTGCCCCACCATCAACCAGCAATGCGGGCGCAACACAGCGAGGTGATCGGTCATGGTCTTGGCGTTTGACGGCCCCACGCCGATATTCACCAGCGTGACACCAAGCCCGTCATCGCGCACGAGGTGATAGGCCGGCATCTGCGGCAGCGCGCGCGGACGCGCCGCGTCGTCGGGCTCCGCCTGTCCAAGCTGCTGCACGATATCGCCGGGCTCGACAAAGCGCACGTAGCCGTCGCCGCCGTCTCCGGACATGAGATCGCGGCCCAGCGCGACGAACTCGTCGACATAGCGTTGATAGTTCGTGAACAAAACAAACCGCTGGAAGTGTTGCGGCGCCGTGCCGGTGTAGTGATAGAGGCGTTGCAGCGCAAGGTCCACACGTTCCGCGGGAAACAGCGCCAGCGGCCACGCCTCGCCCGGCGTCGGCTCATACGTGCCGTTGGCGATGGAATCGTCGATGCGGCTCAGTTCCGGCAATACGAACGAGGCCTCCAGCTCGCGCGCCTGCGTGAAGCTGATGTCGGTGGTGGACGCCTCGATGACAAACGGCAGCGGAATTGGGCGGCGCGACAAACCCACCACCACGGGAACACGGTGATAGCGCAGCAGTCGCTCGATCTGGTCGCGATAGTAATCGCACAGCAAATCCGGCCGTGTCACAGTGGTGCCGTACACGCCAGGGTAGGCCACGGTGCCCCATGATGGCCGACTGTCGGTCACCATCGTTTCCAGGTTCACCGAGATGCCCAGGTACGGATAGCACGCATGCGCGGCCGATGGCAGCGGTTTTCCCTGCGCAAACGCATCGAAGCGCGCGCGCACGGCTGCAACCGAGCTGTCGTAAATCTCGCGAATGCGCGCCAGCGCGCTATCGGCATCGTTGAACTCGGCCAGTTGGTCGGCGGGATGAGCGGAGGAGAAGATCGGGGCGTTCATGGCAGCCATGATACCGCCAGCTTTCGAAGCACGACAGACCGGCACGCGCGCACCGTGCGCGGGCGAACGCTGGCATTTCCAGACAAAGTTGTTTGACTCGCTGGCATTCGCTTCGCTACACTCTGTCGCCGAAACGCGCTCCAAAACGCGCAACCGCAAGGTGTGACGCGTGGCGCAAGCGCCCTGCGCCCCCCACTTCTGGAGGGACTGCACACATGCGCGCCGGAATCAGGCTGGAGGAATCGTCGATGGAAATCCGTAACCCGTTGCCCGCAGAAATCGAAGCGGCCAGACAACTGCTGGCTGCGAACGGGTGGGAACAACGGGTCGGCAATCCCGAGCGGTTTGCGCAGCTGATCGCCAACTCGCAGCGCGTGGCCGTCGCGGTTGAAAAAGGCGAAGTCATCGGCTTTGCCCGCGCGCTTTGCGACGATATCTCCAACGGCTACATCTCGATGGTTGCGGTGGCGCCCCAACATCGCCGGCGCGGCATTGGGCGCGCGCTGCTGCGCCACGTGATGGGCAACGATCCCGATATCACTTGGGTACTGCGCGCGGCGCGCTCGTCAGAAGCGGCATTCTTCGGCCAGCTCGGCTTCACCCCGTCGATGGTGGCCATGGAGTGGCGGCGCCGCTAACAGCCCGCGCGCGCCGCTAGCGCACCATTGCTGCACCATTACTGCGCCATCGCACGCCTGAATTCCTCGGCGCTGCCGACCTGATGGAATAGTTCGCCGCCAGGCGCAAAGCGATCGGCGCTGGAAAGCCCGCCCACTACGACCGGTTCGAATCCCGCATCGCGCACCAGATCCGCAGCCACCGCCAGCGCTGCGGCGTCGTCGCCGGCCAGCGGCACCGCCATCAGCGGCGGCTGACGATGGCTTTCACGCGCGAAGTCGCCGGCACTCGTGAAGTTGAAAACGCGCACCACGCGCGCGCCGCGCAGGTATTTTGCCGTGGTCGTCCCGATGCCATTGGCTTTGACCTCGTCGACGATGGCGCCGTCGCGCGGCGACACCGCGTTGGTGGCGTCCAGCACGATCTTGCCCGCCCAGCTATTCTGTTGCGCCACGTCCGGCACGGCGCCATAAGGCACCGCCAACAGCAACACATCGGCAAACGCCACGGCCTGGGCCACGGTGCCCGCATGCGCCAGCGGCCCGAGCGATTCGGTCAGGGTCTTCAACGATTCCGGGTGGCGCGACGAGAACATCACGGGATGGCCGGCCTTGACCCACAGGCCGCCCACCGTTCCGCCGATGCGGCCGGAACCAATCACGCCGATCCTCAAGGGTTCCCGCGGCCGCGATGACGGGGACGCACCGGGCATCGCCGCGGGTTGCCCCGATTGCGCCGAAGCATGCCCAAGGGTCCCTGCCAGCAGCACCGACCAGCCACCCGCGATCAGTATCCGACGCCGTGCGTGCGATGCCTTGTACGTCGTCCTCATGGCGCGTCTCCGATGATTCCGATGGAGTCACTTTAGGCGAAATCGAGTCGCCGTGACGCCGCGAGGCTCTCTCGCAAGTCTCGCCCCATATCTCGACGGACGCCCGACAAGTGTCGTGGCATCGACATGCGTGCACGAGGAAGCGCCACGTATGCATGACATGCAACGCAACCTCGCAGCCATGTCATCCGGGCTTGCGGACATCCGCCGCCATTTGGCATCGCTTTGGCATTCCGCGTCGATCGCCCCCGATGATCAGGCTGTTCGATAGGCGACCGTACCCGTTTCTGCGTACCGCAAATTACTCAGGCTGGATCCCTGCGGCCTTGATGATGCGGCCCCATTTTTCCGATTCCTGTCCCTGGAACTTGGCCAGCTCGGCTGGCGAGCTCGTGAACACATCGGTGCCGGTCGACTTGTAGAACGTCGCAGCCGTGTCGCTCTTGGCGGCTTTCACCAGCAACTGGTTGAGTTTGGTCACCACGGCCGGCGGCGTGCCGGTCGGCGCGTACGCGGCGAACCAATAGCTCATTTCATAGCCCTTGACGCCCGCTTCGTCGATGGTCGGCACGTCCGGCGCCAGCGGCGAGCGCGATTTGCCCGACACGCCCAGCGCGCGCAGCTTGCCGGTTTTCACCTGCGGCAGCCCCGTCGCGGTATCGGTGATCATCATCTGGATCTGGTTGCCCAGCAGGTCCGTGATGGCCAGCGGATTGCTCTTGTAAGGCACGTGCAGCAATTGCACATGCGCCATCTGCTGGAACAGTTCACCCGCAATACGCGACGATGAACTGCCGCTGCCGAAGCTGATCTTGCCGGGCTCTTTGCGGGCCAGCGCGATGAATTCGCCTACCGTCTTTGCCGGCAGTTGCGGATTGACCACCATGATCTGCCCGCCGCGGCCCAGCGCCGTCAGCGGCGCATAGTCCTTCACCGGGTCATAGGGCAGTTTCTTGAACAAATGCTCGTTGGCCGCATGCGTGGTGTTGGTGGTGATCAGCACCGTGTACCCGTCGGGCGCGGCCTTGGCCACATCGCTTGCGGCGATGAAACCGTTCGCTCCCGGCTTGTTATCCACCACGACGGTGACCTTGCTGTCTACCGTCACGGCCTGCCCGATCGCGCGCGCCAGCTGGTCGGTGGCGCTGCCCGCAGCAAACGGCACGACAAAGCGGATCGGCTTGTCGGGATACTCGGCCCACGCGCTGCCCGCGGGCAAGGCCAGGCACGCGAACGTGGCTAGTGCGGCAATGGCCAGCGGCCTGCGAATTCCGTACATCTGTGTCTCCTCGATTCGTTTTGAAATATGGGACGGCTCGGCAGTCATGGGGCGCCGCCGGCGAGCCGCGGCGGCAAGGGGATGGGCAGACCCAACAGCAGAAAGGCCAGCGCCTTGCCGTGGGTGTCGAGATTCAGGGCATCGTTGACGCCGCCGTCGAGCGCGCCATCGATCACGAAATTCATGGCCTGGATCGACGGCACCACATAGCGTTTGACCGCGGTGGGCCGGCGCGCGGCAAACAACGCGCGCACGGCATCCTCGGTCACATGCTCGACCAGATGATCAAAATCGCGCGCGTCATACGCGATCACGCTGATATTGGAGCGGTCACCCTTGTCGCCAGTGCGGCCGTGGGCAAATTGGTAGAGCGGTGCGGTGGCGCTGGCGGTGCCGGTGGCGTTTGCGATCATGGCGGGCTCCGGTCAGGCAATAAAGGAATGCGTGGCCGCTACGGCATCGCGCGGCACCAGACATGACGTGGCGTTCAGCCGCGTCCGCAGCGCGGTGCGCACACCGCCTCCGCCGGCCGGCCCGCACGTATAGAGCGCGTTGACTTCGCGCAGCAGCGCTTCAGCAATCGCCTTGTCCTCGTGCGCCAGCGCGGCGCGCATGCGCACGTCCCGCGCGTCGGCCTCGCCCGGCTGCGGCGTGGCCAGCATCGCGCCATCGTCATCGGCAAAGACGCTTAGCACGCCGATCAGATCGAAACGGATCGGTACGTCGTAGCCAAGCCCCGCCATGCGCTTGCGAACGATATCGGCGGCCAGCCGCGCACGCGCCGCCGCGTTGGGGCCCGCATACGAGATCTCGCCCTCGGCGAACCAGCCGCCCTGGTGAAACAGATTCGCCTTGAGCTGCGCCGGGCGCGCATGGCCACGAATGTTGCGCACCGCCACGCGGTCGACACCGATCTGCTCGACGGTCACGCCGCCGATGTCGGCGACCACGTCGGGCGTCAAATACGCGCAGGGGTCGTGCACTTCGTACAGCAGTTGTTCTTTCACGGTGCGCAGGTCGACACAGCCGCCCGTGTCGGCCGCCTTGAAGATCTCGATACCGCCGTCGGCGTCGATCTGCGCGATAGGGAAGCCCACCGCATGCACATCGGGCACGTCCTTCATGCCCGGATCGGCAAAATAGCCGCCGCTGACCTGCGCGCCGCATTCCAGCAAATGGCCCGCCATGGTGGCGGCCGCCACACGATCCCAGTCATCCCAGGCCCACCCGAAATGCGCCATGGCTGGGCCGACCGCCAGCGCGGGGTCCGCCACGCGACCGCACACCACCACCTGCGCGCCGGCGCGCAGCGCATCGGCGATGCCCTGTGCGCCGATATAGGCGTTGGCGCAGACAAAACGCGCGTCGGCAACAGCGTCGCCCACGATGCCGCGCAGTGTCGCGCGACCGGCATCATGCGACAGGTCATCGCCCTCCACCACCGCCACGCGCGGCGCTGGCAGCCCCAGCGCGTGCGCAAGCGCCAGAACGCGGCGCGCCGCCGCACGCGGGTTGGCGGCGCCGAAATTGCCGACGATCGGAATACGGTTGGCCAGGCACAGGCCCAGCACCGGCGTCAGCAACTGATCCAGCAAGGGCTCATAACCATGATCGGGATTGCTGCGCCGCGCCAGTTGGGCCAGCGCTAGCGTGCGCTCGGCCAGCGTTTCGAAGATCAGCGCAGCGGGGCCGCCAGCGGCGATCAGCGTCCGCACCACGGGTAGTGCGGCGTCGGTGCGGTCGCCGGAGAATCCGGCGCCGCACCCGATCAGCAGGGGAACAGTCATGGTCGAGGGCACAAGGGGCAGTGGCAGCGGTACGCGGCAGGGATTGGCAGCGATGCCATTCTAGGCCCGCATCGTTTCCCTCAACAAACGGATGATTTGGATTAATCTATCGAATCGCTCAATGAATCTGCCGGCCTGTTCGCGCGCCGGATCGCCATGCTGTCAAACCTGTCAGTCAAGCATCTGCGCGCGTTTATCGCGCTGGCCACCCATCGCAATTTCACCCGCGCGGCGCAGGCCACCCATCTGTCGCAATCGGCGTTCAGCACATTGATCCAGACGCTGGAAGAGCAGGCCGGCAGTCGCCTGTTCGAACGCACCACGCGCCACGTGGACCTGAGCGCCGACGGCCGGCGCTTCGAGGAAGTGGCGCGGCGCCTGCTGGCCGACTTCGAAACCGCCTTCGAAGACCTGCGCGATCATGCCGAGCGGCGCAAGGGCCGGGTGTCGATCGCTGCGCTGCCGTCGCTGGCTGGCGGCGATCTGCCGCCGCTGCTGGCGGATTTCCATCGCCGCTACCCGGGCATCTCGCTAGCGCTGCACGATCAGTTGGCCGACGGTTGCATCGACCTGGTCCGCCGCGGCCAGGCCGATTTCGCCCTGGCGCCGGCACCGGCGCAGGACAGCGATTTGCGGATCGAACCACTGGTGCACGACAGCTTTCATCTGGTCTGCCCGATCGACCATCCGCTGGCAGCCAGACGCCGTATCGCGCCGCAGGCGCTGGCGGGACTGCCGTTCATTCAGTTGTCGCGTACCAGCAGCGTGCGCCAGCATCTGGACGCGGCGCTGCATCCGCAGAAACTGCACGGCGTGATGGAGGTGGAACACCTGGCTACGGTCGCGGCGCTGGTGGAGGCGGGGCTGGGCGTATCGGTCGTGCCGGCGCTGGCGCTGTTCCAGTTTCGCCGCGCGGGGCTGGCGATCCGGCCGATGCAGATGCCAACGCTGGTGCGCGACATCTGCCTGGTCCGCCTCAAGGAACGCAGCGATTCGGCCGCCGCCACGGCGCTGATCGACTGCCTGCGCGCGCACTACGGCAGCGCCCGGCGCGCGTGATGGCGACAGTCAGAAATGGCCGAGATATCCACCGTCGACGGCGAGCACCTGCCCGCTGACGTAGGACGCGGCGGGCGACGCCAGAAACACCACGGCGCCGGCCACTTCGTCCGGCTGCCCCCAACGCCCCAGTGACGTGCGATCGCGCAGCCACTGGGCGACCGTTTCATCGGCCACCATGCTTTGGTTCGGTTCGGTGGCGAAGTATCCGGGAGCAATCGCGTTGACGGTGATGCCCTGCCGGCCCAGGTCGGCCGCCATCGCGCGCGTGAGCGCATCGAGCCCGCCCTTGGTGGCCGGATAGAGCACGTCGTTGGCGCGCGCGATCTGGCCGGCGATCGAACTCACATTGACGATGCGTCCGTAACCGCCGCGCCGCATCAGCTGCGCGGCGTGCCGGCACATTGCGTACGGCGCGACGAGGTTGGTTTCGAGCATCGCGCGCAGATCGCCGGCATCGAGTTGCGCCATGCCGTTGCGGTTGCGCGCGCCCGCGTTGTTGACGAGGATGTCGAGCCGTCCATGCCGCGCCGCGAGATCGGCAAAGGTCTGCGCCACCGCGGCCTCGTCGGTGATATCGAGCACGCATGGTTCTGCACTGGCCCCACGCTTCTGCAATTGCGCCACGGCATCCGCGACGCGCGCGGTGTTGCGCGCGCAGACCAGAACATGCGCGCCCGCATCGGCCAGACCGGCGGCAATCGCCAAGCCCAAACCCTGCGCGCCGCCAGTCACCAGCGCAACGCGGCCGGTCAGCGAAAAAGGATGGGAAGCGGGAGAGGTCAGCATGGCGGCAACTATACCGCAGCACCTTGCGCGCGCCACCCCGGCCGCCTGGCCGCCCCAGTGAGCCCCGGCGCGGAGCGGACGGCCGGCCCGCTCAGCGGATCAGCTTGCCCGTCGACGAGACGATCGACATTTCGACGAACGACGAACCGGTGTGGCGCGTGGGGCTGTAGCTGATCAGGATGCCGCCGAGATCGTAGTCGCGCAGGTTTTCCAGCGCGGCGATCAGCTTTTCGCGCGTGGGCTCGGGCCCGGCGCGCCGCAGTCCTTCCACCAGCACCTTGGCCGACATGAAACCTTCCATGCCGGCATTGCTGGGCTCCACTTTCTGCGCCTTGGCCATGCCGCGATATTCGCTGGCAATGCTCATCTGGCTGGAATTCATGCCGGGCACCACCTGCGTGATGATCAGGCCCTTGCCGTCGTCGCCCAGCTCCTTTGATAAATGAATCGGCGGCGTTGTTGGACAGCGTGACGAACTGCGCCGCGCTGCCGGCCTTTTTCATCTCGCGGATGATCCTGGCCGCTTCCGAACCCGAGCCGATCACCATCACGGCCTGTGGATTGGCCTTGTTGACGGTGGCCACGCCCTGGCTGATATCGCCCATCGGCCGATTGAACGACGCCGCGCCCGCCGGTTGCACGCCGCGCGCCTGTAATGCCGTGTTGAAGCCTTCAAACACATCCTGACCAAAGCCATCGTTGGCATAAAAGATCGCGATGCGACTCATGCCGGACGTGGCCAGGTGATTGATCGCACGCGCCACTTCGTCCTGGTATTTCGCGCGCACGTTGAACACGTAGCGGTTGACCGGACGATGCAGCGTGATGGCGCCGGTCAGCGGTGCAATCAACGGCACCTTCTCCGCGCCGATGATCGGCAGGATGCTTTCGTTCTGCGGCGTGCCGCGCACCATGAACAGCGCAAAGACCTTGTCTTCGCCAATCAGCTTGCGCACGTTGTCGGGCGTGCGCTTGGCGTCGAAGCCATCGTCATAGGTCAGCAGTTCGATCTTGCGCCCCGCCACGCCGCCATTGGCGTTCACGTGGTTCAGGTACACCTGCGCGCCAGCGATCTGTTCCTTCACCGAACCCGCTACCGGCCCGCTCACGCCCGCCGATTGCCCGATCCGGATGGTGGATTTGCCAATGCCGGGCTCGGCCAGCGCCATCATCGGCGCGACCCATCCTAGCGTGGCGGCGAGTATGCCGCACGCCAACTGTCTAGCGTTCTTCATGTTGTCGACCCCTCCAAAAGCGCTGGCTTGAATGATGTTTTTTGCCGCGACGCGCCGCGCAAGCCCTGCACCCGAAGGTGCGCTGCACAGCGCTTTGGGAAGGTAACTCAAAGGACCGGCTTGTTCCAACAGATGCAGCCGACAATTTGCTGGGGACGGCCGAAGTGTTGCGGGAAATGCACGGCCGGGGTGTGAGCGCCGCCGCGCGTATCAGGACCGCAAACGATAGGGGAAGCACCGCCGGTTCATGACGCGCAGCGACATATACTCATTCTCGCAATCGGCTCGAGACGAGCGCGATTGCATGGAACCCGTCTGTCCGGCGCATGACCACGCGCAACGTCAAATGGCTGCCGCTTTGCCAAGCTTCCGTTTCTCAAAAAACGGCCAGATTATCGACCGTTTGGGCACTTAAAGGACACCTACAAACCATGCGCATCAAGACATTCAAATTTGACCAGCTGCATGTGGTCAATCATTCACGCCGGTCAGGCTGGTGCGTAGGAATAACGCTCTGGCTGATTTCCCGCTTGCAGAATGGCAATGGGCCGCTCGCGGCCATTTCCGCCAACGACGCCTTGCAGCGCATCTGTCGAGACACAGGCATGCTGGTAAATTCGGTCGGCAAGAACACGATTACCCCGGGCTACGGGCAATTGCGTCTGGACATCAGCGTACTGCAGGAAAACTACTGCAATCTGATCGACTCGGGCATACCGGGAACCTGGCTGACCGGTGAAACGCTGCCCCCGGCCGGAATCGCCGTAATGCAGCTGTGTTACCAGGAAAGGGGGCTGCCCGGCTTGAAACACAGGCGCGGCAACCATGCTGGCCTTTGCGTTTGGAATCCCGGTGAGGCGTTGCTGTTCGATCCCAACATGGGTGCCCTATATCTGGACTTCGCGCCCGAACAGAACAACATTCTACTGACCAGAAAAATCATCGATCGGGCACTGACCAAAATGGCCGCCGAGCTGGCTCCAAATTCAAAGTACGAGTCTCGCTTCGTTGGCATGTACGTGGAGATCGGCCACACGCTTGGCCGGCAAAGGACATAAGCATCGCAAACCTGTTTCGATGGCCACGCACGCATGGCATGCCTCGCCGACGCACCGCATTGCACGGTGCGCCGTCACAACGACAGGCGAGGATCGATCAGGGAAATGCCGGCACTGCCGGATCCATGCCGGCAAAGCGTGCTTCGGGATGGGCGCGTTGCAGCAGCGCCTCGATTTCCTCGATGCGGCCGCGCGGCACGTCGACCATCAACAGCAGCTTGCCCGATTCGATCTCAGTTTCGAACGCGCGCAGGCGGCTGTTGGGCGCCGAACTGCCGATCATGCTGGCTGCCCACGCGCCAAACACCGCGCCCAGCACGGCGAGCACGCCGACCAGACCCCATTGCGGGGTGTCGCTGACAATCGGGAACATCGCCACCACCACGCCGGCGACGATACCCACTCCGCCGCCCACCATCAGGCCCATTTCCGCCGCGTGCACGATGTCCGAAGTCTGGAACAGGTTGGCTTCATGCAACCCGGTCATATCGGCGCCATCCTTCGCCACAAAGTGAATATGGCGATTCTCGACGCGCGCGAGCAGCAGGTCGTCCATGGTGCGGCGGGCGCTTGCCAGGTCGGGCAACAACCAGAAGATCCGTTTGCGCATGACTTGCCTCCTCTGTCAGGCCGCCCCGGTTTCGTCGCGATCCGTCTGGGACGGTTTCGTTCGTTCTACTACCTTGCAGATAACTGTGCAAGGCATCGAACGGATGACTGCGGGATGACCCGCGCGAGAAGAATTTCGCGCGTCACCTCGCAGTGCATCACGACGTCAGAATGTGATCGGCAGGCGCAGCGTGACGGTCAAATCGGGCGTATCGCGCGTGAGGCCCGCGCCCACTGAAAGGTTGAGCGTGTAGCGGTTGTTGAAGCGATACGAATAGCCCACCAGCAGCGTGCCCTGCGTGATGCGCACGGAACCGGGAATGGTCTGGCCGTTCTGCTTGGTCGGCCAGATGATGCTCTGGTCGTAGCCGATACTGAATGATGCGTGTTCGTTCAGCGACAGACCCATGCCGAAGTTGAACTGGAAAATGTCGCCCGGCGCTATCTTGCCGAGATTCTCCTTCTCGCCATTGAGCACGGTTCGGCTGACGTTGTCGCGCGCGAAGTTGTGCAGATAGCTGAAGGTGCCGAAGAACACCGCCGGATCGGTCGGCAACAGCCACGTCACGCCGGGCTGGATCGCCTGGAAGCCCGTGCCGGTCGGCATGCCCAGCGGCAAGCCGGTACCGGTGGTGTTACTCACGCAGCGCGTCACGCAATCGGTCACGACTTCGAACGGATCCTTGCCGGTGTTCGACTTGTAGCGCAGCCAGCCGATGAAGAACGGCATCCTCTCGTTGCCGAAGTTGAGCTGGTAGCGCACGGTCGCTTCCACATCGCCCAGCCCGCTGCCGCTGGAGTTGAACACGTTGTCGACCGCCGTGCCCGTGAAGACTTCGCGGCTCACGGTATCGGAGCTGGAATGCACGTAGGGCACCTTCGCTTCGATTTCCAGCCGCTTGGTCAGGCCGTAGCGGAAGGCCACCGCGCCGATGTAGGTGGTGGTCTTCACCTCGCGCACGTCGATCAGGCCGATCAGCACGGCGGGAATCACCGTGTAGCCCACCAGCGCCACGCGATTGCTGGACGAATAGCCGTACTGCAGGCTCGGTTCCACCACCACCTTGCCGGCGGGCGTGAGCACGCCAGGCTGGTCGAAGATCGGCGCGATTTCCGGCGGACGCGTATCGCGTTCGGGTGGCCGTCCCACGGGCTCCTCGGCACCTGCGGCCGCTTCCCCGGGCTGCGCACCCTGCGCATTGCCCATGTTGTTGGGCGGCGCTGCGGACGGCGCCTGCTGCGCCTGCACGCCCTGCTGCACGGTGCTGTCGATCTGCGTGGCGCTTGCGCCGGCGGCGGCGGCCGCGGCATTGGTGGCGGCATTGCCTGGCGTCATCCCGGTGCCCTGTCCGCCGCGCTTGCGCGACAGCGTTTCGTTGTTCACCGTGCTGCGCAGCTCGCGAATCGTATCCTGCTGCTCCGCCAGCGCGCGCCGCATGTCCTCAAGCTGGCGCGCCTGGTCGGCAAGTTCCTTCTGCAACGATTCCAGCCGTGCGGCGGCAGGCGGTCCCGCGTCTGGCGGTGTCTGTGCCTGCGCCATGCTGCCAAGCAGCAGCATTGTCGAGCATCCCGCATAGCGGATGCCCTGCAGCGAACGCTTCTTCATGACGTCTTCCTCCCCCGGGGCGGCGGGCACACTGCAAGGCCCGCACCTGTTCGTTCATGACTACACGCGATTTACCTCATTGCGGCGGACCTTTGGATAACGCTGTTCAACGCAGTGTTTGCCATTTGCGCGCGGAACGCGGCCAGGGTGTTCACGCTTGCGTTGAGAGTCATCAGGCTCTGGATGTTCTGGTTGTTGAGGTTATTCTGGATCACCGTGCCCGGCATGTTCGATAGCGCACCTACGTTTGCCGAGTTGCCCGCGCCGTTCTGCACGACGGTAAGCAGGCCGTTGGTCACCACGGTGCCGGTGGCATTGGCCACGGCTTGCTGCGCCAGGCCAGCCGCGCCCGCTGCCGTGGCAGCCGCGCCGTTCGCCGCGGCACTGGCAGCGCTGCTCGCCGCACCGGCCGCACCTTGCGCGGTAGTGGCGGCGCCGTTGGCCGTGGCCACGGCCGGGTTGGCGGCGCCCTGCGCGGCAGCGGCT
>NZ_VZOW01000027.1 GCF_008801835.1 Cupriavidus pauculus | reverse complement strand
GCAACCGACGCCGGAACCGGTGGCATCGCTGCCGCCGTCGCCGACCGCGATCGAGGCGCCCCCCGCCCCGCCGGCCCCGCCGGCGCCCGCGGAACCGCCCGCCCCGCCGCCGGCCAATGCCGCGCCACGTGCCGTGGGCATCGACGAAATCGAATGCTCGCGCCCGCAGGCCGTATATCCGCGCCAGTCGCAGCGCATGGGCGAATCGGGCACGACGATTGTGAATCTGACCATCGACGACAAGGGCAAGGTCGTCAAGGCTGTGGTGAAGAAGTCCAGCGGGTCGAGCCGACTCGACGACGCCGCAGTCGAAGCCGTAAAGGGCATGCGTTGCAAACCCTTCATGCAGAACGGCCGCGCGATTGCGGTGACGCCGGATCAGCCCATCGTCTGGCAGTTGGCAAACTGATTTTTCCCGGATCTTTCCGACATATCTAAACACTGACCTTTTCAGGAACCACCATGCAGGACCTCGGACTCTCCCACCTCTGGTCGCAAGGCGATTTCGTCATGCGTGCGACCGCCATCATTCTGCTGATCATGTCGCTGTTGTCGTGGATCGTGATCCTCACCAAGGCGTGGGATCTGGTTCGCCTCAAGAAGATGGCGCATGGCGCAGAAAAGCGTTTCTGGCATTCGGACGACTTCGACCATGCGCTCGACACGCTCGGCTCCAGCGACGCGAACCCGTTCCGCGTGCTGGCCATCACCGGACGTGAAGCCGCCCAGCACCATCGCGCCAGCCAGCCGCAACTGCACGATGCGCTGGATATTTCCGACTGGCTCACCCGCTCGCTCAAGAGCGCGATCGATGAGGCCGTATCGCACATGCAATCGGGACTGGCCGTGCTGGCATCGGTCGGCTCGACCGCGCCGTTTGTCGGTCTGTTCGGCACCGTGTGGGGCATCTATCACGCGCTGATCGGTATTGGCGCGTCCGGCGTGCCGACCATCGACAAGGTGGCGGGTCCGGTTGGCGAGGCGCTGATCATGACCGCCTTCGGCCTGGCCGTTGCGATTCCCGCCGTGCTCGGCTACAACGCGCTAAGCCGCGGCAACAAGGGCGTGATCAGCAAGCTGAACCGCTTTGCCCATGACCTGCACGCATACTTTGTGACTGGCGCCCGCGTGCGTCCCACCAACGCCGCCGCCCGCGCGTCCGACGACGCGTCGGTGCGCCTGGCCGTCAAGAACTAAGCGCTGATTTCTCGCGCCTGAAGGAAAGCATCATGGCATTCGGCACGCTCGACGGAGACGATGACGAGGTGATGAGCGAAATCAACATGACGCCGCTGGTCGACGTCATGCTGGTGCTGCTGATCATCTTCATCATCACGATTCCCGTCATCAATCACGCGGTCAAGATCGACCTGCCGCGTGCGACCAACCAACCCAACGACGCCAAGCCGCAAAGCATCAACGTTTCCGTCGATGCGCAGGGCAAGGTGTACTGGAACCAGGAAGAAGTCGATCAGGCCCAGCTGGAGCAGCGGATTGCCGCAGCGGCCCAAGTGCAGCCTCAGCCGGAGTTGCACCTGCGCGCCGATCGCGATGTCCGTTACGAGCGTGTGGCCGAGGTGATGGCCGCCGCGCAGCACGGCGGCCTCGGCAAGATCGGTTTCATTACCGAGCCGAAGCACTGACCGGCTTCGACGCTGCCTCACCGGATATGGCGCCCTAGGGGCGCCATTTTTTTGGCTTGCGCGCTACATCGACCTGTCGAAAAGACGTCAGGCGATCGACCGGGGATAGCTGCTGTAACGAGGCGTGAATTCGCTTGTAATGATAACGGTTCTCATTTATGATCATTTTTATCGTGAACCGGCGCCTCGGTTTGCATTGAATCCGGCACACCGCGTGACAACGCGCTTTTACCGAACACTTCCAACGGAGAAGACCATGAGCACCTTGAGCCTGCCGCTGTCGCAACCGCGTGAAGTCACGCGCCGGCGCCTTTCCTTGCGCCGCGTGGAAGTTGCGCCGCAGGCCCGGCGGGAAGCGACCACTGCGTCGTCGGCCATCGAAAGCGTCAAGTCCGCTGTCGCCGGCCTCCCCGCGCGCCTCGAAGCCTTGATGCGCCAGTCTGCGGCACAAGGCGATGCCGCCCAGGCCGTGCCGCTCGATGCGATCATGCGAGGCGCCAACACGCTGCCGATCCTGCATAACGGCGAGATCTATACCTTGCGCGTGACGCGCTATGGAAAGCTGATTCTGACCAAGTAGCCGAGGGCGGGCGCCGATGTCTGGCGATCTGGCTTGGGTGGTCGCCCCCATCGAATTTCGGGCAACCAATGGTTAGCGTGGCGCGCCATGCGCGCGAGCCTGACGCCCTTGATGGCACAGCACCATAACAATTCGCCCCGCGGCGTTGCGCTCGCGGGGCGTTTGCATTTCAGCGCAGCAATCAGACGCCCAGCGCTGCGATGCCGGCGCGCGCGATCTGCGCGTCTTCGGTCGACTTCACACCGGACACACCCACGGCGCCAACTACCTGATTGTTGACGACGATGGGAACGCCGCCTTCAAGCATGCCGCTCAGCACCGGCGCCGTCATGAACGAGTAGCGACCGTTGTTGATCATTTCCTCGTAAATGCGCGATTCGCGGCGTCCCAGCGACGCCGTGCGGGCCTTCTCCGTGGCGATGTAAGCCGAGATCGGGGCCACGCCATCCAGGCGCAGCGAGCCAAGCGGATGACCACCGTCATCGACGACCACAATCGTGACGGCCCAGTTGTTTGCCAAAGCCTCAGCCTCGGCGGCGACCAGCACCTTCTTCACGTCATCAGCCGTCAGTACGGTCTTTTGCTGCATACCTCTCTCCATCGGTTCAGTCAGGGGTTGAGGCCGCAGTATATCGCGCCGGGCCTATATGAAATGCCGCCGCCACCCCACAGGGAAGGTGAAAGTCCTTCACCCGCCGCACGTCTTGACGGGCAAGCTGCTCGGGCGCCGACGTGCCGAGCCAAAAGAAAAAGCCCCGGATCGGGGCTTTCCTGGCGCGGTAACTGCGCTCGGGCACACTACAAGAGGAATCAGCGGTGCCAGTGGCCGTGACCATGTCCGCGGCCGTAGCCGTCATAACCCCGCCATCCCGGGCCGTAGTAGTAGCGCGGGCCTCCGCCGTAATAGCGTGGCGCACCGTAATACACCGGAGCCGGACGCACCACCACCGGGGGCGGACCGTAATAAACCGGGGCCGGAGCCACCACCACGGGCGGCGGCGCGTAATAGGCCGGCGGCGGCGCGTAGTACGCAGGACCTCCGACCACCACGCCCGGCACGCCAATCGCCACGTCGACGTTCACGCGGGCCATTGCGGCGCCCGAAGCCAGCGCGGCGGCCACACCGAATGCTGCGAACAACCAACGTTTCATGATCATGCCTCTTGGTGATGACTAGGAGAACGCCTCCTGATGATGGCTATTTTACGATTTCCTCGACTTTCAGGTGCAACGGCGCTAGCGACATTGTTACCGGCGGTAACAGCCAGATCACTTTTACGTCGTATATCGTGCAGCTTGCTTCCTGCGACCGATGCCACGACAATACCGGGCTTGCCGTGCGGCCGTGGAGAAATTGGTAGACTCAGCAGACTTAAAATCTGCCGCCCTTCCGGGCTTACGGGTTCGATTCCCGTCGGCCGCACCATCTTCCTCGACCTTCCACCGCTATCCCGGCGTCGCCGCGGATGTCACACCATCAGTGCGCAAAGTGCAGCGCCAAGCACCATCAAGAAGATAAAGAGCGTGGCGGCCAGCGCCAGCGGCTTACGCCCGGCGCGTAGCAATTCACCTAGACGGGTATGCAGCCCGATAGCCAGCATCGCGCAGGCCAGCATCCAGTTGTCGAGTGCAGTCAGGGCTGACTTCCATTCCACTGGAACGAGCGCCGCGGAATTCAGTGCCATGACGGCAACGAAACCGACAGCAAACCACGGCACCGAGCGCAGCAGACCGCGCAGATTGCGCGTACCGCCGGCCTCTTGGGACCAGCTCGTGCGCGGCCACAGCGCCATGATCAGCAGCAGCGGGCCCAGCGCGAGCACGCGCACCATCTTTGCCACCACGGCTGCATCAGCCGTCGTATCGCTGATCATCTTGCCCGAAGCGATGACCTGCGCCACCTCGTGAAGCGTCGCGCCGGTGAAGATGCCGAAGGCGCGCTCACCGATCGCGAAATGCCAATGCTGCGTGGCCAACTCATAGATCCACGGATACAACAGCATGCCCAGTGTGCCGAACAGCACGACCGTGGCCACCGCCACCGCAGTCTGGCGATCATCGGTGCGAACGACCGAGGACACGGCGATTGCCGCTGCCGCGCCACATACGGCACTGCCGGCACTTACTAGAATGGCTTCGCGACGGCTAAGCCCGAAGAAGGACGAGCCGACCCATGTGCCGAACAGCAACGTCGCCACGAGCATGATCAGAGGCACCGCCACACCGCCGATGCCAAGTGCCGCGATCGCGCCGAAAGTGAGACGCAATCCATACAACGCGACACCCAAGCGCAAAAGATGATGACGCGCCACCTGCATGCCCGGCGCGAGCGGCGTCAGCCAGTGCTTCGGCATCGTATTGGCCGCAACCATCCCCGCGCACATGGCCAGCGTCAACGCTGACAACCCATATTGCGAAACCGCCGGATGATCCGCCAGCACCTGCGCGAGCCATGCAATGGCGCCAAGCGGGATGAGCGTCAGGATGCGCTTGCGCCACAAGGCCAGGGCGGACGAAGGAATGACCGCGGGGACGGACGAAGAGGCTGGGGTCGAGGACATGGCGCAACTGTTGTTCTGATTGATGCATGCAGCGTACCCTTGCGCCGCTAACCCGCTAAACGGGTAATATCGGTATATGTAATCAGTTATATCGATATGACATGGACCAACGCCCGCTCCGCCTGACCCTGCGCCAGCTCCAGGTGTTTGTCGCTGTGGCGCAGCATGGCAGCACAATCGCGGCGGGCAATGCGCTCGCGATGTCGCAATCGGCGGTCAGCGCATCGTTGGCAGAACTTGAGCGCGCTCTCAACGGCGCACTATTCGACCGCGTGGCAAGGCGGCTGGCCATCAACGAGGCCGGTCGGCAGTTCTTCCCCCGTGCGCTATCGCTGCTCGATCAGGCGCACGAACTGGAACGATTTGCGTCGGAGGGCGGCGTCCAGTTGCGCATCGCGGCAAGCAACACTATCGGCAGCTACATTCTTCCATCGCTGCTGGCGGGCTTCCGCCACGCGCAAACCGGCCCCTGTGCGCTGGACCTCCGTATCGGAAACACGCGCGATGTGCTGCAAACGCTGATGAATTTCGAAGCAGATATCGGCCTGATCGAAGGCACCAGCCACGAGCGCGACCTCCGCAGCGTTCACTGGTGCGACGATGAAATGGTGGTGGTGGTCGGGCCGTCGCACACGCTGGCCACCGCTGCGCCGAAGAGTGCCGAGTCGCTTCATGCGATGCTCAGGGAGGCGGACTGGATTGTGCGCGAACCAGGCTCGGGCACGCGGGAGATCATCGAAGCGCGACTGGTGCCTGCGCTCGGCGCACTCCGCTTTGCGCTGGAATTGGGGAATGCCGAGGCCATCAAACGCGCGGTGATGAGCGGCTATGGCGTCAGTTGCCTGTCATTGCATGTGGTGGGCGATGAAATCGAACGTGGCAGGCTTGTCGCGATACGTCGCGGGCTCCCCCGCGTGATCCGTCCATTGCAGATCGTCGTCCATCAGGACAAGTTTCCGACCCAGGGCCTGCTTGCCTTCACCGAATACCTGCGCCAGGCGGCACCCGTTGCACAAACTTAAGAGCCGCCTCCCGCTCAAGCCGGCTGCGGGTCGCCTTGCTTATCGCCATCTCCACGCGCCATATGGCGATCGAGCAGATGGAACAATACCGGGTTGAGCAGGATCGACAGCAGCGCGCCGGCCAGAATCAGCGCCTGCCCGCGTTCCGGAAGGATGTTCAGGTAGACGCCGAGGCTGGCCAGGATGAACGAGAATTCGCCGATCTGTGCCAGGCTGACCGCGATGGTCATACCGGTACGATTGCTATGGCCGAACGCGCGCACGATACCGAGCGCTGCAACCGACTTGCCAACCAAGATGATCAGCAGCGTAGCCAGCACGCCCCAAGGGTCGTTGATCAGCACCATCGGGTCGAACAACATGCCGACCGACACAAAGAACAATACGGCAAACGCATCGCGCAACGGCAGCGATTCTTCCGCGGCGCGATGGCTGAACTCGGATTCCGCCAGCACCATGCCCGCAAAGAACGCCCCGAGCGCAAACGACACGCCAAACAGCGAATAGGCGCCAAACGCCACGCCCAGCGCGGTGGCAAGAACGCCGAGCCGAAACAGCTCCCGGCTGCCGGTCCATACGATGCGCTCCAGCATCCACGGGATAAAACGGCGACCGATCACCAGCATCACGACGACGAAAGCGGCAACCTTGCCCAACGTCGACAGGATTTCGACCAGCACGTCCATGGTCGAGGGCGATGCTGCCTGCGCGCCGTGCCCTTCGCCGCCGCCGAGCAGGCCGGCCATGGCCGGCAGCAGCACAAGGGTCAGCACCATCGCAAGATCTTCCACGATCAGCCATCCCACCGCGATGCGACCCTGCGGCGATTCGATAAGATCGCGCTCCTGCAACGCGCGCAGCAGCACCACGGTGCTGGCCACCGAAAGCGCGAGGCCATACACAAGCCCCTGCCCCCACGACCAGTCGAAACCCCACGCCACCAGCATGCCAAGCGCCGTGGCGATGGCGATCTGGACGATCGCGCCTGGAATGGCGATCTTCTTCACCGCCATCAGGTCCTTGATCGAAAAATGTAGACCCACGCCAAACATCAGCAATATGACGCCAAGTTCCGCCAGTTCGGGCGCCAGCGCCTGGTCGGCCGTATAGCCGGGCGTGTGCGGCCCAACCACGATGCCGGCGCAAAGGTAGCCAATCAGCGGCGGCAGCTTGAATTTGTTGGCGATCGCTCCCAGGATGAACGCCAGCACGATACCGCCGACGATTGTGCTGATGAGCGGGGTGGCGTGATGCATGCGTCTGGGGATCCTTTCCGATTGTCTCGATTCAGTTGGCGGCCCCCGCAGAACCCACGCGCATCCGCGCGAAGCCGCACAGGGACGCGGAGGGATACGGCGGAGAATTGGGTGATACGGGAAGAGCGACCGTGGACCGCGGACGCGAGGAGAATCGCTGTCATCCACGGCAAGGGAAGTGCATCGGAACACAACTACGCGTGACGGCTTGCACACGCCAGGCGCGCTCCAGATGCGTACGGCATGGCGTAATGTAACACGCGCACCACGTCGGTCGCGTTGAGAACATTCGCAAAATGCCCGGCGATCTTTGTCGCGAAGTTTGCCGCGGTTCTGCCGAATCGTACGCAAAAAAGCAAAACGGCGCCACAAGGGCGCCGTTTGCTTGATGCTGGAGGCGGAGGTCGGAATCGAACCGGCGTACACGGCTTTGCAGGCCGCTGCATAACCACTCTGCCACCCCGCCAGGTGACTGATCCCGGATTGTATCCGCATTCGTCAGGTATCGCGATGTCGATACCTGCGTGCAATGCAAACACAATCCCGAGAATGAAAAAGGGAAGCGTCGCTTCCCTTTGGGATTGGAGCGGGAAACGAGTCATGCACTAGAGCGCTAAGTCTCTGTTTCCCAATCACTTTCTCCACTGTGGTGATCAGCGAAGAACTCAATTATAGCCTTGTTTTTCGCCCTCGGCAACAAAGTTCATCCAACCACTTCCACCAGCGTCCAAGGATGATCCATCCACCCGTCGTTACGCCTGATGCGTCCAGCTGCTGAGCGGGTTCGCTATCGAACTCCAACTTGCGACGATCATGACTTGCGCTCGCTCCGCAGGCAGCGCGGGGTGGTGTCGCGTGGACTACCTGGCACCTGGACGGCTGTAGGACACAACCGCCGGCATCGGAACACCGCAAGTACTCATCTTTACATCGCTGCGGCTAACTTCGCCGGAGCGCAACGCGGCGCCAGTGTAGTGGCAGCCAGCCTCAACGAAGGCGTGCAGCAATCCGGTTCATCTGCTCGATCTCCGCGCGCTGGCCATCGGAAATCGCTTGGCATAGGTTGACGAGTTCCGGATCTGAGAGCTGCGCCTCGCGGCACATGAGGATCGCTCCCGAATGGTGCGGGACCATAGACGCGATGAACTGTCGATCGCCGATTCCGGTTTGAGCACGGGTAGCGGCAAAAGAACCGAGTGTGAGAACGGCAAACAAGCCGTACAGCACGAGATTGAGCCGCCGGTTTGGAAACATGCCGGGCATTGTCGCTAGCATGAAGATGCCCATTGGCGCCCACATAGTGACCGCCATGTAGAGCATGTTGAGATTGTTTCTGAAGTCCCTGGCGCCGTCGATCATGCTGAACATTACGAAGTACATGACGACGAGGCCCAACACCATGTTCACCCAGAACTTGGCGTATGGTCGGCCGTGCTTACCCATCTGACCGGATGTGTGATGTTGATGTTCATGGGAATGTTCAGCCATCTCCGTCTCCTATGTGCTGGGGCAACCTGGCAGGGTCACTGGTACTGCGGCAGATACTTTGTCGATATATCAGCATGTGGAGCGATGCATCACTAACCGCTGATTTCCAGTCCCCAACTGGACGTAGGGGCGTCGAACGCTTCAACTCGCTGGTCTTGAACCGTCTGGATATCAGACCATACCAAATCGGTCTTGATGGGCTTTGCGCCACCTATGACGCTGGTACCGTGAGCGCCAATATCGAGCTTGCGTCCTCATCGCTCGATGGGCCGGCAACTGATCGATTCTTGCATATCAAGCAAGACAAGGCCACCTGCGGCGGACGCCAATGGCCTCCTCCGCCTTCGCTTAGGGCATCGCCTCAAGCGTCCGTCGCAGGCCATAACGACACAACAGCCCTTGGGCAAGAAAGGAGCCGGTGATGTAGCGCACCCGAAAGGAGACGAAGACATGCACAAGGACATTTCAACATCAAAGGTGTTCTATCGTCCCATCGAGGCGGCCATCCGATGGGCTGGGTTGCTGCGGTATCTCCCGATGATCCTGGCCACGATCGCGTCACCGCGTGTCCTGCCTCGGTCGCTGAACTGCCCTCGATGGAATGAGTGCCGGCTGCACTCGGAACGTATCTATGACGGCATCCTCAACGGAGAGCTGCCCTACGGCAAGAACGGGATCACGCTCAATGATCCGAACCTGCTCAATTCTCTGGATCTGACTGTTCGCCATGTCGATCTAAAACGCTGGATGCGCACCCACTATCCCGAGCACCGGCCAGGATTTCTGTTCAGCCGTGGCGAACGCATGGCGCATCCTTTCATCACCATGGAAACAGGACAGGCGATCCTCGTGGAGCGGCTGGCCCTTCAGGCCGCGCTTGAACAAGCCCGACGTGAGATGCGAGAACTGCAGGAGCAGCACGACACGCTACTCAAGCAATCCTCGGTGCTGTTGGCATCCAAGCAATGCGAGATCAGCGAACGGGCGGAAACGACCTATCTCAACATCATTGGAGGGATGTTGACGCTGATGCTGAGCCAGTCGCCTTCAGGCGTGCCCTATTCCAGCTTCAAAACGCAGGAGGCCCTTGTCTCTGCATTGGTCGCCCACTACGGCGGCACCATGGGCATCACTGAGCGCACCTTAAACGGAAAGTTCGCCAACGCTAAGAGGTACGTTCGTAGCGCAAGCGCATGAGGTTATCCAGCTTGTATGTGCAATCGCGGAGATTGCATTTGCAATGTCTTTCCGCAGCCAGGTCTATTGAATAGAGGTCACGCCAACAAACGCCACCGAGCGTTCAGGAGTGACCGCCATGTCGCAGACCCCTGTACTCCCGCCGAACGAGCGCCGCATCCTGCGGCTCGATGAAGTCGAAGCGAAGTCCGGCTTCAAACGCGCCCACATCTACAACCTGATGAAGAAGCGCCAGTTCCCTCAGGCGCTGCGCCTGGGCGTGCGCGCTGTCGGCTGGGATTCGATCGAAATCGACCAGTGGATCGCCGAGCGCCTCAACCACCGGACCTGACCCGCTCTCCCGCGGACTTCCCATTCCCAGCCGGAGAGCGCCATGCAGGTCGTGTCCATCATTTCAACGAAGGGCGGCGTCGGCAAGACCACGACGGCCGCCAACCTGGGCGGGCTCGCCGCGGACGCGGGCCTGCGCGTGCTGCTGCTCGATCTCGACGTGCAGCCCACCTTGTCCTCCTACTACGAACTGACCCAGCGCGCGCCGGGCGGCATCTATGAGCTGTTGGCCTTCAACGAGCGCGACCTTGGCCAGCTCGTGTCCCGCACGATCATCGCGGGCCTGGACCTGGTGCTGTCCGACGACCACCGGGGCGAGCTGAACACGTTGTTGCTGCATGCGCCGGATGGCCGCCTGCGGTTGCGGCATCTGCTGCCAGCACTTGCTCCCCTCTACGACCTGGTGCTGATCGACACCCAGGGCGCGCGTTCCGTGCTGCTGGAGATGGCGGTGCTCGCCTCCGATCTCGCGCTGTCGCCCGTCACGCCGGAGATCCTCGCGGCACGCGAGCTGCGGCGCGGCACCATGCAGTTGCTCGAAGACATTGCGCCGTACCGGCACCTGGGCATCGAACCGCCGCCGCTGCACTTGCTCATCAACCGCGTCCACCCGGTGTCCGCCAACGCACGGCTGATCCAGCAGGCCTTGCGCGACCTGTTCCAGGACAGCGCCGGCATCCGCGTGCTCGCCACCGACGTGCCGGCCATAGAAGCGTATCCACGTGCCGCAACGCGCGGCCTGCCGGTGCATCGGGTCGAGCACCGCCAGCCGCCCGGCAGAGTCGCCCCTGCCGCGCTCGACACGATGCGCGCGCTCGCCAGCGAGTTGTTCCCGCAATGGCAGGACCGACTGGCTCAAGTATCCGGCCGCCCGCAGCGACCTCTTGATCCTGGGAGGCCCCATGGCGAACGCACATGAGCTGGCCCGCGGCCACAAGCGGCTGCGCGCCCTGATCGAGTTCGCGGTCGGTGAGGGCTGGCACGTCAAGCGCACGCCGGGCGGGCACCTCAAGTTCACCAAGGCCGGCTGCGCGGCGATCTACACGAGTTCGACAGCGAGTGACCACCGGGCCGAATTGAACGCCCGTGCGCAGATCCGCCGCGCCGAGCGAGAGGCCCGCATGGCGCCGGCCGGCGGTCGTGGGGACTGCGAGGGGTGCGGCCATGGCTGACATGACCTCGCAGGACATGGCAGGCAAGCTGCTCGCGGCCGGCTTCGAGCGCAGCGGCCCAGCGGCTACGGCCTTGAGCGACCCGATCGCGGACACGCCCATGGTCGTGACGCTGGACCAGTTGCGGCCCTACGACCATGACCCGCGCATGAAGCGCAACCCGGCTTACGAGGAAATCAAGGCATCCATCCGCGAGCGCGGCCTGGACGCGGCGCCGGCCATCACGCGCAGGCCCGGCGAGGACCACTACATCATCCGCAACGGCGGCAACACGCGACTGGCGATCCTGCGCGAACTCTGGTCGGAGACCAAGGAAGAACGCTTCTTCCGCATATCGTGCCTGTTCCGACCATGGCCGGAGCGCGGTGAAATCGTCGCGCTGACCGGGCATCTTGCCGAGAACGAACTGCGCGGCGGCCTCACGTTCATCGAGCGCGCGCTCGGCGTCGAGAAAGCACGGGAGTTCTACGAGCAGGAGAGCGGCGCCGCCCTGAGCCAGTCGGAACTGGCCCGCCGCCTGGCGGCCGATGGCTTCCCCGTCCAGCGGTCGCACATCACCCGCATGGCCGACGCGGTGCGCTACCTGCTGCCCGCCATTCCCACTGTGCTCTATGGCGGCCTGGGGCGCCACCAGGTCGAGCGGCTGTCGGTCATGCGCACGGCCTGCAAACGCACCTGGGAGCACTACGCCAAGGACCGTTCGCTGCCGCTGGACTTCGACAGTTTCTTTCAGGAGGTGCTGGCGCAGTTCGACACGCAGGGCGACGAGTTCGCGCCGCAGCGCGTGCAAGACGAGCTGATCGGCCAGATGTCCGAGCTGCTGGGCATCGGCTACGACGTGCTGGCGCTGGACCTGACCGAATCGGAAAGCCGCCACCGGGCGCTGGTCAGTGACCCGACGCCACCTGCGGCGCAGCCGGCGTTGCCTTCGCCCACCGCCGGCACGCCGACTCCGCCGGGCGCAGCATCGTCCATCGCCACGCCTGCAGCGGCGGCCGGTCCTCCACCCGCCAGCCCTCCGGCGTCCGAGCCCACCTTGCGCCACGACGACACGGCGGTTGGCGAAGCGGCCACGGGAAGCCAGCCGGCCGCACCGGGCGATCTGCTTCGCGAGCACATCGTCTCGCCAGCACCGACGACAGAACGGCTCCAATCGATCCAGCGCATGGTCGCCGACCAGTTGGGCGATGCGCTGCCGCCCGACTTCTCGGCGAGCGTGCTGCAGTCCATCCCGGTGCAAGCCGGCGGACTCTATCCGATCTCCGACGTCTGGTACATCGACGCCGGCCTGGACACGCCCGATCGGCTGCGCATCCACATCGCGCAGTTCGCGCGCGAGATCGCCGGGGAGGCAGACCTGGACGAGTGCATCGAGGATCGCGCCGATGGCATCGGGTTTGCGTGCCGCGCCCGCGGCCAAGCCCCGTCGCCGCTCGGCCGCGCGGTGCTGACGCTGCTCACTTCCCTGACGGGTCAGCCCGTCGCCGAAGCGGGCCTGGACGGCGCGCAGCTCGCCGCCGACCTGCCGACCCTGTTGCACGGCCAGAGCCAAGGCCATGGCAGCGGCGCAAGGCGCTTGAGCGACACGGCGTTGGTCAAGCTCTTTCGGCTGCTGCGCCTCGCCCGGCGTCTGCTGGACCTGGAAGCCGGCACCACGGCGCCCGGGACGTGAGCGAGGGAGGCCGCATGTCCACATCGCATCCGCTCAACCAGGCCGTGATTGCCCAGGCGCTGTATGACCTTCGCAACGGCCAACTGCGCCGCTGCAAGGCCATGGGCTTCGGCGAGGCCGAGCTGGATGCGCTCAAGCACCCCGCGCTGATCAGCGTGCTGGCCAACGCCAGCGTCTCGTGGTGCTCGGTCACGGTCAACCGCGAAGTGCTGCAGCGCCTGCTCAACCAGGCACAGGACGTGGAGAAGGAAATCGCCACGGTCGATCGCATGCTGCGGCTGGGGGCCAGCACGGAGATGGTCAGCCGCTTCTATGGCCTGACCCATCAGGAAGTCGCCCTGCGGCGGGAGATCCTCGGCCTGCCCAAGCGCAAGGGGCGCCACCCCGTCCTGGACGAGACCCAGGACACCGAACTGTGGCGGCAATGGAAAGCCGTGACCAGCAGCAGGAACGTCGATCTGGAGGACGAGACCTCGATTCTCGATGCGGCCATGGACCTGGCCGAGGGCATGTCGCTGCCGCTCTCGGTGGTCTGGGCCGCGATCAGGAACTGGGTCGATCAGGGATTGGGCTAGGCCATGGCCGTGGACGACACCGCCCCACGAGCCCAGCGCCCTGGCCCCATCGCACTCGCCGACCTGTTCGACGCTGCGCTGAAGGACCTCGCGCCCAAGTCCAGCTCTGGCGCTCCCGCGTCCCTGCCTGCTCCAACGCCCACGCCTCCTACGTCCGGCGACGCCTTCCTGTTCAGTGGCAATCGGCACGAGAGCGTGCCGCGGCGGCTGTTCCTCGACCGCCGCCTGACACCGCTGGAGCGCAACGCCTGGCAGGTGTTCCGATTGATGCTCAACGACGATGGCGTCACGGCATTTCCCACCTATGAGCAGTTGCGCCCCTGGCTGGCGTCGATGCCCTGCGCAGGCCAGGCCTCCCATGAGACCGTGGCGCGGGCGCTGACGCTGCTGCGCCTGACGCGCTGGCTGAGCCTCGTGCGACGACGGCGCGACCCCAAGACCGGTCGCATCCTCGGCAACCTCTACGTCCTGCACGACGAACCGCTGACGCCGTTCGAGGCGATGCAACTCGACGCCGACTACCTGGCCCTGGTCAGCCAGTCGCTGGGGCATTCGGCCAAGGCCGTCCAGGTGGTGGGACTCAACACCCTCCAGGAGATCGCGGACGACCCGATGCTGTCCGGACGCACCTTGCCGTCGCGGCTGCAAGTGCTCGCCGAGCGCCTGGCCGACCAGGGCATCACCGCCTCCGAAAGTTATCCACAGGAGGATGCGGTCCACGATTCCGAAGAAGGGCCCGCGAGCCTTCTTCGGAATGGCGATCGCCCATCTTCGGAATCCGAAGCAGGGCCGAAACCCGCGCCAGACGGCGCTCTTCGGAATCCGAAGCAGGACCGTACAGTACGTAGTAGTCGTATTGATGAAGTACGTACTACCGCGCAGGCGCGTGCGCTGGGCGACCTGCAATGGCCCAAGCGCTTCGCGGAACTGAAGGCGGAACAGCAGGCCGGAGCCAAGATGGCGTTGCAGCAGGTGGACGCTGCCCTGCGGCAGGCCGTGCTGGACGAATGGGCCGCACGGTGCGGCAAGCATGGCATCCGCAACCCCGCCGGTTATCTGTTCGGCATCATCCAGCGCGCCATGCGCGGCGAGTTCAATGCCTGGGCCAAGCAGACCGGCCCGGCACCGCCAACACCATCGGCGGCGCGAGCGCCACCAACCGAGCCGCCGCGCAACGTCGTGCCGCCCGAGGTGGCCCGGCAGCACATCGAGCGCCTGCGCGATCTGCTGCGCAAATCCTGAGCACAGGGCTTGTCAAAGCCGTGAAGTAGATCTCCATGGCGGTCGGCAGAAACGGTCCCCTGGGGACGGCTGTGCGGTGAAGCGCCGGGCGACGGCGCGACATGCTGCGCAAAACCTGAGTAGAGCGCATGCAAGACCATGAAGCAGACCTCCATGGCGCTCAACGGAACGGTCCCCTGGGGACGGCTGCGCGGCGAAGGATCGTGTCGAACGGCAGCGCGACGTGCGGTGCAGCACGCATACCGTCAACAACCGAGGACGGGAACGCCGATGTGAGTGCCCATCTGCGGAGCGGTCCCCAGGGGACCGTTGCGCGCTGCGCCGCCAGCGCGCACAGAACCGGGGGTCGGCTCATTTCGGTTTGTTGACTGACTGCCTTCCGCTGCATGCGGATGCTGGCGGCTCCCTGTCCACCAGCGAGCGATCACCATGGCAACCAGCAACGAACCATTGCAACTCAACCTCGGCTCCCTGCGCAGCGCGATGTCGCTGACGCTGCACACCCACCACGCCTCGCGCATCTGGCATGGCCGCGCCGCCGCCGAGGGGCGACCGGGCATCGTCGGCCTGAACGGCTACATCGCCGTCATGAACAAGATGAAGCGCGGCTCGGAGCAGGACGACCCATACAGCGACTGGTGGATGCTTCGCATCGAAGACAAGCTCGACCAGACCAGGACCACGCTGCAGACGCTGCGCGACCAGGTGGACCAGGCCCTGGCCGGCGTGCCCGCCGCGTTGACCCTGGGCGAGAACCTCAACGTGCAGCCCGTCAAGCTTCCGCTGTTCGTCAATGCGCAGTTGGGCTTTGCCGCCGTCTATCTCCTGGCCGACTACGACGACATCGCGCGCAAGCTGATCCTCGCCCACCACACCGCGCTGATCGATCGCTCGACGTTGGAGCGCTGGCTCAACGAAGGTGCCCACGCGCTGCGCAGCCTGTTCAGCCTGGCCCAGCAATACCGCTACTCGGGCTGCACCCGCGACGACTTCGCGGCCAAGAACGCCGCAGCTCGGGCAGCATTGGAGAAGTTCGGCGAACTGCCGCAGGACGTGCTCGAAGGCATGCGCCGCTCGAAGTTTGCGCCGCCCGTCGTGCGCCGTGGTCTGCAACAGCGTGGTGATAGCGCTGCCGCAGCCGCATCTCCCACCGACGAAGGCGCTGCCGCCGATTCGGCCGAGGCCAAGTCCACAGCCGCCGGCGAGGACGAACCGGCATGAGCGACCCGAACCGCGAACCGCGCTACTTCCGTCGTCTGGAACAGCCAGCCTTCATGCGGCTGGAACACGCGGCCTCTCTAAAAGGCCTTTTAAAGCCTTTTAAAGGTAAAGGGGACTTCGAGGCCTGGGCCAGCCAGTGCTTCGCCATGCGCGACGAGTTGATTGCCCTGGCGCAGCGACAGGTGCTGCCACAGGCGTGCGGGCATCCCTTCCACCTGCTTCCCGTCGAGCTGGCCCAGCAGACCACTGGCGCAGGCACGACCTTTCTTCGCTGGCGCAAGCACGATCGATCGGCCATGGGCGTGGCGTTGTGGCAGGAGCTGATGGCGAGCCCCAGCACGCCGGTCAACCTGCTGCACGACCTGCACGAGATCGAACTGCAGCGCGTCATGCTGAACATGCAGATCAGCCTGCTGCACACCCTGGGCAGGCAAGCACAGGAATGCGCCAGCAAGGCCGCGCAGGCGGACAACACCTACCTGCGCCGGCTCGCGTCCGTTCCTGCCGCAGTGCGCGATCGGTGATTGCGCCTGCCATCCGAGCACGCGCCCGAGCCCAACGAGGCACGGGTATTTCAACCACCACGGAGATTCCAACATGAGCACACAATTCATCGGCGAGGGCAACATCGGATCGCCTCCCGAGTACCGCGAATTCCCCAATGGCAACGACGATCCTCGCCGGTTGCTCCGGCTGAACGTGTACTTCGACAACCCCGTCCCCACCAAGGGCGGCGAGTTCGAGGACCGCGGCGGCTTCTGGGCGCCGGTGGAACTCTGGCACCACGACGCCGACCGCTGGCAGCAGCTCTACCAGAAGGGCATGCGGGTGCTGGTCGTCGGCCGCATGGAGCGCGACCCCTGGACGGACAACGAAGATCAGCCGCGTGAGACTTGGCAGGTCAACGCGCGCAGTGTCGGCATCCTGCCGTACCGCATCGAGTCTGTGGCCCTCAGCCCGAAGCCACAGGAGGCAGAGCCGAAGCCCCAGGCCACCCAGGAATCGACGGCGCCGAAAGAGACCAAGCGCAGGAAGTGATCGGGCATGGAGGGCGGCTGCCGCAGTGCTTCGCCGCCCTCCATGCGCTGCGAATTATCCCCAGGGGATAGCTCCACCAACGTCCACCGAGTTCCACGCGCGCTCCCGGAAATCGCGGCTCTCGGCCCGCACACTTCCGGCCACGCACCTTCCCCGCACTCGCCATTTCATCGGCGTGAAAGCGGTCGCTGCCGCATGCGGCTTGTTTGCTGCTGCCAGGGGCTGCGCTCGGCATCCTCGATCCCAGCAACTCCATGAACAACAGGAATCGGGATGGACGGATATGCGGCTGTTCTTGTGCGAGAAGCCCTCCCAGGGCAAAGACATTGGCCGGATTCTCGGCGCCACGCAGCGCGGTGAAGGCTGCCTCAACGGTTCCGGCGTCACGGTCACCTGGTGCATCGGCCATCTCGTGGAGGCGGCGCCGCCCGAGGCCTACGACGAGCAGCTCAAACGATGGTCCGTTGAGCAGTTGCCCATCATTCCCCAGCACTGGCGGGTCGAGGTCAAACCGAAGACCGCCACGCAATTCAAGGTCGTCAAGGCGCTCTTGGCGAAGGCGACTCACCTGGTTATCGCCACCGATGCCGACCGCGAGGGCGAATTGATCGCCCGCGAGATCGTGGAGCTTTGCGGCTACCGCGGCCCCATCGAACGCCTGTGGCTGTCGGCGCTCAACGATGCGTCCATTCGGGCGGCACTGGGCAAGCTGCGGCCTTCGGCCGAGACGCTTTCGATGTACCACTCGGCGCTGGCGCGCTCCCGTGCGGATTGGCTCGTGGGCATGAACCTGAGCCGGCTGTTCACGGTGCTGGGGCGACAGGCGGGTTACGACGGCGTGCTGTCGGTCGGCCGCGTACAGACCCCGACGCTCAAGCTCGTTGTGGACCGCGACCGCGAGATCGCGCGCTTCGTGTCCGTACCATACTGGGCCATCGCCGTGTCCCTGTTCGCAGGCGGTTCGACTTTCGCCGCGCAATGGGTTCCACCCGATGCGTGCACCGACGACGCAGGCCGCTGCCTGCGGCAGCCGGTCGCACAGCAGACCATGCAGCAGATCCGCGCTGCGGGCAGTGCCCACGTCGTGTCGGTGGAGACTGAGCGTGTCCGCGAAGGCCCGCCGCTGCCGTTCGACCTGGGCACCTTGCAGGAAGTGTGTTCCAAGCAGCTTGGGCTGGACGTGCAGGAAACCTTGGAGATTGCCCAAGCCCTGTACGAGACGCACAAGGCCACGACGTACCCCCGCTCGGACTCCGGCTACCTGCCCGAGAGCATGTTTGCCGAAGTGCCCACCGTTCTCGACAGCCTGCTCAAGACCGATCCCTCGCTGCGCTCGATCATGGGCCAGCTCGACCGCTCGCAGCGCTCGCGCGCCTGGAACGATGGCAAGGTCACGGCGCACCACGGCATCATCCCGACGCTCGAACCGGCGAAGCTCTCCGCCATGAGCGAGAAGGAACTGGCCGTGTACAGGCTCATCCGGTCGCATTACCTGGCGCAGTTCCTCCCTCACCACGAGTTCGACCGCACTGTGGCCAAGTTTTCGTGCGGGGGGCAGAACCTGGCGGCCACGGGCAAGCAGGTTGTCATCCCGGGTTGGCGCCAGGTGCTCGCCGAGCCGCAGGCCGAAGACGGTGATGGCGAGGGCGATACTGCGGTCCGCGCCCAGGTGCTGCCCGCGCTGCCGAAACTGTATGAGGGCCTGGCATGCCAGGTGGCCGACGTCGATCTCAAGGCACTCAAGACGCTGCCGCCCAAACCGTACACGCAAGGCGAGTTGGTCAAGTCCATGAAAGGCGTCGCCAAGCTGGTGTCCGATCCCCGCCTGAAGCAGAAGCTCAAGGATACGGTTGGCATCGGCACCGAAGCGACGCGGGCCAACATCATCGGCGGCCTGATCGCTCGCGGCTACCTCGTGAAGAAGGGGCGCGCCATCCGCGCCTCGGATGCGGCTTTCACTTTGATCGATGCCGTGCCTGCGGCGATTGCCGACCCTGGCACCACCGCCGTCTGGGAACAGGCGCTCGACATGATCGAGGCCGGACAGCTCACCCTGGACGTGTTCATCGGCAAGCAGGCCGCGTGGATTTCGCAGTTGATTGCGCAGTACGGCAGCGCCTCCCTGTCCATCAAGGTTCCCCAAGGGCCGGCATGCCCGCAGTGCGGCGCACCCACGCGCCAGCGCAGCGGCAAGAGCGGCCCGTTCTGGTCGTGCAGCCGCTACCCGGACTGCAAAGGCACGCTGCCAGTCGAATCCGGCAGCTCCAAGCGCGGCGCCTCGCGCCCGCGCCGTAGCGGCCGCAAAGGCTCCTGACCGCCCCCGTTCCCCGTGAGCCGTGCCCGCCTTCGGCGGCGTGGCCCCTGTCCCGCACTCCGCCGCATGCCCTGCGGGACGCCCAGCGCGCAACGCCTTCTTGATCCGTGTGCGCGTCCCGCCCAGCCGTCCCCGGCCGCGGGACCTGAAGGTAGCTTCTCTGCGAGCCGCACCACGCGCGTTCTGTTGATCTGCGTTTCTTCCGCCCTCTGCGAAGGGTCTCCCGGTGGCTTGCCAGGCTGCACGAGCCACCGGGAGACCCTTCGTGGTCAGCGGTAATCGGTGCCGGTGCCCGCCGGTGCAAAAACGGGCTCCCTTTGTGCGCGGATGTGCGCCAGACGATGCCGGCCCCAGCCACGACATGGGCCGGGTGTGATTGCTTGATGAGCAGACGGTTCTAGCGACGACCGGGCCTGCCAATCAGCCCACGGGTGGTTCCTCTTTTCTCCCGAGCCGAAGGCCGTTGGGCCTTCGGCGCCATTCTCCTGCCCATCAACGTCCCGGCCCGGCCATTGGCCTGGGCCACACGAACAGGAGAGACGACATGCACCCTCAACCTTGCGCACCGCTGCTGTACGGCAGACGGAGGTCGAGAACGGCATGCCCGCCTATCGCGCGGCCATCGCCAATGGTACGCTCGGCTGCAGCCGAGGCCGTAGCCCAAAGGCTGGACTACCTCTTTTGCAGAGGTAAACCTCGGGATGAACTGGGCGAAAACATGCCTTATGTGCCCGCCTTACGGCGAGCTGTTTCCGATGCTTCGCGCAGGATTTCCCGCCCCCCATTCGCTGCGATTGCGGCCACGATGACGCCCAGCACCAGATCCGGGATGTTCGACCCGAACCCCATCACCAGCACCCCGGACAGCACAATCGCACCATTGACGATGGAGTCGTTGCTGGTAAAGATCGCTGACGCCTTGAAGTTCACATCTTCCCCGCGATGGCGGCGCAGTAGTCTGAGGCACACTAGGTTCAAAGCCGCGTTCAGCGCGGCCATGGCCATCATGGCTGGGCCGACAGGCTCTTCCCCTCCAGCGAAGCGGCGTAGGACTTCCAACAGCAGCAGCGCGGCCAGGCCGATTAGCAAGAAACCCGACAAGCGGGCCGCGCCCACCTTGACCGTTGCCGCACGACCGACGGCATACAGGCTAACCGCATAGACCGACGCATCGGCGAGGTTGTCCAACCCGGCGCCCATCAGCGCCGTAGAGCCAGCCCAGATGCCAAGGGCAATGCCGGCGGCGGACTGCGTCAGGTTGATCAGCAACACAGTCAGAAGAATCTTTCGGTCCTTCGCATCGCTCGCATCTAGGCGGCCCAACTCGTCGTTTTCGTGATTTCTGTGGTTTTCAGCCATGCATTGTTCCTTCCAAATCGATGGATGCTGAAGCCTGTAGCGGCTGGAGAGTCAAGGCGCAGATGCAACGAACTTGCCACAGGGTCTTCCCGGACGCCCTTGACTCTACCGTAGCTAGAAGGTTTTCCAATCCAGTCAGAGCTTTAGGACAGAACAGATGAGCACCAATGCGCCCCCTTCATTGCGACTGTCATCCGGTATGGCTGCTATCCACTGATCCGTGGCGCCACTGCGGTTGTGCTCTTCGGCGAGCTCGCGACCGGCCGGCCGTCTTTTCCGACGGAGCTACTCACAGTGATCGTCGCGCTCGCTTGTGCCGCCTTGCTAGAGGGCGGGCGGCCTTTCCACTCCCCGTTGAGCCAGTAGCGGCGTTCCAAGCTGTGGTTGGCCGTCGGCGCATGGCTCGGCTTCTTGGTCGTGCATCTGGCCTTCCAGCACTCCAATCTGGGATACCGGGTCGGGCCGTTGGGATTGTTGATCGGGGTGGCTGAAGCCCATCGCTGGCATCACAAGCGTGAGCACGAAGACGCCCAAGTCAACTACGGCGATTTCTGGATGCCCGGGGGCCACTTGTTCAGCGCTTTCCGGTCGCAAAAGCACACGCTGGGCGCCAAAGAGTGACACTCAAGAAAGATGGACTTTCCAATGGACTACGGCCCGCAGCTTGTCTATCCCTTCCGGAGCCGGCCAGCAGCGGCAAACGCTTGCGCTGCTGGCTATACGATCTTGCCCACGTCGCATTCTTGCGCGAGTCGGGCCTTGCGGCTTCTTGCGAAGCGATCGCGAGTTGCGTGGCGTGCCCATGAGTCGGGCCGCGTCGTGGCGCACTGCTACCTTGGCCTGCACCTGCACCTGCGCAGCCACGCCGCGATGCTCGGTCTGGCCTGGAGAACCCGTAAGGTGGCGGAGATTGCGGCGCGCAGGTCGTCCGGCTCGCGCTGGCTCCTGTGGGCCACGCCCTCGGTCGCACGCCGTCTCAAAACGTCAGAACCGCGCGCTTTCGCATGATGGAGCGCGGCACGTGGCTCTCAGAACTGGACCCGATCACTTCCAGCACCGATGACACGCTCGAGCTTCAGGCGGGCTCGGCCAAGCTGTTGAGAATGCCGCACTCGCGCGAGGTTCGGGCGCTATCGCAGGAGCGTCGCAGATCCATTAACTCGCGCTCCAAGGCGCGCAATTCCTTCATCTTGGTCCGCACTTGCGCGATATGAGCGTCGACCAGCGCGTTCACCTCGCCGCAGCCCAACTCTGGCCGATCCCGTAAGTTCAGCAGTTGACGGATCTCATCCAGCGTCATGTCCTTCGCCCGGCAGCGGCGGATGAACAGCAAGCGCTGCAAATGGACTTCGTCATAGAGCCTGAAGTTGCCCTCGCTACGTGCAGGCTCGGGCAGCAAGCCTTCTGACTCGTAAAAGCGCACGGTCTGCACCAAGCAATCTGCCTTCTTGCCCAGTTCACCGATCCGCATCATGGTTGCTTCCTATAAAAAACTTGACTCTATATCTACTAGAGGTTTTCTAATGATGGCATCCGGGGAAAACCTTGTCAATGAAGAGCGATCTATGAACAAAGAACCTTCCAGCCCATGCGCCTGCTCCGGCGGCAATGGCCAACAGACGGCGTGCGCCAGTGAGCAGGCCAGCACTGAAACCACCGTTTTCCACGTGAGCAACATGGATTGCCGCAATGAGGAAGCACTGGTGCGGCGAACGCTGGAGGGCATGCCCGGTGTCGAGCGGCTCCTGTTCGATCTTCCGCAGCGTTTGTTGACCATTTCGCACCGCGAAGTCTCGGCCGATGCCTTGGAGCAAGCGCTGAATTCGGTGGGCATGAAGGCTCAGGCTGTCCGAGACGCCGCCGTGTCGACCACCTACCGCATCGAGAACATGGACTGCCCGAGCGAGGAGAAACTCATCCGCTCGCACCTCGGGGCAGTCGAGGGAATTCAGGACCTCGACTTCGACCTCGCTGAGCGCACCCTGTCGGTGAAACACCTCGCTCAGGCACGCGCGCAGATGGAGCAGGTCCTGGCCTCGATCGGCATGCGCGCCAAGGAGCAGACCTTCGGCCACACGGGGCCGATCGAAGCCGCGGCTGTGATCCCATCCTCGGCCCTGCAGCAGCAACCAACCGCTGCCGTTTCCGCGCCGCCGATCGGCGAGCGGGTGACGTACCGGATCGAGAACATGGATTGCCCGACGGAAGAAGCGCTGATCCGCGACCGGCTGGGCAAGCTGCCGGGTGTGACCGCGCTCGACTTCAATCTGATGCAGCGTGTGCTGGGAGTCCAGCACACGCTGGCGACCTCAGCGCCGATCGAGAAGGCGCTTGCTTCCATTGGAATGCAGGCTGCGCGGCAGGACATGCAGACAGCCACCACGGTACTTCGCATCGCGAAGATGGACTGTCCGACCGAGGAAAGTCTGATCCGCGGCAAGCTGCAAGGCATGCCGGGCGTGCAGGGAATGGATTTCAACCTGATGCAGCGCACGCTCACGGTTCGGCACACACCCGACGCGATCAAGCCGGCAGTCGAAGCCATCGAATCGCTGGGCATGGAAGCCGAGGTCCAGAGGACTGATGAGCCGCGCGATGCCCCGGTGGCCGCGCACAAGACCAATTGGTGGCCGATGGCGGTTTCGGGCGTTGCGGCGGTGGCCGCCGAAGGCGTGTACTGGGTCAACGACGGCAATCATTGGGCCGTGATCGTGCTGGCACTGGTTTCGATCTTCACCGGCGGCCTCAGCACCTACAAGAAGGGCTGGATCGCGCTGAAGAACCTCAACCTGAACATGAACGCCCTGATGGCCATCGCGGTCACCGGCGGCATGGCGATCGGCCACTGGCCGGAGGCCGCCATGGTCATGTTCCTGTTCGCGTTGGCGGAAGTGATCGAGGCGAAGTCGCTGGACCGCGCCCGCAACGCCATTCGGGGGCTGATGGACTTGGCGCCCGAGACCGCGACCGTGCGGCAGGCCGATGGCTCATGGACAGAGCTGCCGGCCAAGGAGGTCGCAAAGGGCGCGGTGGTCCGCGTGCGTCCTGGCGAGCGCATCGCACTGGACGGCCTGATCACCTCGGGTCGATCGGCCATCAACCAGGCGCCCATCACCGGCGAGAGCCTGCCCGTCGAGAAGGCCGAAGGTGACCAGGTCTTCGCCGGAACCATCAATGAGACCGGCTCTTTCGAATACAAGGTGACCGCAGGCGCCAGCGACTCGACGCTCGCGCGCATCATCCATGCCGTGGAGTCCGCGCAGGGCAGCCGTGCGCCCACGCAGCGCTTCGTCGACCAGTTCGCCCGCGTCTACACGCCGGCGGTGTTCGCGGTGTCCGTGCTGGTTGCCGTCGTGCCGCCGCTCGCCTTCGGCGGCGCATGGTTTGACTGGGTCTACAAGGCCCTGGTACTGCTGGTGATCGCCTGCCCCTGCGCTCTGGTCATCTCCACGCCGGTCACCATCGTCAGCGGCTTGGCCGCTGCCGCCCGACGCGGCATCCTGATCAAGGGTGGCGTCTACCTGGAGGGCGGGCGCAAGCTCAAGGCGTTGGCCCTGGACAAGACCGGCACACTCACACATGGCAAGCCCGAGCAGACCGACTTCGTGCCGCTGATCGGCGAGGCGCAGGAAGTTGCCGCCTGGGCCGCAAGCCTCGCGGCACGCTCGGACCATCCTGTGTCTCAGGCCATCGCCCGCAAGGCGAACCGTGACGGCATCGCGCTGCACGAGGTCGACGACTTCGCGGCGCTGCCTGGCCGCGGCGTGCGCGGCCGCGTCGCCGGGCGCATGTTGCACATGGGCAACCACAGGCTCGCCCAGGAGCTGGGCCTGAGCGAAGCGACGCTCCAGGCTCGGCTGGAGACCCTGGAGCGCCAAGGCAAGACAGCGATCCTGCTGATGGACGATGCGACCGTGCTCGGCATTTTTGCAGTGGCCGACACCGTGAAGGAAACCAGCCGTGAGGCGGTGGCCGACCTGCAGGCGCTGGGTGTGCGCACGCTGATGCTGACGGGGGACAACCAGCACACGGCCGCGGCCATCGCTGCCCAGGTCGGAATCTCTGAAGCCCGTGGTGACCAACTGCCCGAAGACAAGCTCAAGACCATCGAAAGCCTGGTCGGCGGCGAGGGCCAGGTGGGCATGGTGGGCGACGGCATCAACGATTCGCCCGCGCTCGCCCGTGCCGACATCGGCTTCGCCATGGGCGCGGCCGGCACCGACACCGCGATCGAAACAGCCGACGTCGCCCTGATGGACGACGACCTGCGCAAGATCCCCGCCTTCATCCGGCTGTCGCGTAGCACTGCGGCGATCCTCACGCAGAACATCGTTCTGGCCCTTGGCATCAAGGCGGTGTTCCTTGCGTTGACGTTCACAGGGCATGCCACCATGTGGATGGCTGTGTTCGCTGACATGGGGGCAAGTCTTTTGGTTGTCGTCAATGGGCTGCGCCTCCTGAAGTTCAAGGCGGCATGAACAATGGATGAACCATCTCTTCGCAAGACGCAGTGGTACTCACTCGCGATCGTTATATTCGCCGGCGATCAGGCAGCTAAGAGCTACATTGACGCGACAACTCCCTTGGGTTGGTCGCACGAGGTGGCGTCATTCTTCAACCTAGTTCACGCTCTCAATCCCGGCGCGGCGTTCAGCTTCCTTGCTGGCGCGGGCGGCTGGCAGCGGTGGTTTTTTCTGGCGATCGCGTTCGCAATATCGGCATGGCTCGCATGGCTGCTCTCCCGGCCGCTGCGCAAAACGGAAGGCCTTTCGTACAGCCTCATTCTGGGCGGCGCATTGGGCAACGCGTTCGACCGCGCCACGCGCGGGCACGTTATCGACTACATCGACTTTCACCTGCACGGCTGGCACTGGCCCGCCTTCAACATCGCTGACATGGCCATCGTGGGCGGGGCGATCGCGCTGGTGGCCCAGTCGTTCATGAGCGTGGAGAACCCGGCCGCCACAAAGGAGTCCCAGTGACATTGGGACGATCCGGAAATTCGCAATGCACACGGTGCAGGACACCAATCTGAAGAGAACGGCCCCCAGCATGAGCGGCCGCGGCTTGGCCCTCATGCTAGCGCCCACCGCCGCTTTTGCTGCAACGCCCTGTTGCGATGGCGGCGATTGCTGCAACGACGTCGCAATGCCTTGCTGTGAATAAACAGCACGCAAGCCAGTTGACCTGGCAATTATGAAAGTCCATCACGGCGATGCTGGCCTTTTTCGTTCCAATGAGCCGTCACGGAGAGGTGATGATGAAGCTATGCCGGGATCCTGCAAGCTTTAGGACGGTCTTCTTTACCGCATAGCGATATGCTGATGTCACCCGTTCGCCTCGCCTGGCAAGTACAAGTAGTTCGTCGCGGTTTTCTGGCCGTGTCCGCCCGCTTCGCTGGCCCTTTTGCCCCAAACAAGCGCAATCATGCCTGCGTTACCACCAAAGTTCGCCCCCGCCAGTTGCTGTTCCTAAAGGGCATCAAGCTCAACGCCATCGCCGACCGGCCAGCGTATTTCGCATCGCTGCGTGCCCGTCGGGGCCAGCCCATCGTCATCCTCGCAGAGCTGGGACCGGACGAGGCATTCGCCCTGTGGAAGCAGCATGTACTGGGCGACAGGCCTCGCTGACCCAGTTTCGCCTCATCCTCCTGACAGCCCCGCACTTATTGCGGGGCTTTCTTTTTTCCGCGTTCGCCAATCGGGGCTGTTGCAAATGCCGATTTCCGGCTGACGCGGCTCGCCTCGCGCATGAAGCTGCCCGCATGTGTCGCTGATTCGTCAGCACCATGCCAGCAGCCAGAGTTTCCAGGCTGCCGCGGATTCTTTCCGCGCTACCCGCCAGTCCGCCATCGCATCGAGTCTGCGGACGCGCGTCACCCGTGACGCCGATGCTTTTTTCTCAACCGCGTGCGGGAGCTGCCATCCCGTGAGGGACGAGGCCCCGCTTTTTCCAAGGAGCCCGTCCATGTCCCAGCAAGCCTCTTTCGGCCAGTTGGCCTTGATCCATTGCGGCAAGTTCCTGCCGCTCGAAATCCTGCATAGCGCCGCCGGCCACTACATCGGCACGCGCGATACAGAAGGTCCCGTTTCGCGGGAATCCTGCCAGTACTTCCGCAGCTATGCCGCGGCTCAACGTGCCCTCGAAAGAGGCGGCTGGTCCCAGCTCGCCACACCCTGATCCAACTGGAGGAACCACGTCATGAACCAGCTTTTGCCCCAGGAAGTCGTCGATCAGATCATGCGGGAAGAGCAGCATTTCGCCGCCGCGCCCCAAGCCTTCTTCGAGGTCTGGAAGCGCGGCGTCGAGATCGCAGGCCCGCAATGGTTTGGCGACGGCACGCGCGAAGGCCTGAACCAGGCAAAGAGCAAGTGGGATCTGCGTCCCGACATGCTGCGTGCCAACGACGCACTCGGCGTCCTGAGCAGCGGGGAACGCATGTTCCTGTCCGCCATGTTCAGCTTCTACAACGCGCGCGAGGGCGGTGCCATGCTCAAGCGCTGCCACTTCCAAGGACTGTCGGACTTCGATGGTCTCGATCTGCAACGCCGCAAGGTCATCGCCGATCTGTTGGTGAACTACAGCGGTTGGTGAGCCGGTCTGCGGCATACCACCGTCTTTTTGTTCACTGCCCATGAGGGACATGCGTCCACGCGGCCATGTCCCTCGATTTTTCTTCCGTCAGCCTGCGCCGATTGGCCCAAAGCCCTCGATCAGTGCCGCCTGACGCTTTTTCCACTTTCAACCCACCGGGGTTCAATTCCCGGTGGCGGGAATTGGCTCCATTATTCAATCTGGAGAAATTCCATGACCCAGAATCCCAATCCCTTTGTACGCGGCTACTGGAATCTGAGAGTCGTCCGAACGCTGTGCATCTGCTACGGGGACGGAAGCCCGCATGTCTGGCGATCCATCCACACGAGCCAAGCGCATCTTTCCGACAACGACCTGATCTCATCGCCTTGCATCGTCACCAGCGACTTCGCGTTGATCAAAAGCGGCACTGACGCCATCAGCGACGAGCTGATTGCTGAATGTGATGCTGTTGAAGGCATCAACGGCGAAGGCGTGGTGGGCGCCGTGGTCTATGCCATCCATGGCGACGACCTCGACGGCCGCCCGGTCCATGTCGGTGATACCTATTCGGCCGAAGCCGCGCGAGACGTGGTGCAGCGGTTGAGTTTCGAGACCGGCTATTACAGCCGGTGCTGGGAAGTCAGCAGCGCGCACATCTGCCAGGAAACCGGCCAGTACCTCGCCAACCTGGCAGACCTCGCCACGCCGGAGGCTTTTCTGTTCATCGCCTTTCGGGTTCCGTACAGCCCGGCGATTGGCGTCAAGCTGATCTCCACGCCCTGGACAGACAAGAACCTGGAATATGCCGAGGGCATCAGTGCTGAGCAGCTTCGACAGGAGCACCGCGACAAGGGCATGCCTGACGACCTGGCGAACATCCTTGAACTGGCCGGCCAGGCAGATGTGCGCATCCTCATCCTCGATGCCGACGCACCCGCGCTACTGGGCTTGCCACTGGCCGAGACCTAGCAGACACGCGACGCGCAAGCCTTCCCCTTTATCCCCCATATGCCAGCCCGCCTCCCACCAGGAGCCGGGCTGGTTCAATTCCATAGGAGCAATCTCATGTTCCCCGATCTCATCTTGCCCACGCCCGACTTCGAGAATCAGCTTGGAGCCTGCGTCAACGCCATGAGCCAGGACGACGCCATCGGCCAGATCCTGGTGTTCGAGCGCATGAGCGGTACGCTGCACATGCGCCATATCGACAGCGCCGATCTGGTGGACACCGACATTGACGACTACGAAATGGTCGTATTCGACGGTGGCAACACAAGCGGCGACACGTGGAAGCACGTGTTCTTCCCGCGTCAGCGAGAACACTACTTCGTGTACGAAGCCTGACCCCCAAGCCCCTTTCGAGGGGCTTTTTCTCGCCCGCAGCGCTGGAAAGCGGGTGCGATGGGGTGCCGTTTCCTGCAAGCGGGCCGCTTACTCCCGGGCCATTCTTGCCCCATGTTCGTCGGCGTTGCCGACACATGCCCAGGCAGCCAAGACCTTCAAGGCTGCAAGCACGGGAAGCCGTGCTGGTCGATGTTTTCCACGGACGTACCGCGTCCATCCACACCACCCACAAGGGACCTCTCCCTTGCGGGCGGGGAATCCCTTGTTTCTTCCTCAAGGAGATTCCCATGGACCGTTCCCTCATCAAATCCATGATGCCTTCGCTAGTCGCAGGCCACGTGCCCCGCAACGTGCGGTCGTTCAAGTACCGCGTGTTCGACGATCAGCCGCAATCTTCGACATTGGGCTTCGCCGTCGACCCCCAGCCCTTCGACGGGAAGGTAGTCGCCATCACCGACGATGCCATCGTCGTCAAGCTCAAGCCGAGCGAGTTCGCTGTGCTCGATTCCAAGCTGGTGACCACCGTCCCCGACGAAGGCGCCAAGGTGCATGTCCAACCCTACGCACGGCGCCGTTTCGATGGGCTGCGGGCGGACACGCCGGAAGAGCGCACCGAGATGACGTCCGACGGCATTCCCTACACCGTCAAGACGCACATCCTCGGCTCCGCGCCGGCCAAGCTGCCCATTCCCGAGCCGCAGTGCATGGAGCTGGGTCAGCTCATCCAGCAGTTGGAGGAAATGCCGGCGCCCGATGGCTTCCGGCGCATCACCCACATGCTGGTCGATGCGGGTGCCCGGGATTTCACCTGGGTCGATCCGACGCCGTCCAAGATCATCGAGACGCCTCCGGCGATCAGCTTCACGGTCTCGACCGCGAAGTTCGAGGGCCGGGTGACGGTGCTGTACGACCGAGGCGGCGACACCTACGTGGTGGAGCTGCATCGCGACGGCGAATTGGTCGATCGGCATGACGAGGTGTATTTCGACATGCTCGGCGAAGTGCTCGAACGCTTGATCGACGACGGGCGCTGGCGCCAGATCGAGGTGAGCGTCACCTCCGGCACGAAGGCCTCCCGCCAGCGTCGGGCGGCGTAAAGCCCAACTCATCCCCGTCTGCATCTCTGCCTCGCAGGCTCCCTACCCATCGGGCGGGGAGCCTTTTTCCTTTTCAATCCATAGGAGATTCATTCATGTCACTGCGATTCAAAGGCGCCGATCTGCGCCCCGTGCTGGCGGAAGCAATCGCCAATCAGTGCAACGTCATCCTCGCCAAGGACCAGGGTGCGTATTTCCTCGCCGAGCGCGGGGAACGCCGCACCGATGGCCGCCAGAAGCTGATCGCTTACGCCGTCGGCTGCAACCCGGATACCGACCCGTTCGACGACTGGTGGGAGCTGGTACGCGCCGAGCTGGGTGGCGACGACTTCGGCGAGTTCTTGGACCCGAAGGATGGCGTCTTCACGCGCATCCTGAACAGCGAGGACGATCTCGAAGTGTCCGCCACCGAGACGCAACTGTTCTTGCAGGCGGTCGAACCGACCAAGAACAGCGGCTAACCCTCCGGTCTCATCGCCCCCGGCAAGGGGGCTTTTTTTCCTCGCGCCGCGGCTATTGCTGCGCGCCCGCACTCGTCTCCAGGCCGCACGGCCTTCGTCGCCGGCCGGCCCGCCGGCATGTCACCGGAGACGACCATGCGCGACCCGTTCAAGATCGACCAACCGACCTGCATCAGCTTCAGCGGTGGGCGCACCAGCGCCTACATGCTGTGGCGCGTGCTACAGGCGAACAGCGGATTGCCTGCCGACACCGTGGTCTGCTTTGCCAACACCGGCAAGGAAGTCGAAGCCACGCTGCGCTTCGTGCGCGACTGCGCCACACACTGGCACGTGCCGGTCCATTGGCTTGAATATCAGCCGGAGGCACCCGGTTTCGTGCGAGTAGATTTCGAGCGCGCGAGCCGTGACGGTGAACCCTTCGAGGCGCTGATCCGCAAGCGCCAGTACCTACCCAATCCCGTCGCGCGCGGTTGCACCACCTCACTGAAGATTCGCCCGATGCACCGCTTCCTGCGGCAGCTTGGCTGGACGGAGTGGGACCAGTTCATCGGTATTCGCACCGACGAACAGCGGCGCGTCGCCAAGATCCGCGCGCGCGGCCACTCCACCGAATCTGTCCACGAGACCATGTGCATGCCGCTGGCCGAAGCCGGAACAACCGTGCGCGACGTGACCGCCTTTTGGAAGGCACAACCGTTTGACCTGGAGCTGCTGACCGTCAACGGCCGCACGCTCGAAGGCAACTGCGATCTCTGCTTCCTGAAACCGCGCGGGCAGCGCCTGGCGCTCATCAAGGCCCGCCCGGAAGCGGCCGTGTGGTGGGTTCGCATGGAGTCGCTGAATCTCGCCAGCAAGCCCAGCGGCGCGCGCTTCCGCGTCGACGGACCGAGCTACGCCGACCTGGCCCGCTTCGCAGCCGATCAAGGCGACCTGTTCGATCCGGCGGACGAACCGATCGCCTGTTTCTGCGGCGATTGAAGAGCAAGGTCTGCATCGCCAATGCGGGCGCATGCAATTTCCGATTATCCGTGGCCCCGGCCTGGCCCGGCGTGCCACGCTCACTCCATGTCCCGCTGACGTCGTCAGCAACATGCCAGGCAGCCTTCGGTCTTTGAGGCTGCGCACGGTTTTTCCGTGTGACTGAGCCAGTTCGCACCGGCATCCATGCGCGAACGACCGTCGATCCCAACGGTGATGCCATCGCTGTTCCATCAACCCACGCGGGGGTTCCACACCTTCCCCGCCTGGGTCGGGTGTGTCTCCGCTTTCTTGTCCTACTGGAGATTCACCATGACCACTTCCAGCGAAAAGTCCTTTTTCGACCTGCATATCACCGGTCTGGGCTACCTCAATCGCATCCGCGAGGTGAAGCCCAAGAAAGGTTCCCCCTTCCTGGCCTGCGACATCGCGGCGCTCAACGGTCCTACCGATGACGTCTCGTATGTGCGCTTCGACACCCGCGTTTCGGGTAACGAAGCACAGCACCTGGTTCGCCGCTGCGAGGATGCGGTCAAGGCCGAAAAGAAGGTCTTGATCGGCTTCCGCCTCGGCGACCTCTGGGCCGATGTCTTCACCTATACCAAGGGGAAGCGCGTCGGCGAGCAGGGGGTGAGCTTCAAGGCCCGCCTGCTGTTCATCTCCTGGATCAAGGTCGACGGCGATCTCGTCTACAAAGCCGAGTCCAAGCCGACCGACTCCGACGACCGCGAAAGCGACGTTCCGGCTTCTGCCGAAACGCCCGCACCGCAGGAAGCTCCGGCCCAGGCGTCCCCCGCGCCGGCCGCTGAAGCTGACGTCGAGGCCTCCGCACTGGAGTCCGCCGAGTCGTTCTGACCCGCTGATCCACAAGGCCCCGCACTCCGGGGCCTTGTTCTTCTCCCCGCAGCTACCCCGTCGTCGGTCATCTACGCCGAAGGCCTGTGGCTGTCCTTCATTCGCAGGAGCCTCCCATGATTACCATCCCGGGCCAATTAGCCATCAAGACCATCCACGGCAGGAACGGCGACTTCAACGTCGGCCGCCTGGCGACCTCCATCGGCGAGTTCGTTGTGAAGAACGCCGAACTCGACCAGTACGCCGAAGGCAAGTACGAGGGCGATTTCGCTATTGCCGAGATCCGCCCGTCCACGTACACCGCCAACGGTCGCATGGTCATCGAAATCCGCGCCCTGCTGGGCGGAATGACGCTCTCCAACATCGACGAACTGAGCGGTGACGAAGCCCGACAACTGAGCCCGCAGGAAGTCGATCCGATCGACGAGGAAGCGCAGGCTCCCGCACCAACAACGCCCAAGGCTCGGGCCAAGGCGAAGTCCCGCGGCCCGCGCGATCCGCTGGTCGACACCACGCCGTTCGGTTCCAAGCCGGCTGTGGCGTCCCCCGAGGCTTCGGCCGATGCGGACGACGCAGCGCTGTTCGGCACCCTCTGGCCGCTGGGCGAGATCGTCAAGCTCGACGCTACCGTCGATCGTCGTGTTCTGCGCGAGCAGCGCGACCGTCTCGGCGTGCTGGGCTACGAGTTCGCGCCGCTGTCCCAGGACTGGCACCTCGCCACTGCCTGATCTTTCCGTCGCCTCGGCGACGTTCACCGCCCGCCGGGGTTCTTCCTCGCAGGGAGGACTCCGGCCTTTTTCTTAAGGCCTCCCATCATGTCAACGATCACTTCCAATGCCCCCGGCGGGGATACCTGCCCTGTGTCGGACGAACCCGCGTGGCGAACTGTCTGCGAGAGAGCGGCCACGCAAGCTAACGCAGGGTGCGGACTGTCTTACGACTACTACGTAGAGCGTTTCAGTTCGGAGATCGATGCGCAAGTTCGTCAATTTCCGGAATCCCAGCACGCAACAGCGCTGCAAATAGCTCAGGAATGGGGCTACGCAACACCCGCCGAACGGCAGGCGACGCGGAGCTGGAACTCTGAAAACGGCTATTGCTCGCACGGGATCGAGTTGGGATGTTGCCCGGCCGGTTGCGATCGAGACGACGACTGGGACTGAAATCCCTGCATTGGTTCCCACGCCGTACATACGGCATTTCCACACACCCGCCGGGGTTCTTCCCCGATGGGGAAGCTCCGGCAACTTCACCTAGGAGCTTCACCATGAGCCGGCACTACTTTGATACGACCCACAAGGGCTTTCCCATCACCGTCATCCTCGGCTGGGATCGGCCGATGGATTACTTCTTCCTGATGATTCAGAAGCCAGCCGAGTTGATCGACGACACGGCAATGGTCGAGGACGACGATTTTCTGTACAGCAACCTGCACGAGAGAGATCCGTTCGGCCATGACCTCGACTACTACCGCGAGGTTCTGCGTCATTTTCAGATCGTTGTGCCAGAAAGCATGTTCATCCAGTCCGAGCGCGACCAGGAAATGAATACCGGCAATCGCACCGTCAAGCATCAGGCAGACGGTTCCTTCACCGAACGGGAACTCTGATCCCAGGTAATTCGCGTTCTTTCATCCACCCCACGGGGCAGTCATTGCCCTGGCGGGCGGTGCTGCTCTCTCTTTATCGAGGACATCACCATGCCTGCTTCCGCCTCATCCAAACCGCTGTACCGCATCGACGAGTGCCCCGACCTGATGGCCGACGCCTGCGTTGGTGACGATCAGGGCAATCTGATCTTCCTGTCCATCTGGGCGCGTGACACCGCCGTTCAGGAGTTCCTCGCACGCCTCACCCTCGGGCGCGACGAGCAGGGACTGGACCAGTTCCACGTCATCACCCCGGAAGGCGGCTCGCTGCCGCTGTTCGTCGGCAACGTCGAACGCCTGGAGAAGCGAGCCACGCGCGCCTACCGGCGCACGCTGTTCGGGTCGCTCTCCAATGTGTGGCTGTTCGACAAGCGCTGCGTGCAGCCCGACAAGGCTAACGCCAGCGCACTGGCGCTTTTGCCCCGCGATTCCACGCACCGGCTCGATCGGCTGTGGACGCTGGTGCAGGACACCTGCCCGTTGCCTCTGCTCGACCACTGGCGCGCGACCGTGCTGGAACTGCTGCAAACCCGCCAGATGCTGGCCGGCCTCCCGTTCGCTCTTGGACCGCTGGAGGGCCACCGGCTCGCCATCGACGTGCCGGCGCTGACCACCGCGCTCGGTGATCTGATTCGCAGCGGAACGCTCGGCGCTTCCGACTACGAGCTGGCCTCGAACGCGCCCCTGCGGCACGTCGCCTGAAGCCTTCACCACGGGCATGTGCGTCAGCACATGCCCGCTTTCCTTCATCCCATTCCAGGAGAAATCCCATGGCTCTCATGTTTCCGCGGCTTGCCCGCAATTTCATCAAGAACGGCTATTTCCCGACCGATGAACCGACGTTGGAGCGGGTGCTGTCCGCACTGGCGCCGGCCAACGGCCCCATGTGCATCATCGATCCGTGCGCCGGTGAAGGCGTGGCGATCGCCGAGGCCGCCCATGTCCTCGGGCGCGAGCAGGCCAAGGCCTTCGCAGTCGAATACGACGCCGAGCGGGCACGCCATGCCCGCAGTCTGGTCGACCACTGCATCCACGGCGACTTGATGGATACGCTGATCTCCCGCCAGACCTTCGGCCTGTTGTGGCTGAACCCGCCGTATGGCGACCTGAGCAAGGACGTCAACGGCAACATCGGCTACCAGGGTCAGGGCCGCGCCCGGCTGGAAAAGCTCTTCTACCAGCGCAGCTTGCCGCTGCTGCAATACGGCGGCGTGATGGTCTTCATCGTGCCGTCCTACGTGCTCGACGCCGAGCTGGTCGGTTGGCTGACCAGGCACTTCGCCGAGCTACGCATCTACCAGGCGGTGGACAAGCAGTTCCGGCAGGTGGTGATCTTCGGTCGGCGCATTCGCCAGCGCGACCAGGCATCGGATGCGGTCAAGGCCACGCGCGGTCTGCTGTTGCAGATCGGGCAAGGCGATGCCGAAGCCGAGGAACTGCCGAGCGAATGGCCGTTCCTGCCGTATACCGTCCCCGCGGCTCAGGCCGAGCCGGAGCACTTCTACCGCGTGACGATGGAACCGGAGCAGTTCGCCGATGAAGTCGGCCGGCTGCAAGGGCTCTGGCCGTCCGTGGACACGCACCTGGGCGCCGCGCAGAAAGCGCTGCGGCCTCCGGCGCGTGCGTTGTCGCACTGGCATCTCGCCCTGGCCCTGGCCGCAGGCGCGATCTCCGGCGTGGTGCGCTCCAGGAATGGTCGCGTGCTCGTCGTCAAAGGGGACACTCACAAGGAGAAGACCCTCCAGCAGGAGTTCACCGAGCGCGACGACGGCTCCGTAGCCGAGACCCGCATCCTCACCGACAAGTTCGTCCCTGTCATCCGAGCCTGGGACATGACGCCAGGCTCCGCCACGCGGGGCGAGGTATTGACCATCCGCTGATCGCGGCTCATCAACGACGGCTCGCCGTCGCTCTCATCCACCCAACCGGGGTCTACCACCCCGCTGGGGTGCCGTGGCCCCTCCATTCTCCAGGGAGCACACCATGGCAACCCAAGCATCTCCCATCGCCCAGACCTCGAACCGGCGCTTCTCGCCCGGCCAGATGGTCATGACCTGCGGCGTCGATGAACTGGTCCGGCAGGGCCGGCTCAACCCCGCGCCGTTCCTGTTTCGCCATCTCCATGGCGACTGGGGTGACCTCGACGACAGCGACCGGCGCCAGAACGACGCCGCGTTGAAGTCCGGCGAGGATCGCCTGTTCTCGTCCTACCAGGTCGAGCCTGACCTGAAGCTCTGGATCATTACCGAATGGGATCGCAGCGTCACCACGCTGCTGCTGCCCAGCGAGTACTGATCCTCTCCACGCACGACGGCCAAGCGCCGTTCTTCTCTTCCCACACCGGGGCATGCCATCGCCCCGTGGGGGTGGTGCATGCCTCATTTTCATCTGGAGCATCACCATGTCCCTTGATCTCGAAACCGCCGCCGCCCAGACCTCGCCCGTGCAGGGCGAACTGCTCGACGCAGAACCTTCTCCGCTCACCCTGAGCCTTCAGGACTTCGTTGCCGAGTTCGGCGACGAACTGCTCGATTCCCTCAACCGCGCCAACCCGCCGGTCTACTCCGGCACACCGCAGGCGCACCGCCAGCTCATCGTCGCCAGCCTCAAGCGCAAGCTGTTCCCGGCACAGGCCGAGGTAGTCCATGCCGCCGCCGAACTGCTGATCGATCGTGGCGAACGCGCTGCGGTCGTCAACGGCGAGATGGGCTGCGGCAAAACCACCGTCGGCATCGCCACCGCCGCCGTCCTCAACGCCGAAGGTTACCGCCGCACGCTGGTCCTCTCGCCACCGCACCTGGTCTACAAGTGGCGGCGCGAGATCCAGGAGACGGTGGCTGGCGCCAAGGTCTGGGTGCTCAATGGCCCGGACACGCTGGTCAAGCTCATCAAGCTGCGCGAGCAGCTCGGTGTGCAGCCGTCCGGTCAGGAGTTCTTCGTCCTGGGCCGCGTGCGGATGCGGATGGGTTTCCACTGGAAACCCGTCTTCACCCGGCGGCGCACCCGGCACGGCGACGTGGGCATGTGCCCGGACTGCGGGCACGTCATCACCGACCTCGACGGCGAGCCGGTCAACCCGATCGAACTCGAAGCCGAGGAATACCGCCGCAAGTGCAGCCATTGCGCCGCACCGCTGTGGACGCTGATCCGTCCGAGGGGCTTGTCCGCCAGTGACCAGTCCTCCGCTGTGCTCAAGGCGCTCAAGCGTATCCCGACCATCGGGGAAGTCACCGCACAGAAGCTGATGCAGAAGTTCGGCGATGCGTTCCTGGCGTCGATGCTCGGCGACAACATCCACGAGTTCATCAATTTGATGGATGGCGATGGCGAGCTGGTTTTCTCCGACCGTCAGGCCACGCGCATGGAACGGGCGATGGCGAACATGGAGTTCGGCTTTGGCGAGGGTGGCTATCAACCCTCGGAGTTCATCAAACGCTACCTGCCGCAAGGCACGTTCGACCTGCTCATCGCCGACGAGGCGCACGAGTACAAGAACGGTGGCAGCGCCCAAGGGCAGGCCATGGGCGTGTTGGCGGCGAAGTCGCGCAAGACGTTGCTGCTCACCGGCACGCTGATGGGCGGCTACGGCGACGACCTGTTCTATCTGCTGTTCCGCGCCTTGCCTGGGCGGATGATCGAAGACGGCTACCGCCCGACCAGGAACGGCAGCATGACGTCAGCAGCCATGGCGTTCATGCGCGATCACGGTGTCCTCAAGGACATCTATTCCGAGAGTACCGGCACCGCGCACAAGACAGCCAAGGGCACCAAAGTATCGGTGCGCACAGTCAAGGCGCCGGGCTTTGGCCCGAAAGGGGTGCTGCGCTGCATCCTGCCGTTCACGATCTTCCTCAAGCTCAAGGACATCGGCGGCAACGTCCTGCCGCCGTATGACGAGGAGTTCCGCGAGGTGGCGATGGATCCGGCGCAAGCCGCGGCCTACCGCGACCTGTCCGGGCGGCTGACGGCCGAGTTGCGTCAGGCTTTGGCGAAACGCGACACGACGCTGCTCGGGGTGGTCCTCAACGTGCTGCTGGCCTGGCCGGATACGTGCTTCCGGTCGGAAACAGTGGTGCATCCGCGCACGCGCAACACCCTGGCGTATGTCCCGGCTCAGTTCAACGAGCTGGAAGTGATGCCCAAGGAACGCGAGCTGATCGAAGTCTGCAAGCAGGAGAAGGCCGAAGGTCGAAAAACCTTGGTGTATTCGGTCTACACCGGCACGCGCGACACGACTTCACGCCTGAAGATGCTGCTGGAGCAGGAAGGCTTCAAGGTGGCGGTGCTGCGCGCGAGCGTGGATGCCTCCCGCCGCGAGGACTGGATCGCCGAGCAGTTGGATCGCGGCATCGATGTGCTCATCACCAACCCGGAGCTGGTCAAGACGGGGCTGGACCTGTTGGAGTTCCCGACGATCGTGTTCATGCAGTCGGGCTACAACGTCTATTCGCTTCAGCAGGCGGCCCGCCGCTCGTGGCGCATCGGGCAGAAGCAGCCCGTGCGTGTGATCTACCTCGGCTACGCGGCAACGTCGCAGATGACCTGCCTCACGCTCATGGCCAAGAAGATCATGGTCTCGCAATCCACCTCTGGCGACGTGCCGGAATCCGGGCTCGACGTCCTGAACCAGGACGACGATTCCGTCGAAGTGGCGTTGGCCCGCCAGTTGGTCACTGCCTGATCGTCAAACCCATCGTGGCGGCCCTACGGTCGCCGCATTTTTCCTCACCTCACCGATGCGTCCATGCCCCTCGCGGGCATGGCGTCATCGCTTTGTTCTCCCAAGGAGCATTCCATGAACCACAACACCCAACCGGCTACCGATACCGTCAAAGTTCGTCTAACGCTAGACGTGGCCTATCTCCTCAACGGCGAGCCTTCGACCGAAATGGTCGAGCGTCTCCAGCAGATGTGCGAACACGCCATCGGCAACGGCCTGCTGACCGGCGAGACCGCAGCGGAAGTGGACGAGTACACGATCGACGTGTCCGTTCCGCCAGCCCCGCTATCCGAAGCCGAGATCGCCGACTTCATGCGCCTGCGCATCGAGGACGGCAACCTCGCTGCCGAGGACATTCCCACGCGCTTGGCGCGCTACGGCCTGATGGCACCCGACGATTTCGTTTCCGAGATGCGCGAGCGCATGGAAACGACGTTGGATGACTGAGTACAAGGAATTGATCCCATGAAGACCTTTCACATCGCGGTCGCCTGCCGCAACGCATCGGGCATGCCCGACATGCCGATTTTCACCGTCACCGTGACTGACGAGGAATACGACCTCGGCATCCACTACGACAAGGCGCAAGCGCTGGCCGAAGATGCCGGTTAAGAGGAACCCTTCCTCTGCTACGACGACACCGAACAGCCGGTTCTCCTGGCGGCAGTCCGCACGCTGGGTCTGGTACCTGGTGCGGCTTGATCCCAACCTCTACATCTACCTGTTGTACCTGCACGGCCCTTCGGGGCCGTTCTTTTTTGTGAAATCCGACGCTGCGCAGTTCGCTTTGTTTGCTGCCGCGTGAAGCCTGCGCGGCGATGGTGAGGACTCGATGCTTCAGGACGCCGCGCCATGTGCCCCGACCACCCCTTGTTTCGCCATTCCGACCGAGGCCCGCTCCCGGCGCTTCTCGGCCTGCTCTGGTCGCTATTGGCCGGCGGCTGCGCGACGGTGACGCCACCGCAAGCACCGCCGGAACCGCCTGCCGCTGCCGTAGCCGAACCGCCTCCTGAGTTCGTTCCAGTGACCCGCTACGGCCGTTACACCTTGGTCGAGTTGGTACCCGAACTGGCGCAGCGCGACCTGATGCAACAGGTGGTGGAAATTTCCATTCCGTCCGGTTCCGACGCGACCGTCGGCGATGCACTGCGCTACGTGCTCCTGCGCTCAGGTTACCGGCTCTGCGATACCGCGGATGCCAGCACGCTCTACGCCTTGCCGCTGCCCGCCGCGCATTTGCATCTTGGCCCGCTGGCCTTACGTGATGCGTTATTGACGCTCGCCGGCTCCGATGCCTGGGAGCTGTCCATCGACGATGCCGCCCGGCAAGTGTGCTTCGCCCGGCAAACGCCGCCGGTGCTGTCGACCACTCCCGCGACCGAAGCCGTGACCGCGCCGGTTTCGCCCCCTGCCGACACCCGAACCGATCCCCTCGATGCCCTCCAACCGTGGGAGCAGCCATGACCTTTCCGCAAATCCCTGAAGCAGGTCGCCGCACCCGCTGGCTCAAGATCGCCGCCGGCATCTGGCTCCTGCTCATCAGTCTAATCGCCATCGTCCACAGCGTCGGACTCTCCCGCCTGACCGAACAGGGCCGCCGTGACACACAGGCCACGCAGATCAAGGCACTTGCCGGGCAGATAGCAGAACTGGCCCAGCAAGCTGAGGCCGACAAACACCAGCCCAAGCCCGTGAGCCAGGCCGATTTCGCAGCGAGCCGCCAGGTACTCGAAACCCGGCTCGCCAGCGTTGAACAGGCACAAGCCGATGCTGCGCATGCCAGTGACCTGCAAGCCTTGCAGGAGCGCGTCGACACCGTCGAGGCTCGCCAGCAAGAACTCAAGTCAGCGACGCCTACCGTGCGTCGATCACGAGCGCCGGTAGCAACCCAACCCAAGGTGCAGACGCCACCGTTTCGGATTGTCGGCCTGGAACTGCGCGGTGGCGAACGCTTCCTGTCGATCGCGTCACCGGCCACGACCTCGCTCGCCAACGTCCGTCTGCTGCGCGAAGGCGACAGCGATGGCGACTGGCAGCTCCAATCCATCGACGCCCATGCTGCTCTGTTTCTGGTGAAGGGTCAGCCGCAGCGCGTGGCGCTACCGTAGGACGGCCAAGATGCGACAGTCTGCCATCGCCGCCTGCCTGCTCTGCGCGCTGGGTTTGGCGTCCTTGCACGCTCGCGCGCAGTCGGCCTCGACGGCGACCTCCCGCACGAACCTCAGCCAGACGCAGACCAACGCGGATGCCGCGCTCGACGAGCGCCAGGCGCACGACTGGGGCCTGCGTGCCGAGGAATGGGCGCGCTACCGCCAGTTGATGCAAGGTCCGCTGGGGATTTACGCACCGAAACTCGATCCGCTGAGCGCGCTTGGTATCGAGGCACGCAACGACGAGGAGCGCAACCACTACGCGGAGTTGCAGGTTCAGGCCGAAGCCCGGCGCGTGGACAAGACGCTGGCCTACCAGCGTGCCTACGATGCCGCCTGGCAACGACTCTTTCCCGGCCAGCCGCGCGTGAGTCTGCCCGACACCCAGACGCCCAGCGTCGGCAACACGGGGTCTGGCCGGACGGCGGTGTTCATCAAGGCCGACTGCACGCCCTGCGAACAGCGCGTGCGGCAACTCCAGGCCGCCGGTACGCCTTTTGACCTCTACATGGTCGGCAGCCGCGGAGACGACACCCTGATCCGCCAGTGGGCGACGCAGGCCGGCATCGACCCGGCCCGCGTGCGCGCCCACACGATCACGCTCAACCACGACGGCGGACGTTGGCTTTCGCTGGGCCTTCCCGGTGAACTGCCGGCCGTGGTGCGCGAGGTGAACGGGCAATGGCAGCGCCAGTAACGCGGCAATCCCGCCCGCTACGCGCCGCCTTCGGCATGGCGTGGCTGCTCGGCGCCGCCATCCCGGCGCTGGTCGTCCAGGCGCAGGAACTTCCGCCTCCGGCCTATCAGCTCGCCGCGCAACAGGCCGGCGTGCCGTCGCCGGTACTGTACGCGGTCGCCTTGCAAGAGAGCGGCGCGAAGCTGCGAGGCCGGCTGATCCCTTGGCCGTGGACGCTCAACGTCGCCGGTCAGGCCGAACGCTACGCCACGCGCATCGAAGCCTGCGCAGGCCTGAGCCGTGCCTTAGCTCGCGCACCCGCCAGTCGTATCGACGCGGGCCTCGGCCAGGTCAACCTCGGCTACCAGGCACATCGCTATGGCACACCCTGCGAACTGCTCGATCCCTACCGGAACCTGGCGATTGCCGCCGACATCCTGCACGAGCAGCACCTGCCGGGCGAAGACTGGCTGCTCGCCATCGGCCGCTACCACCGTCCCGCCGGTGGCGAAGCGGCAGCCCGCTACCGGCGCAGCGTCCATCAGCATCTGACGCGCGTGCTCGGCCCCGGCGTTCCTCTTCCCTCCGTGGACACGACACCATGAGCCGGATTGCCTTTCTCGCCCTCGGATTGCTTGCGGCAACGACCGTCCACGCGCAGACCACCAGCGCGCCGCTGATCGTGGTCGATGACCGCGGCGGGGTCTCTGCGCTGCCGTACTACCAGGCGCTCAATCCCCAGGATGCTGGCTCCGACGCACCGCCCGCGTCGGCCCTGGCTCCCCATATCGGCAATCCGACCGATGCCGAAGCGGCCATGCTGCCGGTGCGCTCCGCACGGCTGTCGCCGGGTGACGAACCGCGCAGGGTAATCCGCGCACCGGGCCTGACGCCGCTCTTTCTGGTCGGAGACGACGATCGCTCGCGTGCCTGGCTACGGCAGCGGCAAAGGGCATTGCGCGACCTTCAGGCCGTGGGGCTGGTGGTCAATGTGGCCTCGCCCGAAGCGCTGGCGTCGCTACGGCGTCTCGCGCCAGGCTTGATGCTGTCGCCGGTGTCGGGGGACGATTTGGCCGGACGGCTGGGTATCCGCCACTACCCGGTGCTGATTACCGCCACCGGCATTGAGCCCTGACGTGCGTCCGCGATGGCCCAGCCCCATACCATCGAGGTACTGCTGCGGCCAGCGGTGGAGCTATACACCGTTGCCGTGTGCACGGGCGCCGCGCTTCTGTGCGTGGTGGCACCGTGGTCGCTCGCGCTGAGTCCGCTGCTGGGTCTGGCCAGTGCACTCGCCTTCCTGGTCTTCGGCGCGACCCGGCTGTGGGATGCCTGGGTCATCCTGCGCTATCGCCGCAACATCCGCCGCCTGCCGCGCTACGTGATGACCAGCCGCGACGTGCCCGTCAGCCAGCAGCGGCTGTTCGTCGGCCGCGGGTTCCGCTGGGACCAGCGGCACACACACCGGCTGATGCAGACCTACCGGCCCGAGTTCCGGCGCTACGTGGAGCCGACCATGATCTACCGGGTCGCACGGCGCCTGGAGGAAAGGCTGGAGTTCGCGCCGTTTCCGCTCTCCCGGCTTACCAAGGCGTTGACGTGGGACAGCCCGTTGAACCCCGCGCGGCCGCTGCCGCCGGTCGGCGGTCTGCCGCGGTTGCACGGCATTGAACCGCGCGAGGTCGACGTCACGTTGCCGCTGGGTGAACGTGTCGGTCATACCCTGGTGCTGGGCACCACCCGCGTCGGCAAGACCCGGCTCGCAGAGCTGTTCATCACTCAGGACATCCGGCGACGCAATGCAGCCGGTGAGCACGAAGTCGTCATCGTCTTCGACCCTAAGGGCGACGCCGATCTCTTGAAACGGATGTACGTCGAGGCCAAGCGCGCAGGACGTGAAGGCGAGTTTTACGTGTTCCACCTGGGTTGGCCGGACATCAGCGCCCGCTATAACGCCGTGGGTCGCTTCGGCCGCATCAGCGAGGTGGCTACGCGCATCGCCGGCCAGCTTTCCGGCGAAGGCAACAGCGCCGCGTTCCGCGAGTTTGCATGGCGGTTCGTCAATATCATCGCCCGAGCGCTCGTGGAGTTGGGGCAGCGTCCCGACTACCTGCTGATCCAGCGCCACGTCATCAACATCGATGCTCTGTTCATCGAATACGCGCAGCACTACTTCGCCACGCATGAGCCGAAAGCCTGGGAAATCATCGTCCAGCTCGAAGCGAAGCTCAACGACAAGAACATCCCCCGCAACATGATCGGACGCGAGAAGCGCGTCATTGCCCTGGAGCAGTACCTGTCGCAGGTACGCGTCTATGACCCGGTGCTCGACGGCCTGCGTAGCGCCGTGCGCTACGACCGTACCTACTTCGACAAGATCGTCGCGTCGCTGCTCCCTCTCCTGGAAAAGCTCACCACTGGCAAGATCGCGCAACTGCTGGCACCGAACTACTCGGACCTGGGCGATCCGCGACCGATCTTCGACTGGATGCAGATCATCCGCAAACGCGCGGTGGTCTATGTTGGTCTGGATGCACTGTCTGACGCCGAAGTGGCCTCGGCTGTCGGCAACTCCATGTTCTCGGATCTCGTCTCGGTCGCTGGACACATCTACAAGTTCGGCATTGACGATGGGTTGCCCGGCGCCGCGTCAGGCGTGAAGGTGCCGATCAACGTGCATGCCGACGAGTTCAACGAACTCATGGGCGACGAGTTCATCCCGATGGTCAATAAAGGCGGCGGTGCCGGTGTGCAGGTAACGGCCTATACGCAAACGCTTTCCGACATCGAAGCGCGCATCGGCAACCGCGCCAAGGCGGGCCAGGTCGTCGGAAACTTCAACAACCTCTTCATGCTGCGGGTGCGCGAAACGGCAACCGCCGAACTGCTGACGCGCCAGTTACCTAAAGTCGATGTGTACGCAACCTCGCTGGTGAGTGGCGCGACCGACAGTTCCGACCCGCGCGGCAACACGGCATTCACGTCGAATACCCAGGACCGCATCAGCAGCGCCAGCGTGCCATTGATCGAACCGGCGCACATCGTCGCACTGCCCAAGGGGCAATGCTTTGCGCTAATCGAAGGCGGCAACCTCTGGAAAGTGCGTATGCCGCTACCTGCACCCGATCCAGACGAGGTGATGCCGAAGGATTTGCAGGAATTGGCCGGCTACATGCGACAGCACTATGTCGAGGCCGTCGACTGGTGGGAAAATCAGGGCTTACCCGGTTTGCAGGAAAGCGCATTGCCGGACGATCTGCTGGGCGATTTCAAGCAGTTGGCGACTGTCGCCGATGAGGCGGAATCGTGAGCGACCCGGCCGTCGCGGCAAAGCGCGCGCAGCAGCAACAGCAAGGAGCCGTTGCCAGCCTCATCACGCTACCGTTTCGTTTGTTCGGCGTGCTGTGCGGGTCGCTGTTGCTTTGCATCCTGATCGAGTGCGTCGGCATGCACTTCTTCTGGCCGCAGGAGGGTTGGCATCACGCCCAGGCGATGCTCAATCAAGAGCTGGATCAGTTCTCGGCCAACTTCACACGCAGCGCGCTGGTGCAGGAACCTGGACGCACCGCGCACGTGCTGATCGAGCACGCCTACGACTGGCTGTTCGTGAAAAGTGGCCTGCTGGAATGGATACGCAATGCCTCGGCGCAGGCGAGCGCCGGCACCCGCAATCAAGCACATGACTTCCGCTATTACATGGCGCTCGTCTACGTGCATGTGGAAGCCTATCTGATCGCGTCCGTCTACACGGTGCTGACCTTCCTGGTGCGGTTCTTCGTGCTGATGCTGACGCTGCCGCTTTTCCTGCTCGCCGCCTTCGTCGGGTTCGTGGACGGCCTCGCGCGCCGGGACGTGCGCCGCTTCGGTGCTGGCCGGGAGTCCGGCTTCATTTACCACCGCGCCAAAGCGAGCCTGATGCCGCTGGCAGTGCTGCCGTGGGTGGTGTATCTGGCGCTGCCGGTCAGCGTGCATCCGCTGCTGATCCTCCTGCCCGCCGCCGCGCTGCTGGGGATCGCCACCGACATCGCAGCAGCAACCTTCAAGAAGTACCTTTGATGGAGCGCATCTCAGAAAGCCAAGATACTCAAGACGAGGGCTATTGAATACAGCCGTGACTAAAGCGGTGGCGATCTAGTCCCGATTGTTTACGGCGCGGGTTTCCGCGCCACCTCAGCATCGTGCCATCCGCATCCCCGGAGCACGGCACGATGGCTTCCCTTTCCAGCTACCCACCGACCTGGCGCCACGCCTTCGCCGCGGTGCTGCTCGTCGTTTCGGGACTGCCACCGGCTGTCGCCGCAGACGATGCGACCGAGCGCGAGCAGCTCGCCGCGCTCGCGCGCCAGCTCGAACTGGTTAACCGGCTCGCCGAGCACGCGGCCGATGTGTCGCCCCAGGAGCGGGCCCGCTACCACTTCGACTATGCACGTCTGCGTGAGGACGTGAAGCGGGTCCGCGCCGGCGTGCAGGATTACCTCGTTCCCCAGCGCGCCCAGCCGCGCGATCCCGTGCCTCTCGCGGGCGACTACGTGCGCGGTAGTGCCGACGACGGTAAGGAGGCGTCGAAGCCATGACGCCTTCCGCCGATCAAGTCACCGCCTTTCAGGCCAACGGCGGTTTCACTCCCGCGGCTGTCTCCACGGTCGTGCTCAGCATCGTGTTCGCCGTGCTCCTGCTGTGGGGCGTTTGGGCCATGCGAACCGCCTACGTCGGCTGGGCCGAGCAACGCCTCTCCCAACGTCAGTTCCTCGGTGTCGTCGTGCGATTTCTCGCGATGTACGTGGTGCTGACCTTCTTCCTCCTGTCCTGATTCCTCGAAAGGCCGTACTGCCATGAGCACTCATCTCACTCTCCATCGCACCGCCACGCGCGTCATCGCGCCATTCGTCCCGCTGATCTTCGCCGCCATGCCGCTGTCGGCGTTTCCAGCCGGCCTGCCGACCATGGAAGATCCCTCGCGCGGCCAGGGCAGCGGCATCATCCAGACGCTCCAGAACTACGGCTACGACATCGTGATGCTGATCGCGCTGCTCGTCGTCGCCTCGATGTTCATCGGCGTCTGCTACCACGCCTACACCCGCTATTCGGAAATCCACACCGGCCGCGCCACCTGGGGACAGTTCGGCCTGACGGTGGCCGTGGGCGCCATCTTGCTCGTGGTCGGCATCTGGCTGCTGACCAAGGCCACCGGTGTTCTGTAAGGACGGCGACTCATGGCCGCCGCATCGGAAAGCCTGCAAGACGGGCTCGTCATTTTCCTGCCGCACCGGCTGAACCGCCAGCCGGTGGTCGTGCGCGGGCTGACCGCCGACGAGCTGTGGATCTGCACCGGCCTGTCGGCTGCGGCCGGACTGGCGCTCGGCCTGCCGCTGGCCTGGGTCACGCGCAGCATCGCCATGGTGCCGACGTTGATCGTGGCCGGCATCGCGCTGGGCGTCTTTGCCGGTGGCGGCTTTCTGCGGCGGCAGAAACGAGGCCGGCCCGATACCTGGCTCTACCGCCAGCTTCAGTGGTGGCTCGCCTTGCGCTACCCAGCGTTGGCGGCGCTGATGGGCGGACGAACCCTCATCACCCGCTCGGGCTGCTGGACCACCCGGCGCTTGGCCAGTGCACGCTCTTCCGCCCGGAGTGCTTCATGAGCCGCTTCCGCAACGAGATCGAATACCTGCAGGCGCATGTCAAGACGCTGCGGCTTGCGGCCGGCGCGCTGTTTGTGGTGGCGCTGCTGCTCGCCTTCGGCTGGTGGAGTGCCCCGAAAAATCTCACGATTCACGTCCCGCCCGACCTGCGCTCGGGCAGCGTGCGCCGCTGGTGGGATGTGCCTCCCGAGAGCGTGTATGCCTTCAGTTTCTACATCTGGCAACAACTTCAGCGCTGGCCCACGGATGGCGAGGCAGACTATCCGCGCAACCTGAACGCGCTGTCGGCTTATCTCACGCCGGGTTGCCGCGCCTTCCTGCAACAGGATTACGAATACCGGCGCAGCAACGGCGAACTGCGTCAGCGTGTGCGTGGCATCTACGAGATTCCCGGCCGAGGCTATGGCGACGACCCGGCCACGCGCGTCAAGGTCATCTCCAACAACGACTGGATCGTGACGCTCGACGTGACTGCGGACGAGTATTACGGCGGCGACCAGGTCAAGCGTGCGCTCGTGCGCTATCCGTTGAAGGTCGTGCGCATGGACATCGATCCTGAGCACAACCCGTTCGGCCTCGCGCTCGACTGCTACGCGGGCACGCCGCAGCGCATCGAAGCCGCGCCGGCTCCAACCCCGGCCAGCACGCCCATCAGTGGGCCGCTCGCCACGCCTGCTAGCTCGCCGGTCACCACCACTACGGCGGACCACCCACAGGGAGACACCCCATGAAGCGCCTTGTCCTGTCGGCCCTGGCCGGCGTCGCCCTGAGCCTGGGGCTTGCCTCCATTGGCCATGCTGTCGAAATCCTGCACTGGGCACGCCTGCCGTTAGCCGTACCGCTCGTCGTCGGTCAGGAGCGCGTGGTGTTCATCGACCGCAACGTGCGCGTTGGCGTGACACCGGACATCGCCGACCACCTGCGCGTACAAAGCGCGGGCGGTGCGATCTATCTGCGCGCGAGCGACGCAATCGCGCCGACCCGGTTGCAGTTGCAGGACGTGGAATCCGGCGCGCTGATCCTGATCGACATTGCCGCCACGCCGGCAAAAGACAGCCAAACTCCGCTGGAGCCGGTGCGCATCGTAGAAGACGAAGCCCCCACGACGCGGTACGGCAGCAAGGTCACGACGCCAGCAGACGATGCCGACGATAGCTCTGGCACGTCCGGCAAGCCCGTCGCCACGCGCGAGACGCCGATTCCCGTCGTGCTGACACGCTACGCCGCGCAGAACCTCTACGCGCCGTTGCGCACGGTGGAGCCGATCGCCGGCATCGGACGGGCCAACCTGCGCCGCGGCCTTGCCCTGGACACCTTGCTGCCGACGCTGCCCGTGCGAGCGCGCGCGCTCGGCGCGTGGCGGCTCGAAGACCAGTGGGTGACGGCGGTGCAACTCACCAATACCGCCGGTCGCTGGCTCGACCTCGATCCGCGCGCGCTTCAGGGCGACTTCGTGGCGGCGACGTTCCAGCACCCGACCCTGGGACCAGCGGGGCAATCCACCGATACCACCGTGCTCTATCTGGTTACCCGCAGCCACGGCCTGGCCGAGTCGCTACTGCCGGCGGTCGCGCCCATCGACCCCATGGTGAACCTGCCGCCCGCGGCGGCGGCCGGCCAGGCCGAAGGAGGTCGCGATGAAAAGTAACGGCCTGCTCAAGTGGCTGATGATCCCAATGGCGCTGGTCATCGTGCTCGTCGGCATCAAGCTCTTTTCCGGTAGTTCGGGCACCAAGTCTTCGTCACCGACGGCGGCCAGCCAGCTCACACCCGAAGAAATGAAGGCGCTGGGGATCGAGGGCGACACGCCACGCGATACTGTCGCCACGCTGGTCGCGCAGGTCAAGCAACTGCGCAACGAATTGCAGACCTCGCTCAACGACAACAAGAACGCCAAGACCGAAAACGACCGCTTGCGCGCCCGCGAGAGCGCGATCGACCAGCGCATCCAGAGTGCGCTCGACGGCGAGCGTAGCCGTCTGCAACAGGACCGCGATCAGGTCTCCAGCGACCGTCAGCAGACACAGGGCCTGTTGCAGGACGTGCAGAAGCGCCTGGACGGTCTCACCGGCAAGGGCAATCAGGCCGATCTACCGGTCGGCCTTGGACTTCAGGACGGCGACGGCAAGAACTTCAGTGCCAGCTCTGGCGGCACGCGCTGGGTGGAGCCCGACGATACCAAGCCCGACACGAAGAACGGCAACAACGGCAAGGGGCCGAGCTTTCCGACCAGTTTCGGTCCCGCGCAGAAGACGCTCGACAACGCGGCGGACACGGTGGCCGATGCCGGGGATAAGGCCGTTGGCAGGCCCGCGAAGCCGGTCTACACCGTACCAACGAACGCCACGCTGATGGGCTCGGTCGCCATGACCGCGCTAATCGGCCGCGTGCCGATCGACGGAACCGTCAACGACCCGTATCCGTTCAAGGTGCTGATCGGCCCGGACAACCTCACGGCAAACGGCATCGACATTCCCGATGTGGCCGGCGCCGTGGTCAGCGGCACCGCCTCGGGCGACTGGACGCTCTCGTGCGTGCGCGGACAGATTCGCTCGGTCACTTTCGTGTTCCAGGACGGCACGATCCGCACCGTACCAGAGGACTCGGGCAACGCCAACGGCAACACCAGCAACAGCAGCAGCCAGAACGGCAGCACCAACACCATTCAGGGCGCCCTCGGCTGGATCAGCGACCCCTACGGTATTCCGTGCGTGTCCGGCGAGCGGCGCAGCAATGCCGAGCAGTACCTCGGTTCGCAGGCGCTCATCACCGCCGCTGGCGCGGGCGCGGCAGCGCTCATCCCCAAGGGCGACAACAACTACTCCTTCGTCAGCGGCGGCAACGGCCAGACGCTCGGCACCGTGGGTATCTCGGGCAACGAGGCAATGGGCCGCATCCTCGCCGGTGGCGTGGAGCAGATGTCGCAGTGGGTCAACAAGCTCTACGGCCAGGCGTTCGCCGCGATCTACGTGCAGCCCGGCGCCAAGGTCGCCGTGCATCTCGACCATCCTCTCAACATCGACTACGACCCCAAGGGTCGTCGGGTCAACCATCGTATCGGAGAAGCCCATGCGCCGGATCTGGACTGATGCCGCGACCGGCCTGCTGGCCGTCGCAATGCTGATCGCGCTTGGTGGCTGCGCGACCAGCAAGGAGAAGCTGCTGCCGCACGGCGACAGCACGATGCTCGATGTGTGGAACCAGGAGACCGGCGGCAGCGCGGGCGGCGGCCAGGCCGCACGCCAGTTGCTCGATGCGCGCCAGGGGCTACGCCGCCCGCTGACCGACGCCGACGTGCAGAACGCACCCGCCGCCAATGCGGCCTACACGCGCAACGCTACCAACGAAATCTACCGCCAGTTTCATCGGCTGCCGAACCCCGACCTCATGATGTACGTGTTCCCGCACCTGGCTGGCACCGACCCGGTGCCGGTGCCCGGCTACACGACTGTCTTTCCGCTGTATCAGCGCGTGCAGTACGCGATGCCGGGCGAACGGCTGGAGGACTACTGATGCGGTGGTCGCTGCCCTGGCCGCGCAAGACCGTCCCGCGCGCCGGCACCGTGGCCGGCGTGCCGGATGCGTGGGAGCGGCACGTTGCCACGCTGAACGCGCATGGGATTCCCGCGCCTGGCGAGGCCTTGCGTCGTGGCAAGCGCAAGCCGGCGACCCAGGCCGACGTCGAGGCGCTCTACGACGTTGCGCCGTCGTTCGTCGATCTATTGCCTTGGGCCGAATACCTGCCCGGCTCGAAGAGCATGCTGCTGGACGACGGGCAATCCGTCGCCGCTTTTTTCGAGCTGCTGCCGATCGGCACTGAGGGCCGCGAGATGACCTGGCTGTGGCGGGCCCGCGACGCGGTGGAAAACGCCTTGCAGGACTCGTTTGACGAGTTCGACGAGCATCCGTGGGTGGTGCAGTTCTACGCACAGGACGAACCGGACTTCAATGATTATCTGGGCACGTTGCAGACCTATCTGCGACCCCGCGCGCAGGACAGCGCTTTCAGCGCGTTTTACCTTCGGTTCTTCGCGCATCACCTGCGCGCGATCGCCAAGCCCGGCGGTCTGTTCGAGGACACGACCGTCACGCGCCTGCCGTGGCGCGGCCAGGTGCAGCGCGTGCGCATGGTTGTTTACCGGCGCACGCCCACAGTTGCCAACGCCCGTCGAGGCCAGACGCCCGAGCAGGCACTCACTACCATCTGCGACCGGCTCATGGGCGGTCTAGCGAATGCAGGGGTGAAGGCCAGGCACCTTGACGCAGCCGCCATCCACGCCTGGCTGCTGCGCTGGTTCAATCCGGCACCGACGCTGCTCGGCGACACGCCAGAGGATCGGGAGCGTTTCTACGCGCTCACCCGCTACCCGGACGAACACGAGGATGGCGAAATCGAGCTGGCCAGCGGCACCGACTTCGCGCAGCGGCTGTTCTTCGGCCAGCCGCACTCGGACCTGCCAAACGGCACCTGGCTCTTCGACGGCATGCCGCATCGGGTCATCTCGATGGATCGGCTGCGCACGCCACCGGCGACCGGCCATCTGACCGGCGAGACGCGCAAGGGCGACGCGCTCAATGCGCTGATGGACCAGATGCCCGAGGACACGGTGCTGTGCCTGACGCTCGTCGCCACGCCGCAGGATGTGCTCGAAGCCCATCTCAACCACCTGAGCAAGAAGTCGGTCGGCGAAACGCTCGCGTCCGAGCAGACCCGGCAGGACGTGCAACAGGTCCGCAGCCTGATCGGCAGCGCCCACAAACTGTACCGTGGTGCGGTAGCGTTCTACCTGCGTGGGCGCGACATGGACGAACTCGATGCACGCGGTCTGCAACTGGTCAACGTCATGCTCAACGCAGGCGTGCAGCCGGTGCGCGAGGAAGACGAAGTCGCGCCGCTCAATAGCTATCTGCGCTGGTTGCCTGCGGTATTCGATCCGTCCGCCGACAAGCGCCAGTGGTACACGCAACTCATGTTCGCACAGCATGCGGCGAACCTTGCACCCGTTTGGGGCCGCAGCCAAGGCACGGGCCATCCGGGGATCACCTTTTTCAACCGCGGCGGCGGCCCCATCACGTTCGATCCGCTGAACCGTCTCGACCGGCAAATGAACGCGCACTTGTTCCTGTTCGGGCCGACCGGCTCCGGCAAGAGCGCCACACTCAACAACATCCTGAACCAGATTACCGCGATCTATCGTCCCCGCCTTTTCATCGTAGAGGCCGGCAACTCGTTCGGCTTATTCGGCGACTTCGCGGCGCGGTTGGGTCTGTCGGTGCACCGGGTCAAGCTCGCACCCGGCTCCGGCGTGAGCCTCGCACCGTTTGCCGATGCGTGGCGCCTTGTCGCCACGCCGAGCCAGGTGCAGACGCTCGATGCCGATGCGCTGGACGAGGCACAGGAGGCCGATGCCACGACCGAAGGCGACGAACAGCGCGACGTGCTCGGTGAACTGGAGATCACTGCGCGGATGATGATTACTGGCGGCGAGGACAAGGAAGAAGCGCGGATGACGCGCGCCGACCGCAGCCTGATCCGCCAGTGCATCCTCGACGCCGCGCAGCGTTGCGTAGCCGATCAGCGCCCAGTGCTCACGCGCGACGTGTGCGACGCGCTGCGCGAGCGAGGCAACGACGCGACGCTGCCGGAAATGCGGCGCACCCGCCTGCTGGAAATGGCCGACGCGATGAACCTGTTCTGCCAGGGCGTCGACGGCGAGATGTTCGATCGGCCCGGCACGCCGTGGCCGGAAGCCGACATCACGGTCGTCGATCTGGCGACCTTCGCGCGAGAGGGCTACAACGCGCAGCTTTCCATCGCGTACATCAGCCTCATCAACACGGTGAACAACATCGCCGAGCGCGACCAGTTCCTCGGCCGGCCGATCATCAACGTCACCGACGAAGGGCACATCATCACCAAGAATCCGCTACTCGCGCCATACGTGGTCAAGATCACGAAGATGTGGCGAAAGCTCGGCGCGTGGTTCTGGCTGGCTACGCAGAATCTGGACGACTTGCCGAAGGCGGCCGAGCCGATGCTCAACATGATCGAGTGGTGGATCTGCCTATCGATGCCCCCGGACGAAGTCGAGAAGATCGCACGCTTCCGCGAACTGAATCCGTCGCAGAAGGCGCTGATGCTGTCGGCCCGCAAGGAGGCCGGCAAGTTCAGCGAGGGCGTGATCCTGTCCAAGTCAATGGAGGTCTTGTTCCGCGCCGTGCCGCCGAGCCTCTACCTCGCAATGGCGATGACCGAACCGGAGGAGAAGGCCGAGCGTTTCGAGTTGATGCAACAGTACGGCATCAGCGAACTGGATGCGGCAGTCAGGGTGGCCGAGAAGATCGACCGCGCGCGGGGTATTGCCTCGCTCCCCCGCGATGCGTTGGCTTGAAAGGAGAACACCATGCGCAAGCACTCGTTCGTGCCATTTGGTCCGCGTGTTCTGGCCGGCTTGGCCGTGGTTGTTCTGTTGGGTACCACCGGCTGGTGGGCAGCTCACCACACGACGACGCGTGAGGCGGCATCGAGCACCACACCTCTATCGGCCGCGTCGACCGATACGCAGTCCCCAGCTCCCGCTGGGCCGCCATGGGTCTATGGTCGTGCCGATGCCCGCTTTACGGTGGTCGAATTCGCTGATCTGGAGTGCCCGTACTGCCGGGCCTACTTCCCGGTGCTCAAAGGCTGGATCGACGCCCATCCCGAAGTGAACTGGCAGTGGCGGCACCTGCCGCTGACGATGCACGATCCTGTGGCTACAGCCGAGGCGCGGATCGCGGAATGTGCGGGCGAGATCGGCGGGCATGACGCCTTCTGGAAAGCCGTGGCGTGGATTTACACGCACACCCGCGGCGACGGCCAGGGCCTGCCGCCCGATGTGCCTTACCCCGACCTCACGCCCGATGTGCAGCGCTGCCTCGGCAGCGACCGTCCCGACTCTGCCATTCGGGATCAAGCTGCCGAGGCAGCGAAGCTCGGCATCAAGGCCACGCCAACCCTGCAAGTGCGCGATCGCCAGTCCGGCAAGACGATTCTGCTGCCCGGTCCCGTCGAGGGGGATGCCTTACTGTCGGCGATCGACTGGATTGCCAGTGGTCACGACACCAGCGCGACGGCATCACCGCCTTGAATGCGGCAATCCCGCTATTCGGTTTCTTGCTGGAGAGCCAAGCAACCCTGCGATTGACTTGAGCCTGTCGTCCCTCCATCGCGTGCCATGATGCCTTCGTTCTCATTCCTGTCATCCCTACATCCGGCCAGCGCGCTTTGCAGCGCGATCGGGCTGTGCGCGGCGCTAGTGTTCTCATCCGCGCAAGCCGCTGACGTCATCGCCTTCACCGACACGCAGCATCCAGTGAGCAACGCGAACGGCATTCGTGTGGTGCTGCTCGATGCACCAGCCAACCTGGAGGCCGCACTCGGCGCACAGCTTCCGGCTGATCCCGCGCAAGCCGAAGCCATCGTCCGGCAACGTCTCGCTCAAGGCGGTGCAGGTTTGCAGCGGCAACTTGCCGATGCCTATCAGGGGATCGCCGACGCTTGGGGGCTGGGCGTCGCCAAGGTTCCTGCCGTCGTGGTCGATCACCGCTATGTGGTCTATGGCGAGCCCGACGTCACCCGTGCGGTCGACCGCATTCATGTCTACCGGAGTACCCAACCATGAGCGGTGGACTGTTTGCCCCGACCCACCGAATGCGGGCCGTCATTGCGGCCTTGCTGCTGGGCGCCGCCGGTTCGACGTTCGCGGTGAACACCGCGACCATCATCGCCTCGGTGCTGTCGCCGGACTGCCTGCAATACCGCGTCGTCGGCATCTGCTACTGGCTTAGCTGTGGCTTGGGCGGTTGCACGGTCCTTACCTCGGTCAAGGTGCGGCATTACATCCCGGATGCTGTGGTGTCGAGCTACTCGAACACAGGCGAGAATCCGTGGATCGAAATGCGGCCCATGAGCCTGCCCAACCCGACCGCCCAAGCCGGTGGTGATGGCACGACCAACCAAGGCAGCGAAAACAACCTTGCCAAGTTCAAGAATGCCGACGTGATCGGTCATCCGGCCGCTGCGGTCTTCGCCCGGTACGCCAGCCAGTTCGGTTATACCTGCACCGGCGCTGGCACTGCCTTCATGCCGTATCTGCTGAGCACACTCGATACGGTGGCTTGTCGCTACGACGTGCCCGAGGCAGTCTACCCCGAGGCGCTGATTCCCGGCATGCGCGAGATCGGTGGTCGCCTAACGATGAATCTGTGGGGCACCGTCTATCCGCGCGGCGGACTGCTGCACCAGACCGACGACTACAAGAGTGGTGCCGTCATCGCGCAGCGCGCGGGCGACGTGGTGACGCGCAGCGGCCAGATCCACGTCTACCAGCCGCTGCTTGCCAGCGCGCACGACGGCTACTGGCCGGCTGGCGCACTGATCGAAAGTGACGCCTCGACGGGAAAGTGGCAGGAACTGACGCCGACGCTCTCGACCACCTGCGCCGTGTTCCCCAACAGCAACGTGCATGTGCAAACCACGCAGGGCGACTACGCCTGGGCGCTGTGGCGTCCGTATGCCTGCTGCCAGCGTCGTGGTCAGACGTTCCTGGGCAGCACCGATTTCATGTGAGGGCCTGTCGATGAACATGCGCATGACGAATCTTGCCTGCCGCGCGAGGCTCTACCTCTGGCGGAGCTTGCTCGCAGTCGCCGGATCGGTGCTGGTGACAAGCGTGGTCTGGGCGCAGCAAACCCGCATTGACAGCAACGGCGCCAGCGTCAACGGCAGCGTGATCGGCGACGACGTGCTCTACAGCGTCGGCGGCGGCCGCGCCGTGTCCATGGGCGGTGCGGGAAATATGCAGAGTCTCGGCGTGGGACTGGGCTGGAACAGCAACCTAATCTGCGGCGACATGAACCTGTCGACCACGCTGCAAAACCAGCTCAACGGCGTCACCAACGGTTTCCAGACGATCATGAGCAGCGTCATCCAGAACGCCACCAGCGCGGTGGCGTCGCTGCCCGCGCTCATCATCCAGCGCGCCGATCCGGGCCTCTACAACCTGCTGACCAACGGTATCCTGCAGGCACGGCTGGATTTCGACCGCAGCAAGATGACCTGCCGCGCCATCGCCAACCGCATGGCAGACATGGCCGGCGGCCAGGCGAGCTGGGACCAGCTCGCCGAAGGCATGGCGCTCAAACAAGCAGTCGGCAGCGCCGATGCCGTCTCCGCAGTCGAACAGGCCGAGACCAGCAAGGGCAACAACGGCGTGCCGTGGGTCGGCGGCAGCAATGCCGGAGGCAGCGGCCAGCGTTCGATCAAGGTCGTCAGTGACGTCACGCGCGCCGGTTACAACCTGCTCAACGGGCGCAGCGCTACCGATACTTCCTCGATCGACACCACGACCTGCGGTAACCGGCTGACCTGCCAGACCTGGTCGTCGCCGCAGGCAGCCTCCGATTGGGCGACGCGCGTGCTCGGCGAGCGCGAACAGCAGACCTGCGAAAGCTGCACGAAAACGCAGACCACGCCGGGCGTGGGGCTGACGCCGCTGATCCAGGAAGAGTACGACACCAAGCTCAAGGCGCTGCAAGACCTGGTTACCGGGGCCGAGCCGACGACGCCGGCCAACCTCGACGCGGCAAGCAGCAACTCGCTGCCGGTCACGCGCGGCGTGATCGAGGCGCTACGCGACGAACCGGATCAGGACATGCTCGGTAAGCGCCTGGCCTCCGAAGTGGCGCTGTCGAGTGTGCTGGAGAAGGCTCTACTGTTGCAGCGCACGCTGCTTACCGGCGCGAAGGAACCGAACGTGGCTGCCAACGATCTGGCGGTGAAGGCAGTAGATTCGGAGAACACCACGTTGGAACAGGAGATCAACAACCTGAAGACGGAGCTGGAGCTGCGGAGGGAACTGGCGGCCAATTCGGCCATGACCCTGATCGGTCGCCACAACACGCGCTCCGACGGTTCGCGCTCGATCTTCCAGGGCGATACGACGCCCGACCGCCTGAACCAGATTCAGAAGCCCCGGAGCGGCACGCCATGACGCGCACGCACGGATGGCGGTTCGGCTGGCTGTTCAACCGCCGGAGCGGATTGGCGGTGCTCTGGAGCGCGCTGGTCATCAGTGCGGCCGTGCTGGTCAATCTGGCCGGCATCCGCATCGTCGGCGGCGTCGACGGCTGGGAGCACTGGCTGGGCACGCATGCCGTCGTCTTTCTGGCCTGGCGACTGTGCCTGTACGCGGGCACAGCCTGGGGCTGGTGGTGGATGCGTCGACGGGTTCAACAGCGCGAAGCCACCAGCGAGACGCGCCAGCGCTTCCTGCGCATTGAGGTCGCCGCCGTGGCGGCCATCGTGCTCATGGAAGGCAGCGCCTGGCTGCAACACGGCTAGGAGGAGGCAGACATGACGCTCTATACGACCGACTACCTGGAGTACTACCTGACTCTGGTGGGCTGGATCGTCAACAATGGCATCTGGAACATCCTCGTTGCCAGCGGCGTGTTCGCACTGCCGTTCCTCGCCATCGTGATCCAGGAATGGCTGCGTGCGCGGGCCGAGGGCGCTGACGAAGGCAACAAGGGAGTCCTGTCCTCGATGCGTATCGAGAACCGGGTGTTCGTGGCGATCGTGGTCATCATGTTCGCCGGCATTCCGTTTATTCCGGTGAGCCTGTCCACGATCCAGTTCGACACCAGCCGGTCGCAGCAATGCCAGGTCAACGTCCCGCAGCCGGCAGACACGGGCTGGGGCACGTCGTATACCGCGCTCAATAACCAGAGCGCGCTGGTTCCTGTCTGGTGGTTCTTCATGCACGCAATCTCGAAAGCCGTCACGGGGGCCGCGGTAGCGGCGATTCCGTGTGGCACGGACCTACGGCAGATCCGCATGGACGTGGACGCTACCCGCATCAATGACCCGGTGCTGGCTCAAGAGGTCGCCGACTTCACGCACGACTGCTATGGACCGTCGCGGGCCAAGCTGTTCATGAACCGGCCAACGCTGTCGGACACGCAGATGAACGACGTGACCTGGATCGGCTCGAACTATTTTCTCAACACGGGTGGCTTCTACGATACCTACCATTCGAGCACGGCACGCGCGGCCTGGCCCTACGACACTACCCGCGACGCCGGACTGGCTCAGGTGGATAGCGGCGGCGGGTATCCGACGTGCCGGCAGTGGTGGTCAGAAGGCGATCAGGGGTTGCACAGCCGTTTGCTGGCTCAGGTCGATCCGGACTTGCTGACCCGCATCGGGAAGTGGGCCGGCTTCCTGTCGCAGGCCGAGGTCGATGACTCGGTGATCCGCGCCATCGTCTCGCCCCAACAGCAGAAGATGAATCAGGGACAGGTCTATACGGACTACGGTGGCCAGATCGACATGACACTGCCGAACGTAACGACGCGTGGTGCAGGCGATGTGGGATTGGCGGTCGGCTCGCTGGGTTTCTTCCCGGCCATGGACGTGGTGCGCGAGGCGCTGCCGATGGTGCTGTCGTTCCTGAAGATGGCACTCGTCATCTGCATCCCGCTGGTTCTGGTAATCGGCACTTACGAGTTGAAGGCGATGGTGACGGTGAGCTGCGTCGAATTCGCGCTGTTTTTCGTGGACTTCTGGTTCCAGCTCGCACGCTGGATTGACAGCACGATTCTCGATGCGCTTTACGGTTGGGGGTTCGGTGCCGGGCGCCCGCATACGAACTTTGACCCCCTGATCGGTCTGAACAATACCTTCGGGGACATGCTGCTGAACTTCGTCATGGCGACAATGTTCATCGTGCTGCCGGGGTTCTGGGTGACTGCGCTAGGCTGGGTTGGAGTGCGTGCAGGAAACTTTGTACAGGGATTGTCCACCGGCACGTCAGATGCCAAGGGTGCAGGCGGCCGCAGTTCAAGCACGCTGATGGGCGCTGCATCGAAGAAGTGATCTTCGTTCAATCATGGTCGGACGCGTGCGGGTCAATCCGCCAGTCGCTCTTGTCGTAGAGTCCGAAGCCATTGGGACCTTCTCTCCACTCAGTCTGTGGCTCTTCCTGATTTGGATCAGAGCGCTTCGCAGCCCAAGCAGCCACAACGGCAAATACCATCAGCAGCGCGAACCAGAAAGCAACATAGAACAGGATGGCCAGAACACCTAGTTTGAAGACCCACAGCAAAGCAGCGGCACCGCCAGCAGGCATACCCCGAGTCACCAACCAGGCCGTGGCTTGACGCTCGCGGCGCGCATAGGCACGCAACATCCCACCCAGCCAGTGGCCAAAGCGTTCTGCATTGCTGCGATAGGTTTTCGTGCTCATGGTCGTCACCTGCTACATACTTGCGTGCTATTCCAGCTTGCTCCAATTCTGCTTGCTTGCCTGTACCAATGCGTTCCATTCGTCTGGCGGATTTCCGCGTCCAAGCATCCTCTCGAACACGGCATATGGGTCGGACTTGCTACCGGACGACCGCAGGGTCTGCTCGTCGTTAACCCAGGCATACACGATGATCTTCGCCTTCGAGTCGTACCGGAAGAACAACCTGTACCGCCTTCCAAGTTTGGCCCGTCGCCAGTGGCGATACGCCGGTCCCATAGTGTTGCCTTGACGATATTCGTCGCGAGAGGGGTCGCTCGGCACCACGTCTTGTATCAACTGAACCAAGGCCCGGAAGAACTTGACGTTGGCATTAGACTCGAAGCCGCCCAGGTCGTTCTCTTGCGCGCGCAGCACGGCCGCACGCAGCTTCATCAACTGCTCGATCAGGTTGTCGTGGAACAACAGTGTCCAACCATGCTGTTGCATCAGATTTCCACGTCCTCATCGAAATCATTGTCCAGAACCACCTTGTGGCCGGCATGCTCCAACATCGTGCGAGCCAGATCCTCCGGCAATCCACGAACGTTCCGGCCTGCTTCGATGTCGCGGGCCAGCAGATTCAGGAATGCAGCAATGGCGGGGTCTTCATGCTCGGCGTCAGCACGGGTGACGACGACTTCGCCGTCGCGCAGATCGAACGCAACCTTGCCGCCGGTGTCCACGCCCAAGGCTTGCCGGATGGATTTGGGCAGCGTGATCTGACCTTTGGAGGTCAGCGTGGCAACTTCGTGAATGGCAGGCATGGCGGCTCTCCTGAAAGCTGTGCCTGCATGGTAAGAAATTTTCCTTACCATGTCAATATACGGTCCCACGCCGTCCTCCTGAATCCGAAAATCCACCCATCGTAGGGCTGTCACAGCTCGCCTTCCGCCCGCAAACCGGCATTGGCGCCCCCACATTGACGGTGGAACTATCTTCCCGGCCGCCCTATACCCCAAAAGGTTGAAGGCCAAAGGGCTGGCAAGGGACAAGGGAACGGGTGGCAAGGGGAAAGGCCCTACCCGAAAAGGCCAAAAGGCTCCCCCTCCAGTTCGCCACCGGGATTCGCCATGCTCTCGCTGTTCCAGCGTAAAAAGGTTCCGCCGATCGCCAGCGCGCCACCGGCACCGCCCATCGAGCCGTCCAAAGGGCTGACACGGCCGGAGCCGGTCTCGTCACTGCTAGCGACACCGCGGCGCCAACGGCTGCTGGAACACATCTGGCAACGTACCTCGGTCTCGCGCAGCCAGTTCATCACGTTGTACCGCGCGCCGCTGGAACGCTACGCCGAGCTAGTCCAGCAGTTTCCCGCCTCGGAGAGCCACCACCACGCCTATCCCGGGGGCATGCTGGATCACGGCTTGGAGATCGTGGCCTACGCGCTGAAACTGCGGCAGTCCCATCTGCTACCTGCCGGCGCCACGCCGGAAGCTCAAGCTGTCCAAGCCGAGGCGTGGACGGCCGGCGCTGCCTATGCAGCGCTGCTGCACGACGTCGGCAAGGTAGCCGTCGATCTGCACGTCGAGTATGGCGACGGCACAGTCTGGCACCCCTGGCACGGCCCACTCCGTCGCCCCTATCGTTTCCGCTACCGGCCTGAGCGAGAGTACCGTCTACACAGCGCCGCCACCGGCTTGCTGTACGTCCACCTGCTCGATCCGACGATCTTCGACTGGCTCAGTGGTTATCCCGACCTGTGGGCGGCGCTGCTGTACGTGTTAGCCGGGCAGTACGAACATGCTGGTGTCCTTGGTGAGTTGGTCATCCAGGCTGACCAGGCATCGGTCGCCCAAGCCCTCGGCGGCGATCCGGCGAAGGCCATGGCCGCACCGAAACACGCGCTACAACGTAAGCTGCTCGAAGGACTGCGCTACTTGCTGAAAGAGGAGTTGAAGCTGAATCAGCCCCAGGCTTCGGACGGCTGGCTGACCCAGGATGCTCTGTGGCTGGTCAGCAAGACCGTCTCTGACAAACTGCGTGCATATCTGCTGTCGCAGGGTATCGAGGGCATCCCTTCCAGCAACACGGCCGTATTTAATGTGCTACAGGACCACGGCGTGCTCCAGCCCACGGCCGACGGTAAAGCAATCTGGCGCGGAACAATTAGCAGCGACGCCGGCTGGTCGCATACCTTTACACTTTTGCGTTTGGCACCAACTCTTATCTGGGAGGGAAGCGAACGACCGGCGCCGTTTGCGGGAACAGTCACCACCACCGGGCCTGCAGTTACAGTTCCGACTGAGAAGGAGGCGGCTTCGCGGTCGGCATATACCATCGAATCAGTTCCCACGTGTACGCAGCCGACCGCAGCTGTGCAAGGCGAAGACCTTGATTCTCTTCTGGAACTACTCGATACGAACAGTGACGTAGTAGACCAACCTCAAGCCGTTGCACGGGAAGCGCCGCAGGACATCGAATCTGAAACCGCCTCGACTGACTCGCCGATCGCCCCCACTTCCGAGACACATGTCAAACTTCTGGGAGTTCCGTCCGGTGAGCATTTCGTCGAGTGGCTAAGGCATGGCATCCATTCCCGTCGGCTCATCATTAACGAAGCCAAAGCACTTGTGCATACGGTCTCTAACTCAGCATACCTGGTAAGCCCGGGGATATTCCAGCGCTATGCACAGGAATATCCTTGGGTCGCAGTCCTGGCGAGACAAGCGAAACAGCAAGACTGGCAGTGGGTACAGAAATCGTTTGAGAGGCTGCAACTTCACCGCAAGCGTCCTGACGGATTGAACATATGGATATGCCAAGTACAAGGGCCACGAAAGACGCGTCGACTACATGGCTACCTCCTGATTCAAACCGTGACTCTGTTTGCTGAGTTTCCACCGAACAATCCATATCTGACGATTGTTGGGGATGAAGGAGCGCGTGACCATGGATCGACGGATTAACCTCTAACTAGTGCGCTGCGGTCGAAACACGACACGCGTATCCCGTGCAGGGATACCTTGCCACCGGAGCGTGTTTGTTTCGACACGATTGTGAGCAACGGAAGAGCACTCAGTTTCTGACGCGCAGAGATGTGGTTGCAGGAGGGACGATATGAAAGCCCGATGGCCACCACTACGGCGACGTTGCAACCTCATCCGCTTGAACGCACCCGGCGAAACGCACCCACTTCCGCTGGAAACTTCCCCGGAAGACGGACAATGAAGCTGCAGCGCCGCACCCTATCACGCGTCGCCCCGTCCATACACGGGATATTTGCGGCGAGGGATCCCGGCACTCTTGGAAGGAAGTGCCAGAATTCCTGCCCCTGGCGGTACGATCCTGTGAGCCGAATTGGGTCAGGCAGTCGCCGCAAGGCGCGGAAACAGCTTCTCGGCATTACCGCGATTGATCGCGTACCGCAGCTTTTCATCCAGCGGCCACGCGTCCAGCGCGGCATTAAACTGATGGCTGGATGGCGCAAACGGAAAATCACTGCCGAACGTGATGTGCGTGGGATCGGCGAACGCTAGCAACGACGGTAATGCCGTCGGAGTCGAGGACAGCGCGGTGTCGAAGTAAAAACGTTTCATGTCGGTCATGATCCCCTCGGGCGTCACTCCGGGGTTGAATTGCGCAGCACCCGTAAACCGGTAGGCTGCGTAAGGCAGAAATCCGCCTCCATGCGACAGAATCACCTTGATCCGCGTGTGCCGACTCATGACCCCGTTGGCGACCATGTGGACTGCAGTGCGCGTGGTATCGAAGGGATAGTCGAGCAAGGGGCTCGGCAGTCCTTTGAGCATCTGGATCGGCGGTTCCGTCGGGTGAATGAAGACAACAGCCGAGCGTGCATCGAGTTCGGCCCACAAAGGTTCGAAATCCGGATCTCCCAGATATTTCCCCGCAGCATTGGATAGCAGCACCACACCGTCGGCGTGTAGTTCGTCGAGCGCATACACGGCCTCGGTAACCGCACCCTCGACATCGGGCAGCGGTATGCAGGCGAACTGGCCGAAGCGATCGGGCCGCCGCTTGACCAGCTCTGCGTGATACTCGTTCACCTGACGCGCCAGGGTACGCCCCTCCTCGTCGCCAGCCAGGTGGACACCCGGTGCGCTCAGGGAAAGAATACCGATAGCGATCGACTCCCTGTCCATCATATCAATGGCCGCCTGAGGGTCCCACGGCGGCGTAGGCCAACCTCCCGCGGTCAAGCCGCGCTCATCCAGCAATTTGCGATAAGCGGGTGGAATCAGATGCTGATGGGTGTCAATTCGGGCGGGTGACGTCATGGCGAAGTTCCTTGAAGGGTGAAGCCGTCCTGAGCCTCTTATCAGGAAGACGGCGAAGACTCAGGCGCATGGAGAAAGGCCTCGATAAGACTGGCTGTCAGCAGTTCCTGGACGCTTTCTGGCGCAATATCCAGACAGAGCTGATGCAACAGCACAGGTGCAGCGCGTGGCTGGTTTACAGCGTTATTAAGCAACGCAAAGAACGCTGCGGGATGACGCACACGTATGACCCCAGCGTCGATGCCGGCCTGGATAAGCGGCAGGCTGGCCTCGTAGGATGGCCGGACCAGCCGCTCGGTAAGGAGTGCCGCCCTTTCGGCGCTTTCGGACGCATGCTGCGCAACGAACTGGCGAACTTCCGGATGTGCAAAGCTGAAGCCGACATAACGGCCAATCAGGATGCTCAACCGCACTCTCACCGGAGCCGTTGCATCCGATACGATCTGCCTGACTTCCGAGATCATTGGTGCGGCCTGCGCCACGATAGCGCCCACACACGCCTCCCAAAGACCAGCCTTGCTGCCGAAATGGATACGAACGAGGCCTGGATCGACATCGGCGACGCGGGCGATGGTGCGCAAATCCGCAGCCTCGTATCCACGTTCCGCAAAAACACATGTCGCAGCGTCCACGAGAGCCTGCCGCCCGTCGGGCATATCCCGACGACGGCGCCCACGCTGTCGCGATCGCGCTCCTGTTTCAGTCTGGCTGTCACCCAATTCGACGCTGCCTCCGCATTATATCTACATTCGAAGATATTTCATTGATCACACTACGTCAACCCCTGCGAGAAAAGCCTGGCGGCGCGGCCGGAGTCGCCATCGTCCGAAAGGGGCGTCAGACGGTGCTTGATTGACTTGGCCTGCGGCTCCGATATAATTACCACTTGGTAATTATATCGGAGCTTGTTTGATGATTCGACGCTCGAAAGCGGACGTGGACGGTGATCCGGCGCGTACCGCCCGTCACGGCCGCAAAGGAAGATGGGCATTACTGTTCGGACGGCCTCACGGAACGACTCGGGCGCGAACCGTGAAGCGCATCATTCTGGTGTCTGCCGTACTTCTGGCTGCTGTAATGGCAGCGTCGTATCCGGCTTTGTCCGGGCACGACGTGCAGAGTACTGACGATGCCTACGTGCGGGCCGATGTGACACCGGTAGCCGCGCGCGTCGAGGGGTATCTCGCCGACGTGCCGGTCCATGACAACCAGCGCGTGCATGCCGGCGACGTACTGGCGCTGGTACAGGATGTGGACTACCGGGAACGGGTGGTCGAAGCACAGGCGAGCGCTGAACGCGCCGACGCCGCCCTGGCCGAGGCCATCAGCCAGAACCGGTATCAGCAAAGTCAGGTGGCGGCGGCCGCGGCAGCCATGCAGGCGACACAGGCGGACCTGGACCGCGCGGCTGCTGACCGCACCCGCTATCACGCCATGCTCCCGAGCGGTTCAGCATCACGTCAGCAGGTCGACGTCATCGACGCGGAGGTCCGACGCCTGAGCGCCAACCTTGCACAACGCCACGCCGAGTGGATGGCTGCCCAGCAGCAGGTGCAGACGGGCAACGCGAGCATCGACGAGGCGAGAGCCACTGTCCAGGCAACGCGGTCGATATTGAATTCAAGAAAGATCGATCTTGGCTGGACGCGCATCACGGCGCCAGTCGATGGCGTCGTCGGCGAACGTCACGTCCGCCCCGGCGTATACGTCCGCGCCGGCACCTTGATCGTTGACGTGGTGCCTTTGCCGCACGTGTGGGTGGTCGCCAATTTCAGGGAGGGCCAGCTGACACACATCCATCCCGGACAGCACGTCTCCATCCGGGTCGACAGCCTGCCGGGTCTCGTATTCAAGGGGACAGTGGACAGTCTCCAGCCGGCCAGTGGCGCCCAGTTCGCCCTGCTGCCACCAGACAACGCGACGGGCAACTTCACCAAGGTCGTGCAGCGCTTTCCGGTGAAGATTATGCTCGACCCCGACCAGAACTCGCAGGCTTCCCTGTTGCCGGGCATGTCGGTCATCGCGTCAGTTGAAACGCCAGGCGGGTCGCGGCCTAGCGGCCTCGTGAGCGGGCTGTCCGGTTGGCTACGGGGGAGGCTGTGAGCGAACGCATGTCTGCCGCCGCAGGCTCGGGTACGGACGGGCCGCCCCCCGAAAGGCCTGTCGCAGGATGGTCGCGACCGTCCCGCCGCCTGCCGCCATGGGACCACCACCGGCTTGCCGCCTGCGTGGCCGCAATCGCTGCGGCCTGGATGACCATGCTCGGTGCCCGCTACGCGGTGCTCGGATTTGCTGACGTGCGTGGCGGCCTGGGCCTCGGCGTCGACGACGGCTCGTGGCTCTCAACGGCCTATGCGGCCGGCGATGTCGGCGGCGTGGTAACCGGATGCTGGCTGGCCACCGCGTTATCCCTACGGCGGGTACTGCTGGGAGCGACATGCCTCTTCACGGCAGCTTCGGGGCTACTCGCGCTCAGTCCTCCATATGCCGTCGTTCTCGTCACGCGCGCCGCCCAGGGACTAGCCGGTGGCGCGCTGTTGCCGATGGCCATCGTCGCGTTGCTGCGCACCCTGCCGCCTCGACATCGTGCGCTCGCGCTGGCCCTCTACACCTCGGCCTCGACACTCGCCCCGCAGGTGGCGGCCGGAATCACGGGCTGGCTGCTGGACAACTGGGGATGGCAGTCTCTGTTTCTCGCCAACCTGCTTCCTGGCATGCTCGCGTGGATTGCGGGCGCTTACGGCCTGCCACGTGAAACCGTGCGCCTGCGGCCCCTGCTTCATACCGACCGCTTCGGACTGCTGCTTTTCGTCGGGGGGCTGGGCATGCTCGCCTGCGGGTTCGATCAGGGCAACCGGCTTGACTGGCTGCATTCGACACCCATTCGTGTGCTGCTCGTTGCCGGTACAGTCGCCGTATGCGGCTTTGCCTCTCACGCGGCAAGCCTGCGGCGGGACCGGCTACTCAACGTCAAACTTCTGTCAAGGCGAAACATCATGCTGGGCGCCTGGGGCGTCGTGCCCTTCGGGCTCGCCGCAACAGGCTGCGGTTATGTGATCCCCCAATATCTCATGCAGGCCCATGACTATCGTCCGGTCGAGCTGGGGCCGGTGCTGTGGGACGCCGCGTGGCCGCAGGTGATCAGTTATGCCGGCGCAATACTGTGTCTGGACAGAAAATGGCTGGGTGGCCCCCGCCGGTTGCTGGCGTTGGGGTTCGTGCTGGTCGCGGCCGGCGTCCTCCATGACAGCCTGAACATCGATAGCGTTTGGATCGCTGGTGATCTGCGCATCGGACAGATCCTTCAGGGACTGGGTCTCCCCCTGATCCTGTTGCCACTGCTGTACCTGTTTGTCGGTGATCTGCTGCCACGCGAAGGACTACATGCGGCCCTGGTGTTCAACGTGATGCGCAGTCTCGGCGGCACGATTGGACTCGCGTGGATCAGCACCCTCGACCGGGTGCGCGAGCAGGCCAGGTCCAACGTCATCATGGACCACGTGAGCACGTCCGCCGCAGCCGTGTCCGCCCGCCTGGATGCCCTCATGACAGCGGTCAGCGCACGAGCAACCGGCAGCGATCAGGCAACGGCGCAGGCTCTACAGCTGCTGGCTGGCAACGTGCGGCTCCAGGCACAGATCCTTGCACATGCCGACACACTGGCTGCGCTTGCCGTGGCAATGCTGTCCGGCGCAGTGCTGGCAGTGTGCATGAGGTTTTACGGGTCCGGGCACCCGGGCACAAATGCCCATCGCGGAGGAAATCCGGCGCCTGGGCTTACGCACGCCGGAGAGCATCCGTCGACAATAGTTTCCAATACCCAGCAAAGGAGTTCCGCTCATGATCAATCTGAATGACGCCCGTCAGGTTCTCGCAGCGGCGCAGGCCGAAGCCGAGCGGATCGACCTCGCGGTGAACATCGCGGTGGTCGACGCGGGAGGCCATCTTGTCGCGCACATCCGTATGGATGGTGCACGCATTGGCGCAATCCAGATAGCAATCGACAAGGCATTTACGGCTCGAGCCTTCGACATGAGCACCGCCGAACTGGCCGGGTACAGCCAGCCCGGCGGGCCGTTCTTCGGCATTCACAGTTCCCATGGTGGCCGTGTCGCGGTCTACGCCGGGGGCATGCCACTGCTTCGCGATGGCATGATCGTCGGGGCCATCGGCGTGAGCGGTGGCTCCGGCGAACAGGACGAAACTATCGCCCGCGCTGGCGTAGCGGCTTTGCACTAGCGCGATCGCGCGCCACGGCCTGCATGGCGGCCGGTGCGCCATGCAGGAAACGGGCAATGGCGGTCTCGATCACCCTGTCCAGATCGTCCGGAACCGGCATGTCATAAACCCACCGGCGCACAGCGAGATAGAACAGCTCGCCGTGCAGGCCCCACGCCACCTCGAGCTCATCCGCCGACAAAGCCTTGCGCGTCGGTGTGTCGCCGGACAGGCTGCGCAATTCAATGGCAAGCGGCTCGATCAGCCGCGTCTGGATCAGGGCAAGATAGCGCTGGCTGATGCCAACGCCCTTGAGTCCTGCAAACACGAAGATCCTCACCCAATCGTAGCGAAAGATCGCGTGCAGGTAAGCCTTGTAGAAGTCGATCAGCCGCGCCTCCAGAGACTTACCAGGCTGCCTGAGCATCGCTTCCCACTCCGGCTGCCAGCGGCTCAGATAAACCTCCTGGTACACCCGGTCGATCAGGGCTTCCTTGGTCGGGAAATAGCGGAACAGATTCTGGTGGGTAATGCCTAGGCGCAGGGCCAGTTCGCGCAGTGTCCCTTCGAAACCGACCTCTGCGAAAAAGCGGACCGATTCTTCAATGATCTCTTTCTCTCGGTCCTCCGGCAACATGCGCCGGCGCCTGGGACGCGCTGGCGTCCCGGATACGTCGCGCGTCGCCACGGGAACGCGCTTGCTTGCGGATTGAATCGATTTAACCATTCCCCCAGCATAGCGACAGATCACCAGCCGGTAAACAAGAGAAACGTACCCAGCACAATGTAAAAATCCATAGATTGCCATCCGGTAAATAAGCCTTGACGGCCATGCGCGTCGAGCAGCATAATTACCAACCGGTAAATAATGGGACCATCCAGCGACCATTTGCCACCAGTCAGTCACCCGTCCTCATCCCTCACCCGAACTTTTGTCCATCTGAAGGAATACATCATGAGCAACATCACTGGAACACCATCGAACGATGACCAGCGCTTCCTGGCCGGCCAGGCTGCCTTTGAGCAGATCACGGGGCTGCCTTCGGGCGCATTCCTGGACGGGCTGAAAGACCTAGCTCCAGCGATTGGCCGGTTTGTCATGGAGTGGGAGTTTGCGGATGTCTATGGCCAGAGTTCGCTCGACCTGCGTACCCGGGAGATCATCATGGTGGCGGTATGTGCCGCACTGGGCGCGACAGCCGCACCCATCCTGAAGCTGCGGATCGCCTCGGCGTTGCGCGCTGGCGTCTCGCGCCAGGAAGTGATCGATACGATCATCCAGATCGGCATCCCTGCCGGTGTGCCCGCAGCCCTGGCCGCGATCCAGCTTGCGGGCGAAGCGTTTGCGGCGACCGGCGCGTAAGACGCCGGTTTCCCGAATTCATGGCATAAGGCAGGCTAACGTGATTCGTTGTGCAAGATGCAGTGCTCGGGCGGTGATGTTGCTGATGGTACCACTCAGCACCATGCTGACTTCCTGTACGGTGGGCCCCGATTTTCATCGGCCTGCCAACGCCATGCCAGCGCAGTGGAAGCCGGTGGCTGACACTGCAGGCACGCCGAGCCAGCCCGTTCCAGCCACGATTGATCCAGACTGGTGGAAGGTATTTGGCGACGCGGAGCTCACGTCGCTGGTTGACCGGGTGACGACTGCCAATCTGGATGTCCGGGTGGCAAGCAGCCGGCTCAGGCAAAGTCGCGCCGAGCGCCAGGCCATCACAGCAGACGCAGAACCCCATGTGGAAGCGGATGCGGCCTACCGGCACGCGCGAGCCAGTTCCACAGGACTGGTCGATCCTTCGGGCGAGCACGGTGAACACGATTACAACGTATGGCAAGCGGGTTTCGATGCCTCGTGGGAGCTGGACCTGTGGGGACGAGTACGGCGTGAAGTTGAATCGGCTGACGCGACCATCGAAGCATCAGCCGATGCGCGTCGTGGCGTCCTGCTTTCCGTGTGCGCAGAGACCGCCCGGAACTATATTCAGTTGCGGGCGGTACAGGCCAGGCAGGCCCTGCTCGACCAGGCCAGTGAAGTAGCGCGTCATCGCCTCGATCTGGCTCGCGTCCGCTTCACGCATGGTGCGGCAACGCAGGTCGAAGTGGCCGATGCGGCGCTGAATGCCGCCCAGATCGAAGCGCGGCTGCCGCCCCTGCAGCAACAGCAGGCCCATCTCGTCAATGCGCTGAGCTTTCTGCTAGGGGCACCGCCACGCGCGCTCGAAAAGGAACTGGATGCACCTGCCCCGCTTCCACCCGTTCCTCCGCAGGTGCCCGTCGGCCTGCCCTCCCAACTGGTTGAGCAACGCCCGGACATCCGGCAGGCAGAAGCTACCCTTCACGCTGCAACAGCCAATGTCGGCGTGGCTGTCGGCGACTTCTATCCCCGTATCACCCTGTCGGGTGACATGGGCTCGCAGGCACTTCAGCTTTCGGACCTGGGAACCTGGGGCAGCCGAACCTTCGCGATTGGACCAGCCATCAGCCTGCCGATCTTCGAAGGCGGACGGCTGCACAGCGTGCTAACGTTGCGGCAGGCCCAGCAGCAGCAGGCCGCCATTCAATACCAGCAGACTGTGCTGCGGGCATGGCATGAGGTCGACGACGGATTGACGGATTATGCTGCCACGCAACGTCGGCTCAACCAGCTGGATCAAACCGTGACCCAGAGCCAGCAGTCCTTCGACGACGCGCAACGCAGATACTCTGTTGGCCTCGTTGACCTGCAGCAGGTACTGGCCGCAAGACAAGCTTTGTTGACAAACCGTGACGCGGCCATATCAGGCGCGGAGGACGTTTCCCTCGCGCTTGTCGCCCTTTACAAGTCACTCGGCGGTGGTTGGCAAGCCGGGACTTGACCGAAAATTTAAATGGCAGCACGTAGCTGCCATCTCAACACCCCGAGTGCGGCTGCTGGTTGCGCATGCCAGAAGATAATTCCTATGCGGAGCAAGTGCGCCACTTTTCGGTTTTCGGCGGTGATTCGAAAAGATGAGGCACCAATAATTTATGCAGCTGATACGACCAAAACCCTTCGAATTACGCTCGCCATACAGAAGTCCCGCACTAAGCGGGCGATCGACTTTTGAAAAATTCTTGCTGGTCTAGAATCCCCTAGATATCAGTGTCAAACCAAACCTTATAGAGCGACTTCTTTGCTTGCATTGCGACACTCAAGGGGTCCTCCTTCTTAAGAGCATCACTGAACACCTCGACCCCAACAGGGCCCTGATAGCCGGCTCTCTTTAGCTTGGACAAAAAGGGCTGCATTGAGAATTTACCCTGTCCTGGGAATACTCGATAGTGCCGCGCGCTCTCAATTAGGCGTGGCATATCGCTAGGCGACACTTCGAACTCAAGATCTGATAGCTGCACCTGATAAATCTTCGCAACGTCTATGCCATCCATATCTGCAACGGTTCATCCACGAGAGCAGATGTGAAACATGTCGACAACGATTCCGAGATTCTCAGCGCCAATCCGTTGAATTCGTTCCCATGCTGCGGGCAAGGTATGATCCAGAACACTCCAAGCCATTGGCTCGTAACATACGCGAATACCGTAGCGTGAAGCCTCGTCGCACAGCCAGCGAAGATCACTATCAACCGTAGATGGATCGCAGTCATCTAACGTCGTTGCAGGGGACTGGATTGCATCTGTTCCAAGAGCAACAGCGCGCTCCAGCATTGCGAGAGCTGCAGACCGTTTTGAGCTTGCCCCCGCAAAACGAATCCCTTGCTGAGGTTAAACTGAAGCAAGGAGAGATGTGATGACAAGCAAGACAAAGCGGGCGCAGTACACGCTGGAATTCAAGCTGGAAGCGGTACGGCTGGTG
>NZ_VZOW01000026.1 GCF_008801835.1 Cupriavidus pauculus | reverse complement strand
GCGCGTCGAACAGGCCGCCCTGCGCCGGTGCGGGCGCCGGCGCGCTGCGGGCCGCGGCCGCGCGCGCATTCGGCAGCGCCTCGCCGGTGGCCTCGCGCAGCCACGTCTTGAAGCCGTAGCGCTGGAAGAATGCGATCAGCTTTTCCTTGTCCTCGCCAAGATCGTGCAGGGCATGGAAATCGGCGACCGCATCGGAAAGATCGCAATCGGTCTTTACCGTGACCAGTTCGCGCGCACGCGGCAGCCAGTCCAGCGTGTTGCGCAGGTTCTCGCCCACCACGCCCTTGATGCCGTCCGCAGCCGCCATGATGGCGTCGAGCGAGCCGTATTCGGTCAGCCATTTCACCGCGGTTTTCGGGCCCACCTTGGGCACGCCGGGCACATTGTCGACCGCATCGCCGATCAGCGACAGATAATCGACGATACGCTCGGGCGGCACGCCGAACTTGTTCAGCACGCCGGGCGGATCCAGCACCTCGCCGCTCATCGTATTGACCAGCGTGACGTGGTCATTGACCAGCTGCGCGAGGTCCTTGTCGCCGGTGGAGACCACCGTGTGCACGCCCTGCGCTGTGGCCTGGCAGGCGAGCGTGCCGATCACGTCGTCCGCCTCCACGCCCTCGACCACGACGATGGGCCAGCCCAGTGCGCGCACGGCTTCATGGATCGGTTCGATCTGCCGGGCGAGGTCCTCGGGCATCGACGGGCGATGCTCCTTGTACGCGGGATACATGTCGTCGCGGAACGTCTTGCCCTTGGCGTCGAACACGCAGGCGATATACTGTGCCGGGTAATCGTTGCGCAGCTTGCGCAGCATGTTGATCATGCCGTAGATTGCCCCTGTGGGCAGCCCTTCGCCATTCCTCAGGTCCGGCAGAGCGTGATACGCGCGATATAGATAGCTCGATCCATCGACGAGCAAGAGTGTTTTTGGACTATCCGACATTCCCATGGACTCAAAATTGACTGGTGCCCCCGCAGGCGATGCTAACGCCGCCCCCCTCGCCGATACGGACGTTTCCGACATTTCGGGTAATGCTGTGAATCCGCCGCCCGAGAAAGCGTCGGCGCATGCTGCAGCCATTGCCGCCAAGGCCGATGCCGCGGCGGCCGGCAAAAGTCCCGAAGAACAGGAAGCTGCCGCACGCGCTGCGGCGGCGCGCGCCAATCCGCGCAAGATGATCCCGAGCCTGCGTGCGCTGGCCGACGAAGATCGCGCCACGGCCAAGAAGGCGCGCGCCTCGTGGCAAATGTTCACGATTATGGCAGAGTTCATCGAGGCGACCGAGTACCTCTCCGAGATCCGTCCCGCCGTGTCGATCTACGGCAGCGCGCGCCTGCGCGAAGACTCGCCTTACTACCAGAAGACCATCGAGATCGCCCGCCTGTTTTCGGACGCCGGCTTCGCGGTAATCTCCGGCGGCGGCCCCGGCATCATGGAAGCCGCCAACAAGGGCGCGCACGCGGGCAAATCCGCCAGCGTCGGCCTAAACATCGAACTGCCGCATGAACAGCAAGGCAATCCGTACCAGGATATCGCCATGCGATTCCGTCACTTCTTCACGCGCAAGGTCACCTTCGTGAAGAACTCCGACGCGTTCATCGTGATGCCGGGCGGTTTTGGCACGCTCGACGAACTGGCCGAGGTGCTGACGCTGGTGCAGACCGGCAAATCGCGTTCGGTCCCGGTGGTCATGTATGGCAGCCGCTTCTGGAAGGGCCTGCTCGACTGGTTCCGCTTCACGCTGCTGCCGATGGGCCTGATCGCCGAACACGACCTCGACCTCATGAAGATCGTCGACGAGCCGCAGGAAGTGCTGGAAGCCGTCTACGAGTACTACGAAAAACGTGGTGGCGACCATCCCATTCCGCCCAAGGAAGAAATGTTCTATCTGTAAGGCAAAAGTGCAGCCCGGCTCTCCCTCGATGGCGGTCCGCCGGGTGGACGCAAGGCCACGAGAGCGGCCCGGAATCGGCAGGAATTGCTAGAATGGAAGCCTGTCCGCCTGCCAGATTCCGGCGCCGCCGGGTGCGCAGGCCAAATCCGCGTTGCGGGGCTGGCTGCCCTGCGCGCACAGGAGCCTCAGATGACTTCCCCTTCGCAACCGGGTGCCAGGCTGGCCGATCTGTATGCCGCCCTTGGCCGCCACGGCTATCTGCCCGCGCTCGGCGCCGCCGTGCTGGCGCTGGCGGTGACAACCCCGGCGCTGGCTCAGGGCTCGGAATCGAGCAATGCGCTGACGCAGCAGGAACTAAACCAGATCAACAACCAGCCGATCGCGCCGGCAGTGAAGAGCCAACTGAACCAGCCGCGCGAGCCGAGCTTCCAGTTGCGCGAGCGCGATGGCACGCAGGTGACCGAATATCGTGACAAGGGCCGCGCCACCGATATCCAGGTGCATTCCGGATTCGGCACCAAATACGAAATGAGCAAGCCCGAAGACAGCTCGCCCAAGATTCGTGACCACGACGTGAACCGCGTGCCGTCGGTGAACCTGAAGTTCTGACGTTCGCCCGCGATACCCTGATAGTCTTCTTACCCACGATCCGCGCGGCCAGCTTGCCGACGCGGATCGCGCCGGCCCTCCGGCAGAAATGCCGCGGCGGCGGAACGTGTTGTCCTTCCGGTCCCGCCGTCCCCTGATTCGCACCAATTAAACAGTATGGCCGTATTCACCACGGTCTCGCAGGACGAGATCGCCCGCTGGCTGCTTGACTACGACCTCGGCGAAGTACGCGCGCTGCGCGGCATTGCGTCGGGCATCGAGAACAGCAACTTTTTTCTGACGATGGAGCAGGACGGCGTCACGCGCGAATATGTGCTGACGATTTTCGAGCGGCTGCACTTCGACCAATTGCCGTACTACCTGCACCTGATGGACCATCTGGCGCGCCACGGCATCAGCGTGCCGGCGCCGATGCGCGCGCGCGACGGCGAGATCCTGCGCAGCCTGAAGGGCAAGCCCGCCACCATCGTCACGCGCCTGCCCGGCGCCTCGCAGCTGGCGCCGCAAGCCGAGCACTGCGCGGAAGTCGGCTCGATGCTCGCGCGCATGCATCTGGCCGGCCAGGATTATCCGCGTCAGCAGCCCAACCTGCGCAGCCTGGCGTGGTGGCGGCAGACGCAGCCCGAGATCACGCCGTTCCTGGACGCATCGCAACGCGAGTTGCTGTCCGACGAGATCGCCCATCAGAGCGCGTTCTTCGCCAGCGCCGACTACGCCGCGCTGCAAGGCGGCCCGTGCCACTGCGACCTGTTCCGCGACAACGTGCTCTTCGACGAGGTCGACGGCAGGCACAAGCTCGGCGGTTTCTTCGATTTCTATTTCGCGGGCAACGACAAGTGGCTGTTTGACCTTGCGGTGACCGTGAACGACTGGTGCATCGATTTGCCGACCGGCGTGCTCGACATCGATCGCGCGCGCGCCATGCTGCAGGCATATCATGCGGCCAGGCCCTTGACGGACGTCGAGGCCGCGCACTGGCAGGACATGCTGCGTGCCGGCGCGCTGCGTTTCTGGATCTCGCGCCTGTGGGATTTTTATCTCCCGCGCGAGGCCGATATGCTGCAGCCGCACGATCCGACCCACTTCGAACGCATTCTGCGCCGCCGCATCGACGACGCGGCCGCGCTCCCCTGGATCTGATTCGCCATGCAACTACTGGAAGTTTCCGCCAAGGAAGGCTACGTCTGGTTTCGCCAGGGCGTCTGGCTGTTTCGCAAGAACCCGCTCGCGTTCCTGATGCTGCTGTTCATCTACCTGATTGCCGCGCAGTTGGCGATCTTCGTGCCGCTGTTCGGCATCATTGCACTGCTGGTGGTCACGCCCGGGCTGTATGTCGGCGTGATGACCGCATGCCGCGAAGTCATCCAGAACAAGCGCGTGCTGCCCACCATCCTGCTGGCGGGGTTTCGCACCAACGGCAAACAGGCGACGCGCAACCTGCTGGTGCTGGGCGGCATCTATGCGACGCTGGTATTCACGCTCAGCCTGATCGCCACCACGGTGGTCGATATCGGCGCGGTCGCCCCGATGGTATTCAAGGGCGAGGAGCCATCCGCGGAAACCGTGCGCCAACTGTATCTCGCGCTGCTGATCGGCGCGCTGCTCTACACGCCCGTGGCGATGATGTTCTGGTTCGCGCCGCTGTTGTCGGCCTGGCACCAGGTGCCGCCGGTCAAGGCGCTGTTTTTCAGCTGGACCGCATGCTGGCGCAACCGCGGCGCGTTCTTCACCTACGCCGTGCTGTTTGCGGTGCTGATGGTGGCGGTGCCGCTGGTGCTGGAAACGGTATTTGCGGCGTTCGGCGGCGAAGCGGTGCTGTCGTTCCTGGTGACGCCATATTCGCTGCTGATCCTGGCGATCCTGTACTGCTCGTTCTACGCGACCTATCGCGGCTGCTTCAATATCGTGCCGCCCGGCGAGGCCGCGGACGTCGCGCCGCAGCCGCCGCAGCCCTGAGGCGCCTGCCGTCTCGCTTGCACGAGCGAGGCGGCCTCACCCACCCGGCGGCGGGCTTCAGTCGATCGGATCGAGCTTGGCCACGCCGAGCGCCAGCCACTTGGCGCCGTGGCGCTTGAAATCGATGTTGGCGCGCGCATCGGCGCCCTCGCCCTCGAGCGCCTTGATGCGGCCTTCCCCAAATTTGTTGTGGAACACGTTCTGCCCCACGCGGAATCCCGTAGCGGCGGCACGTTTTTCTTCCGCATAGTTCTTGCCGGTGTCCATGCCGCCGGTGGGCTTGCGCCCCGTGTACGGCACGTCTTCGGCACGCTTGAACCAATCGCGGCCCCAGCCCGATTCCCGCTCGGACGACTGGCGCCCGCTGCCGGCGCCATAAGTGCCATACGCCTGACCCTGCGGCGTGATCCACTTCAGCGACGCCTCGGGTAGCTCCTCGAAGAAGCGCGAGCGCACGTGATATCGCATCTGGCCATGCAGCACACGGCTTTGCGCGAACGACAGGTACAACCGCTCGCGCGCGCGCGTGATGGCCACGTACATCAGCCGGCGCTCTTCCTCAAGGCCGTCCGCCTCCATCGCGCTGTTTTCATGCGGAAACAGCCCTTCCTCGAGCCCGGTGATAAACACCACGTTGAACTCGAGCCCCTTGGCCGCGTGCACCGTCATCATCTGCACGGCGTCCTGCCCGGCCTGCGCCTGGTTGTCGCCCGCTTCCAGCGATGCATGCGTGAGAAACGCCACCAGCGGCGTCATCACCACCGGCAACTGCTCGGGGTCCAGCACCTGCTGGTCCTGGTCGCCCTGCGCCAGCGCTGGCGGCGCATCACGATGCACGGGCAGCATGCGCGCCAGCGCATCCAGCCCATAGCCCTCTTCCACCACGAATGCCTGCGCCGCGGTCACCAGTTCCTGCAAGTTTTCGATGCGGTCCTGGCCTTCCTTTTCGGTCTGGTAATGCGCGATCAGTCCAGACGTGTTGGTGACATATTCAACGGTCTGCGCCAGCGTCATCCGGCTGGTCTCGGCGCGCATCTGCTCGATCAGGCGCAGGAACGCGCCGAGCGAACTGCCGGCCTTGCCCGGCACGTAGGCAACCGCCTCGGCCAGCGAGCAGTTGTACTGACGCGCGGCGTCCTGCAGCGTTTCGAGCGATTTCGCGCCGATGCCGCGCGTCGGGAAATTCACCACGCGCCCGAACGCGGCGTCGTTACGCGGATTTTCGATCAACTGCAGATAGGCCAGCGCGTGCTTGACTTCGGCGCGCTCGAAAAAGCGCAGGCCGCCGTAGACACGATAGGGAATGCCTGACGAAAACAGCGCGTGCTCGATCACCCGCGACTGCGCGTTGCTGCGGTACAGGATGGCGATTTCGGCGCGCGACATGCCCTGCGCGATCTGATCGCGGATTTCCTCAACGATCCACGACGCTTCCTGCCCGTCCGAGCCCGCCTGGAACACGCGCACCGGCTCGCCGTGTCCGGCATCGGTACGCAGATTCTTGCCCAGGCGCCGCGCGTTATGCGAGATCAAGTGGTTGGCGGAGTCGAGAATGTGGCCATGCGAGCGGTAGTTCTGCTCCAGCTTGATCATGTGGCGCACGCGGAATTCCTGCTCGAAATCGCGCATGTTGCCGACGTTGGCGCCACGGAACGCATAGATGCTCTGATCGTCGTCGCCCACCGCGAACACCGCCGCAGCATGGCCAGACCCGTAGCCGGCCAGCAGCTTGAGCCACTGGTATTGCAGCACGTTGGTGTCCTGGAACTCGTCCACCAGCACATGACGAAAACGATGCTGGTAGTGCTGGCGGATCGCGTCGTTATAGCGCAGCAATTCGTGACAGCGCAGCAGCAGCTCGGCAAAATCGACCACGCCTTCGCGCTGGCACTGCTCGTCATAGGCCGCGTAGAGATCGACGAAACGCCGGTTGAAGTCGTCGTTGGCCTCGACGTCGGCCGGCCGCAGCCCCTGTTCCTTGGCGTTGTTGATGAAGTACTGCAGGCTCTTGGCCGGGTACTTCTCGTCGTCGACGTTCAGTTGCTTGAGCAGCCGCTTGAGCGCCGACAGCTGATCCTGCGTGTCCAGGATCGCAAATGTCTGCGGCAGGCCGGCGTCGCGAAAGTGCGCGCGCAGCATCCGGTTGCACAGGCCGTGGAAAGTGCCGATCCACATGCCGCGCGTGTTGATCGGCAGCATCGACGACAAGCGCGTCTGCATTTCCTTGGCGGCCTTGTTGGTAAAGGTCACAGCCAGGATGCCGGCCGGCGAGACCCGACCGTTCTGGATCAGCCAGGCGATCCGCGTGGTCAGCACGCGCGTCTTGCCACTGCCCGCGCCGGCCAGGATCAGGGCGGGCTCGTCCGGCAGGGTGACGGCGGCTAATTGTTCGGCGTTGAGATTGGCAAGCAGGCTGGACATCGGATCGGGGCCGGGAAGGTAGGCGGCAATTATACCGGCGGCCACGTCCCGGGCCCGTCAGCAGGCGGGGCCCGGGCAGCGCCGCAATGGCCGGCCATGGCCCGAAAATGCACACCGATACCCCACCTCCCCTATAATTTGATGTTTTCCCGGCCCAATGCGGCGGCGCGCCGATCCGCCTGCCGGCCAGAGCCCTGACCCGCACCCCACGACATCCCAGCATGACCGCAGAAGACCAGTCCCTTGCCAAGAGCTTCGAACCCGCCGCCATCGAGGCCAAATGGGGCCCTGAGTGGGAGCGCCGCGGTATCGCCCAGCCCACCTTCGACGCCAACCGTCCCGATTTCGCCATCCAGTTGCCGCCGCCCAATGTGACCGGCACGCTGCACATGGGACACGCGTTCAACCAGACCATCATGGACGGCCTGGCCCGGCACGCGCGCATGCGCGGCGCCAACACGCTGTGGGTACCTGGCACGGACCACGCCGGCATCGCCACGCAGATCGTGGTGGAGCGCCAGCTCGAAGCGCAGGGCATTTCGCGCCATGACCTGGGCCGCGAGAAGTTCACCGAGAAAGTCTGGGCCTGGAAGGAAGAATCGGGATCGACCATCACGCGCCAGGTGCGCCGCATGGGCGCCTCGATCGACTGGACGCGCGAATACTTCACGATGTCGCCCGAAATGTCGAAGGCCGTCACGGAGGTGTTCGTCCGTCTGCACGAGCAGGGCCTGATCTACCGCGGCAAGCGCCTGGTGAACTGGGATCCGGTGCTGGGCACCGCCGTGTCCGACCTGGAAGTCGACAGCGTCGAGGAAGACGGCTCGCTGTGGCATATCTCCTACCCGCTGGCCGAGCCCGATACCGTGCGCGGCCTGACCCACCTGACCGTGGCCACCACCCGCCCCGAGACGATGCTGGGCGACACGGCCGTGATGGTGCATCCGGAAGACGAGCGCTATGCGCACCTGATCGGCAAGTTCGTCCATCTGCCGCTGACCGACCGCCAGATTCCGGTAATCGCCGACGAATACGTCGATCGCGAATTCGGCACCGGCGTGGTCAAGGTCACGCCCGGCCACGATTTCAACGACTACGCCGTGGGCCAGCGCCACAACCTGCCGCAGATGTCGATCCTGACGCTGGACGCCCGGATCGTGGCCGACGCACCCGCCGCATACGCCGGCATGGATCGCTTCGAGGCACGCAAGAAGATGATCGCCGATCTGCAGGCTCTCGGCCTGCTGGGAGAGGTCAAGAAGCACAAGCTGATGGTGCCGCGCAGCGAACGCACCGGTAGCGTGATCGAGCCGATGCTCACCGACCAGTGGTTCGTTGCGATGAGCAAGCCGGCGCCGGAAGGCACGTTCAATCCGGGCCGCTCGATCGCCGAGGTGGCGCTCGACGCCGTGCAGAGCGGCGAGATCAAGCTCGTGCCCGAAAACTGGATCAGCACCTACAACCAGTGGCTGTCCAACATCCAGGACTGGTGTATCAGCCGCCAGCTATGGTGGGGCCACCAGATCCCGGCCTGGTACGACGATGCCGGCAACGTGTTCGTCGCACGAACCGAGGAAGAAGCGCGCGCCAAGGCGCAGGCCGCCGGCAGCACGGGGCCGCTGCACCGCGACGAAGACGTGCTCGACACGTGGTTCTCGTCCGCGCTGGTGCCGTTCTCGTCGTTGGGCTGGCCGGAGCAGACGCCGGAACTGGAGCACTTCCTGCCGTCGTCGGTGCTGGTGACCGGCTACGACATCATCTTCTTCTGGGTGGCGCGCATGGTCATGATGACCAAGCACTTCACCGGCAAGGTGCCGTTCCACACCGTGTACGTGCACGGCCTGGTGCGCGACTCCGAAGGCAAGAAGATGAGCAAGTCGGAGGGCAACACGCTGGATCCGGTCGACCTGATCGACGGCATCGAGCTCGATTCGCTGCTCAAGAAGCGCACCACGGGCCTGCGCCGGCCGAAGGATGCGCCGAAGATCGAAAACAAGACGAAGAAGGAATTCCCGAACGGCATTCCCGCTTTTGGCGCCGATGCGCTGCGCTTCACGTTCGCATCGCTGGCCACGCTGGGTCGCAACATCAATTTCGATACCGGTCGCTGCGAAGGTTATCGCAACTTCTGCAACAAGCTCTGGAACGCCACGCGTTTCGTGCTGATGAACACCGAAGGCCACGACTGCGGCATGGGCCCGTGCACGAACGACTGCGGCCCGGACGGCTACCTGCACTTCTCGCAGGCCGACCGCTGGATCGTGTCGCTGTTGCAGCGCGTGGAAGCGGAAGTGGAAAAGGGCTTCGACGAGTACCGCTTCGACAACATCGCCAACGCGATCTACAAGTTCGTGTGGGACGAGTACTGCGACTGGTACCTGGAAATGGCCAAGGTACAGATCCAGACCGGCACCGAGGCGCAGCAGCGCGCCACGCGCCGCACCCTGCTGCGCGTGCTGGAAACGGTGCTGCGCCTGGCGCATCCGATCATCCCGTTCATTACCGAGGAACTGTGGCAGAAGGTGGCCCCGCTGGCCGGGCGCGCCAAGGGCGACGGCAGCGAGACCATCGCCACGCAAGCGTACCCGCTGCCCGCCGCGGCCAAGATCGACGAAGCCGCCGAAGCCTGGGTGGCCCAACTCAAGGCCGTGGTGGACGCCTGCCGCAACCTGCGCGGCGAGATGAACATTTCGCCGGCGCAGCGCATCCCGCTCTATGCGTGCGGCGACAGCGCCTTCCTGAAGGAAGCGGCGGCGCAAATCCAGGCGCTTGCGAAACTTTCCGAAGTCAGGGTATTCGAAGACGAGGCCGAGCTGCAGCGCGAAGGGGCCGGGGCGCCGGTGGCCATCGTCGGCGGCAACCATCTGCTCCTGAAGATCGAGATCGACGTGGCGGCCGAACGCGTGCGTCTCGCCAAGGAAATCGACCGCATTTCGGGGGAAATCGGCAAGTGCCGCGGCAAGCTGTCCAACGAGAGCTTTGTCGCCAAGGCGCCGCCCGCCGTGGTTGCGCAGGAAACACAACGTCTGTCGGATTTCGAACAGACCCTGCAGAAGCTGAAGGATCAACTACAGCGTCTGCCTGCGTAAGTGATGCTTGGGTGCCGCTCCGGCGCAGGCGTCGGACATCGCCCGACAGACGGCACCCCCCATCCTGCGGCACGGTACTACACCGGATTGAAAAGGAAGCTGAAATGGAAAACCGCGTCACCAAGGCCGTCTTTCCCGTCGCCGGGCTAGGCACACGTTTCTTGCCCGCCACCAAGGCGAGCCCGAAGGAAATGCTGCCGGTGGTAGACAAGCCGCTGATCCAGTACGCCGTGGAAGAAGCCATGGCCGCAGGCATCAACGAGATGATTTTCGTCACGGGCCGCTCCAAGCGCGCCATCGAGGATCACTTCGACAAGGCCTACGAACTGGAAATGGAGCTTGAGGCCAAGAACAAGCAAGCGCTGCTCGATGTGGTGCGTTCCATCAAGCCCAAGAACGTGGAGTGTTTCTACGTGCGCCAGCCGGAGGCGCTGGGGCTCGGTCACGCCGTGCTGTGCGCGGCGCGCCTGGTGGGCGATGCACCGTTCGCGGTCATGCTGGCCGACGACCTGCTCGACGGGGAGGAGAACGACCCCGTGATGAAGCAGATGGTGGACATCTACAACCACTACAACTGTTCTGTGCTGGGCGTGGAGGAAATCGCGCCCGAGCAAAGCCGGTCCTACGGTGTGGTCGACGGCCGCGAATGGGACGAGCGCGTGATCAAGATGTCCGGCATCGTTGAAAAGCCGGCGCCGGAAAATGCCCCGTCCAATCTGGGCGTGGTGGGCCGCTACATCCTCACGCCGCGCATTTTCGACCATATCCGCGAACTGAAACCGGGCGCTGGCGGCGAATTCCAGCTGACCGACGCGATCCAGTCGATGCTCGACCAGGAACAGGTGCTGGCCTATCGCTACAAGGGCGTGCGCTATGACTGCGGCAGCAAGCTCGGCTATCTGAAGGCCACCGTGGAATTCGCACTGAAGCACCCGGAGGTGCGCGACGAATTCAGCGCCTATCTGGCACAGCGCGGCTGATCGGCCTCTATGGTGCGGCTGGCCCAGCGCCAGTGCGAATCGGGATGGCCCCAATGAAAAACCGCCTCACTGAGGCGGTTTTCCGTTTTCTGGCGACCTCGCCGACCGTCGCAAGGGCCGGTTTCCGCTTCAGCGGCGCTTCATGTAGAACACAAACACCTTGTCGACTTCGGCGTGCGACAGCAGCTCGTTGCCGGTCTGCTTGGCGAAGGCCTGGAAATCGCGCGTCGCACCCGGATCGGTTGCCAGCACCTTGAGCACTTCGCCGCTGGCCATGTCCGCCAACGCTTTCTTGGTCCGCAGGATCGGCAGCGGGCAGTTCAGGCCGCGCGCGTCCACTTCTTTCTTGAATTCCATTCCTCTCACCTTCTATTTCTGTGCGATGCCGTATTGTAGCGAAGCACTGACCAGCCCGAAGTCCGTCGGACGCCGGGGATCGGGGATGTTCTCGCCAGTCGCGCGATCGAAGAACTGAACCGGCAAGCCACGCCGCTCAAGAAAATCCGCCACGGCAAATCCGGTGCCGGCATTCCAGATGCGCATCTTTTCCGGCGCAACGAGCTTGTATTCGACCAATTCCTCAGACAGCCGGATTTCACCCTCGGCGCGCACGTGATACGCAATGATCAGTTCGTTCTTGCGCATGAATTCATAAACACCGATCAGCGACGCCGACACCGTGTCCAGATTCGTCTCTTCCTTGAGCTCACGGGCCACGCCAAGCTCCGGCGTTTCGTCACGCTCCATGAATCCGGTGACCAGCGCAAACATTTTCTCGGGCCACGCGGCGTTGCGCGCCAGCAGCAGTTTCCCCTCGTACTCGACCACAGCGGCCAGCACTGGCAATGGATTATCCCAATGCACAAAGCCGCAGCCATCCTGCACGCATGCGTGGCGATAACGTCCGGACAGCGGCAGGTGTTCAAGCTGCGCGCCGCATCGCGGACAAAATCGATAGGGTTCCATCGTGGGGCTCCTGGGACTGTCTGTTGAGTTTCTTGTTGTAATAAAAATTCGCAGCGACGCTGCTAGCCGACGCAGGCCGCGCGGATATCGGCCGCGAAAGCTTCCACGGTTTCGGGCTGCAAATCCCACGCGCACATCAGACGGCATCCGCCGGCGCCGATAAACGTGTAAAACATCCAGCCCTTGGCGCGCAGTGCCTCGATCGCCGGCAAGGGCAATTCGGCAAACACGGCGTTGGCTTCGGTCGGAAACATGATGCGCACGCCGGGAATATCGGCAATGCGCCGATGCAACAGCGCAGCCATCGCATTGGCGTGGCGGCCATTGCTAAGCCAGACGTCGTTTTCGAGCATGCCCAGCCACGGCGCAGAAATAAACCGCATTTTCGACGCCAGGTGTCCCGCCTGCTTGACGCGATAGGCAAAATCCTCGGCCAGCCGCCGATCGAAAAACACTACCGCCTCGCCCACGGGCAGGCCGTTCTTGGTTCCGCCGAAGCACAGCACATCGACCCCGGCGCGCCAGGTAATTTCGGACGGATGCACACCAAGCGACGCCACCGCATTGGCAAATCGTGCGCCGTCCATATGCACCCGCAACTGCCTGCGTTTGGCAATGGCGGCAATGGCGCGCACCTCTTCGACGGTATAAACGGTGCCCACTTCGGTCGCCTGCGTCAGCGACACCACGCGCGGCTTCGGATAATGGATATCGGACCGGCGCGTTACCAGCGCCTCCACGGCGTCGGGCGTCAGCTTGCCGTTTTCCCCTGGCGCGGTGAGCAGTTTGGATCCATTGGAGAAAAACTGCGGCGCGCCGCACTCGTCGGTTTCGATATGCGCCAGTTCATGGCAAATCACCGAATGGTACGACTGACACAACGACGACAGCGCCAGCGAATTGGCCGCCGTGCCGTTGAATACGAAAAAGACTTCGCAGTCGGTTTGAAACAGATCGCGGATACGATCGCAAACCTTCTGCGTCCAGCTGTCGTCGCCATAGGCTTTCTCGTGGCCCGTGGCATTGGCCTCAAGAAAATACTTCAGCGATTCCGGACAAAAACCGGCGTAGTTATCGGAAGCAAACTGCTGCATGGCGGACACTGCGGAAGTCATTACGCAAACCTCGGGATTACTTCTTGTCGATCCAGAGCTCGCCGCCGGTGGCCCAGTTTTCGCGCTTGATATCGGTGATGATGATATCGACGGCGCCCGCCGAGCAACCGAGCGTTTCGCACGTCACGCGCGTCACTTCCTCGACAAACTTGCGCTTCTGCTCCACGGTACGGCCTTCGAACATTTCAACGTGGAAAGTGGGCATGCAGATCTCCTTCAGGATTAGTTCGGGCTGATTCAGTGTTTGTAAGCGGGATCGATTCTATCGAGTTTGCGCAGCAATGCGGGCCACTCCATGACGCCTTCCACCGCGCCGTCGTCGAACAGCTGCAGCGACGTCCGCGCCGCCACGCTCGGCGGCGGCTGCACGGTGGCGCTGCCGAGCTGGGCGCCGAGCTGGATCTCGCACGCCTTGATCAGGGTTGCCATCAGCACATAGGCTTCGGCCACGGTGCGTCCGACCGTCAGCGTGCCGTGGTTGCGCAGCAGCATGGCGGGATGGGCGCCCAGCGACGCGATCAGCCGCGCGCCTTCGGCGGGTGTAAAGGCTAGGCCTTCGTAGTCGTGATAGGCGATGCGGCCATGGAAGCGCATGGCATGCTGCGACAGCGGCAGCAGCCCTTCGGCCTGGGCGGAAACGGCAATACCGGCGGTGTTATGCAGATGCATCACGCAATGCGCATCGGCGCGCGCGGCGTGCACGGCGGCGTGCAACGCGAAGCCGGTCACATTCACCGGATGCACGGTGTCGCCGACCACTTCCCCGCGGCTGTTGATCTTGACCAGATCCGAGGCGCGGATTTCGTCGAAGGCGAATCCGAACGGATTGATCAAGAAGTGATCGGGTTCGCCGGGTACGGTGGCCGAGATGTGGGTGTAGATCAGGTCGTCCCAGCGTTCCAGGGCCGCCAGCCGATAGGCGGCGGCCAGATCCACGCGCACGCGGGCTTCTTCCGGACTGATGGGCACTGCCGGGCCTGCGGCGCGCCCGGGCTGCAAGGCAAAAGACATGGGGGCTTGGCTTTCGCGCCGCCCTGCAACGCCGGCGCGGATGCGGCCTGGTCGAGTGAGCGGCGAAGCCGATACTGTAGCGCAGTCGTCAGCGGCCCGTGCGCGCGTCCGCTGGCATTGCGCGCCACATCCAGCCGTGGATTGCCGCGCCCAGCAGCAACGCCGCCGCGGCCACCGCCAGCGAGGCCGCGAATCCGCCCGTGCGCGCCACCAGCGACGTGGCCAGCGGCGGCCCGGCAATCTGGCCGATCGCATAGGCGGCCGTCATCAGGCCGATCAGCCTGGCCGCCCCCGCGCCCCAAAGCCGGCGCGCTTCGCGCATTGCGAACGACACCAGCGCGGTAAACGGCAGGCCCACCAGCAGGCTGCTGAGCGCGAATCCGGCCACGGTGGGCCATACGGCGACCACGCCGACACCGACCGCCTGCATCGTGTACAGCAGCATCATCATGCGGCGATTGTCGTGATGCATGCCGATGCGCGTCACCAGCCACGCGCCGACCGCCACGCCCCCACCGAGGATCGGCCAGAACAGATCGACCCAGATGCTGCCCGGCATCGCCTGTCGCGCGATCACGGGCAGGAACGTCGCAGTGATGATGTAGCCGAAGCCGGCCAGCCCGTAGGCCAGCGTCAGCGCCCAGGTCTGGCTGTCTAAGCGCGGCGTCGCCGGTGGCGCGGCGCCTGGCCGTCCGTCGGCATGCTGCGCCGGTGCCGACGACGATCCGAACACGCGCCATACCGCCGCCAGCATCGCACCGCCCAGTATCGCGAACGCGATCCAGCCCGAGGTGGCATGCCAGTGGGTCGCCACCATGCCCGACGCGGAAAGGCCGGTGACCACGATACCGAGCCCGGGTCCGCAGAACATCAGCCCGCCCAGCGTCGGCTGTCCCAGTTCCGCCAGACGCTGCATGCACCACGCCGTGGCGTAGACCATCACCAGGGCGCTGGCAATGCCTGCCAGCGTGCGCCACACGATCCACGCCGGCATGCCGCCCGGCAGAGCCATGGCCAACGTCAGCACGACGGTCAGCGCCAATGCGCCGCGCACCATGCGCACCGGGTCCGGCCGGATGACGAGGCACAACAGCGCGCCCAGCAGATAGCCGATGTAGTTCATGGTGGCCAGCGCCCCGCCACCGGCCAGCGTCACGGCGCCATCGTGCAGCATCATCGGCAACAACGGCGTAAAGGCGAAGCGGCCGATTCCCATTGCCAGGGCCAGCGACACCAGCCCGGCCATTGCCACGGCCCACGGGCCGAATGTGGGCCTCTGCGTGACTCCGGCCGGGATTTCTGTGTTTGCAAGTGACATGACGGGGATCGGGGGTGAAGGCGGCTGGCACTGCCGCGCATTGTTGACTATCCTATGCGCGTTCGAGTCATCACGAAAAATGAATAATAAAGATGACTTCCATCTCGATAGAGAAACCATCCTGCTATGGACCTTGCTGCACTTGAGATTTTTCGCACGGTAGTGGAAGCGGGCGGCGTCACGCGGGCCGCGGAGCGGCTGCATCGGGTGCAGTCCAATGTGACCACGCGGATCCGCCAGCTCGAGCAGTCGCTCGGGGTGGACCTGTTTGTGCGCGATGGCCGCCGCATGGTGCTCACGCCGGCCGGACAGACGCTGTTCGACTATGCGTGCCGCATCCTTCAGTTGGCCGACGAGGCGCGGCAGGCCGTGCAGCCGGCCCATCCGCAGGGGCGGCTGCGGATCGCGTCGATGGAAAGCACCGCGGCCAGCCGTTTGCCGCATGTGCTGGCGGCCTACCACCGCGCCTGGCCGTGCGTCGAACTGGAACTGGTGACGCTGCCGACGCGCCGGGCGCTCGACGCGCTGCGTCGCTTCGAGGTCGACTGCGCCTTCGTTGCGGACCCAATAGGCGAGCCCGACCTGGTCAGCCGCGCGGCCTTCGAGGAAGAACTTGTGATCGTCGCCAGCGCCGGCCACGCGCCGATCCGCACGCCGGCCGATGTCGACCGCGCCCCGCTGCTGACATTCGAGGCCGGCTGCAACTATCGCACGCGTTTCGACCACTGGTACGCCCAGTCCGGCCAGGCGCCCAGCCGCGTGATTCAACTCGGGTCGTATCACGCCATCGTGACGTGCGCCGCGGCCGGTATCGGCGTGGCCATCGTGCCGCGCTCGGTGCTGGCGCTTTATCGCAACCTGCCGGAAGTCAGCCTCCACCCGCTCGGCGACGCCGGCCGCGTCACCACGGTGCTGGCCTGGTATCCGTCGATGGCCAGTGCGGCGCTGATCGCCCTGGCCGATCTGTTGCAGGATTTCCCCACCCCCAGCGACATCGGCAACCCCGGTACGTTCGACCACACCCGCGCGGCGGCCTGACACAGCGGGCGCGCTGCAGGATGTGGTGGGTCGTCTACACTGAAAGTGGCGCGGCCACGGCACCTACGACGGGACGCGCTCCGCCATGACCTATGCATTCGTGTGGCCACGGCCGATGCCTGCCGCCGCGAACTGGCTGCGGCGGGCAATCGTCGCCTGCCTGCTTCTGGCTTTCGGCTTCGCGCTGCTGGCAAGCCACGGCGTCGCGGCCGCACCCGGGCCGCCAACCTCGCTGCCGTCCGAGCCGGCATCGGCGTCCGCAGGCGCATCCGCACCGGTCGCACCGGTGTACGTAATCGCCATAAAGGGCGCGATCGGCCCGGCCAGCGCCAGTTTCGCCGTGCGCGGCATCGAGCAGGCGCAGCAGCATGGCGCGCAGTTGATCGTGCTCGAAATGGACACGCCCGGCGGCCTCGACAAATCGATGCGAGACATCATCCAGGCCATCCTCGCGTCGCCGGTGCCGGTTGCCACCTATGTCTACCCCGGTGGTGCACGCGCCGCCAGCGCGGGTACCTACATCCTCTACGCCAGCCATATCGCGGCGATGGCGCCGGGCACCAATCTCGGCGCGGCCAGCCCTGTGGCCATCGGCATCGGCGGCGCACAACCGGAAACCGCTCCCGGGCCTTCTCCGGCCAGTGCGCCGGCGGCCCAGGACACCATGACGCGCAAGCAGATGCACGATGCATCGGCCTATATCCGCGGCCTCGCGCAATTGCGCCAGCGCAATGCCGAATGGGGCGAGCGCGCCGTGCGCGAAGCGGTCAGTCTGTCCGCCGACGAAGCCGTCGCGCAGAAAGTTGCCGATCTCGTCGCGCCAGATCTGCCGGCGCTGCTGCGGCAGGTCGATGGCAAGCGCATCGACGCCAGCGGCGCCATCCGTGTGCTGCACACGGCAAACGCGCCGGTCGTCACGGTGGCGCCAGACTGGCGCATCCGCCTGCTGGCCGTCGTCACCGATCCCAGCGTGGCGCTGATCCTCATGATGATCGGCATCTACGGCCTGATCTTCGAATTCTCCACGCCGGGCATGGTGCTGCCCGGCATCGCCGGTGCGATCTGCCTGCTGCTGGGTCTGTTCGCGCTGCAGATGCTGCCGTTGAACTACGCCGGACTGGCGCTGATCGCGCTGGGCGTCGGCTGCATGATCGCCGAACTGTTCCTGCCGACGTTTGGCACCGTGGGCGTGGGCGGCATCGTCGCCTTCGCCTTTGGTGCGGTCATGCTGATCGACACCGATGTGCCCGGCTTTGGCGTGCCCTTATCGCTGATCGCCGGCCTGTGCGGCCTCTCCGCGGCATTCCTGTTCGGCATGTCCGCCGTGGTCCTGCGCGCGCGCCGGCGGCCGGTGGTCAGCGGCGCGGACACGCTGGTGGGCGGCATCGCGGTGGTGATCGACGATACGCCGGCCGACGGCTGGGCGACGATTCGCGGCGAACAATGGCGCATTCGCGGCAGCGGGCCGCTGACGCGCGGACAGCGCGTACGCATCACGGGGCGCCGCGGCCTGGTGCTCGACGTCACTTCCATTCACGATGCCTGACACAACTAGGAGCCCGATATGGCGTTCGGATTCAGCTTCGGCGGCCTGATCTTCCTGCTCGTACTGCTGGTGATAAGCGCCGTCCGCATACTGCGCGAATACGAGCGCGGCGTGGTGTTCATGCTTGGCCGCTTCTGGCGCGTCAAGGGTCCCGGGCTGGTCCTGCTGATCCCCGGCGTGCAGCAGATGGTGCGCGTGGACCTGCGCACGGTGGTGTTCGACGTGCCGCCGCAGGACGTGATCTCGCACGACAACGTGTCCGTGAAGGTCAACGCGGTGGTGTACTTCCGCGTCGTCGATCCCGAGCGCGCCATCATCGAAGTTGCCAATTTCCTCGAAGCGACGAGCCAGCTGGCGCAGACCACGCTGCGCTCGGTACTGGGCAAACATGAACTGGACGAGATGCTGGCCGAGCGCGAAAAGCTCAATCTCGACATCCAGAAGGCGCTCGACGCGCAGACCGACGCATGGGGCATCAAGGTCTCGAACGTCGAAATCAAGCATGTGGACCTGAACGAATCGATGGTGCGTGCCATCGCCAAACAGGCCGAAGCCGAACGCGAACGCCGCGCCAAGATCATCCATGCGGAAGGCGAATTGCAGGCGTCCGTGAAATTGCTCGAAGCCGCGCAGATGCTGGCGCGGGAGCCGCAGGCCATGCAGCTGCGCTATCTGCAGACGCTCACGCAGATCGCCGGGGACAAGAGTTCGACCATCGTGTTTCCGTTGCCGATCGACATCGTGTCGAAGCTGATCGGCGGCGGCGCGAAATAGCCGCAATGTCGGCTGCGGCGCGCCACCTTCGGCCCGCTGTTCGGCCGCGAACGGTGCGTCCCCGAAAAGAAAAAAGCGCCCGCGGGCGCTTTTTTGGATGATGCAACGATGCGGTGGTGGGCCGGCTACGGCTGCCGGCCGCCCAGGCTGGGCATGCAGCGCGTCAGACCTTTGCAGACACCCACGCCGTCACGCCGGCCAGCGCCTTCGACAGGTTGGTCGGGTCCGTGCCGCCGGCCTGCGCCATGTCGGGACGGCCGCCGCCCTTGCCGCCGACTTGCTGCGCGACGAAGTTGACCAGCTCGCCTGCCTTGACCTTCGACGTGGCGTCGGCGGTCACACCGGCGATCAGGCTGACCTTGCCGTCGGCCACGGCCGCCAGCACGATGGCCGCGCTCTGCAGCTTGTCCTTGAGCTTGTCCATCGTTTCGCGCAGCGTCTTGACGTCCGCGCCTTCGAGCTGCGCGGCCAGCACCTTGAGTCCGTTGACGTCCACGGCCTGCGACACCAGTTCGTCGCCCTGCGACGAAGCGAGCTTGCTCTTGAGCTTTTCGAGTTCCTTCTCGAGCGCGCGGACCTGCTCCTGCACCTGGCCGATACGCGGCACCAGTTCCGACGGTTGCGCGCGCAGCGCTGCAGCCGCTTCGGCCAGGCGCGCGTCGAGCTGTTGCAGGTAATGCAGCGCGTTGTCGCCCGTAATGGCTTCGACGCGACGGATGCCGGCCGCCACGCCCGCTTCGACCACGATCTTGAACAGCCCGATGTCGCCGGTGCGCGTCACGTGGGTGCCGCCGCACAGTTCCTTGGACGATCCGATCGACAGCACGCGCACATCGTCACCGTACTTCTCGCCGAACAGCGCCATCGCGCCGCTCTTGACCGCGTCGTCGAAGCCCATCACGGCGGCGACGGTCGGCTCGTTGCGCAGGATCTCCGCATTGACGATTTCCTCGATCTGGCGGATCTGCGCGTCGGTCAGCGGTGCGCTGTGCGAGAAGTCGAAGCGCGTCTTGTCCGGATCGACCAGCGAGCCCTTCTGCTGCACGTGGCTGCCCAGCACTTCGCGCAATGCCTTGTGCATCAGGTGGGTGGCCGAGTGGTTGCGCACGGTGCGCGCGCGGCGCACGGCGTCAACCTGCGCCGCCACGGTGTCACCTACCTTGAGCACGCCGTTGGCCAGCGTGCCCTGGTGGCCGAACACGTCGGCCTGGATCTTGGTGGTATCGGCCACCGTGAACACGGCGGGGCCCGCCACCAGCGTGCCCTGATCGCCAACCTGACCGCCGGACTCGGCGTAGAACGGCGTGTTGTCGAGCACGACCACGCCGGTCTGGCCCGGCTGCATCGATTCCACCGCGGCGCCATCGACATACAGCGCGGTCACGCGCACGCCTTCCATGCTCAGCGCGTCGTAGCCGTGGAACACGGTCTTGTCGCCCGTGTATTCCAGGCCCGCGGCCATCTTGAACTTGCCGGCGGCGCGCGCCTGTTCGCGCTGGCGCGTCATCGCGGCGTCGAACGCCGCCTCGTCCACGGTGATTTCCTGCTCGCGCGCCACGTCCTGCGTCAGATCGAGCGGGAAGCCGAACGTGTCGTGCAGCTTGAACGCCAGTTCGCCATCGAGCACCTTGTTGCCCTTGGCCTTCAGGTCGGCCACGGCGGCGTCCAGGATCGACATGCCGTTTTCGATCGTTTCGAAGAAGCGTTCTTCCTCGGCCTTCAGCACCTCCACCACGCGGCCTTGGGCTTCGGCCAGTTCCGGATAGGCCTGGCCCATCTGTTCCACCAGATCAGCCACCAGCTTGTGGAAGAACGGCGTCTTCTGGCCAAGCTTGTAGCCATGGCGGATGGCACGGCGCACGATGCGGCGCAGCACATAGCCACGGCCCTCGTTGCCCGGAATCACGCCGTCGACGATCAGGAACGAGCACGCGCGGATATGGTCGGCGATGACCTTGAGCGAATTCTGGGTCAGGTCGGTAATGTGCGTCTCACGACCGGCGGCCTTGATCAGCGCCTGGAACAGGTCGATCTCGTAGTTGCTGTGCACGTGCTGCAGCACGGCGGCAATGCGCTCCAGACCCATGCCGGTATCCACGCACGGCTTGGGCAGGCGCGTCATGTTGCCCTGCTCGTCGCGATTGAACTGCATGAACACGAGGTTCCACACTTCGATGTAGCGGTCGCCGTCTTCCTCGGGCGATCCCGGCGGGCCGCCCCACACCTCGGGGCCGTGGTCGAAGAAAATTTCCGAGCACGGGCCGCACGGGCCGGTGTCCGCCATCTGCCAGAAGTTGTCCGAGGCGTAGCGCGCGCCCTTGTTGTCGCCGATGCGCACGATGCGCTCCGCGGGCACGCCCACTTCCTTGGCCCAGATGTCGTAGGCCTCGTCGTCTTCGGCGTAGACCGTCACCCACAGCTTGTCGGCGGGCAGCTGGTAGACCTTGGTCAGCAGTTCCCACGCGTAGTGGATCGCGTCGCGCTTGAAGTAATCGCCGAACGAGAAATTGCCCAGCATTTCAAAGAACGTGTGGTGGCGTGCCGTGTACCCCACATTCTCCAGATCGTTATGCTTGCCGCCGGCGCGGACCGAGCGCTGCGAAGACGTGGCGCGCGAGTACGGGCGCTTGTCGGTGCCCAGGAACACGTCCTTGAACTGCACCATGCCCGAATTGGTGAACAGCAGCGTCGGGTCGTTCGCCGGCACCAGGCTGGACGAGCGGACCACGGTATGGCCCTTCGACTCGAAGAACTGCAGGAACTTGCTGCGAATGTCGGAGACTTTCATGTTGTATCGGGCGCTTCCCGCGTCGTGGCAGGGCGCAGTCAGTCAGGTTGGATTTGCAAACCGTTGATTATACGGGTCAAGCCCTGTCACGGGGCAGTGGCTCGCCGCCTTGCTGTTGTATGGCTTGCCGCCCGGCGACGGGCGGGCGGGCCGATATGCCTCAATACGCCCCGACCCGCCAGCGATGGTCGCGCGCTGTCCGGTTATCGCCCACGGAACGGCCGGCCGCGCCCCGCGCGCGTGCATCGCCCGCCATGGCCGGTGATAGAGTGCTGGCTCCTCAGACCTTGCAGCCGTTGATCGCCATGGGAGCTTTAAGCCATCTTCGCGTCCTTGACCTGACCCGCGTTCTCGCCGGGCCATGGTGCGCCCAGAATCTTGCCGATTTCGGCGCCGACGTGATCAAGATCGAGCGCCCCGGCGCTGGCGACGACACGCGCATCTGGGGCCCGCCGTGGCTCAAGACGCCGGACGGCCGCGACACCGCCGAAGCCGCCTACTATCTGGCCGCAAACCGCAACAAGCGCTCGGTGACGTGCGACATCAGCACGCCCGAAGGCCAGCAGCTGGTGCGCGAGCTGGCCGCGCAGAGCGATGTCGTGCTGGAGAACTACAAGGTCGGCCAATTGAAGAAATACGGCCTAGATTACGACTCGCTCAAGGCCGTCAAGCCGGACCTGATCTATTGCTCCGTCACCGGCTTCGGCCAGACCGGCCCGTACGCACAGCGGCCGGGTTACGACTTCATCGTGCAGGGCATGGGCGGATTCATGAGCCTGACCGGCGAGCGCGACGATCTGCCCGGCGGCGGTCCGCAGAAGGCTGGCGTGGCGATTTCCGACCTGATGACCGGCCAGTACGCGACGATCGCCGTGCTGGCCGCGCTGGCCCATCGCGAGCGCACCGGCGAGGGCCAGTACATCGACATGGCGCTGCTCGACGTGCAGGTGGCGATGCTGGCCAACATGAATACGAACTACCTGGCCAGCGGCGTGGCGCCCAAGCGCTGGGGCAATGCTCACCCGAACATCGTGCCTTATCAGACGTTCCAGGCCGCCGATGGCTGGATCATCGTCGCGGTGGGCAACGACGGGCAGTTCCGCAAGTTCGTGACCGCCGGAGGCCGCCCCGAGCTGGCCGACGACGCGCGTTTCGCCACCAATCCGCAGCGCGTGGCGCACCGCGACGTGCTGGTGCCGATCCTGGCCGAGATGGTGGCGCCGCGCACGCGCGAGCAATGGATTCTCGATCTGGAGCGCGCCGGCGTGCCGTGCGGCCCGATCAACACGCTCGACGAGGTGTTCGAGAACGAGCAGGTGGTGTCGCGCGGCCTGCGCGTCGATCTGCCGCACCCGACGGCGGGCACGGTCAAGCTGGTGGGCAGCCCGATGCGGATGAGCGTGACGCCGCCCGAAGCGCTGCGCCATCCGCCGTTGCTGGGCGAGCACACCGATGTGGTGCTGGGCGAGACACTCGGCTACAGTGCCGAACACATCGCCGCCCTGCGCACCAAGGGTGTGGTCTGAATCCACGCAAGGCGCTCCGCGCGCCGCGCCGCCTGGTGAACCGGGCCGGCGCACAGGGCCGGTGATCATGGACGTTTCCCCCAACTGAGGAGAATTCATGCTGACCGATGCCCTGCTCGCGTTCCTGCACTTCACGGCCATCTTCGTGCTGGTCACGCTGATGACCGCCGAAGCGGTGGTTCTGCGCCCGGACATGACGCCGGCCACGGTACGCCGGCTGTCGCGCTATGACCTGTTCTATTTCCTCTCGGCGATGATCGTGCTGGCCACCGGCCTGCTGCGGCTGTTCTATGGGGCCAAGGGCGTGGATTTCCTGATCCACAATCCCTGGTTCCACGCCAAGATGACGGTGTTCGTATTGATTGCGCTGTGCTCGCTGCCGCCCACGCTCGCCATCGCCAAGTGGCGCAAGCAGGCAAACAAGCTGCCGGAATTCGTGCCCACGCCCGCCGAGATCAAGAAGGCGCGCCGCTGGGTCATGATAGAAGCCCATTTGTTTATCCTGCTGCCGCTATGCGCCGTGATGATGGCGCGCGGCATCGGCATGCGCTGATACCCGCGTCACAGAAAAGCCGGCGCGCAATGTACGCACCGGCTGACCGATTCCCGACCTTTTCCACGTTCGACATGTTCAAGACCCTGCTCACGGCCGCCATCACAGCCACCATGGCCTTCGCCGCGCCGGCGCACGCCGCCGCTCCCGCCAACTGGCCAGCCAAACCGATCCGCTTCGTGGTGCCATATCCGGCCGGCGGCCCGCTGGACACCGTGGCGCGCGCCATCGGCGAGAAGCTGCGCGACAGCCTGGGCCAGCCCGTGGTGGTCGAAAACAAGCCGGGCGCCGGCGGCAACCTGGGCGCCGACTACGTCGCCAAGCAACCGGCCGACGGCTACACGCTGGTGATGGGCGCGGTGGCTACGCACGCGATCAACCCGACGCTGTTTGCGAAGATGCCCTATGACCCGGTCAAGGACTTCGCGCCGATCACGCTGGTCGCCGACGTGCCGAACGTGCTCGTCATGCATCCGGGCAAGGCCGCGGAACTGCATATCAACAATGTGCGCGATCTGGTCGAATATGCGCGCAAGCATCCGGGCAAGCTCGACTATGCGTCCGGCGGCAACGGCAGCGCCGGGCACCTGTCCGGCGAGCTGTTCAAGAGCATGGCCCATATCAGCATGGTCCACATTCCGTACAACGGTGCGTCGCCGGCGCAGTTGTCGGTGCTTTCCGGCCAGACCGACCTGATTTTCGACAACCTCGCTTCCGCGTCGGCCAATATCAAGGCCGGCAAGCTCAAGGCCTTTGCCGTGACCACGGCCAGCCGCGCGCCCTCGTTCCCGGAGCTGCCGACGATTGCCGAAGCCGGCAAGGGTCTGGGCCTGGAAGGATTCGATATCTCGACATGGTTCGGCGTGCTGGCCCCGGCCGGCACGCCGCGCGAGATCGTCGACCGGCTCAATCACGACATCGTTGCGATTCTGAAGACCGACGACATGAAGCAGCGCCTGGCCCGCATCGGCGCGCAACCGGCGCCCACCACGCCCGAGCAGTTCGGGGCGCTGATCCAGCGCGAACTGAAGAAATACGGCCAGGTGGTCAAGGTTTCCGGCGCCAAGGTCGACTGACCGAGCCGCGCATCTTGCCGCGCATGCGCCAGAGCCGGTCCTTGCCGTCCCTGGCGTCCTCGGCCGCATTGCGCGGCAGCAGCAAGCCCACCTGTATCACGCGCGGCCCTTCCATGCGCGTCACGGTGAGCCGCAACCCGGCAAGTTCCAGTGCGTCGCCTTCCACGGGCGGCGACGAAAACACCGCCAGCATCGCCTCTTCTAGCGTGCGCGACTGCTCTTCCGGCGTCAGTTCCCGCGTGCCGTAAAGCGCCGCCACGTCCGCCAGCCTCGCCTGTCCGTCGAGCAGGAAATCATGCGAAGCCTGGTCCCAAGACGCCGGTCTGGCCGCCACCAGAAACAGCCGCGACAGCAACGGCACCGAGCCGGCCGGGGCCAGCACCGAGACGATATCGCCGGCGCGCAGCACCGCCTGCTCCAGCGGCACCAGCGATCCAGAGCGCGCCAGGGTCATCAATCGGCTGCGCGGCGGCAATTCCAGCTGATCGGCGCGCAAGTCTTCCATCGACGATCCGGCAGCCACCTGAAACTGCATCAATTCCAATCCCGGCGAGCGCGTGCCGCGCAGGCGTTCACGCGACAACGGCTCGTCGTACGGCGGCCGCAGTACACGCGCCAGACGCGCCGCCAGCGCCACCGTGGTGCCCTGGCATAGCAGGCTGGCCAGCACCACCGCAAACGCGACGCGAAACAGCAGCCCGGAATCCTCCATGCCCTGCAGCAGCGGAAACAGCGACAGCACGATCGGCACCGCGCCGCGCAATCCCATCCAGGCCACGAAGCCTTTCTCGCGTGCGCTGAAGCGAAACGGCAGCAATGAAGCGAACACCGCCACGGGACGTGCCACGCACATCAGGAACAGCGCCACCGCCAGCGAAGGCAGGGCGACATCCCAGATGCGATGAGGTGTCACCAGCAGGCCAAGCAGCAGGAACATGGCCGACTGTGCCAGCCACGCCATGCCGTCCATGGCGCGCATCACGTCTTCGCTGACGGCCCGATCGCGATTGCCGACCATCATGCCGGCCAGATAGACCGCCAGGAAGCCGCTGCCGCCCAGCGTCTGCACGATCGCCCACACCATGCATCCGCCCGCGCAGATGAGGATCGCCTGCAGCCCTTCGGCCACGTTCACGCGCTCCATGACGTTGGCCATGCAGTACCCCAGCGCCACGCCCAGCACGCCGCCGACGCCGAACTGCACCACCAGGCGCATCGCCAGCGCGGCAAGGGTCAGCCCTGCGGGCGCCGTGATCCACTGGATCAGGGTAAGCGTCAGGAAAATGGCCATCGGATCGTTGATGCCCGATTCGATTTCCAGCACGCTGGCGACGCGCTCCTTGAGCCGGATGCCGCTGCCGTTGAGCAGCGAGAACACGGCCGCGGCGTCGGTGGAGCCGACGATCGCGCCCAGCAGCAGCCCCAGCTTCCAGTCGATGCCGAGCATCCAGGTGGCAAACAGCCCGACCAGGACGGCCGTGAGCGCCACGCCGACCGTGGCCAGCGACAGCGAGGGCCGCAGTGCCACGCGAAATGTGGCGAAACGCGTGCGCAGGCCGCCATCGAGCAGGATCACCGCCAGCGCGATATTGCCCACCAGAAAGCTGAGCCAGGTGTTGGAGAAGCGGATCCCGCCCGGGCCGTCCACGCCGGCGGCCATGCCCACGCCCAGGAATACCAGCAGGAACGGCACGCCGAAGCGCGCCGAAAACACGCCCAGCAGAATGCCAAGCGTCATCACCACGGCGCCGATCAGGATGGCATGGTCGATGGTCTCCAAGCGGGCTCCTCCGAGGTCTCTTGCGCCGGCGCATTCGTGTGCACCAATCGGCGTCGATCCCATCGATCATAGGCGACCCGCCCGCCCCAGTCTGTCAGCCGCCGTCCGGCCGACGCGCGCCGCGACCCGCGTTCCCATGCGCGTTTTCCCTGCCATTTTCCTTGCATCGTCAACGGCTTACCGATTGCTTTCAGACGTCTGCCTAGGGACATACCCTGAAGTTGCCAGTTTATGCAGACATATGAAAGGTAGCTGAAAGGATGCGCTTTTAACTTCCACCCTGCCCGCGACGGGGAGTGCCGCGGGGACGGGGGCGCTGTCGGTTTTTGCAGCCGTTTCCGCCCCGGGGTAGGCCGGTTTGACCGGTCCGTCGCGACGATTTCAAGCTGCTTTATCGAGGAGAATCATTTTGCGCATACGTAGCCAAAAGGACTTTGCCTCCGGCCTGATGTTCATTCTGGTCGGACTGGGCTTTTCCTTTGTCGCCCGTGGCTATTCCATGGGGACAGCCGCCAAGATGGGACCGGGATACTTCCCGTTCTGGCTCGGCATCGTGCTCGCCCTGCTGGGCGCGCTGGTCCTGTGGGGTTCGCTGTCCTCCAAGGCCGAAGAAGACCATCTGGCCCGCTGGGACCTGAAGATCCTGCTGTGGATCCTGGGTTCGGTGGTGCTGTTCGGCCTGCTGCTCAAACCGCTGGGCATGGTCCTGTCGGTCGCGGTACTGGTGCTGGTTTCCTCGATGGCCAGTCATGAATTCAGCTGGAAAGGCGCCGTCCTCAACGCAATCGTCCTGGTGCTGATCAGCCTGGGTGCGTTCGTGTACGGCATCAACCTGCAGATGCCGGTTTGGCCGGCTTTCCTGGTAAGTTAAGGAGCCCGCCCCCATGGAATTGTTAGCCAACCTCGGACTGGGCTTCTCGACCGCCCTGTCGTTTCAGAACATCGCCTACGCGTTTCTGGGCTGCGTGCTGGGCACGCTGATCGGCGTGCTGCCGGGCCTTGGGCCCCTAGCCACGATCGCGATGCTGTTGCCCGTGACGTACACGCTGCCGCCGGTGGCCGCGCTGATCATGCTGGCCGGTATCTACTACGGCGCACAGTACGGTGGTTCCACAACCGCCATTCTGGTGAATCTGCCCGGCGAATCGTCGTCGGTCGTGACCACCATCGACGGCTACCAGATGGCGCGTCGCGGCCGTGCGGGCGTGGCGCTGGCCACTGCCGGCATCGGCTCGTTCTTCGCCGGCTGCGTGGCCACGCTGATCCTGGCCGCTTTTGCCGCGCCGCTGTCGGAATTGGCGTTCAAGTTCGGCCCCGCCGAGTACTTCTCGCTGATGGTGCTGGGCCTGATCGGCGCCGTGGTGCTGGCGTCGGGCTCGCTCGTCAAAGCAATCTCGATGATCGTGCTGGGCCTGTTGCTGGGTCTGGTGGGCACCGATGTGAACTCGGGCGCCGCGCGCTTTTCGTTCGACGTGCCGGAGCTGACCGATGGACTGAACTTCGTGTCGGTGGCGATGGGTGTGTTCGGCTTCGCGGAAATCATTGCGAACCTGGAGCAGAAGGAAAATCGCGAGACCTTCACCGATCACGTAACCAACCTGTTCCCGACCAAGGAAGATTTCAAGCGCATGATTCCGGCGGTGCTGCGCGGCACGATGCTCGGTTCGGCGCTGGGTATCCTGCCGGGCGGCGGTGCTTCGCTGGCATCGTTCGCCGCCTACTCGCTCGAGAAGAAGACCTCGCGGTACCCGGAGGAATTCGGCAAGGGCGCGATTGAAGGCGTGGCAGGTCCGGAATCGGCCAACAACGCCGCGGCGCAGACCTCGTTCATCCCGCTGCTGACGCTGGGCATTCCGCCTAACGCCGTGATGGCGCTGATGGTCGGTGCGATGACGATCCACAACATCCAGCCGGGCCCGCAGGTGATGAGCAGCAATCCTGCGCTGTTCTGGGGCCTGATCGCCTCGATGTGGCTGGGCAACCTGATCCTGATCGTGCTGAACCTGCCGATGATCGGTATCTGGGTGAAGCTGCTGAAGGTGCCCTACCGCTACCTGTACCCGGCAATTCTGACGTTCTGCTGCATCGGCGTGTACTCGGTTCAGAACACCACGTTCGACGTGTTCCAGACCGCGGCTTTTGGCGTGATCGGCTACCTGTTCATCAAGCTGAAGTGCGAACCGGCGCCGCTGCTGCTGGGCTTCGTGCTCGGACCGATGATGGAAGAAAACTTCCGCCGCTCGCTGCTGCTGTCGCGTGGTGACTTCAGCGTGTTCGTGACGCGTCCGCTGTCGCTGGGCCTGCTGATCGCCGCCGCGATTCTGGTGGCAATCGTGGCGATGCCGTCGATCAAGGCGAAGCGCGAAGAAGCATTCCAGGAAGAGTAAGTCCTTCCTGCCACAGTATTGAAGTACGGAAGTACCGAAGTACTGAGGGCGTCCCCAACGGGGCGCCCTTTTTTATTCAGGCGCCGAACAGGCTCGCGCACGCCGCGCGGATCGCCTCGGTGACGTGCACGCGGCCATGATCGCGCCGCTCCAGCATGCCGATGCTGCGCACCAGCGGTTCACCGCCCGCACGCAGCGGCAGTATCCGCAACGCCTTGTCTTCGCGCCAGCGCGCGCGCTTGAGCAACGGCACCACGGTCACCCCAACTTCCTGCCGCACCAGTTCCACCAGCGCCTCGATCGAATTCAACTCGAGGAACTCGTTGGTACGCAAATGCGCGCGCCGCAACGCGCGCTCCACCAGCGCGCCAGTGCGCTGGCTGCGATCGAACCGAAGAAACGGATTGGCGGCCAGAGCCTGGCGCGCGTCGTCGCCACTGCTGCCGCGCGCGGCGATCGCCACCAGCGGTTCGTCGTAGAGCGGCGTCCAATGCAGCGTGCCGGCCAGGCGCGCCGATCCTTCGACAACGAATGCGGCGTCGAGCTCGCCACTTTCCACCATCGCCGCCAGCTCGAACGACTTGGCGCCGATCAGCCGCACATCGAGCGCCGGATAGGTGCGCTTCAACTGCGCGACCACATGCGACAGTCCACCCATCACCGAAACCACGGCGCCAATCGCGACCGCGCCCGCCATGGCCTGCGAGTCGGCCAACGGCAGGCGCATCTCCTCGTAGAGCGCCAGCAGCCGCCGCGCCTGCGGCAGCAACGCGCGGCCGTCTGCGTTCAGCACCGCCACGCGGCCGCTGCGGTCGAATAGCTCGCGCCGCAGTTCTTCCTCAAGGGACCGCATCTGCAGACTGACCGCCGCCTGGGTCAACGCCACCTCGCCGGCGGCCGCCACAAAAGAGCCCTGTTCGGCCACGGCGACGAAAGTTCTTAAAAAGCGGATAGTGCTCATGCTGCAAGGAACCTTTCACGGACGATTCACAATATTTTCTTGTGAATCAAGCAAGGAATATTAACTTTCATTGTGATCGCGGGCGCGGAATAATTTGACTTTCCTGCCGCAGTTCCACGTCGTACCCATCCGTACCGGAGAAGAACAGATGCAACACTGGCTACGCCTTCTGGGCATTGGCCTTGCCACGAGCCTCACGCTGGCTGCCGCGCCGTCGCTGGCCGACACGTATCCAAGCAAGCCGATCCGATTGATCGTGCCGTTTCCGGCCAGCGGCGCGACCGATTTGCTGGCGCGCGCCATCGCGCAAAAGGTAGGTGCCGGGCTGGGTCAGCAGATCGTGGTAGACAACCGCCCCGGCGCGGGCGGCGCCATTGGCTCGGACATGGCGGCCAAGGCGGCGCCTGACGGCTACACGATCCTGATTGCCACCACCAGCACGCACTCGATCGGTCCGTACATCAACACGCATCTGCCGTACAACACCGAAACCGATTTCACGCCGATCGGCCAGGTGGCCACCGCCACCAACGTGCTGGTGGTGCCCAACCAGTTGCCGGTCAAGAATGTCCGGGAACTGATCGACTACGCCAAGAAGCACCCGGGCGAGCTGAACTATGCATCGAGCGGCAATGGCACCGTGGTCCACCTGACCGCCGAAGCATTCAAGGCGCAGGCCGGCATCTTCATCACGCACATCCCATATCGCGGCACCGCGCTGGCCGTGCCCGACCTGATCTCTAACAAGGTTCAGGTACTGTTCGACAGCATCGTGTCCGGCATGCCACACGTGAAGGACGGCAAACTCAAGGCGCTGGCGGTGACCAGCCTGAAGCGCTCGCCCCTGGCGCCTGAGCTGCCTACCGCGAGCGAATCTGGGCTGCCCGGTTTTGAATCCGATACGTGGTTTGGCATCTATGGCCCCAAGGGCTTGCCGCCCGAGATCGTCAACCGGCTCAACGCCGAGTTCAACAAGGCGATCCAGTCGCAGGACGTAAAGGACCGCCTGGCCAAGCTGGGCGCCGAACCCGTCGGCGGCACGCCGGCGCAGTTTGCCGCGATGGTAAAAAAGGACAGCGCACGCTGGGGCAAGCTGATCAAGGATCGCAAGATCCAGGTGGACTGAGCCTTCCAACCCTTGCGCCGGGGTGACAGGGGCTGGATCCGGCGGCGCGACACGATTGGGTCGGCCGCTCCAGCCCGTCACAGCAAAACCGACGAAGACGAGAACTGAACGCGCTTCGAACAACGAGACAGACCATGCAGAACTTCAACTGGACCAACCCCTACCCTTCGGTGCGCATTCCGCTGTTTGCGCGCAACGTGGTGTCGACTTCGCACCCGCTGGCCGCCCAGGCCGGACTGCGTATGCTGCTCAAGGGCGGCAACGCGGTGGACGCCGCGATTGCCGCCGCCGCTGCCATCACCCTGGTCGAACCGGTGTCGTGCGGCCTGGGCAGCGATGCGTTTGCGATTCTCTGGGACGGCAAGGAATTGCATGGTCTGAATTCGTCGGGCGTGGCGCCGCAGGCCTGGAACACCGATTACTTCAAGAACAAGTACGGCGTGGACGGCAACGGGCTGGCCAATCGGCCGACGCGCGGCTGGGATTCCGTCACGGTGCCCGGCGTGATCGCCGGATGGGCTGCGCTGCATGAACGCTTCGGCAAGCTGCCGTTCGAAGACCTGATGGAACCGGCGATCGAGATCGCCGAGCGCGGCTACGCCGTGCCGCCGGTGGTGGCGCACAAGTGGGCCGCCGCCGTGCCCGACCTGAAAAGCCAGCCGGGCTTCGCCGACACGTTCATGCCGAACGGCCGCGCGCCGCACGTCGGCGAGAAATTCATATTCAAGACCGCAGCCGACACCTTACGCAAGATCGGCGCGACCAAGGGCCGGGCCTATTACGAAGGCGAAATTGCCGAGAAAATCGCTGCGTTCAGCAAGGAATGCGGCGGCGCGATGACGCTGGACGACCTGCGCAACTATCGTCCGGATTGGGTCAAGCCGATCAGCAAGTCGTATCGCGGGCACGAGGTGCATGAAATCCCGCCGAACGGCCAGGGCATCGCAGCGCTGATGGCGCTGGGCATCCTCGATCAGTTCGACGTCGGCGCCCTGCCGGTGGATTCGGTCGATTCGCAACATCTGCAGATCGAGGCGATGAAGCTGGCGTTTGCCGACCTGTATCGTTATGTGGCCGATCCGCGCAGCATGGAGGTCACGCCCGAGCAGATGCTGGACGACGCGTATCTGAAATCGCGCGCGAAGCTCATCGACATGCAGCGCGCCACGCATTTCAACTTCGGCATGCCGCGCACCGGCGGCACCATCTACCTCACTGCCGCGGACGAGAGCGGCATGATGATCTCGTTCATCCAGTCGAACTACATGGGATTTGGCTCGGGCGTCGTGGTGCCGGGCACCGGCATCAGCCTGCAGAACCGCGGCGTCGGGTTCTCGATGGATCCGAAGTCGGCAAACGTGGTGGAAGGCGGCAAGCGGCCGTTCCACACGATCATCCCGGCGTTCCTGACCAAGGATGGCAAGCCGCAGATGAGCTTTGGCGTGATGGGCGGCGATATGCAGCCGCAAGGGCACTTGCAGACCGTCGTGCGCATGCTCGACTACAACCAGCAGCCGCAGGCCGCCTGCTGCGCCCCGCGCTGGAAGGTCAACCGCGATTTCACGTTGGACGTTGAAGGGACGATGGATCCGGCTACCGTGGCTGGCCTGAAGGATCGCGGCCACCAGCTCAAGTCGGTAAATGACCCGTATATGGATTTCGGCTCCGGGCAGTTTATCTGGCGTCTGTCGGAGGATGGCGAGCACGGCTACGTGGCCGCCAGCGACAGCCGCCGCGACGGCCAGGCCGTCGGCTTCTGATGAAGGCGGCACAAGGGGACTTGTGCGCGCGCATCTTGTAGTACCGCAGTAGGCAGTGGAAGTCCTGCGAGGCGCCATGGGGAAACCCGTGGCGCCTTTTTTATGTTGGCACGATCAGAAAATCGGCAACGCCAGGAAGAGCTTGATGACGATCGCGTTCACGATGTCGATGAAGAAGGCGCCGACCATCGGAACGATCAGGAACGCCAGGTGGGACGGCCCAAAGCGGTCCGTGATGGCTTGCATGTTGGCAATGGCAGTCGGCGTGGCGCCGAGCCCAAACCCGCAGTGGCCAGCCGCAAGCACGGCGGCGTCGTAGTTGCGGCCCATCGCACGGAAAGTCACCAGTACCGCATAGGCGGCCATGGCTGCAGTCTGCACCGCCAGGATCAGCAACATCGGCAGCGCCAGCGAAGCCAGTTCCCACAAGCGCAGGCTCATCAACGCCATCGCCAGGAACATCGACAGGCTGACGTTACCCAGCACCGAAAGCGCCCGATCGAAAATCGTGTACCAGCCGAGTGCGGCCAGCCCGTTGCGCAGCAGCACGCCAACGAACAGCACCCATACGAAGGTCGGCAGTTCCAGCGCAGTGCCCTTGAACGCGCCGGTCAACGCCTGGCCTGCGGTCAGACAGACCAGAATCAGCGCCAGCGTCTCGATCAGCGCGGTGGCGGTGATCAGGCGCACGGCCTGAGGCTGCTCGAAGTTCAGCGGATCGTCATCCACCATCGCGGCGCCCGGCTTGGCCACCTTACGCAACAGATAGCGCGCCACCGGCCCGCCGATCAGGCCACCCAGGACAAGACCGAAGGTCGCGCAGGCCACGCCCATCTCCGTGGCATATGACATGCCGAACTTCGTCATGAACGTATTGCCCCAGGCGGCGCTGGTGCCGTGACCGCCCGACAGGGAAATCGAACCGGCAAGCAGCCCGGTGGCGGGATGCATGCCCAGCAGGCTTGCGAGACCGACACCGATTCCGTTCTGTATGACCAGCAGCCCGGCGACAACCAGCAGGAATTTGCCGATCGACTTGCCGCCCAGCTTCAGGCTGGAAAGGTTGGCGCTCAGGCCCAGCGTCGCAAAGAATGCGAGCATCAGCGGCGTCTGCGTTCCGGTATCGAACTTGATCTGCACGTCCAGCGTGTACCGGGCGATCGCCAGACATGCCGCCACGACCAGTCCGCCTGCAACGGGCTCTGGAATGTTGAAGGCCCGTAATGGTGGTGTGATCTTTATGAGCTTGCGCCCGATCAGCAGCACGAGCGATGCCGCGACAAGGGTTTCGTACGTATTGAGTTCCAGCATGGCAGGCATCCAAAAAACTCCATTTTTGGCACTCGCCCGCGCATCGCCAATCGCTGTTCAGCGAAACCCCTTCAATTGCAACTGTTCCGTCCCATATGCCCACAACTGTGCATGGCCGAGGCTCTGACAGCGCCATAAACTGACCGTTTCCCAACGGCAACCGGTCACCTCTATGTCCAGCTATGCATACCGCATCGTCAATGTTTTTGCCGAATCTACCTTTGGCGGCAACCCACTCTGCGTATTCGAGGACGCGCGCGGCATGGACGATGTCACCATGCAGGCGCTGGCACTGCAATTCAACCTATCGGAAACCACGTTCGTCTTTCCGTCCGATAAGGCGACCGCAGCGGTGCGCATTTTTACGCCCGGATACGAAATGCGTTTCGCCGGTCATCCCACGCTGGGCACCGCGCATGTCGTGCGCGATCTGCATCGCACCGGCGACACGTTGTCGCTCGAATTCAAGGCCGGCGTGGTTCCGGTGACCGCGCAAGGAGACCGATGGACGCTGACCGCGCCGCAACAGGGTGCCCCGCGCACCGCGCCGGCGGGCCTGCCCGATGCCGAGATGGCATCGTTGCTGGGATTGCATCCCGATGACCTTGCCGCATCGCCGATGTGGGTCGATACCGGTGCGGACCAGCTGCTCGTACAGGTAAAAACGACCGACGCCGTGCGGCGCGCGCAACCGGACAGCAGCCGCCTCGACCACTGGCCGCGAAGCAGTCTGGGGCGCAAGACGGCCTACGTGTTCGCGTTCGACGCCAGCTCCCCGGGCAAGGTCCTGGCCAGGTATTTCTTTACCAAGCAGGGTGGCGGCGTGGCCGAGGACCCGGGCACTGGCTCGGCTTGCGCCAACCTTGGCGGATGGTTGCTCGCAACCGGTCACGCCCTGCCAGCGCACTTCGAGGTGGACCAAGGCGAGTTTGTCGATCGCCGCTGCAGGCTCGATCTGGACGTCAGCACGGAAGGCGCGATTCGCGTTGGCGGCCGCGTCATAGAATTGGGACGCGGCACCGTCACTATTTGATCCGACACTGGCCGGGAGCGCCGCAACCCTCCCGGCAGGCGTTGTTCGGCTAGGTACTCTTCCAACATTCCAAACCATCATGCCCCCCCACGACATTGCCACCGTAGCCGATCTGGAAGCCCTTTATGCCAAGCCTGCGGGCGCCTCGGTCGCCAAGGAACTCGACTATCTGCATCCGCACTATCGCGCATTCGTTGAGGCATCGCCGTTCTGCCTGCTATCCACAATGAACGACAAAGGCGGCGATTGCTCCCCGCGAGGCGATGCTCCGGGATTCGTGCAGATACTCGACGAGCGCACGCTGCTCTTGCCTGACCGACGCGGCAATAACCGAATCGACAGCCTGCGCAACATCATTGCGGACGCGCGCGTAGGTCTGCTGTTCCTGATCCCGGGCGTCAACGAAACCCTGCGCGTCAGCGGCACGGCGACGGTGTCGACGGACCCGGACCTGATCGCACGGTGCGTGGTTCAGGGCAAGGCGCCGACCACGGTGCTGGTGATCCGCATCCGCTCGGTGTTTTTTCAGTGTGCCCGCGCACTGCTGCGCTCGCACCTGTGGTCACCCGACGCGCAGATTCCGCGCGAGGCGCTGCCCAGCACTGGCACGATTGTGGCCACTTTGAGCCAGAACGCGATCGACGGCGAAACCTATGATCGCGAACTGCCCGAGCGGCTGCGCAACGGCCTGTACTAACCGCGCTTAGCGCGGCAGCCACTCCGGCGCGTGAGTGCCCAGCGGCACCGACGGTAATGCCCAATGCGCCGGCGTCTCCGACAACTTCGCGGCATGCCGCACGACCGTGAGCTCTCCAAATCCCGATTCCTGCACCTCGAGCAGATCGGAAATTTCGTCGATGTGCTGATCGGGCACGCTCGTCCCGCCGGGCACCCGTCCGAGGCTGCGCAACCACTGCCCAACCTGGGCCAGCGACACGCGCACATGCCAGCTGCCACCTTCGGTTGCGCGGCGATGCAGCGCGACCATCGCCCCAAACGCCAGCAGGTAGCCAGCGGCGTGGTCCAGAACCTGCGCCGGGAATGGTCGCGGTTCGGCGCTGCCGGCAGCCGCCGCTTCGTCGGCATTGAAACCGGTTGCCGTCTGCACCAGTGAATCGAATCCCCGCTTGGCAGACCAGGGGCCGACGTGCCCATAGGCGGAAAGCGATACGTAGACGATGCCCGGTCGTGCCCGCGCGGCCGCCTCGGGGCCGGCGCCCAGCTGTGCCAGACCGTCCGGCCGGTATCCCTGAACCACCACATCAGCACCGTGCAGCAATTTGTGGAAGGCGCGCTTGTCGTCCTGATCGCGCAGATCGAGCTGGCACGACCGCTTGCCGCGGCCCGTATCGACGACCAGCGGGGCGATGGCGGGAAGATGTGCGGCCGTCACCAGCAATACGTCCGCTCCATGCGCGGCCAGCGTACGCCCGGCGACAGGTCCGGCAATGATGCGCGTGAGGTCCAGCACGCGGATGCCGCTTAGCGGGCGGGCGTCGACGTTGATTTCGGCATGGGCGGGCAAGGCCGGCAACGGGATGGGCGGTGCGTCGCCGATCTTTTCAATGATCACCGGGGGCAGCCCGCGCAGCGCCTGCGCCTGGGGGTGCGCCTGCCATTCGTCGAACGTGCGCATTGCCGCCACCACCAGACCGGCATCGGAGGCGGTTGCCTCGAAGTCTTCGGCCTTCCAGCGGGCCAGAGCGGTGCGCAGCGCGTCCCTGTCGTAGGCGCATTGCAGGATGCGCAGGATGCCGTCTCGATGGTGGGGGAAATTGGTATGCAAGCGAACCCAGCGACCGTCGCCGCACGGATACAGGCCGGCGATCTTGTCCCAGAGCTCGGGCGCCGCCCCGCCGTTCACGCGCAGATAGCGCTCGCTGCGGAATTCGGCCATGGCATGCCGCATGTCCACATCGACGGACTGCCAGCGGCCGGTGCGCTGCGCCCAGAGCGCCGTGGCGGCCAGCGCCGACGCGCCGATGGCGACCTGCGCCGCCGTGCCGATCGCAAAGCTTGAGGGCAGGATCGCATCCTCTCCGGTGAGCCCAATGTGGCGCAAGGCCTCGGCCGGCATTGCGGCGTCCCGCCAGAGCGCCGCGAGGGCTTCCGCCGGCGGCACACGACCCGAGCCGTCAGCGGCGGATGGAGCGGAGGAAGTAGCGGTATTCATGGCATTTGTTCCTGCGGCGCGGCGCCGGGCCACATGCGACGATGACGTCGCATGGCTTCCTGCGCGGCAACAATGAAATCAAGGACCGATCGACAAGACACGCCGCGGCCATGCGACTACACTGCGGTGGATTCTGCACCACTTCCGATCGTTGTGTAGTGAGACGATTCGCAAAATGCCTGGCGACTCTCCGTGTTGCCCCGCAGGCACGGTAAAATCGCCCCATTCCCAAGAAACATGAGGAGCGCGTCCGGTCCGCGAGTGGCCGGCGCCTTCCGCGAAGCCATAGAGCCGCAACGCCGCGGCGCCACCATGAGTCAAGACAACAAGCCCAACAACCCGCCCGTCGCCTCGAACTTCCTGCGCAGCATCATCGACCACGACCTGGCGTCCGGCACCTACGCCGGCCGGGCCGACGCGCAGGGCAGCCCGCTGCCGCCCGTCATCACGCGCTTCCCGCCGGAACCCAACGGCTATCTGCACATTGGTCACGCCAAGAGCATCTGCGTGAACTTCGGTCTGGCGCGCGATTACGCCGGCCGCTGCCATCTGCGCTTCGACGACACGAATCCTGTCAAGGAAGACACTGAATACGTCGATTCGATCATCGACGCCGTGCACTGGCTCGGTTTCTCCTGGGACAACGCCCAGGCCGGCGGCGCGCCGCACCTCTACTACGCCAGCGACTACTTCGACCGCCTCTACCAGTTTGCAGAGACGCTGATCGAGCGCGGCGCGGCGTACGTGGACAGCCAGAGCGCCGAACAGATCGCCGCCACGCGTGGCAACTTCTCGGAACCGGGCAAACCGTCGCCGTTCCGCGACCGCGCGGTGGAAGAAAACCTGAAGTTGTTCCGCGAAATGCGCGACGGCAAGTACGGTGACGGCGAGCACGTGCTGCGCGCGAAGATCGACATGTCGGCGCCCAATATCGTGATGCGCGATCCGGTGCTCTATCGCATCCGCCATGCGCATCACCATCGTACCGGCGACAAATGGTGCATCTACCCGATGTACGACTTCACGCATTGCATTTCGGACGCGATCGAGAACATCACGCATTCGCTGTGCACGCTTGAATTCGAAAACAACCGGCCGCTCTACGACTGGGTTCTCGAACATCTGCGCGATGCCGGCGTATTCGCCAACCCGCTGCCGCACCAGTACGAATTCGCACGCCTGAACCTCACGTACGCGATCACCAGCAAGCGCAAGCTCAAGCAGCTGGTGGACGAGCAGCGTGTCGCTGGCTGGGACGATCCACGCATGCCGACGATCGTCGGCATCCGCCGCCGCGGCTACACGCCCGAATCGATCCAGCTGTTCTGCGATCGCGTGGGCGTATCGAAGGCCGATAGCTGGATCGACATGAGCACGCTCGAAGGCGCGGTGCGCGACGATCTCGATGCGCGCGCGCCGCGCAGCGTTGGCGTGCTGGATCCGCTCAAGCTGATTCTCGACAACTACCCGGAAGGCCAGAGCGAGGAATGCTCGGCGCCTGTGCATCCGAAGCAGCCGGAAATGGGCCGCCGCGTGTTTCCGCTGTCGCGCGAGCTGTGGATCGAGCGTGAGGATTTCAACGAAAACCCGCCCAAGGGCTACTTCCGTCTGTTCCCTGGCAACAAGGTGCGACTGCGCTACGGCTATGTGATCGAGTGCACCGGCGTGGACAAGGACGCCGACGGCAATGTCATCGCCGTGCATGCGAACTACCTGCCGGACACCAAGAGCGGTACGCCGGGCGCGGACAGCGTGAAGGTGAAGGGCAACATCCACTGGGTGAGCGCGCCGCACGCCTACGAAGCCGAGGTGCGCCTCTACGACCGTCTGTTCAGTGACCCGCATCCGGACGCCGGCGGCAAGAACTTCCTGGACGCGCTGAATCCGGATTCGATGAAGGTGGTCACCGCATATCTTGAGCCCGGCTTGCGCGATGCCAAGCCGGACGACCGTTACCAGTTCGAGCGTCACGGCTACTTTGTGGCCGATCGTGTCGATTCGAAGCCGGGCAAGCCCGTCTTCAACCGCACGGTCGGGCTCAAGGACAGCTGGGGCAAGTGAGATGACGCAGAACACGACATTTGCGCTCGACGGCGAGTTCATCGCCCTGAACGACCTGCTCAAGCTCGCCGGGGTCTGCGAAAGCGGCGGCGCTGGCAAGGCACTGGTCGCCGCCGGGGAGGTCGCCGTGGATGGCGCGGTCGAATCCCGCAAGACCGCCAAGATCCGCGCCGGCCAGGTGGTGACGGTCGGCGGCCCGGGCGGCGTTCGCATCAAAGTCGTGGCCCCATAGCATCGCGTCGCGGTCCCATTGCACCAGGCGGCGGTGAAGGTTCACCGCCGCGACTTCCACGCAAGGAGCTTGCATGCCCATCGCTTTTTGGTGTGTATTGCTGGCGGGCCTGATGCCCATACTGACTGTCGGGATTGCCAAGGCCGGCAGTCGCGGCGGCTTTGACAACCACGATCCTCGCGCGTGGCTGGAACGACAGAGCGGTCGTGCGCGCCGCGCCGACATGGCGCATCGCAACCATTTCGAAGCATTCCCGTTCTTCGCAGCCGCGGTACTGACGGCCACGCATCTGGCGGCGCCACAGGCCCGCATCGACGAGTTGGCGATGCTCTTCATCGTCGTGCGCGTGCTCTATACGGCCTGCTATCTGACGGACCGCGCCACGCTTCGCACGTTGTGCTGGACGGTAGGCTATCTCACTGTGATCGGCATCTTCCTGTTACCGGTGTTCGTCCACTGACCGCCATGACCACTGGCAGGCGTTTCCCGCTTATATGCAACCCGGCGGCATGCCTTCTGGCAGGTCTGGTCGTGTCGACGCCCGCGCCTGCCATCGCCGCGCCGGTCGAATACACGGTCGACAAGACCCACACTTCCGTCTATTTCGGCGCGAGCCATTTCGACCGGACCACGGTGCGGGGCCGCTTTGGCAAGATCGATGGGCGGATCGTTTTCGATCCCGTGGGCAGCGTCGGCGCTGTCGATTTCACCGTCGATGCGGACTCGGTCGACACAGGTAACCGGAGCCTCGACGGCGTGCTGCGCTCCGGGCAGTTTCTCGATGCGCAGAATTTTCCCGTCGCGCGCCTGCAAGCCAACCGCTTTGTGACCGACGCAGGCAAGATCGTGGCGATCGAAGGGACGCTTACATTGCATGGCGTCTCCCAGCCGATCCGGCTGGAAGTCGATCGCTTCAGTTGCGGGCAGACCGAGCTGTTTGGCGTGAAGCGCGATGTCTGCGGCGGCGATTTCCGCGCCACGATCTCCCGCAGTGCGTTTGGGCTGACGCGATTTCTGCCCGAAGTCGGCGATGTCGTCACATTAACGATCTCCGTCGAGGCGTCGCCTGCCGGCTAATGCCGCCTAGCGTGGGATCGGCGGGAAAACACGCGATACGATGACGACTCCGCATCACCTTTATCGGCAATTTCTTCAGTAAAATCAGCGCTTTGCCTTCCCTGCCCCCTGCCGCCCCGCCCCCATCCGCGTGCCGGCCTGACGCGATCCCTGAAATGAGCCTGATTTCCCTGAACGACGTGGTTTCCGCGTCGCTCGCTGCCGCCGGTGCGTGCCTGGCCTGCAGCATTCCTACCGATTTTCTCCGCCGTTTTCCGCTGTGGGCCTATAAAACCTACGGGCGTAACGCCCTGCTGCTGCCACTGCTGGCGATGATGGTGGGATCCTTGCTCGCACGCGTCGCCATCAACGGCCAGCTCGATAGCAACGGCGGCGTGGCGCTGGTTGCCGCTGCGGCGTTCCTGATGCTGCTGCTTGCCTCGGCACTGCTTCGTTTCTGGATCAGCGACTACCGGAAGTCCTGAGCGGCCGACGGCTGCGCGTTGGCGCACCCAGCGACGGCGTTTTTCCATCGCGCGGACCCACGGATCACGTATGATGCGGCCTTTCGCGTGCCGCAGCTCTGACGGTGCGCCGCTTTTCCGAACCCATGGCGCTCAAATCCACGATCTTCAAGGCCGACCTGTCCGTCTCGGATATGGATCGGCCCTACTATGGCAGTCACACACTTACCATCGCCAAGCATCCGTCCGAAAACGATGCGCGCATGATGGTGCGGCTGCTCGCCTTTGCGTGCGAGGCCACCGAATCGCTGACGTTCACGCGCGGTCTTGACGAACCCGACGAGCCGGACCTGTGGGACAAGGCGCTGACAGGCGACATCCTCCATTGGATCGACCTTGGCCAGCCTGACGAAGCCCGCCTGAAGCGCGCCGCCGCCCGCGCAGATCGCGTCACCATCTATACCTATCAGAGCGCCAGCGCGCGAGAGTGGTGGAAATCGATCTCGGGCAAGGCCGGCAAGCTTCGCAATGTGACCGTCTACAATGTGCCCTCCGAAGCCGTGGACGCGCTGGCAGCCATGGCGCAGCGTGCCATGCGACTGTCGGTGACCATCCAGGACGGCGACATCTGGGTCAGCGACGACGATCACAACGTGCAACTGACGCGCGAAGTGCTCCAGCGCGCCGACGACTGATTTCCGACCGGCTGGACGCGGACCTGCAGGGTCTCGTTCAGCGCCACACATAAAAGGAAGAAAGCGATGCAAACCACTCCCTCCGGCCTGCAATTCGAAGACACCGTTGTCGGTTCCGGCGACGAAGCCACCGCAGGCAAGCACGTGACCGTGCATTACACGGGCTGGCTGTACGAAAACGGCCAGGCTGGCCGCAAGTTCGATTCGAGCAAGGACCGCAACGACCCGTTCGTGTTCCCGCTGGGCGCCGGCCATGTGATTCGTGGCTGGGACGAGGGCGTGCAAGGCATGAAAGTGGGCGGCACGCGCCGCCTGGTGATTCCGGCCGATCTCGGCTATGGCGCACGCGGCGCCGGTGGCGTCATTCCGCCGAACGCGACGCTGCTGTTCGAAGTGGAATTGCTGTCGATCTGAGCTGCGGCCCGGATCCAAAAAAAAACGGACGCCTCGGCGTCCGTTTTCTTTTGGGGCGCGGCCGCGCTCAGAAGCCGATCGAGGCGTTGCCCACGTCGACGCGGACCTTGTCACGGTCCAGCAGCCGCCCGGCATGCCGGGCAAACGCCTGCGCCCATTCCGGCTGGCTAGCAAAGCGGTTTTCTCCCGAAAACTTCGCCACATTAAGAATCTTGTCGATCACAAGCACCTTGCCTACCGGGCTTGACGCCTGGCAGTCCAGCTCGGCGTACTCGCGGTCGAACCAGCGCCACGCGGCATCTTCGGTGACGGCGGCCAGCTCGCTGTCCTCGACCGTGAAATCAAATTCCTTGCCGCTGCCAAATACCACCGTCAGGGTACGGGCCATGCCGTTTCTCCGAAGTTCTATGCGAGTAGGGGCCCTATTGTAGAGACTTGGCGCGGGATCGGGCCAGACAGCCTGCATTGCCACGATAGTTCGACCGTTGCCTGGTACACACACCTTGCAAGCAAACTGTGGTTAGCTTGCCACGCGTCAAGGCGCTTTGGATTATTCTTTCACGCATGGCCATCACCAGACAGGACCTCGAAGCAGATCGGTTGCGCACTACGCTGTGCAGCTCGCCGGTCGCGTCTTCGCTTCTGCCCGAGGCCGATGTGGAGCGCTCGCTTTGCGAGACGCTGGCCCAGCGGCCGCACGCGCCCGATATGAATGGCGACGTCTGGCTCTTTGGCTATGGATCGCTGATCTGGAATCCGATGGTGGTCCATACCGACAGCCGCCTGGCGACCGTGCATGGCTACCACCGCGGTTTCTACCTGTATTCAAAGATCAATCGTGGCACTTGGGACAACCCGGGACTGGTGCTCGGGCTCGATCGCGGCGGTTGCTGCACGGGCATGGTGTTCCGGATTCCGAGCCATGTGGTGGAGCAGGAGTTCCGCGTGCTGTGGCGCCGCGAAATGATGACGGGCGCCTATCATCCGCGATGGCTGCGCGTGCGCTTGGACCAGTCGCCCGATGCGCGGGAGCAGCGCGCCCTCGCGTTCGTGATGAATCGCGAACATGCCGGTTATGCCGGCCGCCTGCCCGACTCACATGTCGTCGCCTGCCTGCGCCACGCCTGCGGCCTGTATGGCCCCGCCCGCGAATACTTGCACCAGACGCTGCTGGGCCTGGCCACGCACGGTGTGGACGATCCCTATCTGGCGCGCCTATGGCAGCAACTGCAGGCGTGCGATGCTGCCGAGGCCGCCGCGGCACCCTGTACGGCAGGGACTCCGCCAGCCACCTCCGCATCCGCCGCCCAACAGGCGGACGATGCCGTGGCCGCCACCATCCATCCGCACGAAACAGTCTGATCGCCGCGCACGCAGACCATCATGTCTCGCTCCCAAACCCGCCCCCGCCGCCAGGCACTTGCCGAAATGTTCGGGTTGCTGGGATTGCTGATGGGAGGCGGTCTACTGGCCGGCCAGGGTGGCCAGACGCTGGCGCGCTCAATGAGCGGCATGCGCGATGCACCGGCTCCCACGACGTCCCCGGGCACGCCGCACCAAAGCACGCCAGTGCCGACACGCGGCGAAGGCATGGCCGCACTCGATCGCAACCTGATCACTGCCGCCGGCATCGGCGATCTGGAACTGGTCAACCGGTTGCTCAAGGCGGGGGCGTCGACGCGCGCCGTCGACGAGCGTGGCCGTTGCGCGCTGCTGGCGGCGGTCTACAACCGTCGCGGCGATGTGGCGCGCGCGCTGGTGATGGCCGGCGCCGACGTCAACCAGAAGGATGGCGAAGCGAACAGCGCATTCCTGCTGGCCGCGGCCACCAACCAGATCGACATCGTGCGGCTGTCGCTGTCGCACGGTGCGGACCTGCGCAGCACCGATCGCTACGACGGGACCGCGCTGATTGCTGCAAGCCAGCACGGCAACGTCGAAGTGGTAAAGCTGCTGCTGCAGGCCGGTGTTCCGGTCGATCGCGTCAACCAGCTGGGATGGACGGCGCTGCTGGAAGCCATCATCCTGGGCGATGGCAGCTCGCGCTACGAAGAAATCGTGCAACTGTTGCTGGACGCCGGCGCCGACGCCAACCTCCCGGACCGGGAAGGCGTGACGCCATCGAGCCATGCGCGCGAGCGCGGTTACAAGACGATGGTGAAAATGCTGATGCGCGCGCGCGGGCACTAAAGGCGCATCGCGCGCCGGCCGAATGGCATTGGCGATGGACCGGCGCAGATGTGGCACCGATCCGCAATCAAACCGACGCAAATACTGCGTCAGCCCAGGAGTGAGCGACGCCCCCTCGGCAAAACAGCGCGTCAACAGCGCGGCGGCGCGGACTCTGCCGCGCCACCTTGCCAAACCCGCTCAGGCCGCGGCCTGCCCGGTCTGGCGCGCGTTCTCGGTTTCCTGCAATTGGCGCCACATCACCTTGCCCGTACCGGACTTCGGCAATGCATCGACAAACTCGACCACGCGCGGATACTTGTACGCGGCCATGTTTTCCTTGGCCCATTCGATGATGTCTTCGGCCGAGGTCTTGCCTTTCGCGTCGGCGCGCAGTACCACGACCGCCTTCACCGTCTCGCCGCGATAGGCGTCGCGCGTGCCGATGATGCACGCCTCCTGCACGGCCGGATGCTTGTACAGCAAGTTCTCCACCTCCGCCGGCCAGACCTTGAAGCCCGAGGCATTGATCATGCGCTTCAGGCGGTCCGTGATGAAGTAGTACCCATCCTCGTCCATCCGGCCCAGATCGCCGGTGCGGAAGTACGTCTGGCCTTCAAATTCGATAAAGGCGTCGCGCGTGGCATCGGGCTTGCCCCAGTAGCCCTTGAACACCTGCGGCCCGCGCACGATGATCTCGCCCACTTCGTTGACCGGCAATTCCTTGAGCGTCACGGGATCCACCACGCGCGCATCGGTATTGAACGTCGGCACGCCCAGGCACTGCAGCTTGGCGCGTTCGGCCGGATTGCTGTGCGTCGGCGCCATCGTTTCGGACAGCCCATAGCCTTCCAGATAGCTCAGGCCGAATTGCGTCTTGAGGCGCTCGGCCACCGCCTGCGGCATGGCCGCCCCGCCGCCGCCGATGTAGCGCAGGCTGCTGACATCGAACGACGCGAGATTCGGACTGCCCAGAAAATCGATGACCATGGTCGGGATATTGGTCCAGTGCGTCACCTGATAGCGCGAAATCAGGCGACCGGCCACTTCGCGATCCCAGCGCGGCAGCATCACCACCGTGGCGCCGGTGTAGATCGGGCCGTTCATGCCGTATTGCATGCCGGTCACGTGGAACAGCGGCAGCACCGACAGGATCACCGATTCGGCGCCGCTGCCCGACCATGTCGAGCCGCCGATGATGTTGTGCATCACCGAGCGGTGCGTGTGGATACAGCCCTTCGGGAAGCCGGTGGTGCCCGACGTGTACGGCATGACCGCCATGTCGTCGGGGCCGGCCGTGTGCGGTCCGGGCTGCAGGCCCGCGTCGATCGCCTCGGCCCACGGCGTGGCAGTCGGCGGCAGTGGATGCTGCGCGGTCAACCATGCCGGCGGCGCATCCTCGGGAAATTCGTAGGTCGACGGCAGCGCGTCGGCGTATTGCGTGACCAGCAGGTGTTGCAGCCGCTGATCGGCCGGAATTTCCGCGTCGGCCTGCATCACGCCGCCCGCCAGGTCCGCCGTACAGATGGCCACGCGCGCCTGGGCGTCGGTGACGTAGTGCTTGAATTCCTCGGCGCGATTCATCGGATTGACCGGCACCACCACGGCATCGGCGCGCAGGATCGCGTAGTAGCTGACGATGAACTGCGGGCAGTTCTGCATGTACAGCAACACGCGATCGCCCTTCTTGACGCCCGCCTTGTGCTGGAGCCAGCCTGCCAGCGCCGTGGCCTGATCGTGCAGTGCGCGGAATGTGATGGCATTGCCGAAATAGCGGATTGCCGGCTTTTCTGCATAGCGGTGCGCGGAGACTTCGAGGTTGTACCAGAGCGAGGTCTCGGGCAGCACGATTTCGGTCGGAACGCGCTTGGGCCAGAACTGGAAATGCGGGCGCACGGGCTTGGTGGTCATGGTGTCTCCTGCGGACGGTCGTCGAGGACCGGTTTCTGGAATCGCGTGGAAGGCAAGGTCGGTCTTGCGTCTCGGTCAAGCAATATAACTGAACGACCGTTCTATTTTCAATGGTGGGTTTTCCCGGCCATAACGCTCGCAAGGTTGCTTTCTGCGGCTTCGCCCTCACAATAGGCAAATCCGGCCACGCTACCGTGGCTGAAATTCCGAGGTGCAGAACATGAGCGACGTCACGCTGCAGAACTTTGAAGCCGAGGTGATCAACAGCCCGGTCCCGGTGCTGGTGGATTTCTGGGCGCCGTGGTGCGGTCCCTGCCGGACGCTGGGCCCGATGCTGGAAAAGCTCGAGGCCGAATACCAGGGCAAATGGAAGCTGGTGAAGGTAAATGTCGACGAGAACCAGCAGCTGGCCGCGCATTTCGGCGTGCGCAGCATTCCGCATGTGGTGGCCATTTCCGAGGGCCAGGCGGTCAACCAGTTTGTCGGCGTGTTGCCGGAATCGCAGTTGCGCGAGTTTCTCGATACGCTGGCGCCCGATTCGGGCCAGCTATCGCTGCACGAAGCGCAGGAACTGGCAGCCTCAGGCGACCGCGAAGGCGCACGCGCGGCCTTTCAGGCGGCGCTGACCCAATCCCCGGAAGACGATCTCGCGCGCCTTGCCTATATCGGGTTCCTGCTGGACGGCGATGCCATCGACGAAGCCGAGGCCGAGTTCGGGCGCCTGTCGGCGCGTGCGCCGCAGGAAGACGCCTATGCCGCGCTGCGCACCCGCCTGGATGCAATGAAAGGACTGGATGCGCTGCCCGATGGCGCCGATCTGAAGGCGCAGGTGGAGGCCAATCCGGGCGATCTGGCCGCACGGCTCGATCTGGCGAAGGTGCTGATTGCGCGTCGCGAGTATGAATCCGCACTGGCGCAACTAATGGAAATCGTGCGCCGCGACCGCAGCTTCGAGGACGATATCGGCCGCAAGACGATGCTGTCGGTATTCGAAATGATGAGCGCAACGCCGGAGGCGGTGTCGAAGTGGCGCCGGCAGTTGAGCACGGCGCTGAACTGAGCCCGGGCACGCGTCCGCCGGCGGAGCAGGCGGACGCGTGCCACTGCGGCGCGCCGCACCCGTTACGCCGCGGGCGCCTCGATCAGCGTGAATCCATTGGCGCGCATATGTTCGACCATCATCGCGTCCATCGACTTGACGTGATTGTCGAACCAGCCCGACAGCTCGCCCGCCAGCCGACGGCCCAGCGACAGCCCGCCCTTGCCTGGTCCTTCCGGATCGGCCTGCTCTTCCGTCATCTTGTCGCGGATGGCCTGTACCACGGACAGCACGCCCTTGTGCTCGTTGGCATGGCAGAACCGCGGCCCGAACTGCATCGCTTCCATCCACGCCTCTTCCTGCTCGAAGTGATGGCGCGTGTGTTCGATCCACGCATCGAACGCAGCGGGAAAGCCAGCGTCGTCGGCCTGCACCGCGGCATCGAGCAATTGCAGGAATTCCGCGTGGGTGGCGTCGGTAACGGGCTCGCCGAGGCGCAGTGCGTCAGGCAGGCCTTCCGAGGAAAGCCCTTCGTAAGGATTCGGGGTGGCGGACATGAAACTGGATTTTTTTCTTTGAGACAAACGGCAAGGATACCGATTTAATAGCCGCCCAATCTGATTTCCAGCAAATGTCGCGAATCGCTCCGTAGTAGGACTATCCTGTCGGATCCCACGCGTTTCATCCGCCCCATCGGCCAAGGAAACCCCTGATGCCTCGACTGATCTTCTTCTGCGGCCACGCCGGCACCGGCAAAACCACGCTTGCACACCGGCTGATCGGACCGTTGATGCAGACCACGGGCGAGCCGTTCTGCCTGCTCGACAAGGACACGCTCTACGGGCGCTATAGCGCCGCCGCGATGCGGGCCATCACCGGCGACCCCAACGATCGCGACAGCCCGGCCTATCTGGAAAACCTGCGCGATCCCGAATACGAAGGACTGCTGGACACGGCGCGCGAAAACCTGTCGCTCGGCATCAGCGCGATCGTGATCGGCCCGCTCTCGCGGGAAATCCGTGCACATCAGTTGATCGATCCGCACTGGCTGCAGATGCCGGGGGGCACGCAGACGCGCATCGTGTGGGTGCACCTGCCGGAAGACGAGGCGCACGCCCGCATCATCCAGCGCGGCAATCCCAATGACGCATACAAGCTGGCGCACTGGGACGCATACCGGACACGACGTTTTTCGCCAGATCCCGCCGAGTATCCGGAGCTGATCTACTTCGACAACCTCGCCCCGGACGATGCGGACATCGGCGGCCTGCTGCGCGCGCTGGCCGCCTAGGCTCAGCCAGCTGCAAGGGCGCCGATCACAGCCGACGCCGCCACGAAGCCGAACACGGCGGTGACCGCCACCGACGATCCAAAGCCCGCGCAGGCGAGTCCCTGGGGACCCTGACGCGGCGCGGGCGGGTTTTCGTCGATCTCGCACGCCTGCTGCTCCGGCTCTGGATAACGCAGCGGCTCATCGGAATACACGGCCTGGATGCCGAATTTCTTTTTCGGGTCGCGCGGGAATCCCCACTGCCGGCGCAGGTTACCGCGCACCTTGGCGAGCAGCGGATCCTGGATCGTGCGGGCCAGGTCCTCGATGCGCACGCGCGTGGGATCGAGCTGCCCGCCTGCGCCGCCGCACGTGATTACGCGCACGCCCTCGCGGCGCGCCCAGCCCAGGATCGCGGTCTTGACCTTCACGGCGTCGATGGCGTCGATTACAAAATCGAAGCCCGCCAGCAGCTCGCCCACATTGTCTTCGGTGACAAAATCGTCCACCGGCGTAACGCGACAACGCGGATTGATTGCCACGATCCGCTCGGCCATGGCTTCGACCTTGGCACGTCCATAGGCATCGCCCAGCGCATGGATCTGCCGATTGGTGTTGGAGGCGGCGATGTGGTCGAGGTCGATCAGCGTGATGTGGCCGACCGCGTTGCGGGCCAGCGCCTCGGCAGCCCAGCTTCCGACACCGCCGATGCCGATCACGCAGACATTGGCGGCTTCCAGGCGCGCCAGGCCGGCGGCACCGTACAGGCGTGCGACACCGCCGAAGCGTCGATGGTAGTCGTCGTCGGCGGGGCTTTCATGGCTCAACGGTGCGGGCAGATCCGACTCTGCCAGGGGGCGGGAAACGATCGTCATGGTGGAATTTGTCACGCTGCCAGCATTTTATGCCAGCGCGGCAAAAGTCCTCGCGCCAAAATAGGCTTCCCGGCGACCGGATTGTCAGCCGGAGGCCGACAACGGCACGTGTCAGGCTTCCCTACAATACCGATGCAGTGGTTGAAACGCCGCATGGCCGCCCACAGGAGCCCATTCCCTTATGCCCGCCTCGCGCCGCCAAAAGATCGTCTTCTGGAGCGTGTTCACGCCGTTGGCGCTGATCGCCATTCTGGTGATCGTCATCCTGACGTTCGACTGGAATCGTGTGAAGCCCTGGCTCAACGACAAGGTCTCGCAGGCCATCGGCCGTCCCTTCGCCATCAACGGTGACCTGATGGTGACCTGGAAGCGCGCGCAGGGCGAAACCGGTTGGCGCACGCTGGTGCCGTGGCCGCGGCTGTCCGCCAAGGACATCACGATCGGCAACCCGGACTGGGCCAAGGCGCCCAATATGGGCACCATTCGCGAACTGATCTTCGTTCTGCGTCCGGTGCCGCTGCTGGTCCATGAAATCAATCTGCCGACGATCGTGGTCGACAGTCCCGCCGTCTGGCTGGAACGGCTGGCGGACAAGCGCAACAACTGGACCTTCGATACCGGACCGAAAACGGGCAAGTCGAACTGGCGCCTCGACATTGGCGAGGTGGTGCTCCAGCGCGGCAACCTGGCACTGGCCGACGCCGCAGAAAAGATCGATCTTCAGGCGACCCTCGATACCGTCGGCGACCAGGCGCTCTACGACAAGGCGCGCGATGGCGCGCTGGTGCCGCCTACCGACGCATCCGCCGTCTCCGCATCGGCCAGCTCGGCCGGCGCTTCGGCAGCAGGGGCGTCGGATGCGAAAAACAATGATGGCAACGACAGCCGCTACGGCATTCGCTGGAAAGCCGTCGGACACTACAACCAGGCCACCATCAACGCCACGGGCAAGGCCGGCACTGTGCTGAGCCTGCGCGACGTGAACACGCCGTATCCGGTACAGGCCGACGTGCGCGTGGGCGCCACGCGCGCGGTGGTCGAAGGCACGCTGACGAATCCGGCACATCTGGGCGCATTGGACGTCCATCTGCAATTGTCGGGCGACAACATGGCGTCGCTCTACCACCTGACCGGCATCGTGCTGCCCTCCACCCCGCCGTACACCACGCGCGGCCGGCTGGTCGCCACGCTCAAGAAAGGCGCATCCACCTATACCTATCGCGATTTCACCGGCAAGGTGGGCGGCAGCGATCTCGGCGGGACGCTGACGTTCACCCAGCGCGCGCCGCGCCCGTTGCTGTCGGGCGAACTCGTGTCCAAGCAACTGCTGTTTGCCGATCTTGCCCCGCTGATTGGCGCAGATGCCAAGCCGGGCCAGGCGGCCAAGGAAAGCCCGGTCAAGCAGCCTGCCAACAAGGTGTTGCCAGTGGCGCCGTTCCGCACCGATCGATGGGATGAAATCGATGCCGACGTGAAGTTCACGGGCGAGCGCATCGTGCGCAGCGAGGAACTGCCGATTACCAATCTGACCACGCATCTGAAGCTGACAGACGGCGTGCTGTTGCTCGATCCGCTGAACTTCGGCGTGGCGGGCGGCAACCTGGTTTCGACGATCCGCCTGGACGGCAAGCGCGAGCCAATGGGCGCAATGGTGGACGCGACCGCGCGCCATCTGAAGATCAAACAACTCTTTCCGAAAGTGGAAAGCAGCCGCGCCAGCGTCGGTGAAATCAACGGCAGCGCCAAACTGTCCGCCACGGGCAATTCGGTCGCGGCGCTGCTGGGATCGTCCAACGGCGAGGCCAAGCTGATGGTCGAAAACGGCACTGTCAGCAAATTCATTCTCGAAGCCATCGGGCTGAATGTGGGCAGCGTCGTGATTTCGAAACTGTTTGGCGACAAACCCGTGCAGATCAACTGCGGCGTCAGCACTTTCGGATTCAAGGACGGTGTGGCGCGCGCGCAGACATTCGTGCTCGATACGCAGGACGCGATCATCAATACCGAAGGCGCGGTCGATCTCAAGGACGAGCGGCTTGCGCTGACGATTCATCCCGATTCGAAGGGACTGCGGATCATCTCTCTACGCTCGCCGCTCTATGTGGGGGGCACCTTCAAGAACCCGTCGGTCAGCCCCAACATTGCGATTCTGGCGCTGCGGGCCGGCGGCGCGCTGGCCTTGGCGCTGACGGCGCCACCGGCGCTGGTGTTGCCGCTGCTCGACATCTCCGGGGGCGGCGAAGATGGCCAGTGCGCCCGACTGCTGGCGGAGCTGAAGAAGCGCCCCACCGCACCGCCGCCGGGCAAGACCTATCAAGGCCCGTCGGACAAGGCGGGCCAGCAGGCGGGTCCGGCAATTCCCGAATCGCCGACCAAATCCGACGCCGCGCGCGGCGAGTCGGCGCCGCCGCCCACCAAGCCGCGCATCCCCGCCCCGGCCGGCCCGAGTCCGTTGCGCCCCGGCAACGACGCACAGTTGTACCAGGGCGGCTGAGCGGGCCGCCCGTCGCCAGCGCCTCCCAAATCGCGCGCTTTCCACGCGTTCCTTGCTTTTCCGCGCTGCTTGGCGCTTCAGCCGCAGTTTCCGTGCGATGTCTCCGCGCAACAAATCCGCAACCGTGTCGCCACAAATGTGTTGCGGATTTGCACACCTGCATCACCGATGTTGTGCATGGCCACCCGGCGGTCGCATAATCGAACGGTCGTTGATTAAGCAATTAATTAATGAACAACGACACGCAACGCCGCCGTTGCCGGGTTCCAGTCCGGTAATGGTGTCTTGTAAGGTGCGGCTTCGGCCGCACTGATTTTCTTTTTCGCGCGTCTTATCGCCCGGATCGGAGACCTTGCCGGCGGCGCGAACCACCTCCTTGCCCCCGCGCCCCCATGACGTTGCCTCACGCCGCCGTCCCTCCGATCAGTTGGCTGATCGCGCTGACGGTGTGCAATCACGTGGCATTCAACGCCAGCCGCGTCGTCGTTTCCCTATTTGCCATTTCTCAGAAGGCGTCCACGGTCACGCTGGGCATCCTGATGTCGTTGTACGCGCTGCTGCCGATGTTCCTGGCGATTCCCGCCGGCAAGCGGATCGACGAGATTGGCCCGCGCCTGCCCATGACGGCCGGATCGCTGATGGTGGTGGCCGGCACGCTGCTGCCTGCGGTGTGGCACGACATCGCCTCCCTTTACGGCGCCTGCGCGCTGATCGGCGTCGGATTCATGCTCGTGCAGGTGGCCATGCAGTTGCTGATCGGACAGGTGTCGACCAACGAAACCCGGCTGCGCAACTACACGTGGCACGCGCTCGGCCTGTCGATCTCCGGTACGTTGGGGCCGGTGGCGATGGGCTACACGATCGAACACGCGGGCTACCGCATGGCGTTCTGCCTGCTGGTGGTGGTAGCACTGGTCGGCCAGGCCGGCCTGCAATACGTGCGGCCGCGCCTGCCCGCGGTTGGCGGCAACGCAGGACGCATCGCGATCGAAGACGGCTCGCGCCGCTCGACGCTGGACCTGTTGCAGTATCCCGAACTGCGCGCGGTATTCGTCGCCAGCGCGGTGCTGTCCGCCGCATGGGATCTTCACGCGTTCCTCATCCCGATCCAGGGCACGCGCATCGGACTGACGCCGTCGATGATCGGCTGGGTGCTGGGCGCCTTCTCGCTCGCTACACTGGCCATCCGCGTGGCGATGCCGATGGTTTCGCGCCATTTCTCGGAATGGAAGATCATCCGGCTGGCGCTGCTGGTGGGCGCCGCAGCCTATCTGCTCTACCCGTTCGTATCGCATTTCTGGCTGATGTGCGGCCTCGCGTTCGTGCTGGGGCTGGCGCTGGGCAGTGCGCAACCGAACGTGATGAACATCCTCCACACGGTTTCGCCGTCGGGCCGCGCCGGTGAGGCGCTGGGCCTGCGTTCGGCCGTGCTCAACACCAGCCAGGTTGTGTGGCCGCTCACGTTCGGCGTGGTGGGCACGGCGCTGGGGATGCTGCCGATTTTCCTGTCGATGGCCGGCGCGATGGGCGTCGCCAATTACTATTCGCGCACGCAGACGCGCAAGGTGACTGCCAAGGCCGAAGCGCCGAGGCTCGCCGACTAGTAAAACAACGATTTTGCCTTGCCGCAGCGCAAATGCGGCATGCAGCGCATTCGCTATACTCGAAATACCCTCGCCCGCGTGATGTCCATGCGGGCCAGACACTTCGACACGCGACATGACCCAACTCGCTGACCTGCGCCGCAACTACATGCTGAGCGCACTTTCCGAATCCGACGTAGCCGCCGATCCGATCCGCCAGTTTCAGGCGTGGTTCGACGAGGCCCTTCAGGCCAAGCTGCCCGAGCCCAACGCGATGACGCTGGCCACGGTCGACGCCAATGGCCAGCCATCCGCCCGCATCGTGCTGCTCAAGGCCATGGACGTCAACGGTTTCACTTTCTTCACCAATTACGAAAGCCGCAAGGGTCTGGACCTCGAGGCCAATCCGCGCGCCGCGCTGCTGTTCCACTGGGTGCAGCTCGAACGCCAGGTGCGCGTGGAAGGCGTGGTGGAGAAAGTCGACGTCGCCGAGAGCGACGCCTATTACGCATCGCGCCCGCTCGGATCGCGCCTGGGCGCATGGGCGTCGGAGCAGAGCCGCGAAGTTGCCAGCCGCGATGTGCTGGAGGCCCGTGAGGCCGACTTCCGCAACAAGTTTGGCGAGAATCCGCCGCGCCCTCCGCACTGGGGCGGGTATCGGATCCGGCCCACGTGGATCGAATTCTGGCAGGGGCGTCCGTCGCGCCTGCACGACCGCATCGCGTACCGTCAAGAGGCCGACGGGAGCTGGAAGATCGTACGGCTGTCGCCCTGACAGCGCGCGCGGCGGCCGTTAGGCGCAAGGCCCAACGACTGTTTGCGCAATGTCTGCCCGAGGCGACAGGTATCCCGCAGGCAGGGACCCGCACTGCACAATCTCGCGATTTGGCGTAAAGTTTATGAGCCGCCGCACTGGCGATGCACCGGTGCGGCCCCCCATTGCCAGCGCTGCGTTCGCTTTCATGCGCAGTTGGCGCAGCCGACCGTGGGGCATTTCGTTCGAGAGGGATAACCAACCAATCGGGAGAAAGCCGCATGTTTTTCAAGCAAGCACTCGACAAGCAGCTCGATAGCTGGATTTCGGACGTGCGCGAGCACGCCAACCTGCCGGTCAAGCTCCGCCTCTGGAACGGCAGCGAATACCAGTTGGGCCATTTCGACAAGCCGGACGTTACGCTGACGGTGCGCGAGGCGTCCGCCCTGCCCCTGCTGCTGGTGCCCAGCCTGGACAATCTCGGGGAAGCCTACGTCCAGGAAAAGATCGACCTCGACGGCCGCCTGGCCGACATCATCAAGGTGGGCTACGGATTTTCCGCCGCGGCCGCGCGCAGCGCCGGCGGAGCGCTGGCGAAAGTGGCGCAGCGCTTCACCCACACCAAGGCCGAAGACAAGGCATCGATCCAGTATCACTACGACGTGTCGAATGACTTCTACAAGCTGTGGCTCGATCCGCGCATGGTGTATTCCTGCGCGTACTTCGAGGAAGGCAACGAAGACCTCGCGACTGCGCAGCTCAAGAAGATCGATCACATTCTGACCAAAATCCGTGTGCAGCCCGGGCATACGCTGCTCGATATCGGCTGCGGCTGGGGCGCGCTGGTTATTCGCGCGGCGCAAAAATTCGGCGCGAAATGCGTGGGCATCACGCTTTCCCAAAACCAGTTCGACATGGCCACCGAACGCGTCAAGGCCGCAGGCTTGCAGGATCGCATCGAGATCCGCCTGCAGGACTATCGCGACGTACAGGGGCAATTCGATCGCATCACCAGCGTCGGCATGTTCGAACACGTCGGCAAGGAAAACCTACCCGGCTATTTCGCGCGGATCCGCGACCTGCTCAAGGACGATGGCGTCGCCATGAATCATGGCATCACGGCCACCGACCCCAACAGCGGCGAAGTGCCGATGGACGGCTCCGGTTTCATGGATCGCTATGTGTTCCCGCAGGGCGAACTGCCGCATATCAGCATGGTGCTGAACACGATGCAGCAAGGCGGCCTGGAAGCGTTCGACGTCGAAATGCTGCGGCGGCACTACGCGCAGACCTTGCGCCATTGGGCCGATAATTTCGAGACCAATGCGGAAACCATTCGCGCGATGGTCGGTGAGAAGAAATACCGCATCTGGCGCGTGTATCTGGCCGGTTGCGGCCATGCCTTCACCACGGGACAGATGTCGTTGCATCAGGTGGTATGCCAGAAGGCCGGGCGTAGCGCCGAGACGTTCCCGATTTCGCGGCGTTATATTTACGCTTCCCCGATTGGAAAAGCGGTTTGAAATTTGAAGTTTGACGTTTGACTGAAAATCTCGATCTCTTCGGCGATCCCGGCGACACGCCGGTATCGCCGGACATATCCCCCGCACTCGCGACGGCAAAGGAATCCGGAAAGAAAAAGCCCGTTGGCAAGACCGTCCAGCCCTGGACGGCCGACGCCGCGCTGCGCGCGCTCGGCGATCTACTGCCGGACAACCTGTATTTCGGCACCTCGTCGTGGTCGTATCCCGGCTGGCATGGGCTGGTCTACGAGGGCCAGTACACCGAAAGCCTGCTGTCGCGCAAAGGCTTGCAGGCTTGCGCGCAGCATCCGCTGATCCGCGCGGCCGGTATCGATCGCGGCTTCTATGGCCCGATACCGCTTAACGACTACATGAGCTATGCGGCGCAGGTGCCCGAAGGGTTCCGCTTTCTGGTCAAGGCGCCGGCCAGCGTCTGCGATGCATGGCTGCGCAGTGCGGACGGCGCGGGCCGATTGCCCAATGCGGCGTTTCTGGATGCGGAAATCGCCATCCGCGATTTCATTGTCCCCGCGACCAGCGGATTGGGGCAGCGTTGCGGGCCACTGCTGTTCCAGCTGTCGCCGTTGCAAAGCGTGGCCGACGACGGACCGGCCTTCCTCGCCCGCCTCGATGCGTTTCTGGCCGCGTTGCCGCCGCTCGATCGCGCACTCACGCCGCACGCGTGCTATGCCGTGGAAATCCGCGATCCCGCATTGCTGACGCCACGCTATATCCGCTTGCTGCGCGAACGCGGGGTGCGTTTTTGCCTGGCCGCGCGCGACCGCCTCCCGCCGGTGCCGCGGCAGGCGCAAGCCCAGGCGTTGATGGACGACGGCGCGCCGGGGCCGCTGGTGTTGCGGTGGATGCTGCGCGAAGGCCGTTCCTATGCGATGGCCGAAAAAGCGTACGCGCCATTCGACAAACTGGTCGACGAGGACGCGCCAACCCGCGACGCGATTGCCGATGTCGTGGTCCGGACGCTGCGCACAGGCCAGTCTGCCTACGTGATCGTCAGCAACAATGCCGAAGGCTGCGCGCCGCTCAGTATCGCCCGGCTGGCGACGGCCATCGTCGAAAGGCTCGACGCTTCGCCGGCGATGCAGGACGGTGCAGCCAAAATGACCCTACCGGCATAAAAGCACGTCGCAGGGCTTTGTCCCCAGTCCGCTACAATCGCGGAAATTGCTTCCGGCGCGCTTCGTGCAAGTTTTGTACGGCGGGCCACCGAAAACCCCGGCCACGCGGATTAGCTTGTGCGTGTTGAATGCGCGCCGGCTACCCCGATATGAAGATCATGGATTTGTGTGGAGCCCGAGACATGGGCATGCCCGAGGCCGACGCCCCCGTGACGGGTCGCAAGGCCGCCGCCCCCGATTTCGACAGCCAGCATTTCAAGCGCGCGTTGTCGCAGTTTGCCACCGGCGTCACGGTGATCACGACGCGCGCGGCGGGACATCCGCATGCGCACGGCGCGCCGTTTGTCGGCATTACGGCCAGCTCGTTCAACTCGGTATCGCTGGACCCGCCTCTGGTGTTGTGGAGCATGGCGACGCGCGCCAACAGCTTGCCGATGTTCCGCGATGGGTCGCATTACATCATCAATGTGCTGGCGGCGTCCCAACTGGACCTGTGCCAGCGCTTTGCCTCCCTCAAGGGCGACCGCTTTGCCGGCGTCGACTACCGTCTGTCCGAAACCGGCCTGCCCATCCTGTCCAACGCGCTGGCCTGGTTCGAATGCCACAATCGCAGCCGTTATGACGAGGGCGATCACATCATTTTCGTCGGCGAAGTGGAACGCTGCGGCATTCTCGATGCCGGCGGCCAACCCCTGGTGTTCCAGGGCGCACAATTTTCGACGCTCGGCCCGCTCGGCTGCTGATTCCAAACAGCGGCCCGCGCTTTAGGATGCCCCGTCATCCTTGACGATTGCCAGCGGCGACCCACCCGTCTTGATCCGCTGTAACACGATGTTGGAACGGATATCCATCACGCCAGGCGTCCGGTAGAGCCGATTCACGATGAAGTCCGAGTAGTGCTTCAGGTTGCGCGCCTGCACGCGCAGGATGTAGTTGCTGTCGCCGGTAATCACATAGGCGGTCAGCACTTCCGGCCAGGTCTGCACCACGGCGTTAAACGTGTCGTGCCAGCCTTCCACATCGTGCCGCATCGACACCTGCACGATCGCCTCGATCTCCAATCCGAGCTTTTCTGCATCGAACCACGCGCGATAGCCGCCGATCACGCCACTTTCTTCGAGTAACCGCACACGGCGCAAGCATGCCGACGGCGACAGCGCGACGCGATCGGCCAGGTCCTGATTGCTGATGCGTCCGTTCTCCTGCAGGGCAGTCAGTATCCGTAAATCGATCGGATCGAGCGTCATTTCGAATAATCCACGGTTTTTGGTTCTTATCGCACAATTCTATGCGAAATTCGCACCCAAACTCGAGCGATTTCGCAAGCCTCTTCTCGCAGGTTTTGACTATGATTCCGGCACGCCCCGCGTCATCAGAAACGCCTCCGAGACACCATGACCCACGCCCCCATTAATTCCCGCCGCATGTGGGACATCACGCCGCCGGTTTCCGACGCCACGCCGGTCTGGCCTGGCGACACGCCGTTTCGCCATGAGCCCGCCTGGCAGCTCGACGATCAATGCCCGGTCAACGTGGGCCGTATCACGATGTCGCCACACACGGGCGCGCACGCGGACGCGCCGCTGCATTACTGCGCCAACGGCGCGCCGATCGGCGACGTCCCACTCGATGCGTATATCGGAGCATGCCGCGTGATCCATTGCATCGGTGCGGCGCCGCGCGTGGCGCCGCACCACATCGAACACGCATTGCAGGACGTCCCGGCTCGCGTGCTGCTGCGCACCTACGCCCGCGCGCCACTTGGCGCGTGGGACAGCGCGTTCTGCGCCGTCGCGCCCGAGACCATCGCCTTGCTGGCCAGCCGTGGCGTGAAGCTGATCGGCATCGACACGCCATCGCTCGATCCGGAAACCTCGAAAACGATGGACGCCCATCACGCGGTGCGCGATCACCAGCTTGCGATTCTGGAAGGCATCGTGCTGGACGACGTCCCCGCTGGCGACTACGAACTGATTGCCCTGCCGCTGCGCCTGGCCACGCTGGACGCGAGCCCGGTGCGCGCGATCCTGCGCGAACTGCCGTGAACGCATTCGCATCCCCAACCACCCGCATCTCGATTGACGGACCGATTCGACAAGCATGACCAACCTGACACGTGAACGCTGCCAGGCGCTGGACCGGGACGACCCGCTCCGCGCGCTGCGCGACCAATTTGCCCTGCCCGAAGGCGTGATCTATCTCGATGGCAACTCGCTCGGGGCGCGCCCGCGCGCGGCCGCCGCGCGCGCCGCCGAAGTGGTGAACGCCGAGTGGGGCGACGGGCTGATCCGCAGCTGGAACACGGCCGGCTGGTTCGATCTGCCGCAGCGCCTGGGCAACCAACTGGCGCCGCTGATTGGCGCGGGGCACGACGAAGTGGTGGTCACCGACACCACGTCGATCAATCTATTCAAGGTATTGGCCGCCGCACTGCGCGTGCAGCAACAACGCGATCCGGCGCGCCGCGTCATCGTCTCCGAAGCGAGCAATTTCCCGACCGATCTTTATATCGCCCAGGGTCTCGCCGATCTGCTGCAACGCGGCTACGAAGTGCGGCTGGTCAACAGTCCGGAGGAAATCGACGCGGCCGTGGGCGCGGATACGGCCGTGCTGATGCTCACGCACGTCAACTACAAGACCGGCGAAATGCTGGACATGGCCGCCCTGACCGCGCTTGCCCACGCACGCGGCGCGCTGACCGTATGGGATCTGGCCCATTCGGCCGGAGCGGTGCCCGTCGCGCTGGGCGCGGCACAGGCCGATTACGCAATCGGCTGCACGTACAAGTATCTCAACGGCGGCCCAGGTTCTCCGGCATTCGTCTGGGTATCGCCAGCGCTGCGCGACCAGTTCTGGCAGCCGCTGTCGGGCTGGTGGGGCCACGGCGCGCCATTCGCGATGTCGCCGCAGTACGCGCCGGCCAAGGGCATCGCGCGCTTCCTCTGCGGCACGCAGCCGGTGACGTCGCTGGCGATGGTGGAATGCGGCCTCGACATCTTTGCGCAGACCAGCATGGCCGCGCTGCGCACCAAATCGCTCAAGCTGACGGACCTGTTCATCGAACTGGTGGAGGCGCGTTGCGCACAGCACCCGCTTACGCTGGTGACGCCGCGCGACCACGCTCGGCGCGGCAGTCAGGTCAGCTTTGCCCATCCCGACGGCTATGCACTGGTGGCGGCGTTGATCGAGCGCGGCGTGATCGGCGACTATCGCGAGCCCGGTATCGCCCGGTTTGGCTTCACGCCGCTCTACACCAGCTTCACGGAAGTATGGGATGCGGTGGAGATCGTGCGCGACGTGCTGGACAGCGGCGCCTATCGCGACCAGCGCTTCAGCGTGCGCACGGCGGTAACCTGAGCGGAGCGCGACATGAGCGAATTCAAGGGATGCCCGATGGGGCACGGCACCGGCGACGCAAACGCGGACGGCTGGCACGGCGCGCAAATGGATTTCGCGCGTGACATGAGTTACGGCGACTACCTGGGACTCGACCAGATCCTGAACGCCCAGCATCCGCTTTCGCCGGACCACAACGAGATGCTGTTCATCGTCCAGCATCAGACCACCGAGTTGTGGATGAAGCTGATGTTGCACGAACTGCGCGCAGCGCGCGAAGGCGTGAAGACCGATCAGTTGCCCGCCGCCTTCAAGATGCTGGCGCGCGTGTCGCGGATCATGGACCAGCTGGTTCAGGCCTGGAACGTGCTGGCCACCATGACGCCGCCAGAGTATTCGGCGATGCGTCCGTATCTGGGCGCGTCGTCGGGCTTCCAGTCGTATCAGTATCGGGAAATCGAATTCATTCTTGGCAACAAGAACGCCGCCATGCTGCGCCCGCACGCACATCGCGCCGAGCATCTGCAACTGGTGGAAACGGCGCTGAAAACGCCATCGATGTATGACGAGGCGATCCGGCTGATGGCGCGCCGCGGCTTCCGCATCGACGCCGAAGTCGTGGAACGCGACTGGACGCAGCCGACGCAGTACAACGCATCGGTCGAGGCGGCGTGGCTGGAGGTCTACCGCAACCCCTCCGCGCACTGGGACTTGTACGAGCTGGGCGAGAAATTTGTCGATCTGGAAGACGCCTTCCGGCAATGGCGCTTCCGCCATGTGACTACCGTCGAGCGCGTGATCGGGTTCAAGCGCGGCACCGGAGGCACCGAGGGCGTCAGCTATCTGCGCAGGATGCTGGACGTGGTGCTGTTCCCGGAATTGTGGAAGTTGCGCACCGATCTTTGAGAACCTGGACCGGGCGGGCCTGAGCCAGTCCCGCCCGGCCGACGCCCGGCTCGCGCCTCAGCGCGCGCCCGGATCGGACAGCCGCGCGCCAAGCGCCCGTAGCGCCGGGGCGAGCTTGTCGTGGAACGTCTGCTCGCTGACCGCGCCATAGGATGCGCTGCAACTGAGCATGTGCAGGTCCTTCTCGCCCACCGGCCGGAACGCCACCGCGCAGGCATGAATGGCCGGATGCCAGTCGCGGAACGACGCCGCGTAGCCGTCGCGCTCGGCCTGCGCCACGGCTGCGAGCATCGCCGTTTCCTGCTGTCTCCACTGCTCCGGAAATGCCTGCGCGAACTCCGCCAGGACACGCTCACGCCGGGCCTGCGGCAGCGCTGCCAAATACGCGCGCCCCATCGAACTGGAAACGAGCGACAAGCGCGATCCCACGCCAAGTCCGAGCATGACGCCCGCGTCGTTCCGGATCGACTCCATGTAGATGACTTCGAGGCGCTCGCGCTTGCCGAGCGACACCGACACGCCATGCGTTTGCGCAAACGCCAGCATGTGGGGACGCGCCAGCGCCACCACGTCGGACGCCGCCAGATACGAAAACCCCAACGCCAGCACGCCGGCATCGAGTGCGTATTTGCCGAGGCTGTCGTCATAGCGCAGATAACCGAGCTGCACCAGCGTGCCGGCCAGGCGGCTCACCGTGGCTTTCGGAAAACCGGTTCGCCGGACAAAATCCTGGTTCCCCAGCATGGCCTCGCCGGTGCGGAAGCAGCGCAGCAACTCCAGCCCGCGCGCCAGCGCCGTGACGAAATTGGGATCGCTTTCACGTTCGCGCGGGGGCGCCAACTCGACACTGGCGGCGGCGGAAGCGGAAGGTGTGTCCAAGGGACGGCTCCTGATGGGTGGTCGATTGTCGAACGCAAATCGTCTGGACGCCGAAATCCCCAGTTGCGGCGGAAATCGGTTCGGCTATACTAGCCCATCGGAACAAAGTTCCGCAATGCGGAACCAAGATTTTTTGATCGACCAGACCAATTGAAGGCTCGCCGCCTTCATCGCGCCACCAAAGAAGGAGACCTCCATGGCCGCCAACGCCGAATTTCACTGGGCCGACCCGCTGCTGCTGGACCAGCAACTGACCGACGACGAGCGCATGATCCGTGACGCCGCCGCCGCCTATTGCCAGGACAAGCTGATGCCGCGCGTGCTGCAGTCGTTCCGCAATGAAAAGACCGACGTGGAGATCTTCCGCGAAATGGGCGAGCTGGGCCTGCTGGGCCCGACGATTCCCGAGCAATACGGCGGCCCGGGTCTGAACTACGTCAGCTACGGCCTGATCGCCCGTGAAGTGGAGCGTGTCGATTCGGGCTACCGGTCGATGATGAGCGTGCAGTCGTCGCTGGTGATGGTGCCGATCTTCGAATTCGGCAGCGAAGCGCAAAAGCAGAAATACCTGCCCAAGCTGGCCACCGGCGAATGGATCGGCTGCTTCGGCCTGACCGAGCCCAACCACGGCTCGGACCCCGGATCGATGGTCACGCGCGCCAAGAAGGTCGACGGCGGCTACGAACTGAGCGGCGCCAAGATGTGGATCACGAACTCGCCGATCGCCGATGTGTTCGTGGTGTGGGCGAAGCTGATGGGTGACGATGGCAAGGAAGCGATCCGCGGCTTCATCCTGGAAAAGGGCTGGAAGGGCCTGAGCGCGCCGGCCATCCACGGCAAGGTGGGCCTGCGCACGTCGATCACCGGCGAAATCGTGCTCGATCAGGTTTTTGTGCCCGAAGAGAACATCATGCCCGGCGTCAGCGGCCTGAAGGGCCCGTTCACCTGCCTGAATTCGGCCCGCTACGGCATCGCCTGGGGTGCGCTGGGTGCGGCGGAATTCTGCTGGCATACGGCACGCCAGTACACGCTGGACCGCAAGCAGTTTGGCCGCCCGCTGGCCGCCACGCAGTTGGTGCAGAAGAAGCTGGCCGACATGCAAACCGAGATCACGCTGGGACTGCAAGGCTGCCTGCGCCTGGGGCGCATGAAGGACGAAGGCACCGCCGCGGTGGAAATCACCTCGATCATGAAGCGCAATTCGTGCGGCAAGTCGCTCGATATCGCCCGCGTGGCGCGCGACATGCTGGGCGGCAACGGCATCTCGGATGAATTCGGCGTGATCCGCCACGTGGTCAACCTCGAAGTGGTCAACACCTACGAGGGCACGCACGACATCCACGCGCTGATCCTGGGCCGCGCCCAGACTGGCCTGCAAGCGTTCTTCTGATCGGCAGCGAGTCACCTCGCGCATCAGAAAAAAGCCCGGCTCGTCGGCCGGGCTCAAGCACACTACCAAGGAGACGACGGACACGACCCCGTCGTTTTGAAACACCGTTAAAGCCGTACTCGGCCGGGCCCGGAGCGCAAGCACCGCGCCCGGTTTTTTCTTACTTGTTCGGTTGCGGCGTCAAGCGCAGGTACGGACGCACCGCCTTGTAGCCCTTCGGGAATTTCTGGCGAATGACCTCTTCGTCCTTGAGCGACGGCACGATGACCACGTCGTCGCCGTCCTGCCAGTTGCCCGGCGTGGCCACGCTGTGGTTGTCGGTCAGCTGGAGCGAATCGATGACGCGCAGCACTTCATTGAAATTTCTACCGGTACTTGCCGGGTAGGTAATGATCAGCCTTACCTTCTTCTTCGGGTCGATCACGAACAGCGAGCGCACGGTCAGCGTCTCGTTGGCGTTCGGATGGATCATGTCGTAGAGCTCGGAAACCTTGCGGTCGGCATCGGCCAGGATCGGGAAGTTGACCGAGGTGGATTGCGTCTCGTTGATGTCCTGGATCCAGCCCTTGTGCGACTCCACGCTGTCTACAGACAGGGCAATCGCCTTGACATTGCGCTTGCCGAATTCTTCCTTGAGCTTGGCGGTCAGGCCGAGTTCGGTCGTGCACACCGGGGTGTAGTCGGCCGGGTGCGAGAACAGGACACCCCAGTTGTTGCCGAGCCATTCGTGGAACCGGATGCGGCCCTCGCTCGATTCTTGCTCGAAGTCCGGGGCGATATCGCCGAGACGCAGTGCCATGAGAGAAATCTCCGAGAAACTGAAAATTAAGGAAGGTAATAAAAGGTAAGCTGGCGAACCAGCTTAGTCGGATTGCCATCCAACCCAAACGAATATAAAGTCACGACAAAATCACTCGAAGTCATAAAGGCTGCGAGTCTGGCATCAGGAAGGGTTCGCAAGCGCCCACCATGCATTGCCTGCCATGTCGATGGCTTTGTATCGGCAAGCTTGAAACGATGGCCGGCCGCCACATATGCTAAGTGGAAGACAAGAAACGCCACAAGCGAGTGCGCGCAAGGCAAAATGTCACCAATTGAACCAACCGCCCGCAAACAGGAGAAACTGATGAGCGATGTCAAGACCGTTCTGTCCGATGCCGAAGAACTGCTTAAGCAAGCGGCCTCGACCACCGGCGAGAAAGCCGCCGAACTGCGCGAGCGTGGCATGGGCCTGCTGAAGCAGGCCAAGGAAAAGGCCCAGGATCTGCAGGATGCCGTCGTCACCAAGAGCAAGGCCGCCGCGCGTGCCACCGACGACTACGTGCACGATCACCCTTGGCGCGCCGTGGGCGTGGCCGCCGGTGTGGGCCTGCTGATCGGCCTGTTGTTGAACCGCAAGTAAGTCGTCGCACTGCGTGTTCGGCGCCGGCTGCGCATCTGCGCCGGCGCTTGCAGTCTCAAGACGGACCGGGCGCGGCCCCATCTGCCGCTCCGGTCCATCCGTAGCAGATGCCGCCCATGCCGGCGCATCGATTTTTCGCCGGAGCCGCATGAGCGAATCCCATTCCCCCAAGTTCCTGGACTCTCTCCGCAACCTCACCGGTTCTGTGGTGTCGATGCTGCAGACACGTCTGGAGCTAGCCAGCGTCGAGTTGGCCGAGGAACGTGCGCGGCTGATGAAGGTGGCGCTGCTGGCCTGTTTCGGCCTCGTGTTCTTCAGCATGGCGCTGATGACATTCACGTTGCTGATCGCCATCCTGTTCTGGGAAACCTATCGCTGGCAGGCCATCGGGGCGATCGTCGTGTTCTACGTGATCTGCGCCGCGATCTGCCTGCTGGTGGCCCGCAACAAGGTCCGCAACGCTCCGCCGCTGTTCGAAGCCACGCTTGCGGAGCTCGACAAAGACCGGGAGATGCTGCGCCAATGACCACGCCAGAAGACGAATCGATCGACAATCGCCCACGTCGCGACCATCCGCGCCCGGTCCGGTTCACGCGCGAGGTGCGCCTGCCCCTGGCCGTGCGCAAGGAATTGCTGATCACGCGCGCGGCGCTGGAGCGATACGACGCCGTGCAGGCACTGCATCAGGTCAAAGGCGGCGCGCGGCGCATGACCAATATCGGCGCGTGGTTGCCTCGCATGACGCGGCCGTCAGGCTGGCTCAAGCTGTTTGGCGTGACCCGCGACTACCCCATGCTGAGCACGGCGATCACGCTGGCCCTGCCCTTGCTGCGCCGCACGGCGATCGGGCGCGTTGCCTGGAAGGTGTCGAAGCTGGGCATGCTGGCCGGCGCCGGCTACTGGGCCTACAAGACCTGGCATGCCACGCAGCGGCCCGCCCCGGCGCCAGGCGTGGTGGTCGTCAAACCGGTGAATACCGGCTTCCGCGATCCACTGGTGCCATCGCCGCCGTCGCCCCAACAGCCCTGATCAGCCAAGACGCACGCGGTTGCGGCCGTCGCGCTTGGCGCGATAGCACGCGCGGTCGGCCGCATCCAGCGCATCCTCGAATTTCGCGGTGCGCTCGTCGATCCGCACCAGCCCAATGCTGACGCCGATTGCGAACGCGTGATCCCGGCACGTGTAGCGATAATTCGCAATCGCGTGGCGCAACGCTTCCGCCACGCGTTCGCCGTCACCCGTCGGGCAATGTTCGAGCAATACGGCAAATTCGTCGCCGCCCAGGCGGGCCAGCGTATCGCTGCGCCGTAGCTGCTGGCGCATGATCTCGGCAATCTGGCAGAGCAATTCGTCGCCGGCCGCATGTCCACAGGTGTCGTTGACGGGCTTGAACTGGTCCAGATCCAGATACATCAACGTGTGGATGCAGCCATCGACCTTGGCCCGGCCAAGCGCCGCGCCAAGCCTGCGCTCGAACTCCGCGCGATTGACCAGGCCGGTCAGCGCATCATGGCTGGCCTCGTACGCCAGCTGCGCCGCGTGTGCACGCTCGAGCGTCACATCGTGCAGGACCACCACGACTCCGATTGCCTGGCCGGCCTTGTCGCGAATCAGCGCGACCGACGGTTTCACCGCCACCCGATCCGCAACGGCATCGCCCTGCCCTTCGGGCCGCCCGCGTGACAGCAGCATCGACACCTGACTGGGCCAGGTGCCCGCCAGCGCGCGCGGCACCAGATCGCTCACCGCCTCTCGCGTGACTTCGTCATGAAGACGGCAAACCTGCTGCAGGAAACATCCTGCGGCCTCCGCTTGCGCCCATCCTGTCATGGCTTCGGCAACGGGATTGAGCGACTGGATCCTGCCCCACACGTCCGTGGTGATCACGGCATCGCCGATCGCATGCAAGGTCACCTGCGCGCGCTCCTTTTCGGCGAACAACTGCGCCTCGAATCGCTTGCGATCGGAAATGTCGCTCAGCGAGCCCGCCATGCGAACGGCCTTGCCGACCACGCTGCGCACCATCTGGCCGCGCGCCCTCACCCACAGGTATCCGCCGGATTTCTTGCGCAAGCGCATTTCGATATCGTATGGCGCGCCCTTGCGCACATGGCCCTCGAGTCGCCGCTCGAACTCGGACACGTCGGACGGATGCATCAGCGCCAGCAGCGTCTCGCGCGCGTGCGGCAGTTCGTTGGCGCCGAAGCCGAGCATCTCCGCGCAACGCGGCGAAAAGTACAGCTCACCACTGTGAGGATGCCAGTCCCACAGGCCATCGGTGCTGCCGGCTACCGCCAGTTGCAGTCGTTCCTCGCTAACCAGCAAAGCATGACGCAACTGTCGCTCCTTGCGCGTCACGCGCCTGGACAACCACGTTGCACACGCCAGTAGCAGCAGCGCCAGCCCGACCGCGCACCACGTCAGCAGACCGCGCACGCGGCGCGACGCCCGGCCAAGCGCATCGGAAAAAGCCGCTTCCATCGGCGTGAGCAGCGCGTCGATATCGACGACGTCGCGCCGCAGCGGCGCCACACATGCGGCGTCGCAATTGCGTTCGCCAATGCGTTCGCGCAGACGTTTGCCGGCCGCTTCCAGACGGGCGATCTCCACATCAGCAGCGGCCCAGACCGAGATCGCCTCGTCGATTTCGGACACATTCCGGAAATGACGATAAAGGCGAATCATGCCTGGGATGTCGTCGCGATGATTGCCGCCGATCCGCAACCCCTGCATGGCACGGGCGCGATCGTAGTCGGTCTTTTCAAGTTCCAGGCGCGCCACATGATCGCCGAGCGGCACGGCGATGGCGGAAAGATAGGCCTGGTAGTCGGCATCGAGCCGGCTTTCGGAATACCGCAGCAGATGCAGCACCGCCGCTTTCTGTCCCTTGCTCCAGAGACTTTCGCCGGCGACGAATCCGCGCGCTGCGGACAACACATCGACACTGACGATACAGAACAATGCCAAGGCCAACACCACCGGAACGAACGGCCAGACAACGCGCAACACGTGCTCATTGGCCGGCAGGCTTTTCCCACCACCAGCTCGCTGCATATGAGACTTCCCGCGCCGGTCTTGGCCGACACTGTCGATGATTGCGGCGCGGCCTCGCGCGGGCCACGGCTGGTGGCATTTTCAGCCACGCGTCGCATTACGTCTCTACCTCAGACTGGTTAATCAGCCGGCAGGCGGCGAGCGCCGCGATTCGGTTTCCGATGCCCGCGCAATGGAGCGCGGCGCATCGATCGTGGCGCTCGCGGATCGTCGTACCCGCGACTTGCGCGCAAGTCCGAAGCCCGAAAACAAAAAAGGCCCGTGACTTTCGCCACAGGCCTTTTCCGAAATACTGGTGGGTCGTGCGTGACTCGAACACGCGACCAACGGATTAAAAGTCAAACCAAGCACCTATCACGTTACCCCAGATCACTTGGTATTTCAAGGAATTCCGTCGCTCTGTATCACTGCTGATTTCGCAGGATCACCGTCACGCTCCGGCAGAATTCCGGCAGAGCCGAGAACTGGGTCATCCCCCTAAGCAGGGCCAATCGCCAGATACGCCTTAGAAGGAGCGTACCCCTTCCTCTTGCCTCGCGATCGTGGTCTTTTGAACTCACTTGGCACGCTGAGTGGCCCAGATGGCCACCCTTCCATCCAAAGATTGGCGTCCCGGACAATCAAAATGTTCGCCTTTCGGCCAACTAGCCCAGCCACCCTCTCCTCCAATCTCTGGATAGCCGATGCCTGGGGGGAGCGAGCCTTCTTGGGATTTGCGACGCTATAGCTATACGTGGTACCGGTAGGCAAATTCAACGCCTCGTCCAACTGTGGGAAGCTGAACCCAGTCTTCCTTATCGCCTCTTGCACCAACCGGGCCGCGACCCGGCTCAGCGCTGGCTTGAGGATGCGGCCGCTGTTGGGTTCGTTGTTCACGCTGCTCCTTGCCAAAAACTGCCCTTCGACTGGTGTTGCCGGAAATCTTACATTCCTCAGCATACTAACCGCAAGGGAATGGGGATCATCAGTGATCGCCATCCATCACGACATGGGAAAAATCGACAACGACTTCCGAGCGACATTTGGCCGTATGGCTGCCGAGGCGGTCATCACTCGCGCAGAGCTTGCAGCTCTTCTAGCGACGACCGAGGGAGCGGTAACGCAAATGGCCTACAAGGGCGAGCTACCCCAAACAGCATTCCCAGCCAAGCGGCGCGCCGTCTGGTTTGTCGCAGATATCAGGCGGTGGCTTGCCGAAATGGCAGCGCGCCGAGGAACCGAGAGGGTTGAAGGCGAGGCATCGATTCGGCGAACTGGGAGGCCTCGCCTTCCTATTGGACAGCCGGGCCACACCGAGACCGGAGGCCTCTAATGGCTCTCCACAACCGCCCAATTGCTTGTGAGCTTGCAAGGCGACCCAGCACCTCCGCAGTACTAACGATCAGCAAACAATACGTGAAGTGCGTTGTGATCGCTTGGGCCGCTTTTTGCTCGCTCGCGTTGCCCAGCACAAGCGTTCTGGCCCAAAGCGGCAGCCGCAGCACGGATGTTAAGCAGGAGATTTTCCCTTGGCAGTCTCCGCAAGCCCAATCCGCGGCGATGCAAGACTGCCAGAGCAGTGCAGCCAACTTCGCTACTCATGGACAGTGCGGACAGGGGGACCTTGCCTGCGTGGTGAGGTTACAGAACGAGCTGAAGAACACTGTCGAAAAGAACTGCGTCAGGGCGATCGAAGAGCTTCGCCCTAAGCCACAACCTTACTCTCTCCCATAAGCGGACAAGGGTGCAAGCCACTGAAGAGGTCCGAATTGAGAAGGCCATTAGAAGCGATCAAATCATTCCTGGTGTCACAGGCGTTCGATCATGCAACGCATCGAGCTGGTGCCTATTTGCTCCTGTTAAGCAATCTGGTCTTGCCCCTAGGGTTGCACAGGCTCTGGATGCGGCTACCGGGTTGCTGGTGGTTCCCACTAACCTTTGTACTTGGCGCAGTTGGCGCGTGGAACCATTTGGGGAGCAACCACGCTGCCGCGTGGAAGGTGCTGGCTCTGCCGTTCCCCCTGCTGCTTGCTATGGACTTCTGGGCGCTAGCAACTACGCCAGTGCCCCGCAGGATCAAAAAATGATCAGGCGCATACTCACTATCGCGCTGGCGCTCGGGCTGTCTGTCGGGGTTGCCTATGCGGACTCGGCAACCGGCATGTCGCTTAACCGGTTCACGCCGCCAGCCGGCGACACCTCCGTCGATTTTTTGCGAGAGGTATTTGGGAACATCATCGGGCTGATCTCATCGGGCGGGAACGTCAGCGGCGGACAGAACGATGACGTTCTGGGCGCGATGATGAAGATCTTCAACGCCGCCGTCCTCTTCTTGGGCATGCTGTTCATCGCTTACACGACGATCAAGGGCACGATCGACTCAGCGCACGACGGAGAGGTGCTTGGGAGGAACATGAAATCCCCCTACGTGGTGTTGCGCACCGTCGCCGGCACCGCCCTCCTGCTGCCTCTCGGCTCGGGCTATTCGCTGATCCAAATCGGCATACTCTGGCTCGCGCTGCAGGGGGTTGGTGTAGCGGATGCCATTTGGAAGGCCGCGATCGAGCAAATCAACCGGGACAACATGATCTCCCGCCCGATGATCCCGGACTCTCGTCCTCTGGCCGCCAACATCCTCAAATTCGAAGTCTGCGCGGCCGCGATGAACAAGCAGTTCCAGGACGCGGGCCGCGGCACCAGAGTTCAGCCGGTGCCGTCCACGCAGGTCATGATGAATACCGGCAAGCTGCTCAACTACGGTGTGTTTGACGCCATATCTGCCGTTGGTGCCTACGCGAACATCAAGAACCTGTCGAACGCCAAGTACACGGTAAGCAACTACCAGTGGAAAGCCAACGATAATAGCTACGTCAACCCGACGGTTTGCGGTGGAATCTCCTGGAAGCAGTCGTGGGAGGCGTCCGAAGGCAACAGCAATACAAAGGTAATCAAAGCGCCGATCATGGCTGCACACGCTCAGGCTGTGCAGCGCATGATCCAGGAGCTGCAACCGACGGCCAATCAGATCGTGGCCGGTCAAAAGCCCACTCCCGGCGCTATCGATACGGCGGCAAACAACTACGAGAACGCGCTGCGTGACGCGGCGAAGAGCGCCGTATTGCAAACGAACGACCGGGCACGCAGCGACTTCCTGCAGGCCGCCAAGGATGGGGGCTGGATCTTCGCCGGCACCTGGTACAACCACATCGTCAAGATGAACGACGTGATGCAGTCCACGCTGAACGGACTACCCATGTCTGAACCCATCGATATCACGGACAAGGAAACGCAGGAGGTCCTGCAGACCTACCAGGATGCAATGGCCACCGCCAACGAATACACGAAGAATCGGGTAGAGGGCATTCGCCAGGTCTACTACAACGAGACCAACGTGCGCCCTCCCCAGCAAGGGGAAGGCGCGTGGGAGTATGTGAGGAAGCTGATGTCCGCCCCATTCATGGGCGCGATCAATCAGATGACGCAGGAAATCGCCGGCTCGAACCTGAATCACATGAGCCAAATGAAGTCGTTCGGAGATTCGATTGTCGGCGCTGGCGAAGCGCTGCTGGTCGCCATGGCCAGTGCCACGGGCGTCGCGAACTCTTGGGCAGCACAAGGCACGACAAAGATCGGCTTCGATGCCGGTGCAGTATTGCAGTTCCTGTCGGGCCTGATGACCACGGTCGTTATCGCCTTGTTCTTTTTTGGAGCGGTGCTTGCGACGTATGTCCCCATGATTCCCTTCATCACTTGGATGAGCTCGGTCGTGAACTGGTTTGTGCTGGCGCTCGAGTCGGTGATCGCCGGCCCGCTGTTCGCCGTCGCTCACGTTCACCCGGACGGTGACGACGCCGTCGGAAAGGCCGGGCACGGCTACATGATGATTCTCTCGCTCGTGATGAGACCCGCCCTGATGCTGTTTGGCCTGATCGGCGGCATGCTTCTGACCCAACCCATCGTGGGCCTGATCAATCTGGCGTACATGACCGTCGTCGCCGGCGTGCAGGCCGATTCCATGACCGGCATCGTGTCGTTTTTCGCGTACGTCACCATCTACGTGATCATCATGACCACTGTGGTCCACCTCGTTTTTTCTCTTATCCACTGGATTCCGGACAATATTCTCCGCTGGCTTGGCGCGCACGCAGGGGGCCTCGCCTCAGCCGAGAAGGCCGGCGATCAGGGCCACGACATCCTGGTCGGTGGCGTGAGGGAGGTCAAGCACGGGGCCGCCGGCGGTCTCGGGGGTGCCCAGCAGCAGCGGCCTCGCCATGATCACGAGGCAGGCGGCGAGTTTAGGCCAAGTCCGTCACCGTCGAATAAAGACCTACTTGGCGGCTGACCATCACATGCAAGCTGGATCGTGGCAAGAGTGACAAAGGCATCGCGAGCACGGGTGGAAGGGCGGCAAACTTCGGCCGTTCGGTCGTGAATATACCAATCAGCGGACGCTGGGGCTTGTCTGTGGCGAGACCCCACGGGCCCAGTTGTCAGGCTCAACAAAAAATAATCCGTCCACCAGGCCATACCCCAGCGAACATAACCGGTCTTACCAAGACACCAACGAAATGAGGCACGCTGAACCTTAGGCCGTTGTCATCTGTGGATTCAACCGGTCGATGCAACACACTAGATGCTGCATGAGCAGTGGAGGTGTTGCAAATGAAACAGAGGCGCCGGATCTACTACACCGAGACTCAGAAGGCACTAATGTGGGAGCGGTGGCGGAAAGGTGACACGCTTCACCAGATCGCCCGGCTATTTGATCGGTACCATTCATCTGTGCAAAGGATTCTGGCGGAGTCCGGCGGAATCCAGCCAGCATCCCGACACCGCTCCAGGCTAGCCCTGACGCTTGCCGAACGAGAAGAGATATCTCGTTCCGTCGTGGCTGGGCAGTCGATCCGCTCGATTGCATTCCGGCTCGGACGCGCCCCATCTACTAGCGGTCCGTCCTCACAGGCTGTAAGCCGGAGCGGGAAATTGGCTACTGCAAGAATGACGGTTTTGATTTCCGGGGTGGCCAGCCAAGAGGCCCGGGAAATTGACATGCGATGAGCGCACGCAACGTCTGCTCTCGAGCGAGGCCTACCAGAAGATGCTGCATACCGACGAGCACCAGATCGCGAGCGAGTGCGCCTCTAGGCCTTTCTCAATGCCCTTGATTTTTCGTCGTAGACATAGCCGCGCTCAGCATAGGCCCTGGTTCGCGACTCTTCTAGCAGTGCGGTCGCCACTGCCTCGCGCAGCAAAGGGTGGTCTGGGGCCAATTCCGCCAACGCGCTTCTGAGTGCACGAACGTAGTTAGCACTAACTTTCCGTTCAACGTGCTCGGTAAGTTCCGCATTTAAGGCGGCGGACAGCCGGCTTTGCAGCTTTTGAGAGTGGGCTTCCCACTCAGCAACAGCTGCACGTCCTTCTCGAACCGCTGCATTTCGAGCCGCCATGCCAGCGGACAAACCATTCGAGTAGTTGCTCATTTCTCTCTCTATCTCAACCGGTTCCCGGGAAGCTCCGCTTCGGGGCTCTCAGGAAACTTCGGCTCTGACGTTGACCAGTGAGCGCAACCATCGGCTACGCGACGACCAACGTTGCCTGTCTTCACTGGGTCCGTGTCCCGCTTGCGCGCCAGCCCAGTAGCTACGGCTGCCGCGTGCGGTTTCGCTTCGATTTCGCCATCAATAGCATCTTGTAGCTCAATCGGCATTCGCCCCGCCTGGATCTCGCGTAGCCAGAATGCCAAATCTTCAATTTCCATCGCGAGCTTCAATCTGCCGGCCGTAGCACTAGAGATTACACGGTGACAGTGCGCGAGATAGGCCGCCCAGTCAAGGGCATTATCCGATCTGGCCTGCGCAACTGTGCCACCACGAAGCTGCGCCAAAAGCCCCGTTGGCAGAGCTTCCCGCAATGCAGCTCGACTGGTTGAGGCCTGCAGCTTCGCCTGTCGATACTGCTCATCTGCATGCAGCTCTGCGAATTCATACTGGTCAGGTCGAATAGTGTCTTCCCCGATCTCGGGCGCTGGGATCTCGCCATAGATCGCCCAATGCTTTGCCAGGTTGGCTTCAGTCTCCGCTTTGAGGATCAGAATCTGGCGAATCAACGGATCGACCTCCTTAGATGCAATCCGGACGGCCCCGTCGCAGCGGTGTTCGGCGAGCGCGCACATATCATCCCTCGACGGCTCATAGCCGACCACTCTGATACCCAGGAGCCGACCTTGAATCCACGTGCGCCGTCGAAAGTCGATCGAACCCGCCGCCTCAACTTCGACCCAACCCTTCTCACGTACAAGCTGCAGCGCGGCCTTTATGGCAGTATCCGGCGCCCGTCCAAATCGTATCCGATCACCGAGGTCCCGAAACGCCGCGGTCTGGCTCCTTTTCCAAGCGTAGGTACCATCGTCAAGACGGATGAACAGTAGGTCAATCGTGCGGTTCCGGCGCATGGGTCGCTCACCCGCCGCCACCTTCACCGCCCGCAAGCTCGCTTCTCCCCCAGGTTCTACTTTTGTAGACGCCCTCACCGCGGCGGCAGCCATTTCCTGAATCAACGGCATGTGCCGGGCGGAATCATAGCCGGTCTTTGTGGCTAGCTTCGCCCACCGATACTTCGCGCCGAGATCCGATGCCTTCATGAGTTCCCCATCCAGCCGGAAGGAGAACCCACTCATTCTGCCGGTGCTGGCCACGTTTGGCAGCAATTCCAAACCTTCTGATTGGCAGGCCTTCACAAAGGCCTCGAAGCTGCGGGCCTGCATGGCCTTGTTCAGAATGGCCTGCATCCGTTCTTTAACGGATACTTGACCCTTCCGCTTCTTTCTCGCAGCCTCTCCCCTAGTCTTCTTCGGATGTTCCGGCTCGTTATCTAGGCCGGGCGTCAGCCGCAGTCCAAACTCGCGCTCGATGGCCTGTGTTGACTCTATCGCGACTTTCACATCATTGCGACCGTGCCACAAGGTGGCATCGAGTCCGATCCGGCTGACGACCAAGTGAACATGGTCGTAGTCGGTATCGTCGTGCTGCACGGCCACCCACATATGATTGTCGGTGTCGATCCCCATGAGCTGTAGGTGACGCGCGCAGACTCGCTCCCAAGCAGTGCCATCAAGTCGCTCCCCCTTTGGTAATGCTAACGAACAGTGCCAGACGGGACTTTTCACGTTAGGCCGGAGACGGCGGCAAATGGCGAACTCGGCCGCCAAGTCGCGGGGGGCCATGCCTGCCATATTGCCGCCGACGATTGAGGCCCGGTCGTGCTTTCCCTTTTCGCCACCCCCAAAGACATAGGCTAGCAAGCCCCGAAATCCATTGCCTCGACCAACTTTAGCTTTCACGGCAGTTTCTCGCCCAGAACCTGTAATGCCAGCGACCTAGTAACAGCCGCCAGCCGCCGGACGATGCTTTCATCCACACTGGTAGCGGTGCCTGCATTCAGGTGGTGAGCGACCTGGTTCAAGTTACTGCCAACTCGCGCCAGTTCAAGATATGCCTCCCGATTAACTGCTGGAATCTCTGGCCTTGCCGGCACAACAGCCCCGAGAGCTGCCTGGCGAATAAAGGTCGCCGTCGGTAGGCCAGCCTCCGCCGCGCGCTTCTCGACGAGCGCGCGCTCGCCCGTGTTTAGCCGAATAGCCAGTACATTTCGCAAACCGCCTTCTGCAACATCAGTCATTGCATCGCCCGTCAGTTCTCCAGATACCCAAGGTGGGGAAGCGAAGCGTCCCACCCAGCCCCGCAGGGCGAGGTAACTCCGAATGGAGCGTGCTAGCACGCGTAATACGGAGTTATACCTCGCTGCTCACCAAACTATGTTGGCAATATAGGATTGGACAGAAAAATAAGACAAGGTGGGTCACATTGACCCCATTTGTTACCGAGACTGCGGCCATTTGAGTCACTGTGACTCTATACGGCGGCACAAATGGATCTACCGCGTCAATGTGACGCACAATTGCACAACAAATAGGCAATATAGGGTCACATTGACGCAGCAAACGCCGGCACCTGGGTCACATTGACCTCGATTTTCATCGGCGAACGCAGATGTATTTCTGGATCACCTGGCAGGAAAATCTGGTTATATTTTCTGATGTGTTGTTTTTATTCAACACCACATCTGAGACCCATCTCGCTGCACTATGCATCTGGAAAGCGTGCGACCTGCGATAGTGATCGAATTTCTTTCTTTCGCTAAACCTTTGTTTTCTTTGGGTCCATGAGCTCAACGTCAACGCGACATCCCTTGGCTTGCATGACGCCTCCATAGTTCGCTAATTAACATCTGCGCTAATTGACCTAGGGAAGTGCTGATCAATGAGGCTTGCACTTGATGTCGTACAGGCCAATGACTGCTGTGTTCGCAATGCGAGAGAGATAGGCCAATTCAAGCCAGGTTTGTCTCGCGTTCCGCGCCTTTCCTGGC
>NZ_VZOW01000025.1 GCF_008801835.1 Cupriavidus pauculus | reverse complement strand
GAAAGACGTGCTTACGCGACTGCCGACTCAGAAGACCGCCGACATCGCGGAGCTCCTGCCACATCGCTGGACTGCTTCCGTCCTTCCTGCGTAGCCCCGTCAAGACGGGTTCACCGGGCGCTTACATCTAACTTCATCGAAGCGCCATCATCCCTATTGAAGAGACTGGCCGCCTGCTTCGCTTTGGAGTGCATGACGAACCTGAGATGACCAGTTTGGCTGGGGCCAGACAAACCATTCGCAATGGCGCAGGAAAAAGGCTGCTGCCACTGCGGTAACCAGGCCGATGAGAACAATTCACCGTCGCCGCCTTGGTCGACCGACCATTCCAGAGGCAACGAGCCAATCGGGGTACGGTGAATCAGGGTAGTCGGATTGGAAACTCCGTTTGCGTTGGCGGGTAACACACCCCCAGACGTCCGTTGCAGCCTTGATAGAACACGACTACCGAAAGTGAAGCGGGAACACCGGGTGCGCGCTCCAGCGCAAGCGTCACCTGGACAGGCTTTGTGTACACCTCCGTCTCACCGAAGAAAGGATCCTGCTTCGTTGTCCCTTTCGGCAATGCGATGAGCCCCAGTCGAGCGCCCTTGGCGTCCTTGGCCGCGAAACGGACCGTCTTGCGGTACAGGTAGTGCTCGGGTGCCGGAGTCAACGTCGCGATGACGGTCTTGCCGTCGACCACCTCGACCTTGATCTGGAAGGCCTTCTCTGGGGGCAAAGGCTCTGAAGGATCGGAGCGCCCCAGAACCTTGTCCCAAAGGCCGGCGCTGGCATTCACGGACACCAGGGCTAGACATAAAGCGACGGCGCCGCCGAGGCGGAAGACTCTCGCTCGATCTTTCAGCATGCTCGGGCCTCTCCCAAGTTGTTATCACACATGCAGCGCGCGGGCCACGACCGCGAGGCGGCCCTCCTTGCAGCCTCCGGGAGCGTGGGATGCACATGACAAGCCATGACAGTGACTTCGGTCGACGCCCGAAACTCCAGCGCCAACACCGCCTCGTAGTCGCCTCCTCCAGCATCGCTTCGGTCTGCCCCACGGAGCCCACCTCCGGCAATGTGTAGATTCCCGCCGAGATAGTGTGATAGTGCAGATGCCGGTCTTGTCCGGCCAATTGCTCCAACAGCGCAATGCCTTCTTCGGACGTCTTGTGCGTCAGCATGGCGCCGCCGATGACGTAGATGTGCTCGACGCTCATGCGGAACCGTTGCCCTCAACGACCGGACCGATTCGGTTCGGCCCTGACGCCATGTGCTTAAAGTTGTGCCGACGGCACTGCTTCTCAGTGCTTACCCCACCCATCGCAGGCTGCGGGCTGACGGTAACCGATTAGTCCTCCCTGTCAATCTCATGCGCGACTTTACGACCATTTTTCTCATGAACATCGACCTCAAGTCGGTCTCCGATTTTGATGTCCTCAAAGCGGGTCAGTCCATCGTCGTACTTCGTATCGGCGTCGACATAGATTGTCTGACCCTTGATGACGAAGCTCTTCGCCTTGTTATCGATCCTGTCGACGACACCCTCAACGTCATCGGAATGCGCCAGCGCTGCCGAACACACCAGCGCACTCACAGCAAACAGCAGGGTCCGCATCGTTGATCGTGCATTTAGTTTCATTGCGATCTCCTCATGTAACTCGATTGCTTGCCCAAATCGGGCACATCTTGATGGCACAATTCGCAAACTGCGAATTGCGAACGGAGCGATGTCTTTGCCAGGCCATAGACGGGGTTGCACTCTTCACCTGTTGCACTATTAGTCCGGCTCGACGAGCCTCGGTAGTTTAAGCAGGTCCTGCAATAATCGCCTCGAAACAGCCAAGCTGCCGAGCGCTATCAACCAGCCCGCCAAGACATCCGCCGGGAAGTGCATGCCTGCGGCCATACGCGACCAGCCGACCAGCGCCACGTAGGCAACTAGAGCCAGCCGCCAGCGCGCGCGGACCATCGGCCACAACGCACCGGCAACCAGAGCCGCGTACGTGGAATGTCCACTTGGCAGACTGTAGTGCACTTCGATCGGACCGATTGAATGCCACAGGTAGCCGAACACGGCGGCCGGCCGCGGAAAATCGAATACCAACTTCGAAAACCCAACTACAGCAAACGCAATCCCAAATGCGGCTACGAATCGAGCCAACTGAGCCCGGAGCGCTGCCGATCGGCCTACCTCCGGGGTTGTCCTTGACCAGACCCAAAAGCCAATCATAACCGCAGGCGCGGTCCAATAATTGCCCAGCACGTAGCTAAACAGCGTGGCCACAGGCAGGAACATTGCCGGAGTGCCTTCATTGACCAGCAGGAAGATCTCTCGATTCCAGCCGCCCCAGTCGTAGAGAATAGCCGTCCAACTCATCGAATTAGTACCTTCTGTCCCTTGGAACCACAATCCGGAGAGCGCTCGCGCCAAGCGATTGCATCCCTCGTATCGCGCACACAACTGCACTCACCGCCAGCCCATACGCGAAAGTTGCTGGAAATCCACTTTGGTGACACTGCTATTGATTACGGCCATTAGTAAACAACCTGCAGCAACTATAGAGTCAAGTGCGAAATCGCCCAGCCCTTCACGAATGACGTTGGGCCCATCTCGCAAACTTTATGAATTACAATCATTCGTATTTACCCGCAAAATTGCCGCCTTCGCGGCGTGTTCCTCATGCGAGCCTTGCGCTTCTTCTCCCTCGTTTTAATCTCCTGGGTGCTTTCCGTTCCGACGTTGAGCGCCGAGCCCTTGACAACACAAGACAAAGCCAAGCAAGTCTGGCAATTGCTGGACTACCTTGCCGTTGACTATGGTGGGTCAGTCACAGATAGCCGCGTCAGCAACGAAGCGGAATATGTCGAGATGCAAGAGTTTGCTCAGACGATCGAGCGACAGCTAGGCGAACTGCCGCCGGGACCGACTTCCAAACAACTAGTCAAGGAAGCTGGCGCATTGCGTATGTCCATCGCAGCGAAGGCCTCGCCAGATAGCGTCGCCGAACAGGCTCGGAAGTTGGCCAGCGGAGTCCTCTCTGCTTACCCTGTCCCTATGGGCCCGATCAAAGCGCCTGACTTGCAGAAGGGTGCCAAACTCTATCAAAACCTGTGCGCTTCCTGTCACGGCGTATCCGGTAACGCGGACGGCCCGCTCTCAGCAAAACTCAACCCGCCCCCGATTGCGCTGGCCGACCACTCCCGCGCGCAGGAACGCAGCATCTTTGCCCTGCAACAGATCATCACGCACGGCGTGGAGGGAACATCGATGCCGGGCTTTGCCGAACTCTCAGAGGGCGATCGATGGGCCCTTGCCTATTTTGCTTCGACGCTATCGTATTCAGAGGCTGACCGCCAGGCGGGCGCCAAGATTTGGACAACTGAGCCCGGACTCCGTGCTGCGGTTCCCACGCTCGACAAGCTTAGCCAGACATCGGAGGCAGCTCTTGCTAAATCGATTGGCGCACAGACTGCTCGCGATGGCTTGGCCTACCTGCGCAGCTCGCCCGACGTACTGACAGCATCGACCACCGACAGCCTCTCAATCGCCAAAGATAAGCTGAAGGAAAGTGTCGCTGCGCTGGACAAGGGAGACGCGCGGGCTGCCTCGCAACTGGCTTTGTCCGCTTATCTCGATGGGTTCGAACCGGTTGAGCCTGCTTTAGTAGCCAAGAACCACGCACTTTCTTTGGAAATCGAGAAGACGATGGGACTCTATCGCAGTGCTTTGACAAATGGCGAGACAGAGCGCGCGCATGACACCGCAACACAACTGCAGTCAAAGCTCGACGAAGCGCAGGAAGCGCTCGCCAGCACCAATGACGCTGTCTCGACCTTCCTTGGCGCCTTTACGATCCTGCTTCGTGAAGGGCTAGAAGCGCTGCTGGTGGTCGTGGCGATGCTGGCGTTCCTGAGAAAGGCCAATCGAACCGACGTCCTTCCTTACGTTCACGCGGGTTGGATCACCGCGCTGGGAGCCGGTGCATTGACGTGGGCGGTTGCAACCTATGTTGTAGATTTGAGCGGCGCAAGTCGTGAAATGACCGAGGGGTTCGCTGCCGTCTTCGCGGCGATCGTCCTGCTCGGCGTCGGCATGTGGATGCACCAGAAGAGTCTGGCGGGACGTTGGCAATCGTACGTGAAGGAGAAACTGTCTTCGGCATTGAATAGGAAATCGGCGTTTATGCTCTTCCTGCTCTCGTTCGTCACGGTCTACCGGGAAGTATTTGAGACGGTGCTTTTCTACGCGGCCCTGTGGTCCGATGGCAACGGAGCCTACATGCTCGCTGGACTTATTTCCGGTATTGCTGTGCTTGCCGTGATTGCAACACTTCTCCTGCGATCCACAGCACGTTTGCCAGTTCGCCAGTTCTTTTCATTCAGTTCCGCATTGGTTGGCGTGCTTGCCGTCGTCCTGATCGGCAAGGGTGTCGCCGCACTACAGAAAGTCGGCTTCTTGCAGTTGACACCGCTCTCAATGCCGCGCATCGATGTCTTGGGCGTCTACCCCTCTGTGCAGACCATTGCCGCGCAAGTGGCCGTTCTTCTCATCATCATTGCCAGCGTCGCCTATAACTTGCGGGGGCAACGTACCGCGAGGGGGTGAGCCGCTGCCAGGCGCGAAGCTTTAGTTCCTCGACGAGGAAGGCAGCCTTCCTCGCCCGTTAATACCGGTATCCCTGCCATGGCCGCCAGGGCAATATGGGGCAAGCGGCCTGGGCGAGTTGATATCGTCGCGGGGGAACGCTATGTCCTGATGAATCTGTTCATGCACTATGTATTCGATAGCCGGATGAGGCGGACATCTCCGCAACGTCCCTTTGCTCGCTATACTGATGATGCGGTAGTTCACTGCCGTACGGAGGCACAGGCGAGGGCTGTGATGCAATCTATTGCTTCACGGCAGCACGAATGTGGACTGACGATGCATTGGGTAAATCGAAGGTTGTGTACTGCAAGGATGGCAATCGCCCTGCAGCTCATCCGAACGCGCAGTTTTCGTTCCTGGGTTTTACGCTCGATCACTCAACCGTCCCCCGCTGGGCGCTCAAGCTACCGGCGCTTAAGCTAGGCCAACTATCTGAACGACATCGGCGAGCAGGACCATTGGGCTATCAAACGCATTGCCTGACCGATGCTTGGTTCAAAGACTTTCGCTGTGCGCTGAGGCACCGCCATGCGGCCAGCGTCGACGAGCCGACACCAGGTCGAGCACAATCGCGAATCGACGCAGCGCCAGTACTTACCAAGAATCCCTTGACTCTCTAGTCACCACAGAGTGTTAAATGGGATCGGTATGAGGAAAGTGATTCGAAGGCGTGCGGGTACGCAGCGGGCGAAGCGCCGCGGGCTTAGGCGAGAATGGGTGGCACTGGCCCGCTGGCTATCGGCATCAAGGCGATCTTCCTCGTGCCACCTTCACAGCGCAGGTTCCCGACGCAGATGGTCAAGTTCGCTGACCTGCGCGCCAGCAATAGGCTGAGGTTGCTGCACAATGAATCAATAAGTCCGTTTCGAGGCAACCGTTACGTTACTCTAAGCATCGCCGCGTCGTTACTTGAAATAAGGTCAGACATCATGCAATGTCCAGTGTGCAAAGATATACAGCTCGCCATGGCGGAACGCCAGGGTGTCGAAATCGACTATTGCCCGCAGTGCCGCGGGGTGTGGCTTTGCCGGGGCGAGCTCGACAAGATCATCGAGCGGGCGACCCAAGAACTTGCATCGTCGGTGGGGCAAGCCCCCCCGCCCCCCGGCATGCAGGGCAGTTACACCTGGGGGCGTTCCGGTGACCACTGCGACGACCAGCGACAGCCGGGACATCGGAAAAGTTTCTGGAAAGACCTCTTTGATTGAATCATGATCGCACTTTAATAGACGGACTGTCTGTTGTTGTGCGCTGGAAGCCTCTGAAAACGCCCGACCATGCACTACGCTCACGTATCCGACTCTGTCGTTGCAAGCATGCTCGTCATGTTGGTCGGTCTCGCGGTCCTGTATGTGGGGTTCGCTGTCTATTTGCGATGGAAGTATGGACCTTCACCTAAACGTAAGGCTGAAGACAGACGCAAGCGCCACGCGAAAAAGAGTCAGTGAACGGAATAAACATAACCAGACGTTAATACTAGCGAACGCAGACTCATTTAATTTTTCGATTGGCTTGGTATGGAAGGGCCAGGGATGGTGTGCAAAACGGCTCTCTCTGCCAATGTCATCAATCAGCCAGAGACGGCACCACAATGAACGATATCATCCGTACAGCGGGCTCGGAGTTCTCTGATTTTACTAATGCTGTTGAGGGAGTACGCGCAGCCATCCGAATGACCGTCTCTATCGTTTTAGGGGGCTTGCTAGGATATGAGCGGGAGAACTCGGGGAAATCCGCCGGCATGCGCACCCATATGCTCGTCGCACTGGGAGCATGCCTTTTTGTCGTGGTTGCTCTACAGGCAGGTGTGCAGCTCGCCGACATGAGCCGTGTTCTTCAGGGCCTCACGTCAGGCATCGGATTCCTTTGTGCGGGAGCCATCCTGAAGCCGGACAACGACGAAGCCCATGTCAAGGGACTCACGACTGCCGCCAGCATCTGGATTGCGGCCGCAATCGGAGTGGCCGCCGGTATGGGTCATGCGATGACGGCCGGCATCGCGACTGCTATCGCCCTCATCGTGCTCAGGGCGCTGCAAATTTCGAGGAAGTGAGTCCCGGCAAGATACTGCCGTCGCGGGCTTGCTATCTGCAGAGGGCGTGAAGCTTTCGACTCGCGCCTTGATTATCCCGATGCACTGCCAGCCAAAGTGCAGTCGAATAGGATGGCCGCATGAATCCAGGTGCCTCCGTTTGGTCTCAGGAGGGCGTCTTGCGGCTCACCACCGAGGCAAGTGAACCGCCCTCTGACTGCGTTTTGCCTCCGCGAACACGAAGGCTTCGGCTAGGTGTAACACCTCAACAAATTCCGCAAGGCTAACGCCATGACCAGACACTCATTGCACTGGCACGGTGACGCTGCGACGTCCTGTTCGCCATGCTGGGTGATGGCACCTTTTGCCAATCAAGTTCAACCCCTACTGCTTGACGAGAGAGTACGCCGCCCTGGGGTGTACCGGTCTTGGGGTAAAGAAGCTGCCCCTTGTCCAGCACGCCAGCTTTCAACCACTTGTCAATCATCCTTCTGACTACACCATCCGTGACTCGCTTGGCGAGGATGGACCGCAGTTCGGTAAACGGAATGCTGTCGAAGTATTTCCGAACATCAAGGTCCAGCACCCATCGCCCTCCCTGTTTCTTGATCCCGTTTCACGCGGCTTGCAGCGCCTGATGCGCATTGCGCCCTGGCCGAAACCCATATGAGCAGTCCTCATAGATCGGTTCCAGCAGCATCGAGATGGCCCATTGCGCTACCTCGTCCTCGAAGCTCGGTATGCCGAGGCCGCGCTGTCCGCCATCGCTCTTGGCCGATATAGTGCCTTTCGCACTGGCGGCGCTTGGTAGCGACCGAATTTGATGCGGTCGATCAGGCTCAGGAGATTCTGCTCCAGGTTGGTTGCATACTCTTCCGCCGTCTGACCATCCACACCGACTGCGGCCATCCTTGCGCGTTTGCGCGTAGGCGTAGTACAGTTTTTTATAGTCGAGATACTGATTCAGAGAGTTGAATGCCATGGCCGGGTTCATCCGCGCCAGTTCGGCTATTCGCTCCTGTTTCGTTGACACGCTGTCAGGTTTCAAAGCACCTCCGTGTTTCTCACGAGCGATTCTGTTGCAACGACGCCTCGCTTTCCTCGACCGGGTCCACCCGAACAGTGTTCCCCGGCGTCATCAGTACTATCAAGGCGCTAAGACTTCCTGCGCCGAATACGAAGTCGCTTATGGATTCGCTTCTTCGCTCCAATCCTTGTCTCCTGGTTCGCTCCCGTGCGGCGGAGACTTCCGCCCGGGCCTGGCCCATTTATCGCTTGTTGCCTTTGGCTTCTTGGACTGGTCGTGCCCAGGATCTCCCAGGTTCCTGGGGAATCCATCCTATGCCTTTGCCCCGCTCTCAGATCCCGGCCGGCCCGACTGACCTCACCGTAACGGTCAGCACAGTACTGCCCCGCTATAACAAAGGCGAAGACATCAGCAAAAATGGCTTTTCGAGACTCAATCACGCGGCTTCAGCACCCGCTGTCTGCGCTTCACGAAGTACGTTACCGTCCCCTATGCAAGACTTGCTTCCGGTTGGTGGTTAGCCTTTACCGGGAGGGAGTCGAACCCTCGGAATCCCAACGAAAGGTTTCCGTTTTCACATCCCCCTTTCTCTGGCTGTCCCTGGCGCGATGTCATCTCCCTTTGCATCCGAGGCAAGGAAGCCCGTACTGAGCTCACGCCGCCTTTACACCGACTCTCGAAGGGTCCGTAAGCAGGTATTGTTGGCGCCGATGTGAAACTGCCCCCTTGACAAGGTATAGCCCCTTCTAGTCCTGGAGGGATGGTGCGCCCCCAGTTTTGACAGCACTTCCACGAACGATGCGTCATCGGACGGTTTGCTTTCGCTCGTCTTCTCAATACGTACCGGCTTCCCTTATGGGTAGCTTTTCCCCAGTCGCTCAGCACCATGCCTTTTTGGGACACAGCACCACTGGGCGGCTTGAAGCATGCTCCTGCAAGCCGACTTATGACGGCCTCCCTCCACCATTGGTACCGCATCACAGGCGCGCGCCTGTGTTCGTGATACCACCATCTCAAGGTCTCTCCATATCAACGATTTGCTCATGTCCTCTCATCCTGGGCACGAATCCTCGACACGTGCCCAGTGCGCTCCAAACATGCCATCATTTTTTGGTCCGAAGCGGGTCGGGCTCATGCTCTTGCTCTTGCCGATCCTCGGCCATCGCGCTCACTCGATCATCGCGCGCGCTCATGCTCTTCATCATCAACCACATCGACAGCGGGCAGATCAAGAGCAGGAGATACGGTCCAACACCAAGCACAAGCGCCCGGACTGGTGGCAATAGGGCATAGGTGGCGGCCAGTACCGCCCCCAGGGCAACGCCTGCGACGATCATTGTCTTCATAGTGCATTTCATATGCGGTACTCCTGTTGGAATGGTTCGAACTGCGCTTCGCCAAATCGGGCGAAGCGCGCTCCAATTACTTGGACTCAGAAGGCCCCTTTTGGCTGCTGCCACCTGCCGGATGGGAATCCTTTTGCTTCATCATTTCGTTGCAGCGCACCAGCATCGCGTCTCTGGAGGCAGACGTGCTGGAAGGCGCAGCACGGTGTTGCGCTGCACTGCGCGCGCGATTGATGACGTCCCAATCGGGACCCGCGAGCGCCTGCGCGGCCGCAACGCCAAGTGAAATGAAAACGATAGTTTTGAGAGTGGAGTGCATGATGATCTTCCCTATAGTTCGGATTGGCTCAGCCGGGACGGGGTCAGAGCACCCGTGCTCGGGCAGAGCAACGGAAATCGAGCATGTGGCCAAGGTGCGCCACGCGTGGGGATAGATCAGATTCGCAAGCGGGCCGTTGCGAGATAGACTGGACCAAGCGATGTGTTTGCGCTGTCAGCCGCGTGGAAGATTCGGAAGGCGTACGGTGTGGGCGGAAGAACGTGTACAAGCCCAGCCGTCGCCGGCAAGACACCGAGATCGTGAGCGTGCCCGTTGCTGTCGGCCCAGTGCCGACCGTCCTGCTGATGGTCCGCGCATAAAGCTGGCTGCGCGCGGTCCATCTCCAGGCAGCTTGTCATGGTGGCCATTACCACCGGTTCCATTGCCCCGTCGGACTCTTGCGGGCATAGGTACCCTGCCACTGTAAGGCGCGCAAAGAATACCGTCGCCAATAACAGCAGTGCGAGCAACCGGGCGAAGGGGCTATGACTATGCTTCATAAATCATGCCAATCGTTAATCCTAGTCTAATGCTGCCAAAACGGGGCGGCAAGGCGAGGAGCCGTTGTCGGGGTGCGGTGGCGTCCCACGCATAACGACCGCCGATATGCGATCGTTAGGACACTCGACTTCGCAGTCGTAGCGCGTTGGAGATTACCGACACGGAACTCAGGCTCATGGCCAATGCCGCAATCATTGGCGACAGCAACCACCCGGTGAACGGGTACAGCAGTCCGGCAGCCAGCGGTATGCCCAGCGCGTTGTACACAAAGGCAAAGCCCAGGTTTTGACGCATGTTGGCGATAGTGGCTTCGGAGAGTTCCCGTGCCCGTGCGATGCCGCGCAGATCGCCTTTGACCAAGGTCATCTGGGCGCTGTGCATCGCCACATCGGTACCAGTTCCCATGGCGACGCCGACATCGGCCTTGGCCAACGCCGGCGCATCGTTGATGCCGTCGCCTGCCATCGCGACCACGTGTCCTTCCCCCTGCAGCTTTTCAACGAGCGCCAGCTTGTCCGCCGGCTTGACTTCACCGTGAAATTCCTCGATTCCGAGGCGGTCAGCAACCGCACGTGCAGTGACAACACCATCGCCCGTGGCCATCACCACGCGTATTCCGGCGTACTTGAGCGTCACAAGCGCTTCAGGCGTGCTGGCCTTGACGGGATCCGAGACGGCAAGCACCCCGGCCAACCTGCCGTCGACGGCTAAATACATGACACTGGCGCCTTGCTGCCGGAGGGCATCAGCCTGAATCGCTAGTGGCTCGACACTGATTTGATCCTGGTGCATCAGGGCGCTATTGCCTAGCACGAGCTGGTAGGCATCGACGCGGCCGCGTACCCCCATGCCCGTGTCCGAGGTGAAATCCTCAGCCTTCGTCAGAGGCAGCCCACGTTCACGCGCTGCGGTGACGAGCGTTGCAGCCAGCGGATGCTCGCTGCCCTGGTCAAGGCTCGCCGCCAGGCGGAGCACTTCGGTCTCATCAAACGGATCGACGCCAAATGCCTGTTCAAAGGTTGGCCGGCCTTCAGTCAGGGTGCCGGTCTTGTCAACGATTAGGGTGTCGACCTCGCGGAAATGCTCGATGGCCGCCGCGTCCCGGAACAGAATGCCCTTGGCCGCACCGTTCCCGCTTGCCACCATGATGGACATTGGAGTGGCAAGCCCCAGCGCGCAGGGACAGGCAATGATTAGCACCGCTACCGCATTGACCAGGCCATAGACCCAGCTCGGTTCAGGGCCGAAGACGCCCCAGGTGAAGAAGGTGAGTAAGGCTATGGCGACGACCACCACCACAAACACACCGGCGACCCGGTCCGCCATCCGCTGCATGGGAGCCTTGGAGCGTTGCGCCTGGGCCACCATCTGCACGATTTGCGATAGCACCGTCTGGGCGCCGACTTTCTCCGAGCGCATCACCAGGCTGCCGGAGGTGTTGATGGTGGCGCCGATCACGTGATCGCCGACGCGCTTGGAGACGGGCACGGGCTCACCAGTGATCATCGATTCATCGATGGCGCTCGCCCCTTCGGTCACGACGCCATCCGTGGGGACTTTCTCGCCGGGCCGGATCCGCAGCAGATCGCCAATATGCACGTGCGTCAGCGGAATATCATCCTCGCTGCCGTCGGGATTAAGCCGGCGTGCCGTCTTGGGTGCCAGGCCGAGCAGCGATTTGATGGCCGCAGAGGTCTGCGAGCGCGCCTTCAACTCAAAGATCTGGCCGAGCAGTGTCAGCGAAATGATGACGGCTGCGGCTTCGAAATAGACGGCGATGCGGCCATGCATGACAAAGGCCCCAGGAAAGAGGCCCGGCGCAACCGTGGCTACGACGCTATACACGAACGCCGCCCCCGTACCCAGGCCGATCAGCGTCCACATGTTCGGGCTTCGGTTTCGGAACGACTGCAAGCACCGGTCATAGATCGGCGATCCAGCCCACAGGACCACAGGTACGGACAGCGCCAGTTCCACCCAGCTTTGGGTCACGGGATCCAGAGCCGTGAAGCCGTTCTCCAACATCACAAGCAGCACAACCGCGACTGTCAACGGCAGGGTCCACCAAAAGCGATGGCGAAACGCCACGAGTTCCGGATTCTTGTCGTCCTCGAGGCTCGGCATGACGGGCTCAAGCGCCATCCCGCACTTTGGGCACGTGCCTGGATGGTCCTGGCGAATCTCCGGATGCATCGGGCACGTGTAGGTCGTACCCGGGGTCGCTTCGGCTTCATCGAGTGCCGATTTGCATTGTTCCTCGACATAGCGCGTCGGGTCTGCCTCAAAGCGCTTCTGGCAAGCGCTACTGCAAAAGAAGTACTGCGCCCCGGCGTAGGTCGCCTGGTATTGTGCATCGTGCTTGACCGTCATGCCACACACGGGATCGCGAGCGCTGTCGCCACTCGCGGCAGCGCTGTGGCCGGAGAAGCCCTGGTTTGGATGATCCTGCGCGTGTTCGTTCGCAGCGCCGTGCTCACAGTGCCCGTGCACTTCGTCTTGCGCTCGGTGCCAATCGCTCGTCTTCATCGCCGTCAATGCCTCGTTGTGGGCGACCCCGCATCTTCTTGCGGGACTTCGCCACTGGTTTCATCCAGGATTGGACAGATGGGGCGGTTGTCGCCTTCGCAATGTGCCGACAAATGCAGGAGTGTGTCGCGCATGCCGGATAGCGCGGCAATGCGGTCGTCCAGTTCCCGAAGCCGTTGTTCCGCGATCATCTTTACCGTTGCGCTCGCGCGCCGCTTGTATTGCCACAGTCCAAGCAGCTCCCGAATCTGCGCCATCGAGAAACCCATAGCCCGCGCGCGTCCAATAAAGCGCAGCGTATTGATGTCTGCTTCGCCATATGTCCTGTAGTTCCCCGCGCTTCGCTCCGCGGAAGCCACTAAGCCGATACTCTCGTAGTAGCGGATCATCTTGGCCGAGACGCCGGATACGCTGGCGGCTTGTCCGATGTTCATAATGTGCTCCTTGCCTCTCCCTCGTCGGTCCGACGGGCACCCTTCGCCGCATGCCACGTGGAGAAGGTCAACCGAGTGTCGATGACTTGACGATAGGCCTTGCCACCATGGGAAGGTCAAGGAAGCGGTTCCTGCAAGTTCCGGCCATTCCATAGCTTGATGCTCGGCAGACTTCGACTTTTCAGGCCGTTGCCAGCTTCATGGTCCTCAGGCCATCTCTTCCGCCTGCTGGACAGATCTATGTATTCGTCTGTATTACGAAGCGGCGCCAATACGTGTGGCGACAGTGCCGGCTTGTGCCCGCTACATGCGCGATACATCGGCCTCCTTTAATACGCTCCACAGTCCCGCAGCAACGTGAGATTCCGATCAGCATGCTGAGAATGTTGGACATATTGCTCCGTACTACGATGGCGCCTGCGCCTGACGCTGAGCACCAGATGAATGGAGAGCCACGTGAAGAAGATCGTCCGCGCCCATGTGGAACCAGCACGCCCAGACACCAGCCACGCTAAAGGTCATTGCGCAAAGGACGCGTGAATCCAAAAAAAATGCTAGACGTTCCCATAATGGGAACGTCTAGGCTCCTAGCGTTCTCAGGGTCGCCACCGCTCGAAAAAAAGTGAAAAGCTCGCTCGCCACATTTCGCCGTCTCGTCGCCTGGACATGGCTCGCAGCATTGCTGCTGACCGGTTCGGCAGCGGCCGCCTATGTCTGTCCAGCAGATATGGCGAGCGGCAATGTGGCCAGCATGCTGCAAATTGGCTGCGCAGACGGCGACCAACCAGCACTCTGTGCAAACTATCTTCGCGGTAGTCCGTCGAGTGCGCCACAGCCGCACCCTCTGGCTACTGGCGACGCGCCCCGCCTAACTTCCGGGCCGTTCTGGCGTACGGCTGCCGTGGCTGGGCAGGAAAGACTGCTGCCACAGCGCACCGTCCCATCTACTTCTCCTGTGCCAATTTATCTGGCGACGGCCCGATTGAGACCTTGATGTTCATTTGTCTGACCACGTAACGCCCATGGTTAGGACGAAGCCACCTCTTCCTGCGCTTCGCCCGCCATCTAGGCACTTATGAACATCAAGCCACTCAATTGGGGAATATCATGAACCTCGTCAGAATTGCCACCGCTTTTGTATTCGCCGGCCTCGCCACGTCAGCCTTTGCCGGTCCGGATTGGGATGTCATCCAACGCGCTCGCCTGGCTGCACATCAAGCCAATGTAACGGCCGCCGAAAATCAGGCTATGAAAGACCAGTGCATGCAGATGATGCATCGAGTGTCATCGTCCGTGGCGCATCTGCAATGGATGAGCAATGCCCTCGATACGCACGGCACCACCACTGATGCAGACACGGTTTCCAACCGCACATGGGGCAACGCGCTCGCGTCGGTCCTCGGTGAACGGAGTCCATACCTGGACGGCGGCCGCATCGAACAGCGCGATGTCTTCACCGATGGCGCCCTGAGCGTGGCCGGGATGGACCGGACCGGCGTATCGGCCCCACCGGCGCGCGCCCGCGATCCGTACACTGATGGCGCACGCGCCGGTGATGTGTCATTGATGGCCTGACCACACCCAGGCCTGATAGGGTGCGCGAGCCGGCGGCAGATCATGCTGCCGGCTCGCCTGAGGGTTCGCTATTGCAATCGATTGAAAAGCCGTTATCCTTTGCGCTGAGTTGAAACAACGATAGATCGTGCGTCACATCGTCCGCCGGCATTCATGGATTGCCAGACTCCTCCTGGTTGTGTTCTTGTCAGTTCAACTGGCAACGGCCGCGTACGCCTGCACGATGGGCGTGAACGAACCAGCGGATCAGCCGTCGTCGATGGACACCATGGCGTCCTGCGCCGATATGGCCGAACAGGATGCCGCGCAGAACGATGGCCAGAAGGCGCTTTGCATGGGCCATTGCCAGGCCGATACTAAGTACGCCGATCACGCTGCGCCGCAGATTCCAGCATTCATCCCGGTCCTCGCCGGCACCATCATCGAGCCTCCCGTGCTGGACGCCACGCCGGTCATCGCCCAGCGTGCACAGACCCAGCCGCGCGCACCGCCACCGCCGCTCGCCATCCTTCACTGCTGTTTCCGCACCTAGCCTCCGAAGCCACGCCACTTCCTTGTCGCTCCCGATTTCCCGGGAGTGGTGGTCGTCGTTTCCGGAGGCTTTATGTCATTCCCACGTTGCCTGAGGCTGGCGCTGCTTTGCGCGTCCGCCCTTGGCATGTCGGTGTCGCTTGCCGCGCCACCACATGCCGCACCGGCTTTATCCATTGAAGAGGCCGCCGCGCTGGCCACGGCGCATGCGAACGATGCCGAGAATTCGCATGGTGCCATCGAATCGGCCGTGCAACAGGCGGTTGCAGCAGGCCAATTGCCCGATCCTGTCCTCAAGGTCGGACTAAACGATGTTCCTATCAGCGGCTCGGACAAAGGCTCGCTGAGTCGAGATTCCATGACCACGCGCTCGATCAGCGTGTTGCAGGAATTCACGCGCGCTGACAAGCGACGGGCGCGCACCGCGCGCTTCGAGGCCGAAGCCGCTTCCGCCGATGCACGGCGCCTTGTCGGAGTGACCAATGTCCAGCGCAGCGCCGTCGCCGCGTGGATCGACCGCTGGTACGCCGAGCAGGCCGCCGCGCTGCTTGGCCACCACTCGCATCCGTTGAGCCTGGCGCTGGAAGCCGCCAATGCGGCCTATCGCAGCGGCCGCGGCACGCGTGCCGACGTGCTATCTGCGCAACTGGAAGTGCAGAAACTGCGCGACCGCGAAGGCGAGAATCAGGCGGCGCTTGACACCGCCACCGTTAATCTGTCGCGCTGGATCGGCACCGACGCCACACGTCCGCTCGGCGAACGCCCCGCGCTGATCGTACCGGATCGCGTCGAGCAACTCATCCGTACGCGCTACGACGGCGTGCCGGAGATCGCCGCAGCCCAGCGTGACGTTACCCTTGCGGAGAGCGAAGTGCGCGTGGCGGACGAAGCGCGCAAGCCTGACGTCAGCGTCGAGTTGATGTATAGCCAGCGCGGCTCGGCTTACTCCAATCTGGCGTCGGTCAACGTGAGTTTTCCGCTGCCGTGGGATCGCGCCAACCGCCAGGATCGCGAAGTCTCCGCGCGGCTCGCGCAGGCGACGGAGGCGCGAGCCAAGGCGGAGATCATCCAGCGCAATACGGACGCCGTAGTCGGCGCGCGCCTCGCGGAGTTGCGGCGCAACCTGGAACGCCTCAAGCGCTATGACGACGCCACGCTGCCACTGGCCAATGCGCAGGCGGAAGCTGCCCTGACAGCCTATCGCGCCAACACGGGTTCGCTGCTGGCGGTGGCGGAAGCCAATCACCGTGCCATCGATACCGCACTGGAACGGCTAACCCTGGAGCAACGCACGACGAGGCTCTGGGCCGAGCTCACTTTCCTGACGCCCCTGCCCACCGCACAAACCGAACCTGCCACCAAGGATTTCAAATGAACCCGCGACTGAAAACTGCCGCATCCTGCCTGGCTTTGATCAGTGCGGCAGGATATGCCGGCTATCGCTTCGGCGTTTCACAGGGCACGTCCGCAATACCCGGCAAACCGGAGACGAGCGCGACGGCGAAAGCCAGCGATATCGATCCGCAAACGGGCAAGAAGGTTCTCTACTGGCACGACCCGATGGTGCCGGGCCAGCGCTTCGACAAGCCGGGCAAATCGCCCTTCATGGACATGCAACTGGTGCCGGTCTATGCCGATGGCGACGGCTCGGGCGGCGGCGGAGTATCCATCGACAGCCGCGTGACCCAGAACCTTGGCATCCGCACCGTGGAGGTGAAGGCCGCACGCATGGGCACAGTGCTTGAGGCACCCGGCAATGTGGCGATCGACGAGCGCAGCATCCAGGTCATCCAGGCGCGCACCACCGGCTTCATCCAGCAATTGGGCGTGCGGGCCGCGCTCGACCCCGTGCGAAAGGGCCAGACATTGGTCACCCTCTACGCCCCCGATTGGGTGGCAGCGCAGGAGGAATACCTGGCCGTGGCGCGATCGCCCGCAGGCGTGCAAGGTGACCTGGCGGATGCCGCAAAAGCGCGCATGAGGCAAGCCGGCATGACGCCGGGCCAAGCCGATGCAGTCGCCCGTTCCGGCAAGCTGCAGACTGGCCAGGGCATCTCCAGTCCGCTCGATGGCGTGGTCACCGAGATTGCTGTACGCGAGGGCATGACGGTCAGCCCTGGCATGACACTCTTCAAGTTGGCGGATCTTGGGCAGGTATGGGTGATTGCCGAAGTACCCGAGGCCCAGGCGCGTGGCATCGCGCCCGGACAGCCCGTTACGGTGTTAGCCACCGCCGCGCCGGAACCCGTGGCCGGCAGAGTCGATGCGATCCTGCCCGACGTCAATCCCGCCACGCGCACCCTCAAGGTCCGCATCGTTCTGCCCAACAAGCAGCGCCGGCTGGTGCCTGGCATGTTTGCCAACGTGCGGTTCGACAGCGGCGATCGCCAGGACGTCCTGCAGATTCCATCCGAGGCCGTGATTCGCACGGGTCAGCGTAACGTCGTCATGGTCGATGCTGGCTCCCAGGGCTACGTGAGCACCGAAATCCGCACAGGGCGTGAATCCGACGGCATGACCGAAGTCCTTTCCGGACTGCACGCCGGGCAAAAGGTCGTGACCTCCGGCCAGTTCCTGATCGATTCCGAGGCCAGCCTGCGCGGTACGTCGGAGCGACTGGTATCGCCGGCCAGCGCATCCGCGCCCGCGGCGGCCGCACGAGAGCATGAGGGTACCGGTCGCGTCGAATCCGTAAACGCTGCTGGCCTGACGATCTCGCATGGACCGATTCCGTCGGCGCAATGGGGAGCCATGACGATGGATTTCGCCGCGCATGACGCTGCCATGATGAAGGGGTTAAAGCCTGGCGATCGCATCCGGTTCCGCTTCAGTCTGAACCAGGACGGCGAGGCCACGCTATCGTCGGTACAGCCGGCTGGCGCCGAAGGAGCCAAGCCATGATCGCGCGCATCATCCTGGCGTCGATACGCAACCGCTTCCTGGTGCTGCTGGCCACGGTCATCCTCACCGCGTGGGGATTGTGGGCGGTACGCAGTACGCCGCTCGACGCGCTACCGGATCTGTCCGACACACAGGTCATCATCCGCACGCCGTTCCCCGGACAGGCGCCACAGATTGTCGAGAACCAGGTCACCTACCCCCTCACCACCACGATGCTGTCCGTGCCGGGGGCCAAGACAGTACGCGGATATTCCTTCTTCGGAGATTCGTTTGTCTATGTCCTGTTCGAGGACGGCACCGACCCATACTGGGCCCGTTCGCGCGTGCTTGAGTATCTGAATCAAGTGCAGTCACGCCTGCCGGCAGCCGCCAAACCGGCACTTGGGCCGGATGCCACCGGCGTGGGCTGGGTCTACGAGTACGCGCTGGTAGACAAGACTGGGCAGCACGACCTCGCACAATTGCGCGCGCTACAGGACTGGTTCCTGCGCTTTGAGCTGAAGTCACTGCCTAATGTTGCCGAGGTAGCCCCCATCGGCGGGATGGTGAAACAGTATCAGGTCGTATTGCAGCCGGATAAGCTGCGCGCCTACAACATCCCCCAGGCTAAGGTCCTGGAGGCGTTGAAGGGCGCGAACCAGGAGGCCGGAGGCTCTGTACTTGAGCTTGGTGAGGCCGAGTACGCGGTGAGAGCTTCGGGGTACCTGAAGACGCTCGATGATTTCCGGCAGATTCCGTTAGTGACCAGCGAAGCGGGCATCCCGGTACGGCTCGGCGATGTGGCCACAATCCAGTTTGGTCCAGAGTTGCGGCGCGGCATCGCCGAACTCGATGGTCAGGGCGAGGTCGCCGGCGGTGTCATCGTGATGCGCTCGGGCAGGAACGCACTGGAAACCATCGAGGCGGTCAAGGCCAAGCTGGCCACGCTACAGAAGAGCCTGCCGGCAGGCGTCCAAATCGTCACCACCTACGATCGCTCGTCCCTGATCAATCGCGCGGTGGAAAACCTGACGCACAAGCTGATCGAAGAATTTATCGTCGTCGCGCTGGTCTGCCTGGTCTTCCTGTTCCACCTGCGCTCCGCCCTGGTGGCCATCGTATCGCTGCCGCTCGGCGTGTTGGCAGCGTTCCTCGTCATGCGGTATCAGGGCGTCAATGCCAACATCATGTCGCTGGGGGGCATCGCCATTGCCATCGGCGCCATGGTCGATGCCGCGGTCGTCATGATCGAGAACGCGCACAAGCATCTGGAACACTGGCATGCGGACAATCCCGGGCGGGACCTGACAGGCCACGAGCGCTGGAACGTGATCGGCGAGTCGGCGGCCGAGGTAGGGCCCGCGCTGTTCTTCTCGCTACTGATCATTACGCTGTCGTTCATCCCGGTCTTCACGCTGGAGGCGCAGGAGGGCCGGCTGTTCTCGCCGCTGGCCTTCACGAAGACGTACTCGATGGCCGCTGCCGCTGGGTTGTCGGTAACCCTGGTGCCGGTACTGATGGGCTATATGATCCGGGGCAAGATTCCCAGCGAGCAGTCCAATCCGCTCAACCGATGGCTGATTCGCGCCTATCAGCCGATGCTGGCCAAGGTGCTCACCTATCCGAAGATCACTATCGCAGTTGCGGCAGTTCTGCTGGTCGCGACCGCTTGGCCGATCATGCGAATTGGCGGCGAGTTCATGCCGCCCCTTGATGAGGGTGACCTGCTCTACATGCCGTCGGCCCTGCCGGGGCTGTCCACCGGCAAGGCGGCGCAGTTGCTGCAGCAAACTGACCGCCTTATAAAGACTGTGCCAGAGGTGGCCACCGTGTTCGGCAAGGCCGGCCGCGCCGATACGGCGACCGACCCGGCGCCCGTCGAGATGTTCGAGACTACCATCCAGTTCAAGCCCCGCGACCAGTGGCGTGCCGGCATGACGCCAGACAAGCTGGTGGAAGAGCTTGACCGCGTGGTGAAGGTCCCCGGCCTGTCCAATATCTGGGTGCCGCCAATCCGGAACCGGATCGACATGCTGGCCACCGGTATCAAAAGTCCGGTCGGCATCAAGGTGGCCGGCACCGACCTGAAGGAGATCGACCGGCTGGCCACCCGGATCGAGGAAGCCGTCAAGACGGTCCCCGGGGTCACCTCGGCGCTCGCCGAGCGTCTGTCCGGCGGGCGCTATATCGACGTCGATATCGACCGGATGGCGGCCGGCCGGTACGGCCTCAACATCGACGACGTCCAGAGCATCGTGTCCTCTGCCATCGGCGGCGACAACGTGGGGGAAGTGGTCGACGGATTGGCGCGCTTCCCGATCAATGTCCGCTATCCGCGCGACTACCGCGACTCGGTGGAGCAATTGCGCGCCCTGCCCATCGTCACCGGCAGGGGCCAGCAGATCACCCTGTCCGACGTGGCGCGCCTTGAGGTGGTGCAGGGCCCGCCCATGCTGCGCAGCGAGAATGCGCGGCTGTCGGGATGGATCTACGTCGACATCCGCGGACGCGACCTGCGCTCCGCCGTCCAGGACATGCAGGCGGTGGTGGCCAAGGCGGTGCCGATGCCGGCGGGCTATTCCCTCAGTTGGTCGGGGCAGTTCGAATACCTGGAGCGGGCCACCGAGAAGCTGAAGGTGGTGGTGCCGTTCACGCTCCTGATCATCTTCGTGTTGCTCTACCTGGTGTTCGGTCGCCTGGACGAGGCGCTGCTCATCATGGGGACGCTGCCGCTGGCGCTCATCGGCGGCTTCTGGCTGCTCTATGCACTGGGCTTCAACCTCTCTGTGGCCGGCGTCGTCGGCTTCATCGCCTTGGCCGGCGTCGCGGCCGAGTTCGGTGTCATCATGCTGCTCTACCTGAAGCAAGCCTGGAGCGAACGCGAGGCCCGAGGCGATACCAGCGTGTCCGCGTTGCTGGACGCCATTCAGGAAGGGGCGGTGCAGCGCGTGCGCCCCAAGGCCATGACCGTCGCGGTCATTCTTGCCGGCCTGATTCCCATCATGTGGTCGCATGGCACCGGCTCGGAGGTCATGCAGCGCATCGCCGCCCCGATGGTCGGCGGCATGGTCACCGCGCCGTTGCTTTCCCTGTTTGTTGTGCCGGCGGTGTACCTGCTGATCCGCAAACGCCAGACCAAACCTGTCCCACTTTCCACCCACCCCTCACTTCAGGAGGAATCGCAATGAAATACATCAAGACTCTCGCACTCACGCTTGCACTCGCTGCTGCCCCTGCCGCGTTCGCGGCCGGATCCATGGATGGCATGGACATGAAAGGCATGGATATGAAGCCGTCCGCCGCATCGCAGCAGGCGCCGCAGCCTGTTGCGGCAGAAGTCAAGAAAATCGATGCGAAGGCCGGAAAGGTCACGCTCAAGCACGGCCCGATCGAGAACCTCGGCATGTCCGCCATGACCATGGCGTTCCCGGTCAAGGACCGCGCTTCGCTGAAGAATTTCAAGGAAGGAGAGACGGTTTCGGTCACCTTCGACAAGGTCGATGGCAAGCCGACCGTCGTAGACATGCAGCGAAGGTAAGCACGCCCAATTGCATGTCGCCGCATTCCGGCGGCATGCATAGGTCGTGCGATTCGCATCCCTCGAAACGAGGCAGAGCCCCAAAGGCATACTTCCGAGGCTTGGTGGTGCGACGCTGGCTCGGCACGGCCTGGCAGTACTCAAGGCGTCCGGTTTCTACGGCGTCACAAAAGTTTCACTTCTCAGGTTTCCATGATTCGACTATATTCGAATCATGGAAACCGATCACGCCCTTGAAGCGCTTGCCGCGCTCGCTCATTCGATACGCCTGTCCGTTTTCCGGCTCGCTGTGCAGGCTGGCCCCGCAGGCCTGCCTGCCGGTCGAATCGCCGAACTGATGGAGATGCCGGCCTCGTCATTGTCTTTCCACCTAAAGGAATTGCACCGTGCCGGGCTGTTGTCCAGCCGTCACGAAGGCCGCTCGATCATTTACATGGCGCGATTCGAAACCATGAATGCGTTGCTGGGTTACCTCACGGAGAACTGCTGTGGTGGCAATCCGTGCTCGCCAGTGTCCACCTGTTCCGTCGCCTCGGAGCCTCAATCATGAAACGCTTCCACGTTCACGTCAGCGTCGCCGATCTATCGGCGAGCATTCGTTACTACTCAGCCCTCTTCGCAGCCGAACCTACGGTTGTAAAGGATGACTACGCCAAGTGGATGCTCGAGGATCCGCGCGTGAACTTCGCCATCTCGGCGCGCGGCGCTGAGGTAGGGGTCGATCACCTCGGCTTCCAGACGGACGATGCAGCCGAACTGGCCGCATTGAAACAGCAGGCAGAAGCCGCCGACATGGCACTCCTTGACGAAGGTGAGACCACATGTTGCTACTCACGAAGCGACAAGTACTGGGTCACCGATCCGCAAGGCATCGCCTGGGAGCACTTCCACACGCTGGGGGACGTGCCCGTCTATGGCGAGTCTCGAAAGCTCGACGCCGCTCAGGAATCGGCCTGTTGCGCTCCGCGCGCGCCGAAGGGCAAGCCACTTGGCATCGCGGTCAACACGGAACCGTCGTGCTGCTAACGGTGCTCTATGACTGAAAAGATCTACAACGTGCTGTTCATCTGCACCGGCAATTCGGCGCGCTCGATTCTGTCAGAAGGCCTGATGAATCATCTCGGCAAAGGCCGCTTCCGTGCCTACTCGGCAGGCAGCCATCCGACCGGGACCGTGAATCCGCTCGCTCTGGCGCAACTGGCTCGCTATGACATGGAGACCAACGGCTTGCGCAGCAAGAGCTGGGACGAGTTCTCGCAAGACGGTGCGCCGGAGCTCGATTTTGTCTTCACGGTATGTGACAAGGCGGCGGGTGAAGTCTGCCCCATCTGGCCGGGCCAGCCGATGACCGCGCACTGGGGTGTCCCCGATCCCGCCGCATGCGAAGGGACCGATGCGCAGAAGCAACAAGCCATCAATGATGCTGTCATTTCGCTCAAGCGTCGCATCGAACTGTTCCTGGCATTGCCACTGCCAAAACTGGACGCCGTCGCGCTCCAGAAGGCCGTCCGGGATATCGGACAGCAGTAACGCAGCCCGGCCCGCACTCCAATACTCTTACGTAGCGCCCCATGACTACCAACGTTTTGATCTTGTGCACCCACAACTCGGCCCGCAGTGTGCTGAGCGAAGGAATGTTGAACCATCTGGCCAAGCAACTCGGCCGTGATGTCCGCGCCTACAGCGCGGGAAGCTCGCCGAGCGGTCGTATCAACCCGTTCGCCATCGAAGTGCTTGGCGACGCAGGTGTCGACGTCAGCGGCTTTCGCAGCAAGAGCTGGGATGAGTTTGTCGGCGAAAACGCTCCGGAGATGCGGGTCGTAATCACGGTGTGCGACAGCGCGGCCGAAGAGGAATGCCCGTATTGGCCGGGCAGCCCCGTGAAAGTGCACTGGGGTTATCCGGATCCCTCGAACACCGAAGGTGGGGACGCGAAGAAGCGTCAGGCCTTCGAACTCACGCGCCAGGCGATCGGCTATCGGATGCTGCAGTTACTGCTGCTGCCGATCGAAGACATGAGCAACACTGAACTTCAAGAGACGCTGCAACGTCTGGCCGGGAGCTGAGCGATGGGTAGTCAGAATGTAGCGGCGTCCAGCCAAGTCGCAACTCCGGGCTCGCCTACCTACTGAACCGCAAGCTGGGCGTCGCACACTGCGTAGCCGGTCCGTCCAGCCTGATTGGCGCCAGCAACTTCTTCGAGCTCGCTGTGGCTACCGCCATCAGTCTCTTTGGCTTCCAGTCGGGTGCGGCACTTGCCACGGTCGTTGGGGTGCTCATCGAGGTGCCGGTCATGCTGCTGGTCGTCAATATCGTCAACCGTTCGCAGTCCTGGTACGAGACCAAGAGCAACTAAGGAATCCGAATGTCGGTAACGATCTACCACAACCCCGAGTGCGGCACGTCACGCAATACGCTGGCCATGATTCGCAATGCGGGCATTGAACCAACGGTTATTGAGTACCTGAGCTCGCCGCCTGACCGGCAGACGCTGCAGCAGATGATCCGTGACGCGGGCCTGACAGTTCGCCAGGCCATCCGCGAGAAAGGTACCCCTTACGCGGAACTCGGCCTGTCCGATCCTTCGCTGACTGATGATCAGTTGCTGGATGCGATGCTGGCCCATCCGATCCTGATCAACCGGCCGTTTGTCGTGACCGAACTCGGTATTCGCCTGTGCCGCCCCTCGGAACTGGTGCTCGATATTCTGCCCGCGCCACAGCAAGACGCCTTCACCAAGGAGGATGGTGAAGTCGTCATCGACGCGCAGGGGCGGAGGGTCCAATGATGGATTTGCCCAATATCGTGCCGGCGGTGCTGGAAACGCCCGACCTGGACAAACTGGAGCCGGCACACGTCAGTACGCACCCGCCGCGCATCCTGCTGCTCTACGGTTCGTTGCGCGAGACGTCGTACAGCCGCCTCCTTGTGCATGAGGCGGAGCGGATCCTCCAGCATTTCGGCGCGGAGACCCGGGTGTTTGACCCGCACGGCATGCCGCTGGCCGACAGCGTTCCCGCCGACCACCCCAAAGTTGTCGAGCTGCGCAAGCTGTCGGAATGGTCGGAAGGCCAAGTGTGGTGCAGCCCGGAGCGTCATGGCACGCTGACGGCCGTGTTCAAGAATCAGATCGACTGGCTCCCGCTCGAGATGGGCGGCGTCCGCCCGACGCAGGGACGCACGCTGGCCGTGATGCAGGTCAGCGGCGGTTCGCAGTCGTTCAATGCCGTCAACGCACTGCGTGTGCTGGGCCGCTGGATGCGCATGGTGACCATCCCCAATCAGTCGTCGGTCGCCAAGGCGTACCAGGAATTCGACGCCAATGGCCGCATGAAGCCATCGTCCTACTATGACCGGGTCGTGGACGTCATGGAGGAACTCTACAAGTTCACGCTGCTGGTTCGCGATCGCAGCGACTACCTGACAGACCGCTACAGCGAGCGCAAGGAAGCGGCACCTGCCACGGCCACCACACTCGCGGCCGCCGCCATGAGTCATGAGCAGGACGCCCAGGTCAGCGATACCGATACCGGCGAAGTCGAGTAACAAACGAACGGGATGGCCATGGAGCCGAGCAGTAGCGTGATCGCCAGGCTGGGCGTTGCCCAGACGCTGGCTTGGGGGTCGACGTATTACCTGCCGGCCATGCTGGCGACGCCGATGGCGAGGGATCTCGGCGTGTCGGCGCCGACGGTATTTGCGGCGTTCAGTGCGGCGCTGATCGTATCGGCGATCATCGGCCCCTCCGCGGGCAGGATGATCGATCGAACCGGTGGCCGCTCTGTATTGGTGGCCACCAGCCTGATATTTGCGCTCGGACTCGCAGGTCTGGGATCCGCACAGGGTGTTATCGGGCTGTTCGTCGCCTGGCTAATCCTCGGTGTAGGGATGGGTGCCGGACTCTATGAGGCCGCCTTTGCGACACTGGTGGCGCTCTACGGCAACCGCTCACGGGGTGCCATCACCGGCATCACGCTGATTGCCGGCTTCGCGAGCACTGTCGGCTGGCCGCTTTCGACGTACATGGAAGCCCATATCGGATGGCGAGGCGCTTGCTTTGCGTGGGCGGCGCTACATCTGACGGTCGGCTTGCTCTTGAATGCAAGCATGCCGAGAACCTCCGTATCCGGAGAGGTGCTCAAGTCCAAAGGTGCGCCAGCGAAGGTCGAGTCGTCCTCCATTGCCGAGAGTTCTTCCCAACGGCTAGCTTCCTACGCGTTGGCCTTCGTGTTCGCTGCAACCTGGTTCATTAGCACCGCCATGGCTGCGCACTTGCCTCGTCTACTGCAGGCGGGCGGCGCAACGTTGGCAACGGCCGTGATGGTCGGCGCCTTGATTGGTCCGGCTCAGGTGGGCGCCCGGATCCTGGAGTTCGGACTCTTGCGAAAGGTGCATCCGCTGTTGTCTGCGCGCATCGCCGCCGCACTCCATCCGATCGGCGCGCTGGCATTCGGCCTGATCGGTGCTCCCGCGGCGGCATTGTTCGGGGTGCTTCACGGCGCTGGCAATGGCATCCTAACCATCGCGAAGGGAACGCTGCCTTTGGTCATCTTCGGACCCAACGGGTATGGGCATCGCCAGGGTGTACTAATGGTTCCGGCGCGAATCGCGCAGGCTTTGGCGCCGTGGTTGTTCGGAATTTGTCTGGACGCTTTCGGTGCGAAGGCACTTTGGCTCTCATCCGCACTAGGCATCGGAGCCATCCTAATGCTGATGACCATTCGACAAGTCGGCCAGCCCGTCGCAAAGCCAGCGTAAGTCGGCAATGGTCGTGTCTGGCTTGCGAGCTGCGCTCACTGGCGGCAGCAACCTTTCTGCTGTTGGATCGGCGGGCACTTCACAGTACCGTAGGAACAGAAAACGCAGCAGTCACCCGGCCTCGGCCGCAATATCGTGGCGCAGTTCTCGCACTCGTAGAAGAACTGACAGGAGTTCGTTGGCATGACTTCCGTCTTTGTGAACCCACAGTGGGGGCAAGTTAGGACCGATTCAAGCTGCGTTTCGCTCATGGCTGTTGGACTTTTCCTAAACACTCTTCTGCGTTGTTCGTCGCACTGATGTCGTTAGTATGACTCGGTCACCTTTGCCAAACGTCGGGCGATGCGCGAAAACATGGCCGTTACAAGAGACTGGCTCAGAAGATCAACATCGTGATCAAGCTTGTCGAGTTCCTGAACGGAGTAGCCGTTAGACACGTCGGCCGCAAATTCGTTGGCGAGCGCGATCACGCGCGCATTCTGTTCGCTTTGCGTGGCTGCCGACTCTTGGATAGCCACTACGGCAGTGGTGAATGAAAGGTATTGATCCGCGTGAATCGCAAAAATCCGCTGGTCGTCGCTCCCTTTCTTGGCCCACACATCGTGTTGAATCCGGTTGCGCCGCACGCGTACTTCGTCCAGGTTGTCCAGAATCGCGATGGTCGCGGCGAGTTCCGTGCCGCTCAGCGACACCTCGGCGACCTTTCTCGCACCTGTGGTGGCGCGGGCCGCGCTCTTGTGCTTTGTCAGGTGCTTGGCTGCTTCCTCGGGCGTCGTATCGAGCAAGATCGCGAAGTAGCAGTTCAGGTTCACTTCGGCATGCGCCCACGATGCCGCGATCGTCCCGATTTTTTCGGCAAACTTTGGTGACTCTCGAATCAGGTGCGGCCCCACTTCCAGGACGGGTGCTCCCGTTTCATCAAAGATCTGGATCCCGTATTTCTTCCGTGTCATGGTTGACTGGCTTTTTAACCGGCTAAGTAAGTAGAAAGTGCAGCCCGTCCTCGGCCAAAGCAGTACGGCTATTGCCTGCTGCTTGCGCCTACGGCGTATCGGCACCAAATGTCGCATCCACAAATGCCCGCAACTGCGTCAGGTCCGTCCTGGCATAGGCTGCTGTGGTCTGTACGGAGGCGTGGCCAAGGAGCGCCTGGGCCGCTGGCAACGGTACCTGGTGGTCGACCACCAGCGTGCGCGCATAAGCATGGCGCAGCCAGTGCGGCGATGCCTTGCGCAGCAGCAACGCCTGCGCCGGCTCGCGCGCCTGCAGGCTATCGGCCACGGCCGCAAAGATCGCCTTGACCTCCTGATAGAGACCTGCCTGCTGCAGCGCTTCGCCCTTGTGGCCGTGGATCACGGGCAACGTCTCGTGCGCGGGCGGCTCGGCGGGCAAGCCCCGTGCGAGCCGGTAAGTCCGCAATATGGCCATGCATTGGGTCGGCAATGGGATGGCGCGCACCTTGTGTCCCTTGCCGCAGACATAGAGGGTCCACCGCCCGGGCGCCTCGGCCTCCAGTCGGGGCAGTCCCGTCTTATCCGACCAGGCCAGTTCCGCCAGGCGCACGCCGGCATAGCGATACAGCACCCAGATGGCACGCCGGCGCAGCGCCGGCAACGAATCGTCGGTGCTCAATCCATTGAGCCAGGCATCGCACGCGTCCAGCAGCGCGGGCGGGATCAGCCGCGTCGGCACAAAGCCACTGCGCGCGCGGCTGCCGTTGGACAGGCCGGCGGCCGGGTTGGCATACAGGTAACCGGTGGCGTACCAGTAGCCGTAGAGGCTGGCTACCACGGCGAGTGCGCGTGTGCAGGTCGCTTCGGATAGCGGTGGCGAGGCGTTCTCTGTGCCGGCCTCACCGTGCTGCAACGTGTGCCGGTAGGCGAGCAGTTGCTGGCGCGTCAGGGCCGATAACGGCCCCAAGCCATGCAGGTGACACCAGCGAATCAGGCGACGCAGCTCGGCGCCGTAGGCGCGTCGTGTATGGAGCGATCGGCCCGTCCGGTCGCGCAGAAAAAGCGCCAGCGCCTGCGCATCATCGATGGCGCCCAGCGTGTTAGCGGCGGTCTGAGGCTGGGCAAAGCGGCCGGCGCGCGCGAGCCACGCGGGGTCGGCAAGACCGGATGCGGCCAGCCATGGCGCAGCCACCCCCTCCGTTGCCTCTGTGGCGGCCAGCACCGCAGTCTTGCTCCCCGGCAAGGCGGCGCCGGAGCGGAAGCGGCGGCGGTGCGTGTGCAGCAGCCGGGTGAGGACCGTCTCCGGGCTGGGCGCCTGGTCCGCTGGCGCGGCGCGCAGGCGTCCGCGCTCCCAATACTCGACCGCCCCGTCGTGGGCCAGCAGCAGATTAAGCACCGTCGGCTGCGCGGCCTTGGCGTCCGCGAGCGATCCATACCGGCGCTTGATGCGCGTCAGGGTCCAGTGCGCGTACACCGGATGCCCGAGAGTCTCGGCGAGGTAGGCGAGCGCTGCCTCGACCGTGGCCGGTAATGCGCGCGGCGGCACCGCGCCCGTATCGATCCAGTCGGCCGGATTCATGACAGATCGCGGCGCTTGCTACCGGGCTTATGGTCGGGCTTGTGGCCGGGCTTACCGGCCGGCTTGGCGGTCGATCGGCTCCCGCGTGCGGCCTTGGCGGCGGGCGGTGCCGCGGCCAGGGTGGTGCGCAGCAGGTCGTCGAGCTGGGCGCGCTGGCTGGCGGTGACGGCCTTGAGCGCGCTCGCTTCGCCGACGGCGGTCTGGCGCGCGGCACGTTCGCTGGCCAGCTCCGCGTCCAGTCGTCCGCGTTCCTCCTCGAGCGCCGCGATGCGCCGCTCGGCAAATTTGAGTTGCGAGGCCAGTTGCGCGCGCTCGGCGCGCACGGCGTCGCGCTGATGGGCGGTTTCCTGCAGCAGCTGCTTGGACAGCGCTTCGTAGCGCGTCTGGATGGTGGCGATCGCCTCGGCGTGGGTGCGCTCGTCCGCCGCGACACGCGCCTGCACGGTCGCCAGTGCCGTTTCGAGTTCACCACGGCGGGCGGTCTGCGCGTCGGCCCGCGCGCTGGCGGCCGCCAAGGCCGCGCTGGCTTCGGCGAGGGCCGTGTCGCGCGCGGCGAGTTGGGCGCGCACCTCACTGAGTTCCTGGCGCAGCAGTTCGACCCGCAGCTCGGCCTCGGCCCGGGCGGACTGCGCGGCCTCCGCAGTCTGTTGCGCCTCGCGTCGCAGGCGCACTACGTCGTCAAGCTGGACCGCGACGGCGGCCTGCCACAGCGCGCGCATCGCCTCGGCGACCTCGGCGGGAAGCTCGGGCAGGGCCAGGTCGGCCAGGCCCGCGCGCACGACCTCGGCCTCGATGGCATTGAGCGTGCGCGACAGGGTCGCCGGGTCGCCGCCGCCCAGGCGGTCGCGCAGCTTGCGCACCGATACCACGCGCCGAAAGCGCGCCGCGGTGGGCGGTGCCGCGTCGCCGGCTTCGGTCAGCATGGCCAGCACGGTGGCGCGGATCTGGTCGGACGTGGCGGCGAGGCGGGGCATGGTGGTCGGACAGAGGGTGAATGTGACCCTATCTTACGTACGATCCTAACGTTAGGAAAGGCTTTTCCTCGTGGTAATGAATCATGAAAACAGGATAAATGTAATTATCTTGCCAAAACAGGCTGTCGCACGGTCTCGCCGGCGCGCTACTCGGGCCGGGGCCGATCAACGGTCCATCAAGAGGGGAGAAAAGGACCAGTCAGCAAGTGACTGATTTGACTGAGGTATCAGGCGAGCACCGCCCGGAAACCCGCGTGGATGCTAGGAGTGGCTACGCCGGTAAACTGCACGGGAATCAAGGGGACCCCTATCAGGACAGTTCCTGATTGACTCGGAGGCGAGCCTGCGCGGCACTACTCAGCGCATGACCGCGCCCACAGCCGCCTCTGCAGCGCCCGGGCCGGAACATCAAGGCGTTGGGCGAATCGAGGCCGTGACCGAGCAGAGCATGACGATCTCCCATGGCGCCATTCCCTCTGCGCAGTGGGGCGCCATGACGATGGAGTTTGGCGCGCCGCCGGCCGGCATGCCCAAGGGATTCAAGTCCGGGGATCAGGTCAGGTTCCGCTTCCGACTGGATAAGGACGGCGTGGCGACCCTGTCGGCGGTCGAGACGGCCGACACCACTGCGGGAGCCAAGCCATGATCGCCCGACTCATTCTCGCCTCCATCCGCAATCGCTTCCTGGTACTGCTCGCCACCGTCATGGTGACCGCGTGGGGACTTTGGGCGGTACGAAGTACACCGCTTGACGCCCTGCCCGACCTGTCCGATGTGCAAGTGATCATCCGCACGCCATTCCCTGGCCAGGCGCCGCAAATCGTAGAAAACCAGGTGACCTATCCGCTCACCACGACCATGCTGTCGGTGCCCGGGGCGAAGACCGTGCGCGGCTACTCGTTCTTCGGTGACTCCTATGTCTATGTGCTGTTCGAAGACGGGACTGACCTGTACTGGGCGCGCTCACGCGTGCTCGAGTACCTGAACCAAGTGCAGTCGCGATTGCCGGCGGCAGCCAAGCCCGCGCTCGGGCCCGATGCAACCGGCGTCGGCTGGATCTACGAGTATGCCTTGGTCGACAAGACCGGCCAGCATGACCTCAGCCAGCTACGGGGACTGCAGGACTGGTTCCTGCGCTTCGAGCTCAAGTCCCTGCCCAACGTCGCCGAAGTGGCCTCGCTCGGCGGCATGGTCAAGCAGTACCAGATCGTGCTGATGCCGGATCGGCTGCGCGCCTATAACCTGTCCCAAGCCAAGGTGCTGGCAGCGCTCAAGGGCGCCAACCAGGAAACCGGCGGCTCGGTGCTGGAGTTGGGCGAAGCGGAATACATGGTCCGGGCGACCGGTTATCTGAAAACGCTGGACGACTTTCGCCAGATTCCGCTGGTCACCAGCGACGCGGGCATCCCGGTACGGCTGGGCGACATTGCCACCGTGCAGCTCGGCCCCGAGATGCGGCGCGGTATTGCCGAACTGAATGGCCAGGGCGAAGTGGCCGGTGGCGTCATCGTGCTGCGCTCGGGCAAAAATGCCCTGGAAACCATCGAAGCGGTCAAGGCCAAGCTCGCCACCTTACAGAAGAGCCTACCTAAGGGCGTCGAGATCGTCACGACGTACGACCGGTCGGCACTGATCAAGCGGGCGGTGGACAACCTCACCACCAAACTGATCGAGGAATTTGCGGTCGTGGCGCTGGTCTGCCTGGTGTTTCTGTTTCACCTGCGCTCGGCGCTGGTGGCCATCGTCTCGCTGCCGCTGGGCGTGCTGGCCGCCTTCCTGGTGATGCGCTACCAGGGCGTGAATGCCAACATCATGTCGCTGGGCGGCATTGCCATCGCCATCGGCGCGATGGTTGATGCCGCGGTGGTGATGATCGAGAACGCGCACAAGCATCTTGAGCATTGGCATGCCGACAACCCACAGCGCGAACTCAGCGCACAGGAGCGCTGGCGCGTCATTGGCGAATCGGCCGCCGAGGTCGGGCCTGCCCTGTTCTTCTCGCTGTTGATCATCACGCTGTCGTTCATTCCGGTGTTCACACTGGAGGCGCAAGAGGGCCGCCTCTTTTCGCCGCTGGCCTTTACCAAGACCTATTCCATGGCGGCCGCTGCGGGATTGTCCGTCACCTTAGTACCGGTGCTGATGGGCTACATGATCCGCGGCAAGATTCCGTCGGAACAGGCCAATCCGCTCAATCGCTGGCTGATTCGCGGCTACCAGCCGCTGCTTGGCAAGGTGCTCACCTATCCGAAGACCACCCTGGCGATTGCCGCCGTGCTGCTTGTCGCCACCGCGTGGCCCATTATGCGCATCGGCGGCGAATTCATGCCCCCCCTGGATGAAGGCGATCTGCTCTACATGCCCTCGGCGTTGCCAGGTCTCTCCGCAGGCAAGGCCTCCCAGCTCCTGCAACAGACCGATCGGCTCATCAAGACCGTGCCGGAGGTCGCGACGGTGTATGGCAAGGCGGGCCGCGCCGATACCGCTACTGATCCAGCGCCGATCGAGATGTTCGAGACCACCATTCAGTTCAAGCCCAAGGACCAATGGCGTGCCGGCATGACCACCGACAAGCTGGTGGAGGAACTCGATCGGGTCGTCAGGGTGCCAGGGCTGTCTAACATCTGGGTGCCGCCGATCCGCAACCGCATCGACATGCTCGCCACCGGCATAAAAAGCCCAGTGGGGATCAAGGTCGCCGGTACGGATCTGAAGGAAATCGATCGCTTGGCTACTCGCATCGAGGAGGCCGTCAAGACGGTCCCCGGAGTCACCTCCGCGCTGGCCGAAAGGCTCACTGGCGGCCGGTACATCGACGTGGATATCGACCGGGCGGTTGCCGGCCGGTATGGCCTGAACATTGAAGACGTTCAGGCCATCGTCTCCTCGGCCATCGGCGGCGAAAACGTCGGTGAAGTGGTCGACGGGCTCGCGCGCTATCCAATCAATGTCCGGTATCCGCGCGACTATCGGGACTCCATCGAGCAACTGCGCAGTCTGCCGATCGTGACCGACAAGGGGCTGCAGATCACCCTGGCCGACGTTGCGCGCATCCAGGTCGTGCAAGGGCCGCCGATGCTGCGCAGTGAAAATGCGCGGCTCTCCGGATGGATCTATGTCGACATTCGCGGCAGGGACCTGCGCTCGGCCGTGCAGGACATGCAGGCGGCGGTGGCCAAAGCCGTCCCGATGCCAGGCGGATACTCCCTGAGCTGGTCAGGGCAGTTCGAGTATCTCGAGCGCGCTACGGCCAAGCTGAAGGTGGTGGTGCCGTTCACCCTGTTGATCATCTTCGTCTTGCTTTATCTGGTGTTCGGCCGGCTGGATGAGGCGCTGCTCATCATGGGGACGCTACCGCTCGCCTTGATCGGCGGCTTCTGGCTACTCTATCTGCTGGGCTATAACCTGTCGGTAGCCGGGATTGTCGGCTTCATCGCACTCGCCGGGGTCGCTGCGGAATTTGGCGTCATCATGCTGCTCTATCTGAAACACGCTTGGCAGGAACGGCTTGAGGATGGTCAAAGCAATCTCGCGGCCCTGCTCGATGCGATCCAGGAAGGCGCCGTGCTGCGTGTGCGCCCGAAGGCGATGACCGTGGCGGTGATTCTGGCCGGCCTGCTTCCGATCATGTGGTCGCACGGCACTGGCTCAGAAGTAATGCAGCGCATCGCTGCGCCGATGGTTGGTGGCATGGTGACGGCGCCGCTGCTGTCCATGTTTGTGGTGCCGGCGGTGTACCTGCTGTTACGCCGCCGCCAGCTCAAGCAGACTTCCCTTTCCCCCCACCACCTCTCACCTCAGGAGGAATCGCAATGAAATACCTCAAAACCCTCGCGGCCGTCGTGGCCATCCTTACTGGGCCGGTCGCATTCGCCGCGGGTTCAATGGACGGCATGGACATGAAGGCCCCGGCCGCCTCACCACAGGCGCCTCGACCGGTGCCCGCAGAGATCAAGAAGATCGATGCGCAAGCCGGCAAGGTTACGCTCAAGCACGGCCCCATCGAGAACCTGGGCATGCCCGGAATGACCATGGCGTTTCCGGTCAAGGATCGCGCCTCGCTTAGCCAGTTCAAGGAAGGCGAAGCCGTGTCGGTGACCTTCGACAAGGTGGATGGCGCGCCCACGGTCGTGGACATCCAGCGCAAATAATTCACGCCATGCGCGCACGGTTGCGTTGCCAGTGGCCGTGCGCGTCCTGTAGATGCTAGCAACGTCTAGCCGGCCGATGGGCGCATTTGCTCAACGATCCTGACTGGCCAATTCCGAATCGAATCAGACCGTGCGCCGCCCCCCTTTTGATCTGCCACACGATGTCCTTGTTGTCGTCTTATTCGGACTGGCCGCCATCCTAGTTATGCTCGGCCTGTTTGCCTGGTATGTCAGACGCCGACATGGCCCTGCCTCGAGAATGCGCAATCCGCGCGGCGCGGCGTCGCGTAAGCGCAACAGAAAATCGACGAGACGTCGCAAATAGCGGCCACAACGGTTCGTTCGCAGCGGAATGCGATGCAGCACCGGTTCGTGCCTGCCTCGGCATACCAGCACGGCATTTAGAGTGCCAACTCAGCGTCGTCGTCAGTCGGCTTATGCACGCAGGACGCGTGCCAACGCGAACATTACGCGCGCGTCATTATCGTGTAATCAACGCGAGCGCAAACGTTGCGACGGATCGGCAAATTAAGAGAAATCGCGATCTGCCACGCTGCCACTTTCGTTTTGCGCCGTTGCCATCCGCCACGCGAGCGCATGTTCTACTACGTGTCTTTGTATGTTTCGCCATGTGAGCAAAGTCAACCTGACTACTTCTTGATTGAAGCGATGTGCCTTCTACAATGGTCCGCATATCGACGAGAGATCGATGAGGAGAGGCTGCCATGAACCGCACACGGCCCAACGACGCATCGCAGAGGGAGGGGCTGGCAGCCGCGATCACGCCGCCGCGCTCAGTATCTCCCCAGGTGGGGCATCTGTATGGCGGCGGGACTCTTCACAATGTCGGCCCTGCCCACTTGGTCTGTCGCCCCTGGTCGCGCCATCACAGCCAACTTCGAAGTTGCGCTGATGCAGCTACTGATCGACCATCACTACTCCGCCTCGCGCATGACCGGGTTGACTACCTGGTACCGACCCGCGCCGTAGCGGCCAACTTTCGAACAGTGAGGGGACGTCGCCGACCGTGGGTTTTCCGGAGACGCATCCTAACGCCGCCTCGAATGAGATCAAGTCAAATGCTCGTCAGGAGAATCGTGCCCCAGCGCGAAGAGATCCTGCGACTGCTCGCGATGCTACGCAATCGGTACGGCATTCACTATCAGCCCCGAGTCCGGCCGGAGCAGCAGGCCGCCATCGATATCCTCGAACGATTTCAACTGGGCAAGGGCTTTGAGCACGCCTTTCTCGACGTCTTTAGCAGGCACCCCTTCACTTTCCTGGACCCGCTCAATGCCTGCATCACCGGCGCAGATCGGCGGCATGGTGCGCTCATCCAGATGTGCAACGAGTGGCATGCCAAAGCATGGGCATTGACGGCATGCGTGAAATGCTGGAGCGTGACTTTAACATTCCAGACTACCAGCCGTTTAGCGGCATGCAGTCCTTGCAGCCGGTACACGGTAGCCCTCGCGGCCAACATAGCGGGGGTAACTACCTGAAATGGCCGAACCGCACGCTGCGTTCGACGATGTACGTGCTCCTGGAAAGGAGCGGTGCGCACCCAATGTCTTCTTTCTTGCGGAGCATCCATCATGCTGACCCTACAAACCAAACTGCATGCGAATCGCCGGCTTGTTGTGGCGGCTTGCCTTCTGCTGACCGGCATCTTATCCGCCCTCGCGCAGCATGCTGCCGGTGAACACGGTCAAGGCGCCGTGCCAGGCGGCTCCGCCGCACAAGAGATTCACGGCTCGATGGCGCCAGGCATGGACAAAATGATGGCGATGCAATCGTCAGGCAACGTTGATAAGGATTTTGCCACGATGATGAAGATGCACCACCAGATGGCGATCGACATGGCCAAGACTGAGCTGGCAAAAGGCGACTCGAAAGAAATGAAAGCCGTGGCGAATCAGATCATCAAGGATGCGCAACGCGATATCGGCAAGTTCGATCGCTGGTTAGACCAAGGCAAGGCACCCAGGTGACCCTCGCCTCTGGCGCCCCAATTGATCTGAGGAGCACAAGCGGCACAACGGCATCCGGGATTGGTACGCCGGATCACGTTTTCAGGCTTTTTCGTCGAGATCTGTATGCATCGGAAAAAAACGAAGTCCCCGCAGCCTAGGTGCTGCGGGGACTTAAGTATGCTGGACCCCGGGGAGAGAGGCACCAGCTATGGCAAGATCGACGCGCCGCTTACCCGCCAGCATCGATCAGGCGCTTCCATCAAATATAGAACGCACGAGTTAACCGTGATGTTGCGCACGCATTACAACTTAGCAATCGAGCCCGAGCGTCTTCAGTATCCGCAGAACGCCCTGGCCGCCCGGCTACCTTGGCGCGCGAAGCTGCCATCCGGCAGCCGTCTGCTCAACAGGCAGTGGTAACGAGACCACGTTCCCATGAGTCGAAGATGAAATCGTTCAGTTGGCATGGCATCACGCTGCGTGCAGGCATGCATCTTTGGTCCAATCCCAGGCGACGCGGTACCGAGGCCGTGCCAACCGTCATGCGAGCGCCGACGCTGTTTGACCTAGTCGTGCTGGCGGAGCAATGGCCAATCGCCGAACTGGAATGCATCAACGATCTGTTATTGACGCGAGGCGAGATCACCGCCCGTCAGCATGCCAACACACAGGACTTTCTGGATCGTCGCCAATGCGAATCGCGCCCGCATTACTGTCCTCTGCAATAGCGGCGATAGGCCGTCAACGTGCTGCATAAGGCGCATGACGCGCCTCTATGCAATGACTGCACGCTGTCTATTTCTGGATAGGCCTGCCACGATGCCTGAGCATCCCTCAGCACAGCACCCGAGCGCTCATCATCGGCTCGATGAACGCAGTCTTGTCCTGCATCGCCGAGTCGACAAGCTTCAGTGGGAAACGCTTGCGGATTGCGCAAGGCAATCTCTTCCGGTGGCGGCAGCATCTCGACCAGGCATGGATCAACGAGTGGGAAGCGCTGCTCAATGGTCCATTTGACAAGCTCTTGTCCTTCTTAAGGGGAGACCAGCGAGACAGCGACCGGTTACAGCCATCGAGCCCCTTTTGCTGGGGTCTTGTCCCAACAAGAACGATTGGCCGTCTATGCGTCGCACGCGCTTCAATTCAACTTGACGGGACGGCCCACAAGTGGGTGGCCATTGGCTTTCGGCACAAAACACAGGGCCTGTGAGCCTGTCAGTCTCGGCAAGGAGAGACACGTGAAGAACGCCACCTTGAGAATCGACGGCATGCATTGTGCTGGATGCGCCACTATCGTTCAAGTGTTGCTCGAGCGCCAGGCTGGCGTCAAGGCGGTCGAAGTGTCCCATAAAGAGGCCCTTGCGCGCGTGCTGTTTGAGCCGCGAGCGATCTCGGAGCAGGCCCTCGTGAGCGCGGTGGAAAATGCGGGTTATCGGGTCACCGCGGCCGAAGTCTCGTGATCGCCCCAAACGCTGGCCGTGCTGCCGCGGTTGGTGTTGTCAAACGGCTTGAGTCAACCCGCGATGAGGTGTCATCATGAAGGCCGCCACTCCCATTGAATCCGCGCCTCGCTTCTGGAGCGAGGAACCATCCAGCCGGCCGGGGCGCCGGCGCATCCGCGCACGGATTGGGGGGCTGCACTGCTCGCTGTGCACCGGCACGATCGAGAAGGCGCTCGGCAAGCGGCCCGGCGTCGACAAGGTTGCGGTGAGCCTGACGCACGAGCAGGCACTGATCGAGTACGATCCGCGCGTAGCCCAGGCCGAGGACCTGCTGCAGACGCTCAAGGACATCGGCTATACGATCTCCGATCCGCGCAAGCTGCGCCCCTTCGAGGAAGAGGAGGCGGCGCTGGTGCGCGAGGGCCGGCGCTTTGTGGCCGCGGTCGGATGCAGCCTCACGGCGATCGCGCTGGTGGCCAACCCCGTGGGATTCTGGTCAACCTTACTTGCCATCGCCGTCTTCTTCAGCCTGGCCACGTTCCTGTTCGTCGTCCTCAGACCGCGGGGAATCGTCACGGCGCTGGGCGGAACCGCAGGCCTGTGCGGGCTCGGCGTCGTGCTCTACTACGCCAGGTCCCACGGGTGGCTTGTCGAGGCAGCGCCGTGGGTGACGGCCGCGCTGGCATTGGGGCTGGTGTTCGGCATCGGTAATCACATCCTCATCATGGCGGTGCAGGCACTGCGCCGCGGCATTCTCAATCAACACGTGCTGCTAGAGATCGGCGCCTTTGCTGGCATCGTCGGGGGGATCATCGGCCTGATCCTGCAACCCGCCGGCTATCCCACCGCCCCCTTCTTCGCGGTCGCGGTGATGGTGGCGACCTACCACATCTTCTCGGAGTGGCTCTCGCTGATCGTCAAGACCCGGAGCTCGCAGGCGGTGAAGAAACTCCTCGACCTGCAGCCGGATCTCGCGCGCGTGGTGCGCGACAACCGTGAAGCGGAAATCCCACTCGACGAGGTCCCGCTTGGCGACCGCTTGCACGTGCGTCCCGGCGAGCGCATCCCGGTCGACGGCAAGGTCATCGACGGCCACTCGGCAGTGCACGAGGCGCTGATGACCGGCGAGCCGTTGCCAGTCGAAAAGCGGCGCGGCGACGCGGTGATCGGCGGCGCGATGAACGGGACCGGGACCCTGCTCGTCGAAGTCACCGCGATCGGCGAGGAGAGTTTCCTGCAACAGGTGATCCGCCATGTCGAGGACGCGCGCGCCCTGAAACCGGGGTTGCTGCACCTGGTGGACCGCGTGCTGTGCGTCTATACGCCCACGGTACTGGCAGTGGCCGCGCTGGCGGTGGCCGGCTGGCTCGCCGGCTCGCTGCTCGTGACGGGACAGATCGACCTCGAGCGCGCGGTGTTTGCTGGCTTGAGCGTGTTGGTGATGGGCTATCCGTGCGCAGTCGGCATTTCCGCCCCGCTGTCGATCGTGCGGGGCGCGGGCGAGGCCGCGGAGCGTGGCATTCTGATGCGCACCGGCGAGGCGTTTCAAGGCTACCGTCTTGTGAGCTCGGTCGTGCTCGACAAAACCGGCACGCTTACCGAGGGCCAACCGCTGGTCCAGGAGATGGTGCCGCACGAAGCGGGCGAAGACGAGTTGCTCGCGATTGCGGCCGCCGCCGAATCGAGTTCCGAGCATCCGCTGGCCCAGGCGATCCTGGAGGTGGCGCTGCGGCGTGGGATTGCGCCGCCGCAGATCGACGCATTCGAGGCGCTTCCAGGCCAGGGCGTGATCGCGCATATCGAACGCGAGCAGGTTCTGGTAGGGAATCCAACCTTCTTGCAGGCGCGGGGAATCGCCCTAGACGCGCTGGCCGGGCGGACTCGGGAGCTGGAAGAAAAAGGCCGCACGGTGATCGCCGTCGCGAGGAACGGCAGGGCTCTCGGCATCCTCGCCCTCGGCGACCGGTTGCGTCCTGACGCAGCCAAAGCGGTGGCGGCGCTGCGCGCGGCAGGGATCCGGCCGGTGCTGTTGACCGGCGACAATGAGCGCGCGGCCCGGCGGATTGGCGCGGGTCACCGCGATCCGCTACTGCGGCGACACCTACCGCCTCACCACCGCTGACCGGAAGACTCACACCCTCTGGGAATTCAACCTGCGATTCAAGACGGATGGCAGCGCTAATGGCCCGCCGGCCGGCAAGCCTGTGCTCATCGGCGCCGGCATGCAGGGAGACCGCGCCGTAGTAGGCTTCACCCGCCCTGAGGAAATCTCGACTTTCATTCGAAGGCAGTGTCCGTGAGCAAAATGGCCGACTACCCCGAGGCACCTGGAACCCCACGGTGACGCCGCTGCGAAACCTTGGTCGGCGCTGCTGGCGCACGACTCGAATTGCGGGCTTGGCGTCTGCCCGCCTCGAAGTTCCCCTTTCTCGTCATCCGGCGCAACAGGATAGCTGGCTCACGTCTTTACTGAACGTCTGTGCCGCGAGCTTCAGCCCCTCGACCATCGTCAGGTATGGGAACAACTGGTCCGCCAGTTCCTGCACGGTCATGCGCGCCCGGATCGCCAGCGCCGCCGTCTGGATCAGCTCACCAGCTTCCGGCGCCACCGCCTGCACGCCAATCAGCCGGTCGGTACCGGCCTCGGCGACCAGCTTGATGAAGCCGCGCGTGTCGAAGTTGGCCAACGCGCGCGGCACGTTGTCCAGCGTCAACATCCGGCTGTCGGTCTCGATGCCCTCGTGGTGCGCTTCCGCCTCGCTGTAGCCCACGGTGGCGACCTGCGGGTCGGTGAACACGACCGCCGGCACAGCGCTCAAATCGAGCGCGGCATCGCCTCCGGTCATATTGATCGCCGCGCGGGTGCCGGCCGCCGCCGCCACGTAGACGAATTGCGGCTGGTTGGTGCAGTCGCCGGCGGCGTAGATGTGGGGTGCGGTGGTGCGCATGCCATGGTCGATGACGATGGCGCCCTGCGCGTTGACCCTCACACCTGCCGCCTCCAGTGCCAGCTCGCGCGTGTTGGGCGCGCGGCCGGTGGCGACCAGCAACTGGTCAGCACGGATTTCGCCGTGCCCGGTGGTGAGCACGAATTCGCCGTCCGCGTAGCCCACTTGGCTGGCCTGCGTGTGTTCCAGCACCGTCATGTCCTCGGCGCGGAAGGCGGCCGTGACGGTCCCGCCGATGGACGGGTCCTCGCGGAAGAACAGCGTGCTGCGCGCCAGGATCGTGACTTGGCTGCCGAGCCGGGCGAAGGCCTGCGCCAGCTCCACGGCCACTACCGACGAGCCGATCACGGCCAGCCGCTTCGGCAGGATGTTGCTGGCCAGCGCCTCGTTCGAGGTCCAGTAGGGGGTGTCCTTCAGACCGGGGATCAGCGGCACGGCCGCGCTGGCGCCAGTGGCGATCAGGCAGCGGTCAAACGCCACCGCGCGCTCGCCGCCCTCGGTCTGGCGCACGCTCAGGGTGTGCCCGTTCTGGAAGCGCGCCTCGCCGCGCAGCACCGTGATGGCCGGGGTACTTGCCAGGATGCCCTCATACTTGGCGCGGCGCAGCTCATCGACACGCCCCTGCTGCTGGGCCAGCAGGCGCGCGCGCAGGATCGCCGGCGGCGTAGCCTGGATGCCCCCGTCGAACGGGCTTTCGCGGCGCAGGTGGGCGATGTGGGCCGCGCGGATCATGATCTTGGACGGCACGCAGCCGACATTGACGCAGGTGCCACCGATGGTGCCGCGCTCGATCAAGGTCACCTGCGCGCCTTGCTCGACGGCCTTGAGCGCCGCCGCCATCGCGGCGCCGCCGCTGCCGATAATGGCGATATGCAGGCCGCCGGCTTCGCTCCTGGACTTGTCACCGCCGCCCAGCCAGCCCAACGCCTTGTCGAGCAGGCTGCCTTTTTCCGCTGGCGAGGCCTCGGCGAGCATCGCCCGGTAGCCCAGTCCGGCCACGGCGACAGTCAGCGCCTGCGGCGAGGTGCCAGGCTCGGTGGCAAGTTGCGCCATCGCCCTCGGGTAGGACACCACCGCCGACCGCACGCCCGGCACTCTCTCCAAGGCTTCTTTGACGTGCGCGGCGCACGAGTCGCAGGTCATGCCAGTGATCTTCAAGTGGGTCATGCCACAGTTCCTTCTGTCATATAGGCGACGGCCAGGCGATCAGCCGCGCTTGGCCGGTAGTTCACAGGCGTCCGGTGCCCCGCAGCGCTTCGCCGGCGAGAGCAGCGCTTCGCTGCGCCAGCCAAAGCTCAAATACACCGCGGCCAGCACCAGGAGCGGGCCGATCAGTCCGAGCGCGGTCCGTTGCCACTGCCGATGGTTGAGCCATCCGATCCCATTGGCGAGTAGCGCGATGCCAGCGAACGCCGGCAACAGGAGGCGAATGAACAGCCCCTCGTACTGGCTCAGGAAGCCCAGGCCGATGGCCGCGCCCAAGCCGGCGATGGCGGGAAAGCAACTCGCGCAGCCCATCGCCGAGACGATGCTGCCAAGCGCCCCTGCCTTGTTGGCCACGCGCGTGATCCGTCCCATGATCTCGCTCCCGCGTTCGCTCCGGGGCTTAGCGCTTGACGCTGGATGGATAGCCCGCGTCCTCGGTCGCCTTGGTCAGTTTCTGCACGCTGGTCTTGGCATCATCGAAGGTGACGACGGCCGCGCGCTGCTCGAAACTGACGCTGGCCTTACTTACGCCGTCGACCTTGGAGAGCGCTTTCTTGACCGTGATCGGGCAGGTCTCGCAAGTCATGCCCGGCACAGACAGCGTGACGGTTTGCATCGCGGCCCACGCGGGAGCGACGGCGGCGGCGAGAGCGAGGGCGGCAAACAGCTTTCTCATGGCGAACTCCTGATCAGTAGAACCATGGCATGACGTAGGGAAATCCGAGCGCGACCAGAACCAACAGCGCGACGACCCAGAACATGAGCTTGTAGGTGGCGCGTACCTTCGGGATGGCGCAGGCCTCCCCCGGGTTGCAGACTTGCGGCGGACGGAAAATGCGCCGCCAGCCGAAGAACAGTGCCACCAGCGCCGTGCCGATAAAAAGAGGCCGATATGGCTCCAGCGCGGTCAGGTTACCGATCCAGGCCCCGCTGAAACCGAGCGCGACCAGGACCAACGGCCCCAGGCAGCAGGTGGAGGCGAGGATGGCGGCCAGCCCGCCGGCAAAGAGTGCACGGCGCCCGGGTTGCGGTTGTGGCATGCGCTTGGTCTTTCGAATCGGGAAGTGATAACGTAAGCTTACTTCCGTAGTTTTGTACGGAGTCAAGCGGGATGGAACGCAATTTGGAGAATTTGACCATCGGCGCCTTCGCCAAGGCGGCCGAGATCAATGTGGAAACCATTCGGTTCTACCAGCGCAAGGGGCTGCTGCCGGAGCCGGACAAGCCTTATGGCAGCATCCGCCGCTATGGCGAAGCGGATGTGACGCGCGTGAGGTTCGTGAAAGCGGCCAAACGGCTGGGATTCAGTCTGGAAGAAATTGGCGAACTGCTTCGCCTGGAGGACGGCACCCATTGCGAGGAAGCCAGCAGCCTGGCCGAGCGCAAGCTCAACGACGTGCGCGCAAAGCTGGCCGACCTGAGACGCATGGAGGCCGTGCTGTCCGAGCTGGTGTGCGCCTGCCATGCCCGCCAGGGCAACGTATCCTGCCCGCTGATCGCATCGCTGCAAGCGGGAAAAGTGCGCCAAAGGGCGTAGTGGACGCGGCTACGCTGCCCTGGCTCGTTCCGGCTTCTGTTCTGCCGCGTCGTCGCAGCCAGCCTCACATGCGCCGTCTCGACGGGCAAGCGACCTCGCCGAGTCAGCTATCGTCGCCGGGACGAAGCGGCTCCAGCGGGCGCAGCGCTTGCACGGCGCGCTTGAGCAGCAAGATCCAGTCGTCCAGCTCCTCTATGATGGCCTCGGCCTGGTCCACGAGGGTCGGGCCAGTGGTTGGATACGACAACGCGGCGCCGTTGATCAGCGTATGTGCCATGCCGTGCAAGCGCAGCAGATCGTCGCGCAGCCCGGCTGGCTCACAGCAACGCGCGCGGATCGCATCGAGGTGGTCCACCACGCGCAGGATGGTGGTTGTGTCGAACGTGTCCCGAAGCGCTTGCAACGCCTCGGCGTCGACCCTGCCGTAAGGGGTATCGGTGTCAGGCATGGCGAGGCTTGCGGACGGAATGGGCGGGAGCGGCGAAGAGGCTGTCGCGAATCCAGGCTTCCGGCACCCGCTCCAGGTTGAGTTTATAGTCGCCGAAGCGCTTGATGTTGCTGGTGAGATAGGGACTCAGGAAGCCAATGTCGGCCACGTCGACCTTGATCCCTTCCTTCACCATCGCGCGCAGGGCCTGCATCATGTCCGCCGTGTTCTGCAGAATCACGGCCGAGGCGATCAGGTCGTTGTAGCGTAGGCGCTTCTGCTGTTCGTCGGGATCGTTTTCGGCCAGCACGTCACCGCCGAATGAGAACCATTTGGCAAAGCCATTGTAGGACTCGATCTTGTTGGTGGTGGCGGTGATCTCTTGGCGTAGTTCGCGGCTGCCGATCCATTCGAGCAGGAACGCCGTGCGCACGACCTTGCCGAGTTCCTGCGCCGCCAGGAACAGGCGATTGCGGCGGCTTTCCGAGCCGAACCGGCGCAGCAGGAGCGGCGAGGAGATTGTTCCGGCCTGGATCGATAGCGCTACCTGCATCAGGTCCTGCCAGTGGAAGGCGATCAGGTCCCAGTCCACGATGTCCGAGAACAGCCGGTCGATGTGCTTGTATTTGGTGCTGGCATCGGCACGGTAAAGCTTCAGATCCTGCCAGTTGCGGATGCGCGGCATCAGGTTGATGCCCAGCAGATGCGTGAAGGCGAACACTGCCGCCGACTGGCCCTGGGTGTCGGCGTGCACGGTATCGGCCTCCACGCTCAAGCCGGCTTTGAGCAGACCCTCGATCACGTAGATGGCTTCCCACACGCCGGGCGGAATGAAATGCCGGAACACCGCGATGTAGTTGTCGGCCACGTGCCGGTAGGCCACCGCGCCCATCTTGCGGTAGCGGAAGTGGTAGCCGGCCAGCAGGTTGTTGTCGTAGAAGTCGTACTGGGTGCCGTCAGCCGCGACGGTCTTGCCATCCCCCCAGTGCTTGGGCAGGTCAAGCCGCAGATACAGCTCGATCAATTCCCGCTGCGCGGTTTCGAGACGCTCCAGGCTCAGATGCCGGCGGTTGACGAACGACATCATGTGCGGCGTGACCCGATCCGCCATATGGCGGGCGGCCTGGGTGGGCCCCAGGTTGCAGCCCATGGCGAAGATGGTCAGCAGGTAGCGCTCGGCCGCATTGCGGATCTTGGGGTCGCTGCCGGAGAGCGGGCCGAAGTGCCGCGTGAAGTGGGTCCAGTGCTCGATGTTGGCCAGCACGTCCAGCAGATTGCGCGTCGGCATGCGCCGGATCAGCGCCTGTTGCAGGGCGATCGCGCTGGCCGGGATCTCCCTGGCGATCGTCCGCTTGAGCACGGGTTCGCCGTCCTGGCCGATGGTGACGTGCTGGCGCTTGTCGGGAAAACTGGCATCCAGCGTACGAGCCGTGTCGGTCAGCCACTGGCGTAGATGCACCACGAAGTCCTGCGCGTTGGCCGGCATGTCCAGCTTGGCGCAGTATTCGGGCAGGCGCCGTTCGCATTCGCGCCAGGGCAGCAGGTGCGCACGGTAATCGGCAAAGGCATCCGACCCCACCACGCACAAGTCGCCGGAACGCAGCTCGTTGACCATATGCGAGAGCACGCAAAGTTCCAGGTAGCGCCGGTTGGTGGGGGCGCCCTGGTCGTGGGGGCGGCGCACCAGCTTGCGCCAACGTTCCGAGGCGAAGCTCACATCGACGCCGGCGGCGATCCATTCGCGATGCAGAGATTCATTGTCCAGCACCACCGCAAGTGCCGCCAGCAGCGTGCGCGACTGGCTGGTCGACTCCCATTCCAGCACCTGCGCCAGGCGCAGCATCACGGAGCGGTGCGCGCGGAAATGCCGCCACAGCAGCGGCAGGTAATTGTTACCGCTGAAGGCGCGTACCTCGGCGCAACTCTCGCGCAGCGGCTCCAAATCGCCGGACGGCGCGAGGAAGCGGCGCACCTGCCGGCCGATCAGCGCGTCGTCCTGGCCATCGGCGACGATATCGACCACGCCGTCGAGCAAGGTGACCAGCTTCTCCATCTGCGCGCGCTGACGGGACTGGATGCGCTCCATCTCATCGCGCGCCCGCTTGTGGATGGCGCCCATGCGACGGATGAACATCTCCGCGAGATCGTCGCGGGTGCGCACGCGCATATGGTTGAGCAAGGCGACGATCAGCGTGTAGCGCTTCTCAGGCTGGATCTCCCGTAGATTGGCCGCGTCCAGGCTCATGGCCTGGCTGGCCAGCGAGCGCAGCTTCGAGGCTGGCACGCCTGCGATTGCGCGAGAGAAATCGCCAAGACCGTCGAGTAAGGTCAGGTGTTCTATGAGTAGGCTGAGATGCTTGCGTGATGGACGGCGCGCGTGGCGCTTGATGTTGTTGTAGGCCGTCAGGCGGTTGGTGAATTCCCGGGTCAGAAGCCGGTCCAGCCGCTGCCGTTCTTCATCCGACAAGCGCCTTGCGACGCGTCGAAACAGCGCGGTCTGCGTGCGGGTGTGAATCTGCTCGGCAATGTTGTCTAGGGTGGAGAACGCTGGCAGCTCGACTTGGTGCAGGATCAGCGCATCGATGGTGGCGTTGATGATGTCCACCTGCTGGTCCATCGTTTCCGCGGCTTCGCGCGCGGCGCGGATCGTGACCTCGTTGGCATCGGTGCCAATATAGGGCTGGACGCCGAGAAATTCGCGCACCGCCGTGTAATGCCGGTACAGCGTGGGGGACAGCTTGCGGTCATAGCCAAACGCGGCATCTGGCGCCAGACCAGCGCTGGCGCGCACGTGGTCGATCACGACGACGGGAATGCTGTCCAGGTTGGGGAAGTAATGCAGTTGCTGGAAGACCTTCAGCAGCACCAGCAAGCCAAGTCGCGGACCTTGACCACGGGTTGAGCGGGTGGCCCACTCCAGTTCCTCGGCATCCGGCGTGTAGCACGCCTGTAGCTCCTTGGTGGAGAAAACCTTCGGGAAACGCGGGTAGGCGGTACGCTCGACGGTGGCCATACAGGATCTCGGCAATCTCTGAAGGGCCAGCCAGTCTAGCCGAGGATGGTGGCAAAATTCTAGACCAGCGTTATAACTGACGGGAATGTTTTTGCTTGTCTATATAACCCCATGGCTTATGATAGCCGATTGACCGCATCTTGGCATGACCCCGTCCAAGTGGCCTGGCCCAGCCGAGCCAGCAGGGTGTTTCTGGCGGGCGGACAGCACTACCGGCGTGTGATGCGTGCCGCGATTGGCGTGGTTGGCAAGCCGGAGCTTCCCGTCGATGAAGTTCACGGAGGGATCGGTTATCAGCGTTCGCAGCTTGCCGATTTTCTCGAAGGCCAGGCGCCCACCCTCGCAGACCAGATTGGTTGCCACCCGAACGGGCAGCCGCTGTACCGGCGGTTTGGGACCTTTGCAGTCGGCGATCACATTCTCTTCAACGAGCCCGGCCCGGGCAGGCACGCGCTGAAACGCGCCGTCCTGAACGAGTTGTTCGTCGGACCGGCCGGCCCGACCGCATGTGCCGATGTCGACGACATAGTTGCTGGCCGTCCGCGCGTCGTCTCCAGGTGGATATCGCTTGCTGGTGTCCGAAGCCGTGCGGCGGGTGCTGTGGGCCTACCCCCCGCGTTTGCTAGCAATAACCGCATCGAAGATGCGGTAGGGGTTGTCGGGGGACGCAATATTCAGTATATAAATTCTTATGGATACCCTCTGGCACCTTGACCCCGCACGCGCCTACGCTGACTGGCAAGCACGCGAAGCCGCCGGCGCTGACCGGCGACCGTTCGCGCAGCAGTCCATCGTCCAGCATCGGGCAATGTTCGACAGATTTAACCGATACTTGGTCGGCCGCGGGATGACGGTGGCCAACTTCGGCGCTGACGCGCTCGATGGGTTTTGGCTTGATGCCGACGCCACCGCATACTCGCCGGCGACACGCATGCGCTATCTCAAGCTCATCGATCGCCTGTGCCGGCATCTGGTCGACATCGGCATCCGCGATGCCAACCCTGCCAGCGATCTCGTTCGTGGTCAGCATTGGCCTACGGAAGATCCCGATGCCCTCTTCCTTCCCGAAGACGTCGACCAGCGCCTACAGGAATTCGTACAGCCGCACAGCGCTGACTCGCCGGAAACTCTCCAGAGACGTGCGATCGTTGCGCTCTTCCTGGGCGCCGGCGTCACGGCCAGCGAGGGGCGTACTGCTCGATTTGAGGACCTACACCCGAACGCCGCCCCGCCCTACCTGCACGTACCGGCACGTCCGCCGAAAATCTCCCGCACCATCCATCTTGAGCCCTTCGCCATAGCCCCTTTGAGCGCATGGCACGCGGTACGGCATGACTGGCCGGTCGCTGGCGATCTCCTATTCACCCTGAAGCGGACCGGCACGCCCATCACGGACATGAGCCTCGGAAAGATCGTACGAGAGGCCTCCGCCTCCATCGGACAAGATTCCGAGGACATGAGCCCGAGAATCCTCCGCAACACGTACTGCCGGCGCCTGCTGATCCGTGGCGTTGCCCCCGATGCCGTCACGGAGCGGCTGGGCTTGGCCAGCAACAGGACGGTTGAGCGCATTGCCGCCACTCTCGACGGGGCATAAGGCCGAGATTGCCCCCTTGGGAGGACAGACTGCGGCCAGTCGTTTAACCGTATCCCGGATTAGCAGCATCCGATCGGTTGCTCTGTGCCGCACTAACATTTCCCTCCTGGCGTCAACTCGCTTCGCGCTCCACAGTCGGATCACCGTCTCCTATAGTGGGTAGCGGGTTCGCAGCACGCCCCAACATCTGCCATTGCTTCGCACCCCAATAGCCCAAGCAGACCATGAAATTTGCAACCGTCAAAGGTGAGCGCCACGAAGCGGCGCGCGGCCTTCTAGGCAACTGCGAAGCCTGTGGAAGCCTGATGATCGCCAAGTGCGGAACCTTAAAGGCATGGCACTGGGCCCATCAAGCGAAACGCGTCTGCGACCCATGGTGGGAGAACGAAACGGAATGGCATCGCGCGTGGAAGAACGAGTTCCCAAGCAACTGGCAGGAGGTTGTCCACAGAGCAGAAGATGGCGAGCGGCACATTGCGGATGTGAAAACCGATGATGGATGGGTAATTGAATTCCAGCATTCGTACCTGAAGCCCGAGGAACGTCAGGCTCGCAACGCCTTCTATCAAAAGCTCGTTTGGGTTGTCGATGGGACAAGACGAAAGAAGGACGGCGAACACTTTCTTAAAGCAATAAGAGCAGGCAAGCCTCTGGACGCAGACTTGCTGATTACTAGAATTCCGTTCCCTGAGCAAAGTGCTCTGTTGCGGGAGTGGGGTGACACGAAAGCGCCGGTACTATTTGATCTTGGTGGAAGTCCTTGGCTCTGGTGGCTCTTTCCGAAAAGTCCAAATGGACGCGTATATGTCGCACCTTTCTCGCGTGCAAGGTTCCTGGACGCACATCGGCCTGGTGGTACCGACGTAACAACCCGGTTTCTCGCTCTGGTCGAAAATTTTGAAAAATGCATCACAAACATTGAAAGCCCTGTTCGCACACAAACACGAAGTCAGGCCATACCCCAGGCGCTGCCGAGATCGATGAATCCCTTGTTACGCAGGCGTTCTCGGAAACGCCTATGAAAGGAGGCGCAACGCGGCGTGGAAGGTGGTGGACCGGCGGATAATCCGCGCCCAGTAATGTCACATGGGATGATAGGCTTCGCGCAGTCGGAACCATGACAGGGACGCAAGATCCCCTTCCAGATAACGTGAAACAAGCCAACTCCCCACCGTCGCGCCGCGCGACGATGGCCCTTGCCCGCCTACAGGCCGCCGCCACGCTACAAGGCCTCGCCTGCCACGCGACGGTATGGCAAGGCGTTAGCGCCAAGATTCTCCTTGAATGCGCCAATGGGCATCGCTTCGAGCGCCGCGCCTACGGCGTCCTGTACAAGGCGCCCGGTTGCCCTGAATGCAGCCGCGCGAGCATTGCAGCGAAGTTCGACAAGCTCGTGGCGGATCGCGGCGGACAGTGCCTGACCGACGGTGGATTTCTTGGTGGCGCGGCGCTCCATAGAATTCGCTGCAAGCATGGGCATGAATGGAATCCAGAAGGGCGGAGCGTGTTGGCGGGCTACTGGTGTCCCCGTTGCGCCGGCAAGCCAACCGAGCCTCGGCCGCACCGGCAAGCCTCAAAATACGGCTTGGCCGACCTGCACGCCAAAGCGGCCGAGCATGGGGGCAAGTGCCTCGCGGCCGCCTGGAAGACTGGCCGCGACCATTACCCATTTGAATGCGCGGCTGGCCACCGTTGGGAAGCGATGGGCTACAAGGTTCTAAAACAAGGCAACTGGTGCCGGACGTGCACCGATACCAGATTAGGAGCACAACGGACCGATGCAGACGGCCTGGCGCGCATACAGGGCACGGCCAACGAGCGCGGAGGCCGGTGTTTAAGTACCGCTTACCATGGAACCAGCGCTTTCTACCGTTTCCGATGCGCGGCTGGCCACGAATGGGAAGCGCTCGGTAACAACGTCCTCCAGGGCGGCTGGTGCAGGATCTGCCGCAACGAGGGGCAAAAGCTGGGCATCGAGGCCATGCACGCCTTGGCGCGGGAGCGCGGCGGCATTTGCTTGTCAGACACTTACCGCCACGGAAAAGCCAAACTCAAGTGGGAATGTCATCGTGGCCACGTCTGGGACGCGACGCCCTCTGGAGTGAAGGCCGGTCACTGGTGCCCATCCTGCGCGATCCTCAATACCATCGTCGCGAAGAATCAGCACAAACGTAAGCGCTATGAGGCTGTGGGAAAGGCGCCCGACTAGCGATTTCCCCGTTGCAAAGTGCCTGTCATCTTCGCTAAGCTCTGCCGATCCGGCACGGTGCCGGCATTCTCGAAACAGGAGCTCCATGGCAACGAAGAAGACGGCCGCCCCGAAGACTGCGGCAAAGAAACCGGCAGCGCCGGCGAAGAAGGCTGCACCCGCAGCGAAGAAAGCAGCTGCTGCACCCGTGGCAAAGCCGCTGAAGGACACGTTCAACAAGTCCAGCCTCCTTGCGCACCTGGTTACGCAGACCGAATTGGACAAGAAGACGGTGCAGACCGTGCTTGCCCACCTCGAGAACACGATCACCAGCGCCATCCACAAGAAGGGCGCGGGCGAATTCACATTCCCCGGCCTGTTCAAGGTGTCGGCCATTCAAGTGCCGGCGACCAAGAAGCGTTTCGGCAAAAATCCGTTCACCGGCCAGGACCAATGGTTCGCGGCCAAGCCGGCTTCCGTTAAGGTGAAGGTTCGTCCGCTGAAGAAGTTGAAGGACGCGGCGCTGTAATTCGACGCATCCTCAAAAACGACAAAGGCCCGACTCGCATCAGTCGGGCCTTTCGTTTACTCTGACCGCCGACTCAACGGCGAGTGCTCGGCTCCTGCGCGGGAGCCAACCCAACACGGCTCATTCCATCCTGTGCCGGGTCGACGGTGTACGCGTGGCCAGCAAAAATCTCAGCTGGCCAGGGGCGCGGGAACACTCCTACTGGATTGCGAGTCTGAGCCAGGAAGCGCCCCTCCATGATTGGCACAGCCGAAGCAAGTTCCGACAAAAATTCGTCTTGAGACTGTAACCAGTTGACGATCCAAGGGTGCTCTTGGACAAACTCAGGGGCCTTATCCCGCAGCAGCTCAAGTAGCTCTCGATTCTCGTCGATTCGCTTGTGCACTCCTCCGCCAGACCAGCCCAGGATTCTGCGTACTTCCGCGACAACTCTTCTGTTCCAGAAAAACATTGTTCCTTCTCCGTGTGTCAAGAGTGGTGGAGCTAAACACCTGTGAGCCTCGTTACGGCACGCGTTGATTGATTACGTGCAGTGCATTGCCAACGCTTTCGCACTCTGTTTTCATCCTTTCGGAGAGCTGCGTGCCAGCACTCGCTAGGCGTGCACACTGCGTCTGAGCTACCCGCGCGGCGTCGAGATGCTCCGCATACCATTTCGCCGTATGCGGCTCTTGAGGCCAGAACAGAACAACCACTGCAACCACGCCCAATCCGACGAGCATCGGAAAGAAGCCATAGTCAGGCGGCAGGTAGAACACCTTCTTGATCTTGGGCGTTGCCATAGGCGTTTCCTCTGTCGCGGCTTCAGCCATTTCGCGTCGGAAAGCAGACATCTGGCTCAGGGAATTTCGCCTGTCTCTGGCCGCCATCGCCATGCTCCATCGCCGGTGCGCGAGCCGATTTGGATGTCATCCATACTCTCGGCAATCCCTTAGGAATGCGAGCAAGGACTCGTTCCGCGCTCATAAGGCACAGGGCAGCGGCACCATACGCCAGGACGGACGGCCAGTCTTGAGTCTCCCTCAAAAAGGGGGCAAACAAGACTCCGAGTAGGGCTATAGAGAACTTCCACCCCGTCCACATTGCACCGGCCAAGAGCAACATCTTGGCAAAAGCGAGTCCCGCATTGACCCACACCCGTTGGCGAGACACTCGCCATTGTGTGTAGTGCCATGTCCCATCTACACGGACCCGGTTGCCGACCACGCGTAAGTCGCTACCGATCGAAACCGCGACGTGTCTCGAAAGGCAAACGCTCCATGGACCGCATGTGGCGATCTTAGGCATTCCGATCCAGTCGGGGCACACCGCGACGGACTCTGCTTTTCCTACTCGAACTGGCTCGAGATGCGAGAGATTCTTAGCGAGTGTCCGTTTCGCTCTTTGACGATCTTTTGCCCGACGGCGTGCCGGGGAGAACAGTTGTGAATCGGCGCAAAAGAATGCGTCACCTCGTGCGAGGCGAAGAAGGAATCTAACCACGAGTGCTTTGTTCCTCAAATCGTCAACGGATGACGGGGGCCAGGTTCCCAATCCCGCGTCACGGCTTCAGGTAGATCTTCGAGTTCGCGTTCCGACGAACCGCATCGCTTGTCTTGCCGCGTACGGCGCGTATCGAACTGATATCCGTCGTCGCAGTGAAGATCGCGGTAGGGATGCGCCTCAATGCGTCGCCCACAGCCGCTTGATTGACCGAGAGGGTTCCAGCTGGATGGCCCACGCGAAGTATTGCGGAAGTCTCGTGCTCAGTGAGGCGAAAACTTTCGTAGCGGGCGTGTTGCACAGAATTATTTGCAGTCGGGACGATAGTTGTGCTGTCGCTCATCATCTAGATCCAAGTGAGGATTCCCATATTCTTTCCGATCTCCGCCACCCGATGGCGCGCGCGGGTCCGTTCCCAGCGCATACCCCTCGCCACGCGTCGGCGGAGTCGGGAATTGTCTCCGAGACGAAGCCGATCAGCGCCAGTAGCTCGTGCGTGATTTCACCCATCGTCTCATGCAGCGGATCGTCCTTGCGCCCCGGCTGACCCCGCCATGTCGTGACCAGATGTAGCGGTAACTGGAATGGATGCAGCAACGAAGTCAGCACTCCAGCCGGGCGGTCGCAACCGCTGAAGTCTGTTCCGCCGTTAGCTCGATCGGCCCGTTCCCCCCTTAACTGCGGGTCGCAGGTCGTCTCTGGCTGGCAAAGTCGGTCCACAAAAGGCGCACAGCCTTGCAAATAAGACGCAGGCCGTAGATGGCACTACCGGGAAGTACGATAAGTTGGAAAGCGACTAGGCCGGCGAGGACATTTTCTGTTCTTGAAGCACCCAGAGGTCCAATATATTCGACGTACCCCTGTACGAGCCCACCCACCACCGGGATGTGCGCATATGCGGCCACAACAAAGGCAAGAACCGCGCCTCCGGTTTGCGCAGCACCCAGAGCGGCAGCCGCGAACATCAATGCATCGAGCATAGCTTTCGGTCCTTCCAAGTAAGGTTCGCGTATTATTTCCCATTCTCGCCTCTAGATTTCCGTAAAAAGAGGTATGTTTTATCCGAGCTTTCAAGATTTATGCTTCGGAATCCCACAATCCGAAATAAGAAAGCCCCGGTCGTCTCGCGACGCCGGGGCTTTGTAAAGGGCTAGCAGAGAGTGAGCTGGGCCTGGTGGATCCCGTGGACGCCCCAAGCTTCTCGCGCCTGGGGCGATAGATCTTCCACTGGCACAGATCTGGCGAGTACGTCCCGAACATCATAGCTATCAGTAAGACCGAGCCGGTCCTTGAAAGCCGTTCGTCTCGCTATCTCATCGTGCTCTGCCATTTGCGAATGCGACAGCGTCAAACAACCGTAGTGCACATACCAACGGTATCCCGCAGTAATCGATCCGGGCCCATTACCAGCGTCGTGCATCGACAGCAGACGATCGACCTCGAAGTCCGCGATGAAAGCTGCGGATTCCGGGTCAACATCAAACCGCTGCGCTGTCGGAAGGTCCAGAATGGCGCGGCCGTCATCCGTCGTGACGATTTCCGAAGCACAAGAGCTTCCTTCTGTTAGCGCTTCCCGCATGGGGTCACGCAGGCCAGTCCCCCCCGAATCAGGCGCTGAATCGTCCCAGTCGTCACCGACGTGCAGAAAACGCGCCGCAGGAATCGGTGTCTGCGCGACCTCCGGCACATCTGGGATGTCGTACCGAACGCCGCGAGTCCGTATATTCCGCAGGTCGGCCCACGCCGCGAACGGCCTTGCCACACCATTCAGGGACTGCATGGCGTCAACTGCGATCATCAGGTCGAGTGGCAGCAACCGGAACTTTGGCGCTTCGCCGGCGGCGGTTGCGCGCTGCTCTTCGTCGAAATCCAACTGCAGCATGAATCGCCGCAGCTGCCCAAGCATCGCAGGATGGTAGGTGTCTGGCTGGATCTTAATGTAGCCGGACATGATGGTACGTCCGATCCAGTGCCGCCGCATCCAGTCGTGCCGCGTCGTCCGAATGTACCCAAACAATAAAGACTGAGAAACCCACACAAGAAAAATGGAGAAGGGAAAAAGTTCATTCCATACAACGGGTTATCGCCGGGTCGAATCCATGCACACACTAATGGTACTGGAATGCGATACTCAGCTAGCCGACAACAAAGTCTGAGGAAAATATCCGAGATGACCACCAGCCTTTTGTGCCAGACCTCCGGCGCTCTACTCGCCGCAAGTGAGCCGGGGACTAACATAAATAGGCGCTACCCAGTGGTCTGCCGCCGCGCGTGGCGCGGTGATCTCGACTCTTCACCACGTGCCAACGCAACGCCCTCATCGCCTGCACCGACTCGACTGACGGGCCATGCGACCACGGCTCCCATATGGACGTCACCGCGCACGTTCTATGAGTCAGCCCCGTCACTACGGGGCTAAACCTAAGCTTGGCTGCCGCTGCCGCGACCGCTGCGGACCATACCCTCCTACTTTGTTGCGAAGATGCGCCTGCGTATGACTCTCGCAGCATGGAGCGCGCCGTAATTCCTGACGACGCCATGGGCGTGTAGCTTGTTATCCTTATGCAGTTGCACGCCGTTACGCACCGATATATTGACCCAGACGCAGGGGAAACGAACCAGTAGCTTAATGACGTCCGTTAATCGTGCAGGTACCAACGACATCCTCAAAGGGCCGATCATGCCATCTGACGGAAAGCGCCTGGAAAGTCTTGTTAAGACGATCGAGGAATACTTCATGGGCGAGGGTTTTACAATCGAGCAAAGCAAGAAAATCTTCGACAGCGACGGGAGCCCTGTCGCCGAGTTCGACATTTTCGTCTCGGGCCGCTTCGGCAGTACCGAAATGACATGGCTGCTAGAGTGTCGAGACCGCCCCAGCCATGGGCCTGCACCCTCTGCGTGGATAGAACAGCTAATTGGTCGTCGAACCCGCTTCAACTTCGGCAAGGTGACGGCGGTCTCAACAACGGGTTTCGCCCCTGCGGCCGTGGCACTCGCTGAAGGTCATGGAATCGAACTGCGCGTCCTGGCACGCAAGCAAGTCGATGATGTCGAATCATGGCTGTCGATGAAGGCCATTACTCAGATTACAAGATCCTACGATCTGAAGTCCGCGATATTGCATCCTGCGCCTGGCCAAACCGCGGAAACATTGGCCGCACTCGGGGAATCGATGAACCAAGCAAATGGCGCGACTGCCTTCCTGCGCTCGGTTCGACATGGCGTAAGTACGACCCCGGCAAATGCATTCGTGCACGTCGCATCCTCTATCGAATCGTTGCATGAAGGACTTGCGCCTGGCGCCGGGCCAAGAAGAACGCAATTGAATGCCGAATATCCCGAAGACGATCGCTACGTCATCGACACCAACCTCGGCCCTATTCAGATAGCCAGGATCGAATTCATAGGAACCGTCCGCATCGAAGCTACATCATTGCCCGTTCATGAGGTCTCCACCTACTCGCGTCTCGGGGCCGAGCTTCCTATATCGGAGATCGTGTCTTTTTCCCCGATGGAGGCGGAAGGTAGACAGATCTCGCTCGAACTACATCGCGTACAGGAAACCGGCGAAACCCTTGTGCTGGCACGCGTCGTAAAGTAGAAGCTATCCGCTGGCCCGCGGCATTGCCGCTGACGAACTGGGCAGATGTTGGTTCACTGCTTCTGGGTTTCCCCGGCACCACCCACGCAGCCACCAGTTTGGTTGCGAAGTAAATGACCTACAGGAAGACAATGCCAAAAATAGACCAAAATTCCCGTGGGACTTGTTTCGACTGGGAATGCTGTGAAGCTATCCTCAACAACGGTACCTATGGGGTTGTAGACCATGGTCCCTTGCATGGACCTGTGGCTCATTTCTCGTTTCGTAGAGATGATGAATTACGACTCGTCTTCGAAACTGTCTCTGCCGGAAACAGTGCGTCTGTACACGAGGAAAGAGCCGCAGGCACCGTCTATGAAGCGGAGGACGAGGTCCGAATTGAAGGGTACAGTGGAGCAGTGGCCATCGCTAGCGGCGTCATACCACTGCAGCACAGCCGAAAATGGGACAGAGATCGCAACGGAGAGACAAGGGAAGAATCCCAATGCCATCAACTCCGCTGGGAAAGTTTGAACAAGAAGCCGGCGAAGTATTTGATCGAATGGTACGAGAACATGCCGAAGAACGCAGGATGGCCGGATCTCGATACCTTTAACGAAGTCACCAGCACAACACGCGTGCTGCAAGGCAAGCGCGGAGACATCATTCAAACCGCTGCAGACGAGACCGGCAGTAGCGCACGCTCATGCGTTCACCTGCGCATTCACGGCCTCGACATAGTCATAGGTACGTCAAGAGCGCAGCCGAATTTCATACGCAGACCAGGCTACATCCTGTATATCGGAGCACCGGATGACGAACTTCGGCGGAAGATTCGGGACCGTCTGTCGTTCTGTCTCGGTAGCTACCTCATCTATTTAGGATGGACTTCCTTCGATGACGCTTGGCGACCCGTGGCCTTCAGCGCGAGTAGTGGGCATGCCCTTGTCAAGGAAGCGGATCGACTACAAGGATGGCTGCCCGCTCCACTCGGATTGAAGTTCATTCCCGAACTGACAGAGGAAAGACTAACTAAGCAGCTCGCCACGCTGTTGAATCTATACGACGCCTATCACCTGCGTACCGTCTTCTGGAATTATTGGCATTCTCTAGCTGCGCCCGTGCATATGGCAGCCGCGCATCTGGGCGCAACGATTGAGGGCTTGCAAAAGTCGTGGTACGGTCGTGCCACGACCAAGTTGGATTCGCGTCTCGTGACAAACAACAAGGATTGGCAACAACTGCGAGAGAATCTGAGTGCCTGCATCCAGGAAGCGAATCTTCCGGAGGAGATTAAGGAATTGCTGGATCGGAAGATCAATGGGCTAAATACCGCACCACAGAATGTACTAATGGAGCGCTTTCTCTCCGGCCTCGATCTGCAGACGACTGAACTGGAGAAGTCGGCCTGGCGCAACCGGAACAGAGCCGCACACGGGGCGGGCACCTCTTCGCAAGACCCAATTCGTCTGATTCGAGAAAACAAGCTCCTCACAGTATTGCTGCATCGGATCATCTTGGCCTTGGCGGGCGGGGACCATTACTTTGACTATTACAGCCATGGACGCCCCATGCGACAGCTTCGAGACGCTCCGAACGATTAATCCGCGTCCCCGGGTTAGCCCCCCTTGGCGCTGTCGTACCCCTACCGAGGTGCCGCCAAGCGTACGACGAACGAGCTCTCATCCACCATGCAATCCATCTACAAAGATCACAAACTCCGGGCAGCACTGCACTCCATTTACGTTGCGCAGTTCAAGGCAATTAAAGCGTATGGGGAGGGATTTACTGCCAACGATGCCAATCGGATGATGACGAGCCTGATGGGATCGCGTCCCTGGTCGTGGCGAGTTGTCGGTATTACTCGGGAGGCTTTGGAAATATTTGCGGCACATGAGTTCAGACGTCCGCCACGCACGATCCAACGTGGACACCGCATCAATCGCATCACGACCGCGGCCGAGCTCTACATTAAACCCACGGAACCTGTCGCGCGCGAACAATTCTTCGAAATCTTCCTCGAACGCGACCAGACCGTACTAATGACGACATCGCAGAACAAGCATCGTCCTGATGGCAGGTTCCCGGACTACATTGCCATTGATCAGGCTCTGGAACTCTTTCCATGTGGAACGCTGATCGGGTGGAAACATACCAAAAGAGAAGTCAACTTCCTGAGCACCCTCTATGCTACGAACTCTTGATACAGAAGATCCTTGATGTGTGCGCCGATTAAATGAGTTCGCGCATGCTGAATCAATGCCACGCAATTGAGTCAAATAGACTCATCAATCTCCGAGCACGCTCGGCCCCGCGCACTGATTGGCACCCTACGGTTACCCATTGAAACAGGCAAGCAAGGCCTCTAGCTTCTTCGCCGCAGGTTGCGTAAGGGCAAAGTACAACACGTGCGATAAAACCAGTCCGACGAAGAGAACGAACCCGACAAAGTAGAACGCGATTCGCTGCGTCCTAAGCCGAGCAAAGAGAGCGGGGAAGCTGCCCGTCACGAGGTCGGCGACTTCGCTGTACTGGTCCAGCATCTGATTGCGCTTTCGCGTAATTTCAGTCTTCAATGTGTCCAGTGTATGGAGCTGATTGCGAAGCATGAGCGCGCTTAGCAGAACGAACACATAGCACCCAATCAGCACAGCCGTATTTACCCAGAACTCGTAGCCGACCTTGTCCGCCGCTTTCATCTGAGTGGCAACAATCACCGTCGCAACAGGAATACCTAGGATCTGATTCTGGATGTCAGAAAAAGCCTTATGGATCTTGCCGATCTCCTCAACCTTTGCCGCCTCGATCTGGTCAATCACCTTGTCGTACGAAAAATCCGCCACGAACAGCCTGTAGCCATCCGCAAAGTGCTTTTGGAGATCCGACAGATGGGCAAGAAGAGTGGAAAAACGCTTCTTCGGGACGGCACTGCCTGCCACCGAACGCACAGACTTTCCGAACAATGACGGCTCGTCGTTGGTAGTGTTTCCAGAAGCGGTGATGTTTCAGTTCACTGAACCTGCGGCGACGATTGCCGCAGCGGCCCAGCAGCACAGCGCCGTATTTGAGGCGGCGCTACAGGCCTACGCTGAGCGCTATCGCGTTGCGATTGTCGCGGGGCTCTATCTGCCGTCGTCCACGGCCGGCCGTTCGCGTAACGTCCTCAGTTTGCTGCGCCCGGACGGCGCCGCGCCAATTCACTACGACAAGCTGCATCACTACGACGCATTCAACTTTGTGGAAAGCGAGAAGCATGATCGCGTTCCGCTCAAGCCGGACTACGAGGAACTGGTCGTCTTCGAATGCGATGGCATCAAGTTTGGTCTGCTCAATTGCTACGACCTTCGCTTTCCTGAGATGAGCCGGCTGCTGATTGAGAAAGGGGCCGATGTCTTGCTCGTGGCCTCTGGATGGGTAGCTGGTCCTCTGAAGGCCTTGCAGTGGGAAACGCTCGCACGGGCGCGTGCTATCGAAAATACCTGTTACGTCGTGGCCTGCTGCCAGCCAGCGCCCCACTCCGTCGGGATGTCGATGATTGTGGATCCTATGGGTGCTGTGATCGCTGGCGTGCATTGGAACGCGGCGTATGTCAGAACGATCCTGCCGTGCGTATCCCAACGCCGATACATGCTTATTGACACCAATGCTGAGCAATGCGAGGTGCGCAATGGCGTACGTTGATTCCATCACTGGTGTTCAAGCGCAACCGTCGGGTACGGACGAGCACGCGATGCGCAAGGTTGTCGTTTCAGCGGCGCTGGGCCAATTTGTCGAGTGGTATGACTTCGTCGTCTATGCGTACTCGGCGACCATGTTGGCGAAACTGTTCTTTCCCCATTCGGACCCGGTCGCCGCATTGCTGTCAACGTTTGCCGTCTACGCCGTCGGATTTGTCATGCGGCTGTTCGGTGGCTACGTGTTTGGTCGATTGGGAGATCGCTACGGACGTAAGTCCACGCTCGCGGCGATCATTCTGATCATGGGGGTGTCCACTGTCGGGATTGGCCTGCTGCCCACCTACGAACAGATTGGTGTTTTTGCCCCGGTTCTCCTAGTGGTATGTCGTCTGCTGCAAGGTCTGTCAGCGGCTGGCGAGGCGACCGGATCGAACTCCTTCGTGGCTGAACATGCGCCAGCGAGGCGCCGCGGCATCGCAGTGGCGTTCACCTATTCCTTTGCAAACGTAGGCCCCATCGTCGCTGCGCTCGTAGTCTTGGCCGTTACTAGCGGACTCGGGCCAGAGCGCTATGCGTCCTGGGGCTGGCGCATCCCCTTCTTGCTGGGAGCGCCGTTCGCGCTGGTGGGCATCTATATTCGCGCGAAAGTAGGAGAGTCGCCAGCGTTCGAGGCTACGAAGGCGACTAGGCGCGGCGCTCCCGAGCCCATCCTGGCGACCCTTAAGCGGTATCGCTCGGAGGTCTTGTTCACGTTCGTACTTTCCGCGCTGTCTAGTCTGGGCTTCTACACTCTGGCCGGTTACTTCGTCACCTACCTGACGACGACCACGAAGCTGAGTGCCAACGATGCTTTGATTTCCAACTGCATTGCCTTGATGTTGGCTTTCCTTGCCATGAATCTTGGTGGGTATTTATCCGACCGGTTCGGTCGAAAGCCCGTCCTTCTTGGCGCACTGGTGCTATCCATCGTTACGCTGATTCCCGGTTATATGCTTGCTGGTCAAGGAAGCCTGGCTGCGGCTAATCTGGGACAGGGCATGATTGCGATCGCTGGCGGCCTGTTCTGGGGACCGCTCCCGATTGCTCTGCTTGAGCTCTTTCCGACGCGTGTGCGACTGAGCTGTGCATCGATCAGCGTAAACGCGGCCTACGCTCTGTTCGGTGGCACCGCGCCATTTCTGAGCACCTATCTGTTGGCGCTCACGCACAATAGGCTGGCACCCGCTTACTATGCGGCTGGCATATTCTTGGTGGCATTCTTGTTCATAGTGCGGATCCCGGAGACGTATCGGCGTCCTTTGTTGCAGGAGGGGGACCTTAGTTAGAGGATTGCGAGCGGCACAATTTTCGGTAATCTGGCCCTGCGCCGCAGGGCCAGGTCCGGCCAGCACCTGCGCGTTGTCCCTGTTCCCGTTCGCGCGCGGAGTGCATAGTGCAATGCTGCATGACGTGCTGCTGAAGTTGGAGGTGCCAAATCCTCCCGATCCCTTACACAAGTCCCGAAAGCCTGGGCCTCGCCGGATTTTCTGCAGCAACCTCTAGTTCGCGCAGTTTTGCTGCACCTAGTAAATCTCCCTCAGAAATTCCCGATCTTCCCTGGCGGATGGGCGTGCCAAGCGGTCCGTAAAATGCGGGTGTCCACTCCGGGTAATTGGCACTCTCACCTGCCGTGCCGTGGATTAAGAAGGCGTTACGTTGTTGGACCGCGCGTTGTGCCAGCGCCATCGCACCGTCCAGGTGCCGCAACCAGGATTGCGCGGTAGAGATCCGTCATGCGCTCTAATTTTCGGTGGTCACCCGTGGCACGCGAGCTATCGCGCGCGGCGCGTGAAGCCCCTGGCGTTTATTTCCTCCCACTGCGTGGCGCCGCGCAGGCTTCGCTACAGGCGTGGCGGCGCTGGGACGGCCGCCTCCGCGGCGTCCCCGCCCTCTCTATCGCACCGCTGGTCGGCAGCCTGCTTGCCCTGCGCGCTTGGCTCTGTCGACAACCCTGAACCAGTGAACGATGCACAACCCGGTCGCAAATGGCCCCGCTAACCCATGGGCGATTGCAGCGCGGCGATCGGTGACGAAAGACGATCGCGGCCGCTTTGTCGTGCTCGCCGAGGTGCCTCGGCCATATCGGGATGACCTGTTAGCCTGCATCCGGCGAGAGATGATCGCGATCTTCCACGAACGAGATGGCGATTGCATCTACCCGTGCGATTGGTTCGCATGGCGAGAAGGACACCGTTTCTGTCCGTTCTGACGCCGATTGGCATGCCTCGCGTAGCGCCGGGTTTTCCGTGGGTGGTTTTTTGAGTGCAGCAACCCCGCGCAAAATGTAGGTTGTTGCATTAGTTTCGCAATCGTCCCCGCTGACCCTGCCGTGTTGCGCAAGGAAGCAGCCCCCGGCGAGCCTCTGGAAAGGCGCTTATTGCGCTAACTTGGGGTCTCGCATACGAGGTGCGAGCGGGCCATGGTCGGCAAGCCCAGTCAACTACCTTCGCTCAACCATGCACGACGCGCCATTTACCCGCATTGTGGCCTATCTGTCATAGGCCTTCGCGATGTATTAGTGCAAGTGGCGATGGTGCATGTCTGGATAATGCGGGTGTTTGTGCGCCATTACCTCGTGTTCGTGCCAGTGCCTGTGGGGTTCCTTGCCATCCCATGAGAAGCCGTGCTCATGCTGATGATGCTCGTCATGCCGATGCGAGTGGCTATGCGCCAATGGCTCATGGGTATGCACGTGTTCGTGCCGCTCTCGCAGATGCAACCACACGCCCAAGGCCATCAGCGCCGCGGCAAACCAGAACGCCAAGCCTGGCACCTCAGGCCAAATCACAAACGAGATCAGGACCCCAAACAATGGGGCGACCGAGAAGTATGCACCGCTTCGAGCCGTTCCCAATAGCCGCAGCGCCACCACAAACAAGGCGAGACTCACACCGTATCCGGCGAATCCGATGATCAGCGCGCCCGCCGCGGTACCGACTGGTGGGAACTCCGCCCCATGCATCAGGGCGAGCGACGTGTTGCAGAGTCCCGCGACAAGCCCCTTCAGGCAGGCGACGAGCAGTGCGTCGTTGCTGGACACCTTGCGGGTGAGGTTGTTGTCAATCGCCCAGCACAGGCAAGCGCCGACGATAAGCAGCGCGCCAGTCGACATCTGCAGGCTGCCCGGCTGCCAGGACAGCAGCAAGCCGCCGGCCACGATCGTGATCATCCCCAGAACAATCTGCCGGTCGGCGTTCTCCTTCAACACCACCCAGGCGATGACCGCCGTGAACACACCCTCCACGTTCAGCAGCAGTGATGCCGAAGCGGCATTGGTCGAGACGAGGCCATTCATCAGCAACGCTGGCCCCGCTACGCCGCCCGCAACGATTGCGCCAATCAGCCACGGCACCTCTGCCCGCGGAATACCGCTATGATCGTTTCCCGGATCAGGCTTCGCCCAGACTCTTCGGATTGCGAGCACGAGCGCCAGGCCGATGCCGCTACCAAGATACAGTAGTCCGGCCAGCAGGAGCGGGGCAACCGATCCGGTCAGCGCCTTGGCCAGCGGCGTGCTTGCGCCGAAAAGCAGAGCCGCCAGTAATGCCGGTGATGCGGTACGAATGGACATTGCAGATCAGGGGTTGGGACGAGCGTAGACTCGCGAACTCACATTTCCAGCACTACTTGCGCTTCCGGTCGGCCGGGGTCGGGGACCATCGGATGCTCGACTCTCACACGATTGCCTCGTGCAGTCAAACGAGGCTTGCGCCTTTTTTGAACAGTAGCTGCCGAAGATCGAAGTGACGCTAGCGATGGCGGCCAACGAATGCTCAGCCTCGATACTCCCGCGGCTGCTCACCGATTGGCACCTCGGAGATATATGTGTAAGACAACTCACCCCTCCGATGACACGGCGGGTCGACGCCGCGAGCCGTCATGGAAGCGGCAAACAGCCTTCGAGATCAGCTGTTCGCCGCGTAAGGTACGGTGGCGCTGCCAGCTTCCTGCGAGGCGTCGCCTAGATGGAGCGATAGCAGCCCTCGGCTCGCATACTTTCAGGAAAAATCCGCGGCGGCCAAGCACACGCCTCCCGGAAAATCTCGCTCGATCCGGGTTCGTACAGTGATTGCCTCGCTCTTTCATGCCTAACAGGCCGAGGCCTACCGCCGGACTTTCCTCGGACGAGGTAACCCGTGATTGGCGAGGAAAGGCCACCCCTAGAAAAAATGGCGGATTGCCGCGCGGAGCAGCAACTGATTCCGGTTAGAGGACACGTTGGCGGCTCCGGTCACATAGGCTGCATCGAGGACGGTGCCCGTGCGGTCTCCTGCGACGCGCTGATAGACACCCTGCATATAAATATCGGTCCGTTTGGAAAATGCATAGTCGGCCATGAACCCAAATGAGTGATAGACCGGATCCTGGCGGCCAGAACCGGCCGCCAGACTCGCGCGCGTAAACGTGTACATTGCTCCAAGCCAGTAAGATGGCGCGAACTGGTATTTGGCGTTCACCTCGAAGTTCTGAAATTTCAGGGATGACGCCGCCCCCGCCGGAGAGACAATCGGCCCGACGTACCCCGAGCTTTTGGGCGCGGACACGTTCGTGTTCGAGTAGACGAGACCGAAGGTCGACGCCCCGATGCTATAAGTCGCGCCAGCGCCAAAGATCTCCAGCCGACTGCCGAGCAGATTCTGGTCTCCCCCGTTGTTGATCGCACCGTTGGGCGTCGCGGAGGGCTGGTTGGCCTGAAGGTAGGCAGCCGCCAGCAGCAGGCCACCCTGCGTGTATTGCGTACCAAAGCTGAACTGCCGATTTCTCGCAAAGTTTGCGTCGTTGCTGAAACTGTAGGCGCCGCCGAACTTGACCCCACCCAGCAGCGGACTGGTGTATTTCAGCGTGTTGTTCACCCGAAATGAATACACCATGTTGTCGTTGTCGTAGGGGTGTCCAAACATGTATCCGCCCCAACTCCCGGCTGCGGAGGTTTGCGAGAGGAAATCCACCGTCAAGTCATACTGCCGACCCGCCGTCACAGTCCCGAATCGATCACTAACAATCCCAACATAGGCCTGCCGGCCGAACAGCAAGCCCCCCTGGGCTGCGCGGCCGTTGTCCACCATGAAGCCGTTTTCGAGCTGAAACACCGTTTGGAGTCCACCGCCCAATGGTTCGGTGCCCTTTATGCCCCACCTGCTGCCGTGAGGGAAGCCGCTTTCCAGCGCGACCTGGCTGTGTCCGCCGACATTGCTCGTGTAGTTGACCCCTTCATCCAAGATGCCATACAGGGTCACTGAGCCGACAGCCCAGGCGGGCGCCATGACGGCGCACGCCATGCCCATCACAAAGAATTGTTTCTTCATGGGTAGTTCCAAATGGATTGCGTTGCAGGCCGCACCGTTGGCGGCATTAGGAAATGACAAGTCAGGTCTTGCAGGCCGCGGGCGCGCCGGCGCGAGCCGCCGGCGGTTGCTGTCGTAAGCCGATGGCCGTCTGGCTTCCCTGCCGGGCGATCGCCGCGCGTGGCGCCCGCGGTGCCGCCGTCGCCTACCGCGGCACGTCCGAACCCAATGCGGACCGCCTACCCTGTCCCGGACACATTTCGCCGCTGTGCGCAGGCTGCCGTCGTCGGGTGCGGACGGTGACGACCACACCCACCACGCTCCACATCAACCATAACCACTGGCTGATCGCCGCGGCGAGGTTGAAATGAAAGACAAGGGAATACAGCAAGCAGCAGGGACCGATCAGATTGAGGGCCAAGTACAGTTTGCTGTCCCGTTGCAATCGATTCAATTGCAGGCCTGCATAGGCGATCTGATAGCAGATCACACCAATGATCCCGACTGCGTCAGCGACGGCCATCATGATTTCGGTTATGCGTGGTATGGACAGGACGACGTCGGCACGAGGAAGCACGCACCCCATGACGGATGCCATGCGCAGGCCTCGCGTCGGCATCCGGTCATCCGGAGCGCGCCGCACGCCGACTCATGCCAACTTGCTGCGAGCGCCGCACCACACGCGGCGTGCGGGAGAGCTTCATCGATGCGCCAGAGCGCCCGTTGCCTCGTCGACAATCATGACCCAGGTTGCGGCACGGTGCGCCCCTGCGGTGCAGAGACCTCGCTGAGTAGTTTCCCCTTGGTCTCCGGTGCCAGGAAGTAAGACACGATGCCGCCGAAGAGGCAGATACCCGCGGCAATGAGTAATGCCATGCCAACGCCGAAGCCATCAATGACCAGCGGCAGCAAAAAGGTGCCGGCCGCGGCCCCTACACGAGAAAAGGCGGTGGCAAAGCCGACGCCTACTCCTCGGATTTCCGTGGGGAACACCTCACCGGGATAGACCCCCGTCAGCGTGGTCGAAATCGCGTTCACCAGGGAGAACGTGAAGAAGCACACCAGAATGAGCGTGGGGGAACCGTGAGAAAACAGCGCCACGCAGAGCAGCGCGATGGCCGAAACGAAGAACGGCGGAATAGCCAGTTTGCGCCGACCGACGCGCTCGATCGACATCACCGCGATAGCGGTCCCGAGTACCGCCACTCCGTTGAGCACCAACCCGCCAGTCAATCCCTCCTGAAGCCCCAGTCGTTCCAGCACAATGGGTGCGAATGCACCGATCGCAAAGTATGGGGTGACGTTACATACCCAGAAGATCGAGACAAAAATGGTGGCCTTGATATAGTCGGCCGAGAACAGTCGACCGAACCCCTGCTGATCGGTGATGGGCTGCGATTGCAAATCCGCTTGTTCGTCCTGCTCCATATACTCCGCCGCCAGGGCCCTAGCTTCGGCCGTTCGCCCCATGCTCATCAGCCAACGCGGCGACTCCGGCGTACCCAGCCGCATCAAGAAAACGATGACGGTCGGAATCGTGCTTAGTCCAAGAATCACGTTCCAACTCGCCGCGTGAGCAACCGTCAAGCCGTAGCCCACCGCGTAGGAGACGAGGAATCCCACGTACCACGCCAGTTCAAGGACTGCGAGCAACTTGCCGCGCAGGCGCGCTGGCGAGAATTCCGCAAGCAGGGGCCAACCGATCGAATAGTCCGCACCGATAGCAATACCCATCAATACCCGGACCGCAAAGAGTTGCAGCGCGTCCGTCACGAAGAATTGCGCGATGGAACCTACCAGGAAAATCGCCAGATCGATCGTGAACATCGGCCGTCGTCCGACTTTGTCGGCCAGCCACCCGCCGAGCGGACCACCAATGAAGATGCCAATGAGCGCCGATGCGCCAATCAATCCCTGCCAGACGACGGACAGGTGCAGGTCGTTGGTGATGGCGGGCATCACGATCCCGATGCAGCCCAGGACGAAGCCATCGATCAGCATGCCTCCGGAGATGACGGCCGTCAGCTTCGTCAGGAATTTGCGATGCTTGTTTGACAGTTTCCCGGGGTGTAGCACGGGGGCGGAAGATAGGGAACCGATTGCATTGGACAACGTTGTCTCCTTGGATCTGTATGGCCTAAGGCCTGTTCTATTCGCAGCAGGAACACCTTGATTTCGATCAAGCCGCAAGGAGAGTTTGTGTAAGTCCGCCGGGTTAAACAAACGATCTTTTGTGCATCGATTGATTATTTAATGTAATAAAAAAGGATACATGAATAGCCAAGCATTAGTCCGAATAGACTGCTCTGGGCGCGACGTAATACAGGGCCCCCGCGATGCTCGCAAGGCCCCAGTCATTGCAGCGACAGCAGCCAGTCCCGAAAACTTCCCACGCTTTTTCGTCTCTCGTGCGGCCCCGACGGTTCGAGGATCAGGAATTGCCCATCTGTTTTAAGCGTTTCAGGAACAGGACGTATTAGGGTGCCCGCCTTTAAATAGGGATCGATGAGATTTCCCCATCCGAGCGCGACACCTTGGCCGCTCAACGCGGCTTGGATCACCATGGCATAGCTGTTGAGATTGATCCGATTGCGAGGCGTGGCGGGCGCGAGATCCAGGCGGCGAAACCACTCTGGCCAACTGACCCAGTCTCGTTCGGAATCGTCTAGCCACAGCCAGGTACAGGCAGCAAGGTCTTCCGCCCGGCGGAGTTCCGGACAACGTGCCAGATACGCGGGACTGCAGATCGGGAAGATTTCTTCGCTGCAGATCGGCGTGCTCTTGATAGAGGCCGGTGGGCTCTTGCAATAGTAGACGGCGAGGTCACACTCCAGTTTGCCGTAGTCCTTGACGTGATCAAAGGCAACTATGCGCAGGTCGATGCCATGATGAGCGTCATTAAACTCGGGGATGCGCGGCAGCAACCACAAGGAGGCGAGCGCTGTGCTGGTGGCAACCGTCACCTGCTGGTCGCCCTGCCATCGTTTGACCACCTGCGTGGCCTCCGCAAGGGCAAGCAAGGCTTCTCGACTGGATTGAAAGTACTGTTCGCCCGTGGGAGTCAGGCGGACCGAGCGCGTGGTTCGGTCGAGAAGGTGTGCGCCAAGCATGTCTTCGAGCAAACCGATTTGTCGGCTGATGGCGCCCTGCGTGACATTGAGTTCGTCTGCGGCACGCGTGAAGCTGCCCAAGCGAGCCGTGGCTTCAAAGGCAATCAGCGCCTTGAACGGCGGCAATGGCTGGATTTTCATGGGAACGGGTGTCTCCGGGGGCTTTTTTAATAGTAGTCCCGCATTGGTCGCGCCACTGAAGGTCCTGGACAGCGAAGATGCCTTCCGTGATGCAACCACGTTACCTTACCTCAAGTGCATTGTAGGTTCCTCCAAGTCCTCGTTGCACGTCTGCTTCCAGTTTCCCGGGTACACGACATACCCAAAAAGCGCAAAGCCCGAATAGATCAGCTCCGTGTACTTGGGTATCCACAAAACCTGTCCGGGCTTGACGTGATGCTGACAACCGCCGACTTCCACACTTAGGCTGCCTTCGATGGTGAAGATCACTTCCTCGTACAATGTGGTCCAGCTGACCCGCGCACCTTCCCACCTCGCGAAACCGATACCGAGAGGAGACAGTCCGTCATCGGGAAACGCTCGTGCGACGTAGGCCGCACCAGGCGGCCCGCCTCGGACAACGAAGCCGAGGTCAGCCTGGTCGACCAACCTTACTTCCGCAGTCGGATTCGCTTGGGTTCTCACAGCTCGCTCCGACTTTGCCACGCGGCGAGCATGATGCGGGAGCGAACGCCAATGCCGAGGAACGGTTCCGGTGGATTCAGGGATGGCATACCGGTGACCGCCTGAATGTCGTCAAGCAGGGAAGACTGGGCGCCCACGGCATAGTCCGCCAACAAGGTACCTGAGATGGTGCCCCATGCAGCGCCAACGCCGTTGTCGCATGCCGACGCGAAGGCCCCATCCGGCAACTGGCCGAAGAAGTTCGTAAAGTTGCGCGAGATGGCGTAGACGCCTCCCCATGTATGGGTGAATTCCAGATCCGCCAACTCCGGAAAGCGTGCAAGGAATGCCTGACGGTGACCCGCGCGGATTCGCTCGCGCATAGCGCTGTCGACGCTGCGGCCATATTTCGATACGTGCCGGTAGGTATTTCGAATGATCAAACGTCGATCCTGCGTCATGCGCACCGTCGTGCCCGCATGATCGGCCGGCGTTAATCCCCAGTCGAAGGTTCCCTTGTAGCGCTTGCATTGCTCGGAGTTCAGTGGCGCGGTCCAGCTCGCGAAGGTCATCACCGGCAACAGCCGGTTTTGCAGGTACCCGAACTCGCGCGTAAAAATGCTCGTCCCGAGCAGCAGGCTTCGCGTATGAATGGCCCCGTTCGCGCCGTGCAGTACGTAGCCGCCAGTGCCGTCACGGTCCACCCGCAAAATGGGAGCGTTCTCGAGCAGCTCAACATTCTCGGGCAGGCATCGCGCAAGCCCTCGGACCAGCGCCGCTGGCTGCATCAGGTAGCATCCCGGCGTGAATACGGCGCGGCTGTAATGACTGGTGCCCAAGATCCCAGCCAGCTTGCTGCCATCGACCGAATGGTGGGGCTCTCCTAGATCCGCCAGGAGCTTTTCGAAATGCGCCAGGTAGGCCAGTCCTCGCTCACCGACCGCACCCTGATATTTCCCTGCATGCGACCATTGACACGCGATGCCGTGGTTGTCGATGAGTGATTGCAGTTGGGCAATCGCGGCGCGGTTCAACCGCAGCAACCGCTGCTTGAACGCCGGGTCCGGGTTCTCCAGGGCGAACTTGTGCGGAAGATCTATCACGAACCCCGAATTGCGACCCGACGCGCCCTCGCCCACGCGTTGTGCGTCGACCAGGAGAATGCGAGCCTGCGGCTTGTGAACAGCGAGCCGACGCGCAGCGGCAAGACCGGCAAAGCCGGCGCCGATCACGGCATAGTCCGCCGATTGACGGCCAGCCAATCCCATGGCCAGTTCCGGGCTTGGTAGCGCGGCATACCAGCCGCAGCTTTTGTCATCATTTGGCAGGTTCATCTTGCGTAGTAGATATCAGGACACATAATCGCCAATCGGCGGCTTGCATGCTTCCAGCCACTGTCCGCGCAACGACTGTGCCGCGGAACCGACGAGCGCGAAGCCGCACATCCGCCCGCTGTCGTCAAAGTGGCCACAACTCACCCCCCCATCCGCGGTCTCATCGACCCGCCACTCGCCTAAGCCGGATGCGGGAGACGGCAGGAAGCACAGCGGCGCCACCGGCGTTTTCACATGGACGGGCATGGGCGGGTAGCTGACTGGCGTCGGGCTCCCGGTCAGTGTTCGAGCAAGGGCGGTAATGCCGTGGTTGATTGGTGCCAAGTACGGGGCCAGTCGGCCGCCAATTTCCAGGCAGTCACCAAGTGCATACACATCCGGAAGGCTTGTCTGCAGGGTGTCGTCCGTACGAATGCCGCGTCCGACGGCGCAACCGCTGTCGGCAGCCAGCGCGACGTTTGGCGTCAGGCCCACCGCCGAGATCACCACGTTCGCCTCCAGTTCTCTGCCATCGGCGAGCTTGAGTTGCCATGCACCGGGTACTCCGCCGATTTCCTCCAGCTGATTTTCCAGATGCCAATCCACTCCAAGGCTTGTCAGGGCACGTTGCAGGTGGACTCCAGCCGCATGCGGCAGGAGACGTTCCAGCGGCCATCTCCCGATGCCGACGACACTCACCTGGTAGCCACTGGTGGCGAGGTCGTTGGCAAACTCACACCCAATGAGCCCATCGCCGATGATCGCCACACGTGTGGCGCCTTCCAACTGACGACGCAATGCCCGATAGTCGTCAAGGTTGTTGACGCTTAGCAGCGCATCGCCACGCCCCCTAACACCAAGGCGTACGGGGCTTGCCCCCAGAGCCAGAACGAGCTTTGCGTAGGGCATCTCCCCCATGCTAGTCGTCAGGGTGTGCGCGGCACTGTTGATCGCATGCACGTCACAGTAGGGATAGACACGGATCCTGAGCCTTCTCTCGATCTCGAAAGGCGATTCGGCAATCAGGCTCTCGACACTGCGCCCCAACGAGGTCGCGATTGATAGGGCTGGCTTTGAATAGAGATGACCAGACTCACGCGTCAGGACGATGATTTCGGCATGCGGGTCACGCTGACGAATCGCCTGGGCCAGCCCGTAACCAGCATGGCCGGAACCCACGATGACGACTGGATGGGGTGAGCACTGCGTGACAGGGTTCGCTGCGGCGACGGCCGACACAGCAATCGCTGGCGAGGCTGACGGCACCTCCTCCCCCGCAATCTCCAGCATCTCAAAGTCAGCCTTGCCGACCCCACACTCGGGGCACTTCCAATCCTCAGGGACATCCTCCCATCGGGTTCCGGGGGGAATGCCATCCTGAGGCCAGCCTTCAGCCTCGTCGTAGATCACACCGCAAACGATGCAGAGCCACTTCTTCATTTCGGGTGCCTCCTAGTGGTCGGCCACGCGAATCGCGACGTTCTTCGTACGCACGTAGCTATAGATGGCCTCCTGGCCCTTCTCCCGACCAAATCCAGAAAGCCCAACGCCACCGAACGGGGTTTCGATGCCGCCCGCATACCATTCGTTCACGAAGACCTGGCCGGCGCGCAGACGTCGCGTAAAGCGCAGTGCGCGGCTAATGTCGCGCGTGAATACGCCCCCCACCAGGCCAAACGGCGTGCCATTGGCAATCTGTACCGCTTCATCCTCGGTTTCGAATGGCATCACACACAACACGGGACCGAACACCTCTTCGCAAGCGATCTTCATGTGTGGCTGTACGTGGCCAAGAATCGTCGGCTGCATGAAATGCCCGCACCGCTCCACCACTCGGTCGCCGCCTGCCACCACCGTGGCCCCCTCCGCAACGGCCTCCCGACACATAGAAGCCACCTTATCGAGCTGATCGAGGCTGATCAGCGGGGTGTGATCGGGGTCGTCTTCTCCAGGCCCCGTGACGAGTTGGTTGGCAAGCGCTGCGACGGCAAGCAGCACCTCGTCGTAAATATCGCGGTGTACGAGAAGCCGCGACATGGCCGAGCACACCTGACCAGCGTTGAAGAAGATGCCGCTCTTTACGCTGGCAAGCAGATCCTCACGGTCACAGTCTGGGAAAGCAATTGCCGCGGACTTTCCGCCCAACTCCATCACGCTGGGCGTCGCCCATTGCGCAGCGGCAGCAAGAATGGCGCGCCCCGTCGGTACGGAACCGGTAAAGACAATGTGATTCGTCTTCGCACTACTAGCCAGATGGGCACCGACTTCTCGACCGAGACCGCACAGTAACTGGACGGCGCCACGGGGCAACCCAACTCGTTGAATCGCCTGGAAAAGAACGCAGAGACCGAGCGGCGACAGTTCCGGGGACTTCACGATGACGGCGTTGCCCGCCGCCAATGCGGGCGCGAGCGAACGCGCGCAGATGGAGACCGGGAAATTCCACGGCACGATCTGCACCGAGACGCCCATCGGCTCATAGCGCGTGAAATCCACATAGCTATCACCGAGTGGGACGGAAATTCCCTCGATCTTGTCGGCCATACCCGCGTAGTACTCGAAGTAGCGTGCAGCCTCGATAAACTCGTCGCGCGCGTCGCTCAGTCGCTTACCGTTTTCCTGGCAGAGGATCTGCGCGCCTTCGTCGGCTACGGCGCGGATCTCCTCCGCGATATGCAGAAGCCATCTCACCCTTTCCTCGGGCCGCTGATGTGTCAGGTCCCCGCGTTGAACACACCGCGCGGCCGCGTCGAGAGCCAGTTCAGCATCCTCGACACTCGCCAGCGCCACGGTAGCGAAATTCTCGCCTGTCGCGGGGGAGGCGACATCGAGCCGGCGGCCACTGTCGACCCACTCTCCGTTGATGTAGTTGAGCCAATGTCGAGCCATGGTGGGTGCCATTTCTCTCTCCTATCACGCTTGCGCGTTTTCAAGGAGCCGGGTGGCCATCCAACGATGGAAATAGTGGGTGGGCGCGTCCATCTCTGGCGAGAAGGCGCCCCCTGTGAAGCCGGGCGACTGGCGTCCGGCCTGCATCCCCTCCACAGCGCCGATGTCTTCGCTGAACACGACGCGCCAGGCTGCCAGGACGGCATGTCGGCTCGCCGCATAGTTCGGGTCTTGCGCGGCCTCATCGCCCACGAAAAAGAGCCGTAGGTGCTCTACCGTGCGGTTCGCGGCCAAGGGTTGCAGCACCATTGCGAAGGCATGATCGGCCTGAATGCCAAGCAGGACGTTGGGGAAGAGTGCAACGTACTCGGCGGTGCGCATCCGGTCCACCGGCCACGATGGGAACGTCGGCAGTGAGATGCCCTCGACGTCGGCGAGGTTGTATGCATGACTTCCCTGGCCGGCAAAGCGCTCCGAAAACGCGATGTTGTAGTGGTCTTCCAAACGCGAATAGGTATTCAGCGATGGGTGGACCCAGGGAAGATGGTAGGCCTCGCAGTAGTTCTCGACCGCAAGCTTCCAGTTGCAATTGACCTCAAGCGACCACGAGCCACTATCGTGCGGCATACGGATCATGGATAGCCCATCCGCACCGAGAAATTGTTGCCAGCGGTCCGTCAGCGGCTTAATGGCTTCCTCGAAGGCAGGCGCCGTCCCCGAGAGATTGACGAAGACCATGCCCATCCAGACATGGCTGCGCAATGCCTTCAGACCGTGCTTCTCGCACGCAAAGCGGGGGTCCTTGTGCTGATTGACACCGCCAACATGTGGCGTGCCCTTGAGCACGCCGTTCAGATCATACGTCCAGGAATGGTATCCACAGCGAATCACTCCCTGGATTTCACCGGCTTCGTGTACCAGTTTCATGCCACGATGGCTGCAGACGTTGTGGAAAACCTGGAGGACGCCTTCGCGATTGCGCATCATCAGCAGCGGTAGACCCATGAAATCGACCGGCTTGGCAAAAGACTTCGCCTTCACGTCATCCGCAAAACCGATGCATACCCAGTCTTTACCCAGCAACGTGTCACGCTCTTGCTTGTAGTACTGGTCGTCGGTATAGAACGCATTTCCGAGCCCAGTGGCTCTCTCAATCGGCTCCAGAACGTTTGCGAGCTGGACGAGCGGAAATTCTTTGGCTTCGATGGGGGCATTCATTGCCTTGTCTCCTTTGCATCTGGATTTGTCGCCCGCGCGCAGTTTGTCGCGGGCTTTGATGCAAATTATCGAAGCCGGTCTCAGGGACAACAAACGATTCTTTGGGAGCGGATTGATCTGGAAAACTCATAGATTGACGCTCGCCCGCCAACGTGGATGGCCTTCGCAACGCTGGGGTTTACCCTCACCACCGATGTAGTCCAAGGGAGCTATTGCCCACCGTGGCGCCTGCGTCGAAGCGCCCGATTCGGTCCACTCTCCCTTCCCTGTTCAGGTCGCAAGGACTCCTATCATGCTCGGTGCAAATCGAAAGTCAGAGGGCGTGAGTCGGCGAGGCCATCGGGATTGCGGGGACGTTATGCGTCGATTCACCTACAAACTTGGGCGCCAGCGGCCGTCAGCATTTTCGTTACGTTGCTGAGGTGCGTTGGCCGTAGCGAGCGCAGACAGTTGTGACACAGCCGCAACAGCCCTACCGCGGCGGGGAGGGCTGGCAATCGCAGTGATGATAGTGTGGAACGTGCGGCAGACTGAGACCGCTAACCAACACTCCAGGGAGACCTTTCTTGAAACGGATCACCATCATTCTCACGGCCGTTCTGGCCTGTGCGTCGGGCGGCGTGTGGGCGCATAGTGGTGGGACTGACAGCCAAGGCTGCCATATAGACCACAAGACCGGCATTCGCCACTGCCACTGAAATCAAGCAGTTTTGCGGCGCCCGCCGACATCGCGGACGCCAGCTTAAGGTCTTGAGTAGTTTACGTAGCCTCAAAAACGCGAAAGCGGGATTCCCCTCTAGCACCGGTCTGCGTTCTCACCGGACCGCGCCACCCGTGAGGCTACTTCCACCTTCGTAGCACACGTTGAAACACCAGACTGTTCGGCAGCTGCAGCACCACCTCTTGTCCGTCGACTGTTGTTTCCAGTAAGGTGGTATAGACGAGATTTACGTCGAGCACACGGCCCTTTATTCCCGGCTTTTCCCCGTTCTCAAGAAGCTCCACAACGTCCCCGATGCGGAACGCACCGGTGACGTAGATCAGGAGCGCGCAGAACAGGTTCGAGAGTACACTCCACGCGGCGAAAAACGCGACCGCCCCGACAGTGGCAAATCCCGTGAATGCGGTCCACAGGACAGTTCCAGACACGCCCATTCGCTCGAGAGCCCAGAGCGTGGCAGCTACGTACACGATGGTCGCCACCACACGCAAAGACAGCGCCGCAACTTTTCCTGGCAGAGAATATGTGTTGGTCAGCTTTCTAAGCAACCGACGCGCGATGCGCACTGCTAACCATGCGCCAGCCGCAATCAGCACGACCTCGATAGCGGGAACAAGAATGTCGAACCAATCTGCCAGCCACTGCGGCAAGCTTTCGTGTATAGCTTGAAGAAGTTTGTTCATCGAAATAGAGATACAGCCACAGCACCGTACTGCGGCACAGACACCAATAATCGGGTTTTTACCGTTCTGGTCTTTGCTTGAAGGTCAAGCGCGACAACTTACATGCCGGCGTCGTGTCTACACTCACCGGCTTTTGATCGAGGTGCAGGTTCGATCGGCTCAACCAACAGATCACCGAGAAAGTAGGCGGCAAATTGATGGCGATTGCTGAGGTGTGCCTTGGCGAATACGCTCGCGGCAATTGTCCGCACCGTCACATCATGCCACGCTAGCGACTGAGCACACTCTTCAAGGGTCAACCCTTTTATGAGAAGCATCGCCACTTCCGTTTCCGGTGGCGTAAATTTCCAGCGATCGAACTGCATCTGCATTGACTGCAACAACTGCCGCGTCGCCTGAATTGCCACCTCGTCTCGTTCGACCATCGCTTGCCATCGTACCTTGGGTGCGCCAGGTAGCGCTTCAGAAACGGGCCGCTTGTGGTGGACACGACGACGCCGTTTTCGAATCACGAACCAAAGGATCGCGAGGCCGCCCACTACCCACGCGACTGCGTCGGCGACGACATGAGCGTCCGGTGCTCGCGTTGCAAGGTAGTAGAAATCCCACGCCTGATAGGTCGAGATTGCCATCAGAAGTGCCGTCAGTCTCGACCGCATAGCAGCGAAGTCCTTGCGACTTTTTGGGGTTCACAACGAACACCCCGGATCTATGCGCAGCGCGGAAGACAAGCACCTTCGAACGCGGCTGCGCCCAAGAACATCTGAGGGAAAGCGCCCTTCTAGGCGTGAGCACTAAGGATGATGAAGCCCCGCTGACAACTGCGGGGGCGCAATTTTACTACGCAGAACATTGCGCAGACATGGCCGAATGGTTACGCGCAAAGGCATCGAACCCGACGCCCGTTCTCCGAAGCACTTGGGTTACCATGAGCTGACGCTGCGCTTTAACAGGCAACATCTTCTGCCGCAACGCACTCCACGGCGGACTGCGCCGTCATCATCTCGTAATCCCCCCGACAGGTGAGCGCCCTAGAATCCCGCTGTTCGCTCTCTGCTGGCCAAGTCGCCATCCTTCGGACTCCCGCGTGAATCGCATCCTCGGCTCGTGGGGCGTCAAGCGGCGCCGCGTGAACTGCTCCATGATCCAACATCACGACGGCGACGAACCACATCCGGCATCTATGTCGTTGCGCCCTGAGAGCATTTGACCAAGCGCGGTAGCAGTGGCCACCGCACACCTGGACGGGCAGTCTCTTGAAGCGACAGATTTTCATGGCTTTGACCATCGCACTCACGGTGGTCCTCTGGATGTCCACGCTATCCGTGCGTCCCCTCTATGAACCCGACGAGGGTCGTTACGCCGAGGTTCCGCGCGAGATGTTCGTCTCCGGCGATTGGGTCACGCCGCGGTTGAACGGCATCAAGTTCTTCGACAAGCCGCCCCTGCAGTATTGGGCGACCGCCAGCGCCTATACGCTCTTCGGGCCGTCCGAGTGGACAGCAAGGATCTGGAGTGCGCTTGTGGGACTGCTGGGCGCACTCGCCGCATGGTGGGCGGCGCGATCGCTCTATGACACGCGCATAGGCCTCGCCTCAGCGCTGGTGCTCATCGGCGCTCCCCTCTGGATTCTCGGCTCGAATCTGACAACAACAGACATTGGTGTCGGCGCACTGCTCGGCAGTGCCGCTCTCGTTTTCGCCGTGGCCTACCAGAATCGGGAACCTCGCTTATACCCCCTGATCTGGTTGTTGGTCGGTCTGGCATTTCTTGCCAAAGGCCTGATTGCCCTGGTACTGCCAGGAATCACGCTGCTGCTATACGGGGCGGTCACTCGACAATTTTCCGCATTTTTTAGCGCGAGATTCTGGCGCTGGAGCCTGCTTGCGGTGGCCATCACCATGCCTTGGTTTGTCGTGGTGTCCCAGCGCAACCCCGAATTTCTGAATTACTTCTTCATCCACGAACACTTCGCGAGATTCTCGTCCTCGGTTCACGAGCGGGACAAGCCATTCTGGTTCTTCCTGGCCGTTGGTGCGGCAGGCGTCCTGCCGTTCATGGGCTTGATTCCCCGTGCTATCGCACTCCGCTCTCGCAGCGCACAGGCAACGCCTGGCTTCGACGCACGACTGTTTCTGTCGCTGTGGGTAGTCGTTGTCATTGCCTTCTTTTCGATTTCGCGCTCGAAGCTGCCGCTCTATATCCTGCCCGCCTTACCACCGGTGGCCGTCTTGCTCGCGTACAGATCCATGACTGCAGCCCGCCCCACACTGGCGGCAAGCTTTCTTGCCATGCCTGTGCTCGGCGTTGCCATCGCCGTGCTGCTATGGCATCCGACAATGTCGAATGCGGTACTGAAGCTCAATATCAGCAATCCGGCCTCATTGCATACCTGGGGCGCCATCACGATGGGCATTCTGGTCATCGGTGGCTTCCTGGCCTTTGGGATCGCCCTGCGCGGCCACAGGCTCTGCGCGGTTGCCGTCGCTTCGCTGGCGACGCTGGCCAGCCTTCAGGCTGGCTTGATGGCGTCTCGGGCGTTTGGGTCCCTCTCCATCAAACCACTTGGCTTGGAAGCCAAGGCGGCGTCCCGCGACAACACACAACTGTTCAACGTGGGCCAGATTGACCGAGGTCTGGCGTTTTACGCCGAACGAGAACCGATCATTGTCGGGGCCAGATCCGAGCTGGATCTCGGCTTCTCGGTCGAGCCCGACAAGTGGATTGCTAATGAAGAAGCTTTTGCGCAGCGATGGCTGACCCCTGGTCACAAGCTCGCGGTCATGCGGCACGAGACGTTTCATCGACTGAGACCGCTGCTCGGCGGCAACACAACTGTGATCGGACGACATGGCGTCAACGTTCTGGTGCAAAAACCATGAACATCCCATCACGATTTGTACGGTTTCTGGGCGCGGGGGCGACGGCAACCGCTACACACTACGCAACACTGATCACGCTGGTCGGTTTCGGGGTTGCAGCGCTACCGGCGTCTGCCGCCGGCAGTGTTGCAGGCCTTCTGACGCACTACTGCATCAGCAGCCGATGGGTGTTCACACCAGTCCGACCACAACGCGCCACTTTCGGACGGTTCATTCTCGTTTCCGCGCTGGCGTTCTTTCTTAACTCACTTCTGATGTGGGCTGGACTAGCATTGGGGCTTCACTACCTGGTTGCTCAAATCCTCTCGACAATTTTCGTCATGTTGGTCAACTACGTACTCCATGCAAATTGGACGTTCATGAATGGAGCGATGCGATGAATGCCGCCAGCCTGCTGCCAGAGAAGATCTCGGTCGTCGTACCGCTCTTCAATGAAGAAGCTGTCCTGCCACAGTTTCACTTTCGGCTTCTCCGCGTGATGGATGGATTGGCATCGGACTACGAGATTATCTACGTGGACGATGGCAGCCGCGATCGATCACTGGCGGTTGCACACAATCTCAAGGCGGCCGAAGCGCGCGTCGGCATTGTCGAGCTGAGTCGCAACTTCGGCAAGGAAGCCGCGCTAACGGCGGGCCTCGACGTGGCAAGCGGCGACGCCGTTGTGATCATCGACGCCGATCTGCAGGATCCGCCCGAACTGATTCCGTCGTTGATCGAGAAATGGCGCGAGGGGTTCGACGTGGTGTACGCCACGCGCACTTCCCGGGATGGCGAATCGTTCCTCAAGAAGTTCACCGCGCACTGGTTTTACCGCCTGATGGGCAAGCTCAGCGATACGGAGATTCCGGCCGACACCGGCGACTTCCGCGTCATGAGCCGTCGTGCCGTTGCCGCACTCGGACAACTCCGGGAGCAGCACCGCTTCATGAAGGGGCTGTATGCCTGGATAGGATTCCGGCAGACGGCCGTCTTGTATCGGCGTGACGCGCGGGCATCCGGGACGACCAAGTTCAACTACCGCAAGCTGTTGCGTTTTGCCGTGGATGGCATCACTGCCTTTTCCACCGTGCCGCTCAAGTTTGCAACCTCGATCGGCCTGCTTGTTGCCGTTCCCGCCTTTGGCATGGCCGCCTTCATCGTTGGCAAGACGCTGCTCTACGGCGACCCCGTACACGGCTACCCATCCATGATGACCGCCCTGCTTCTGCTGGGCGGCCTGCAACTGGTTTTCCTAGGCGTGCTCGGGGAATATGTTGGGCGTCTGTTCAATGAAGTCAAGCGGCGGCCGGTGTATCTGGTGGCAAGCTATACGGCGCCGATCGGCCCCGGCACCCCCACCGCTGAGCCGGGGCAGGTGGCCGCAGCGACACGGGGTGGCACCCCGCCTGCAGCAATCTTTCACGCACCCGGATGCCCGGAAGGCAAAGCTCCTGGCCTCCCCGAGGCTCCTCAGCGGGATGCCATCCTCACGGAAACCCTTGCGCCAAGCCGATAGACAGCCCGCCTTCCATGCGCTCTCACGACATGGCCAGCAACTATCGGGATCATGACGTTTTCGAAAGAAAGAGCCTCGTATTCAACTTATTCCGTTCTTCGCATCCACCGACCATTGACCCTGTAGTCACTACAGACTATTTACTACAGGCATTGGCTGACGCGTAGCAGCGCAAGTCGTCGCAGCACCCGACACCACGGGGCCGCAGCGACGATCCATCCACTTAGGAGGAATGATGGGTTTCTTGGAAAGGCTCATGGGCCGTCACAGCGGCGGTCATCACGGCGGCGGAAGTGAGCACGGTCGTCGAGGAGGTCATCATGATGGTGGCGGCAGCTACGGCTATGGGAATCCTTTGCCACCACAAAGCCCCGCCGGCGTCCACTGCCCCAACTGCGGCACGGTGAGCGCCCAGGGCGCGCGCTTCTGCCAGCAATGCGGCAGTTCACTGGCTCCGGCGCCGTGCAGTCGATGCGGCACCTTACTCCCACGCGACGCAAAGTTCTGTGGAAGTTGCGGCAATGCCGCCAAATGAGTCGGCGGCCATAGCTGCCGCCGCATCTGGCATCGCCATCATTGCGGCCGGGGCCCGTCATGGGGATTTGTCGCGATAGGCTAGCAGTCGAAGCGCATTGAACACGACGATCAGCGTCGACCCCTCATGCATGGCCACGGCGGGCCCGATACCGAGGCCGAGGATCGTGGCTGGCAGAAGGAACGCCACGACGCCGAGGCTGATATACACGTTCTGAAGGATGATGGCCCGCGTATGTCGGCTTAAACCGACCACAAAAGGTAGGTGTTGGAGGTCGTCGGCCATCAGCGCAACATCCGCCGTTTCCAGTGCCACATCTGAACCTGCCGCACCCATTGCGATGCCCACCGTGGCGTTGGCCATTGCCGGCGCGTCGTTGACGCCGTCGCCGACCATGGCCACTTTGGCTTCCGCGCGCAACGTCTGGATGGCTTTGACCTTGTCCTCAGGCATCAGATCGCCCCAGGCTTCATCGATACCTACGTCCTTGGCGACGGCTTCGGCTGCGCGCTGGTGATCGCCGGAGATCATGATCATGCGTGTGATACCCAGCCTGCGCAGTGCCTCGAGGGCAGCGCGCGCCGAGGCGCGCGGCGTGTCCATCAGCCCAATGGCGCCGAGGTCCCGATCTCCCTGCCTGACGATCATTGTCGTGCGGCCAGTGCTGCGCAGCGTCTGCACTGCGCTCGCCATCGATTCGCTAAGCGGTGCAATCCCGTCGGCGCCGAACATGTCAGGCTTGCCAATCCAGACGGTCTTACCGCACAACGTCGCCGTGACCCCGCGTCCGGTCAAGCTTTGGAGATGAGACGCTTCCGGGATGGAACTGCCTTCCAGGCGCTTGCGGCCATCGCGGGCAATGGCCGCAGCCAACGGGTGGTCGCTGAGCGACTCCACGGCGACCGCTACGCTCAACAATTCCGCTTCAGCTACTCCTTCGGCGACCATCACATCGGTAATACGGGGGCGCCCCTCCGTCAGCGTCCCCGTCTTATCGAATGCAATGGCTTTCAGTGAACCCAGGTTTTCGAGCGGCGCCCCGCCCTTGATCAGTACACCCCCTCTAGCGGCGCGCGCTACCCCCGACAGCACCGCGCTCGGTGTCGCGATGGCGAGCGCGCATGGGCTGGCGGCAACCAGCACCGCCATGGCGCGGTAGAAGGTCGCACTGAACGGCTCATTGATCACTAGCCCTGCAAACAGCAGCAATACCGCCAGCACAAGCACTGCAGGAACAAAGATCCGTTCGAACTTCTCAGTGAACCGCTGGCTCGGTGACTTTTGCGCTTCGGCCTCGTTGACCATCTTGACGACTTTCGCCAGGGCGCTGTCCGTGGAAAGGCGCGTCACTTCCACTTCAATGGCGCCGGCGCCATTGATGGTTCCGGCGAACACGCGGGACACGGCCCCTACGGCATCGGGCTTCCTCCTGGCTGCGGCGGCGTCATCCACGGGCTGCTTGTCGACCGGGATGCTTTCGCCAGTAACCGGCGCTTGATTGACTGCGGAAGCCCCCTTTACCAGAAAACCATCGGCGGGGAGGCGTTCGTTCGGCCGAACCACCACCACATCCCCCACCTGCAATTCCTCGACGGGGACCTCTCGTACCTCGCCTTCACGCCGCACACTTGCTGTAGCCGGTGCGAGCGCCGCCAACGCTTCGATCGCCCGCTTGGCGCGCCCCATGGCGTAGTGTTCGAGCCCGTGGCCGAGACTGAACAAAAAGAGAAGTAGCGCGCCTTCCGCCCAAGCGCCTAACGCCGCCGCCCCTGCGGCGGCTACCAGCATCAGTGTGTCGATTTCGAACTTCTTTAGCCGGAGGTTCTCTATCGCTTCCCGAACGGTATAGAAACCACCAAAAAAATACGCGCCGACAAAGAAGGCAACCGGAATCCATGCTGGCAGGCTGCCGAACAGCTTACCAACGGCAAATCCGAGACCAAGCAAGGCCCCACAGATCAGGGAGAAGATTAGCTCAGTATTCGGGCCAAACACGCTGCCGTGTGCGTGGGCCTCATGCCCCTCGCCTTCCCCATGTGCATGATCCTTGACGCCTTCGCGGTGTTCATGGTCTGCATGACCGCTCTTCCGGGCACCGATCTCAACCGGCGCGAGCCCGCGTTTTGACAGGGCCTGCTCGATCCCTGCCGCGGAGATCCGATCGTTGTCGAATTCGACGCGCGCTATGCCGGAGGCGCTGACTTCGGCCTCGATGACGCCGGGCAAGGCCCGCAGTTGGCTAGCTACGGTTCGCGCTCGTCGTTCGTGCCAGACGCCCTTCAATTGCCAAAGCACATGACCAAACCGCGACGAAATCACCGCACCCGTGCTTGTCACCAGCTCCCGGATGCGGGCAAGGGAAATCGCTGCGGGATCGTAGTGGACACATATCTGTGAATCGCTATCAACATTTGCAGTTTTTATATGCGCCGCCTCGACGCCCTCTTTCCCTCTCAGTTCGGACAGCAACCGTTCTACACAGGGATCAGAGGAATCGGGAAGGCCAGGAAGCAAGACAGGAATGTCCAGGCGCAGCTTTTCGGTCATTGTCGCGGGCTCCAGTCAGTCTGAATCGGCATTCACGCCGTTGCACACTATTAGCAACTAGTGTGCCCCGCATTGCAACAACAAAGCTCAACGAGTCAGCGCCCCAATGCCCCGCCGTAATGCGTTGGTAATGTGCCCGCAATCTGAGCGTACTATCTTGCGGATGACAGGATCCTCATGTCATCCGTCCAGGAACCATACAGATGATTAGCGCCGTCGCATGCTCTGCCTTGCTGGCCTACGCTTTGCCGGCTCCTGCGACCGGTGATCGACTCAGCGAGAAGCCGACCCAGTGGCACACCCTCGCCATTGGACATTCAGACACGGGATACGCCTCCCGCGACCAACGGGTTGCCTGGGCGGCCAACCCGCGACATCGCACAGCCAAACATCCGTCGAAGCAGGAATCCGCAGCGAGCACACCGGAGCCGTCTTCCAGAGACGCGTCCAGCGCTGTCGCCGCACCCAAGCCGCCCTGCCAGTAGTCGCGGTTTCCCCGCTAGGGCCGCATGTCCTGGTAGAGCTTGAGCATGTCCTTGTACTCGTCGGCAGTCTTTTGAATGGAGAACCGCATCCGCAGCGCGTTCTCTGCAAACGCCACACGCTCGACGTCCATCTCCACGGTGTTGCCGTCCATACTCGACTGCAGGGGGACGCGATACATCAGATCCTCTTCCAGCGCGGGCTTGCTTGCCTCGATGTGTCGCGGCGAAGTCATGGTCATGCCCGCAAAATTCTGGCCACTGCCCATCACCCTATCCAACTCGGCGCTGAAGTCGATATCGCGCGCCTTGTAGTTCGGCGTATCCGCATTTGCAATATTTGCAGACAGCAGCTCGAACCTCCGTGTGCGAAGTCGCAGCGCTTGCTCATGAACGCTGTCTTCGCTACGCGCCCATTTTGCGACGTATGGCGTGTCCATCCTTACTCTCCAACTAGATCGGAACCCGCAGCGTATTGCAAAGGCAGTCGATCTTGCTTCGAGAGAAGCGACCTCTTTTCGTGAGTTTCCCATTACCGGCCCGCAATGTTCGCGCGCACACAGGTTGACGCGTCCGCGCGAAAGCCATGTCAATCCACATAACCCCGGTACGTTCCACCTTGTCGTCATCACGCGACGAAGTGACCCCACGTAATTACTTCGCTGAGCTTGCCCCCGCAAAACGAATCCCTTGCTGAGGTTAAACTGAAGCAAGGAGAGATGTGATGACAAGCAAGACAAAGCGGGCGCAGTACACGCTGGAATTCAAGCTGGAAGCGGTACGGCTGGTG
>NZ_VZOW01000024.1 GCF_008801835.1 Cupriavidus pauculus | reverse complement strand
TCGAGAACCAGGGTGGCGTGGCCAGCGGCAAGATCTTCAATATTGGCAATCCTGCCAATATCCATTCGGTGCGCGAACTGGCGGAGATGATGCTGAAGATGGCGGCCGACTATCCGGAGTACGCGGAAGAGGCGCGCAAGACGAAGATCGTCGAGACGTCGTCGGGTGAGTTCTATGGCAAGGGTTACCAGGATGTGCAGCACCGCGTGCCGAAGATCGACAACACGATCAATGAGCTGGGGTGGAAGCCCGAAGTGACGATGGAGCAGGCGCTGCGGCGGATCTTCGAAGCGTACCGCGACAAGGTGGTGGACGCCCGCACGCTGGTCGACGCCGGTAACTGAGCCGCGCATGGCCCGCATCGCCCTGAAAGTCGACGTCGACACATTGCGTGGCACCCGCGAAGGCGTACCCGCGTTGTTGTCGATGTTGTCCGCTGTCCAGGCGGAAGCCACGTTCCTGTTCAGTCTGGGACCGGATCACACCGGCTGGGCGCTGCGCCGTGTGTTTCGGCCCGGCTTCCTGAAAAAGGTGTCGCGCACGTCGGTGGTGTCGAACTACGGTTTGCGCACGCTGATGTATGGCGTGCTGCTGCCCGGTCCCGACATCGGCCGCAAGGGCGCGTCCGAAATGCGCGCCGCTGCCGCGGCGGGACACGAATGCGGCATTCACACCTGGGACCACGTCTATTGGCAGGACAACGTCCGCGCGCGCGACGCCGCGTGGACGCGCCGCCAGATGCAGCAGTCGTTCGACCGCTTCACCGAGATCTTTGGCACCGCACCGCGCACGCATGGCGCGGCGGGCTGGCAGATGAACGATGCGGCGTTCCTGCAGATCGATGACTGGGGCATGGCCTACGCATCGGACGGGCGCGGCACCGGCCCGTATATTCCCACCGTGGCTGGAGCGCCGTGCCGCCATGTGCAGATGCCTACCACGCTGCCGACGCTCGACGAATTGATTGGCGTGGGCGATCTCACCGAAGACAACGTGCACCACGCCGTGCTGAAGCTGACTGAAGGCCAAGCCGACCACATCTTCACGCTTCATACGGAACTGGAAGGCGGCAAGCTTGCGCCGGTGTTCAAGCGCTTGCTTGCCGGATGGCGCGCGCAGGGTCACGATCTGGTGTCGATGGCCACCTACTACCGGCACATCGACCGCGCCGCCCTGCCGCAATTGCCCGTCACCTGGGGCGAGATCCCCGGACGCAGCGGCGAGCTGATCATCCAGCCCTGACCGCCGCATCGGGCCATCCCTTTGCTGCGCGCTGTGAGGCGGCCTAGAACACGGCCAGCCCCACCACGAAGATCACGCAGGAGAACAGCAGCGCCGTGACGCAGTAGCCCATGATGTCGCGCACGCCGAGCCCGGCAATCGCCAGCGCGGGCAGCGCCCAGAAAGGCTGCGCCATGTTCATCCACGCCTCGCCGTACGCAATCGCCATGGCCGCCTTGCCAAGATCGGCGCCCAGCGCCTGCGCGGCCGGCATCACGAACGGCCCCTGCACCGCCCAGTGTCCGCCTCCGGACGGCACAGCGAAATTGACAATTGCCGACGAGAAAAACGTCAGGATCGGGAAGGTCTCGGCCGTGGAGATGTCGATAAAGAACTGCGTGATCAGGCCACCCAGGCCGGAATGGTCCATCATCAGCTGGATGCCGGCGTAGAACGGGAACTGGATCAGAATGCCGGCCGTGCTGCGCGCGGCGGCGGCAATCGCCCGCATATACGCCATCGGCGTGCGATGCAGCAGGATGCCCGCCGTCAGAAACAGCAGGTTCACCGTATTGATCGTGATGTTGAACCCTTGCGTGGCGAACCCGTAAGCGAGATACGCGATGCCGAGCACCCCGATCATCCACGCCAGAACGCGACTTTCCTCGAGCTTTTCCGATATCGGCGCATCGGGCGGCAGCTTCTTCTGGAAATCGGGCTCTTCGGCCAGCAGCGCGGGATCCACCGACACCACGTCGCCGGCCTTCGGCACCATCATGCGCGTCAGGAACGGCAGCGTAACGATCAGCCCGATCGTGATGAACAGGTTGTAGCCGCTCAACAGCATTGACGTGGCCGGAATCAGGCCGATCGTCTTCTCCATCGGATTACCAGGTGTCGCCGCCAGCAGCGGGACCGACCCCGACAGCCCGCCGTGCCATGTCAGGAAGGCAATGTACGCGCACGCAATCAGCAGCCGATAGTCCGCCCCCTTCACGCGGCGCGCCACCTCGCGCGCGAACATCGCGCCCACCACCAGCCCGAAGCCCCAGTTGAGCACGCACGCAATGCTGCCGACGAAAGTGGTCAGCATCACGCCCTGCTCGGGCGTCTTCGCCATCGAGGCGACGTTGCGCATCATTGACTTCACCGGACCGGACGACGCCAGCGCATGACCGGGGACCACCACCAGCGCCATCTGCATGCCGAACGCCAGCAGATTCCAGAAGCCGTTGCCCCACAGGTTCACCATCTTGACGAGGCGGTCCGACCAGGCGGGCGCCGTCTCGACCTGCAGCACCGTCAGCCCGGCGGGCGTGCCCATCGCGAACATCCCGGCGATGAAAATGATGACGGTCAGCAGGATGGCAAAGACCAGTGGATCGGGCAAATATCGGCTGACAAACCACGTCAGCCCCCGGGAAATACGAGCAATCATGACGGTCCCTTGTGGTCAGTGCGTGTCGATCGGCATGGTTTTCAGATCGGGCGAGATGGCGAAGACGGCTTCGGTCTTTTCCCTCACCGTGGTCAGATCGACCCCCGGCGCGAGTTCCTGCAGCGTCAGCACGCCGTCGACGAACTCGAACAGCGCCAGTTCCGTCACCACCACCGAAACGCATCGCTGGGCCGTCAGCGGCAGCGTGCAGGCGCGCACCAGCTTGGCACTGCCATCCTTGGCGCTGTGCTCCATTGCCACGATGACGCGCTTCGCGCCGGCCACAAGGTCCATCGCGCCGCCCATGCCGGGCACCATCTTGCCGGGCACCATCCAGTTGGCCAGGTCGCCGTTCTCGGCTACCTGCAGGCCGCCAAGCACGCAGGCGTCGACATGTCCGCCACGGATCAACGCAAACGAAAATGCACTGTCGAATGTCGACGCGCCGGGCACCATGCCACACGGCTGACCGCCGGCGTTGACCAGCGCCGGGTCAGGCTCCGTCACCGGCCCGAGCCCAAGAAAACCGTTCTCGGACTGCAGCGTGATGCGGACATCGGCGGGCAGATAGTTGACCACCAGCGTGGGCAGGCCGATGCCAAGGTTCACCACATCGCCGTCGTGGAGTTCCAGTGCCACGCGGCGCGCAATCAGTTCTTTCGCATTCATGACCGTGTGCCCTCCACAACGCCGTCCACCAGCGCAGCCGGTGTCATGATGGTGTCCGGATCGAGCTCGCCGATCTCGACGATCTCGTCGGCCTGCGCCAGCACGACCTCTCCGGCCAGCGCCACGACCGGATTGAAATTGCGGCTCGACAGGCGGTACTGCAGATTGCCGGCGCGGTCGCTGCGCGAAGCGTGCAGCAATGCCACATCGGCGCGAATCGGCAGCTCCAGCAGGAAGTCCCTACCCTGCACGTTGATGCGCGACTTGCCCTCCTCCACCACCGTGCCCCAAGGCCCGTGGCAGTCAGCACGCCGCCCAGGCCCGCACCGCCGGCGCGAATGCGTTCCGCGAGCGTGCCCTGGGGCACGAGTTCGACCTCCATCTCGCCCACCATCATCTGGCGGCCCGTTTCGGCATTGGTGCCGATATGGCTGGCCACCACCTTGCGCACGCGCTTTGCGCTGATCAGCTGGCCCACACCCACGTCCGGAAACGCAGTGTCGTTGCCGATCAGCACGAGGTCCCGCGCATTCGAATCGAGCAACGCCTCGATCAGCAGCGGCGGCGTGCCGACCCCCATAAATCCACCGAACAGAATGCTGATGCCGTCGCGAAAATGCGCGGCGGCATCAGCAATCGAAATGATCTTTGACTGCATACCTTTTTCTCCTTGGTCAGTCGATGAAACGTGAGCCAGGGGCCGGTCCGATAGTGCCGACGCAGCAATCGAAGGCGGTGTGCGCGATGCGCGCTGTCGCGCTAGAAATATGCGGACGTCCCGTGCTCATGAAGCTGGCACTCAGCATATGCACGCCGCCGCGAAAGTCCATTGAGCATCTGCAAGAGAGAAGAATTTTTGTTGGTACGCTTTGCGGCAACACACGAAGACGCCTCACGTTCGAACGATCCGCGTTGCGCCGTGAATGAGGTCATGGCGTGCGTATCGATACGGCGCTACACACAACAACGAAAAAGGATTTTTTATCGGCGCGGCGTCGATGCGAAATCGGGCCACACAACGAAGAAGATCAGGAAATGCGAGAAGAACCGCGGCGGGATGACGAGTCATCCGCGCGTGCCGCGCGATGCTCTCGGCGGCACGCAGGGAGGTCACGGGCCGGGCGGCCCGCGACGCTCAGTTTCGGTCGCGCGCGAGGCGCAAGCCGTTGAACACCACCAGCAGGCTTGCGCCCATATCGGCGAACACGGCCATCCACATCGTGCCCATGCCCATCACGGTCAACACCAGGAACACGACCTTGATGCCGAGCGCCAGCGCGATGTTCTGTTTCAGGATCGCCGAGGTGCGGCGCGACAACCTTACGAACGCGGGGATTTTGCGCAGGTCATCGTCCATCAGCGCCACGTCGGCCGTCTCGATCGCTGTATCGGTGCCCGCGGCGCCCATCGCGAAGCCGATATCGGCACGCGCCAGCGCCGGCGCATCGTTGATGCCATCGCCAACCATGCCCACCTTGCCGCCATGGGTGTGCGCCTGCCCGGCCAGCGCGGCGATGGTGTCGGCCTTGTCCTGCGGCATCTGGTTGCCGCGCACCTGATCGATGCCCACCGCGGTGCCGATGGCCTGCGCCGTATGCGGATTGTCGCCGGACAGCATCAGCGTCTTCACGCCCAGCGCATGAAGCTGCTCGATGGCCTGCCGGCTTGTATCGCGCACGGTATCGGCCACGCCGAACAACGCCAGCGCGCGCGGCTTGCCGGTGCGGGGGTCGGCCATCGCGGCCAGCATCACGATGGTCCTGCCCTGCCGCTCGATCGCTTCGAGTCGCGCTTCCAGTGCGGGCGAGCACGCGCCAAGGTCGTGGATCAGGCGATGATTGCCGAGGCAGTACGCCACGCCATCGATCGTGCCGCGCACGCCCTGCCCTGCCACCGCCTCGAAGTCTTGCACGTCCAGGCGCGCGATGCCATCGGCATCGGCGGCAACCGCAACCGCGCGCGACACTGGATGATCGGAGCGCGCCGCCAGACTTGCAGCAATCGCGCGTGCATGCGGCACGTCGTCGGTCAGCAGCGCCGCATCGGTCTGCACCGGCTTGCCATGCGTCAGCGTGCCGGTCTTGTCCAGCGCCAGCCATGCCAGATGACGGCCTTGCTCGAGATAGACACCGCCCTTGATCAGGATGCCGCGCCGTGCGGCTGCCGCCAGGCCGCTGACAATCGTCACCGGCGTCGATATCACAAGCGCGCACGGGCAGGCGATCACCAGCAACACCAGCGCCTTGTAAATCCATGCCGTCCAGGCTTGTCCCATCAGCAATGGCGGAATCACGGCTACGCCGAGCGCGATGGCAAAGACCACGGGCGTGTAGACGCGCGCGAACTGGTCGACAAAACGTTGTGTCGGGGCGCGGCTGCCCTGGGCCGCCTCCACTGCGTGAATGATGCGCGACAGCGTGGAATCGTTGGCCGGCGCGGTCACCGTGTATTCGAGTTCCCCGGACTGGTTGATCGATCCGGCGAACAGCATGTCGCCGGCGCGCTTGTCGACGGGCACGCTTTCGCCCGTGATGGGCGCCTGGTCCAGCGCTGACTGCCCGCGCAGCACACGCCCATCGAGCGCCACGCGCTCGCCCGGGCGAAGCCGCACCATCGCACCGACCGGCACCGTGCGGGCATCCACGGCCAGCCAATTGCCATCGGCCTGCTGGACCGTAGCCTGTTCCGGCGCCATCGCCATCAGCCCGCGCACCGCGTTGCGTGCGCGATCGAGCGACGCCGCCTCAATGCGCTCGGCCAGCGCAAACAGCACCATCACCATGGCAGCCTCTGGCCACTGACCGATCAAGACCGCACCGGTCACCGCAATGCTCATCAGCGCGTTGATATTGAGGTTGCCGTTGCGGATCGCGATCCAGCCCTTGCGGTAGACGCCCAGGCCCGCCACCAGGATTGCCGCGATCGCGAGCGCTGCGGGCAGGTACGGCGTGGCCAGTTGGAACCACTCGGTAAGCTCCGCGCCGATTGCGAATCCGCCTGCCAGCGCCAGCGGCCACCATGGCTTTGCCGGCTCTGCCGTCACGCCAGCATCGGCACCGGCCTCGCCAAGCGCTTCAGCCTTCATGCCCAGCGACGCAATCGCCTTGACCACCGGGTCGAGCGAATCGAGCGTGTGGTGCACGGTCAGCACGCGCTGCATCAGGTTGAAGTCGAGCGCGGCGATGCCCGCCATGCCGCCGAGCTTGTTGCGGATCAGCGTTTCCTCGGTGGGGCAATCCATCGCGTCGATGCGGTACGCGGCTGGCCGCGACCCCGCGGGCGCTGCGACGGGCTGACGCGCCTGCATCGGCATGCCGCACGAGGCGCCACAGCAGCTGGCGCCTTGGCCATGGTCGTGTGCGTGGTCGTCTGCGTGGTCGTGTGCGTGGTCGTGTGCGTGGTCGTACTGATGCACATCCGGAGTGGCGTGGTCGCTCGCACGCTCCCGTGCCTGCGCTCCGCCATGGCTGCACGAATCGGCGCCATGCTCGTGATCGTGGCAACTGTCATGCGCCTTCGAATCGGCCGATTCGCGATCGCGGTGGCGGTGGCGGTGCGCGCCCGACGCCGGCGGCGCAACGTTTTCAGGGGTGGAGCGAGCCATTGCAAAGTCCATTCAGCGTGATTGCTGCCATTGAAGACCCTGTAGCGGCTCCAGAGTCAAGCACCAATGTGGCGAGCAGCTAGCATGACGAGATCGTAATGTTTGGTCTCGTGCCCCGCGGCTATAATCGCTGCCCATGCGCCGCCTGCTGCTCGTTTTCCTAGCATTCCTGCTGCCGCTCCAGTTCGCCTGGGCGGGAGCCGCGGCGTATTGCGCACACGAAGTCGCGCCCGCAGCCGCACACGAAGTCGCTGGCGTCGCTGTCGCGCAGGCCACAGTCCGCACATGGCACTTCGGGCACCATTCCCACGTCCATCACGGCGACGATCACGCCGCTGGCGGCAAGACCCTGAAGCTGCCCGACGCCGATTGCGCCGCCTGTCATTTCCCCGGATCGCACGGCGTGTTTGCCGAAGTGCGGATGCCCGCGGACTATCGCTTCACCACCCTGCGCTACCAGGCGCATCCTCACGCGTTCGGCTCCATCCCGGCGCCGGTTCCCGACCGCCCTCAGTGGCCCCGTCTCGCCTAGCCGGCGAGATCCGGTTCGTGTCCCCAGCTCATCGATAGCGAATACCGCTTGACGGTATCGCCGCGTCGCGTGGGCTCGATGCGCTGTTGTCTCGCCGATTTTCTCCTGCATCAACTGGTGAATTTCGATGAGAAGCTTTCTCTTGCCGCTGGGGCTGGCGGCCGCATGGCTCAGCCCGATTGCCTGTCCGTCCGCCCACGCCCAGGATGCCCCGCCATCGCTGGCGACCATCTCTCGCGCCGCGGCTGCGCCGCAGGCCGAGCCGGCCGGGCTCATCACGCTCGACGCCGCGCTGGCACTGGCGGCTGCGCAAAACCCCACGCTGTCGGCCGCGCAGATGGAACTCGATGCCAGCGAGGGCGGAATCGCACAGGCGCGCGTGATTCGCAATCCCGAAGTCTCTGTGCAGATGGAAGACACGCGTCAGACCACGCGCGCCACCACCGCGCAAATGAACCTCCCACTCGAACTGGGCGGCAAGCGCGCCGCGCGGATCGACGCCTCCCAGCGCGCGCGCGAAGTGGCGCAGGCCCAGCTCAGCGCCGCGCAGGCGGACCTGCGTGCCGCGGTGATTGCGGCTTTCTTCAATGTGCTGATTGCGCAGGAGCGTGTCCGGCTGGCCGCCGGGTCGGTCGATATCGCCACTCGCGGCGCGCAGGCAGCCGCGCGCCGCGTGGCGGCCGGCAAGATTTCGCCGGTCGAGGAAACCAAGGCGCAGGTGGAGCTGGCGAATGCCGGCCTGGAGCAGGCAGAAGCCGATGCGGCACTGGTTGCCGCGCGCCAGTCGCTCACGACGCAATGGGGCAATCCATCGCCGCGCTTCAGCGCGGCTGACGGCAAGCTCGATGCGTTGCCGGCGCGCCCCGACGCCGCCGTGCTGCGCCACTCGCTAGACGCCGCGCCGCTGCTGCTCACCAGCGAACGTGAACTGGACCGCCGTCAAGCCGACATCAACGTGCAGCGCAGCCGGCAGTATCCGGACGTCACGCTCAGCGTAGGCGCCAAGCGCGACAACGGCGCGCCCGAGCGCGGCACCTTTCCGGTCTTGGGCGTGGCAATTCCATTGCCGCTGTTCGATCGCAACCAGGGCAATGTCTACACGGCGATCCGGCAGGCCGACAAGGCCGCCGATGAATTGCGCGCGATGCGCTTACGGCTCGAACACGATCTCCAGCAGGCGTCCAGCCAGCTCGCCCTGTCGCGCGCCTCGGCGCAAACCTTGCGCGACACGGTGCTGCCCGCCGCGCAGCGCGCGCTGCAAGCGGCGACGCAAGGCTTCGAGGCCGGCAAGTTCAACTATCTCGAAGTCCTCGATGCGCAGCGCACGCTGTTTCAGGCCCGCATTCGCTATCTCGGCGTGATTGCCAGCAGTTGGCAGGCAGCCACCACGATCGATCGCATTCTTGGCCGCTGATGCGGCACCGCAAGGAATACCGTCATGACATTGACTCGCAAACAAGGCGTGGCGATTGCCACCATCGTGCTTGCCGGACTTATTGCCGCATTGGCACTGCTGCTTACCGGACGCGGCGATGAACATACCGACCACGGACCGCGCGAGGCGAACGCGAAATCCGCGCAGCCTGCGGCCTCGGGCGCGCAGGCCAGCCACGCCGATAACGAACCCGCGGGCCTGATCGCGCTGACCCCGGAGCAGATCCGCAACGCGCGTCTGGAAATGGCCGTCGCCGCGCCGGGGAAGATCCGCAGCACCGTGGAATTCCCCGGTGAAATCAAGTTCAACGAAGACCGCACCGCGCACGTAGTGCCCCGCGTGGCCGGCGTGGCCGAATCGGTGGCGGCCAATCTGGGCCAGCGCGTCAGGAAAGGCGATCTGCTGGCGGTGTTTGCCAGCACCCAGCTATCGGACCAACGCAGCGAACTGATGGCCGCGCAGCGCCGGCTCGATCTGGCGCGCACCACCTACGCGCGCGAAAAGAAGCTGTGGGAAGACAAGGTATCGGCCGAGCAGGATTTCCTGGTGGCGCGCACAGCGCTGCAGGAAGCAGAGATCGCGACGCAGAACGCGCGCCAGAAGTTGACCGCGATTGGCGCCACGGAGACGTCGCGTGCGATCAACCGGTTCGAATTGCGCGCCCCGTTCGATGGCATCGTCGTGGAAAAGCACCTGGCGCTCGGCGAGGCGGTGGCCGCAGAAACCGCGGTCTTCACCATCTCCGATCTGAATACCGTCTGGGCCGAATTCGTGATCGCGCCAAAGGATCTCGGGCATGTGAGGCTTGGCGAAGCGGTGCGCGTGTCGTCGGCCGCCTTCGACGGCAGCGCCGACGGACGCATCTCGTACGTGGGCGCGCTGCTGGGCCAGCAGACGCGCACCGCCACGGCGCGCGTCACGCTGGCCAACCCGGACATGGCGTGGCGCCCGGGCTTGTTCGTCACGGTCAGCGTGGCAACGGGCGAAACCGATGCCGCGGTCGTGATCGACAGCGAAGCCTTGCAGAGCGACGGCGAGCGCCAGCAGGTCTTCGTCGAAGTGCCCGGCGGCTTCGCGGCGCGCAGCGTCAAGACCGGACGCAGCGACGGCAAGCGTGTCGAGATCGTCGATGGGCTGGCGCCAGGCGCACGCTACGTGACCGGCAACAGCTTCGTGCTGAAGGCCGAACAAGGCAAGGCCAGCGCCGAACACGCGCACTGATCGGAGCCCACCATGTTCGAACGCATTCTTCAATTCTCGATCGCGCAACGCTGGCTGGTCATGCTGGCGATGCTCGCGATGGCCGCGCTGGGCCTGTACAACTACAGCCGCCTGCCGATCGACGCGGTGCCGGACATCACCAATGTGCAGGTGCAGATCAACACCGCGGCGCCAGGCTATTCGCCGCTCGAAGCCGAACAGCGCGTTACCTATCCGCTCGAAACCGCGATGTCAGGCCTGCCCGGACTGGAACAGACACGCTCGCTGTCGCGTTATGGGCTGTCGCAGATCACCGTGATCTTCAAGGACGGCACGGACATCTATTTCGCGCGCCAGTTGGTCAATCAGCGCATGCAGGAGGCCGGCCGGCATTTGCCCGCCGGCGTATCGCCGCAGATGGGCCCGATCTCGACCGGGCTTGGCGAGATCTATCTGTGGACCGTCGAGACCGAACCGGATGCGCGCAAGCCCGATGGTTCGCCCTACACGGCCACCGACCTGCGCGAGATCCAGGACTGGATCATCAAGCCGCAGCTGCGCACCGTGCCGGGCGTTACCGAGATCAACTCGATTGGCGGCTTCGCCAAGGAATACCTGATCGCGCCCAGCATGGAGAAGATGGCGTCGTACGGGCTGTCGCTGCAGAACGTGGTGCAGGCGCTCGAACGCAACAACAGCAATGTTGGCGCGGGCTATATCGAGCGGCGCGGCGAGCAGTACCTGGTGCGCGCGCCGGGCCAGGTAGCGTCGATGGACGATATCCGCAACGTAATCGTCGGCACCGCGCAAGGGCAGCCGATCCGCATCCGCGATCTTGCCGAGGTAAGCCTGGGCCGCGAACTACGCACCGGCGCGGCCACCGACAACGGCCGCGAAGTGGTGCTGGGCACCGTGTTCATGCTGGTTGGCGAGAACAGCCGCACCGTATCGCGCGCGGTCGATACGCGCATGGCGGCAATCAACAAGTCGCTGCCGCAGGGGGTCAAGGCGGTGACCGTCTATGACCGGACCGATCTTGTCGACAAGGCGATTGCCACGGTCAAGAAAAACCTGCTGGAAGGCGCGGTGCTGGTGATCGTGGTGTTGTTCCTGTTTCTGGGAAATCTGCGCGCTGCGCTGATTACGGCGATGGTGATCCCGTTGTCGATGCTGTTCACATTCTCGGGCATGGTCACCTACCGCATCAGCGCCAACCTGATGAGCCTGGGTGCGCTCGATTTCGGCATCATCGTAGATGGCGCGGTGGTCATCGTGGAAAACTGCGTACGCCGGCTGGCCCATGCGCGCGAATCGTTGGGCCGCCCGCTGACGCGCGAGGAACGGCTGGCCGAAGTGTTTGCGGCCGCGCGCGAAGCCAGGCGTCCGCTGATTTTTGGCCAGTTGATCATCATGGTGGTCTATGTGCCGATTTTCGCGCTGACAGGCGTCGAAGGAAAAATGTTCCACCCGATGGCCATGACCGTCGTGGTGGCCTTGATCGGAGCGCTGCTGCTGTCGATCACCTTCGTTCCCGCGGCTGTGGCGTTGTTCATCGGCAATCGCGTCGACGAAAAGGAAAACCGCGTGATGGGCTGGGCGCGCCGCGCCTATGCGCCGCTGCTGCGCCGCGCGCTGGACAACACGCCGGTGGTGTTCACCGCGGCGGCCGTGGCGATTCTGCTCAGCGGTCTGCTGGCCACGCGGCTGGGCAGCGAGTTTATTCCCAACCTGAACGAGGGCGATTTCTCGGTGCAGGCGTTGCGCATCCCCGGCACCAGCCTGACGCAATCGGTGGCCATGCAGCAGCAGATCGAAGTGCGGCTGAAGGAAAAATTCGCCGAAATCGAACGCGTCTTCGCGCGGACCGGCACTGCGGAAATCGCATCGGACCCGATGCCGCCGAACGCGTCCGACGCCTACATCATGCTGAAGCTGCGGGAGCAATGGCCCGATCCGTCGCGCACGCGCGAATCGCTGCGCGACGCGATGCAGGCCGAACTCGATACTATTCCCGGCAACCGCTACGAGTTTTCGCAGCCGATTCAGCTGCGCTTCAACGAGCTGATTTCCGGCGTGCGCAGCGATGTCGCGGTCAAGCTGTTCGGCGACGACAACGCAGTGCTCGACGCCACTGCGCAGAAGATCGCCCAGGCGCTGCAATCGGTGCCGGGCGCCGCGGAGGTCAAGGTGGAACAGACCACCGGGCTGCCGTTGCTGACGGTCGAAGTGGATCGGTCGCGCGCCGCGCGCTATGGGCTCAACATGGTCGATGTGCAGGACACCGTGGCCATCGCGATTGGCGGCCGTGATGCCGGTGTGTTCTACCAGGGCGATCGCCGCTTCAACATCGGCGTGCGCCTGCCGGAAGATGTTCGCGCCGATGTGGACGCGCTGCACCGGCTGCCCATTCCGCTGCCGCCCACCTCCGCCGGCGTCGAGAGGACCGCAGCGGGCGGTGGATCGTCCGGCGCCACGAGCTACATTCCGCTCGGTGAAATCGCCACGCTGAATATCGCGCCGGGACCCAACCAGATCTCGCGCGAGAACGGCAAGCGCCGCATCGTCATCAGCGCCAACGTGCGCGGGCGCGATGTGGGCACGTTCGTTCCCGAGGCGATGGCCGCGATCGAGGCGCGCGTCGCGATCCCAAGCGGATACTGGATCGCGTGGGGCGGCACCTTCGAGCAGCTGCAGTCGGCTACGCAACGCCTGGCCATTGTGGTGCCGGTGGCCTTGCTCATGGTGTTCGTTCTGCTGTTCGCCATGTTCGGCAACGTACGCGATGGCTTGCTGGTCTTTACCGGTATCCCGTTTGCGCTGACCGGCGGGGTGTTGGCGCTGTGGCTGCGCGGCATCCCGTTATCGATCTCGGCCGCCGTGGGATTCATCGCGCTATCCGGCGTCGCGGTGCTGAACGGGCTGGTGATGCTGTCGTTCATACGCGGCCTGCGTGATGAAGGTCAAGCGCTCGACCACGCGGTATTCCAGGGTGCGCTGACACGTCTGCGTCCGGTATTGATGACGGCACTGGTGGCGTCGCTGGGATTCGTGCCGATGGCGATCGCCACGGGCACGGGCGCCGAAGTGCAGCGGCCGCTGGCGACGGTGGTGATCGGCGGAATTCTGTCGTCGACGGCGCTGACGCTGCTGGTGCTGCCGGTGCTGTATCGCTGGGCGCATCGGCGCGGTGCCGCAACTGCCTGAATGGCCTGCCCGCTGCCGCACGCGCCGGCAGCGGGCCACGCATCGCCGATTAACGGCTCAATGCTCGCAATTCACCATCCATGTCATCTTGAACTTGTCGACCACCATGCCGAAGCCCTCGGCCCAGAACGTCTTGCCATACGGCATTACGACCTGGCCGCCCTCGGCCAGCGCGTTGAAGATGCGCTCGCCTTCCGCATTCGGCACATATCCCACGGACATCATGAAACCCGAAAATGCCGGCGTGTGACCTTCGCGTCCGTCGGAGGCCATGATTTGCGAATCGCCAATCTGGATGTTGGCGTGCATTACCTTGTCCGCCCAGGCGGGCGAAACCGGCTCGCCGCCCGGAGGCGCTTCCTTGTAGCGCATCAGGAAGGTCACCTTGGCGCCCATCACCTTGCCGTAGAACGCCACGGCTTCGTCGAATCGTCCGCCAAAATCAAGATACGGTTGCACCTGCATGTCGATCTCCTGTTCGGTTTGCCGCAAACGCGCTGATTCGCGCCGCGACATTATGCGCCCGTGGCGGTACCGGAATTGTCAGGAAAGTCGAGCTCGAATGCGGTCTCGCCTTCCACGCTGTGCACCGCCACGCTGCCGCCATGCAGACGCATGATGGTGTCGACGATGGCCAGACCAAGCCCGGTGGAGGTTGCCGAATTGCGGCGCGAGGGATCGGCGCGATAGAAGCGGCCAAACAGGTGCGGGAGCGTCTCGGCGGCAATCGCCGGGCCGTCGTTGATCACGCTGATCACGGTGTTGCGCGCCGACCTGCGCGTCACGGCCATCCGCACCGTGCTCCCGGCCGGCGCGTGGCGCAGCGCATTGTCGAGCAGATTGATGATGGCGCGCCGCAGCAAGGTCTGGTCGGCCACCACTGGCGCCGCGCCAGACACGCTCATCGTCAGCTCGCGATCGGCCGCCACCGCCTCGAAATACTCGGCCACCTTGTCCAGTTCGGCGCGCGCATCGAGCGGGCGCGCACCAAGCGCCACCTGCGCATTGTCGGCGCGCGCCAGGAACAGCATGTTCTCGATCATGCGCGCGAGCCGCTCGTATTCCTCAAGGTTCGATTCGAGCAACGCTTCATATTCGGCAGGGGTGCGGCGCTGGGCCAGCGTCACTTGGGTCTGTCCCACGAGGTTGCTGATGGGCGTGCGAAAGTCGTGAGCGAGGTCAGCGGAAAATTGCGACAACCGCGTGAAGCTGTCCTGCAGGCGTGCCAGCATCGCATTCAGGGCGCCCGCCAGTTCACGCAGCTCCTCTGGCGCGCCGCCCACGTCGAGCCGCGTGGCCAGTCGGCTGGTGGTCACGGCTGCGGCGTCGCTGGCCATGCGGCGCAGCATGCGCAAGCCACGCCGCGCCAGCAGGTAGCCCAGCGCCGCGGCGACGATCGCACCGCATAACACCGCGCCCAGCAGTTCGCCGCGATATTCACGCATCAACGCCGCGCGGTAGCCGGCGTCGCTGAGCACGATGATCTCCACGGTGCGTCCCGATTCGCCCACCTGCCCCAACGCCGCCATGCCGCGCGACGGCACGCCATTGCGCGGATGCCAGGTCTGCAGCAGAGATTTATCGGGCGCGGTGTTGGCGGGCAGCACCCGCAGCGGCGGAATCGGCTCGTTATGCGGATTCAGCGCGATCAACGGTTCGCCTTCGCGCGTGCGCACCACGAGAATCAGGCCCTCGTGGCCCATCGCGATATCGGCAAAACGATGCGTGTCGGTGCGGATTTCTGTTTCGTCAGCGACTTCGCGCAGCAGATGCCGCACCAGCAGGACTTCGCCAACCAGTTCGGTCTCGTCGCGAGACTGCAGCTGGCTGCCCAGCGCGCTGGACAGATACGTGGCCACCCCCACCAGGATCGCCGCCGTGGTCAGGCCATAGGCCAGCGCCAGGCGCGTGGTCAGCGACGACGGCATCCATCCATCGATGGCGCGCCGCAAGCGCAGCAGCCGCTTCATGCGCGCTTACGCCTCGCCCGATTCGTCGAGCACATATCCCATGCCGCGACGCGTGTGGATCAGCTTGTGCGGAAACGGGTCGTCGACCTTGGCGCGCAACCGCCGGATCGACACGTCCACGACGTTGGTATTGCTGTCGAAATTCATGTCCCAGACCTGCGAGGCGATCAGCGAACGAGACAGCACTTCGCCGCGACGGCGCGCCAGGAGCTGCAGCAGCGCGAATTCCTTCGACGTCAGGTCGATCTTTTGGCCGGCGCGCGTCACGCGACGGCGGATCGTATCGATCTGCAGATCCGCCACTTCCATGAATTCGCTCTCGCGCAGCGGCCCACGGCGCAGGATCGTGCGGATGCGCGCCACCAGTTCCGCGAAGGCGAACGGCTTTACCATGTAGTCGTCGGCGCCCAGTTCCAGCCCCTTGAGCCGGTCTGAAAGCTCATCGCGCGCGGTCAGGCACAGCACCGGGGTGTCCTTGTCGCGTCGCAGCTCGCGCAGCACTTGCCAGCCGTCGATGCCGGGCAGCATGACATCGAGCACGATCAGGTCGTAGTGCTGCTCGCGCGCATGCGCGAGGCCGTCCACGCCGTCGCGCGCCAGGTCCGCCACAAAGCCGGACTCGGTCAGCCCCTTCAGCAAATAGTCGCCCGCCTTCGGTTCGTCTTCGACAATCAGGATGCGCATGGTGATTCACTCTTGGGACGATGCCTTCGACGCAGCCGCCCCTGTCTTCCGGTTTATTGCAGAACTCAGACACTATCCGAGGTTTGACCGATTTGGGCGAACATTGCGTGAATGTCATCTTGCAACGCGGGCTTTACGCAATCAAACACAGTACAATGCGCGCTGCATTTTACTTGTCACGGCGCAGCCCAGGCTGCCGTGCCCCGCGCCCACGCTGCCTCGATGAAACGTCTGTTTTCCAGCTTCCTGTTGTGTCTTGCCATGTTTGCGCTGCCCGTGCAGGGCGCTGCCGCGGCAGTCATGATGGTTTGCAGCGCAGCGCAGGCCGTCGGCCTGTCGATGCCGGAACGGCATGCGGCCATCAAGGCGGAAGCGGAAGCCGAGATCGGCATGATGGACGCCGCCGCGCAATGCCACGACGCCATGGCGCACGGCCACGACGACATGGCGCACGGCCACGACGACATGCCGGTCTGGCACGACGCACATCCCGCGGCCGACACGCCGGACCATTCCAAGGATCATCACCGGCATCATGCGGCTGGCGCGTGCAGTGCCTGCGCCGCTTGCGCCGCCAGCGCCATGCTGCTGCCTGAACTCCCCCTCGTGGCCTTGCAGCATCGTCGCCACGCCCTGCCGCTGAGCACCGCGGCCAGCTTCGCCAGCCAGCTTCCCCTCCCGGCCGAACGGCCGCCTGCCCGCCACTGCTGACACCCGAGGTGCGTCCATCGCACGCTCGTCCCTCGCCAGCACTCGCCTGAATCCGCACAGGTCCGCCCCGATTGGCTCACGTCGGTATGGATCGGCTTAGGTCGACCTAGGTCGGCCCGGAGCCATCCGGATCCGCGCAGTGTTCTGGCGTCTCTCCACACGTGTTAAACCGCGCCGTGACCGTGCGTCGCACGCGGACGTCCAGATTCACGAGATTGTCATGCCCTTCGCGCGCCCTATGGCGGCGGCATGGCTGCTGATGCTGGTCCCGGCCCTGGCCGTGGCCCAGGCATCGTCGCCTGCCTCAACGCCGCCCAACCTGCCCGATCCTTCCGATCCCGCCGCCGTGGTTCCCGCCATGGCGGATGTCGCACCCATGTCTGGATACCTGCCGTACCAGTCGCCCACCGTTACGCCGTGGCGGCAGTCCAACGCCGCCGTCGCCCCCGTCCAGGGGGCGAACAGCCACGGCGATGCGCATGCCGGACATCGCATGCCGCGCAACGCCGCGCCGCAGCCGGCTTCCTCCGCGTCCGCGCGGCTACCGTCCGCGCCAGCGCCGCAAGGCGATCACGATCATTCCGCTCACTGAAAGGAGACCCACCATGATGTTGGCTTTCCTGAAGCGCGTTGGCGGCCCGCTGGTCAGCGTTCTATTGCTGGCCGGATGCGCGGGGTTTTCGCCCGAGGGCGGATTTGGCCCCGTGGCGGATGCCACGCGCGAGCGGCTGGGCAAGGATGCCGCCTGGATTCGCAGCGATGCGGACCGCGCCGCGGTGCGCGTGCGCGTGCGCGAATTACTGGCGCAGCCGCTCGACGCCGATCGCGCAGTGCAGATTGCATTGCTGAACAGCCCCGCGCTGCAAGCGCAGTACGCCGACCTTGGCATTGCCGAGGCCGATTACGTACAAGCGACGCGCCTGCCTAATCCCGGCTTTTCCTTCACGCGCAAATCCGCGGGCGACGACCTCAAGATCGACCGCGCCGTCACCATCGGCTTCATGAACCTGCTGGCGCTGCCGTTTGCCGCGCGTATCGAGGCCGGTCGCCTTGCACAGACGCGCCTGGCGGTGGCCGATGCGACGCTGCGCAAGGCGGAATCCGCGCGCCGCGCCTGGGTGCAGGCAGTCGCCGCCGAGCAGGCCGCGCGCTATGCGGAGCAGGTCCGGCGCGCCGCCGAAACGGGCGCCCTGTTTGCACGCGATCTGGCGCGCGCCGGCAATGTCAGCGCGCTCGATCACGCCCGCGAGCAGGCGTTCTATGCCGACGCCGCCGCACAACTGGCGCGCGCCCGCGAACGTGCGCTGTCCACGCGCGAGCAGTTGACGCGCGAACTGGGCCTGTGGGGCGCGGACATTGCCTATCGCTTGCCGGAACGGCTGCTCGACCTGCCGCCCGCGCGTCCCGGCGCGCGCGACCTGGAGGGCTATGCGATCTCCAACCGGCTCGATCTGCAGGCCGGCCGCCTACAGCTGGACAGCCTGTCGCGCTCGCTAGGTCTGACGCGCGCCACGCGCTTCATCAGCGTGCTCGACGTCAGCTACGTGCACAACTCCGAAACCGGCAAACCGCGCGAAACCGGCTACGGCATCGATATCGAAGTGCCGTTGTTCGACTGGGGCGGCGCGCGCGTGGCCCGCGCCGAGGCGGTCTACATGCAGGCGGCGGCGCGACTGGCCGAACAGGCCATCAACGCACGCTCGGTCGTGCGCGAAACCTACGCGGGCTATCAGGCGCGCTACGACATCGCCCGCCATTACCGCGACGAAGTGGTGCCGCTGCGCAAGCGTATCGGCGATGAAAACCTGCTGCGCTACAACGGCATGCTGGTCAGCGTGTTCGAACTGCTGACCGACGCCCGCGAGCAGGTGAACGCCGTCAACGGCTATCTCGATGCACAGCGCGATTTCTGGCTGGCCGAATCTGACCTGCGCAGCGCGCTGGGCGGCAATCTGCCGGGGCAACCCGTGAACGCCGCAAATGCTGCGAATGCCGCGAATGCCGCGAATGCTGGAAACGATGCGGGCAGCGCCGCGCGCCCGCAGCCTTCCACGCCCAACACACAAGGACAATGACATGGTTTCCCGCCGCAATTTTCTGGGTCAGTCGGCTGCGGCCATGCTGGGCGCCGCGATGGTATCGCGCGCCGGCGCCGCGGCCTTGCCCGAGGCGCCGTTGCAGAGCAGCGCCGCCACACAGGCGCCGTTGATGCCCGCCAGCGGGCGCCCGTATCAACCGGTGGTCACGCTCAATGGCTGGACGCTGCCGTGGCGCATGCGCAATGGCTGGAAGGAATTCCACCTGGTGGCAGAGCCCGTCGAACGGGAACTGGCGCCCGGCATGACCGCGCATCTGTGGGGATATAACGGGCAAAGCCCCGGCCCAACCATCGAGTGCGTGGAAGGCGACCGCGTGCGCATCTTCGTCACCAACAAACTGCCGGAACACACCACGGTGCATTGGCACGGCGTGATCCTGCCGGCCGGCATGGATGGCGTTGGCGGGCTGTCGCAGCCGCATATTCCGCCGGGCAAGACGTTCGTCTACGAGTTCGAAATGCGGCACGCCGGCACGTTCATGTACCACCCGCATTCCGATGAAATGGTGCAGATGGCCATGGGCATGATGGGATTTATCGTGGTGCACCCGCGCAACCCGGCAGCCATGCGCGTGGATCGGGACTTTGTGTTCCTGATCGCCGCCTTCGACATCGATCCGGGCTCTTACACGCCGCGTGTGGCTGAAATGACCGATTTCAACATGTGGACATGGAATAGCCGGGTGTTTCCGGGTATCGACGTATTGCCTGTACGGCTGGGCGACCGCGTGCGCATCCGCATGGGCAATCTGACGATGACCAATCATCCGATCCATCTGCACGGTCACCGCTTCGAGGTGACCGGCACCGATGGCGGCTGGGTGCCGCAGTCGGCGCGCTGGCCCGAGGTCACCACCGATGTCGCGGTAGGGCAGATGCGCGCGATCGAATTCGTGGCGGACAACCCCGGCGACTGGGCCTTTCATTGCCACAAGTCGCACCACACGATGAACGCCATGGGCCACAACCTGCCGACCATGATCGGTGTGAAACAGAAGGATCTGGCCAGCCGCATGAACGCGCTTGTGCCGGACTATATGCCGATGGGCGAAGCGGGCATGGCCGACATGGGTGCGATGGAAATGCCGTTGCCCGACAACACGCTGCCGATGATGAGCGGCCAGGGTCCGTTCGGCCCGATCGAGATGGGCGGCATGTTCACCACGCTCAGGGTGCGCGCCGGACTGGCGCCCAACGATTATCGCGATCCGGGCTGGTATCGGCATCCGGCCGGCACCGTGGCCTTCGAACACACCGAACCCGCGACGCGGCCGCCGCGCCGTTGAAGCACCGACATGACCCCTAACAAGGAACACACGATGAAATACACGCTCACGACGCTGATGCTGATGGCCTCGCTGGCCTGGATGCCGCAACTTGCCACCGCTGACACCGCAAACATTGCCGCGGGCGCGGCGCCTGGCGCAATCTCCGGCGCGCTGCCGGATCAGTCCGGCATGCCGTTACCGCAAGTGGAAGGTGAAATCCGCAAGGTGGATGCCGCGGCGGGCAAGCTGACGGTTCGCCATGGTCCGATCGAGAATCTGAACATGGCCGCCATGACGATGGTGTTCCGCGTGAAGGACCCGGGCATGCTTGCGCAGGTGCAGACCGGAGACAAGGTGCGCTTCACCGCCGAGCGGCTCGACGGGCTGCTGACGATCACATCGTTGACCGTCGAGAAATAATCGGCCAACCAGCGCGATATTGGCGCAGGCTCAGTCCACGCGATAGAAATCGATCGACTGGCCAGCGTTGACCGCGCGTTGCAGCCAGTCGGGATATTCGCCGGTCCCATCCCAGGTCTGCCCCATCGCATTGCGATAGAGCGTACGCGGCTTGGCGGCGCTTTCGGGGGCACTGGCATTGGCAGCAACCGCACCACCGGGCGTGGCGGCCGGGGCAGCGGCGTCGCTGTCGGGGCCGTCCTCGCTTTCCACAAAACAGCCTGCGTCGACGAGATCGTCGAACGTCAGGCCGTAGTGGTCCATCTGCTCGCGGATCCACGCCACCGCGGCTTGTTTGGCTGCATCAGACTCGGACATGACTTATCGTGCGCGCCCGCGCCACGTGGGCGGCGGGCTGGGGATCAGGGATTCGGGGATTTGCCCGCGCGGGCGAAACCAGCGGGCCAGACACGGATTCTACAGGGTGTTGGGCCTGACATCGCCAGAATCGGCGGAACACATTGTTCACCCGGCCTATTTGCACCGCTGTCGGCGGGCGGCTCCCGCGCGTGCGCAGATGCCGCGCAGCGTATGACAGCAATGTCATTATCGGGTCATCTTTGCGTTGGCACCCCGCAAATAGACTGCTTGCAAGGTCGCGAGACGACCGGTACTCACCACCCGCTGCCTCTATCCTCGAACCTTAAAGGAGTCCTTCATGTTCAAGAAAGCCCTGCTCTATTCCGCCCTCGCCGCAACGCTGGCGGGCACCGCCGGATTGGCCAACGCCGCACCGCGCAGCGCCGATCCGTTCACCGACGGCGCGCGCGCCACGGGCCACGACGGCTACGTCGATCGCAAGCGCGATGTCTACAGCGAAGGCGCCCACGACGTGCGCTCCAAGCGGGATCCGTACACCGACGGTGCGTTCTCCGCCACCGGCAAGCGCGACACTTTCAGCGACGGCGCCTGATCGTTACGTGCCTTCAGCAACGGCGGCGCCGACTCAGCGCGCCGCCGCCATGCTGGCGAATTGCGCTGCGGGCATCGGCTTGCCCAGCAGATAGCCCTGCAGCGCATCGCATCCCAACCCTGCCAGGAATGATTGCTGCGCAGCGGTTTCCACGCCTTCGGCCACCACCTGCAGCTTCAGCGTGCGTCCCAGCGCGACGATGGCCGACACGATCGCCGCATCTTCCGTATCCTCCGCAAGATCGCGCACGAAGCCTCGGTCGATTTTCAACTCGCTGGCGGGAATGCGCTTCAGATGCAGCAGGCTCGAATAACCCGTGCCGAAGTCGTCGATGGCGATGCGTACGCCCATCGCATCGAGCCGCGTCATGATTTCCAGTGTGGCCTCGACATCGCGCATCGCCGTCGTCTCGGTAATCTCGAGTGTCAGGCAGGCCGCCGGCACACCGTGCTGCGCCAGCGCCCGCGCGACCGATTCGACCATGCCGGCGTGGCAGAACTGCAATGCCGACAGGTTGACCGCCATCGACCAGTCCGTATGGCCGGTCGCATGCCACACCGCCAGTTGCCGGCACGCTTCATCCAGCACCCAGCCGCCGATCGGGACGATCGTGCCGGTCTTTTCCGCCAGCGTAATGAACTGGTCCGGCATCAACAGGCCCTGCACCGGGTGATTCCAGCGCAGCAAAGCCTCCGCGCCGACCAGCCGGTTGTCCGATGCGGAGAATTTCGGCTGATAGTGCAACTGCAATTGCCCGTTGCGCACGGCGCCGCGCAGATCCTGGATCAGTGTCTGCTGCGCGCGCGCCTGGTGATTCATCGAGCTTTCGAAATAGCAGTACGCGTTGCGGCCCGACGCCTTGGCGTGATACATCGCCGCGTCGGCGTTGGTCATCAACGCATCCTGATCCTGGCCATCGGCGGGATACAGCGCGATGCCGATGGTGCCCGATACGTGCAATGCATGACCCTCGACATATACCGTTTCGCGCAGCGTCTCGATCAGCGTGCCGGCCACCATGCCGGCGTCGGCTGGCTCGTCCACGCCAACCAGCACCACGAACTCGTCGCCGCCCACGCGCGAGATCGTGTCCTCGGAGCGCACGGCAGCGCGCAAACGGTTAGCGATCTGCACCAGCAGGCCGTCGCCAACCTGATGTCCGTAGGTGTCATTGACCCCCTTGAAACCATCGAGATCGACAAATAGCACGGCAAAGACGCCATGCTGGCGCGATGCCGCCTGGATGGCCTGCGCGAAGCGGTCTTCCAGCAGCACGCGGTTCGGCAGGTGGGTCAGCTTGTCGTGCAGCGCCAGGAACTCCAGTTCCTTGTTGGCCTCGCCCAACGCATCGGCCAGCACGGCCGTGCGCATTTCCAGCCGCATGTCGAGCACCGACGTGATCAGCGCCACGGCCAGTACGCAAACCGTGATCACCAGGATCGGCACGGCCAGCGCGTGGGGGTCCATGCCGTCCGTGGCCGCGCCGCACACGCTGCCGAGCGGAAACTGCGCCGCCGCCATGCCCGTGTAGTGCATCGCCGCGATTGCGCCGCCCATCACCACCGCCGCGCCAAATCGCAACTGATGGACGCGCGGCATGCTGCGACGCAGCCGGAACGCGATCCACAGCGCCGCGCCCGAGGCGCCCACGGCAACGACAATGGACACTACGAACAGCAGCGGGTCGTAGTCGATGCCGGGGCGCATGCGCATTGCCGCCATGCCGGTGTAGTGCATGCTGGCCACCGCCGCCCCCAGCGCCAACGCGCCCAGCGCCAGGCGCCCGGGCGGCAGATGATCCCGGCTGACGAGCCGCAGTGCGAAGGCCGACGCCAGCACCGCGATCAGCAGCGAAAGCCCGGTGATCGCCGGGTCGTAGCCCAGCGGGATCGGCAGGCGGAAGGCGAGCATGCCGACGAAGTGCATCGACCAGATGCCAAACCCCATGGCAATCGAGCCGCCAGCCAGCCACATGCGCGCGTAGCGGCCGCGCGCGGCAGTGGCAATACGCCCGGCCATGTCCAGCGCGGTGTAGGACGCGAGGATGGCGACAAGCACGGAAAACAAGACGAGAGGCGCGTCGTAACTGGGGGACATCATTGGGGCGTGACGGGGCAGTGGCTTTGCTGGCCCGCGATTCTGGCGGCACAGGATGACGGAACGTGTAAACGTGCAATTCCCGCCCTCTGCATCGGTTATCGGTATTTGCAAACCGGACTGAAGCGGGATTTTGCATCAGCCGCGTAAATGCCGCACCCGCGGATTTCCCCTCGCTGGCCCGCTCACGCCCAGCGCACGGTCGTGCCCGCGCGCCAACCCGCATGGGAGTGCGGCGCGGCAATGTCCCCTTGACATGCAACCACGGGACGCCCGCGATCGTCCGACAAATTCCTACATCGCAATCAGCGTGCGCCCGAAAGGCTGACGATGCGCGCGCACCTATCCTTGAGTCGTGATGAACGCGCGGCCTCGGACAAACGAAACAACCACCGGCGCCGCGCAGCAGGAGAAAAAACCATGTGGAAACGAGTCGCAGGAGCACTGGCAATCAGCGCATGCTGGTGGGCGTTGTCGGGCTGCACCGCAACAGGCGCGGTGGCCGGCGGTGTAGTTGGACATGAAGCCACCGGCGGCAGCACCGCCGGTACAGTTGGCGGTGCCGTGGTGGGCGGCGTGATCGGCCACGAACTCGGCAAATAAACGCGGGACTTAACGGGCTCTGGCGCAATCGGCAGAGTCATCGACAAACAGGATTTACGATTTCCGCGGTCTGAACGGCGGGCAGGGTCGTTCAGATTTGCGCGGCATGGACTCTAGATGGGAAGGACATGCCGCCGCGCGCCGCGCCATGAGCGTCGGCTGTTGTGCCCTTCAGCGATGAGCGGACGTTCATTGTTGAAAGGCATCACGGCATCCAACGACGAAAGATCTTACGGATCGTCATGGCGCGGCAGCGGGAAACCTCCATGGGGCGCGCCCCGAACGTAGTACGAAAACACCCCGGTCGTGGAAGCGGCCGGGGTGTTTGTTTTGGAGTCCGCGCGCGGCGCGGCCGATACCGCAGCCCGCGTTCAATACGACTTCGGCAGGCCCAGCACGCGCTCGGCGATGTGGCACATGATCAGCTGAGCGCTGACGGGGGCGATACGTGGAATGTACGATTCGCGCAGATAGCGTTCAACGTGATACTCGCGCGCATACCCCATGCCGCCCAGCGTCAGCACTGCGGTCTGGCACGCCTGATGCGCGGCTTCGGCGGCCAGATACTTGGCCGCATTGGCCTCCGCGCCACAGGGCTTGCCATTGTCGTACAGCCATGCGGCCTTCCAGACCATCATGTCGGCGGCTTCCAGCGCCATCCATGCCTGCGCAAGCGGATGCTGGATGCCCTGGTTCTGGCCGATCGGGCGGCCAAACACCGTGCGCTCGCGCGCGTAACGCGTGGCGGCGTTCAATGCGGCCCGCCCCAAGCCGACGGCTTCGGCGGCTATCAGGATGCGCTCGGGATTGAGCCCATGCAGGATGTATTCGAACCCCCTGCCCTCTTCGCCGATGCGATCCGCCGCGGGGACCATCAGCCCGTCGATAAACAGCATGTTCGAATCGACGGCGCCGCGTCCCATCTTGTCGATTTCGCGCACCTCGATGTGGTTGCGGTCCAGCGCCGTGTAGAACAGGCTCAGGCCCTGCGTCGGTTTGGCCACCGCGTCCAGCGGCGTGGTACGCGCCAGCAGCAGCATGCGCGTGGCCACCTGCGCCGTGGAAATCCAGATCTTGCGTCCGTCCACACGGTACGCACTACCGTCGGCGGTGCGCACCGCCTGGGTCTTCAGATGCGTGGTATCGAGTCCCGCATCGGGCTCGGTCACCGCGAAGCACGCCTTGTCCCGCCCTTCGATCAACGGCGGCAGCGCGGCCTGCTGCTGGGCCTCCGTGCCGAACACCACCACCGGATTCAGCCCGAATACGTTCATGTGGATGGCCGACGCGCCCGAGAAGCCCGCCCCCGATGCCGACACGGTCTGCATGATCAGCGCCGCTTCGGTGATGCCCAGGCCGGCACCGCCGAATCGTTCCGGCATGGCGATGCCCAGCCATCCCGCGCCGGCCATCGCCTGATGGAACGCTTCGGGAAAGCGGTGCGCGCCATCGAGTTCGGACCAGTATTCGGGCCCGAAATCGGCGCAAAGCTGCGTGACGGCGTCCACGATCGCGTTCTGCTCGGGCGTCCTTTCAAAATTCATCTGACGATTCCTTTGGTTTTTTCCGCCGAATATTCTTCGCCGCGTTTTTTCCGCTGGTCACTCTGGCTGGATGCCAGCGTCCTTGACCAGCTTGTTCCACTTGACCAGTTCGCTGCCGACAAAGCCCGCAAACTGCTGCGGCGTTTGCCCGAACGCCTCGAAGCCCAGCGCTTCGAATTTCGGCGCGACTTCCTTGCTTGACGCGATCTTCGACAGTTCCCGATTGAGCCGCTCGACAATCGGCTGCGGCGTGCGGGCCGGTGCGAATACGCCGTTCCAAGACGTGATGTCGAATCCCTTGAGCTCGGGCGTGTCGGCAATCGGCGGCAGATCGGGCAGCAGGCGGCTGCGCTGCGCGGTGGTCACGGCCAGCGCGCGCATCTTGCCGGCCTTGACGTTGGCCGCGCCGGCGGCCACGTCGACGAACATCATCGGCACCTGGCCCGCAATCACGTCGGTCATGGCCGGCGGCGTGCTCTTGTAGGGCACGTGCAGCAGATCGATCTTGGCCATCCGGCCCAGCGTGGCGCCGGACACGATGCCGGTGCTGTTGCCGCTGGCATAGGACATGCCCGGATGCGCCCTGGCATAGGCGATCAGTTCGCCAACGGTTTTCACCGGCAGCTTGGGATTGATGACCAGCATGAACGGCAGGTTGCCCATGCGCGCCACCGGCGTGAAATCCTTGATCGGGTCATAGGGCAGCTTCTTCATCAACGATGGATTGGCCGAGTGCGTGGTGTTGGTCGTCATGAACAGCGTGTAGCCGTCCGGCGCGGCCTGCGCCACCAATTCCGCGGCAATCGCCCCGTTGGCGCCGGGACGGTTGTCTACCACGACGTTCTGGCCCAGCGCATCGCCCAGTTCCTTCGCGGTAATGCGCGCAACCGCATCGGTGCCGCTGCCCGCCGCGAACGGCACCACCAGCCGTATCGGCCGGCTGGGATAGTTGTCGGCCGCCTGGGCGGCCAGCGGCAAGGCCATGGGCAACGCCAGCATGGCGGCGACGAGCGTGCGCCGCACGCGGAAATTCGGCATGAATGGTCTCCTCGGTATTGTTATGGCGGCTGCGGACAGCCTCGGCGCAACGGTCAGTCCGGACGAATCACGCGGTCCGGCGATTCCTCGTACGGCGGGGCGTAGATCACCAGCAGCTTGACCGGTTCATCGCTGATCACCGTGAACACATGCATGGCGTCGGCCGGAAAGAAACAGCAATCGCCGGGCCCCAACTCCTGCGCCTGCCCGTTGACCTCGGCGCGCGCGCGCCCTTCCAGCACATAGCAGACCTGTTCGATGCCGGGATGCGCATGCGGCAGCGCGCCCTTGCCGCGCTCGATGGTGCCGTGGATGACTTCGAGCTGGGTCGCGCCAACGTTTTCGCGGCCGATGATGCGGCGGTTCAATGTGCCGACGTGATTGGCCGGGTGATATCCGGCCACCTCTTCAGTGCGCACGAAGTAGGAAGAAGCCGGCTGCGCGGCGGCTGGCGATGCGGTCATGAGTGGGCTGTCTCCAACGTCGATGCCTGACCGGGCGGCCGGCATCTGTTTTCATGTCTGTGAAACGGATTTTATGCTCATGAAAATATACGTCAACTAGGGGTTGCTACGGGGTCGGCGCGCTTTCACAACGAACGGACTCTGCGGCGGGCTCACCGGATCCCGCCGGCGGCGCCGCGCATATACCCGCGCCGCATATGCGCATGACAATTTGCAGCTTCGTTCGCATCGTTGCCGTCCCTACAATGGGCCGGCCTGGCGCGCGTCACAAGCGCGCATCTTTGAGGCGCAATCGAACACAAAAGGAACGGGAGGAATCGATGCAAATGGGCAAAGGCATTCGGATGCTTGTGGCGCTATGGCTGGCATGCAGCGTCACGCAGGCGGCAAGCGCCGCGGATCCGGACAAGAAGGAGATCCGCTTCGGCGCGACCGCGGGTCCCTATGCGGACCAGATTCGCTATGGCATCAAGCCCATTCTGGAAGCGCGCGGCTACAAGGTGACGATCGTCGAGTTCAGCGACTATGTGCAGCCAAACCTGGCGCTGGCCGACGGCGCGATCGACGCCAACGCCTTCCAACACGCGGTGTACCTGAAGAAATTCTCGGAGGACCGCAAGCTGCAACTTTCCGAAGTGGTGCAGGTGCCGACTGCGCCGATCGGCATCTATAGCCGCAAGCACAAGACGCTCGGCGAAGTAAAAGCCGGCGCGACGGTATCGCTGCCCAACGATCCGACCAACCTCGCCCGCGCCATCGCCATCCTGCAGCAGATTGGCTGGGTCACGCTCAAGCCAGGCACCGATGCTGTGCGCGCATCCGAGCGCGATATCGACGGCAACCCGCACCGGCTGAAGCTCGTGCAGCTCGAAGCCGCGCAGTTGCCGCGCTCGCTTGACGATGTCGACTATGCCTTCGTCAACGGCAATTTCGCACTGGCGTCCGGGCTCAAGCTTACGTCGGCACTGGCGCTGGAAACGATCCCCGACTACTACATGAATCTGGTAGCCGTGAAAACGGCGGACCTGAACAAGCCTTTCGTGGCGGAGATTCGCGACGCCTACCGCTCGGCCGCCTTCAAGTCGGTGACGCAACAGCGCTTTGCCGGGTTCAATCCGCCCGCCTATCAGCGCTGATGCTGTCCAGTGCGCAACCGGCTTAGGGAGCCGGCTGTGGCCGCCGCTCGGCCAGTTCTTCGAGCATCTCGGCGGGCGGCGCGAAGAACAGGCATCCGGTGACAGCGGTGCTGTAGTCGAGCAGGCGGTCGTAGTTGCCGGGCGGCCGGCCGACGAACATGTTCTCCAGCATCTGCTCGATGGGCTCCGGCGAACGCGCGTAGCCAATAAAGAACGTGCCGAATTCGCCCATGCCCGGGCGGCCGAACGGCATGTTGTGGCGCAGGATCTTCACTTCCTCGCCGTCCTTGACGATGGTGGTCAACGCACTGTGCGCGGAGGTGGGCTTGATGTCGTCGTCGAGTTCGATATCCGACAGCTTCTTGCGGCCGATGATGCGCTCCTGCATTTCCACCGGCAGCGCGTTCCAGCCATCCATGTCGTGCAGGTATTTCTGCGTGATGACGTAACTGCCGCCGGCAAACGCGGGGTCTTCATCGCCGACGATGGTGGCATGCACGGCGTGACGGCCGGTCGGGTTTTCCGTGCCGTCGACAAAGCCCACCATGCTGCGCAGGTCGAAGTAGCGAAAGCCGTGCACTTCGTCGACCACGGACACGGCGTTGCCCAGACGGCTGGTCAATTGCATCGCCAGCTCGAAGCACAGGTCCATCTGTTCGGCGCGGATATGGAGCAGGATGTCGCCGGGCGTCCCCACCGCCATGCGCTCGCCAGCGCCGAATTCGCGGAAGACGTGCAGCGCTGCCGGGCGCGGCGCGCCGAACAGCCTGTCCCAGGCCTGTGCGCCAAATCCACATACGCACGACAGGCTTGCCCCGGGAAAGCGCTGCCCCACCGAACGCACCAGCCCCGCGATGTCGGCGCACCAGCTTCGCACTGCGTCTGCGGCGGCATCGCCGGGCTGGATCGTGGCCACGATGAAAATGGCGCTGCGGGTGACGGGACTGCATACCGCCTGGGGTTCCACCGGTTCAGTGGCGGCAAGATCGGGCTTTGTCATGGTTATTCTCCGGGGACTTTTCGTTGCGCCCAAATAGTAGGCGGCTTGCGCGCCGCCAGCAACGGTACGCCGTATCGGTAGAATGCCGTCCTTTCCCAAACATCGAACACCGAAAGACACGGAGCCATAACATGAAGATGGACGCATTCGCCTTCGGCACCACCGACTGGGCTCAGGTGGAACGCGCCGAGCACAAGGGCGAAACCGGCGTGGCCTTTTGGCGCACCCGATACTTCGGTGACGAGGACCGGCGCATCCGCGTGCGCATGGTCGAGTATTCCGCCGGATACCTGGCCGATCACTGGTGCAAGAAGGGACACGTGCTGTTCTGCCTGGAAGGCACGCTCGAGACGACGCTCGAGGACGGCCGCACTTTCGTGCTCGAACCGGGCATGAGCTACCAGGTGGGCGACGACGCCGAGGCGCACCAGTCGCGCACGGCAAACGGCGCCCGATTGTTTATCGTCGACTGATTCAAGGGAGCGCACACATGCAGCCAACCGATATCGAGGCGATTCGCCAGGCGTTTGAACTGGTCAGCACCTTTACCGAGGCGAAGCTGCCCCAGTACACGGTGAACACCGAGGCCGAAGCCCTGCAACTGGCCACGCATCGCCATTACAAGGGCGGCCTGTACCGGCGCGTATTCGAATCGCGGCATTCCGAAAGCGAAGAGGTCCTGACCGTCTACGTGCATATCTGGCCGCACCAGGTGGGCGGCTGGGCGCGTCCCGCGGAAATGTTCCACGGCCGTCTTGAAGACGAACGCGTGCGCTTTGCCCCGCTCGATCGCTAAGGCGGGACCGGCGGCAACCCCGGGGGCATTTGCAAACAATCCGGCCGGATGGTATCTTCCGGCGCCATGAGTGAAGCCCACCGCCGCCCCAAACAACCGCAACTCATTCGCGACCGCCTGTTATCGGCCACCATCGAACTGCTTGTCGAAGAAGGCATCGGTGCGGTGACGCTGAACGCGGTGGCCGCGCGCGCGGGGGTGTCCAAAGGCGGGCTGCAGCATCATTTTTCGAGCAAGCAGGAATTGCTGGAAGCCATCTCCAACCTGGTGCTCGATCGCTTCAAGGGCCAGGTAAGCGCCGCGGCGCAAGCCGATGGCGAGCCGCACGGACGCAATACCCGCGCCTATCTGCACGCCTCGGCCGATGGGCTGGTCGAGCGCGGCGAACGTGAGCTGTGGCGCGCCGCAATGATGCTGGTGATGGCCCGCCCCGATTTCCGCACGCCCTACCAGGAATGGGAAACCGAATCGCTGCAGCAGGACGTGGCGCATTCCGGCGATGCCACGCGCTTGCTACTTTGCCGGCTGGCCGCCGACGGCCTCTGGCTGGCCGATCTGCTGGGCCACCGTACGATCGATTCCGCACAACGGGCGGCGTTGCTGCAGCAGCTCGACCACATGACCTATCGCCGCCCCGAACACGCATGACCTCACAAGATTTTTCGGCATCCGATCTGGATGCCAGCCTGACCCGTGCGCGCGACGCGCTGCTGAATCTGCAACATGCAGACGGCCACTGGTGCTTCGAGCTTGAATCGGACGCCACCATCACGGCCGAATACATCCTGATGATGCATTTCGTCGACGAGATCGACACCGCATTGCAAGCGCGCATGGCCAGGTATCTGCGCAATCTGCAGCGGCTCGACGGCCACGGCGCATGGGACCTGTATCACGGCGGCGCGGTGGATGTGTCGTGCAGCGTCAAGGCGTACTTTGCCCTGAAGGCCGCTGGCGATTCTCCCGATGCGCCGCATATGCAGCGCGCGCGCGATGTCATCCTGCAGCACGGCGGCGCGGCCAAGTCGAACGTCTTCACACGCATCCTGCTGGCAACCTTCGGCGAAGTGCCGTGGCGCGCCACGCCTTTCATGCCGGTGGAATTCGTGCTGTTTCCACGCTGGGCGCCGATCCACATGGACAAGGTGGCCTACTGGGCGCGCACGACCATGGTGCCGCTGCTGGTGCTGTGCTCGATCCGCGCGCAGGCCAGGAATCCGCTGGGCGTTCACGTGCAGGAGCTGTTTGTCACGCCGCCGGAACTGGAAACCGGCTACTTCCCGCGCAAGCGCGGCCTGCCGGGCCTGTTCCTGAAGCTCGACCGGCTGGTCCGTCATGCCGAGCCGCTGATTCCGCGCCTGCTGCGCCGCAAGGCGATCGAACGCGCCGTGAAGTGGAGCGAGGAACGGATGAATGGCGAGGACGGCTTCGGCGGCATCTTCCCGCCGATGGTCTACGCCTACGAAATGATGGTGCTGCTTGGCTACGCCAAGGACCATCCCTTGCGCCGCGATTGCATGGATGCGCTGAAGAAGCTGATCGTGCATCGCGACGACGGCGTGTCGTATTGCCAACCGTGTCTGTCGCCCGTATGGGATACCGCCTGGAGCCTCATGGCGCTGGAACAGGCGCCGGCCGACGCGCGCACCGCCGAGGCCATCGCGCGCGGCTATGACTGGCTGACCGAACGCCAGGTGCTGGACCTGGCCGGGGACTGGGAGCACAACGCCGCGCCGGCCACCAGGCCGGGCGGATGGGCTTTCCAGTACGCCAACCCGTATTACCCCGATGTCGACGACACCGCCGTGGTGCTGGCGATGCTGCACGCGCACGGCAAGCGCACCGGACAAAGCCAGCGCTTCAAGCCGCATGTCGACCGTGCGCTCGACTGGTCGATCGGCCTGCAATCGCGTAACGGCGGCTTTGGCGCATTCGATGCCAACTGCGACCGCAATTACCTCAACGCGATTCCGTTCGCGGATCATGGCGCGCTGCTCGATCCGCCGACCGAAGACGTGTCCGGCCGCGTGCTGCTGGCGTTGGGCGTCACCAATCGCCCGCAGGACGCCACCGTGCGCGAGCGATGCATTGCCTATCTGCGCGACACGCAGCAGCGCGATGGCAGCTGGTGGGGCCGCTGGGGCACCAACTACATCTACGGCACATGGAGCGTGCTGGCTGGCCTGGCGCTGGCCGGCGTCGACAAGAACCTGCCGATGGTGCGCAACGCAATCGCGTGGCTGCGCGGCAAACAGAACGCCGACGGCGGCTGGGGCGAAACGAACGACAGCTACCTGCATCCCGAACTGGCCGGCACCAACGACGGCCGCAGCCTTGCGGAGCAAACCGCCTGGGCGTTACTGGGCCAGTTGGCGCTGGGCGAACATGAATCGGAATCGGTGCGGCGTGGCGTCGCGTACCTGATCGACGCGCAGCGCGAAGATGGCTTCTGGATGCATCCGTTCCACAACGCCCCGGGCTTTCCGCGCATCTTCCATTTGAAGTATCACGGCTACACCGCGTATTTCCCGCTGTGGGCGTTGGGGCGCTATCGCCGGCTGATGCACGGGACGCAGCCCGCGCAGCAAACCCGGGCGCCGCAGGCGCAAGGCATGCCGCAGGCGCCAGTGCGCGTGGCCGACGCCGCTGTCGCGGAGCGCACGCCGGCCTGATCGTCACCGGGCGGGGTGCGGCGCCCCGCCTACACGCGGCTTACGCCGGCACCTGTGTTCCCGCCCCGCCCTGCTCCTGCGAGAACATTCGCCTGGATGTGGCCACGTGGCTGGCGAACACTGGCCTGAGCACCGTGAACGCCAGCAGCGCCGCCATCAGGTCCATCGTGGCCACTGTATAAAGCACGGTGGACCACGTGCCGGTGGCTTCCATCATCAGATTGCCAATCGGCACAAACAGCGCGCCAATCCCCTTGGCCGTATAGAGCACGCCGTAGATCTTGCCGATGTGCTTGGTGCCGAAGGCATCGCCGGCCAACGCTGAGAACAGCGAATACACTTCGCCCCAGGCCAGAAACACCACGCCGGAGAGAATCAGGAACGCATACGGATTGCTGCCGAAGTAACCGAGCGCGATGATGCCGAACCCTTCCAGCGTGAAGGCGATCACCATGGTTTTCTCGCGGCCGATATTGTCGGAAATCCAGCCGAATAGCGGCCGCGAGATACCGTTCATGATGCGGTCCAGCATCAGCGCCAGCGGCAATGCAGCCATGACGAAGAAGTGCAGGTCGACCTGGAATTCCTTGACGCCCAGATCCTTGGCGATCACGCCAAGCTGCGCCACGGCCATCATGCCGCCGGTCACCACCAGCACAAACATCACCAGCATCAGCCAGAACAGCCGGGTGCTGAGCGCTTCGCGCAATGTGTAGTCGCGCGTGGACTGGGCGATCTTCTGCGAGACTTTGACCTCCGAAGCTTGCGGCGCGCGCAGGAACCAAGCCGCAACGAATGCCAGCGTGCCCTGCAGGATGCCGAAGAACAGGAAGGTGCTCTGGAATCCCGCCGATTCGATCATGGCCGCAATCGGCAGGATGGTGGCGGCGGAGCCCGCGCCGTACCCGCCCGCCGTCAGCCCCACTGCCAGGCCGCGCCGGTCTGGAAACCACTTGATGGCGTTGTTGATACAGGTGGCGTAGATCGATCCCACGCCCAGCCCGCCCACTGCCGCGCCGACGTAGAAACCCATCAGCGACGTTGCCTGCGAATTGATCGCCCACGCCGCGCCGATGAAAAGTGCACCGAATGCCACCATCAGGCGCGGTCCGAATTTATCGATGAAATATCCTTCGATCGGCGCTAGCCAGGTCTGCACCAGGACAAAGATGGTAAAGGCGATCTGGATATTCGCCCGCGACCAGCCAAAAGTGTCCTGGATTTCCGGAACAAACAACGTCCAGGCATATTGGATATTTGCGGTGGCGATCATGCAGATAACGCCCACTGCCAGCTGGATCCAGCGCGTGCGGTCGGAAATCTGCGAATTGGGACGCAGCGATCCCGTAGATGCGTGGTTCATTTCGCGCCCTCCGGAATGACTGGATATGCATTATCTGAAAATACGCGCATGGGGTCGCACGACGCCAATCGTCGTCTGAATATGATTGCAGACATTTCGTCCCTCCTTGTGCCATCGTTGTTTTGTCGGCAGCAAAAATGACGGTTTTTTCGGCGATTAACGAATAGCCGCCAAATATCCCGTAAAGCCGCCATATTCCTGACTTGGCGAGCATCCTCACTCCTGCCATGCAGCTTCCGTCCAAACCTTGCCGTTATCAGAAGTCCGCCGCTTGGATGACAAAAATGTAATGTTCACCGCTACCCAACCATTCGCGCGAATGGATATAAGGTATGTGATATACCACCTTAGTCAAGATAAAAAGGACAGAGGGTTTTCACCATATCGGCAATCATTTATTCCGAATTCGGATGGATTATTGCCATTCACGACAGATACGAATGCATCGATTATCTATGGGCAAAAAAATGCCCGCAGGCTAGCACAGGCGGGCGGAGACGTGGCGCGCGACACCAGCTCGCGACACGAAACGTATTTATAGCCGATGTTTCTACTTCGTTTGCGCTTTGCCGATGGTTTTCCGCTGATTTAATCATTACATTTTTGTCAGAATGGAAAAACGCCGTCGATAATCGGCGGAAACGGCTGGGCGGCGGGGTGGGCAGTTGTACCTCGGTCTCGGCGGGGACGCCGAGCACGGTACTGCCGCCCGCGCCATGCGACTTCCGACGCCGCCTCTACCGACCTGCCCCACCCGTGGCTGCGCTTACCGTTGTGCCTGCACCGTGTGGACGGCGTCGAGAATGACCTTCGCCACATCGGCCGGCCGCGATTGCTGCGGCACATGGCTGGTCGGCAGGCTGGTCACCTTTGCGCCGATCTTGCTCGCCATGGCACGTTCCAGCTCGGGTGGGATCATGCGGTCCTTCTCGCTGACGATGAACCACGACGGGCGCGTGGTCCATGCCGCGACCGTGGTCTTTTCCGCAAACGCCTTGCTCTGGATGGGCCCTTGCGTGGCAGCCATTACGCGAGCCTGCGCGGCCGGCACGTCCTGGGCAAAATCGCTGGCCACCGCGTCCGGCGGCAAAGACAGGTAGCCGTCGGCATCGGCCACCAGCCGCTTGATGCCCGGCGCCGGCGGCGCCGCCTTGCCTACTTCCTCGGTGGACTGACCGGCGTCCGGCGCAAACGCGGCCACATAGACCAGCGCGGAGACCTTGTCGTTGGCGCCAGCCTCGGTAATCACCGTACCGCCCCACGAATGCCCTACCAGCACGACCTTGCCCGGCTGGTTGCGGATGGCGCGCCGCGTGGCGGCCACATCGTCGGCAAGTGAATTCAGGCCGTTCTGCACGGCTTGCACCTTGATGCCCTTGGCCTGCAGGATCGGAATCACCTTCGCCCAATCCGATCCGTCCGCGAAAGCGCCATGCACGATGACGACGGAAGGCGCCTGGGAGTCGGCGGCGGTCCCTTGGGTGGCCGATTGTGCGGCGAATGCCGACGTGTTTGCGGTGATGCCCATCGCGACCAGCGCAACGGATACGAGCGTGCGGTTCAACATTGAGAGTCCTTGGGTCTTTAAATACGCAACGGTTGGGAAATGAGCCCGCGCAAGCGCGCCGGCCATGAGATGTCTGTCAGACGTAGGCGCCGTCCAGATACGGGTCGATCTGGCGCGCAGGCGGCGCGGATACGCCGGTGCGGTCCAGCCCTGCCACCTTGTGCGCGCCGTCCAGGTAGGGATCGACATTGCGAGCGCCGTCGCTATACGGGCTGCGCGGTTCTTGCACGCTACGGGCGCCTTCGCTGTACGGGTCGCGGGCGCTGGTGACGGAGCGGGCGCCATCCGTGTACGGATCGCGCGATCCAACGGAAGCCTGGGCGCCGGCGGCGGCGCCAACCAGGGCAACGGCAAGAACGAGACGACGGGCGAGTTGAGCGGACATGATCGGTTTCCTTTGATAACGAAAGTGAATGGAGTTTGAAGACTGCGTGGCCGGATCTGCTTGCGTTTTCGCGTTGCGTCCTGCCATGGAACGTATTTAAGGCGTCCGAAGTATCTGGCCCGTATGGCGAGGCGCGCATTTTCGTCAGGAGACGTATCGGCGCCACGCCGGGATACAAAGCGGTACAAAGCCACGGTCTGGACGACACGCGGCATGGCGGCTTCAGGGGGAGCCGGCAAGACAACGGGGGCAAGGATTGATGGTGCAGCCGACGTAAGGGCCGGCTCGGGGCGGCGTCCAATGCGCCGGCAGTTCGCTACCAGGAAGAGCGAGAAACGGTGCCCCGGCGAGCGGGGTCGGCGCGTCAGAGCTTGCGCGCCTGCGCCCGAAGTCCCTTGAAGACACGGTCGGCCACATCGGCCGGAAAGTCGGCGGGCAACTGTGCGGTGGCCATCGCGATGGCGTGTTCCACGGCGCCTTTCAGCGCGGCCAGCACGGTTTCCACCTCCTCGGCCGGCAAGCCTGCCTGGCGTCCCTGATCCAGCCAGTGCCGCCGCATGATTTCAGCGATGCGATAGTGGTTCTGGCTGCCTCTCACCGCCATTGCCATGCGCGCCTTCTGCGGCGCAAGCTGGCTGGCGCCTCGCCCCATGATCGGAAAGGCGGACAGCACGTCGTACAGCGGCGTGGACCAATAACGGCCACCGGGACCGATCGACAGGCTGAAGTTCTTGGCGTGGCCGTCCGTGGCCGCCAGCATCCAGAACAACACCTGCGTGGCAAAGAAATTGCGCCGGTCGTGGGCCGGCGCCTCGGAGCCGGCCAGCACCGCCATGATGTCGCCGATGCCGGGGCCGCCATCGGCCTGGTATTTCGATAGCGGCGAAATGCCCAGCGCCTGGCAGAAATCCTCCTGCGGCAACCGCACGATCCATTTGCCGTCCGGCGCCAGCCGGCGGTCGAAGCGTTCCACCACCAGCACTTTCTGGTCCTCGAATCTGGCGATGTCGCACCGCGCGATCGGCAATCCGAAATGCCCGACCAGTTGCGCGCAGAGCCATTCGTTCTCTACCGAAGTGCGCATGTCGGCGCGCATGTTGCCGACCAATCCCAACGGCAGCTTCAGGATATGCGTGGTGGGCGTGCTGCCATGCGGCAGCAGCCACTTGCCGTTTCGATACAGCAGCGCGGTCTTTTCCTGCGCACCGGCAATCGACAGGCGCAGATCGCCGCTGTCGTCGGGCTGTCCCAGCACCGCCGTGTTGCGCGTGGTGTCGCGCAACAGGCGCGCGATGGCGGCTTCGCCGACCACGGTTCCCTCGATCCGGTGCAGGCCCTCCGGCACGGTGTCGTCCGGCAGCAATTGCAGCGCCCCTACGCAATCGCGGCCCAGCGCGGCCAGCAGATCGAACGGGCCGGTGCCTTGCGTGCGATGGCGCAATGCCAGACGCCGCCGGATGGCATCGCTGTCGGGCAGCAGGTTGTCGAAATAATCAGTCACGATGCTGCCGCGGTACGGCGCATTGTCGGCACGGAATGGCAGCGAAAGCGAGAGCGGTCGGCCCTGCGGGCTGGCCATCCAGTCTTCGTCGTAGGCAAACGCCTCGCCATCGGCGCCCTGCTCCCAGACGCCCGCGCGCCAACCGTTCATCCATACGCCGAGTCTGCGCCGTTGCGCGCGTCGTCCCATTACCAGTCCTCTTTCTGTTTGGCTTTTTTCGGGCGGGGTGCCGTGGCGGAAGTATCGCCGCGCGGCGTCAGCGCCAGATCCACTTCCAGTGCCTGCAGGGCCGCGAGCACGCGGGCCATGCTGGCGCGGCCCGGGTTCGCTTCCAGGCGGGCATAGCTTTGCTGGCTCACCCCCAGTCTGGCTGCAAGCGCGGCCTGCGTCAGGCCGCGAGACTTGCGTAAGCCCTGCAGGACTGGGCGTAACTGGCTAAGGATGCGGATCGGATAGGTGGCGGCCATGGCTCGTTTCACAACGGATCGGTTGTAACCACGTTTTACTACTTATCGGATGTATTTTCAATCTACAACCTATACGATGTAAAATCTATTTACAACGTATAGGTTGTGTAGCAGCGCGCCGTTTTTGCGCCGTGGTACAGTCCCGCCCCAGATCCTTCCCGACGTCCTGCGTCCCGAAATCGCGGCCGATCCGCGCCAGACCAGCCATGCCAGAGCGCCAAGAATTGTCTGCAGCCAAGCCTTCGCCGATGAACGTGAAGACGGCATTGCGCGTGATAGAAATCATCGAGACCTTCGCGCGCGAACGGCGCGCGTTGTCGCTTTCCGAACTGGCGCGGCTGCTGGCCGTGCCGGCCTCCAGTTGCCTGGCGTTGATCCGCACGCTGACCTCGCTCGGCTATCTCTATGAAACCGCGCGCCGACAGGGTTATTACCCGACCGGACGCCTGCTGGCGATGGCGCAGCAGATTGCCCGCCACGATCCGGTGCTCGATCGCGTGCACGACACCATGCTGGAGTTGCGCGACGCGACCGGCGAAACCGTGGTGATCGGCAAACTGCACGAAGGCAGCGCCGTGGTCTATCTGGATGTCCTGGAGTCGCCGCATGCCATCCGCTATATCGCTACGGCAGGAGAGCGGCGCGAGCTGCATGCCAACTCCATCGGCAAGGCGTTGCTGGCGGCCATGGACGACGCCGAGCGCGCGGCGGTGCTGCCGCAGCTTGCCTTTCAGGCGTTCACGCCGCGCACGCTGACCAGTGCGGGCAGCCTGGAAGATGACCTGCGCCAGTCGCGCGGGCGCGGGGCGTTTGTGAACCTGGGCGAATCGATGCCCGACGTGGGGGCGCTGGCATGGCCGGTGCGGCTATCGGGCGAGTGTTATGCGATTTCCATTGCGGGCCCCGTGTACCGCATCGAGCCCCACCTGGAGCGGTATGCGGCGATGCTGCGCGCCGCCTGCGCATCGCTGGAAAAGACCTGAATTGACGAATCGACGGCGCGCGCAGGCGGCACGCTCAGTCGGCCGCCTCGCGCGCATGCAGGCGCCACCCCTTGGGATCCGGCAGGGCCAGCGCATCGACCGGCACGGACGCCGTCAGCGCCATCACCACGTCCTTGCGGCGCCATGTCACGCCGTTTGCAGTATCGAGCGGCGACGGCAGCGCCTCCACCACATGGGCCATCATGGTCTGGAACAGATTGCCGCCGTGGCACTTGATCCACGCCTCTTTCAGCGTCCATAGCTCGAAAAACGCCACCATGCGCGCCTGGGCATCGCTATCGGCCATCAGGTCCGGCAGCGCGGCGCGTTCGGCGTCAGTGGTGGTGGCCTCGATCAGCGTATCCAGATGCCGGCGCGGCTGCAGCGGCTCGATATCGATCCCGACCGGTGCATCGGAAACCGCGCAAGCCAGGTGATCGGCCGCATGGGCAATCGACACGAACACCGGCATGCCAACCGCACCGCCGGTATGCATGGCCAGCGGCGGAGCATCCTCGGCCGCCGACAGCGCCCATTCGGATGCTTCGCCGCCAAACGTCATGGCCAGCAGGCGCCGCGCCAGCCAGCGGCCCGCCGCAAACTGCTCGGCACGCTGGTGCGAGCGCATGGCGGACAGGCGTCCCAATTCCTCCGCGGACATCCAGCGGCTGACGGGAGGCGCCATGGCGGCGAAGGCCATGACCGATCCGGTACGCAAGGCAAGCGGCATGACGGGTTGTGCAGACGGGTTCAGGATGGATCGGTCCAGCGACGGAAGATCAGCGACGTATTGATGCCGCCGAACGCGAAATTGTTGCTCATGGCGTATTCGACGTCGAGACCACGTGCGGCGCCGACGATATGGTCCAGCGGTGCGCATCGAGGATCCGGCGTATCGAGATTGATGGTCGGCGCAAACCAGCCGTCGCGCATCATTTCGATCGTCATCCACGCCTCCAGCGCACCACAGGCGCCAAGCGTATGACCAAGATAGCTCTTGAGCGAACTGATCGGCGTGCCGTCGCCGAAGACCATGTGCGTGGCTTGCGCTTCGGCCAGATCGCCCTGCTCGGTCGCCGTGCCGTGGGCGTTGATATAGCCGATCTGCTGCGCCTGCAATCCGGCGTCTTCCAGCGCCATGCGCATGGCCTGCGCCATCGTTTCCGGCTGGGCCTGCGTCACGTGATTGCCATCGCTGTTGGTGCCGTAGCCAACGACCTCGGCGAGGATTCGCGCGCCGCGCGCCTGGGCATGGTCGAGCGCTTCCAGCACCAGCGTGCCCGCGCCCTCGCCCAGCACCAGCCCGTCGCGCGCGGCGTCGAACGGCCGCGGCGTGGCCTGCGGTGCGTCGTTGCGGGTGCTTGCGGCAAACAGCGTGTCGAACACGGCCGCCTCCGTGGCGTCGAGTTCTTCGGCGCCTCCCGCCAGCATGGCCACCTGACGGCCCATGGCGATGGTCTCGTAGGCATAGCCAATGCCGTGGCTGCCCGATGTGCACGCGCTGGACGTGGTCAGGATCCGGCCCGTCACGCCGAGAAACAGGCCGATATTGACCGCCGTGGTATGCGCCATCATGCGGATGTAGGTGGTGGCGTTGATGCCGTCGGTCGTGCGATCGCTCATCATCCGCGCGAAATCCTGCGCGGCGGACGGCGTGCCGGTGGACGACCCGTAGGCAATGCCCATGCGCCCATCGGTGACGATCGGATGGCCCGCAAGGCCCGCATCCGCCAGCGCGGACTCGCTCGCCACGACCGCCATCTGCGCCACGCGACCCATGGTGCGCATGAGCTTGCGCGTGTAGTGCGGCGGCACTTCGAACGACGGCACCGGTGCGGCAAGCTGCGTGTTGAGGCCATCGATCGCGGCCCAATCGTCCATGCGTACCACGGCGTTGCGGCCGGCCGCCAGGCGCGCGCGCACCGCGGCCCAGTCGTTGCCCAGGGCGCTCACGGCGCCCGCGCCCGTCACCACCACCCGCTTCATCCGAACATGCCCCCATTCACCGAAATGACCTGCCGCGTAATGTAACCGGCATCCGGCGACAGCAGAAACGCCACGGTGGCCGCCACTTCGTCCGGCGTGCCCAGGCGACGGGCCGGAATGATCCTGAGCGCCTCGTCACGCACGTTCGCGTCGACCATTTCGGTGTCGATCAGGCCCGGCGCCACGCAATTGACCGTGATCTGCCGCTTGGCAAGTTCGATGGCCAACGCCTTGGTCGCGCCGATGATGCCGGCCTTGGCGGCGCTGTAGTTGGTCTGGCCGCGGTTGCCCACCAGCCCGGAGACCGACGACAGCGTGACGATACGCCCCGGGCGACGACGCTGCACCATCGGCATGACCACTGGATTGAGCACGTTGTAGAAGGCGTCCAGATTGGTGTGGACCACCTCGTCCCATTCTTCGCCGGACATCGCCGGAAACGCCGCGTCGCGCACGATTCCGGCATTGCACACCACGCCGTAGTAGCAGCCGTGCTGCTCGATATCGGCCAGCAGCGTTTCGGCTGCAGCCCGGCGCGCGCCGACATCGAACGACAGCACGCGTGCATTGCGCCCAAACGCGCGCACCGCGTCCGCCACCGATTCGGCTTCGTCGCGTCGCGCCCGGCAATGAATCACCACGTCGTAGCCATCGCGCGCCAGACGCAAGGCGATTGCACGGCCAATGCCACGGGATGATCCCGTGACCAGCACGGTCTGGTTGGTCATGTCAGCGGTCCTTCGAGAAATGCCCGTGCATCAGTGGGCGCATATACGGAAACCGTGGCGCGCGCCACTTCGGCGCCATCCTGGTCAAGTGTGCAGGCGAACAGCGACAGGCCATCGCCGTCCGACATTTCCAGTTGCACGCGGATGGTGAGCACGCTGCCCACCGGAAACGCCGCCACATCGCAGGCAAAGCGCCGCGAACCGAGCAGGAACCCTGCCGCCGCCCCGCCCATGCCGTGCATGCGCGCCTGCATGCCGGCCCACGCCGCGACGGTCTGCGCCATGTACTCGATGCCGATCCACGCGGGCATGCCGGCATCGTCCACAAACAGCTGCGTGGCCCGCACTGTGGCGCGCGCCACGCCGCAAACGTCATCGGCGTAAAGCAGTTCGTCGATCAGCCGCATGGACCCGGCATGGGGCATCAGTTCGCCGACCGGCGGCAACGGTTGCCGTGGGTTCGATAACGGATCGGTGGCAGACATCTTTAGCCTTGTCCCATGAGCAGCACGCAATTGCTGCCGCCGAATGCGAACGAATTACTGATGGCGTGACGCACCGGGCGTCCCAGCGTTTCGTCCGCACCAACCACGTGCAGCGGCGCAATCTGCGGATCCAGCGCGCCATCCCACCAGTGGGCCGGCAAGCGGCCGCGCGGGTTGTCCACCAGCGTCAGGTACAGCAGCGCAGCTTCCACGGCGCCCGCGGCGCCGAGCGCGTGACCGGTCTGCGGCTTGGTCGAACTGACCGGTATGTCCGCGCCCAGCAGGTCCCGCACCGCGCGCGCCTCCATCACATCGTTCTGTGGGGTGGCCGTGCCATGCAGGTTCACATAGTCGATGTCCGCGGCACTCAGGCCCGCGCGTTTCAGCGCCTGTTGCATGGCCGTGCGCGCGCCTGCGCCACTAGGATCCGGCGCCGAGATGTGATGCGCATCGGAGGTCTCGCCCCAGCCCGCCAGATGCACTGGCCCGGGCTCGCGCGACATCAGGAACAACGCCGCGCCTTCGCCAAGATTGATGCCTTGCCGGTTTGCGGACAACGGATTGCAGCGGACGGCACTGACCGAATCGAGCGCGCGGAATCCGGCGATCGTGAATGCGCACAGCGTATCGACGCCACCGGCGATGGCGAGATCGGCCATGCCGTGTTCGAGCAGCCGCGCCGCGGCGGTAAGCGCCTTGGCACTGGACGAACACGCCGTGGATATCGAATAGGCCGGTCCGGCCGCCCCCAAACGGTGAGCCAGATAGCGCGACGGGGAATCGAGTTCCTGCTGGCTATAGTGGAATCCCGCAGGCCAATGCCCGCTTTGCGCGCGTGCGCGCACGGCAAGTTCGCCCTCATGAATGCCGGACGTGCTGGTGCCGAGCACGATCGCCACGCGGGTGGGATCGACGCGCGCCATTGCGGCGTCGATCGCCGGACGCAGGCCGGCAAGTACATGCTCCAGCACGGCGTTGTTGCGGCTGGCGAGTGCCGGAGGCACGCCGGGCGGCAAATCGGCCACGTCCACGTGCGCGCGCAATGCGCCGAGATGCAAAGGCGTGCCCGGGGTATAGCGGTCGGTCAGTTCGCCGCCGGATGGTCCATCGGTACGCCACAGCGCGGCGCGTACATCGTCGCAGCCGCTGCCGAGCGCGCACGCCACGTTCATGTCATGCAGGTAGACACTCATCGCGCACCTCCGTTGTCCTGCAATGTGCGAATGACCAGGCGATAACCGTCGCGGTGCTGCGTGAACAGCGTGGTGCGGGCATCGGGATATCGAATCTCCGCGACCACTTCGCTGCCCAACACAAGCCTGCGCAGACCGGGCGCATCGTCGAGCCGCCAGCCCGCCGGCAATGCTGCGCGAATCGCCGACGCGGGCCACAGCGACAACTGCATGTCGCTCAGGATGCGCTCCGGTTTCAGCTCGGGCGGCGCCCACGGCGAGCGCGTGACGCGCAGATCCTGTCCATCCCAATCGATGCGCGCCAGCACTTGTCCGCCGGCCATCGCGGCCAGTCGTGTATGTGTGCCATCGGCTTCCAGCAGCGCGAGCATATCGCGCGTCTGCTCGCCTTGCGTCGACGGATATTGCACGGTGATCTGCTGCTGCACGTTCAAGGTGCGCCCCAGCGACGCGGGCGACAGCCGCAATAGCGGCACTTCGGCCGGCGTGGGCGGCGTAAGCGGGGACGTCGCGCAGCCCGACAGCCCGGCCGCGCCCACTAACACGCCGGCCGCGAGTGCCGCGGCAACGATCACTCGTCGCACAGCTGCTCCAGCACACTCAGGCGCCGACGCGCATCGGCCACGAAAGGATTATCGAGATCCCACGCGTAGCCGGCCAGGATCGCCGCAATCATGCGCCTAATCTCCGCAGGCGCGTCGCGATGGAAAATCACGCGCTGGAAACGTCCCTCGTACCAGGCTTCGACAAATACGCGGAAACAGTCGACGCCCGCCTTCAAGGGGCGCGCGTACTCGGCTTCCCAGTCGACGCTGTCGCCCGCGAGCTGCCGCACCAGACACGCGGTAGCAAGACTGGCAGACTTGAAAGCGATGGTGACGCCCGACGAAAAGACCGGATCGAGAAATTCGCCCGCGTTGCCCAGCAGCGCATATCCATTGCCCCACAGCGAGCGGACGTTGGCGGAATATCCGACGATCTGACGCGCCGGCGTATCCCATTGCGCATCCTTGAGCAGCGTGGCAAGCCCCGGGTCTTCGTTGACCAGCGCGCGCAGCTTGCTCATCTCGTCGCCGTCGTAGCGATCGATGAACGATTTCTCGGCCACCACGCCTTGCGAACAACGACCATTGGAAAACGGAATTGTCCAGTACCAGACATCGGCGTGCACCGGATGCACGCCCACGCGGATCTTGTTGCGGTCGAAATCGCCGGTCGGGATGCCGTCCGCCACGTGCGTGAAGATCGCCGCGCGCACCGGAAAATTAGACGGCGACTCGAGATCGAGAAGGCGCGGCAGGATACGGCCAAAGCCGGACGCATCGAGCAGGAATTTCGCCTGCACAGCGTAGGACTGGCCGTCATCGCCACGCACGGTGACAACCGGTTGTGGCCCGCTCACGTCTACCGCTTCCACAACATGCCGGAAGCGCACTTCCGCGCCCTGCTTCTGCGCCTCGCGGATCAGCACGTCATCGAAATGCGCGCGCTGAACCTGATACGTGGTGCCCCAGCCGGGCGAGAACTTGTCGCGGAAGTCGAAATCGGTGTAGCGATCGCCGCGCGCGAATGCCGCGCCGTTCTTGTACTGGAAGCCGGCCTCGACCACCGCCTGCAGCATGCCGGCTTCCTCGATATAGGCCATGCTTTGCGGCAGCAGGCTTTCACCGATCGAGAAACGTGGAAATGTCTCTTTTTCGAGTACCAGCACGCTCACGCCGCGTTTGCGCAGCAGACCGGCCGCCACCGAACCGGCGGGACCGGCGCCAATGATCAGGACTTCCGCCTGTTCCAGGTTCATCGATGTACACCTTGTGAAGAAGTTTGCATCGGGTCCGGGCGAAACCACGGTGACAGCATCCAGACCGCGCCCACCCCCGACAGCATGGTCATGCCAAATGCGTGTAGCGCCGGCGTGGACGACAACGCCAGCAGGCCGAACGCCAGCAGCGTGCTGGCAGCCCCGAGCACGATGGCCGTCCACGACACGCCGTCGCCGGGATGTTCCAGCAGAAAAATGCCGTAGTCGACGCCAACGCCCAGCAGCAAGGCCAGCGCAAGCACCGAGAACAATTGCAGCGGCAAATGCAGCCAGCCCAGCACGGCTACGCTGAAGGCCGCGGCCAACAACGTGGGCGCCAAGGCGCGCCAGCCGGCACGTCCGTAGCGCCATGCCAGCAACAGTCCCACCGCGAGCGCGCCCGCCAGCAGCATCCAGCTCATCAGGACGCGGTAGTGGTGCAGCAGCGCCGAGATGTCCGCGACGCGATCGACCCATTCCGCGCCGGGCACCTGACGCACGGCCGCGGCGATCCGGGGAATGGCCGCCGCATCGTCAATCCCGCGCAGCAGCATCACGCTGGCGTAACCACTTCCTTCCCGGTCGAGCCAGAGATGGCGCAGCGTATCCGACACCGGATTGGCCAGCCATGCCTGCAGCGTCAGCGCGCCGGAACCGGACGCCGAGGCCGGCGCCGCAATCGATCCGCCAAGGGCCTTGGCGACCGCTGCCCTGACCGCTGCTTCCTGCCGATCGGCCAACGCAGCGTCGGCGTGCTGGCGCGCCGCGGACGGCACCCAATCGGAAATCGCGACGAAGCCATCGAACGCGTGCTGGCCTACCGCATCGGCCAGCCTTGCCTTCACCGCTTCTTCGCGCGCCAGCACTTCGTCGGGCGTCGCGCCGCGCACCAGCACGAACTGCGCGGGGCTTGGGCTGCCCAGGAGACGGCCCGCCGTGCGCTGTGCATCCATCAACGCGGGCGGAGAACTCTGCAACTGCCGGATATCGTCGACCACCGGCACCTGCCATACACCGCTCACGATAAAAAGTCCGAGCGCGCCCAGTGCAAGCCACGTGCGCATATCGTTGCGCACGCGCGGCCAGCGCGCCAGGCTGTTCGAGAGCCAGTTCGACAGGCGCGTCTGACGCGGCGTGCCGCGATCGAGCAGCGGAAACCAGAACAGCACGGTCAGAAATGCCGTCGTCAAACCCACTGCTGAAAACAGCGCCATCTGGCGCAGGCCCGGGAATGGCGCAATGCCCAGCGCCAGGTACGCGACGACGCTGGTCAGCAACGCCAACGCCATGCCCGGCAGCAGGAAGCGCATGACAGCTGCTGGCGCGGCGCGCGGCATGGCCTGGCGTGCGACGAAGTAGTGAATGCCGAAATCCTCGGCCACGCCGACCAGACTGGCGCCGAATACCAGCGTGATCAGATGCACGCGGTCGAACACGATGGCGGTGGCGGAAATCGCCATGGCGGTGCCGATAAGCAGCGACAATCCCACCAGCACGATCGGGCGCAATGATCGGAACGCCAGCCAGACCAGCAGCAGCACGGCCGCAAGCGAGCCCGCGCCGATGACGTTCATTTCCCAGTTGGCCTGCGACGCCGCCGCCTCGGTGTGCAGCGGAATGCCGGCGGCGATCACGCGCACGCCACCGTCGCCAGCGCGCGCGGCGGATTCGGCGCGATGCAGCAGGTCGCCGTAGTCGGTGCTGCCGTTGGCGGAAAATGCCGGCTTGGTAATGCGACACGTCAGCAGCACCCAGTCCTTGCCATCGCCCGTCACGGTGGCCATGCCGTCGCGTTCGCGCACGCGCGTGGCGGATGCGCGTTCGAGCCACCAGTCCTGCCAGAGCCCAAGTGGATCGGCGGCCCACTCCGTCAGGCGTGGCCCCATCGAAAATTGATACAGCCGGGTCAGCGCCTGCTGCGCGAGCGTCTCCGCGTTGGTGGTGGCCAGCCGCTGCCGCTGACTATCCGTCAGCAGCCGATCGCGCCACGGACGATAGAACGCGAGTGCCGCATCGAAATCGAATGCGCCCAGCTTGTCCTCCGGCACGAGCAACTGGTTGTCTTGCGCGGCGACCTGCTGGAAGCGCTGAGCCGCGGCGCGCGTGTGCGCCCAGTCATCGGCGCCGACCAGCACGACGATCTGGCGCGACACGCCATCGCTTAGCTGTCGCAACACGCGGTCAGCGGTGGCGGTGCGCTCGCTGGTGGGCAGCAGCGCCATCACATCGGTATCGAGCCGCGACGCGCGCCAGAACTGCACCTGATGCACAACCAGTGCAATGACGAGCAGCAGCCAGGCAATCGCCAGCACGCGATCACGCCGCGTCAGACCGCCCTGCATCGAGACACCGCCCGCCACGTCATTCAAAGCGTTGTGCCTCCGACGCGTCCAGCTGTTTTGCCGCCACGGGATCGATCATCTTCACGACGCTACTGTCGCCACTCGCCTCCTCCAGCTTTACATTGCGCACGAACTGGTCACCTGACAGTTCGATGCGAGCGAAGACGCGTCGCGTGCCGGCATCTGTCGGTGTCAGCGTGAGCGTCCACGCCTGCTTGCCGATCAGCTTTCCCGTCACGTCGAAGCGCGACGACAGCGCGCGGAAATCGCCGCGCAGCATGGCGATCATCGACTCGCCGACAATCCGCATTGCCGGCTGCGCATCGGCCTGCATCTGCTGCTGGATCTTGCCGTCCGCACCGCGCACAACCAGCCGGTCCGGACTCACCAGCAGGCTTGACGGCACGGGCTCGCGCGTGGTCCACACCACGCCGCGACCACGCGCTACGACGAAATCGCCGCGTGAAACCAGCGGCTGGCTGAAGCCCGCCAAGCGGCGCGTTTGTTCGAACTGGCCGCGAATGACCGGCGCATCGGTCAGTCGTGCCGCCACCGCCGCGGCCAGGTCCTCGGCGTGCAGCGGCGCGGCGGCAAGGCATGCCAGCGCGGCGATCACGCCCAATGCATGGCGGCGCATCATGGCGTCACACCAAGACGTTGCAGCAATACCGGCGGACTCACGTACTGCATCTCGCGCGTGCGCAAATCCACGGCCACCTGGATCGAATGCCCGCGTGTCAGCCGCTCGCCTGTTGCGGCGTCGCGTACCTCGTATGCGATTTTCAAGCGGTTCTCCCATTCCACGAATGTCGCGCGCACCACCACCGTCTGGCCATAGTGCAGCGGGCGCACGTACTTCACGCGCAGGTCGACGATTGGCCACGCGTAGCCCGAATCGCGCATCTGCGGATAGTCGTAGTCGATACGCTGCAACAGCGCGCAGCGGGCCTGTTCGAAGTAACGCAGATAGTTGCCATGCCAGACCACGTCCATCGGATCCAGATCGTGAAAGGCCGGCGTCAGCGAGATTTCATGACTCAGTACGTTCGGCATGGCGCTCCCGTTGCGTCTGCTGCGGTTCCAGCCGGCCGACGCTGATGGGGTCGTCGGCCCAGAAATCGTAGAAGTTGAACCAGTCATACGGCGACAACGCCACGAGCCCTTCCACCCAGCCCGCGTAGCGCCGCGCCAGCATGGCAAATCGCGCCTCTCGTGCAGCGCGCGGCAACGTCACGTTGCGCTCGAGTTCAGCGAAGCGGATCAGATGGCCGTCGCCCTGGCGCACGCATCCCATGGCGAACAACGGGCATTTCAGCAACGCAGCCAGCACATAAGGCCCGACCGGAAAACGCGCCGGCGCACCGAGGAATGGCACACGCACGGCCCGGCCGCCGTGAGCCGGCGTGCGGTCGCCCGCAATCGCCACGAACTCGCCTGCCTCTATCTTGGCGGCCAGTTCCAGCGCGGTGGCGGGCGAAATATCGTCGATCTGGTAGAGCTGAAGGGTCGACTCGGGATCGAGCCGCGCCAGGATCCGGTTGAACCGCTGCGCATGGGCGGTGTGGACGAGCACGGTCACCCGCAGCCCGTCGATGCGATTGGCCATCGCCCGGCATAGCTCCAGGCAACCGACGTGTGCGGTCATGATGATGCCGCCCTGCCCGCTGGCGATCTGACGCAGCAGCACGTCAGCGCCTTCCTTGCTCACGCGATCGAATCGATAATGCCGGCCGATCGCGAGCAGCTTGTCCAGGATCGTATCGCCGAACGAGAACAGATGCCGCACGGAATGCCGCCACGTCGGCCGCTGGCCGAGGGCGCCCGTAACGCTTTCCAGGCGCTGCAGATACTCCATCGACGAGCGGCGCGCCAGCGGATAGGCCAGCCAGAAATACAGCACCACCGGCAGCATCGCGGCACGGAACAGAAAGCGACCGAACACGCGGTAGAGCGCGTATAGCAGCCAGATGCCCCAGACGCACGTGGACTCGCCGATCATGCTCCAGTGTTGCGCGCGCGGGCGTCGCGGTTTGCGCTGCGCGGTATCGGGATGGGCGATGCTCATGCCGCCCTCACCTTGCGCCACAGCAGCGACGGCATGCGCCACAGCATGCCCAGCGTGAGCTTGGCGAGCATGCCCGTCATCAGCACGTTGTCCTGCAGCAGCCGGAAATGCGACACGCCGTCAGTGGGATACGTGACACGCGTCGGCACGTTGATGACGGGCGTGCCACGCCAATACAGCCGCACGATGATTTCGGTATCGAATTCCATATGCCGGCCGAGCTGGACGGTATCCATCAGCGCGATCACCGCATCGAGCGGATACGCGCGCAGCCCGCACATGGAATCGCGAATATCAAGCGACAGCGTGGTCACCCACACCCAGATATGCGTCAGGTAACGGAAGTAAAAGCGATGGCGCGGCACCGTGTGATCGTAGACCGGACAGCCAGACACGACTGCGCCGGGATTCTCCTGCGCCAGGCGGAGGAACTGTGGAATGTCGTCGGCGTTGTGCTGCCCGTCCGCATCGATCTGCAGCACATGCGTGTAGCCGAGCTCGGCAGCCACACGGAAACCGCGCATCATTGCCGCACCCTTGCCCTGGTTGCTTGGCAAGCGCTCCAGCAGCACGCGGTCGGGATGCCGATCCGCAATCTCGCGCAGCACCTGGCGGCACGCCGGGCCGCTGCCGTCGTCGACCAGCAGGCAGGGCCACGGATGCCGCAGGATCGCCTCTACCATGGCGCCAATGGCATGCTCGTGGTCGTAGACCGGAACCAGCACGATGGGACGAAAAACGGCGGTCATGACGCAGCAGTGTGAAAAATGATCTTGCCGCTCGCATGCGAGCCGGCGTGAGAGGTGAGTCGAAAATCCAGCGTGCTGGCTTGCGCGCGCCACGTCAGCGCCATGCGGATCGTGGCGTTGGGGCGGATCGCAGCCTGAAATTTCAGTGCGTCGATCCGTGCGAAATGCGCTCGCGGCGGAACGTCCAGCCGCTGCGGCGCCAGCGTCATGACCCAATCGAGTTGCGCCACGCCAGGCACCACCGGCATGCCGGGAAAATGACCGTCGAATACCGCCAGATCGTCGGCAATGTCTAGTTCGGCAAGCGCCGACGCGGCATCGGCTTCTAGCCAGCGCACCGCGGGCAGCGTCTTGCGGAGCAGTTCCCGCAGCATCGCCTCGGTGGTCTTGCCCTGGGCATTGCACGGCAACTGCGGTGCGAAAACCCAGCGCCGCGGCAGCGCCAGCGGATCCGCGACAGCGCCCAGCGCATCACGCAGCGCCCGAATGATACTCGCGCGACCGTGCGTGTCGAACTGCTCGCGTCCGACATCGCTCAACACCACCACGGCGCCGACGCGGGTCCCCACGGCGGTGTCGAGCATTGCCACGCGCGCCTCGGCCACCCATGGCAGCCCGCCAAGCTGCTGCTCCAGTTGCATCAGCGACACACGCTTTTCCTCGATCTTCACGATGCGGTCCGCGCGGCCCGCCAGCACGAAACAGCCGTCGCGCGTGGGCAAGGCGCGGTCCGCGCAGACGAACCACGCATCGTCCGGCAAATGCGCGGAGCGCACGGCAAGATGCCCCTCTTGCAAGCGCCACGCCACGCCTGGCAGCGGCGTCCATTTGTCGTCATGCATCGTGCGCTGGCGCCATGCAATGCCGCCGGTTTCGGAACTGCCGAACACCTCGATTGGCGACAGTCCGGTATGACGGAGCACATCGTTGCCTGCCTCCGCCGGCAGCGGGCCACCCGACGAGAATGCCGCGAACAGCACGCCTCGCGTGGCGGGCCAGTCGAGCATCGCCGGCATGCGTTTCAGATGTGCGGGACTGCTGACCAGCACGGCGGGGGTCGTGTCCCGCACGCACCGCTCGACCACTTCTTCAAGGAATGCGAGCCGCGCGTGGGGCACGGCGCGCCCCGCTGCCAGCGGCCACAGCACCATGAACAACAGCCCATAGATATGCTGATGCGAAACCGTTGCCAGAACACGCGCCTGCGACGGAATCGCTGCGCCGAACGCCTGCTCCAGCGCACGCACTTCGGCGTCCAACTGCGCCAGGCGCTTGTCCAGGGCCAGCGGCACGCCGGTCGATCCCGAGGTGAACAGCGTGACCCCCGTATCGCGGGCGGACAGCGGCGGCCACGCCAGCGCGGACGCGGCCGAGAGCGGGACGGGCCGCAGGCCTTGCGGAAGGCCGCCAGCCATGCCGTCGACGGCAGGCCGCAACGCGTCGAGCGTTTCCGGGCGCGTATCGCCGGGGAGCACCACATGCTTGCCGGCGTGCCAAGCGCCCAGCAATGCGGCGGCAAAGTCGATTGTGCTGTCGAGATACAGCGCCCAGCGCTTGCCGGGCTGGCCAGCAAACGCCTGTCGCCACGCGGCCGCTTGCGCGACGAAATCGGCATGCTCCGGCTGCGTCGCCAGTCGATCCATTGCGGTCGCGATGCCGCGCATGCGTTCAACCATGGCGGCTCTCCGCATGACGCGCCATGACGCGTTGCCGCACAATCCATTCACCGGCAAACATCGCGCCGATCAAGCCGTAGGCAATGGCGCCGTTGTACAGCGCCCAGACGCGATCGCTGGCGGCCAGCGCCGTCACGGCGGCAATCGCCCCGTTACAGACAAAGAACACGCACCAGGCCTGCGTGACGCGGCGCGTATAGCGCACACCGTCCGGCGGCAGATCGGGCTGGCGCATGCGCGCCAGACGTTCGACCAGTGTCGGCGGATGTCGCAGGCTCCAGCCGAACACGCCCAGCATCGCCAGATTGACCAGCACCGGATACAGCTTGAGCGGCAGCGCATGGTCCGTTATGGCGACCACGGCCGCCAGCGCGCAGGCCAGCCACGCCATGGCACGCCAGCCCGCCTCGCGGCTGGTGCCGGCGCGCAACGCGGCCAGCGCCAGCAGCGCCAGCGCCATCACGCGCGGCGAGTAGTGCGTCAAGCCAACATAGATGACGAGCGGATAGGCCAGCGTCAGCAGCCCCAGCCCCCATTTGCGCCAGGCCATAGGTGTCCGGTGTCAGGCAGTCGTCGCCGAGGAATCGATCAGTCTTGCCACGGTGTGCACGACGTCGCGCACCGTCCGCACCGACTTGAACTGCTCGGGCTTCAGCGGCTGGGCGAACAGCGGCTTGAGGCGGACCAGCAGGTCGACGGCGTCGATGCTGTCGATATCGAGATCGTCGTAGAGGCGTGCGTCAAGCGTGATCAGCTCGGGCGCGATCTCGAACATCTGTTCGAGCACCGCCTTCACGCGTGCAAAGATTTCGTCATGCGTCATGGATTGCTCCGTATTCCCCCGCCAAGAATCTACTGTCATCGGCGGCTCAGATCGTTGCCCGGCCGCGTTGCGATGCAATGAAAGCAGCCAGCGTCGATACGCTGGCGAAACGGGCGCGGATTTCCTCCTTGTCGCCCTTCATGGTGACGCCGTACTTCTTCTGCAGCGCCAGACCGAGTTCCAGTGCGTCGATGGAATCGAGCCCCAGCCCTTCCACGAACAACGGCGCTTCGGCGTCGATATCGTCGGGCTTGATGTCTTCAAGAGACAGGGAAGTGATGATGAGTTCCTTGATTTCCTGTTCAAGCGCGTTCACGACGGATCTCCCTCGAAAAATAGTCGGATAGTGAATGGGTCAGCCGGCGCACCGCCTGCACGGCCTCCAGCCCGTCGGGCACCCAGCGGGCGACCTCGATGTCGGGATGGACGTCGATCACGAAGCGCGGACGGCGCGACGGCACGCGATACCACTTGCCGCCTTTTGTCAGCGTAGGCGGCTCGCAATGAATCACCACGGGCGTCAGATCGAAGCCGCCGCGCACTGCCACGTTGGCGGCGCCACGTTGCAGCCGCAGGGGCGCGCCGGGGTGCGTACGCGTGCCTTCCGGAAAAATGATCAGGCTGCTGCCGGCTCGCAACGACGCGATGCAGTCGTCAACCATCGCGGCGCCGCCGCAGTCGTTGCGGATCCAGCCGGTCGCGCGCACGGCGCCGCGCGTAAACGGGTTGCTGGCCAGATCGGCCTTGACGACACAATCGGCGCCACGCGTCAGCGCCATCAGGAAGACGGCGTCGATCAGCGACGGATGATTCGCCACGATCAGCAAGCCGCCGCGGCGCAGGCGCTCACCGTTGCGGACGTCATACTGGATCACGCCGACGGCGGCCATCAGCCACAGAAAGCACCGCAGCGCGTAGTGAACCACGTCCCGGCAGATCTGCTGGCGTCGGCCGGCGGGCCATGGCGCCAGCGCCAGCAGCGGGAAAACCAGCGCCCGGATCAGCAGCGCGCCGGCGCCAAAAACGACGAAACACAGGCCCGTGGCCAGCACGCGCCAGAAGCGGTCGAGATGCTCAGCCATGCCGCAGCCACCTCCACTCGGCCTGTTCGCCGCGATGCAGCAGCGTCGGCTCGCCGGAGAGCATGAAGCGCAGCACGTCGAGACCATGGGGAAGCAATGGACGCGTCGCGTCGGTCGAACGGTGCGCGCCGACGATATCGAGCGAAAAGGACGCGGAGCCACTCCCGGGCCGGCCAATCCGCCAGGCCCAGCCAAACAGTGCCTGCGGCTCGTTGATGAAACTGCTGTACGGGCCGGGCAGCGGCGCATCGTAGCAGACGACCAGCACCTCGTCGGCACCATCGGCCAGCAAGCCGCAGGCTTCAACGATGGCGGTCTCGACGGTGTCGCGTCCGCCCGCTATCGCCTGCACATTGGCGGTATCGGCACGATCGATCGAAAACAGCGCGCCAATGGCGTTGTGGACCGACAGACCGAATGCGGTGGGCGACAGCGGCTGGTCCGCCGCCAGTTCGCACAGCATTTCGTAGGCGCGATGAGAATCGCCGTGGCGGGAAGCGAAAACGGCCGGCGTCTGGCCACTACCGGCGCTGTCAAGCGCCTCGTCCGTGGCCGCCGTGTCATAGGCAGGGTGCAGCGCGGCACGTCCGATCGCGTTGACGCGACGGCGCAACATCGGCGCCATCGCCGCAAGCGCAGGCAGATCGGCACCCTGTGGCAGCCACGGAGCCTGGCTCCATGCCTGCCAGTCGGCGTGCGTCTGCAGTGCCGGCGCACAGGCCGCCCATGCGCGAATGTCGAATTGAAGTGCCATGCCGTGCGCGTGGGGAGAATAATGACCTGTCCAGCCGCCAGCTTTTTTCCATATCTGGTCGGCGACGCATTCTCCCATGCGCGCGCATTGGCGGGCTGTGCCAGAAGGTAACTAGAATGCAAAAGTGTAACAAACAGACCCGGCAGTTTACCGGGTCCGTGCTTTCCGCTACTTCCGGCGCCGGCCGCAAAGGCCGGCGGACCGCCTCAGGCTGTGACGATTGCCGGCAGGATCTGCCCGCTGACTTCGCCGAATCCCACGCGATATCCGTCTGCCTGGCACCACCCCGTCATGGTCACGGTGTCGCCATCTTCCAGGAAGCCACGCTCGACCCCGCCAGCCAGCGTCACCGGCTCAGCGCCGTTGCGGGTGGTTTCGAGCAGGCTCCCGCAGGAATCGGCGGTCGTGCCGCTGATCGTGCCCGATCCCATCAGGTCCCCTACCCGCACGTTGCAGCCCGACACCGTGTGATGCGCCAGCTGCTGCGCCATGGTCCAGTACATCGCCTTGAAATTGGTGCGGCATACCGTCGTCGGGCACGGCGCGCCGGCGGGCGTCAACGCCACTTCAAGCGAGATGTCGTAGGCGTTGCGGCCCTGTTGCCGCAGATAAGCGAGCGGCTCTGGCGATTGGACGGGATTGTCGCGCCGGAACGGTTCCAGCGCGTCCATCGTCACCACCCAAGGGGAGATCGAGGTGCCGAACCCCTTGCTGTTGAACGGGCCAAGCGGCACGTATTCCCACTGCTGGATATCGCGTGCGCTCCAGTCGTTCAGGATCACCATGCCGAACATATGGTCCGGCGCATCCGCTGTGCCGATCGGTTCACCGAGTGCGGACGGCTTGCCGACGATAAACGCCATTTCCAGTTCGTAGTCCAGTTTTCTGCAGGCGCTGAAAACCGGCCGCGCCTCATTGGGCAGCTTGATCTGGCCGTTCGGGCGACGCAACGGCGTACCGCTGACCACCACCGAACTGGCGCGCCCGTTGTAGCCGATCGGGATTTCGAGCCAATTTGGCAGCAGCGCATTTTCGGGATCGCGGAACATGCGTCCGACGTTCGTGGCGTGCTCGCGTGACGAATAGAAATCGGTGTAGCCGGGGATTTCCACCGGCAGATGCAGCGTCACCGTCGACATTGGCAACAGCGCCTTGCTGCGCAGCGTCGCATTGGCCGACAACAGAGCGTCGTCCGCGGACAACAGTGCACGCAAGCGCGCACGCGTTTCCGACCAGACCGGCTTGCCCAGCGCAATGAAGCGATTGAGACTGGCCTGCGCAAATGCGCCTTTGGCCGCTACGGGCAGCAACCCGGCTTCATCGAGCGCAGCCAGATCCACGACCTGGTCGCCGATCGCCACGCCAACGCGCGGCGCGCCGCTGGCAGTCGAAAACACACCGTATGGCAGGTTCTGCAGCGGAAAATGGGTCAGGCCGTCGTTGGCCGACGTCACCCAGCTGGAATGGGGGGCAGTCATTGTGGTGATACTCCGAATCAGCGCACGTTGGGGTTGAAATGCTTTTTCAGGCCCTGCCAGCACGTGTAGTAATCATGCTGCAGCAGCGCCGAATCGGCCGCATAGCGGGTCGGGCGAATCACGCCCGGGGTCTCGAACATGAACGCCATGGTGTCGGCGATCTGATGGGGCACGCTGGTATCGGCCACGCTCGCGCGTTCGAACGTCTGCGCGTCGGGGCCATGACCGCTCATGCAGTTGTGCAAGCTGGCGCCGCCCGGTGCGAAGCCGTCAGCCTTGGCATCGTAGACGCCCGCGATCAGTCCCATGAATTCGCTGGCGATGTTGCGGTGGAACCAGGGCGGGCGGAACGTATCCTGCGCCGCCAGCCAGCGCGGCCCGAAAATCACGAAATCGATGGTGTCGACCCCGGGCGTGTCCGAGGGCGATTGCAGCACCAGGAAAATTGACGGGTCGGGATGGTCGTAGCTGATCGACCCAATCGTGTTGAAGTGGCGCAAATCGTACTTGTACGGCGCATAGTTGCCATGCCACGCCACGACATCGAGCGGCGAGTGATCGATCTCGGCGCGCCACAGGTTGCCCTGGAATCGCGCCACAAGTTCGAATTTGCCTTCGCGGTCTTCATAGCTGGCCACGGGCGTCAGGAAATCGCGCGGGTTGGCAAGGCCGTTCGAGCCAATCACGCCGAGGTCCGGCAACTTGAACAGCGCACCAAAGTTCTCGCAGATATAGCCACGCGCCTGGCCATCGGGCAAATCGACACGAAAACGGACGCCGCGCGGGATCACGACGATCTCCTGCGGTTCCACGGTCAGACGTCCCATTTCGGTGGCGATCAGCAAACGGCCTTCCTGCGGCACGATCAGCATTTCGCCGTCGGCGTTGTAGAAGAAGCGGTCCTGCATCGACTGGTTGGCGAGATACAGGTGGATGCCGCAGCCGGTCTGCGCCTCCGGGCCGCCGTTGCCGGCCATAGTGACGATGCCGTCGATGAAATCGGTCGGCACCGAGGGCATCGGCGGCGGACTCCAGCGCATCTGATTCGGAGACGGCGGCACTTCGTCGAAATGACTCAGCCAGCGCGGCGAATCCATGCGCGCGAAGGGCTTGTGCATGGCCGCCGGGCGGATCCGATAAAGCCACGAACGACGGTTATGGGCGCGCGGCGCGGTGAACGCGGTGCCGGAAATCTGTTCGGCATACAAGCCATAAGGCGCGCGTTGCGGGGAATTGCGTCCGACTGGCAGCGCTCCCGGCAACGCCTCTGTCGCGAATTCATTGGCGAACCCGCTCATGTATGCGGCCAATTGCGTATCAGCCGTCTGCAAATGTGCTTGTGTCATGAAGTCTTCCTCTCACACCTTGCCGGTTTGCGCCGGCACGCCGTGCGACGGTGGCGCATCTTCGCGACGTAGCCACCCACAATTACGAATTATAAAATCGATTCACCAAATCGTAATCCACGACATTGCGGCAAGTCAAACCCCAATTACGATAGACGAGCAATGGCGAACGCATTCGATCAAAGACCGCGCGGTCAGGAACAGGGCTAGACAAGGGATGGCGCGCGAAAGGCGCAGCGAGGCGTCGCGGAATGGCGACCACCTACCGCTGGGGATGCGGTAGGGGTCGAGGCGGCACGTGAAAGCGCCAAGGGCATCGGCAGACGATGCCCGCAAGAACCGTGGCGGAACAGGCCAGGCCGTCCGCCACGGATTCCGGTGAATCAATCAGACAGGCTTGTGGCCTTCGCCCGACGTGGGACCCGATCCAAATCCACCGGGAGACGGCGAGGCGGGCTGCGCCTGCGAAGCGGCTGGCTGGCCAGCCATCGAGGCAGCTGTCACGCCGCCGTTACGGCTGGCAATGAACGCGTTGACGTCGGCCGCAAGATGCTGCGGGGCGAGTACGACTTCCAGGCCCAGCGCCTCGCAAGCCGCCAGGAAGGTAGACATGCGCGGATCAGCTTGACCCGATTCGGCGCGCAGATAAGCCTCCCGGGAAATCCCGGCCTTACGGGCGACGTCCTCCTGCTTGAGCTTGCGCGCTCGACGCAACGCCCGCAGTTGCCGGAACGGTTCGCTAGCGCCTCTTGGCACGGCTGTACTGTTCATGTCGGTCTCCAGTCACCAGTGAAAAAAAAGTGCGCGGACGTGCATTCGAGTATAGAGCACGTAAAGCGTTCCGTAAGGTCTGTTGTGGAACACTTTTACAGATTTCTTATGATGGCCCCATCTCGCGTCCCGGACTCTCATCCAGAAGACGGATAAAGCACAACTTCCTCCTCCGCCCCCACATAACGACATTGCCCGCTTTGCGTTGACGTCACATCAGTATCGTCCATGTGCGACACAAGGCAAGTTGACAAACCGACCGGTCGTGCTATTCTGCGTCCATGCAAAAGGGAAATTCCACGCGCGCCGCGATTATCGACCGGGCACTGCAATCGGCCACGAAAGTGGGTTTCGACCAGTTGTCCCTGGCCACGCTTGCCGCTGACACGAATCTGTCGAAAAGCGGCCTGTACGCGCACTTCAAGTCTAAAGAGGCCTTGCAAGAGGCTGTGCTGGCGCGCGCCATGGAGCGATTCTCGGAACTCGTGGTGCAGCCGGCGATGCGGGAACGACGCGGTATCCCGCGCATGGAAATGCTGTTCAAAGGCTATATGGCGTGGCTGGGCGGTACGGCGATCGAAGGCGGCTGCGTGTTCATGACGCTGTCGCAGGAATATCGAGATCGTCCCGGCGCCATACGGGACAAGCTTGTTCAGGCGTTCAAGGATTGGCACAGTACCATCGTGCGCGTCGTCGTCGATGCGGTCGACGAGGGCGAATTGCGGCGCGACACCGACCCGCGTCAGTTTGCGTTCGAGATGTCGGGCATTGGCATGTCGTTCCAGTCGTCGTTCAGATTGATGGGACGCAGCGATGCCGAGGCAATGGCGCAACGCGCATTTGCACGGCTGGTCAATGACGTGAAGGAGAATCGCGCCGAGGCGGCCATGGCGGGAAATTGAAGGCTGCGCGGTTCCCCCGGCTGTCGTCTCCCCATACCGCGGCGCAGTGTATCCAAAGGCACGATTGCCGCCTTTTCTTGCACAGAAAATAGCACGACTGGTCGGTCTTAAATTACAAAAAATGATGGGCCTGCGAGTCAATCACCGATCTGGGGCCAAAAAATATCAGTTGGAGGTGTTCGTCGTGTCGCAAGTATTGCCATCAGCATCTCAACCCATCCAAACGGAAACACTTCCGCGCAGCCCCAGTCAGCCGCGCAAGACTGCCCTGGAATCCGCCGCGATGGCCTGGCGCCGGCTGCGCTGGCAAGCGGGCAGCCTGTTCTTCCCCGTCGCCACATCGCGCGCGCTGGAACGCCTGTGGTTCACCCCGCCCCGTGGCAAGCCAAGCGCCGAAGGCCTGCGGCTGCTCGATACCGCGCGCACCGAATGGGCGCTGGTCACCGGTCAGGGCGGAAGTCGTCGGGTACGTGTCTATCGATGGGGCAGCAAGGGGCCGATCGCCCTCCTCGCGCATGGCTGGGGCGGCAATGCTGGCCAATGGCATGCGGTCGTGAAGGGGCTGCTGGCGGCCGGCATGCGTGTGGTGGCATTCGACGCGCTGTCGCACGGCGCTTCCGACGCTGGCGCGCAAGGTCCGCAGCAAACCTCCGCACTGGAAATGGCACGCTCGCTGCTCGCCGTGGCATGGCATGTCGGGCCGGTGCATTGCGTGATCGCCCATTCGCTGGGCGGTGCGGCTGCGGCGCTGGCCATCCGCGAAGGCCTACCCGTGCGCGGTGTGGTCATGATCGGATCGCCCGCGGACATGCACGACGCATGCTCCGCGCTGGCGTGGCAGCTCGGCATTGCGCCGCATATCCTTTCGCGCATGCAACGGCGCAGCGAGCAATGGCTCGGCGCAAGCTGGTCCTCGTTCAATGTGCCCGACGTGGGCCGTACACGTCCTGTTCCTCCGGCGCTGATCATTCACGATCGCACCGACAAGGAAGTGCGCTGGGAAGACGGCGCCGCCATTGCCGGCGCCTGGCCTGACGCAAAGTTGATGACGACGAATGGCCTGGGGCACCGACGTATTCTGCGCGACGATGCCGTGATCGGCCGTATCGCCGCGTTTGTGCGGAATCTCGGCGAACGGCCCGCCCTGCCTCGCGCGGCGACCCCGCATCTGGAGCAAATGGACAGTTGACGGGGAAAACGCAGGACGGAGGCATTCGCGATGCAGGTCCCGTCCCGCGTGTTCTCACCCTCTGGCTCTGTGAGCGGTCTTATTTGAAGGGCCGGACAGCCTCAGCTGTCTCGGCCCTTTTTCTTGGTTGCGCGCGCTGCTCGGCAGTTAATTGCGAATCAGGCTGATTCAAAATCCCTGCAAAACCAGTTTGCCGATGGTCTGACCGCCCTCCAGCAAAGCGTGAGCACGGCGCAAGTTTTCGGCGTTGATTTTCCCGAGGTTATCGCCAACGGTCGTTTGCAGCTTGCCGGCATCGATCAGCCGCGCCACCTCGTTAAGCAGGCGATGCTGAGCAATCATGTCGGGCGTCTGGAACATGGCGCGCGTGAACATGAATTCCCAAACAAAGGTAGCGCTCTTGCTTTTCAGGTCGCCGATGGCCAACGGTCCCGCATTTTCGACGATCGAGCAGATCTTGCCCTGCGGTGCGATAGCCTCGGACATTGCCTTGAAATGGCGATCCGTATCGTTGAAGCAAAGGATATAGTCGACGTGCGCGAAGCCCAGTGCGCGAAGTTGCGACGGCATGTCCTGACGATGATCGATGGTGTGGTCGGCGCCCAGGCGGCGGCACCACGCTTCGGATTCGGGACGCGACGCCGTCGCGATAACCGTCATTCCCGCCAGCACCTTGGCAAGTTGAATACCGATGGAGCCGACGCCGCCGGCGCCGCCAATAATCAGCACCGATTTACCGGCATCCTCACCCTTCGGCGAGATGCCCAGACGATCGAACAATGCTTCCCACGCGGTAATGGCGGTCAACGGCAGCGCCGCAGCCTGGGCGAAATCGAGCGTCGCCGGCTTGTGGCCAGCGATGCGCTCATCAACCAAATGGAATTCGCTGTTGGCGCCGGCGCGGGTAATGCTGCCCGCATAAAACACCGGATCGCCCACCTTGAACAGCGTCACTTCCGAACCGACCGCGACCACCGTGCCTGCCGCATCCCAGCCCAGCACGCGCGGCGGATTTTCGATCTTGTCCTTCGGTGCGCGCACCTTGGTGTCCACCGGGTTCACGGCAATGGCTTCCACCTTGACCAGCAAATCGTGACCGGTTGCTTCGGGCTTGTCGATCTCGATATCGACGAGCGACTGTGGATTGGAAATCGGAAGGTATTGGGTCAGGCCGATGGCTTTCATGTCGGGCATCCTTTGGCAACGCGCCAGTTGATCAATGCGATGCCTGCATCGTAGTCGCCCTATACTCAAATGATAAGCAGGAAAATATCGCAATCACTTTCCTGAATTTTCTGACAATCGAGAAGCATAAAAGCCCGCACACGGCGGGCCATCATATTTGCGGATTTCGGGTCAGGTCAGGTCATCAGGCACCGGGCGATAGCCCATCGACGCCGTCGAATTGTCCTGGACGAACTTTTTTGCATGAGCCTCGCGCATCGGCTTGAGCAGGAAAATCGCCATCAGCGCGGAGATTGCCGCCATGCCCGAGGCCAGCATGAAGACCGCATGCCAATCGCCGGTGGCCGCTGTGATCACGCTCGAAAAAGGCACCAGCAGCGCGGCAGTACCTTTGGCCGTATAAAGCATACCCGCGTTGGTGGCGGCAAATTTCGGACCGAAAGTGTCGCCGCAGGTCGCGGGAAAAAGACTATAGATTTCGCCCCAGGCAAAGAACACGATACCGGTCAGGATCACGAACAGCGTGGGATTCTGCCCATATTTTGCCAGCAGCAGAATGCCGACCGCCTCCACCGCGAATGCCAGAAACATGGTGTTTTCGCGACCGATATTGTCCGAAACCCAACCGAAGAACGGGCGCGTCAAGCCATTGAGGACGCGGTCGATCGTTAGTGCGAATGTCAGCGCCGGCAGGGTCAGCCCAAGAATCGAAACGGGCGAATCGTGCAACCCGAAATCCTTCGCGATCGGGCCAAGCTGGGCGGTTGCCATCAGGCCGCCGGCCGCCATCATCACGAACATCGCGTACATCACCCAAAAAATCGGTGAAGACAATACCTGGCGCGGTGAGGCGTTATAGGTCGCGGCAGCCTTGAGCGTGGCTTTCACATCGGACAGGATCTTCACCGACGGCGGTAATAGCATCATGCCCAGCAGCACGACGATAATGCCTTGCCCCAGCCCGAAATACAGGAACGTGGCTTCGTAACCGCTGCTTTTGATCATATTGGCGATGGGCACCACGGTCAGTGCCGAGCCAGCGCCAAACCCCGCGGCAGTCAGCCCTGCAGCCAACCCGCGGCGATGGGGAAACCATTTCAGCGCATTGCCCACACAGGTGCCATAGACAGCGCCGGCGCCCACGCCACCCACTGCCGCGGCGAAATAAAGCATCGGCAATGACGAGGCCATCGAATTGAGCACCCAGGCAATCGCGCATAGCAGTCCGCCACCTACCACCACCGGACGCGGCCCATATTTATCGACCAGATACCCTTCGATCGGCACCAGCCACGTTTCCGTGACCACAAAAATCGTGAACGCCACCTGGATGGCGGTGCGGCCCCAGTGATATTTATCGTCGATCGGATTGACGAACAGGGTCCAGCCGTACTGCATATTGGCGATCATTGCCATGCAAATCACACCAAATACAAGCTGCGTCCATGGCGATGAATACCAGGACGTTGGCGTACCGGCGCCGCCGGCGCTTTGCTGACTTTCCATGGTGTCTCCTTCTGGCAGTTGTGACTGCCGTTGTGGAATGGGCATCTGCATGCGATGCCTCTGTGTTTTTGCCACTGCTGCGTTCGCTGACTTCGAACGACTGAGTCGTTCTAGTGCTATACAGTATGTGGTATATCAACCATGTCAAGCCGATTCGGATGGCTACCTGATATGTCGTGCAGACATTTGAAATGCAGGGATTTACGCCGTTTTCGCGACTGGTGCGCTCGCCGCATGAAATGCCCGGCTGCCACCAGATACCCGACATTGCGTATCAATGAGTTAGATGCCAGCCCAACATCAATGTCGCGAGCGACCTCGACGCGAGACGACGCTGGCTTGCGCGTAGCAACCCGCCCTGCCTAGGGAAAATCCTGAGACATCATCTCAGTCGAATTCACCGCTAATGCCGTTGAATCGCTTCGCATTCATATGCGAAGGGAATGGCAGGAATGTATGGGAAACGCTAGACGTCATGCCGCGGCGGTGTGCGCGGTCCGGGATATGGCGGGGGAAAGGAGAAAACGGCCGTGGGAATGGGGATGCTGCAAATTGTTCAGTATTGCCGGCCGCTACAAGGCTCTGAACAAAACGACTCAGTACGGCACGATGTGCCGGGAATCCGGCGATCAGGCGTGCAGGAAACGGGGCTGCAGAACGGCGTCGGATACTGACCCGCCAATGCTGCCGATGCCGGAGGCGTCCTCGGTGGAACCCAATCCTGCAAAGCGACCATGGTCCTGTGCCGTGGTCAGCAAGCCCATCGGGACGAACGTGGCCAGGACATAGGTAACGGTCACGCCCAACGAGATCAGACCAAGGGCGGCGAGGGAAAGCAGCGTGGCGTTCATGAAAACTCCTAAGTGATGAAGATCAAGGTGAATTCATTATATGCTGCACTGCGAGGTCTGTAAATATTCTGTATGTGGTATATCACGAGAGTGTTCGCTCTAAAACGACAACGCACCCGTGAGGGTGCGTCAGCCGCCGCAAAGGACGGAGCAAGATCCTTAAAAGTCGCTGGTCGACCCTACGCTAGGTGGTGTGCTGCCCACTTCCGGCGTTGTAGCGCTGCGGCACGTGAAAGGCGTTCATCACCCTACCCCACTTTCTTCAGCAGCGCATGGTCGTATTCCTGTGCCCGCAGGTTATCCCACACAGCAGCGGCGTTCGGCTTCAATGAGCGCGCCTTGCGGCGCACCAGCACCACGTTGGACGCTACCTGCGGCCGCAGTGGGCGAAGCACCGCGGCGGGTGCGATGCCGCTCGCCAGCGACCGCGACGGTACGATGCCGATGCCAAGCCCCATGGCGACCATGCCGAAGATCGCTGCGAAATGCCCCAGCAACTGCAGCGATCCTGGTCTCACGTGGTAAGTGGAAAGCGCGCCCTCCACGGCTGGCTGCACACCCGAACTGTGATCGAGCGTCAGCACCGCGGCATCGGCCAGTTCGCCCCAGCCGAGCGATTCACGTGAGGCCAGCGGGTGATCCGCTGGCAGCACCGCCTGCAGCGGATCAGCGCAAAGCGGTTCGCAATACAAGTCATCACAAGGTGCGGGATTGCTGGCAATGCCGAAGTCGACTTCGCCGCTACGGACACTCTGCAACACGCATTCATGCGAACGGTCCCGCAGTGTGATGCCGATTCCAGGCCATGCCTTACGGCACCCCGCCACCCAAATCGGCACGCTCATCGATGACAGCACAGGATCGGTCGCGATCTGCACCGTCCCTTGGCACGGCTTGCCGGTGCCATGGCTTTCGCGCAGGGTCTGTTCGACTTCCTCGATCAGATGGCAGATGCGCTGCGAGAGCGTTTCGCCGGCATCGGTCAGTTCCACCTGCCGTGTTGTGCGGTCGAACAGCCGCTGATCGATTTCTTCTTCAAGCTCGCGCACGCTGCGGCTGATGGCCGATTGCGTGAGGCCCAGTTCGGCAGCGGCGCGCGTAAAGCTTTTCTGTCGCGCCACGGCCGCAAACGCCTTCAATTGCGGAAGCGAAACATTCATGGTGCCGCTCCTTGCTGGCAGGGTCTGCCGATGTTTTTATTCGCCTTTGCCGGCCGAAAAACCAGCCAGGTACGCGGCCGTATCGCTGACAGGCTGCGCGCTGGCGTGCCCGGTGATAAAGCGCCGGCGCATCGGCTGCAACAGGAATTTGGCCGACAATCCCGCCGCCACGGTCATGAACGCCGCCACGCTGAAAACGAGGTTCCAGCCGCCCTGATGCGACAGCACCGACGCCAGCGGCACCAGTAGCGCGGCCGTTCCCTTGGCGGTGTAGAGCGTACCGGCATTGGCCGCAGCGAACTTGCTGCCGAATGTATCGGCGCACAGCGCCGGGAAAATCGAAAAGATCTCGCCCCAGAACAGGAACGTCAGCGCGGCGAAAAACATGAACCAGTAGGGGTCCTGACCCAATTCCATAAGGCCGATCAAGGACAGCCCTTCGCCAATAAAAATCACGAACATCGTGTTTTCCCGGCCGATGCGATCCGAGATGAATCCGCACAACGGACGTGTCAGGCCGTTGCACAGATTGTCGATCGACAGGGTCATCGTCAGCAGTGGCAGCGTAAATCCGAGCATGGTCACCGGCATCGTGGCAAACCCAAAATCCTTGGCGATGGGACCCAGTTGCGCGGTCGCCATGATGCCGCCGGCGGCCACCGCGACGAACGACACGTAGATCACCCAGAACACCGGCGTGCGCACCATCTGGCCCGGCGTGAACTCGACCGGGTTGGTCAGATTGGCCTTGTTCGCGCGGGCGCCCTTCGGCGGCTGCGGCCTCACCAGCAGCATCGCCATGGCAAAGATCAGTACGCCCTGCAGGATGCCGAAGGTAAGGAACGCATGTTCGTATCCCGATTTCTGGATCATGTTGGCGATGGGGATCACGGTCAGCGCCGAGCCCGCGCCGAAGCCAGCCGCCGTCAGTCCCGCCGCAAGACCGCGCTTATCCGGAAACCACTTCAACGCATTGCCCACGCAGGTGCCATACACGCCGCCGGCGCCGATACCGGCGATGACCGCGGCGGCATAGAGCATCGGCAAGGAAGTCGCGTACGAGTTCATCACCCACGCGAGGCCCGCGCAGATCGCGCCGACCGCGACCACGGGACGCGGCCCAAACTGGTCCACCAGCCAGCCTTCCAATGGCACCAGCCAGGTCTCGGTGACGATAAAAATGGAAAAGGCGACCTGAATCGCAGAGTCGCCCCAGTGATGTTTGGCATTCATCGGCGTGACGAACAGCGTCCAGCCGTACTGGAGGTTCGCCACCAGGCCCATGCACAGGACGCCGATAAAGAGCTGGAACCAGCGGTTGCGGAGCAGGCCACCATTGGAATCGCCCGCAACGGGGCCTGTCGCATCGGTGTGCGCCATGTCGTGTCTCCTTGCATTAGTGTCATTCGCGCTCTGCGGCGCGAGGTGTGGGCTGGCCTTGGGGGACGCCCGACTTTCACTACTGAATGAGCGCGCCTGACATTGCGGCACGTTGTATTCGTGAATTGATGCTACTTCAAACTTAGATCAGCACGGCATAAAGTTTTTTATTATGATCATTGACGATCCTTTATAGATTGCAGGAACTCGTGCAATGAAAAATGCCACGCTGCGCCAGCTGAAAGTGTTCGAAACGGTGGCCCGTCACTTGAGCTTTTCACGCGCTGCCGAGGAGCTGCATCTCACCCAACCCGCTGTTTCCACACAGGTTCGGCAGTTGGAGCATCACGTGGGTCTGCCCCTGTTCGAGCAGCTTGGCAAACGCATCTACCTCACGCCGGCCGGCACGGAGATGCTCCACTACAGCCGCAGCATCATTCAGCAATTTCGTGAAGCCGAAGATGCGATGGCCCAGCTTAAGGGTATTTCCGGAGGCCGTTTGAATGTCGCGGTGATCAGTGCGGGCGACTATTTCTTTCCGCGCCTGCTTGCGGAATTCATGAATCGCCATGATGCGGTGACTTTAAATCTTGCAGTGCACAATCGCGAAGAATTATTACATCAGCTGGCGGGAAATCTGACTGATCTGGCGGTCATGGTGCGCCCGCCCGAGGGCATTGACACCATCGCGGAGTCGTTTGCGCCGCACCCTTATGTCATCGTGGCAGCACCCAATCACCCGCTGGTCGGGCAGCGCAACATTCCGTTGGCCGGCCTTGCAGAAGAAGCGTTCGTTTCGCGCGAGAAGGGATCGGACACCTGGAACTCGATGCAGGAAGGTTTCGCAGGCCGGCTGTCGAACTTGCGCATCGCGATGGAAATCAAGAGCACCGAGACCATCAAGCAAGCCGTCATCGCCAACATGGGCATCGCCTTTCTGTCCGCGCATACCGTGGGGCTGGAGTTGCAGACGGGCAAGCTGGCTGTGCTCGATATCGAAGGTTTTCCGGTTATGCTGAATTGGTACGTGGTCCATCGCAAGAACAAGCGGCTGCCGCCGGTGGCGCTCGCGTTCAAGCATTTCCTGATGGAAGAAGGTCACACGCTGATCCAGCAGATTACCGGCGTAGAAGGCCTGATCCGGCCGCGCCTGGCAAGTCATTCCATCCATAAGCAATGACTTATGATTTTTAGCTGAAACTTTAATTATCGTAAATCGTTCTCGCCGCCTAAGCTGCACACATACCACGGCTCACCATGAGTGCAACTTCAGGAGACGATCATGAACCACGTCCAGTCCGACGCGCCTGCCTTCACCGCAACCTCCCCGGCCAGCACCGACACGCAACGCCATGATCGTGAAGTCCATCTGGCAGCCTACAACGCCGCGTTCGCCGAGCTTGGGCTGCGCTTTCGCTGGGACATGCCGATGTTCGATTGGCTGTGCGGCATCGAATGCGAAAAGACCCGCGTCACGCGCTATATCGAGGAATATCACGCGCATCTGCTCCATGCCTATGATGCGCCGTTCCTCAGCCAGCTCATCTTCGACAAGAAGAACGAGTACATGAAAGCCAAGGACGGCATGGGCATGAACTGACAGCAAACTACGCGATGTGCCGGCCGGCGACCCGGCGGTACTGAAAGCGCCACGATCAAAAAGGGCCCGCACGGGCCCTTGCTGCTTTTCCTCTCGTCGTTCATCCCTTGACGTGGTTCACCAGCGCGCCGATGCCGTCGATCGACACCTCGACCACGGCGCCGTCCTTCATCGATCCCACGCCCAACGACGTCCCGACCGCGATCACATCGCCTGGCATCAGCGTGAGATCCTGCGAGATCCGGCTGACCTGTTCTTCGGGCGAAAAGATCATGTCCGACAGCGGATAATTCTGCCGCTCCGCGCCATCGAGCCGCGTCACCACGCTGGCGCTGCGCCAGTCGAAATGCGTGACGATGGCCGGACCCAGGCAGCCGAACGTGTCATAGCCCTTCGCACGCGTCCATTGCGGAAAGTTGGGGTCCTCCGCGATGAGCTCCGCAGCGGTAACATCGTTCACCACCGTATAGCCGAAGATGCATGACGCCGCCTCGGACACGCTGACGTTGCGGCATTTCCTGCCAATGACGATGCCAAGCTCGCCCTCGTAGACGATCTTGCCGCGATAGCTGGGAGGCCGCACGATGGCGTCGCCCGGCCCCGCCAGCGAAGTGGCGGGCTTCATCAGAAACAGCGGATGCAGCGGCGCCGGCTTTTCCAGCTTTCGCGCCAGCGCATGAAAGTTGTTCCACAGCGCAACGATCTTTCCGGGCTCGCAGGGCGCAAGCAGCTGCAGCTCGGCACGCGGCAGCACCGCGCCCGTAGGCATCGGGTCCGCATAGGGTGGACCGTCGAAAACGATCACGCGATCGCCTTCCACGCGACCGAAACTGACACCGCCGCGAGGACTGCGGAATCGAATCCAGACTTGCTGCATGGGCTCTCCTTGTACGCTTGTGCGAAAACAAAAGCCCTCAACGGATAGCTGTTCCGTTGAGGGCCGACTACCGATCCGTCATGCCAGCGCGGCTGCGCGCATCAGATCTTGCCCGCCCCCCTCGCCCACTTGTACTTCGCACCCAGCACGGCCACCGGGATTTCCGTCGAGTAGGCATAGGCAGGCACGCCATGCTCGTACAGATACTCGGCGGCCTCTTCGACCTGTACGTCGCCGGCAAGCGACGCGACGATTGGCTTCTCGATGCCCCGTGCGGCCATTTCCTCCTTCACTTCGATCACCAGCTTCGCAAACACCATCGGCGGCGTGATGATGGTGTGCCAGTAGCCAAGGATAATCGCGTGGATGCGCGGATCCTCGAGGCCGAGCTTGATCGTGTTCTTGTAGGTCGAGGGCGGCTCGCCGCCGGTGATGTCCACCGGATTGCCCGCGGCCCCGAACGGGGGAATGAACTTGCGGAATGCGGCGTCCAGATCGTCAGGCATGGTCATCAGCGACAAGCCGTTGTCGACACAGGCGTCGGACAGCAGCACGCCAGAGCCGCCCGCACCGGTGATGATCACGACGTTTTCGCCCTTAGGCGTCGGCAGCTTCGGAATGCCCCGCGCGAATTCCAGCAGATCTCGCAGCGACCTGGCGCGGATCACTCCTGCCTGCTTGAATACGTCCTCGTAGATCTTGTCGTTGCCTGCCAGCGCGCCGGTGTGCGAACTGGCAGCGCGCGCGCCCAGGCTGGTGCGTCCCGCCTTGAGCACCACCACCGGCTTCTTCTTCGATACGCGCCGCGCCACCTCGGCGAACGAGCGGCCGTCTTTCAGATCCTCGCAATGCTGCGCAATGATCTCGGTGTTGTCGTCCTGCTCGAAGAACGTGAGCAGATCGTCCTCGTCGATATCGGACTTGTTGCCCAGCCCGACGATTGCGGACACGCCCATCTTCGCCGAGCGTGAAAAGCCGATGATGGCCATGCCGATGCCGCCCGACTGGGACGACAGCGCGGCCTTGCCCTTCACGTCGTAAGGTGTGCAGAACGTGGCGCACAGGTTCTTCGGCGTGTAATAGAAGCCGTAGATGTTGGGGCCCATCAGGCGGATATTGTGCTTGCGCGCAATGGCGACGATTTCGTCCTGGCCTTCGACGTTGCCGGTTTCCGCAAAGCCCGACGGAATCAGTACGGCGCCCGGGATGCCCTTCTTGCCGACCTCCTCCAACGCCTGCGCGACAAATTTGGCCGGGATGGCAAACACCGCCACATCGACATCGCCGGGCACGTCCAGTACGCTCTTGTAAGCCGTCATGCCCATGATCTCTTCGGCCTTGGGGTGGATCGGGTAGATCTTTCCCTGGTAGCCGCTGTTGATCAGATTCTTCATCACCGAGTTGCCGATCTTGCCGTCTTCGGCCGACGCACCGATCACCGCCACCGTATCGGGCTTCATGATGCGGTTCATCTGGCGGACGATTTCATCCTGGCTGGGCCGATATTTTTCGGGCTGCGGTGAATAATCGACCACGATGCGCACGTCTGCCGCGATGGCGCCATCCTTGCTGGCGAACACCGGATTCAGGTCCAGCTCCGAGATCTCGGGAAAGTCGCTGACCAGTTCCGATACACGTTGGATCATGCCGGCCAGCGCCTCGCGATTGGCGGGGTCGGCGCCGCGCACGCCCTTGAGCACTTCGGCGGCCGCAATGCCATCGAGCATGGACAGCGCATCGTCGTAGGTGGCCGGCGCCATGCGGAAGGTGATGTCCTTGAGCACTTCCACCAGCACGCCGCCCAGCCCAAACGCCACCAGCTTGCCGAACGACGGATCGGTCACGGCGCCGATGATTTCCGCATTGGCGTTGTAGCGCTTGGCGTTATCGACGATCGTCCGATAGCCCTGCTCCACCTCGGCGGCCGATTTCAATCCGACCAGCACGCCGCCGGCTTCGGTCTTGTGCAGGATGTCCGGCGACACGATCTTGAGCACCACCGGAAAGCCCATCTTGGTTGCCAGTTCCACGGCGCCCGTGGGCGATTTGGCCACCCCTTCTCCCGGCACCGTGATGCCATAGGCGTCGCAAACCAGCTTGCCTTCGGGCGCGGTCAACGCATTGCGCCCTTCCTCCTTGACGGTCGCAAGAATCTTGCGTACCGCATCCTTGTTATGTGCCATGTCAGGTCTCCATCTGTTCCGGCGAGATTCCGGCTTGCGTATCGTTAGGCATGCAACGGGGCAGCCGCCCCGCGTGGAAACGCGGGCGGCATGCAGACTTCACGGGAGAAACTTCTGGAAAAAGGCCGGCGCTACACCGCCCCGGCGGCCTTCAATGCGGCAATCTGCGCCGGCGTACGGCCCAGCCATTCGAGCACTTCATCGGTGTGCTCGCCCAACAGCGGCGAGCGTTCGACCTGCACCGGCGACGCCGACAGAGAAATCGGGCAACCCAGCTGCACATACTTGCCGCGTTCCGGATGGTCCAGTTCGACCAGGTAGCCGCGCTCGTACAGCGAGCCATCCTCGATCAGGTCTTTCATCGAGAGAATCGGACCGCACGGCACATCGACCTCGTTCAACGCATCCATCACCTCGAACTTGGTCTTGGTCTTGGTCCACTTCTCGACGATGCCAAAGCACTCGCTCAGGCACTTCAGACGGGCCTCGGGCGTGGCGAACTGCGGATGGGTGATCAGATCCTCGCGCCCGCAGAGTCGCATCAGCGGCTCCCAGCCTTGCGGCTGGATGATCACGTAGACGTAGTCGTTGGCGCCGCCCGGAGCGCAGCGCAATGCCGCCCCCGGCTGGCCGCCGCCCGACGCGTTGCCGGCGCGCGGCACATAGTCGTGGAATTCGGCGTTCGGGTATTCCTTCAGCGGTCCCGCGGCCAGACGCTGCTGGTCGCGCAGCTTCACGCGGCACAGGTTCAGCACCGAATCCTGCATCGCCACTTCCACACGCTGTCCACGTCCCGTGTGTTCGCGATGCAGCAGCGCGGCCAGAATGCCGACCACGCAATGCACGCCGGTGCCGGAATCGCCGATCTGCGCGCCGGTTACGGTCGGCACGCCGTCCTCGCTGCCGGTGGTGCTGGCCGAACCGCCCATGCACTGCGCGACGTTTTCATAGGCCTTGCAATCGGCGTACGGACCCGGGCCGAAGCCCTTGATCGATGCGTAGATCAAGCGCGGATTCAGCGACTGCAGGCGATCCCAGTCGAAGCCCGCGCGATCGAGCACTCCCGGTCCGAAATTCTCGACCAGCACGTCGCAGCGCTGCACCAGGTCTTCGAGCAGCGCCTTGCCTTCGGGCGTCTTCATATTGAGCGTCAGGCTGCGCTTGTTCGAGTTCAGCATCGTGAAGTAGAGGCTGTCCGCGTTTGGCACATCGCGCAGCTGGCTGCGCGTGATATCGCCGCGCCCGGGCAGTTCCACCTTGATCACATCGGCGCCCAGCCAGGCCATCAGCTGTGTCGCCGACGGGCCGGCCTGCACATGGGTCATGTCCAGAATGCGGACCCCTTCCAGAGCCTTGTTGTTCATGGCGTTGTCTCCTTGAGTATTCTCGTGAAGGCAATGTCTGTGCAGACGGCCTTATTTGTACATGGTCTGGTTCTTGGTGCCCGGCGCGTATTCGCGCGGATCGACCCAGATATTGATCACGGCCGATTTGCCGGTCTTGGCGATCGACTCGCGCCCACGCTGCAGTGCGCTGGCGATCTGGCCCGGATCGCGCACTTCCTCGCCGTATCCGCCCAGCATCTCGGCGAACTTCGAGAACGGTACGTCCGACAGCAGATTCCCGACATTGCCGCGCTCGTCGCCATACTTGGCCAACTGGCCGTAGCGGATCTGGTTCATCGCGGAGTTATTGCCGATCACGGCCAGATACGGCACGCCAAAGCGATTGGCGGTTTCCATATCGAACGCGGTCATGCCGAACGAGCCGTCGCCGTAGTAGCACAGCACTTCCTTGCCCGGATTGGCCAAGCCCGCCGCGATGGCAAACCCGGTGCCGACGCCCAACGAGCCCAGCGCGCCCGGATCCATCCACTGGCCAGGATTGCGCGGGCGAACGGCCTGAGCGGAGATGGTCACCACGTCGCCGCCGTCGCCGATATAGATCGTGTTGTCGGCCAGGAACTCGTTGAGTTCATAGGCCACGCGATACGGGTGGATTGGGGTGTTCTCAGACTTGAACAGCGGCATCAGCTTTTCCGTTGCCACCGCCTCGGCTTCCATCAACTGACCCATCCACTTCTTTCGCGCCTGGCGCTTGTCGTTCTTGATGCGCCCGCTCGCCGCCTGCAGCACCGCGCCCAGGATTGCGCCGGGATCGCCCACCAGGCCCAGATCGATCTCGCGATTCTTGCCAACGGTGCGGTAATCCATGTCGATCTGCACCAGCGTGATCTCCTTGCTGATGCGCTTGCCGTAGCCCATGCGGAAATCGAACGGCGTACCGACAATGATCAGCACATCGGCATTGGCGAATGCCTGCGAGCGCGTGCGGTCGAAATGATGCGGATCGCCCGGCGGCAAGAGGCCGCGCGCCGCGCCGTTGAAGTAGCCCGGAATATCTAGGCCGCGCAGCAGCGCGATGGCTTCTTCATGGCCGCGTGCGGTCCACACCTGCTGCCCGTAAAGGATGGCAGGACGCTCTGCGTTGACCAGGATGTCGGCCAGCTTCTCGATATCGTGCGGATCGCCCACCGACCTGGTCGACGCGCGATAGTGACCCGGGCGCGGGATGACCGCGCGCGACAGATCGACCTCGCGATCAAGCACGTCACGCGGAATTTCCAGGTAGGCCGGGCCAGGCGCGCCGTTGAAGCATTCGCGCGCAGCCATCGAGATCATGTCGGCCACACGCTCAGTGCTGGGAATGCTGGCGGAAAACTTGGTGATCGGCGCCATCATGTCCACATGCGGCAGATCCTGCAGCGAGCCCATCTTGTGCTGGCTCAGCGCGCCCTGGCCGCCGATATGGATGATCGGGCTTTCCGAACGGAATGCCGTCGCCACGCCGGTGACCGCATTGGTGCAGCCCGGGCCGGCGGTCGTCACAACACAGCCAAGCTTGCCGGTCTGGCGCGCGTAGCCGTCTGCGGCATGCGCGGCCACCTGCTCGTGTCGCACGTCGATGATGCGAATGCCCTCATCCACGCAGCCGTCATAGATATCGATGATGTGGCCGCCGCACAGCGTAAAGATCGTATCGACGCCCTCGTTCTTCAGCGCTCGCGCCACCAAGTGGCCGCCTGATACGACACCCGCTTCGCGGGACTTTTGCTTCAGCGTGTCTTCGGCCGTGGTCGAGTCGGGCCGGGTGGATACGACAGCGGACATGTCTTGGTCTCCTCATTGGACTTGGGAATCGCCGATCGTTACGCATTGGAAAGCGGTCGATCTTGATGACATACGGTATGTGATATACCACCAAACAACAAGGAGAAAATGCAGCGCGGTTCCGACTTTCCATGACGCAGCGCGGCAATCGGTTCTGGGGATATCGCGTTAACCCGCACGATATAAGGGAGTGCGATCAATGTGAGGGCATTGATGCGAAACCGTTTTAGGTCGCTCGGTGCCGCTTTTCCTCATCTCCCCTATCGCGATTTCGCTTGATTTTCTTGTTGATATATTACATACCATATTCCACGTCATGGAGAATCGAACAGGCGGGCCCCGACCTGCGGCACGTGACGCCAACAAGCGAGGAGACACGTGAACATTCACGAATATCAGGCAAAGGAATTGCTCAGGCGCTACGACGTGGCCGTCCCGCACGGCTGCGTGGCGTTTACTCCTGACGAAGCCGCGCATGCAGCGCGCAAGCTCGGTGGGCCAGTGTGGGTGGTGAAATCGCAGATCCACGCCGGCGGGCGCGGCGCCGGACGGTTTGTCGGCGATGCTTCCGGCAAAGGCGGCGTGCGCGTGGTCAAGTCGATCGACGATGTCCGCGCCAACGCGGCGCAGATGCTCGGCAAGACGCTGGTGACCAAGCAGACCGGGCCCGCCGGCCGCGAAGTGCGCCGACTCTATATCGAGGAAGGTTGCGACATCGCCCGCGAGCTGTATCTGGGGATGCTGATCGATCGCGCCACATCGCGCATCACGATCATGGCTTCCACCGAAGGCGGCATGGAAATCGAGGAAGTGGCCGCGCAAACGCCCGAGAAAATCCTCAAGGTGGCGATCGACCCTGCCAGCGGCATCCAGCCGTTCCACGCGCGGCGCCTGGCCTTCGGTCTGGGGCTGTCCGGCAAGCAGGTTGGCGCGGCGACGCGCTTCATTCTGTCCGCGTATCGCGCGTTCACCGAACTCGATGCATCGATCGTCGAGATCAATCCGCTCGTGGTGACGGGCAGCGGAGACGTCATCGCGCTCGACGCCAAGTTCAATTTCGACGACAACGCCCTGTTCCGCCATCCCGACATCGACGCGATGCGCGACGAAAGCGAGGAAGACCCGGCGGAATCCGAAGCCGCCCGGCATGCGCTGAACTACGTGCGCCTGGACGGCAATATCGGCTGCATGGTGAACGGTGCGGGCCTTGCCATGGCAACCATGGACATCATCAAGCTCTACGGCGGCGAACCGGCCAACTTTCTCGATGTGGGCGGCGGCGCCACCAAGGAACGCGTGACCGCCGCGTTCCGCCTGATCCTTGCCGACCCCAAGGTCGAAGGCATCCTGGTGAACATTTTCGGCGGCATCATGCGCTGCGACGTGATCGCCGAAGGCGTGGTCGCCGCGGCGCGCGAGGTGGATCTCACGGTGCCGCTGGTCGTGCGGCTGGAAGGCACCAATGTCGACCTCGGCAAGAAGATCCTGCGCGATTCCGGCTTGCCGATCTTGTCGGCCAACCATCTGGCCGATGCGGCCGAAAAAGTCGTGGCCGCCGTGCGCGCCGTGCAATCGAAAGGAGGCAAGTGACATGGCCGTTCTGATCCACCGCGACACACGCGTGATCTGCCAGGGATTCACCGGCGCGCAGGGCACCTTCCATTCCGAACAGGCACTCGCTTACGGCACGAAAATGGTGGGTGGCGTCACCCCCGGCAAAGGCGGCGAATCGCATCTGGGCCTGCCGGTATTCGACACCGTTGCCGCGGCTGCCCGGGCGACCGGCGCGGATGCGTCGGTCATCTACGTACCGCCGCCCTTCGCCGCCGATGCGATCCTGGAAGCCGTCGATGCCGGCATTGGGCTGATCGTCTGCATTACCGAGGGCATCCCCGTGCTCGACATGGTGCGCGTCAAACGCGCGCTGTCGGGCTCGTCGAGCCGGCTGGTGGGACCTAATTGTCCCGGTGTGATCACGCCGGGACAGTGCAAGATCGGCATCATGCCGGGCCATATCCATACGCCGGGCAAGATCGGCGTGGTTTCGCGCTCGGGAACGCTGACCTACGAGGCTGTGGCGCAAACCACGGCGGCGGGCCTTGGACAATCAACCTGCATCGGCATTGGCGGCGACCCCGTCAATGGCACCGATTTCATCGATTGCCTGGAAATGTTCCTGGCCGACGATCAAACCGAAGGCATCATCATGATTGGCGAGATCGGCGGCTCGGCCGAGGAAGACGCCGCGCAGTTTCTGCGCGACGCCCGCACGCACAAACCGGTGGTCGGGTTCATTGCCGGCACCACTGCGCCGCCGGGACGACGCATGGGTCATGCGGGCGCCATTATTTCGGGCGGCGCGGGCACCGCGGAAGCGAAGATCGAGGCCATGCGCGCCGCGGGTATCCACGTTGCCGCGTCACCCGCGGAGCTGGGGCAGACCATGGCGGCGGCAATGCGCTAAGCACTGTGGCGGCGGACAAAGGAAAGGCGCGGAGTGTCCGCGCCTTTTTTACTTCGCATCGCCAAGCGTCCGATTGATCGGACGATGATTCGGCAATGGGCAACGAAAGACCTCGCGCCGCTTTGGCGATCGACGTTCAGTCGAGGAAATCGCAGTTTTTTTCCACGTACTCGGCCAGATCCAGCGAGTGCTGGCGCACCAGACGTTCGGCCAGTTCCGTGTCGCGATTTTCCAGCGCTTCGATGATGCGCAGATGGTCAACGATCGAACGCGCCGCGCGGTCGCTTTGCGAGATGGTCATCTTCCGGATCGCGCGAACATGGACAAAAATATTCTTGATCTGGTCCATGATGATCTGCGACTTCGACAACTGCACGATGGCCTGATGGAAGGCGATATTGGCATCCGAGTACTCCTCGATATGCTCGGCGGGCGTGGCGTCGCGGAAACTGTCGAACATATGCCGCAGGCGACCGATCTCCTCATCGGACGCATGCTGCGTGGCCAAGCGCGCGGCCATGCTTTCCAGCGCAGCCCAGACCTGAATCATCTCGACGATTTCGCGCTTGGTCTTGCGCGTGATGTAGATGCCGCGACGCGGCACCGTGCGCAGAAATCCTTCCTGCTCCAGCAGGGTCATCGCCTCGCGGATCGGCGTTCGGCTGACGCCCAGCGCTTCGGACAGCACGCGTTCATCGAGCCGGACTTCCTCGCGCGACTGATAGATATCGGCATCGGCAATCGCCTGGCGCAGCATCGCGTAGGCCTGGTCGCGCAGGCTGGCGCCGGCGTTAATCGGTTGCAGCGAAAGGGACAAACCGCCTTGCGGCGCGGCCTGGGGCTGGATTTCGGGTTGGCTTTGGGCAGACATGAATGCACTCGTCAATGGCCGGCGCCCCGAACGCCAAGCTGGCGTCCGGCGGCACACACCCTTTTATGAACGTCATTGCGTTAAGTTTGGCATGGCGCCATGCGAATTGCTCATCAATCTGGCGCCATGCCGCGCGCTTGCCATCATAAAGGGACGCGTCCGGCCTTTCGTATATGGTATATCACTATGACCAGACTGCCGAAGACTGCCATCACACGGGCCGCTGCTTTCACGCCGCCCGCGCCACCTTGGCGTCGGGCGCGCGTTCGGCCACTGCCGTCTGCGCCATGCGGTCCCGCTGCTTGATCAGTCCGAGCACGGCGTCGATCATCGGCGTCGGCTGCCCAGTCATGCGGCCCATTTCCTGCACCACGGTCAGCAGCGGATCGATTTCCATCGCCCTGCCCGCTTCCAGGTCCTGCAGCATCGACGTCTTGTGCGCCCCCACCGAGCCGGCCCCATCGATGCGGCGTTCCACGTCGACGCGAAAGTGCACGCCGAATCGTTCGGCAATCGCCTTCGCCTCCAGCATCATCTGCCTGGACAGCGCGCGCGTGGCGGGATCGGACGTGATGACATCGAGCGTGGCATGCGTCAGCGCGCTGATCGGATTGAAGCAGAGATTGCCCCACAGCTTGAGCCAGATTTCATCGCGGATGTTGTCGCGTACCGGCGCATCCATATCGGCCTTGACCATCCATTCCGAAAGGCGCACGACGCGTTCGGAGCGGCTGCCGTCCGGCTCTCCGATCGGAAACTTCTTGCCATATACGTGCTTGATCACGCCGGGCGCCACGATTTCGGCGGCCGGGTAAAGCACGCAGCCGATGGCGCGATCCGGGCCCAGGCCCCGCCATTGCGTGCCACCGGGATCAACGCTTTCCAGCGTGCGGCCGGCAAACTCGCCGCCGTGCTCGTGGAAATACCAATAGGGAATGCCGTTGACGCCGGTGACCACCGCGGTGTCCGGTCCTAGCAAAGCTTGCATGGAGCCAACTACGCCCGGCACCTGATGGGCCTTGAGCGTAATGAATACGTAGTCCTGCGGACCGAGTTCGCGCGGATCGTTGGTACAGCGCACCTTGGCCACACGCTCCTCGCCTTCGATCTGCAGTCGGACGCCGTTGGCCTGCATGGCCGCAAGATGGGGGCCGCGTGCGATGAAACTGACATCGGCGCCGGCCAGCGCCAACTGTGCGCCCATATAACCGCCGATCGCGCCGGCACCGTAGATACAAATCTTCATGGGGTTGTCTCCTCGATGGTTTTTGATACGGATATATTGGTATATCACATACTATATTTCACTCTCACGGTTCCACAACCCACTTATTGCAGCGGGTCGCCTTTTTGGTGCTGTATTGGCTTCGTGGGTGCCGTGCTGTGCGCTACCATGTCTCCCGTCGTCCGCTTGTCGTCGCCACGTGGGCCCTCTTCGGCCCCCATCCACGAACGTTTCGGAGCCTGGAGTCCGCATGCAAACGCTGCTTGAACTGGCGCGCGATCCGGCCGCCTGGGCCGCACTGGCCACTTTGGTCGCCATGGAGATCGTGCTCGGCATCGACAACCTGATCTTCATTTCGATTCTGACCAACAAGCTGCCCGAAGAGACGCGCGAGAAAGCACGCCGCATCGGCATCGGCCTGGCGCTGATCCTGCGTCTGGGCCTGCTGGCGACGATCGCGATCATCGTGGCCCTGACCGAACCGGTCTTCACGGTGTTCGGCAAGGGCTTTTCGTGGCGCGACATGATCCTGATCGCTGGCGGCGTGTTTCTGGTCTGGAAGGCCACGCGCGAGATCCATCAGCACGTGGCGCCGGAACCGGAACACGAGGGCGCCGCGCTGGCGCGCGCCGTGCCGGGCTTTGCCGCCGCAATCGGCCAGATCCTGGTGCTGGACCTGGTGTTCTCGATCGACAGCATCATCACCGCCGTCGGCATGACCGATCACGTGCCGATCATGTTCGTCGCCGTGATCGCCGCCGTGACCGTGATGCTGGTAGCAGCCGGCCCTCTGGCCAATTTCATCAACAAAAATCCCACCATCGTCATGCTGGCGCTGGCGTTCCTGATCATGATCGGCATGACACTGATCGCCGACGGGCTCGGCCACCATGTGCCCAAGGGTTACATCTACACGGCCATGGCGTTTTCGACGGCAGTGGAAGGGTTGAACATGCTGGCGCGGCGGCGACGCGCAAAGGCCCGGGACAGCACATCGTCGACCTAGCACACTAGTGAGGCGGATGCGCGACGCGGTATGATGGCTGTCCTGCTGTCATCCCTACATCACGTTTTCATGCTTCCCACGGACCTCGCCGGCACCGACGGTGATCAGAGTGCCTCCCTGCCACGTTCGGAACGGGCCTATCAACAGTTGCGCGCGGCGATTCAGGCCGGCCAGCTGCCGCCGGGCACGCGCCTGCGTGAAGTCGAACTGGCGGAATCGCTCGGCTTGTCCCGTACGCCGGTTCGCGAGGCACTGTCGCGCCTGGAGTCCGAAGGCCTGGTCGTCAACGAGCCAAATCGCGGCATGATGGTGACCCGGCTGGACGCGAGCATGGTCAGCGAGTTGTACGTGATGCGTGAGGTGCTGGAATCCACCGCCGCGGCGCTGGCGGCGCGCCATGCAACCGACGTGGAAATCTCGCTGCTGCGCGATATTGTCGAGCGCGACCTCTCTTTTGCCGATGATCCCGACCGGCTGGCAATGAACAACCGGCTGTTCCACGAGACGCTGCATCGCTGCGCGCACAATCGATATCTGTTGAAAACGCTGCGCTCGCTGCACGAATCGATGGCGTTGCTTGGCCGCTCGACGCTGGCGGTACCGGGTCGCGCGCGCGGATCGTACGAGGAACACATGTCGCTGGTCGAAGCATTGGAAGCCCGCAATCCGGAACAGGCGGAACAGATCGCGCGTCGCCATATCCAGCAGGCGTACAAAGTGCGGTTGTCGCTGTGGATCGAGGAACAGTCGGGCATGTAAGCGGACGCAAACACGGCCGCCCCGCGCCGATATGCACGACAAATAGCCCCGTCATTCGGGGCTATTGTTTTATGGGGCCGAAAAGTGTGTTCCGCTGGCGCCCTTTTTTGCAATGACGATAACCGCTATCGTGCTTGGCAGGACCGGGGCTCTCTCTCCCCTTGGTCTCACGTCACCCTCCGTGGCGGTTTTTTCATGATTGGCGCTGGCGCGAACGGCAAATTGTTCGTCCGCACATTCCGTCGGCGCGGGGCGCGGCAGATTGCCGCGCCTGGTTTTTTTCGACTTTGCGTGCCAAACCGAGGTCCATCATGACAAACAAGCCCGTCAAGATTCCCGGCAACGACCATCCCATTTCGATCGCCCCACAGCCTGGCCGCGTGGTGGTCACGGCAGGCGGCCGCGTCATTGCCGACAGCCGACGTGCGCTGACACTGAAGGAAGCGTCGTATCCGCCCGTGCAGTACATCCCGCGGGCTGACGTCGATATGACACAGTTGTCCCGCACCACCCACAGCAGCTACTGTCCGTACAAGGGCGACGCCGCCTATTTCAGCATCTCCGCTGCCGGCGCGCGCGCCGACAATGCAGTCTGGACTTACGAACACCCGCACGACGCGGTGGCCGAAATCGCCGGTTTCGTCGCGTTCTACCCGGATCGCGTGGACGGCATCGAAATCCGCGAATAACGGGCAACGCAAGACAGCCCAAAAAGGCCACGCAAAAAAACCGGCCGCCGCACACCTGGATTCGGTGTGCGGCGGCCGGTTTTTCAATGCTTGCGGGCGCAAGTGGAGCCGCCCGTTTTTGTCTGCCTGGGCCGATCAGCCGTTGGCGTAGACCACCTTGGCCTTGCGCGCTTCGTTCTGCAGACGGGTGAAAACGTTCTGCACGGCGGCGATGACGCGCTTCACATCGTTAGCAAAACCCAGGCTTTGCGTGCCCAGTTCGCGCTCGATCAGGTCGCGTTCGAGTTGATCGGTCAGCTTGATATCGGATTGGGTGTTCATGGCGTCCTTCCTTTCAGGGATAACCCTTATGGGGTTTTCCCGAATTGTAGCAGACGCTTTGTCGCATTGCAGCATTAGGTAATAGTGCGTATGCAATCGCGCAACAGCGGGCGTGAGAAGCCACGTACCAAGCGCTCTTCAATGCGAGACGGATCGTTAGCTACTATTTGTGCATCTTGATGCACTTAAAATCGCTGCTGTATTTGAATTCATTGCGATTACTTGCGCATTGCCGCCGTGGTTCCGGCTAGAGCCAGCCGCTCCCTTCCCACAAAGATCCTTTCCGGCATCCGCAGATTGCGCAGCTCCAGCGCTTCCAGCGGCCCGCGCCCAACGGCCGCGCGCATCTGGTAGCGGATCGGATATCGCATGTCAGCCGGTGCGGCAAGCTGGGCTGCGCGCGGCAGCAGGTTTTCTGGATGCTCCGGACGATCTACCGCGTCTGCCGACTCATTGCCGTTCTTGCCTTGGCCTGCACCTAAAGTGTCGGGCGCGGCCTGGAATGTGAGCTGGACCGTCGCGCTATCCACAGGCGTCACCCGCGCATGCTCCAGCATGCGGATCCAGGCCCAGACACCTTCGGTCTCAAAGCTTTTGTTCGTGCTGGCGGTCTCGGACTGCCATTGCAGCAGCGTGCGCGGCGCTTGCAGGTTGTTTGCCGGCCATGTCATGGACTGCCAGGTTTCGCGCTGGTTGTAGTAGTGCAGCGTCTGGTTATCGATCGTCAGCACGGTGTCGGTCAGGCCCGGCGTCGGAATCGGCTTGAGTTCGAAGCGGTACTGGGGGTCGCCTAGCACCAGCAGATGGGCGCCCACGCGCTGCAATGTGTTGATGAACTGAAGGAAAGCCGGGTCGAAGGCCAGCCCGTGCGCGCCGCTGCCGACGGGCACCCATTGGTCGCCCTGCAACACCAGCACGCCGGCCAGTTCGGCCATCAGAAAGGCATTGATCAGACCGCTCTGCGGACGGATATGGCGCGCCAGTTCGGGCAGCGATGCGTCATTGGCCGTGTCGGCGAAGGGATAGCGGCTGGCAAATGCACGGTTCCACGGCAGTGCGATGGACTGCCGCCACGCCTCGTTGAGGCTGGCCTGCGCCGGTTGCAGGACGGATTGCAGTGCCTGGGCGATCGGGTGCACGAACAGCGTGTCGCCCATGCCGGCCCATTCGGCGCCGAGGCTCGCTGCCATGAGCTGGCCATAGGCTTGCGTGTCGGCAAGATCCGATCCTTTACCCTGGAACAGCGACTGGGCCATCTGCCGCGCCTGCATGTCGGCGTCCGCACTGTTGGTCAACTGCTGCAGGCGCAGACGCACTGCGGTGATCCGGTCGAGATAGCGCTGCAAGCTCAGGTCGCTGCTGCCAGTGCTACCACTACTCCCACCACCCTGCCCGGCCTGCCCGACCAGCCGCAGCACCGGACCAAACGCTGCCGCGAGCGGGCCGGCCGGATCGGGCCTAATGGCTGCGGGGGCCTCGTCCTTCCGACCCAGAATCCCCTGCGCCTTGGCCACCAGGGTGTCCGACAGAGAATCCTTGTGCGCGCCGGCGCCCCCCTGATACGCGAGCGACTTCATGAGCGCGATGACCGGCGACTGGCGCGCGTCGGCCATCAGCTTGAGTTGATCGACGACACCGGGCAGCGTCGCGGCCGGCTCCCACTGCATCCCGTTCAAGAACTGCTGCCAGTGCTCGGCGTAGTCGGCAAAATACCGCTCGGTCAGCGCCTTGCGGAAATCTGTTGCCGATGCGCTCGACGTCTGCTGGGCCGGCTGCGGCTTGCCATCGGTGATCACCCAGTCATTTGCCACGTCCTGGCGCTTGGCGGCCTTCTCGATGGCGGCCTCTACGTAGCCCTCATAGGCCTGTCGGGTAAAGACACCCGGCACGGTCGCCGAAGCGCGCAGCAGGCCACGCGAGTCCGTACCGGCCGTCAGCGATGCCAGCGTCTGATCGGCATACTTGGTGCCGGCGCCATCGAGGACGTTCTGGTAGACCGTATCGACAGCATTGCGCTCGCCGATAACGGCCAGCAGCGTCTGACGCGCGCCGGCCACCAGATCAGGGCGGGGCTCGATACGCCAGTCGGAATGGGCCTTGAGGTGTTCGGCGTAGAACTTCCCGAATCGCTCGGCCAGGTCCTGCTTCTGGCCCGGGGTGATCCTGGCATCGGTGGACCAGTGCGCTGCCAATTTCTGCGATAGGAACGCAGGCTCCACCCGCTCCGGGTGCGCCAGCATCAGGTAAGCCTTGAGCGTGTCGCGGCCATCCAGCGCCCACTTGGCGGTCTCTTCGCTCAATCCATCCGTCCGCAATTGCGAAAGATCGACCAACGTGGATTCGAGGTTTTGCGCCACGGGCGTCACCAGGATGTCCTGGCTGGCCTTGGCGTACGGCTTCCACAGCGCGGCCAGCACCTCCGTGTCACGGTTCAGCCCAAACCGCGTGAAGAGCGGCGCGTGATGCTGGACGCGGTACTCGTAGCGCAGGATCTGCTGCTGGAGGGTGTCGAGGGCTTTGAGGCGCGCGGCGGTGGTGGGCGCTGACTGAATGTTGTGGACTGCTTGATGGGCGGATTGGAGGTCGTGCTCATTGCGCAGGCCTGAGATGAGCATGGCGGCAGTCCATAGCCCGATCGCTAGCAGCGCAAGCCAGACACCGATCGTCAGCGGATGCCAGGCGGTGTGGCGGCCGGGGTGGCGGCGCGCAGCGTCGGCCAGGTATTGCCAGATCGGCAAATCGGTGTCGGCGTCCTGGCTTCCCTCGAGCCCGAACGCCGGAGCAAAACCGACTCCGCGAACCAGCAGTTGCCCGCGGGCAGCACCTGCGAGTCCAGCCAGCCACTCCGCCAACGCCTTGCTCCGGTCGTCCAACCGTTGGGAGAGCTTACCGAGATAGCGTTCTTGGCCAGTCTGCGGCAATTGCGCCAGACTGCGGCGCGATAGTTCACAACGCTGGTTTTGCAGCGCTGCCTCGACAGACCTGGCGTTGGCATGCCCCGGCATACCGCAAAAGACTACAGGGGCGTCTCCGATGGATGACGCGCTGGTCGGTCCAACTTCCAGCGCATAAATGGGGGCGGACCAGCGCAAGATCTCGGCGATGCGCGCCAGGCGAATGCCAGGTGCGTCGGTGCCCCGCCGCTGTGTCGGCAGGTCCTTGTCGCCATCCGTCACGAGCACGACCGCGTCAATTGGTCGACGGCGACGTAGTTTGCATACGTGCTTGAGCCACGCGGCGTCGGGTTGGCCGTCGGCACCCGATCGGCCCCACAACAACACGGCACCGTTGCTGACCGACCACCCTTGTTCCCTCAGATTTGGAAGTAGTCGGCCAATTGCAGCGTTGTCGCCGTTTAGCATCAACCAAGGCAATTTGTGGCGCCAGCGCCAACCGAAATCGGCCCGCAGTACGGCGCGCAGATTGCTCAAGCCTTCCAGCTCGGCGGCTTGCGCGGACATTGCCGCAAAAACAGCCTTGTCCTTAGCCTCGGGCGGCTCCAGGCCCTGCTCCTTGGAGGCATCCTGCATGGCGAGCCGTGTTTGTCGCCGCCCGGGGAGTTCAACGACAAGCAAAGCCGTGACGATAAGCATCACGGCACCCAATTGCAGGCCGTACTGGGCAAACCAGTTCTGCAGATCTTGCAAGCTCACTGTCCAAAAGACAAAGGCAATCAGAGCCCCCAAGGCGCCAATCAAGACCAGCCAGCGACCCAACACGTAATTTTTCAATTTATGCTTCCTTGCCCGATTCATGCGCTGGTGTTCCAGTCACCACGCACAGCTGGATCGTCTCGTTAGCCCTCTCTTTCCAGGCAACCAAATGCGAGCCGGCCGCTTCGGTTGCTGCTTCTAGTGCCGTGCCAAGTGCGATCCAGCCGCTGACTGGCCCCGGCAAGCCGATCATATGGTCTAGCTGACGATCGACTCGCTGATCCGGCGCAAGCTGGTGAAGCGTTGACGTGATGACGGCGGTTTCCTCACCGCACCCTGAAAACCAGAGATGCGTGAGCCGGTTGCCTTCGAGTTGCACGGCAACGAGTTGCGCGAGGTCCTCGTTCAACATATCGCTGCCTGTGATCATGGGACGAAGAATGGAGCCGGCCTCCGGCGCAACCTGTCTCACCGGCTTTGTGGCATGCGCAGAAGGCTCGATAAGGATCCCCACGGCACCCTCGCTGAAGTTGCCAGGCGCATCGCCCGCATCCCATAGCTGTATGGCCACCATCAGGCGGGCGATACCATCAATGGTGTCAACCTGCTCAGTGATCCATTCCGCGCAATCAGCCGCCTTCGCGGCCTCCACACTGACATCAATCCCTGGCATCGCACTGGTGAACACCTTTGCTGCATCGGCCGTTCCCAAATCCACTGCCGTGCTATCAAAAGTATCGAGAAGAAGCACGACATGGACTGCCGACAACCCCTCGAGCGCAGGCCGGAATCGATCCGCGATGAGACAAAGGATGCGCATAAAACGCGATTCATCCGTATCGGGCTTCAGCCATGCAAAGCCCACCGCTCGCTGCAGATTCACAGGCAGTTCAGTACCCATTCTGCCCAGCTCGATTGCGCTCTCCTTCACCGGTAAAAATGTCGCGACGTGCCGTATGACGAGGTGCCGACGCGACCACGTACTCCAAAGCGATTTGATACGCGCGTGTTCACGCTCCACCTCCTCGGCCAAGAGTTGCTCGCGCTGCCATGGAATTAATTTCCAGCCGAGTACAAGGCAGGCCACGATAATCGGCACCCCGACCAGTTCTCCCCAGAAAAGCATGTCTTGCGTCGCTTTGCCTGCAGGCCAGAATCTGAGCACCAGCGCTGCCGATGCTGCCGCGAACGTAAGCGAAACGGGAAGCCAGACACGCAACGGGAATGGCTCGGGGCGCTTGATTGCGCATAGCTTCGGAACTGGCCAGGACATTCAGTGGATCGGTGAGTGCATGGAATCGCCGGCCGGTCAGGCATCGACGTCGTAGGAGATCAATTGCCAGCCGACATCCGATATGCGCTGGCGCTTGCCAAGTAACCGGTCAAGACCGGGGATCGGTCGCGGGTCTTCATAAACCAGCGGCGGCATCACGTCGCCTTCCTTGAAGTACCGCGTCGCATCCGGCTTGATGCGGGCCACATGCGGTACGCACCA
>NZ_VZOW01000023.1 GCF_008801835.1 Cupriavidus pauculus | reverse complement strand
ACGCCACGCCCGGCGCCGCCCCGTCAGCCGCGCCGCGCCGCCGCCGCGCCTGCTGCCGCCGCGCCGGCTCGGGCCGAAGTCGCCACCGTCAGTGGCAGCTATACGGTTCAGCGTGGCGACACGCTCTCCAGCATTGCCGGTGAAGCGGCGCAGGGCCAGGATTCCGTATCGCTCGACCAGATGTTGCTGGCGCTCTACCGCAACAATCCCAATGCATTCATTGGCGGTAATATCAATCGCATCAAATCCGGCGCGGTGTTGAAGGTGCCGAGCGCCCAGCAGGCGCAATCGGTCACCCCGCGTGAAGCGCGCCGCGAAGTGGTGGCGCGCACGCAAGGATTTGACAGCTACCGCAGCCGCCTGGCTACCGCAGCCGCCGCAAAGTCGGTGGAGGCTGGCACCGGTCGCGAGCAGTCCGGCAATGTCACGGCGCGTGTGCAGGACACCACGGTGCCAGACGCCGGTCCGCGCGACGAACTGAAGCTTTCGAAGGCCGACAAGGGCGCGCAGGCGAAGGCAGAGGCCGATGTGGCCGCCCAGCGCAAGCTCAAGGAAGCCGAGTCGCGCGTGGCACAGCTGGAAAAAAACGTTTCCGATATGCAGCGCCTGATGGAGCTGAAGAACGCGGAAATCGCCAAGCTCGGCCAGGCCAACCAGGCGGCCAAGCCGGCTGCTGCCACGGCTGCCGCAACGACCGCCGCCACTGGCGCCGCGAAGCCCGCCGACACCGCGGCAGCGCCCGCACCGGCCGTGGTGCCGCCCGAGCCGTCAAGGCAGGCCGATGCCACGACCAGTACCGCTGCGCCAGTGCCGGCGGCATCGTCGTCGGCTCCGTCGTCTGTTGCGGCACCCGCATCCGCGCCCGATAGCGCCGCAGTGGCCGCCGCATCTGCCCCGTTGGCCGCTGGCGCATCCACGCCGGCCGCCGCAGCACCTGCCTCCGCACCGGCAGTGGCCGCGAAAAAACCGCCCGTTATCCAGCCGGTGCCGGTCGAGACATCGTTCGTCGACGATCTGCTGGCCAATCCGATGCTTCTGCCCGGCGCGGGAGTGCTGGTTGCGTTGCTTGGCGGATATGCGTACTATCGCCGCCGCCAGAATCAGAAGGCGAGCGAAAACACCGGTTTCGGCGACAGCATCCTGTCCCAGGAGAGCACCGTCATGGCCGGCGGCCACTCGCTGTTCGGCACCGCCGGCGGCCAGAGCGTCGATACGTCGCAACATAGCGTTTTCGGCGCCGATTTCCGCATCGGCAACAACTCGCCGGAAGCCACGGAAGTCGATCCGATTGCCGAGGCCGAGGTGTATATCGCTTATGGGCGCGACGTGCAGGCCGAAGAAATCCTGCGCGAAGCGTTGCAACAGAATCCTGAGCGGCAGGCCATTCGCCTGAAGCTGCTGGAGATTTACAACACGCGTCAGGATGTGGAAGGTTTCCGGGTGATTGCAGAAGACATGTTCGCTCAGACGGGCGGACAAGGCGCCGAGTGGCTCCAGGCGGCGGAAATGGGCCGCAAGCTCGACCCGAGCAATGCGCTGTATCTGGCCGTCACGCCAGACGCTGGCGGAGAAGCCGATACCACTACGCCGGTGGCCGATCAATGGCGCACCCAGGATCCGGCCCAAAACCTGCAACAGGCGCCGCGGGAAGCCGCCATGCCGGATCTGGCGCTGCCCCTCGATGCCTTCCCGGCGCCCGCACCGGGCGAGCCAATCATTGCGCCGATGTCGGCTTCAATGGTGTTCGGTAACGACGCGCTGGGCGAACCCGATGTGCTCGACGCGCGCGGCGACGATGAAGCCGCCCAGCGCCTGTCGGACATTCCGGCGCTCGATACGCCCACGCGCTCGCGGCCGCTGGAATTCGACATGTCGGGCCTGTCGCTCGATCTGAATGCCGACACGCCTAGCACTGCGCCCGCCACCGCGCCCACTGGCGTGGCCGCGATGTTCGATCTGCCGACGCTGGCTGACGTCCATGAGCCCTTGCCCGCGCCGACGATGCTGCAGAATGGCATGCTCGTCGAGCCGATCGATCTCAGCCGCGTGACCTCGGAAGGTGGCGATTCGACCCACGGTGTGTCGGCCAGCACATTGTCGCCAACCGGTATGGACGGTGGCCGCGACATGCAGATCAAGCTCGATCTGGCGCGCGCTTACATCGAGATCGGCGACAAGGAAGGCGCTCGCGAGTTGCTGCAGGAAGTGGTGGATCAGTCGCAAGATCCGTTGCAATCCGAAGCGCGCTCGCTGCTGCGCGAGGTGGCCTGACGCCTCAATGGCCTGAGGGATCATTCCAAAGGCCGGTATGATGCAGGGTTTGCGGCGGAATCGCGCCGCAGCCCGAAGTGATGCGCCGGAAGCGTCCTTCCGGCGCATTTGTTTTTTGGCCCACGACATTTATGAATCGCATCGCCATCGGCCTGCACTACGACGGAGCGGCGTTTTCGGGCTGGCAGTCCCAGCCGCATCGCAACACGGTGCAGGATTACCTGGAGGACGCCATCGAGCGCTTTGCAGGCGTGCGCTTGCTCACGACGGTGGCCGGACGGACCGACACCGGGGTGCACGCGCTAGGCCAGGTGATTCATATCGATACAGCGCTTGAGCGCGACAAGTTTTCCTGGGTCCGAGGCGTCAATGCCTTCCTCCCTCCGTCGATCGCGTTGCAATGGGCCGAGCCGGTCGACGAGAATTTTCACGCACGGTTTCTGGCATTCGAGCGTATGTATTACTACGCGCTCTACACGGGCCCGCATCGCGCGCCGATGATCCACGGTCGTGCCGGGTATCAGATGCTGCCGCCGGGACAGCGTCTCGATGTCGAGGCGATGCGCGCCGCCGCCGCCTGCCTGGTCGGCGAGCACGATTTCTCGGCGTTTCGTGCCGCCGAATGCCAGGCGAAGTCACCCGTGAAAACGATGTACGAAGTGACGATCCAGGCGGACGGCAACTGGGTGTTTGTGCGGCTGCGCGCGAGCGCGTTCCTGCATCACATGGTGCGCAACCTGATGGGATGCCTGGTGGCGATCGGTCGGGGCCGTTATCCGGCGGAATGGATGGCCGAGGTCTTGGAGGGCCGCGACCGGCGCAAGGCGGCGCCGACGTTTATGCCCGATGGCCTGTACCTGGCAGACGTAAAATATCCCGAGCCGTATCGCCTGCCCAGGGCCGATCTTTCGGCCAGCCTCTTTCACGGAGTGTTCGCCAATGACGACGCCTGATTCCGTTCGCCCACGCACGCGCATCAAGATTTGCGGGCTGACGCGCGAGGAGGATGTGCACGCGGCCGTAGATGCCGGCGCTGACGCTATCGGACTGGTGTTTTACGACAAGAGTCCCCGTTATGTCGACGTAGCGCGCGCCGCCGCACTGGCCGAGCAGGTACCGCCCTTTGTCACCGTGGTCGGACTGTTCGTCAATGCCGATGCCGAGGAAGTGGCGCACGTGGTCGAACGAGTGCCGCTCACGCTACTTCAGTTTCATGGCGATGAGTCCGCGCAGCAGTGTTCCGAAATCGCCCGCCGCTGCCGCCTGCCGTTCATGCGCGCCGCCCGTGTCCGGCCGGGGCTCGATTTGGTAGAATTCGCCGATCAATACCGTGACGCAGCCGGTTTGTTGCTGGATGCCTTCGTCGAAGGCTACGGCGGCGGCGGTCACGTCTTCGACTGGACCCTGATCCCTGCTCAATGGCTTCCGCCCGATCCTGCCAACCCTCGCACCGGCGACGCTCCTCGCATCGTTTTGAGTGGTGGGTTGAACGCGCAAAACGTCGCTGGTGCGATTGAACGCGTACGCCCCCATGCCGTCGATGTCAGCAGCGGCGTGGAGGCGGCCAAGGGTGTGAAGGACCACGCCCGCATTGCCGCATTTGTGCGCGCGGTGCGCATGGCAGACGCAGGGTAGGCGGATCCCGCCTCAACAGTGCCGAGCCGGCACCCATCCCTGCCTTGTCATCGGCCGCGCCCGATTCCGATTTTTCGCGTTCCCACGCATGCGTGTGGGGAACGCCATCTGAGAGCCTGGACATGTACAACCTGCCCGATTCCCGGGGCCATTTCGGCCCATATGGCGGTACGTTTGTTTCCGAAACCCTGGTTCACGCCCTGGACGAGTTGCGCGCCGCCTATGCGCACTTCCAGAACGATCCGGATTTCACTGCCGAGTTCGAGCGCGAACTGAAGCATTTCGTCGGTCGTCCCTCGCCGATCTATCACGCCCAACGCTGGAGCGAGACGCTTGGCGGCGCGCAGATCTATTTCAAGCGCGAAGACCTGAACCATACCGGCGCACACAAGATCAACAACGTGATCGGCCAGGCGCTGCTGGCCAGGCGCATGGGCAAGAAGCGCGTGATTGCCGAGACCGGCGCCGGCCAGCACGGCGTGGCCACGGCCACGATCGCCGCGCGCTTCGGCATGGAATGCGTGGTGTACATGGGATCCGAAGACGTGCGTCGCCAGGCGGCCAACGTCTATCGCATGAAACTGCTCGGCGCCACGGTTGTGCCGGTGGAAAGTGGCTCGCGCACGCTCAAGGATGCGCTGAACGAAGCCATGCGCGACTGGGTGACCAACGTGGAAACCACGTTCTACATCATCGGCACCGTGGCCGGCCCGCATCCGTATCCGATGATGGTGCGCGACTTCCAGTGCGTGATCGGCGAAGAATCGAAGGTCCAGATGCCCGAACTCACCGGCCGCCAGCCGGACGCCGTGATCGCGTGCGTAGGCGGCGGATCGAACGCCATGGGCATCTTCTACCCGTATATCGAACACAAGGATGTCGAATTGATCGGCGTGGAAGCTGCTGGCGATGGCCTGGAGACGGGGCGTCACGCCGCGTCGCTGATCGGCGGCACGCCCGGCGTGCTGCACGGCAACCGCACCTATCTGCTGCAGGATGAAAACGGCCAGATCATCGAGACGCATTCGGTCTCGGCGGGCCTCGATTATCCCGGCGTCGGACCCGAGCATGCATGGCTCAAGGACATTGGTCGCGCGCAATACGTGCCGATCACCGACGACGAAGCGCTGAAAGCCTTTCATGATTGCTGCCGCATCGAGGGCATCATCCCGGCGCTGGAATCGAGCCATGCCATCGCCTACGCGTGCAAGCTGGCGCCGACACTGGGCAAGGACAAGCTGCTGCTCGTGAACCTGTCCGGCCGTGGTGACAAGGACATGCACACGGTGGCCGAGCGTGCGGGGTTGAAACTCTGATGCGCGCGCTGCCCCCTGACATGCCGTCGCGAGTGGAAGAGGGCGGCGCTGCGGCGCCGTTCGATATTCTCGACACCGACGCGGTTCGCCTGTTCCAGGAAGATGCGCTGGAAGGCATCCAGCGTATCGCCGACGGATCGATCGATCTGATCGTTGCCGATCCGCCCTATGGCCTGGGCAAGGATTACGGCAACGATTCGGACCTGCTTTCGGGCGACGCCTATCTGGAATGGTCCGAGCGCTGGATGTACGCGATCATTCCCAAGCTGGCGCCGCGCGGGACGCTCTACCTGTTCTGCACCTGGCAATACTCGCCCGAGTTGTTCGTGATGCTCAAAAAGCGGCTGACCATGATCAACGAGATCATCTGGGATCGCCGCGTGCCGAGCATGGGCGGCACCACGCGCAAGTTCTCGTCGGTGCATGACAACATTGGCTTCTTTGCCCGCCAGCGCGACTACTACTTCGATCTCGATCCGGTGCGCATTCCGTACGACGCCGAGACCAAGAAGGCGCGTAGCCGGCCGCGTTTCGAGGGCAAGAAGTGGCTTGAGGTCGGCTACAACCCGAAGGATCTGTGGAGCGTGCCGCGCATCCACCGCCAGGACCCGGAACGCGCCGATCATCCGACGCAGAAGCCGCTCGAAATCGTCGAGCGCATGGTGCTGTCGAGCTGCCCGCCCGGCGGCGTCGTGCTCGATCCATTCACCGGCAGCGGCACGACGGCCGTGGCCTGCGTGCGTCATGGCCGGCGCTTCGTCGGATTCGAGATGAATCCGCAATACGCGGCGCTGGTGCGCGAGCGCGTGACCGCCGCGCAGCCCGTGTATGCGCAGATCCAGCCCGACGCTTCCGAACCGACCTCCGACGCTGCCAACGACGACGCCCAAGCGTCGATCGTGGAACGTCTTATCTGATGGCCACTGACATGTCCCGTATCCAGAAGACTTTCGCGGCGCTCGCCGCGCAGAACAAGAAGGGTCTGATTCCGTTCATCACCGCTGGCGATCCCGAGCCCGGCCTGACCGTGGCGCTCATGCATGCGCTGGTGGAAGGCGGCGCCGACGTGATCGAGCTTGGCGTGCCGTTCTCGGACCCGATGGCCGACGGTCCGGTCATCCAGCGCGCTTCCGAGCGCGCCCTGGCGCAAGGCGTGTCGCTGACGCACGTGCTGGGCTGGGTGGCCGAATTCCGCAAGACCAACGCCACCACGCCGGTTGTGCTGATGGGCTATGCCAACCCGATCGAGCGCATGGGCGAGGACGCCTTCGCCAAGGCGGCCGCCGCTGCTGGCGTCGATGGCGTACTCGTGGTCGACTATCCGCCAGAGGAGTGCGAGTCGTTTGCCGCGCTGATGCGGACCAACGGCATGGATCCGATCTTCCTGCTGGCGCCCACTTCGACCGACGCGCGCATCGAGGCCGTCGCCAAGGTCGCCAGCGGCTACCTCTACTACGTGTCGCTCAAGGGCGTGACCGGTTCGGCCACGCTCGATCTCGACAGCGTCGCGGCGCGCCTGCCGCTGATCAAGCAGCATGCCAACCTGCCGGTCGGCGTTGGTTTTGGCATCCGCGACGCACAGACCGCGCGCGCGATCGGTGGCGTCGCCGATGCCGTCGTGATCGGCAGTCGTCTGGTGCAACTGCTCGAAGATGCGCCGCGCGACCAGGCGGTGGCGTCGCTGCGCAGTTTTATCGCTGGCATCCGCGAGGCATTGGACGCCTGAATTCGTGTCCAACGCCTGACGTTCCTGCCGAAAACCGCATCAATTGAGATTTATGAATCACAATTGATGCGGTTTGACTCGGCGAGTCGTCGCGGGCGTGGTAAATTCGCGGCCTGATTCCCTGCCGTCCCTGTGTCCGGCCTCTCGGCGAGAGGCGTCGATGCGCGGGCGGCAGTTATCCGAAAGGAGCTTTCATGAGCTGGTTGGATAAACTCCTGCCTCCCAAGATTCAACAGACCGACCCATCGACCCGCAAGGGCATTCCCGAGGGGCTGTGGGTCAAGTGCCCGTCGTGCGAATCCACGCTGTACCGCACCGATGTCGAGGCCAATCTGCATGTGTGTCCGAAGTGCGACCATCACATGCGCATCCGCTCGCGCGAGCGGCTGGACAAGCTGCTGGACGCCGAAGGCCGCTATGAAATCGGCCAGGAAATCGTGCCCGTCGATGCGCTGAAGTTCAAGGACACGAAGAAGTATCCGGACCGCATCAAGGCCGCCATGGATGAAACCGGCGAGACCGATGCGATGGTGGTCATGGGCGGCGCCATCCACACCATCCCCGTGGTGGTGAGCTGTTTCGAATTCGAGTTCATGGGCGGTTCGATGGGCTCGGTGGTCGGCGAGCGCTTTGCGCGCGGCGCGCAGGCAGCGCTGGAGCAGAAGGTGCCGTTCATCTGCATCACCGCCACCGGCGGCGCGCGCATGCAGGAAAGCCTGCTGTCGCTGATGCAGATGGCCAAGACCACGGCCATGCTGAACCAGTTGTCGAATGCGAAGCTGCCGTTCATCAGTGTGCTGACCGACCCGACCATGGGCGGTGTGTCCGCGTCGTTCGCGTTCCTGGGCGACGTGGTGATCGCCGAGCCGAAGGCCCTGATCGGCTTTGCCGGTCCGCGCGTGATCGAGCAAACCGTGCGCGAAAAACTGCCGGAAGGCTTCCAGCGCGCGGAATTCCTGCTGCAGAAGGGCGCCATCGACATGATCGTGGACCGCCGCAAGCTGCGAGCAGAACTGGCGCAACTGCTGGCCTTGCTGCAGAAGCAGCCGGCCGATGCGGTGGCCTGACGCGATAGCGTGAATTGCAGGACAATGGCGCGGGTGCCACAACCCGCGCCATTTTGTTTTTCTGAAGCCGCGATCGGGACGCCGCCGGCGCCTGAATCCCCGGCGCTTCCTTGGTGCCGATAGCGCTTCTTCGCGTAGTACGACGAGACGTAACCAGCATGCCCATCTTCCACAATCTCCCCGACTGGCTCGCACATCTGGAAACCGCCCATCCGGTGGGCATCGACATGGGCCTGACGCGCATTACGCGCGTCAAGGAAGCGCTGGGCCTGCGCATCGACGCCGTGGTTTTCACGGTGGGCGGCACCAACGGCAAGGGATCGACCTGCGCGATGCTCGAGCGCATCCTGCTCGAGGCCGGCTACAAGGTGGGTCTGCATACGTCGCCCCACCTGATCTCGTTCAACGAGCGCGCGCGCATCAACGGCGAGCAGGCCACCGACGCCCAGCTGCTGCCGCATTTCGAGGCGGTCGAGCGCGCCCGTACCAGTTTTGCCGATCCGGTCAGCCTGACCTATTTCGAATTCACCACGCTGGCGATCATCCACATGTTTGCCGCGGCCGGGCTCGACGCCATGGTGCTCGAAGTCGGGCTTGGCGGCCGGCTCGATGCGGTCAATGTGATCGACACGGATTGCGCGGTCATCACCAGCGTCGATATCGATCACACTCAGTACCTGGGCGACACGCGCGAGAAGATCGGCTTCGAGAAGGCGGGGATTTTCCGGCCCAACGTGCCGGCCATCTGCGGCGACCCGTTGCCGCCGCAATCGCTGATCGATCATGCCGAGGCGATCGGCGCCGATCTGTGCCTGGTGGGGCGCGATTTCCGCCATCAGGCCGCGCAGGGACAGGAGCGCCAGCAATGGGACTGGAGCGGGCGCGGGCGCAAGCTCAACGGACTCGGCTATCCGGCGTTGCGCGGCGCCAACCAACTGCTGAACGCTTCCGCTGCGCTGGCCGCGCTGCAGGCCATGCGCCCGCGCCTGCCGGTCAGCGCGCAGGAGGTGCGCAACGGGCTTGCGTTCGTTGAATTGCCGGGGCGTTTTCAGGTGATGCCGGGACGCCCGGCCGTGATCCTCGATGTCGCGCACAATCCGCACGCGGCGGCGACCCTGGGGCAGAACCTCGAAAACATGGGCTTTTTCCGCTACACCTATGCGGTCTTCGGCTCCATGCGCGACAAGGATATCGACGGCGTACTGCGTCATGTGGCCGACAAGGTCGATCACTGGTGCCTGTGCGACCTGCCTTCGGAGCGTGCCGCGACGGCCCGGGAACTGCGCGAACACCTCGACACCGCGGGTTTTCAAGAAGGCCCCGACAATACCGCCGCCTGCTTTTCGAGCCCCGAACTGGCGTATCGCGATGCCATCGAGAGAGCGACCGAGAATGATAGAATCCTGGTCTTCGGGTCGTTCTTCACCGTTGCCGGCGTGCTGGCGTATCGCGCTACGCAAGCCAACTAAGAAGCCATTCCACGGCTTTGCACGGGTACGACATCGCACCGAACACCACTCTTTGGGCATTTATGGGCCTGCTTTCGCTGTTCTCGTCCCGCAAGGGCACTGATCCGGCGCCGGAACGCGGTCGCCGCACACGCGCGGAATCGAGCGCCGGCGCGTCGCGACGGTCGGCAGACGATTACGCCGACGACACCCTCGATCCGGATTTCCCCCAGAAGCAACGCGCCCGGCGCCGCCTGATCGGTGCGGTGGTGCTGCTGGCCGCGGCGGTCATCGTGTTGCCGATCGTGTTCGAGCACAAGCCCCGGCCGGTTTCCGAGGATGTGGCCGTCAGCGTGGCCAACGGGCAGGCCGCCTCGCAGAAGCCGAAGATCGAGCAGCGCAAGGCCGAACCGTTGCCGCCGGCTGCCAACGCCGGCCGCAACGACGCAGCGCTCGATGCCGGCGAGGAAATCGTCAGTGCGCCGGCCGCCGACAAGACGAAAACCGATGCCAAGGCCGACACCAGGCAGGCCGACGCCAAGCCCGCGGATAAGCCCGTGGACAAGTCCGCCGCGGCAAATACCAAGTACCTGATTCTGATTGGCGCGTTTTCCTCCGAGGAACGTGCCAAGAACTGGCTGGCCAAGCTCAAGGAGAGCAAGGTGCCCGCCTACGTGGAAAAGAAAACGCTGGCCGACGGCGACCGCCTCCTGCTGCGCGCGGGGCCGTTCGCCAATCGCGACGCGGTCGACGTGGCCGAGAAAAAGGTGCGGGCGCTGGGCCTGACCGCGAAGGTGGTCGAGCAATAACGCCGCAATTGCAGGGCGGGAATTTGCCCCCATCTGACAGGGATTGACGTCGCGCGCATGGCTTTTACTTTTTTCGATTACGGTGTCGCCTTCATCCTGGTGGCGTCGGCGCTGGTTGGTGTATTGCGAGGCCTGGTGCGCGAAGTGCTGGCGCTGGTGGGATGGGTGGTGGCGTTTGTGCTGGCCTACCACTTTGGCGGCATCGCCGCGCAGTGGATGCCCGAATCGTTGCCGGGCGGCGCCCTGGCGCGCAGTGCGCTGGGTTTCCTGACCGTCTTTTTCGGCACATGGATCGTATCGGCGCTGGCCGGCGCAGTGCTGGGGCAGTTGCTGGAAACCACCGGGCTGAAGCCGGCCGATCGCGGGCTGGGTCTGGTGTTCGGGCTCGCGCGAGGCGTGCTGATCGTGATGCTTGTCGTGGTGCTGGCCGGGCTGACAAAGCTGCCGGAAGAACCATTCTGGCGTGACGCGGTGTCGCGTACCTATGTAGTGCAGGCGATGGATGCGTTGCGGCAATGGCTGCCGCCCGACCTGGCCAAGTATGTGAAGACATAATCCAAGACGCGAGCGTTTGCACAACGCGCGCTTGCGGCGCAGTATCAACGCAGGTCCCGTCGCGCCCATGACGGATCAGCGCCCCTGAATTAATTGCCTTTCCTGGGAGTTCGGCATGTGCGGTATCGTCGGCGTGGTTTCCACCAGCCCTGTCAACCAACTCATTTATGACAGCCTGCTGCTGTTGCAACACCGCGGACAGGATGCAGCCGGCATCGCCACGGCCAACGGCAGCACCTTCCACATGCACAAGGCCAACGGCCTGGTGCGCGATGTGTTCCGCACGCGCAACATGCGCAGCCTGCCCGGCAATTCGGGTATTGGCCAGGTGCGTTATCCGACGGCCGGATCGGCATCGAGCGAGGAAGAAGCCCAGCCGTTCTACGTGAACGCACCATACGGCATCATCCTGGCGCACAACGGCAACCTGACCAATTCCGAGCAGTTGCGCGAAGAAATGTTCCGCCGCGATCGCCGCCACATCAACACGCACTCGGATTCGGAAGTGCTGCTCAATGTGCTGGCCGACGAATTGCAGCGCGGCAGCAACGGCCAGACGCTCGACGCCGAAGCGATTTTCAAGGCGGTGTCCGGCATGCATCGCCGCGTCAAGGGCGCGTATGCGATCACCGCGCAGATCGCCGGGTCGGGCCTGCTGGCGGTGCGCGACCCGTTCGGCATCCGTCCGCTGTGCATCGGCAGCATCGATACGCCGACCGGCAAGGAATACCTGATTGCCTCGGAATCGGTGGCCCTGGAAGGCATGGGCTACAAGATGGAGCGCGACGTGGAGCCCGGCGAGGCAATCTTCGTCGATCTGGACGGCAAGCTGCACAGCAAGCAGTGCGCGGAAAATCCGCAACTGACGCCTTGCATCTTCGAATATGTCTATCTGGCGCGTCCCGATTCGTGTATCGACGGAGTGCCCGTCTACGATGCGCGGCTGCGCATGGGCGATTACCTCGCGGAGAAGATCCGCCGCGAAGTGCCGGCCGGCGATATCGACGTGGTGATGCCGATTCCCGATTCGAGCCGCCCCGCTGCGATGCAGGTGGCACGCGCGCTGGGCGTGCCGTATCGCGAGGGCTTTTTCAAGAACCGCTATGTTGGCCGCACCTTCATCATGCCGGGCCAGGCGGTGCGCAAGAAGTCGGTGCGCCAGAAGCTGAACGCCATGGGCGTCGAGTTCAAGGGCAAGAATGTGCTGATCGTCGACGATTCGATCGTGCGTGGCACCACGTCGTTCGAAATCGTGCAGATGGCCCGCGACGCCGGCGCCAAGAAGGTGATCTTCGCATCGGCCGCGCCGCCCGTGAAATTCCCGAACGTGTACGGCATCGACATGCCCACGCGTGCCGAGCTGGTTGCCCATGGCCGCACCGACGAGGAAGTGGCGCGCATGATCGGCGCCGACCAACTCGTGTATCAGGATGTCGAGGCGATGAAGCAGGCCGTGCGCGACATCAACCCGAAGCTGCGCGATTTCGATGCGTCGTGCTTCGATGGCAAGTACATCACCGGCGATATCGACGAGGCGTACCTGGATCGGCTGGAAACGGCGCGCAGCCAGGCCGACCGCGAAGGCACCAGCGGCGGCGAGACGGAACGTTCGCAACTGCACTTGCAACGCTCGGGCGGCAACGAATAACGACAACCAACCATTGGGGCAGCACAGCAGCATGAGCGAACCGTTCAATCCCGAGTCCTACGGCATCGACACCCTCGGCGTGCGCGCCGGCACCTTGCGCACCGGCGAATTCATGGAGCACTCCGAGGCGATGTACCTGACCTCGAGCTTCTGCTTCAACAACGCCGCCGAGGCCGCCGAGCGCTTTGCCAACTCGGAAGAGGGCTACACGTACTCGCGTTTCACCAACCCCACCGTGTCGATGTTCCAGTCGCGCCTGGCTGCGCTGGAAGGCGCGCAGGCGTGCATGGCCACGGCGTCGGGCATGAGCGCGATCCTGTCGGTGGCGTTGGCCTCGCTGCAGTCCGGTGATCACCTGGTCAGCTCGCGCTCGATCTTCGGCTCGACGATGACGCTGTTCAACACGATCCTCGCCAAGTTCGGCGTGGAGACGACCTATGTCGACGGCGGCGACCTGTCGGCGTGGCGTGCGGCCGTGAAGCCCAATACCAAGCTGTTCTTCCTGGAAACGCCGTCGAATCCGCTGACCGAAGTGTCCGATATCGCGGCCATCGCCGATATCGCGCATAACGCTGGCGCGGTGCTGGTGGTCGACAACTGTTTCTGCTCGCCTGCGCTGCAACAGCCGATCAAGTTTGGCGCCGATGTGGTCGTGCATTCGGCCACCAAGCACATTGATGGCCAGGGCCGCGTGCTCGGCGGCGCCGTGCTGGGCAAGCACGACTTCATCATGGGCAAGGTCTTCCCGTTCGTACGCACGGCCGGGCCCACGCTGTCGGCCTTCAATGCGTGGGTGATGCTCAAGGGCATGGAGACGCTGGCGATCCGCATGGAGCGGCATTCGCAAAGCGCGCTGGCGATCGCGGAATTCCTGGAGTCGCATCCGGCCGTGAACCGCGTGTTCCATCCGGCGCTGAAGTCGCATCCGCAGTACGACGTCGCGCAGCGCCAGCAAAGCGGTGGCGGGGCGATCGTCTCGTTCGAACTCAAGGGGGCCACGCCGGAGCAAATGCGCGCCAACGCCTGGCGTGTAATCGACAACACCAGGTTGTGCTCGATCACCGGCAACCTCGGCGATACGCGCACGACCATCACGCATCCGTACACCACCACGCATGGCCGCGTGGCACCGGAGGCGAAGGCCGCCGCAGGTATCACCGAAGGGCTGATCCGCCTTGCTGTTGGCCTGGAATCGGTCGACGACCTGAAGGCGGACCTGCTGCGCGGTCTCGGCCAGTAAGCGTTTGATCCGCCCGTTTCCCGACGGTGGGAGCGGGCGGCTTCCTCAGCGCAGCAATCGCCTGCGCAACAGTATCAGCGCCACCACCAGCGCCACGGCCGCGTATGCGGCAAGCACCGCGACATGCAGTGCGGCATTTTCCACCGGTCGGCCCAACATCAACGGACGTATCAGCGCCACGGCATGCGCCAGCGGCAGTACTTGCGTGGCCTTTTGCGCGGCCTGCGGCAATTGCTCCAGCGGAAAGAACACGCCTGAAAGCAGCAACATCGGCGTGATCACCAGCGTCTGGTAGAACATGAAAAAGTCGTAGTTGGGCGCCAGCGCGGTGACGATCATCGCCAGGCTTGCAAACGCGATGCCGGCCAGGCCGATGACCGGCAGCGCCGCAAGCGCGCCAGGAAAGTGCGCGTAGCCGAGCAGCCCGGCCACCAGCATGATCGCCGCACCTGACAGCACGGCCTTGCTGGCGGCCCACAGGATTTCTCCCAGTACCACATCGCCGAGCGTGAGCGGCGCGTGCATGATCGCTTCCCAGGTACGCTGCACGTGCATGCGCGAGAACGCCGAGTACATCGATTCGAAACTGGCCGACATCATCACGCTGGACGCGGTGGTGCCGGCTGCCAGGAACGCGATGTAGGACACGCCATGCACCTGGCCGACCAGCAGGCCGAGCCCGAGACCCAGACCGAACAGGTAGATCATCGGATCGGCCAGATTGCCGATCATCGACGGAATGGCCAGTTTCTTCCAGACCATGAAGTTCCGGTACCAGACCATCATCCAGTTGCGGGCATTGCGCGGCAGCAACGGTTGCGGATAGTGTTCGCGCCGAGGTATCGCGGCGGTGCCGTCGGCCGGCATCGCAACCTCGGATTTTTGCGGATCCTGTTCGCTCATCTCAGTCTCTCATTTCGCGGCCGGTCAGCTTGAGGAACACGTCCTCAAGGTTGGCGGGGCGGTGCAGGTAGCGCACGCCACCCTTGCCGTGCAACGCGGCGAGCAGTGCATCGGGTTGGCGCACGTAACAGAACAAGGTTTCGCCGCGCATCTCGCAGCGGTCGGCCAGTGGTGTCAACGAATCCCGCAGCGGTCCCAGTTCGTCGCCGTAGACCTCCACCACATCGCAGCCGATTTCGCGGTCGATCAGTTCGTGCGGCTTGCCCTCGGCGATCTTGCGGCCCGCATCGATGACGCAAAGATAGTTGCAGAGCCGTTCCGCTTCTTCCATGAAATGCGTGGTCAGCAAAATCGTCTTGCCCGCCGCCAGCAGCGATTTCAGACGCTCCCAGATCAGATGGCGCGCTTGCGGATCCAGACCGGTGGTGGGTTCATCCATCACCAGCAGGTCGGGGTCGTTGATCAACGCTCGCGCTACGGTCAATCGTCGGCGCATGCCGCCGGAAAGGTCGCGCACCTGCGCCTCGGCGCGGTTTTCGAGCCGTGCAAATTCGAGCAGCTTGGGAACGCGCCGGGCGATTTCGGCCGACGACAGACCGAAGTAGCGGCCGAAAATGCGCAGGTTTTCGATGACCGAAAAATCGGGGTCGAGGTTATCGAACTGCGGCACCACGCCGACACGCATACGCGCCTGCGGCGCCCGCTGGGGAATCGGCTCGCCGCACAGCATCAAAGTGCCCGAGGCCGGTGTCGTGAGCCCCAGCAGCATGCGCAGGGTGGTGGTCTTTCCCGCGCCGTTCGGCCCCAGCAGGCCATAGCACTGGCCAGGCTGGACTTCGAGATCGAGGTTGTCCACGACGAGCTGGTCGCCGTAAAGCTTGCGCACATTGCGCATTTGGAGGATGGCAGTCAAGGCAGCGTCCCTGAAGGCGATATGCGCCATTATGCAGGGCATCGCGCGGCGCATTGTTGCCGCAGCGCGGCAAGACAATTCCATTGGGAGGCCGGGGCGAATTCCCGCGGTGGATCCGGGATAGGCGTACTCTCTACTTTTTGCGACGACACGTTGAGGAGCGGCAATGTCTTTCGAACACTGGATTGCATTCGTCCTGACCAGCGTAGTTCTGCTGATCATTCCCGGCCCGACCATCCTGCTGGTCATCGGCGACGCACTGGCGCATCGCGGCCGCAGCGCCTACGCGACGGTGGCCGGTGTGGCCGCGGGCGACCTGACTGCCTTCACGTTGTCGATGGTCGGCCTCGGCGCCGTGCTGGCGGCCTCTGCCACGTTATTTACGGCGCTCAAGTGGGCTGGCGCCGCCTATCTGGTTTATCTGGGCGTGCAAACGCTGCGCACGGCTGGCGCGGCCAGATCGTCCGAGATGGCGGCGCAAGCCGGCAGCGGCTCGCAGCGCTTTGCCAAGGCCTGGCTGGTGACCGCACTGAATCCGAAGAGCATCGTGTTCTTTGTGGCGTTCGTGCCGCAATTCATCGACGCAAAGCTGGCATTCTGGCCGCAAGCGATCGTGCTGATCCCCACCTTCGTCGTCTTGGCGACGGCAAATGCCATGGTGTACGCGATGTTGGCGCGCTCTCTGGCGACGCGGCTGACTTCCCGGCGTGCACAGGCGAATGTGCAGCGCGCCGGTGGTCTTACGCTGATCGGCGCGGGCGCACTGATTGCCACGCGGGCCTGAGGCTTGACGCATCGACGGCGTTGGAGCGCGTCGGGACGAAAAAAAACCGCCAGCATGCTGGCGGTTTTTTTGGGGCAATGCGCGAATCAGTAGAGCTTCTTCGGCAGCATTTGCATGCGCAGACGCTTGCGCAGGCGGGCCTCGGCAGCCTTCTTCTTGCGCTTGCGCTCAGTCGTCGGCTTTTCGTAGGCGGTGCGGCTCTTCAGTTCCACGATCAGGCCAGTCTGCAGAATGGCGCGACGGAAACGACGCATTGCAACTTCAACGGGCTCACCCGGTTTCAGAACGATCTTAGTCAATTCAGTCCTTCAGGAAATACCGCCCAAGGGCGGAGGGTTCATACGGGGGGAAACATCGCCGCGTCGGGCTCCGGAGCCTTTCGTGACGGTGGTATTGCACGCTGCGGCGAACGCCGCGGTGCGCCCCCGCGAACCTGCATGGACCGAAATCCGTACTGCCAGTGTCAGGGGTGATGGGCCAAATTTTCCTACGTAGGTAAAAACTTGGCGCTACCTGTTTCCATGATATTGCGCAAGAAATACGCCGGTAAGCTTTTACAGGTATACCGGGCGGGAGTCAAGCTATTCAGGGCAATCCGAGATGATACACCAAATAATGTGCGCGCGAGTCGCCAAATTTAGCGTCGGGGTGCCACGGCATCTGCATCGCGAACTGTGATGCGGTGGGCATAGCGTGGGTGGCCGACGGCGCTTTTCTCGACCTTCGCGCAGCGTGTCAGCGGGGGGCGGGGCGAGGGCGAATCAAGTTCGTGACGCCCTTGAGATCGTGTGCGGCCGTCCGAGGCTCGCGCAGGCTGTCGAAGAGGGAAGCGACGGCGTGGCTTGAAAAGCGATTCCGGAAAAGCAAAAGGCCGATGCTTTCGCATCGGCCTTTTGCTTCTATCGGTTGGCTCCCCGACCTGGGCTCGAACCAGGGACCTACGGATTAACAGTCCGGCGCTCTACCGACTGAGCTATCGGGGAACAGCTGAGAAAGAAATTATAACCAGCTTCTCTTCGTTTCGTCAACAACTTTTTAACGTTTTGTTTTCGTTAGCAGGTTGTCATCGGAACTCTGGTTCGCCTCGAAACCGGCCGGCAGTGGGCGTTTCCGCCTTTTGCTTGGTTGCCGTGTTTGTCAGCGAGGCCGCATTATAGCCAGCTTTTTGATTTATGCAAACAAAAAAACCGCCGTGTGGCGGTTTTTTTGCGATGGCGCTCGAAGTATCAGTCGAACACCGGCGTTTCGACGCCCAGCACCTTGTGCAGCTTCGGCGAGGTCGTCGTGTATTGCATGTGGATCTTCTTGTCCGGGAAGATGTACGGCGCAGCGCCGAACGCTGCCAGCGCAGCCTCGTGGAAGCCCGACAGGATCAGCTTCTTCTTGCCCGGATAGGTGTTGATGTCGCCCACCGCGAAGATGCCTGGGATGTTCGTCTCGAACTTCTCGGTATCCACCTTGATCTGCTTGCGTTCCAGATCCAGGCCCCATTCGGCGATCGGGCCCAGCTTCGGCGACAGGCCGAAGAACACCAGCAGGTCGTCCACGGGCATGCGGCGCGTCACGCCGTCGCCGCCGGTGACCTTGATCTCGGTCAGCACGCCGTCTTTTTCCTCATAGCCGCCGATCTGGCCGACCATGAATTGCATTTCCATTTGCTCGCACAGTTCGCGCATCTTGGCCACCGAGGCCGGTGCGGCGCGGAAACCGTCGCGGCGGTGAATCAGCACGACCGATTCGGCCTTGCCCACCAGATCCAGCGTCCAGTCCAGCGCCGAGTCGCCGCCGCCCACGATCACCAGGTTGCGGCCGTGGAAGCGGCTCGGATCCTTGACGCGGTAGAACAACTGCTTGCCGTCGAACTTGTCGATGCCTTCCACCTTGACCGTACGCGGCTGGAACGAACCCACGCCGGCGGCGATGAAGATGGTCTTGGTAATGAAGCGGGTTCCGAGCGACGTTTCGACAAAGAAACGGCCGTCTTCGCGGCGTTCCACGACGCTGACTTCCTGGCCCAGGTGGAACGTGGGCGAGAACGGTTCGATCTGCTTGAGCAGGTTGTCGGTCAGTTCCTGGCCCGTGCAGATAGGCACGGCGGGAATGTCGTAGATCGGCTTGTCCGGATACAACTCCACGCATTGGCCGCCGACGACCTTGAGCGAGTCGATCACGTGGGCCTTGATTTCGAGCAGACCCAGTTCAAAGACCTGGAACAGGCCGACGGGGCCCGCGCCCACGATCAGCGCATCGATTTCCAGCGGCTGTCCGCCGGTGTGGCCGCCGGCCTGCTGAGTCGCGTCGGCCACGGGATTTGGAATGCTCAAGTCCATATTCGTCCTGATACGTTGTGGGCACGCAGGTGCCCGGCATTACGGGAAAGCGCGTGGGGACGGGCTTTCGACGGCGCTCTGCCGGTGCTGTCCGGCATCGGTCGCGCCTGTTTGTCTTAGCGCTGCAGGTATTGCAGCTTGTCGGTGGCGTCCTTCCACTCTTCGGCTTCGGCCAACGGAGCCTTGGTCTTGGTGATGGACGGCCAGTTGCGGGCAAGCTCGGCATTCAGTTCGATGAACTGTTGCTGGTCGCCCGGCACATCTTCTTCAGCGTAAATCGCGTTCACCGGGCATTCGGCCACGCACACGGCGCAGTCGATGCATTCGTCGGGATCGATGGCCAGGAAATTCGGGCCTTCGCGGAAGCAATCGACCGGACACACATCAACGCAGTCGGTGTAGCGGCAACGGATGCAGGATTCGGTGACAACGTGAGTCATTTCGGTTCCAGAAAAACGGATCGGTCTTCGATGGGGGATAGTCCAAGGCCATTCCTGCCTTGCTCTTGCAAGCCCCCGCGCCTGTTGTTGGCGTGCATGTCAATCGGGGTAACTTGGGGCGAGCGAGGGCCGTGGCCTTTCAAAGACCGATATTGTAGCCGAGCCTTCCCGCAAGGATAGCCAGTCTATATAGCCGGGTAAGATAGTTTTCTTATTTCTTTATGTACATCTCTGTCGACCTGCCGTGGGAGGAGTGCGTGGAAGGCGGCTTCGACGCGATGTGCCTGCCGAGTGCGCGGGCGCCAACTAGTATTCGTTGGGACCTCAAGCAGCGCTTCAGGCCAAAAAAGTTACCTATATGCAACAATCCCGCTCAGTCACCTTGCAACGCAGTCCAGGAGAACACCGATGAAGGCTCGTTTTGCGATCCGGTTGCTTTGGTGCGTGGGCACGGCGGCCCTCCTGGGCGGCGCCGCGGTGATGGCGCAGCCCGTCGAGCCCCCTGTGGCGCCACCGGCAAAGCAGGGTGAAATGGCCGATAGCGTGGTGTCGCGGCTGGTGGCATGGCGCTCGCGGACGGATCAGCCCGTGTCGCTGGCCGTCCTGACAGCCTTCGAATGGGACAGTTTCAGCGTGATCCGTACACCGGCGGGCATCGCCATGGCCAACTGTAATCGGGATGGATTTCTGCCGTGCGGCCAGGATCTGCAGCCGCCGTCGGACGCGCTGATCCAGGTGCTGCGCTTCGATCGCGCGGGCCAGGCGGTCTACCAGGAGCGCATCATGGTCGCCTCGGCCGCCTTTGCCGATCCGCTTCCGACGGCCGTGTCGCGCGCGCAGGCCATGCTCGTGACGTGTCCCAATGCGCAAGGACGGCCCCTCTGGTGCCTGCAATCGCGCGAACGTCCGCACCAGGCGCCGTCGGCGCTGGATAATCTCAATGGCGCCTGAAGGGTCCGTGCCAACCCGGGCGTGACTTTCGGTTAGCATGATGGCCTGACTTCGGCGCCCCCGCGTCTGGCCTTGTTATGATCATCCGCTCACTGCTCGACACCGACCTGTATAAATTCACGATGATGCAGGTAGTGCTGCATCACTTTCCCCAGGCGCAGGTCGAATATCGCTTCAAATGCCGCAATGCCGGCGTTGACCTCACGCCATATGTCAGCGAGATCCGCAGCGAGATTGCCAGCCTGTGCCAGTTGCGATTTGCCGATGAAGAGCTGGAATACCTGCGCGGCCTGCGCTTTATCAAGAGCGATTTCGTCGATTTCCTGGCGCTGTTTCACCTGAACGAGAAATATGTGGTGGTGCAGCCGTCGGCGTCCGGCAACGGCGAAATCGACATCATCATTCGCGGACCGTGGCTACATACGATCCTGTTTGAAATCCCGCTGCTGGCAATCGTCAACGAAGTGTATTTCCGCCGCACCCAACCGCAGGCCGACCTGCAGGAAGGGCGCCGACGCCTGGAAGCGAAACTCACCTTGCTCAAGGATCCGCGCTATCTCGATTGCGTGATTGCCGATTACGGGACGCGCCGCCGTTTCTCCGGCGATTGGCAGGAAGAGGTTTTGCTGTCGATGCGCGCCATGCTCGGCCCGCAATTGGCTGGCACCAGCAACGTCCACTTCGCGCGGCTGCACAATATGACCCCGCTCGGCACGATGGCGCACGAGTATCTGCAGGCGTGCCAGGCGTTGGGCCCGCGCTTGCGCGATTCACAGGTCTATGCGCTAGAAAACTGGGCGCGCGAATATCGCGGCGACTTGGGCATCGCCTTGTCGGATACCTATGGTTTCGATGCCTTCCTGCGTGATTTCGATCTGTATTTCTGCAAGCTGTTCGATGGCGTGCGTCACGATTCCGGGGACCCGTTCGAATGGGGCGAACGCATGCTTGCGCATTACGCCGCCAATCGCGTGGACCCGCGCGGCAAGACGCTGATATTCAGCGATGCGCTCGATATCCCCAAGGTTATCGAGCTCTACGAACGTTTTCACGGCCGCTGCAAACTGGCATTCGGGGTCGGCACAAATCTCACCAACGACGTCGGTTATACGCCGCTGCAGATTGTCATCAAGATGGTGCGCTGCAATGGTCAGCCGGTCGCCAAGCTTTCGGATACGCCAGAGAAAACGATGTGCGACGACCCTGGCTATCTCGCCTATCTGAGGCAGGTGTTCGAGGTCAAGGTAGCCGCCTGAATGGATTCACTTACCCCGCGTCTGCATTTCTTATAATCGGCCAGCCAACCTTCGTCACATACCGCAATGGAAACCAACGCCGCTCGTGATCGCATATTCGCCCGCATTCGGGCCGCCCAGGGCAGGGGAGCGAAAGTAACCGAGGGCGAGCGCGAGGCCGTGGCTGATTATCTGAACCGGCATCCGCAGGGCCCCCGGCCCGCTGTCGGGCAAAACCTTGCCGATGCATTTAGCGAGCAGGCGCAGAAAATGGCCTCGACGGTGGACCGTGTGGCAACGCTGGCCGATGTGCCGGGCGCCGTGCTGCGTTACCTCGACGGCTTGAACCTCGCGCGTCGCGCCGTGGCATGGACGGCGCTGGGCGCGCTGCCTTGGGCGGCGCAAGGCATCGAAGTGGAATGCCGACCTCCGTTGCGCGAGCCGCAGGCAGATCGCGAGCATGGCGATCTCGTTGGCATTACCGGCTGCTTTGTCGCGATCGCCGAAACCGGGTCGCTGATGCTGCTTTCCGGGCCCGACACATTTGCTTCGGCGGCATTGCTGCCCGAAACGCATATCGCGGTGGTGCCGGTGTCGCGCATCGTCGCCAATATGGAAGAGGCCTTCGTGCGCATGCGTGCCGAGCACGGGCAGCTACCGCGCGCCACCAACGTCATCAGCGGCCCGTCGCGCACCGGCGATATCGAACAGACCATCGTGCTGGGCGCGCACGGCCCGTATCGTGTTCACGTTGTCCTCGTCGAGCAAGGCTGAGCGGTCATACTTTCAGGCCGCATTTTGAGATCTTTCTCGCAGGGCTTTGCTTTACACTGAGCCCTTCATTGCGTGACGCCGCCCCGACGCCCTGGTAGAGCGGGCGCGTACGCCGTTTTGGTCAATCTCATCGCATGGTCCATGGCTCCGGCACTTGTGTCGGGACGCGTCGCGCGCCGCGATAAAGGAGAGTCTCGTTCGATGCAACGTGCAGTTACGCTGCTCCTGTCAATTGTCTTGCTGACGCTTTCGCCCACCTGGGCGCTGGCCGCGGACCTCGATGGCGCAAAGCTTTCGCCGGCCTGGGGCGTACCGTTTGCAGGCATTCTGCTTTCGATTGCGCTGTTTCCGCTGTTCGCGCCCAAGTTCTGGCATCACCATTACGGCAAGATCGCCGCGGTGTGGGCGGCGCTGTTCCTCGCGCCATTTGCGGCGCAGTTCGGCGTGCACGCGGCGATGGCCAATGTCGTACACGCGCTGCTGGCCGAATACATTCCGTTTATCGTGCTGCTTACCGCGCTGTATGTCGTGGCGGGCGGCATTTGCGTGCGCGGCAATTTGCATGGCTCACCACGCCTGAATACAGGCATCCTTGCCTTGGGAACGGTGCTGGCAAGCGTGATGGGTACCACGGGTGCGGCCATGCTGCTGATCCGCCCACTGCTACGCGCCAACGACAACCGGCGCCATGTCGCCCACGTCGTGGTGTTCTTCATCTTCCTCGTGGCCAACGCTGGCGGCGCGCTCACACCGCTGGGCGATCCCCCCTTGTTCCTGGGATTCCTCAAGGGTGTCGAGTTTTCCTGGACGTTGCGCAATATTTTTCCTGAGACCATCTTCATCTGGGTGGTGCTGCTCGCGCTGTTCTACGTGGTCGATCGTCACTATTTCCTGAACAAGGAAGAGGAACTGCCGCTAGCTCACGACCCCACGCCCGATTCCACGAATTTGCGGATCGAAGGCAAGGTCAATTTCCTGCTGCTTCTGGCGGTAATTGGGCTGGTGTTGATGAGCGGACTCTGGAAGCCCGGCATCGCATTCGACGTGATGGGAACAGAGGTGCCGCTACCAGCGCTGACGCGTGACGTCATGCTGATTGTGGTAACTGTTGTATCGCTGCTTGCCACACCTCATGTGGCGCGCGCGGGCAACGAATTCAACTGGGAGCCCATTCTGGAAGTCGGCAAGCTTTTCGCCGGTATCTTCCTGACAATCATTCCGGTGATAGCGATGCTCAAGGCCGGTACTGACGGCGCATTCGCAGGCGTGATCCGGGCAGTCAGTGACGGTAACGGGCAGCCGATCGACAGCATGTACTTCTGGGCTACGGGCATGCTGTCATCGTTTCTCGATAATGCCCCCACGTATCTCGTGTTCTTCAACACGGCAGGCGGCGATGCCGCGACGCTGATGACCCGAGACGCATCGACCCTGGCGGCAATTTCTGCAGGAGCAGTCTTCATGGGCGCGAATACCTATATCGGCAATGCGCCCAACCTGATGGTCAAGGCAATTGCAGAAAGCCGCGGCGTGCGCATGCCCAGCTTTTTCGGGTACATGGCGTGGTCTGGCGCCGTGCTAATGCCCTTGTTCCTGGTGATGACCTTTATCTTCTTTCACGTATGACTGCCATGAAGCCCTCAATTCTGGTGACGCGCGCAATTTTTCCTGATGTCATCGACCGACTCTCCCTGTATTTCGACGTCGATGCCAACCAGGACGATGTCGTTCTCGACGCAGCGGCGCTGCGCGCTCGTCTCGCCGGCAAGGCGGGAGTGCTGGCCAACGCTGCGGACCAGATCGATGGCAGCCTGGTGAGTGGGCTGCCGCAATTGCGCGCGGTCTGCAATATGGCGGTCGGTTATAACAATCTCGATATTTCCGCGCTGACTGCGGCCGGTATTGTGGCCACCAATACGCCGGATGTTCTGACGGAGACCACGGCCGATTTCGGATGGGCTCTGCTCATGGCAACGGCGCGCCGCGTCACCGAAAGCGAGCACTATCTGCGTGCTGGCAAGTGGCAGCGATGGAGCTACGACATGCTGGTCGGTGTCGATGTATATGGAAGCACATTGGGCATCCTTGGCATGGGGCGTATTGGCCAGGCGCTCGCCCGACGCGCAGCGGGCTTTGGCATGCAGGTGCTTTATCACAATCGCAGCCAGCTGCCGGCCGATGTCGAGAAATCGTTGAATGCGCGCTATGTCAGCAAGGCTGAACTGCTTGAGCAATCCGACCATCTGATTCTTGTGTTGCCGTATAGCGCGCAAAGCCATCACGCGATTGGCGCGGCCGAGCTGGCGCAGATGAAACCCACCGCGACGCTGGTCAATCTGGCGCGCGGCGGGATTGTGGACGACGCCGCGCTGGCATTTGCGTTGCGGGATCGTCAGATATTCGCTGCCGGCCTCGACGTGTTCGAGGGCGAACCCCACGTCCATCCGGATCTATTGACCGTGCCGAATGTCGTGCTTACCCCGCACATTGCCAGCGCATCGGAAAAGACGCGGCGCGCGATGGCAAACCTGGCAGCCGACAACCTTATCGCAGCGCTCGATCTCGGCCCGCAAGCCGGCCGGCCACCTGCCGTTATCAACCCTGATGTCATGGCCCATCGTCGTTGATCGTCGTGAGTGCCGGCAGTTATGACGCTTATTCCTCTGCTCACGCTTCTTGTCGCCGTTATCGCTGTCGGCTTGCTCGTCGCCCTGGTCCTGCGCAAGCCAAACAGTGCATCGACTGACTTGCTACCGATGCTTGGCGATCTTCGCGACGATGTGCGCGAGGACACCGCGCGCGGTTTTGAAAGGCTCGAACGCGAGTTGCGCGCCGAGCTGGCCGAGACTTCCCGCGCCAATCGCGGCGAAGCAGGGCAGCATATGCTGCGATTCCAGCAGCAGTTGTCGTCCCAGTTGACCAGCATTGCCACCGTGCAGCAGCAACAGCTTGCACAGATGTCGGAAGCCAATGAGAGGAGGCTTGCGGATGTCCGCGCAACGCTCGAGCAGAAGCTGCGCGACATCGAGGCGAACAACGCCGCGAAGCTGGAGGAAATGCGCCGCACGGTAGATGAGAAGCTGCATGCCACGCTGGAGCAGCGGCTCGGCGAGTCTTTCAAGCTGGTGTCAGACCGACTGGAACAAGTTCATCGCGGTCTGGGTGAAATGCAGGTGCTGGCGCAGGGTGTTGGAGACCTCAAGCGCGTGCTGACCAATGTGAAGTCACGCGGCACCTGGGGAGAAGTCCAGCTGGAAATGCTGCTGGAGCAAATACTGACCAAAGAGCAATACAGCAAAAACGTCGAGACGGTGCGGGCCTCGGGTGCGCGCGTGGAATTTGCCATCCGTCTGCCGGGGCGCGATGCGGTAAGCGGGCCAGTGTGGTTGCCCATCGATGCGAAGTTTCCGAAGGAGCAGTACGAACGTCTGATCGATGCGCAGGAACGCGGCGACGTCGATGGGGTGGTTGCGGCCGGCCGAGAGCTTGAGATGGCGGTGCGCCGGGAAGCGCAAACCATCGCCCAAAAGTATCTATCGCCGCCAGCCACCACGGATTTTGCAATCCTGTTCTTGCCGACCGAAGGGCTCTATGCGGAAGTTCTGCGCCGGCCAGGCCTGACGGATGTATTGCAACGCGACTGTCGCGTGACCGTGGCGGGGCCGACGACCTTGACCGCCTTGCTGAACAGCTTGCAGATGGGCTTTCGGACGCTGGCGCTGGAAAAACGGTCGAGCGAAGTGTGGGAAGTGCTGGGCGCCGTGAAGACCGAATTCGGCAAGTTCGGCGAGATCCTGGCCAAGACGCGCGATACGCTGGTGCGCGCTGCGCGCAATATTGAGCAGGCAGAGGTCCGGACTCGGCAGATGGAACGCAAGTTGCGCACGGTCGAGGCGCTGCCCGGCGAGCGCGCCGAGCAGTTATTGGGAACGGCGGGCAGTATTGCCGGGACGCATGATCAGCCGACCCAGTCTATCGAAGCAGACGGAGACGGCCAGGATGATCGGGTGGTTTAAGCGCGGTCGTCGGCGGTGAGTTCGCGGACGTGGACTTCGATGCCGCCAAATCGCGCGGCAACCCAGTTATAGGCGCGGCAGCCGAGCCATAGCAAACCGAATCCAATCAGCGCGTTAAGGATAAGAGCAGTGAAGACCGCGATGCCCGGCAGGTCTCCGTAACGAATGAACGCTACGAACAGGCCCATGGCAACAATCGGCACCGAAAAACACAGATACACGAGTACGAGCGCACGGGCGGTCTTGACGGGGTGGAGGTACGCGATCTCCTGATTCATGACGACGGACAAGGTATTGGGGGGAATCGAATTTTCGTGCTGCAAGTGTAGCGACTGGTTCTAGCGACGCCTAGCCTGCCCCACTTCTGGATGATGCTTTTGGCGGGCGAGCCGGGCTATCCGGCAACTAGTGCGGCACAAATACGACACCTTGGTGGTGAGCTGCTGTGAATGAATCGCATCTATTCATGCTTGCGGCGGCTCAACCCGTTTGCCAACTGCCATTGCGCCTGCCCGGCGCCTCCATGGCAACTGCAATGCCGTTCTGCGTGGCGGGACAGCCACTGAGGAAGAGTGCCCACGTGGAGAGCGGGCAAGGCGGGCAGAACACGCAGGTTGGCCAGAATGAGCAGGGTGGGCAGGGCCTAAAGCTAGATCAACCCGTGGAATAGAACGACTTCCACCAGGTCGCCAATCTCGACCGATTCTTGGTCGTGTCCAAGGACAATGAAGCAGTTTGCTTCGCTCATTGATCGAAGCACGCCGGAGCCTTGTTGGCCGGTTATGCGGACTTCGAGCTCGCCGTTCGGCCCCGCGGCGACGATGCCGCGCTGATACTCGGTGCGGCCCGGCCGCTTGCGGATCGGCGTCGCGCTGCGCACTCGAACCCGGGGCAGCGCGGCGGCACCGGCTCCCATCAATCGGTGCAGGGCCGGCCGGACGAAATTGTAGAAGGTGACCATCACCGCTACGGGATTGCCGGGCAGCCCGAACAGCATTGCCTCATGGCCATTCGAGCCGATTCGGCCGAACGCCATCGGACGGCCCGGACGCATCGCAATCTTCCAGAACGTGACATCGCCGAGCTTCGCCATGATCTGCTTTGTGTAGTCGGCGTCGCCCACCGATACGCCGCCCGAAGTGATGATTGCATCGGCATTTTCGCAAGCGCTGCGAAATGCTACTTCCATTGCGTCGGGATCGTCGCGCACGACGCCCATATCGATCAGATCGACGTTGAGTCGGCGCAGCATGCCGTGCAGCGTGTAGCGATTCGAGTCATAGACGCAGCCTGGATCCAGCACTTCGCCGATGGAGCGGAGTTCGTTGCCGGTCGAAAAAAAGGCCACGCGCAAACGTCGGCGAACCTTGATTTCGGCGACGCCCAGCGAGGCGAGCAGGCCGAGGTCGGCGGGTGTGAGGATACGGCCGGCGCTCAGCGCGGCCTGGCCGCGCGCCAGATCTTCGCCGCGCAGACGACGATTGTCCCCGGGGCGGACGGCGTCGCGAGAGAACCGGATCTGATTGCCGCCCGCCTGGATGTCGACCAACTCCTGGGGCACCACGGTGTCGCAGCCATTCGGCATGACGGCGCCAGTCATGATGCGAACCGCTTGCGCTGCTGTGGGGGCGCCTTCAAATGCCTTGCCGGCATAGGCGGTGCCGATCACCTCCAATACGACGTCGCCGGCGGTGTCATGCGCGGCCTGGCTGGCAAACGCATAGCCGTCCATTGCGGAGTTGTCGTGCGCAGGAACATCGATCGGCGAAATCACATCATCAGCCAGAACGCGATCCAGTGCCGCCCGAATCGCCAATTGCTCGATACCTTGCACCGGCTCCAGCACATTGCGGATGATGGTGTTGGCCTGATCGACGCGCAGCGCGCTCGGATCATAGTCTGACAGGCACGAAATGACGGATTGCAGCGAAGGCATGGATTGGGCGGAAGAAGCGGGATTGTGGCGACAGGATTGGCCAGGTTGAGTCTAACGCGGCCGGACAGTTGTCTCGTGCCTGTGAAGCTCGTTGAGTGTGTTGATGTTGGCAAACGCGGCGGCGTCTTCGAAAAACACCTGCGCCAGCCGCAGGCCGGTGACCCAGGTTTCGATCTTTCGCTGTCCGGTAGCGACGTATTCGCGCAGGCTTTTGCCTGCAGTGGCCGGCATCAGGCAGAACACCGGCTGCAAGCGCCGCTTGCCATCGCCATCGAGCGTGACCGGGACGGCCACCTCGGCCTTTTCTGTCTCGATAGCCCTCGCCAGGCGATCCACGAGATCGACTGGCAGATCGGGGGTATCGCACGGTGCGGTGACGATCCAGCGTGTCGTGCATTGATCCAGCCCCGCCAGCATGCCCGCCAGCGGGCCGGCGAAATCCGGTAAGGCATCCGCAACCACGGGTACGCCGAACATGGCGTAGCGGTCGACGTTCCGGTTGGCGTTGATCAGCACGGCGCTGGTTTGTGGCGCCAGGCGTTGCAGAACGTGCTGCACCATCGGGGTGCCGTGGAAAGTCTGCAGTCCCTTGTCGACGCCGCCCATGCGGCTGCCGCGGCCGCCCGCCAGAATCAGTCCGGTAATGTCGTTGCGCGCAATCATCCGCCGATATACGACATTTCGATCTTGCTTTCGGCACGCGCCGCGCGGACCGCTGGATCGCTGCGTTGCTCGGAATAGTTGTCAGTGCGACCTTGCCAGACTTGCGCAATGGCATTGCCGATTTCCAGATCGCTCCGATCACCGCGCAGCAAGGCGCGGAGATCGTAGCCTTCCGTGGCAAACAGACACAGGTACAACTTGCCTTCGGTGGACAGCCGGATGCGGCTGCAGTCGCCACAGAAGGCATGCGTAACGCTCGAAATCAGTCCGATCTCGCCGCCGCCGTCGCGATAGCGCCATCGTTGGGCGGTTTCGCCCGAATAGTTGGCACCGACAGGCTCCAGCGGGAAGACTTCGCCAATGCGGCGAACCACCTCGGACGACGGCAAGACTTCGTCCATCTGCCAATGGTTGCTGCCGCCGACATCCATGAATTCGATAAATCGGACGATGATGCCGCTATGGCGAAAGTGCCGCGCCATCGGCACGATTTCCTGGTCGTTGGTGCCGCGCTTGACCACCATATTGACCTTGATTGGCGCAAGCCCCACGGCCTGTGCGACTTCAATGCCGTGCAACACGTCGCTTACGGCGAAGTCGACGTCGTTCATCGTGCGGAACGTGCCGTCGTCAATGGCATCGAGGCTGACCGTCACGCGGGTGAGGCCGGCGTCGCGCAGCGACCGGGCTTTTCGAGCCAACAGCGATGCATTGGTAGTCAACGTCAGGTCGAGCCGTTTGCCGGACGCGGTTTCGATGCGCGCGAGCATTTCCACAAGGCGCTCGATATTCTTGCGCAATAACGGCTCGCCACCGGTCAGCCGGATTTTCTCGACACCCTGGCTCGCGAAAATGCGCGCCACACGTTCGATTTCCTCGAAACTGAGCAGTTCGGAATGCGGCAGGAAGGTGTAATCCTTGTCGAAAACTTCCTTTGGCATGCAGTACACGCAGCGGAAGTTGCACCGATCGGTCACGGAAATGCGCAGGTCATGGAGCGGCCGGCCGCGCGAGTCGGCAATGAATCCCGTCGGCGCAAGAAGCTGCGCAGGGATACTCGGCACCATCGATCTGTATCGATGGTCGCGCAAATCGAAAATCGGAATGACAGTATCGGTCATGGCAGAGGGGGCTGCGGCTAACCAGCGCAAAGGCGCCGGGTGGATGGCCGTCTGCTTGCCATTCTAGCCGAGTGTGGGATTCTGCCGTGCGCCGCGCCGGCTAGCCCGGGATGACAGATCGCCCGCCGTGCTGCCGGTACAGTTGGCGAATATGACTTCCACGTCAAATTGGCGGGACAAATAAAAAGGGACGGCGATTTGCCGTCCCTTTTGCCTGTCAGCGCCGAAGCGCCTTATTGCTGTTGCTGCGCGGCTTCCTGACGCTGGCCGCCGGTTTCGACCAGGATCATCGGGCCTTCCGGCAGCGGCGGCAGCGGCTTGCGTTCGCGCGGGACGCGGGGCGCCGGCGCAATGCGGGCCGAAGCTTCCTGGGCGGCGCGCAGCTTGTCGCTGTCGGTACGGACCCATTCAAGGCCGGCCGCGGCCAACATCGGCTCAAGCGCGGTCGCGTTCAGGTCCACCGGCGCGGCGGCGCTTGCCACCGCGACAGGCGCTTCGACAGCCGGGACCGACGTCGGCGTCGCCACGGGCGTCACGGCAACCGGTTCCGGGATTGCCGGAGCGGTCGCCACGTGCGGCTGGGCTTCCACCGGCGCGATGGCCGCAGCCGTTTCCGTTTCCACGGGGGCGGGAGGCACAACCGGGGCGGCTTCGGGCGTGGCCACGGCGGCGAACACCGGCTCGGCCACTGCGGGTGCCGCAACCGGCTCGGCCTGCTCGACCGTCGACGTCTGCACCGGCGTCGCTACGATGGCGACTGGCGCGGCCTGAACCTCGGCCGTCACCTCGGCGGGCTTCGGCTGCGTGGCGGCCTGAGGCGCCGGTTCCGCTACCGGAGCCTGGACAGGCTGCTCGGCCACAATGGCGGGCGAGGCGGCCGATTCCGCTTCTGATTCGGTCACGCCAGCGCTGACTTCGGCCAGATTGCTTTCGTTGACTTCCAGATCCTGCGTGCCGTCTTCGCGCTCGCGACGATAGCGATTGCGACCGCGACGATTGCGGCGGCGACGCTCTTCGACTTCGCCGGTCTCGGCCACGGCTTCCAGATTTTCCGCGCCGGCCGGTACGTCGATGGCCGTCAACGCTGCCGGTGCGGCTTGCGCGGCTTCAAACGACGTTTGCGGCGCGGATTCGTCTGCATTCAAGCCGTCTTCGCGCGACTCTGCGCGTTCGCGCTGTCGCTCGCGTTGACGTTCGCGGCGTTCCTGGTTGCGTTCGCGTCGGGCTTCCTGACGGCCTTCGGCCGCCGGGGCGGTCACCGCCGGAGCCGGCTGAGCCTCGCGCGGGGCGCGCGGCTGGCGTTCGCCACGCGGTTCGCGGGGCTCACGCTGCTCCCGAGGTTCGCGTTGCTCGCGCGGCTCGCCGCGCTGCGACTCGCCACGGGTTTGCTCGGCACGTTCGCCACGCTGGCCACGGCCCTGGCGCTCGCTGCGATCGCCACGTTCGCCACGCTCTGCGCGTTCGCCACGTTCGGCCCGGTCGCCGCGCTCAGCACGCTCGCCACGCTCCGAACGGTCGCCACGGCCCTGACGGCTGTCGCCACGCTCGCCTCGTTGGCTGCGCTCGCCGCGACCCTGGCGGCCTTCGCCGCGCGAGGAGGTTTCAGCAGGCTTGACCGGCTCGGCCACCGGCGTTTCAGCCGGCTTGACGCCAAACAGGCCCTTCAGCCACGCCATGAAACCGCCACCGCTGACCGGCTGGGTGGCCGGGGCAGGACGGGCGGCGGCAGCTTCCGGACGCGCGGCGCGCTCCGGCCGCGGCACCGACACCGGCGCCGGCGCGTCGGGCGTGATGCCCTTGACGGCGGCTTCCTGGCGGGGCCGTGCATCTTCCTTCTTGCGGCTGCTGTAGCTGGTGTCCGCTTCCAGTTCCTTCGCGGCCGCCTCGGCCATGCGATAGCTGGCGGTCGATTCTTCCAGGCGCGGATCGTCGTGACGCAGGCGTTCGAGCTTGTAGTGCGGCGTTTCCAGATGCTTGTTCGGAATCAGCAGCACGTTCACCTTGAAACGCAGTTCGATCAGGTTGATGTCCTGGCGCTTCTCGTTCAGCAGGAAAGCGGCCACTTCCACCGGCACCTGGCAGTGGATGGCGGCCGTGTTTTCCTTCATCGCCTCTTCCTGGATGATGCGCAGCACCTGCAGGGCGGACGATTCGGTATCACGGATATGGCCCGTGCCGTTGCAGCGCGGGCAAGTGATGTGCGAGCCCTCGGACAGCGACGGACGCAGGCGCTGACGCGACAGCTCCATCAGGCCGAAACGGCTGATCTTGCCCATTTGCACGCGGGCGCGATCGTGGCGCAGCGCGTCCTTCAGGCGCGTTTCCACGTCCTTCTGGGCCTTGCCGGATTCCATGTCGATAAAGTCGATCACGATCAGGCCGCCCAGATCGCGCAGGCGCAACTGGCGGGCGATTTCGTCGGCGGCCTCGAGGTTCGTGCGCAGTGCCGTTTCCTCGATATCGGCGCCCTTGGTGGCGCGAGCCGAGTTCACGTCGACGGACACCAGCGCTTCGGTGTGGTCGATCACGATGGCGCCGCCCGAAGGCAGCATGACCATGCGCGAATAAGCCGACTCGATCTGATGTTCGATCTGGAAGCGCGAGAAGAGGGGCACGTCGTCCCGGTACTTCTTCACGCGGTTCAGGTTGTCCGGCATTACCACGCTCATGAAGGCGCGGGCCTGCTCGTGGATCTCGTCGGTATCGATCAGGATCTCGCCGATATCGGGCTGGAAGTAGTCGCGGATGGCGCGAATCACCAGGCTCGATTCCAGATAGATCAGCAGCGGGGCCTTGTTGTCGCCGGCGGCGCCGTCGATGGCCTTCCACAACTGCAGCAGGTAGTTCAGATCCCACTGCAGCTCTTCGGCCGCACGTCCGATGCCCGCCGTGCGCGCGATGATGCTCATGCCGTCCGGCACTTGCAGCTGCGCCATGGTTTCGCGCAGTTCCTGGCGGTCCTCGCCCTCGATGCGGCGCGAAACGCCACCGCCGCGCGGGTTGTTCGGCATCAGCACCAGATAGCGTCCGGCCAGCGAGATGAACGTGGTCAGGGCGGCGCCCTTGTTGCCGCGCTCTTCCTTCTCCACCTGGACGATCAGTTCCTGGCCTTCGTGCAGCGCGTCCTGGATGCGTGCGTTGCGCACGTCCACGCCATCCTTGAAGTAGGCGCGGGCCACTTCCTTGAACGGCAGGAAACCGTGGCGTTCTTCGCCGTAATTGACGAAGCAGGCCTCCAGCGACGGCTCGATGCGGGTAATGACGCCTTTGTAAATATTGCCTTTGCGCTGTTCGCGCCCGGCAGTTTCGATGTCGATATCGATCAGTTTCTGACCATCGACAATGGCGACGCGCAACTCCTCTTGCTGCGTCGCGTTGAACAGCATGCGTTTCATCGCAATACCTCACTTCAATGTCGCGGGCGGCCAATGGGTCATGAGTGGTTCATGCCCGCGACGGTCCAGGGAGCACGCGAGGAAAGTGAGCGAGGGCGGGAGAATTGCCGATGATGCCGGTGCGTACTACAACGCAGTTGCCGGCGGGGCGCGGGTGAAAGGAGAGGCTGTCGGCGTACTGGCCATCCGCAAAGACTGCGGACGGTCCGCTGGGTCGGGAGAGGGCAAATGGGCACTGCTCCTGATACAGCGACTTCCGGCGGATGTCGGCATGCCGGGCGACGAGATGCAGCGGGCCGTGCCATCGGCACAAGCTTCGCTTCCCATCGCGGCCGGGCGGGACAGCCAGGACGCGTCAAAGAGCAAGTAATCCGGACGCGGCAGGCGCAATGCCCCGCACCAAACTGACCTGTCCGCTGACGGGCGCGCCGCGGCTTGTTGGCGTTCTGCGTCCGGGCGCCGGTGCCGGTTCGACAAAATACGTCGAATGGCGATGATTGCGGCCGATACTTCAGGTCAGTTGGCAGGGGTGCCTGCCGAGCCGGCACCGATTCCCGGTGCGGGCGGTCTTCTCTCACCGATGTGGATGCCTCTGTCTGGCATCCACATTGAATTCTTTTCTACCTGAACACTCAGTTCCCACGTGCCGGCCGATGGTTTGCCGAAGCCGCCTCTGGGCGACTTCCTGCGGATCGGTGCGGCGCGTGCGTGCTGCTGATTGCCACCATTTGCCCATTTCGCGCCTGCGGGGTACGCAACATGCGGAAAACGGGCCGGGTCGATGGCAACCCGAAGTGTAAAATGCGAAATCTTGCGCGAATACTGGTGGGAATACCCAAGACAACGTCTGGGACCCTGCATGTTCCGGATCGGATTGCCGCAAATATGGCTGGCATTTCGATCGGGTTCGCGCCAAACATCGCTACACAGGTCGTGCGTCACCGGTCTTTGGCCGGGAACGGCCGGGAAATTATATTGAAAATGAATGAGTTACGCCATCAAATTGAAACGGAGCCGCATTCGCGCCCCAGCGGCCTCCAGGTGGCGTATGTCACGGTCGACGAAAAATCCGAAGGGCAGCGCATCGACAACTTTCTGTTGAAGGTTGCCAAGGGCGTACCTAAAAGCCATATCTACCGCGTCTTGCGCTCGGGCGAGGTACGCGTGAACAAGGGACGCATAGACGCAACCTATCGTTTGCAGTTGGGTGATATTGTCCGGATTCCGCCGATGCGCGTGGCGGAAAAGCCGGCCGAATCGGCCCAGTTCGTGCCGACCGGCGAATTTCCGATCCTGTTCGAGGATGCCCAGTTGCTGGTGATCGACAAGCCCGCGGGCGTTGCGGTGCATGGCGGGTCGGGCGTGGCTTTCGGCGTCATCGAACAACTGCGCCGCAGCCGTCCCGAAGCAAAATTCCTGGAACTGGTGCACCGCCTGGATCGGGAAACGTCCGGCGTCCTGGTATTGGCCAAGAAACGTGCCGCGCTGGTCAACCTGCACGAGCAGATCCGCGGCAACGCCATGGACAAGCGATATTTCGCCTGTGTCGCGGGGGAGTTTCCGAATGCCCGCCAGCATGTGAAGTTGCCCTTATTCAAATACAGCACGCCCGAAGGGGAGCGCCGCGTACGCGTGCAGGCGGATGGCTTGCCGTCACATACCGTTTTCAACCGAGTGAAAGCTTTCCAGGGATATACGTTGCTGGAAGCCGAACTGAAAACCGGGCGCACGCATCAAATTCGCGTGCATTTGCAATCCAGCGGATTTCCGATCGTCGGCGACGACAAGTACGGCGACTTTGCGCTCAACAAGGCGCTGTCGCGCAGTGGCGCGCGACCCGGTATCAAACGGATGTTCCTGCACGCGCACCGCCTGACCTTTACGCACCCGGCCACCGGCGAGCCCATCACCGTGTCGGCGACACTGCCCGCCGAATGTGTTGATTTTCTGCAACAATTGCAGCAACTCGGCGACGCGTCTTGATAGACCGCATTTGCCGCGCTGTAGCAGTCACATTTTTCGCATCGACCAAGGACCTCAATGGCCAGGCAGCGCTTCGACCTGATCGTGTTCGACTGGGATGGAACCCTCATGGATTCCACGCCTACTATCGCCAAATGTATTCAACTGGCCAGCCGCGACCTTGGGCTGCCGGTGCCGGATGACAGCGCGGCCAGCCATGTCATCGGGCTGGGACTGAAGGATGCGCTGTCATATGCCGTGCCGACGCTCGATCCCGCCGATTATCCGCGGCTTGCCGAGCGCTATCGCTATCACTTCCTGACCCGCGATGCCGAATTGGTGTTGTTTCCCGGCGTGCGCGAGATGCAGGAGGCGCTGCATACCGAGCATTATTTCCTCGGTGTGGCGACGGGCAAGACGCGCGTGGGACTCGAGCGCGCGCTGGCCAGCACCGGCCTCGGCCAGCTGTTCGACGCCACCCGTTGCGCCGACGAGACGTTTTCCAAGCCACACCCGGCCATGCTCCACGAGCTTACGCGCGAGCTCGGCCAGGATATCGGTCGTACGGTGATGATCGGCGATACCACGCACGACCTGCAAATGGCGCAGAATGCCGGCGCGCAGGGGCTGGGGGTTTGCTACGGCGCCCACCCCGCCGATTCGCTGCGCGCAATGTCGCCCGTGCATTGCGCCACATCCATTGCCGATCTCCAGGCCTGGCTGCTCGAACATGCCTGACATGCAGCACGGGGCGCGTCATCTGTGCGCCGCCGAGGTTTTGGTCGACGGCGGCGCCGGCGTCAGGTTTGCCGTTCGGTTCGGATCGCGCGAAATCAGCGCATTTGTGATCCGATACGACGGTGCGGTCCACGGCTATCTGAACCAGTGCGCACATGTTCCGATGGAACTGGATTGGCAGGAAGGGCAGTTCTTCGATAGCGCGGGCCTATACTTGATGTGCGCGACACATGGCGCGACGTACGCGCCCGATACCGGCCTTTGCGTGAGCGGTCCATGCCGTGGCGCCACGTTGGCGAAACTCCGAGTCGAGGAAATCGAGGGGGCTGTGTTCTGGTTCCCCGAGGCGCCTTTTTTTCCACCCGATGCCGATTAGCGGGATCGGGTTTGTCGTCTGACATTTGAGTTCACTTGCATGACAGAACAGCAAAAACCGCCATCGCAATCCAATCCTCCGGGTCAATCGGACGAGAACGCCTCGGAGCGCGCCGCAAGCGGCGAGAAGCTGGAGACGGTGCAGCACGCGGACTACCCCTTGGAGCACGATCTGAAGGCGGGCGACGCCGCCGCGCGCCGCGAAGCCGAGGAGCGCCGTGCACGGATGTCCGGCAAGGCGCCCGGGCCGGTCGGCGGTCAAGCCGCGGGCGGATGGGAGCGGGACGTTCTCGAAAAGGTATTGATGGCCAGCCTGCGCGAGCAGCGCGCGGCGCGGCGCTGGAAGATCTTCTTTCGCCTCGTAGGTCTCGCGATCATCGGCCTGATCGTGTTTGCTGTGATCGATTTCAAGGGCGATGCGCTGACCAGCACAACCGGCCGCCACACGGCCATGGTCACGCTGGACGGCGAAATTGCCGCCGGCACGCCGGCCAGTGCGGAGTCGATCAACGCCTCGCTGCAAGCGGCCTTCGCCGATGCCAGCGCTGCCGGCGTGATCCTGAAGATCAATTCACCTGGCGGCTCGCCGGTTCAGGCTGGCATGATCAACGATGAAGTGCACCGTTTGCGCAAGATCTACCCGGATAAGCCGTTCTACGTCGTAGTGGAAGAAATGTGCGCTTCGGGCGGCTATTACGTGGCGGCCGCGGCCGACAAGATCTATGTCGACAAGGCAAGCATCGTCGGATCGATCGGCGTGCTGATGGACGGATTTGGTTTCACGGGCCTGATGGACAAGCTCGGCATCGAGCGCCGGCTGTACACGTCCGGCGCCAACAAGGGGATGCTCGATCCGTTCTCGGCGCAGGTGCCGCGCCAGAAGGCGTACGCGGAATCGATGCTCAAGGAAATCCATCAGCAGTTCATCAATGTGGTCAAGGAAGGCCGCGGTGATCGGCTCAAGAACGATCCGGAAATGTTCTCCGGGCTGTTCTGGTCTGGCGAGCGCGCCGTGGAATTGGGTCTGGCCGACGGCCTGGGCAACGCCGACTACGTGGCGCGCGACCTGTTCAAGGCCGAAGACATCGTCGACTACACGGTGAAGGAGAACATTGCCGAGCGGGTGGCCAAGCGCTTTGGCGCGGCCATGGGCTCTGCTGCAATGAAGATTATGCTGATGAGCAGCAGCAACCAGGTGATCCGCTGATCGATTGGGGTACCGGCATTTGATGGAAGAAAGCCCCTGGATTCGAGGGGCTTTCTGATTTCTGCTTCTTACTGTTGGGCCAGTAGCGAAAATATGGCCGGCCGCTTGTGCAGATCGATACGATCGGGCCGCCATGCCGAGATCGGCAAGGTGACGATCGTTTCGGTGGGCAGCGTCAGATCCACCGCGATCGACAGCAATGTGGCGCCGGCGCAATGCTGCTGCAACGCTTCCAGCAGTGCGCCGTTCCGATAAGGTGTTTCGATCCAGACCTGCGTTTGATGCGCCTTGCGCGAGCGCTGCTCCAGATCGCGCAGCCGCTTTGCGCGCTCGTCGGCATCGACCGGCAAATAGCCGTTGAACGCGAAGCTCTGGCCATTCAGGCCCGATCCCATTACCGCCAGCAGGATCGAACTCGGGCCCACCAGCGGGCGCACCGTGATGCCCCGTGCATGCGCGAGCCGCACCAGATCGGCACCCGGGTCCGCGATGGCCGGCACGCCGGCTTCGGACAGCAGCCCGCAGTCGCGTCCTGCTGCGATCGGGTCGAGCAGCGCGGCGATCGCATCGGACTTGGTGTTGACGTTCAGCTCACGTATCTCGATCTGCTGAATGGCATGCGCAAGTGGCGCGGTTTCGCCGAGTTTTTTCAGAAATGCGCGTGCCGTCTTGGCGTTTTCGGCGGCGAAGTAGTCGAGCCGGGCAGCTATCTGCTGGACACCGACCGGAATCACGTCCATGACCGGATCGAACTCGTCGCGTTTGCCGAGCGTGTTGGGAATGAGATAAAGGGTGCCGCGCATCGGTCAGGCTCCAAAGAACGTGTAGCCAACGCGACGCAGCATGCCGGTCAACGCGATCAGCGGCAGGCCGATCAGGGCGGTGGGGTCGTCCGATTCCACCCGCGACAACAGCGCGATGCCCAATCCCTCGACCTTGGCGCTGCCCGCGCAATCGTACGGGGTCTCCGCGCGCAGATAGGCATCCAGTTCGGCGTCGGAAAGGTCGCGGAACGTGGCGTGCGTCTGCACATCAGCCAGGTGCGATGCGCCGGTTCGCGTGTCGAGCAGGCATAGCGCGGAGTGAAAAGTCACAGTTCTCCCGCGCATCAACTGCAATTGCGCCAGCGCCTTTTCATGTGTGCCAGGTTTGCTGATTTGTACGTTGTCCAGTGTGCACACCTGATCGGAGCCGATCACCAGCGCGCCGGGGTGACGTGCCGCGATGGCCTCCGCTTTGAGGCGCGACAGGCGCAGCGCGGTGACGTCTGGCTGCTCTCCAGCGAGCGGCGACTCATCGATATCGGGCGACGCCGTTTCGAACGGAATGCGCAGGCGCGACAGCAACTCGCGCCGGTAGGGGGAACTGGACCCGAGGATCAGGGGAGGGCGGGCGTCGGAGGACATGGAGATAGTGGCCGGAAAACTGCTTTGACGAGGATACGTCGCCGGTATACTTTGACGACGCTTCAATTCGTAACGTATAATCGCGCGTTTGGCTGCACAGGCACATTCGGTTGCCGCACAGTGTGGCAAACAAGGCATTTTCTGCGAATCAGCCGTTATGAGTCAGCTGACCCAGTCTGCGGCGTCCGCCCCAGCATTCGATCTGCGTGAAACCGATCTCTTTGCCTTCTGCCGCAAGGGTGGCAATGTGGCGGGCGAGGTGCAGGTGCGCGATTTGCCGCGCATCTTAGCCGAGACGGCCCCGGATGCGCCAGCAAGCGCGCCGTACGAGGCCTTTGCGTACACGCTGACCGGTTTTGTTCGCGAGGAAGCGGTGGCACCCGGCGCGCCGGTGTCGCAACGGCTATTCATCGACGTGACGGTGAACGGCCGGGTTTGGCTTGATTGCCAGCGGTGCCTGACGGTATATCCAGAACCGATCGCCACACAGATGCGTTTCGAGGTTGTCGCCAGTGAAGCCGCCGCCGACGCGGCGCCGATGGACGACGACGAACTCGACGTGCTGGTCGGGTCGAAGAAGTTCTCGACCCTGGAATTGATTGAAGACGAAGTGCTGCTGGCTTTGCCAACGGCACCGAAGCATGTGGTCTGCCCGGTGGTGCACGAATCGCTCGTGACCGGTGCGGACGGCGAGGTGGAGCCTGAGGCTGCACCCGAAGAAGAAAAGCGGCCATCGCCCTTTGCGGCGCTGGCTGGCCTGAAGACGAAGCATTGACGCTGCGCGACAGCAGCCGATGCGGCGTTTTCACCGTAGCTAGTCAAGCATCCGGCCGGGCCCCGGCTACGCCTCGTGCAGGATGCGTGTGTTAATATCGCAAAATTCTCGAAGGAGTCATCATGGCTGTTCAACAGAACAAGAAGTCGCCGTCCAAGCGCGGCATGCACCGTTCGCACGATCATCTGTCGGTTGCGCCCCTGGCGGTCGAGCCGACCACCGGCGAAACCCACCTGCGTCACCACGTGAGCCCGAACGGCTACTATCGTGGTCGCAAGGTCATCAAGACCAAGAACGACTGATCAGTCGTCTGGCGTGACCCTGTGTCTCGCTCGCGCACGTTGTCAGGTATGAAACAGGAAAGCGGCAAGCTCGTTGCCGCTTTTTTGTTGGGCGCTCGGCGCCCGCGCGGCAACGTATCCGCGCGTCCGGCTGGTTGCGTCTGCGCGCACCGATGCGGCGGAGGCCGGCGCGCTTTCCGTATCAGGAAACAATGACGATCAAGCTCGCTATCGACTGCATGGGCGGCGATCACGGAGTCTCCGTGACGGTGCCGGCGGCGATCAGTTTTCTTTCCCGTCACGACGACGCCGAGATGATCCTGGTCGGCCTGCCCGAGGCCATCGGCGCGCAGCTCAAGAAGCTGCACGCATCGGATCATCCGCGCGTAAGCATCGTGTCGGCAACCGAGGTCATCACGATGGATGACCCGGTGGAAGTGGCGCTGCGCAAGAAGAAGGATTCTTCGATGCGCGTTGCCGTCACCCAGGTCAAGGAAGGCAAGGCCGGCGCCTGCATTTCCGCCGGCAATACCGGCGCGTTGATGGCGGTGTCGCGCTATGTGCTCAAGACACTCGAAGGCATCGAGCGTCCTGCCATCGCCACGACCATTCCAAACGAGCAGGGCTGGGGTACCACGGTGCTCGATCTTGGCGCCAACGCCGATTGTGAGCCGGAGCATCTGCTCCAATTCGCGCGGATGGCGGAGGCCATGGTTGCCGTGGTCGATCACAAGGATCATCCCACCGTTGGCCTGCTCAATATCGGCGAAGAAGTCATCAAGGGCAACGAGGTGGTCAAGGCCGCCGGAGAACTGTTGCGCGCTTCGGAGCTGAACTTCTACGGCAACGTGGAAGGCAACGACATCTTCAAGGGCACGACCGATATCGTCGTATGCGACGGCTTTGTCGGCAACGTCGCGCTCAAGAGCACCGAAGGTCTGGCCAAGATGATCGGCAGCATGATCAAGGAAGAGTTCACGCGGTCGTGGTTCACCAAGCTGCTTGCGGCCGTGGCCATGCCCGTGCTGTCGCGCCTTGCCCGCCGGCTGGATCCGGCGCGCTATAACGGCGCGTCGCTTCTGGGGTTGCGCGGGCTGGTGATCAAGAGCCACGGATCTGCCGATGCCCATTCTTTTGAGTGGGCGATCAAACGCGGGTATGATGCGGCCAGAAATGGCGTCATCGAACGCATTGCAAAGGCCTTTGCCAACAAGTCCGGCGCCGCAGGCGCCGCGACCGGCGGCCCGGAGACAGACGCACCGGACCCTCATTCCGATACCCGTGCCGCTTGAAGCGGTGCGCCCGCCAAGGGTGCGCGGCTGAAGCGTTCGTATTCAGCGGCCGGTGGACACCACGATCCGACAATTTCATGACCAAGTACGCAAAAATCATCGGTACGGGGAGCTACCTGCCTCCGCGTCGCGTCACGAATCACGACCTGGCGGCGCAGCTTGCCGAAAAGGGCATCGAAACCAGCGACGAGTGGATCGTCTCGCGCAGCGGCATTTCGGCGCGCCACTGGGCCGAGTCCGATGTCACGGCGAGTGACCTGGCCGTCAAGGCCGCGGAGCAGGCCATCGCCGTCGCCGGCATCGAGCGTCAGGATATCGACCTGATCATCGTCGCCACTTCCACGCCCGATTTCGTCTTTCCAAGCACGGCCTGCATCGTGCAGAACAAGCTTGGCATTACTAATCATTGCGCGGCGTTCGACCTGCAGGCGGTGTGCTCGGGTTTTGTCTATGCGATGTCGACCGCGGACAAGTTTATCCGCAGCGGTTCGCACAAGAACGTGCTGGTGATCGGCACCGAAGTCTTTTCGCGCATTCTGGATTTCAACGATCGCACGACCTGCGTGCTGTTCGGCGACGGCGCTGGCGCCGTGGTGTTGAGCGCGTCGGACGAGCCCGGCATCCTGTCGTCGGCCATGCATTCGGACGGCAGCCATGTCGGCATCCTGTGCGTGCCGGGCAACGTATCAGGCGGCGCCATTACCGGTAACGCCTTCCTGCACATGGATGGCCAGGCGGTGTTCAAGCTGGCCGTAAATGTGCTCGACAAGGTTGCGCGCGAAGCGATTGCTGCGGCCGAGTTGAGCGCGGAAGACATCGACTGGCTGATTCCCCACCAGGCAAATATCCGCATCATGCAGGGCACGGCCAGGAAGCTCGGCTTGCCTAGCGAACGCATGATCGCCACGGTGCACGAACACGGCAACACGTCGGCGGCCTCGATTCCGCTGGCGCTCGATGTGGCGGTGCGCGACGGCCGTATCAAGCCGGGTCAGACCGTGCTGATGGAAGGCGTGGGCGGCGGCTTTACCTGGGGTGCGGTGCTGCTGCGCATGTAATATGCGGCCGGCGCGTGGCGTGGCAGATGCCGCGCACCGTTCGACACAATGAATAGCTAGGACTGGATTTCCGATGAAATTCGCATTCGTTTTCCCCGGTCAGGGTTCGCAGTCGGTCGGCATGCTCAATGCATTTGCCGACAATCCGGTAGTTCGCGCCACGCTGGAGGAAGCTTCCAGCGCCCTCGGCCAGGACCTTGGCAAGCTGATTGCCGAAGGCCCTGCAGAGGAACTGAATCTGACGACGAACACCCAGCCGGTCATGCTGACCGCTGCTGTGGCCGTGTATCGCGCATGGCTCGATGCGGGCGGACCGCCGCCGGCGCTGGTGGCGGGCCACAGCCTGGGCGAATATTCGGCGCTGGTTGCCGCCGGCGTGATTCCATTTGCCGATGCCGTGCCGCTGGTCCGTTTCCGTGCGCAGGCGATGCAGGAAGCCGTGCCCGTCGGCGAAGGTGGCATGGCGGCGATCCTCGGTCTGTCCGACGACGACGTGCGCGCTGCCTGCGCCGAGGCCACGGCAGCCGGCGCAGGCGTGGTGGAGGCAGTCAACTTCAATGCCCCGGCCCAGGTCGTCATCGCCGGTCACAAGGCCGCGGTGGAAAAATGCTGTGAAATCGCCAAGGGCAAGGGCGCGAAGCGCGCGCTGCCGCTGCCGGTTTCGGCGCCGTTTCATTCGTCGCTGCTCAAGCCGGCCTCGGATCGACTGCGCGACCGCATGGCAGACCTCGCGTTCTCGGCGCCATCGATTCCGCTCGTGAACAACGTCGATGTCGCCATTGTCAGCGATCCGGCGCAGATCAAGGATGCCCTGGTGCGCCAGGCCGCTGCGCCGGTGCGCTGGGTCGAGTGCGTGCAGAAGATGGCCGCCGAAGGTGTCACGCATGTGGTCGAGTGCGGTCCCGGCAAAGTGTTGGCCGGTATGACCAAACGCATCGACGGCAATTTGGTAGGCGGTGCAATATTCGATCCGGCGTCGCTGCAGGACACGCTGGCGCTGCTGAAGTAAAGCGAAGGAACCATAGAATATGACGAACAAGACTCTGGACAATCAGGTGGCGTTGGTGACCGGCGCCTCGCGGGGCATCGGCCGCGCGATTGCGCTGGAACTCGCCCGCCAGGGTGCTACGGTGATCGGTACGGCCACGAGCGAAGCGGGCGCGGCGGCCATCGCTGAATATCTTTCTGCCGAGGGCCTGAAAGGCCACGGCGTTGTTCTGAATGTCAACGACGCGGCGCGATGCGAAGCCGTGATCGATGAGATCGTCAAGGCCCACGGTGGTCTGGGCGTGCTGGTCAACAATGCCGGCATCACGCAGGATCAACTCGCCATGCGCATGAAGGACGACGACTGGACGGCGGTCATCGACACGAATCTGACCGCGGTGTTCCGCCTGGCGCGCGCCGTGCTGCGTCCGATGATGAAGGCCCGCGCCGGCCGCATCATCAACATCACTTCTGTAGTGGGCTCTACCGGCAACCCCGGCCAGATGAACTACGCCGCTGCGAAGGCGGGCGTGGAAGGCATGAGCCGCGCGCTGGCCGCTGAGATCGGCAGCCGCAACGTGACGGTCAATTGCGTTGCGCCCGGTTTCATCGACACCGATATGACCAAGGTTCTGTCGGAGGAGCAGCATGCTGCACTGAAGACGCGCATTCCTTTGGGCCGCCTTGGTCAACCGGAAGACATCGCCAATGCGGTGGCTTTCCTTGCCGGTCCGCAGGCCGCTTATATCACGGGCACTACGCTGCACGTGAACGGTGGCATGTACATGAATTGAGTGTGTCGGCTCCCTTCAGTTTCGATGGAGAAGCTGAAAGAAGCCGGCTGAAGCTTTTGTTTTTGAAACCAAACGGGCGCGATTCTTGCAAAGCTTGGCAGGCGGCTTCATTGTGGTCCAAACCTGCTAAAATGCGCCCACTTTTTGTCGAACTTCCCTGGAGGGTTACATGGACAATATCGAACAACGCGTCAAGAAAATCGTGGCTGAACAGCTTGGCGTGGCCGAGGCAGATATCAAGAACGAATCGTCGTTCGTGAATGATCTCGGTGCGGACTCGCTGGACACGGTTGAACTCGTGATGGCGTTGGAAGATGAATTCGGCATGGAAATTCCCGATGAGGAAGCCGAGAAGATCACGACCGTGCAGCAAGCCATCGACTACGCTACTGCGCACGTCAAGGCCTAAGCCGTCATCTTCGCATTCCGAGCCACAGAAGGCGCAGGGATGGGGCTGCTGTAGCCCTGTCATGCCGTTTTCTGTGGCTTTCGTCTGTTCGAAGAAGCAGAATCGAAACGCCTTCGCCCGGCCCGGCCTGATATTCATGTATCGGCAGGGGGCCGCAAATGCTGAGCCAATTCGAAGCTGTTTCACGCACTCGTAGGAAAAAATAGTGAGCCGTCGTCGCGTCGTTGTCACTGGGCTTGGCCTTGTGTCTCCCGTCGGAAACACGGTTGCCGAAGGCTGGGCCAATCTGGTCGCTGGCAAGTCCGGCATCGCCACCGTTACCAAATTCGATCACTCCGCCCTGGCTGTGCATTTCGCCGGCGAAGTGAAGGGCTTCAACGCCGAGGAATACATCCCGGCCAAGGAAGCCCGCCATATGGATACGTTTATCCATTTCGGCATCGCTGCAGGCTCGCAGGCGCTGAAAGACAGCGGCCTGGAGATTACCGAGGCCAACGCCGAGCGCATCGGCGTGCTGGTTGGCTCGGGCATTGGCGGCCTGCCGATGATCGAAGAAACGCAGATGGAACTGCATAACCGCGGTCCCCGTCGCATTTCGCCCTTTTTCGTGCCCGGCTCGATCATCAACATGATCTCCGGCCACTTGTCGATCATTCACGGCATGAAGGGTCCTAACCTCGCGGCCGTGACGGCTTGCACCACTGGGCTGCACAGCATCGGCCTTGCCGCCCGTCTGATCCAGGCCGGCGACGCCGACGCCATGCTGGCCGGCGGCGCAGAATCGACGGTCTCGCCGTTGGGCATCGGCGGCTTTGCCGCGGCGCGCGCACTGTCGACGCGCAATGACGATCCGGCAACCGCTTCGCGCCCGTGGGATAAGGACCGCGACGGTTTCGTGCTGGGCGAGGGCGCCGGCGTGATGATGCTGGAAGAATACGAGTCCGCGAAGGCGCGTGGCGCGCGTATCTATGCCGAACTGGTCGGTTTTGGCATGAGCGGCGACGCGTTCCATATGACCGCGCCGAACACCGACGGTCCGCGCCGTTGCATGGTAGCCGCGCTCAAGAACGCTGGCGTCAATCCTGACGAAGTCAGCTATCTGAACGCGCACGGCACGTCGACGCCATTGGGCGACAAGAACGAGACCGATGCCATAAAGCTGGCGTTTGGCGATCATGCCTACAAGATGGTGGTCAATTCGACCAAGTCGATGACCGGGCACTTGCTCGGTGGCGCGGGCGGTCTCGAATCCGTCTTCACGGTGCTGGCCATCCACAACCAGGTGTCGCCGCCGACCATCAATATCTTCAATCAGGACCCGGAGTGCGATCTCGATTACGCGGCAAACACGGCGCGTGACATGAAGATCGACGTCGCAGTCAAAAACAACTTTGGCTTCGGCGGCACCAACGGCACGCTGGTCTTCCGCCGCGTCTGATCCTGCGAAGAGACGATCGTCAGGATGCCGGGGCCTTGTTGCCCCGCCCCGGCCAATTCGCGTTGCGGTCGGGTTGATTTCTGACAGAGAAAGGTTGCACGACGGTGCAACCAACCCTCCGACGCCGGAACCTAAGTGCGAAGCTACAGTCACACCATGCGCTTCGCGGCACCCGGGGCCGCCATGATCGTAGGTAAAATACAACGCTTGTCGTGACGACAAAACCAAGAGATACACTGCAGCAGGTGAACCATTCGTGAGCGAGCGCGAAGCCGATCAGCTTCTAGTTGAACGCGTCCAACAGGGCGACAAGCGGGCCTTTGAACTGCTGGTGACCAAGTATCACCGCAAGATCATTCGCCTGATTTCGCGCCTTGTCCGGGACCCCGCAGAGGTGGAGGATGTGGCGCAAGATGCCTTTATCAAGGCCTACCGCGCGCTTCCCCAGTTCCGGGGTGAATCCGCCTTCTACACGTGGCTGTACCGCATTGCCGTCAACACCGCGAAGAACTACCTTGCCACGCAGGGGCGCCGCCCGGAATCGTCGAGTGACATCGATGCCGAAGAGGCTGAAACTTTTGCGGACGGTGAGCAACTAAGGGATATCAATACGCCGGAGTCCATGCTCCACACGCGCCAGGTAGCCGATACAGTGAACCGCGCGATGGAGGCATTGCCGGAAGAATTACGCACTGCCATCACGCTGCGCGAGATCGAAGGTCTCAGTTACGAGGAGATCGCGGAGGCGATGGGGTGCCCGATCGGTACGGTGCGTTCGCGAATTTTTCGGGCGCGCGAAGCGATCGCCGACAAATTGCGGCCCTTGCTGGGAACGGCAGAGGGAAAGCGGTGGTAAGTGAGAATGTCGTGCAGCCAGCGTTGCAGCCTATTCCTGCATCGATAAACGACAAGCGGTAGAGACGGGATTTATCGGTGTTCAATGGAATTTCTTGGGGTTGGAAATGGGTCAGGCTCATAAGCAGTCGGTTCATGTAATGGAAGCGGCGGAACAGATTTCTGTTCTGGTGGATGGCGAATTGGCTGCGCACGAAGTCGACGCGGCGATCGGACATGCCAAGGGCGATGCCGGTATGGCCGAATGGTCGATGTACCAGTTGATCGGTGACGCCTTGCGTTCCGAAGAACTCACGCACGCTGGCTCGACTGAAGATTTTCTTTCCCGCTTTTCCGCGCGTCTCGATGCCGAGCCCCACGTGCTCGTGCCAGCGGTGGCCGCCGCGGGGCGTCATCGTTTGCTGGTCCGTCCGTCATGGGTGCGTCGTGTCGTTCCCGGCACGGCCATCGCGGCGGCGGTTGCGGCGGTGAGCTGGGTCGTGGTGCCGCAGATGCGCGGTCCTGGCGACGCAGGCGCGCCCGATGCCATCGTGGCCCGTGTCGAGCAGAATTCCGCAGCGCCATTGAAGGCCGGTATGCAGGCCGCGCCGGCGGCGAGCGGGATCCTGACGGTTTCTGCTGACAATGCGCAGATGATCCGGGATCCGCGGCTCGATGAATACCTGCGCGCCCATCGTACTTCTGTTGCAACGGATGCGTTTGTGCCGACCATGCGGGCGGTGGCCAACGGCGCCAATTTCTCCCAGGATAATTCGCAGGAATAATGCCGGACATGCATAAAGGACGGTCGTCCGCCAACGTAGCGGACGTACACGGAAGGAAGGGCCTGCGCAGGTCCTTTTTTCTGGCCTTGTGTCTGACTGCTGCCGCTGCCACAGCGCAGCCGTCTGACGATACGCTGACCCGCCGCGACGCCACCGCGTGGCTCAACAAGATCCACCGTGCGGCGCAACGCGAAAACTACGTCGGGACCTTGATCTATCAGCGCGGCAGCGTTATGCATGCCTCGCGCATCCAGCATTACAGCGATCTCGTTCACAACGAGTACGAACGCCTTGAGACCCTAGACGGCAAGCCGCGTGAAGTACTGCGTCAAAACGATGTCGTGCACAGTCTGATTCCCGAGGCAAAGCTCGTCGTCGTGGAGAAGCAGGAGGCAAAGGATCGCTTCCCAGCGCTGCTCGCGACCAACAAGGGCGATGTGCTGGATCTGTACGACATGCGCAAGCTGCCCGGCGAACGTGTCGCTGGCGTCGAATGCGAAGTGTTCGCGCTAGAGCCTCACGACTCGGCCCGTTACGCGGTCCGCTTATGGGCCGACAAGAATTCCGGCCTGCTGATGCGCGCGCAGACCATTGGCGAAAACGGCAAGGTGCTTGAGCAGGTCGCGTTCTCGCAAGTGGACATTGGCGTGCCGTCGGAGAAGCAGCGCATTCTCGGCGCGATCAAGAGTGCAAGCTCTTGGAATCACTACGAGGTCACCTACCAGCCCGCAAACATTGTGGAGGAAGGCTGGGCGATCAATACACCGATCAAGGGCTTCCAGAAGATCCGCGAGGTCCGCCGGCCGCTTGGCGAATTACGGGCGCCTGCACAGGGCAGCAAGCCCGCTGGTGTGTTCGAAGTATTGCAGGTGGTCTACAGCGATGGCCTGACCGGCTTGTCCGTCTTCATCGAGCCCGTTTCCGAGCAACGCACGCGTCGCGAGGGCATCGCGTCGCTTGGCGCCACACAGGTCGTGGTGCGCCGGGTCGCCGATTTCTGGATAACTGTGGTGGGTGAAGTGCCGGCCGCAACGGTCAAGCAGTTTGCGGCTGGCGTCGAGTATCGGCCGCCTCCCAAGACAGTACACTGAACAGATTCGGGTGTGACGGCGGGGATGTCGAGTCCCGCGCCGGCCACTGGACATGACGCTTCGCAAGCCGCGTCCCGCCCGCCGCGAAGCATTCGTTTTTCGCAGATTTCTCCCGGGAGTTCGTTGATGATTTCCAGATCTCCAGCCCTGGCGCGTGCCATGGTCATGGTTGCCATGCTTGTGCTCGGCCCGGCCGTTTCCGAACTGGGCCATGCCCAGGCGGCTGCCGCCAACTACAACTTGCCCGATTTCACCGATCTGGTCGAAAAGGCAAGTCCCGCAGTGGTCAATATTCGAACCACTGAACGTATTCGCTCGCGTGGCAACTCGCCTGAAGATGACGAGATGGCGGAATTCTTCCGTCGCTTCTTCGGCGTGCCGATGCCGGGCATGCCCACGCCGCCGCGGCGCGGTCAGCCGCAACAGCCGCCGCAGGGCGAGGAGCAAAGCCGCGGCGTCGGTTCGGGGTTCATCATCAGCCAGGATGGCTATGTCATGACCAACGCGCATGTGGTGGCGGACGCCGAGACCATCTATGTGACGTTACCGGACAAGCGTGAATTCAAGGCCAAGCTGATCGGCTCGGACAAGCGCACCGATGTGGCGCTACTGAAGATCGAAGCGACTGGCCTGCCGCGTCTGGCACTCGGAGATTCGGACAAGATCCGTCCCGGCGAATGGGTGCTGGCGATCGGCTCGCCGTTCGGGCTGGACAACAGTGTGACGGCGGGCATTGTCTCGGCCAAGGGCCGCGACACCGGCGATTATCTGCCGTTCATCCAGACTGATGTGGCCGTGAATCCGGGCAACTCTGGCGGTCCGCTGATCAACCTGCGCGGCGAGGTGATCGGCATCAACTCGCAGATCTATAGTCGCAGCGGCGGTTACATGGGGATTTCGTTCGCGATTCCCATTGACGAGGCGATGCGCGTCTCCGAGCAACTGAAGGCCAGCGGCAAGGTGACACGCGGCCGGATCGCCGTGGCGATTGGTGACGTGACCAAGGAAGTCGCTGACTCGCTCGGACTTGGCCGTGCGCGCGGCGCACTGGTGGGCAGCGTCGAACCGGGCGGGCCGGCCGAAAAGGCGGGCATCGAGGCGGGCGACATCATCCTGAAGTACAACGGCCGCGATATCGAAAAGGCTTCGGATCTGCCGCGGATGGTGGGCGATACCAAGCCCGGCACCCGTGTGCCGCTGCAGGTCTGGCGCAAGGGCCAGACGCGCGAAGTGCCCATTACCGTGACCGAACTCGAGCCGGATGGCGCCAAGACGGCGGCACGCAAGGGCGAGCGCCGCGGCAATGGCAGCGAAGAGCAGCAGCAGGCGACAAAACCGAACGCGCTGGGTCTGATCGTCAACGATCTTTCGGAAGCGCGCCTGCGCGAGCTGAAGGTCAAGTCCGGCGTCGAAGTGGATACTGCCGATGGTCCCGCCGCTCGCGCCGGTATTCGACCGGGCGACATCATTCTTCGTGTTGGCGATACCGACATAACCGGTGCGCGGCAGTTCAACGAGTTGGTAAAGAGCTTGGACAAGAGCAAGATGGCGGCGGTGTTCGTCCGGCGTGGCGACGCCACGCAGGTTCTGACCTTGCGCCCTCAGACGCGCTGACGTCGCATTCTGCAAATTAGTCGTCCATCGATCGCGCCGGACCTCCTCCGGCGCGATTGTTTTTGAGCGGGTGCGTCACCCGCCATCCTGGCGAGTCGCCGCGGGCGTCGCCTGACAACATTCGCACGCCGGAAGTCCTTGAAAATCCGGTAAAATCGCGGATTGGCGCAAGTTATGCGCCCCACCTTTTTTGCCGCTCCCGCGCCATCCTGGTTCGCTGGGCAGCGTCGGCGTCTCCCAGAACACTAGATGGACCATATCCGTAATTTCTCGATCATTGCCCACATCGACCATGGCAAATCCACCCTGGCCGACCGGATCATTCAGCGCTGCGGCGGGCTGTCCGATCGGGAGATGGAAGCGCAGGTGCTCGATTCGATGGACATTGAGAAAGAGCGCGGCATCACCATCAAGGCACAGACGGCTGCGCTGAGCTACAAGGCGCGCGACGGTGAAATCTACAATCTGAACCTGATCGACACACCGGGACACGTGGACTTCAGCTACGAAGTCAGCCGCTCCCTGTCGGCGTGCGAAGGTGCGTTGCTGGTCGTGGATGCGTCGCAGGGGGTTGAAGCCCAGACCGTTGCCAACTGCTACACCGCGATTGAACTCGGCGTGGAAGTGGTGCCGGTGCTCAACAAGATCGATTTGCCGCAGGCCGACCCCGATAACGCAAAGCAGGAAATCGAAGACGTCATCGGGATTGACGCGAGCGATGCGACACCGTGCTCGGCAAAGACCGGGCAGGGTGTGGAAGATGTCATCGAAGCGTTGATCGCCAAGGTGCCGCCGCCCAAGGGCGATGCTACGGCGCCGTTGCAGGCGCTGATTATCGACTCGTGGTTTGACAACTACGTGGGCGTGGTGATGCTCGTGCGCGTGGTCAACGGGACGCTTCGCACCAAGGACAAGATCCTGCTGATGGCGACCGGCGCCCAGCACCTGGTGGAACAGGTCGGCGTGTTTTCGCCCAAGTCTGTCCAGCGCGATGCGCTGACGGCCGGGCAAGTTGGCTTCGTGATCGCAGGCATCAAGGAACTGAAGGCCGCAAAGGTCGGCGATACGATCACCACGATCGCGCGTCGTGCAGAAGAACCGCTTCCGGGCTTCAAGGAAGTCAAGCCGCAGGTGTTTGCCGGCTTGTATCCGGTGGAATCGAATCAATACGAAGCACTGCGCGAGTCGCTGGAAAAGCTGCGCCTGAACGATGCTTCGCTGCAGTTCGAGCCGGAGGTTTCACAGGCGCTCGGCTTTGGTTTCCGTTGCGGTTTCCTGGGCCTTCTGCATATGGAAATCGTGCAGGAGCGTCTGGAACGCGAGTTCGACATGGACTTGATCACGACGGCGCCGACCGTGGTCTATCAGGTCCAGCTGCGCGATGGCTCCATGGTGACGGTGGAGAATCCGGCCAAGATGCGCGATCCCAGCAAGATCGAGGCGATCCTTGAGCCGATCGTCACCGTGAACCTGTATATGCCGCAGGATTATGTGGGTTCCGTGATCACTCTGTGCACGCAGAAGCGGGGCTCGCAAATCAATATGAGCTATCACGGCAAGCAGGTGCAACTGACCTACGAGATCCCGATGGCGGAAATCGTCATGGATTTCTTTGACCGCCTGAAATCCGTCTCGCGCGGCTACGCGTCGATGGATTACGAGTTCAAGGAGTATCGTCCGTCCGATGTGGTCAAGGTCGATATTCTGATCAACAGCGACAAGGTGGATGCGCTGTCGGTGATCGTGCACCGATCCAATTCCCAATACCGCGGTCGCGAGGTGGCTGCCAAGATGCGCGAGATCATTCCGCGTCAGATGTATGACGTGGCCATCCAGGCGGCAATCGGTTCAAACATCATCGCGCGTGAAAACGTCAAGGCGCTGCGCAAGAACGTGCTGGCAAAATGCTACGGCGGCGATATCTCGCGCAAGAAGAAGCTGCTGGAAAAGCAGAAGGCCGGCAAGAAGCGCATGAAACAGGTAGGCACCGTGGAAATCCCGCAGGAAGCGTTCCTGGCGATCCTGCAGGTGGACGACAAATAAGCGCGCAGTTCCGGCGATACCAACAATTCGACATCCTTCGATAGCCGTTATGAATTTTGCACTGATCCTTTTTGTGCTGGTGGTCATTACGGGCGTTGCCTGGGTCGCAGACAAGCTCGTGTTCGAACGTCAGAGGCGTGGCGTTGCGCGCCTGGCGCTGGCCGAGTTCGATGCGCAGCGCCAGAATCTGGCGAACGTGCAGGGCGGCGCCGAACTGGATCGTTCCCGTGCCAAGCTGGCCGAAGAAAAACTGCGGCAACCGTGGTGGCTGGAATATTCGGCCAGCTTCTTCCCCGTGATCCTGGCAGTGTTTGTGCTGCGCTCGTTCGTGGTCGAACCGTTCAAGATTCCATCCGGCTCGATGATCCCGACGCTGCTGATTGGCGATTTCATTCTCGTGAACAAATACGAGTACGGGATTCGCTTGCCGGTGCTGAACAAGAAGATCATCGACGTTGGCGATCCCCAGCGTGGCGACGTCATGGTGTTTCGTTACCCGAAAGACGAATCGCTCGATTACATCAAGCGCGTGATCGGGGTGCCTGGCGATGTGGTGCGCTACGAAAACAAAAAGCTGACGATCAATGGCAAGCCGGCGGAGTATAGCGCGCTGCCCGATTATCTTGACGAAGAGCGCCTGGCATATTCGAAGCATTTCACCGAGAAGCTGCCAGGCGGTCCGGAACATGGCATCCTGAACGATGTCGAGCGTCCCGCTTTTGTGGCAGGCGCGGATCCCGATTTTCCATTCCGCGAGAACTGCACTTACAATCAGCAGGGCGTGACATGTAAAGTGCCGGAGGGTCACTATTTCGTCATGGGTGATAACCGTGACAACAGCCTGGATTCCCGATATTGGGGCTTCGTGCCAGCCGGAAACATTGTTGGCAAGGCGTTCCTGATCTGGATGAACCTGGGCAATTTCGGGCGCGTGGGGTCGTTCAAATAAAAATCCGGCGACACTGCGCGGCGCAAAACACTCATCAAAAGAGGGCAGGCGCAATATGGGTCAGCAGTTTTTGGGAAGCAGGGGAAAAGCCCGGGTCTATGTGTCTAAAAATGCACATGGCTTTTCCTTGTGGTCATTTTTGGTAGTCATTGCCATTGTGTTGGCGGTGGTGTTGCCGGGGCTGAAATCGTTGCCCAGCATGCTCGAGTATTTTTCTGTCAAACGTGCGGTGACGTATGCGCGCGACAGTTCGAGCAACCGCAAGGAAATCGCCGCCAATTTCGACAAGCAGGCCCAGATCGACAATATTCACTCGATCAAGGGCGAAGACCTGGATGTGATGGAAGACGAGTCCGGACGGATTCGAGCCATCGGATTCGAATATCGGACCGAAGTCCAGATCTATGGTCCGTTAAGTTTTTTGATTACCTATACGGGAACGCAGTAAAGACATGACCCTCGACGCCTTGCAGCAACGTCTCGGCTACCGATTCAGCAAGCCCGAATTGCTGCAGCAGGCGCTCACGCATCGCAGTCATAGCGCGCAGCACAATGAGCGTCTGGAATTCCTGGGCGATTCGGTTCTGAATTGCGCGGTGGCGGACATGCTGTACGGCATGTTCGGAAAGCTGGACGAGGGCGATCTGTCGCGCGTGCGGGCCAATCTGGTCAAGCAGCAGGCGCTCTACGAGATCGCCCAGATGCTGCAGCTTTCCGATTCGTTGCGGCTCGGCGAGGGCGAACTCAAAAGCGGCGGATTCCGTCGCCCGTCGATCCTGGCCGACGCGCTCGAGGCGATCGTGGGTGCGGTCTTTCTCGACAGCGGATTCGATGCCGCCCGTGGATTGATCCGCAAGCTGTATATCCCGATTCTGGAGCAGGTGGACCCGCGCACCCTCGGCAAGGACGCCAAGACGTTGCTCCAGGAGTATCTGCAGGGTCACAAGATCGCCCTGCCTCAATACAACGTGGTTGCCACGCACGGGGCGGCGCACAGTCAGCAATTTGAAGTCGAGTGCATCGTGCCTAAACTGGAAGTACGCGTGTTTGGCACGGGCGCGTCGCGGCGCGCTGCCGAGCAGGCGGCCGCCAAGCTCGCATTGGAAGAAGTTCAGAAGCTCGTGCCGCAACTGCTCAAGCGCAGTCGCGCCGAACGCACCGGCAAGACGCGCAAGCAGCCGGTGCCACCAGATCCCCAGTTGTCTCTCAGGTTGAAGGAATGACCCAATCTCTCCCACCGCAGCAGGAAGCGGCGGAACCCTCCGGTGTCACGGATTTCCGATGTGGCACCGTGGCTATTGTCGGTCGTCCGAATGTCGGCAAGTCCACGCTGATGAACGCGCTGGTCGGCCAGAAGATCAGCATTACGTCACGCAAGGCGCAAACCACGCGGCACCGGATCGTTGGCATTCAGACTACCGACGATGCGCAATTCGTGTTCGCCGATACGCCCGGATTTCAGACCCGCCATGCCAGCGCCTTGAACCGCTCGCTGAACCGCGCGGTGACATCGACGCTCTCGTCGGTCGATGTGGTGCTGTTTGTCGTCGAGGCCGGCTACTTCGGCGCCGACGACGAGAAGGTGCTCGCGTTGCTGCCGAAGAACACGCCGGTGCTGCTGGTGTGCAACAAGCTCGACCGCATCGGCGAAGGCCGCTCCGAAGTCATGATGCCGTTCCTGGAGCAGATGGGGCAGCGCTTCCCGTTCACGGAAGTGGTGCCGATGTCGGCCAAGACGCACGATCATATCCAGCGGCTGCTGGCGATCATTCGGCCGTATCTGCCCGAGGGCGAGCCGATGTACGACGTCGACGCGATGACCGATCGCAGCGAACGGTTTCTCGCCTCGGAAATCATTCGCGAGAAGGTCTTCCGCTGGACGGGCGACGAGCTGCCTTATACCAGCACCGTGGTGATCGACAAATTCGAAACCGAAGGGCGCCTGCGTCGTATCTTTGCCACCATCCTCGTCGAGCGCGACGCGCACAAGGCGATGATCATCGGCAACAAGGGCAGCAAGCTCAAGCAGATCTCCACCGAAGCACGGCTCGATATGGAAAAGCTGTTCGACGGCAAGGTCTACCTGGAAATGTGGATCAAAGTCAAAAGCGGCTGGGCCGATAACGAGGCCGGACTGCGCGCGTACGGCTACGAGTGAGCAAGATGCCTGACGTGCGCCGCGCTGCCGCGCCGCGTGCGCGCAGCGTCGATCCAATTGCCGAGGAAGCGGCTGAAGTGCTGGGATCGGGTTCGGTGTCGACGCTCAATCCAGCGGTTGCCGCCGGGCGCGAGATGATGGACCGCGCGATGCGGATCGTGCCTGCGCGGTCCGAACTGCGCGTCACGAACGAGACCGGATTTGTCCTGCACGCCTATCCGTATCGCGAAACCAGTCTGATTCTGGATGTGTTCACGCGGGACCACGGCCGCATGGCGATGGTCGCAAAGGGGGCCAAGCGTCCCCATTCGGCGCTACGCGCGGTGTTGCAGCATTTCCACCCGATTTCCCTGTCATGGACCGGCCGCGGCGAGGTCAAGACGCTGACCAAGGCCGAGTACGTTGGCGGCATGCTGCCATTGGCGGGCGATGCGTTGCTGTCCGGCTTTTATCTGAACGAGCTGATCCTGCGCTTCTGCCCGCGCGAAGACGCGCATCCAGCACTGTTCAAGCACTATATGATCACGCTCACGCGCCTGGCGCACGGCGAGGCGGCCAGTCTCGCATTGCGCAGCTTCGAGCGCGTGCTGCTGCAGGAAACCGGATTCGCCGTGGCCTTCGACCAGTGCGCCAACACCGGCGAGCGCGTGCAGCCGGGGCGCGATTACGTATATCAGCCCGAGCGGGGCGTGCGCAGCGCCCAGGGCAGCGATCCGTCCAGTTGGCCGGTCGTGTCGGGTCAGACCTTGCTGGACATGGCGCAGGACGACTACGCACGCGCCCAGACCGTCTCGCAAAGTCGTGCCCTGATGCGGTTTCTGCTGCATTATTATCTGCAGGGCGAGCCGCTGAAAACGCGGCAGATCCTGATGGATCTGCAATACCTTTGATTCCCGAAATCCTTTGAGTAAGTCGGCATGATCTTCCACGCGAATCCCGGGGTCATCGACCTTGGCGTCAATATCGATCACGTTGCCACGCTGCGCAATGCGCGCGGCACGGTTTATCCGGATCCGATCCAGGCCGCACTCCAGGCAGAGGAAGCGGGCGCCGACCTGATTACGCTGCACCTGCGCGAAGACCGCCGCCATATTCGCGATGCCGATGTACATGCATTGCGGCCGAAACTGGCGACGCGCATGAATCTCGAATGCGCCATCACGTCCGAAATGCTCGACATCGCCTGCCGCATCAAGCCGCAGGACGTTTGTCTGGTTCCAGAAAAGCGCGCCGAGGTGACGACCGAGGGCGGCCTCGATGTGGTCGGCCATTTCGAACAGGTCAGCGCCGCCTGCCGCCAGCTGGCGGACGCCGGTATCCGCGTGTCGCTGTTCATTGATGCCGATGCCGAGCAAATTGCCGCCGCCGCGGCGTGCAAAGCGCCGGTCATCGAAATCCACACCGGTCGCTATGCCGATGCGCAAGACGCGCAAGAGCAGGATGCCGAATTCCAGCGGGTTGCCGAAGGTGTCGATGCGGGCCAGAAACATGGCCTGATCGTGAATGCCGGTCATGGCCTCCACTACACCAACGTGCAGCGCATTGCCGCGCTTCCGGGCATCAAGGAACTGAACATCGGCCACGCAATCGTCGCCCATGCGGTATTTGCCGGTTGGCAAAATGCGGTGCGCGAGATGAAGGCCATCATGGTTGCGGCGCGTCTTGGCACGCGCTATCCAGTCCCTGGACAATCGGCGTGATTTACGGCGTCGGTACCGACATCATCCAGATAGATCGCGTGCAGGGCGTGATGGATCGCACGCGCGGACGCTTCGCCGAAAAGGTGCTGGGCCCGCGCGAGCTCAAGATTTACCACGCGCGCAAGGCTCGCTCGGAAAAGCGCGGCCTGGCATTCCTGGCGACGCGATTCGCGGCAAAGGAAGCCTTTTCCAAGGCGATCGGCCTGGGCATGCGCTGGCCGATGACATGGCGCGCGATGGAGCTACTGAACTTGCCCTCCGGCGAGCCCACCCCGCAGTGCACAGGTGAACTGGCGGACTGGGTGAGGGAACGCGGACTCACCATTCGCGTCAGTGTCAGTGATGAACATGAATATGCGGTTGCCTTCGCGATCGCGGAGCGGATCGGCGCTGCCGGTCTGGCATCTGAACCTGTTTCAACCGAATCGATATGAACAAGAAAGTGTCGGGCAAGCGCCCGGGCCCCGTGGTGCTCGATGTTGTCGGCAAGCAGCTCAACGCTGAAGACGAGCGCCGTATCGCGCATCCGCTGACCGGCGGCGTGATTCTGTTTGCGCGCAATTTCGAATCGCGAGCCCAGCTGACCGCACTGACGCGTGCGATTCGCGAAGTGCGCGACGACGTGCTGATCTGCATCGACCACGAGGGTGGCCGCGTGCAGCGTGCGAAGACCGATGGATTTACGCATCTGCCGGCGATGGCGCGGCTGGGCGGGTTATGGGACCGTGACGTGCTGCTGGCCACCAAGGCGGCGATTGCCTGCGGCTATGTGCTGGCGGCCGAGCTGCGTGCGTGCGATATCGATCTGAGCTTCACGCCGGTGTTGGATCTGGACTTCGGGCGCAGCGCCGTGATCGGCGATCGCGCCTTTCATGCCGATCCGCGCGTGGTGACGATGCTCGCCAATCATTTGACGCACGGCCTGCTGCTGGCTGGCATGGCCAATTGCGGCAAGCATTTCCCGGGACACGGCTACGTCGAGGCAGACTCCCATGTGGCGATTCCGGTCGACGAGCGCACGCTCGACGAAATCCTGGCGCATGACGCCCGCCCGTATGACTGGATGGGGCAGGCGCTAGCATCAGTGATGCCGGCGCACGTCATCTACCCGAAGGTCGACCCGAATCCGGCAGGCTTTTCGCGCTTCTGGCTGCAGGACATCCTGCGTGCGCAACTCGGGTTTGAAGGCGTGATTTTCAGCGACGATCTGAGCATGGAAGGCGCCAGCGTGGCGGGAACCGTGACGCAGGCGGCGCATAGCGCGTTGAGTGCTGGCTGCGATATGGTGCTGATCTGCAATCATCCGGATCGGGCGGACCAGTTGCTGAGCGAACTCGACGTGTCGATCGACAAGACCTCGCAGCGCCGCATCCGCAAGCTGTTTGGCCGCAAGAAGCCGCTCGACTGGAACAAGCTGCAGCAGGAAGGCGAGTACCGCGCCGCCCAGCGCCTTCTGAAGGAACTCGAACTGATTGCGTGAATGAAGGGCAAAACAAAGGGCAGCCGAAGCTGCCCTTGTTATCGCGATCGCCCTAAAGCTTAGTTGGCGCGGCTGCGGTATTCGCCGGTGCGCGTGTCGATTTCGATCTTGTCGCCGATGTTGCAGAACAGCGGTACTTGCAGTTCGAAACCGGTGTTGATCTTGGCGCCCTTGAGGACCTTGCCCGACGACGTGTCGCCCTTGACGGCCGGCTCGGTGTAGACGATTTCACGCACCAGCGTGGTCGGCATATCTACCGAGATGGCCTTGTCGTTGTAGAACACCACTTCCACAGCCATGCCGTCTTCGAGGTAGTTCAGCGCGTCGCCCATGCTGTCCTTCTCGACTTCGTACTGGTTGTAGTCGGCGTCCATGAACACGTACATCGGGTCGGCGAAGTACGAATAGGTGCACTCGCGGCGCTCCAGCACAACCACCTCGAACTTGTCGTCGGCCTTGAAGACGGATTCGCCCGGGGCGTCCGTCAGCAGGTTCTTGTACTTCATCTTGACGACAGCTGCGTTACGGCCCGACTTGTTGTACTCGGCCTTTTGCACCACCATCGGGTCGGAACCGATCATGAACACGTTGCCGACGCGGAGTTCCTGTGCGATTTTCATCTGAAATGTCTTCCTGAAAAAAAGATCCGGGATCTGTGTATGCCCGGGAATCGGTATGGCGAAGGCGCGCTGCCGGCAGCAGGTTCTTGGGCCATGAAACTTGGCTCGCCATCAAATCAACCGGCTATTTTACCTGATTTTCGCTGAAGGCCACGAGATTCGCCGCGAGGTCACCCAAGTGCTGCAATTGCCGCTGCCAGCGGTCCATTCCTGCGTTCAGCGCTGGCAATTGTGCCTGCAGCGACGCCCAGTCGGGCGCCGCGCCGTAGCCATTCCAGGCGTGCGAAAACGCCGTCAGTGCCGCGGATGCTTCGGGCGACACACCGGCGCGGCCAAAACGCTGCAGCCACGCGTCCAGCTTGACGTGATGTGCGTTGTCATCCTGTGGGTAGATCTGCCAGATCATCGGCCGCGCGGCCCAGTGGGCGCGCACGCAGGAATCCTCGCCCCGCACGAAATTGACATCGCACGCCCACAGCAACTCGTCGTAGTGTTCCTGGCGCACAAACGGAATGCCGTGCACGACGAGGTTCGCGCGGTGATGCGTCGACCCGGGCGCGAGCGACGCGCCAAGCCATTGCTCGATCTGCGTGGCAGCCGGGCCCTGGGGCACGAAGCATTCGATCCGCGTCGAACCATCGCGCCATTGCTCCAGCAGCGCTGTCATGACCGGATTGGTATAGGCAAACAAGCTCACCTTCAGTGAGTCGCGCATCGGTTGGACGCCAAGGCGATGCCACAGCGTGGCGTGCGCGGCCGCGCTATCACGGAACGCGTCGCGGGAAGCGCCAATCATCGACTCCCGCAGCAGCCCCCCCGTGCCATGGGCGAATCCCGGGAAGAAGAAGTATTTGACCAGCGGCAGCCTCGGATGCGGCGAGTTCATGCCGTGATGCTCCGCGACCCAGTCTTCCGCGCTCATATATTCAAGATTGATCCAGACCGGCTTGCGTGGCGCGGCGGCCATCGCCGCGAGAAACGGCTCGGGCAGATGGCACGCAAATGCCTCGATCACAACGTCATGCGGAACCGGGGCGTCAAAGGGGGCGCCCCCTTGTGGATCCCAGGCGTGCACCTCGACGCCGCCGAGCCGTTGCGACGGGCGTGTCACGTCGATCTCGGGCGCAAGCCGGGCAAAACTACCAAGATCGTCGACCCACAGACGTACCGCATGGCCGTGCTCTTGCGCCAGCTGGCGCGCCAGTCGCCAGCAAACGCCGATATCGCCGAAGTTGTCGATGACAGTACAGAAAATGTCCCAGGAGCGGATTGGCATGGCGTGGAGGAAGGTCCGCTTTCAGAAAGGTCTCACGGACGAATTGCTCTAAACTTGCGATTCTAGGCTTTGCCATGTCTGGCGTGCCACATTTGTCCAGTTGACTCCATGCCCGTGCAGGAACCCGCCCCTCCGATCGATCCGGTATCTGGTCCAACCTCGCCCGAGCCGCTCCCACATCCGCCAGCGACTGCCGATTTGCCGGAGCGTGCCGATATCGCGACCGCCGATACGGAACCTTCCGATGCGCCGGAGTTCGATCCGCGGCCGATTCTCGCGCGCATGCCGGGGTTGCCCGGGGTCTACCGGTATATCGACGCCCAGGGTCAGGTGCTCTACGTCGGCAAGGCGCGCGACTTGAAGAAGCGGGTGTCGAGCTATTTCAACAAGACGCAGTTGTCGCCGCGTATCGCGATGATGGTGGGCAAGATCGCCAGCATCGAAACGACGGTGGTGCGTACCGAGGCCGAAGCGCTTCTGCTTGAGAACAATCTCATCAAGGCGCTGGCGCCGCGCTACAACATCCTGTTTCGCGACGACAAGTCCTATCCGTTTCTCAAACTGACAGGGCACAAATTTCCGCGCATGGCGTATTACCGCGGCGCCACCGATCGCAAGCACCAGTATTTCGGGCCATTCCCCAGTGCACACGCCGTGCGCGAGTCCATGCAGATCCTGCAGAAGGTGTTCCAGTTGCGGACATGCGAGGACACGGTCTTCAACAATCGTACGCGCCCGTGTCTGCTGCATCAGATCCATCGCTGTACGGCGCCGTGCGTCAACGCGATCAGTCAGGAAGATTACGCGCGCGATGTCGGTAACGCCGCGCGGTTCCTGCAAGGCCGCGAGAGCGAAGTGCTCGAAGGTTTGCAGGGCAAGATGGAAAACCACGCGATGCAGTTGCAGTTCGAGCAGGCCGCTGCGGTGCGCGATCAGATTGCCGCGCTGTCGACGGTCCTTAAGCGGCAAGCCGTAGAAGAAGTGGGACAGGCGCGCGATATCGACATCCTTGCTGTCGCGGTTCAGGGCGGCCGCGCGTGCGTGAACCTCGCCATGGTTCGCGGCGGCCGGCATCTCGGCGACAAGGCCTATTTTCCGGCGCATGCCGACGAGGCCGCGATGATTGTCGAGGAGAGCGACGACGCCGGTGACGAAGCGGCCGGATCGCTGGCGGACGCGGATCCCGTGCCTGCGGCGGAGCCGTCCGGCGGCGACGCGGGCAGCGCGGTGGAGAGCGTGGCGCTATCGGTGGACCGTATCGCGGCGCGCGTGCTGTCCGCCTTCATGATTCAGCACTACCTTGACCAGGCTGCGCCGCCAATCATCGTCGTCAGCCATCTGCCCGCCGATGGCGCCGTGGTCGAGGCGCTGTCGATGCAGGCGGGGCGCAAGGTGGCACTGGTTCGCCAGCCGCAGGGACAGCGCAAGGTGTGGCTCGAAATGGCGACCCAGGGCGCGAATCTGGCGCTCGCGCGCCGGCTGGCCGAGCAGGGCAGCCAGGAGGCTCGAACCCGGGCGCTAGCCGAAACCATCGGTCTGGACATGGAAGACCTGGCGATGCTGCGCATCGAGTGCTTCGATATCAGCCACACGGCTGGCGAGGCCACGCAGGCGTCGTGCGTCGTATTCCATCACCATGAGATGCAGAACGGCGAATACCGCCGCTTCAATATCAACGACATCACACCCGGCGACGACTACGCGGCAATGCGTCAGGTCTTGACGCGTCGCTATCAGAAGCTGGTGGAGCAGATCCAGGAGGACGGCGGCGATCCCAACGGAGAAGGGGCTGGCGACGGCGTGCCGCGCATGCCGCGCGTGGTGCTGATCGACGGCGGCAAGGGGCAGGTCGAGGTGGCGCGACAGGTGTTCGAGGAACTTGGTCTCGATATCGGATTGCTGGTGGGGGTGGCGAAGGGCGAGGGCCGCAAGGTCGGGCTGGAAACGCTGATCTTTGCCGATGGCCGCCCGTCGCTGGAACTCGGGCAGGGCAGCGCTGCGCTGATGCTGGTGGCGCAGATCCGCGACGAAGCGCACAGATTCGCTATCACCGGCATGCGCGCGAAGCGGGCCAAAGCGCGCAACACGTCCCGGCTGGAAGAGATCGAGGGTATCGGCGCGCGTCGACGCCAGAAGCTGCTGACGCGATTCGGCGGCCTGCGCGGCGTGATGGCCGCCAGCATCGACGAACTGGCTAGTGTGGAAGGCATCTCGCGCACGCTGGCCGAAGAGATCTACCGCCAACTGCACTGATGCGCCCGCCGCATGTTCCGTGCGGCTTTCGCCCTGAAAATTACGGGTTCAAGCAGAAATCGGCGACAATCGCGCCATTCGTCTTGCGACGTCACCGCGGACCGGCCAGATTTTCGGCACAAAATCGTACTGCCCATGCCACTGAACATTCCCATCCTGCTGACCTGGCTTCGTGTGGCCATGATCCCGCTTGTCGTGGGAGTCTATTACCTGCCCGAGGCATGGTTGCCAATGCATACCAAGAACGTGACGGCGGCATCGTTCTTCATTATCGCGGCCGTCACCGACTGGCTGGATGGCTTCCTGGCCCGCCGCTGGAACCAGACTTCGTCGTTCGGCGCATTTCTGGATCCCGTGGCGGACAAGCTGATGGTCACCGCGGCGCTGTTGTCGCTGCTGGCGCTGGGGCGTGTCGCCGACCTGATCGCCCTGGTCATTATCGGCCGCGAGATCACGATTTCGGCGCTGCGCGAATGGATGGCTCAGATCGGTGCGTCCAAGAGCGTCGCCGTGAATTTTCTCGGCAAGCTCAAGACCACGGTGCAGATGATTGCGATCCCGCTGCTCCTGTTCAACGACACGCTTTTCGGCATCGACGCTTCGGTGCTGGGCGGCTGGATGATCTATCTCGCGGCGGTGCTCACGCTGTGGTCGATGTTCTATTACATGAAGCTGGCCTGGCCGCAGATTCGCGAGCGCAGCGATGCGCTAGGCGAAGCGCGGGCACAAAAATGAATCTTGCTGCAAAAAGTTGTTGACGAGCCGGTTCGTCCTTTGCAATAATCTCGTTCTCGCTGCTGACGACGAAATCGAAAGCAGCAAGATAAGTAGCACTTAGCGTTAATTGCCAGCATAAAGCTGCGTAGTTAAAAGAAGTTGCGCGATAGTCTGCTTTTCGGTAAGATGCAGGGCCCTGCGGGAGTAGCTCAGTTGGTAGAGCGCAACCTTGCCAAGGTTGAGGTCGCGAGTTCGAGACTCGTCTCCCGCTCCAGGACGCAAGCATCCGGTGATCTGGCAGCGTATCGGCTGGATCGGCGGAATGGCAGTCAGACTGCCACGGTAATAAAAGTTGTACGCGGGAGTAGCTCAGTTGGTAGAGCGCAACCTTGCCAAGGTTGAGGTCGCGAGTTCGAGACTCGTCTCCCGCTCCAATTTAAGATCTACAGACTTCCATCGACGTCTGTAAGTCGTTGAAAAAAGGAGCGAAAGCTCCTTTTTTCGTTCCAGCAACATCCACCGAAATCCAGCCACAGCCACGACGTTTAAGGCCATTTTTGAGGCCATCTTTACGGAAGCGCTGAAGGCGGATTGTTGCTGGGGGAGCGCGGTTGACGCGGCCAGTATCGAGCCCTGACTCATGTTCAGGAGCTAGAGCATGGCACTCTCAGATTTGGTCGTCCGGCAGGCCAAGACCACCGGCAAAAACTATTCCCTCTCTGACTTCGACGGCCTCGGGCTGTTCGTATCAGCCACCGGCAGTAAGGCGTGGCACTTCCGCTACTATTGGGCCGCCAAGCAAAAGCGCATGTCGCTGGGAACCTATCCCGAGGTCAGTCTTCGGGAGGCGCGCGAGGAGCGCGACAAGGCACGCGCCTTACTGGCCAAGGGCATCAATCCCAAGGTCGATCGCAAGCGCAAGCGCCAAGCCGTTCGTCTGGCAGACGAAAACAGCTTCAAGGCGGTCTATCTCCGTTGGCTTGAGCAGCGCAAGCTGGAACTCAAGGAGGGACGCAACAGCACCCTGTCGCAGATCCAGCGCATCTTCAAGAAGGACGTGCTGCCCCGACTCGGCACGATGTCGATGATCGACGTGCGCAGCGCGGACTTGGAGGAAGTGCTAAAGAAGATCGAAGAGCGCGATGCGTTGACGACGGCCGAGAAGGTACGCATCTGGTTCAACCAGTTGTTCCGCTTCGCCAAAGTGAAGATCCCGGGTCTGGAGGGTAATCCAGCCACGGACCTGGATGCAGTGGCGAAGCCGAAACCGCCCGTCGTGAACAACCCCTACTTGCGGTTGCCGGAAGTCCCCGACTTGCTCCACAGGCTGCGTCGTTACCGCGGCCAGCTCATTACCCAGCTCGGCATTCGGCTGTTGTTCCTGACGGGTGTGCGAACCGGGGAGTTACGGTTTGCCGAGCCTGGCCAGTTCCATCTGGATCAGGGTTTATGGATCATCCCGCCGGAGATCGTCAAACAGTTGCAGGATGACATGCGCAAGCACAACAAGCGCCCGCAGGACATCCCACCCTACATCGTTCCCTTATCAGCGCAAGCTATCGAGATCGCTCGCTTCCTGCTGGAACTGGTGAAGCCAGCCCAAAAGCACCTGCTTGCCCATCGCAGCGACCTGAAGAGGCCGATCAGCGAGAACACTCTCAACAGTGCCCTGACCCGCATGGGCTACAAGGATCTGCTGACTGGCCACGGCATCCGCGGCACGATCTCGACGGCGCTTAACGAGATCGGCTACCCGAAGCTCTGGGTGGATGCTCAGCTTTCGCACTCGGACCCCAACCGGGTCAGCGCCGCCTACAACCATGCTCTGTACGTCGAGCCGCGTCGGCGCATGATGCAGGACTGGGCCGACCGGCTAGACCTGCTGGAGCAGGGGCATGTCGAGGCCGCCAGTACGCACCTAAAAATCCATATCGAGGGTGTACCTACGGTGATCGATGGCGAGGCCGACTCGATGCTGGTTTTGCCGGAAGGTGCTGGGGACCCCATGCTCCCGGTGATGGCGTCGCCCATCGTCGTTGGGCCGAACGCGGGTGGCCAGGTTTTTCATCGGTTGTCGCCTTTGCCGCTGCTACGAGAGCGGGAGCAGGAAGAGGAGCCTGTCATTTCTGACATTCAGCGCGAACGTCAGGAGATGTTGGGAATCTATGAAGCGCCGGACAAGTTGCCGGTTCCGGTGTTCGCCAAGCTGGCAGGCAAGTCCAAGGATCAGGTCAACCGGGAGATCAAGACTGGCAAGCTGCTCTCCCTGAGCATGGGGAACCGCGGCCAACGCATCCCCGACTGGCAGCTCGATCCCATCAAGCAGAAGCTGGCGAGGGAAGTGATGCGATCAATGGATGGTCGCTTGGACACGTGGCAGCTCTATCGCGCATTGGTCGCGCCGCAGGAGCGACTGGGTGGCCGCTCCCCGATCGAAGCGGTGACGTCAGGCACGCTTCAGGAAGCAGCGCGTGTGGTCCACGAGGCCGTCTGCTACCCGTGATGCAGTCATGTAGCGCAGGAAGCGGCAGTGATCTTCGCTGCCCGTTCTGCAAAACGGTCGATGGCCGGCTCCTTCCTGGAGCTAGGCCACAGCATCTGCGCCCTGATCGAATGAGCCTTCCCGGCCAGAGGTCGCTCGACGATGCCCCAGTTATGCGCCTGCGAAATGCGTGAGCTTAGGGATACCCCGACGCCGTAGCCTGCTGCGACCAGTACGGCCATCAATTCGAACGAACTGGCGCACTGTGTTGGGCAGTCCAACTGCCTGAGCAATTCATCGTTCGGCGCGATGCAGGCTTGGATCAAGGGGTAATGCCGCAGCACTTCCAGCGGAATTGCCGCGTGTGCGAGCAATGGTGATCGTGAGGGGACGGCGATACCTAACTCTTCGTGCCAGAGCGGTTGGCCGCATAGAGCGGGCACTCTTGGGGGCGTCCACGTGATGCCGAGATCGTAACGGCCGTTCCCAATGCCTTGGAGGACGTTTTCGGGTGCAGCCTCCTCCAGCAGCACTTGCGTCTCGGGTTCTTCTGCGCGTTGTAGCGCGAGCAGGTTCGCCAACAGCGGAGACAGCACGCCGGGCGAAGCCACGAGCTTGAGCGTCAGGGACCATTGGGAGCTGCTCATGGACTCCCTCCAAAAAAGGAGCGGCAGAGGCCTAAAAACAGGCAAATATCATAGCAAGGGTTAAAGTTAACGTGGTTTAATTTACGTAGATATTTGACGCTTTTGCGAATGCAAAAGCGCACTGTCCAACGAGGTCGTCCTGCCGGCACGATCACCTACGAAGCTGAACCTGCAATGGCCTTTGGTCTAGCCGTCCGTACTGCCCGGCTGGAAAAAGGTATCGCTCAAGATGAGTTCGCCGTCGTGGCGAGCATCGAGCGCTCTCACTTGGGCAAGATCGAACGCGGAGAGCACATGCCGACGCTGGCGATGATCCTGAGAATCGCCGGTGCTTTGGATCAGAGTGCGGCTGACTTGATAGCTGCTACGGAACGCAACCTGCGTTCAGGCGTAAAGCCGTGAACAATTCGTGGGAGTGACAATACATCCTCCGGGGATTATCGCCAGCCATTCCTCGGAGTTTGGGCCGATCATGTCTAGTCAATACTGACACCGATCAGCGAAGGCACTTCCTATGTGCGAATATTCACGCCGTTGCTTACAACAAACCGGCTTCGTACCGCCTCTACAAACAACGCCACGGCGGTCGGCAGGTGCCGGTTGGCAGGGTAATAAAGGCTAAGTCCTGCAAATGTGGGGCTCCACTCGGGCAACAAGTGGACCAGCCGACCAGCCTCCAAGTGCTCGTGAACATAGTTCAGTGGAAGCCAGGCAATACCGAGGCCGGCCAACGCGGCCTCGACGGCCAAGACCGAATTAGCACGCACTAGCGTCAAGGGGCCATCAACATCCACATGTGTGCTCGTTCCCCGGTGAATCAATTCCCATTGAAGCAGGGCGCCGTTCTCAAACCGGGAGCGGATGCAGCGGTGGCGTGCAAGATCATACGGTTCCCCGGGAATACCGTACCGTTGCAGATATTCCGGCGATGCCACGACGGCGAGCACCATATCCGGCTGGAACCGAACAGCAATCATGTCCCTTGGTACGTCACCGTGCAGGCGAACACCTGCATCAAACCCATTTGCCACGATGTCGATAAAGCGCGAGTCCACGATGAACTCGATACGAATGTCAGGGTAGCGCTCAAGAAACTCGGGCAGCACATGACGCATCAATGGGATTGCTCCCGATTCGGATGTACTGATCTTGATTGTCCCTGAAGGTCGGTTGCGAGCCGAAGCCGCCTCGTTCAGTGCGTTTTCCAAATCAGTCATGGCTGGACGCACGCGACCTAAAAGCTGCTCACCGGCCTCGGTCAACGCGACGGAGCGCGTCGTGCGGTTGAATAAGCGCACAGATAGCTTCGCCTCGAGGCTGCGCATCGCATGGCTCAAGGCGGACGGGGATGTGCCGAGTACGCGCGCCGCCGCGCGAAAACTTTGTTGCTCGGCGATAGCTATGAACGCGGTGAGTTCGGACAACCCGGCTTGCACCATTGATGAACTTTCCTTAACAGGTTGTGAAATAAAAACATAATTGTTGAGTTTAATACATCAAATTAAAGTGTAGGACCTCGCACCATCAATCTATCTTGGTGCTCCTCCGTTACATCACGACTGCCTCTATGGCGATCTCGTCTTGAGAGAACAATCCATGAAAACGCGAAAACTCGGAACCAATGGCTTGGAAGTGTCTGCCATCGGCTTTGGCTGCATGGGCTTGAACTTCAGCTACGGTCATTCTCTCGGGAAGGCAGACAGCATTGCCTTGATCCGTGCAGCAGTCGAGCGTGGCGTCACCTTCTTCGACACCGCCGAAGTCTATGGCCCCTATACCAACGAAGAACTTGTCGGCGAAGCACTGGAGCCGGTGCGCGATCAAGTTGTCATCGCGACCAAGTTTGGCTTCAACATCGTGGACGGAAAAATGGCTGGCATGGACAGCCGGCCCGAGCAGATTCGCAAGGTCTGCGATGCCTCCTTGAAACGGCTTGGTGCCGAGGTGATCGATCTGTTCTATCAGCATCGCGTCGATCCAAACGTACCGATCGAAGATGTGGCCGGAACTGTCAAGGAGCTTATCGCCGAGGGCAAGGTAAAACACTTCGGTATGTCCGAACCCGGTGCCGAGACCGCGCGCCGCGCTCACGCCGTACAGCCGATCTCGGCGCTTCAGAACGAATACTCTTTATGGACGCGAGGGCCGGAAAGCAACGGCATTCTCGCGGCCTGCGAAGAACTCGGCATAGGCCTGGTGCCTTACAGCCCGCTCGGCAAGGGTTTCCTGACGGGCGCGATGAGCAAGGACACCCCGCTGGGCGATGGCGATTTCCGCAAGTTGCTGCCGCGCTTCACGCCCGAGGCGATGGAGAAGAACCAGGCACTGATCGGCTTGTTGCGTCGCATCGCTGGAGAAAAGGATGCGACGCCAGCTCAGATCGCGCTCGCATGGTTGTCGGCGCAGAAGCCGTGGATCGTGCCGATTCCAGGTACCACTAAGCTCCACCGTCTGGAGGAAAACATCGCCGCCGCAGACGTGGTGCTGACGGCCACTGATCTCACTGCCATCACCGATGCGCTTGCTGCCATCGACATTGAAGGCGAGCGTTATCCGGCGCACCTGCTTGCCACCACGGGCCGCTGAATCCCGTGCCGCTGTACGATGCTTAGGAAACGATCTCGTTGCTGGGAACGGCGGTGGATCGTGCTGTGACAATCTTCGAAACCTCGCCGTAGCCTATGGCCATTCGTGAACTAAAACTGTTGGGTGAAGCCTTCAGGGGCATCCGGGATCAGGTCGTGATCGCCGCCAAGTTCGGGTTCCAATTGACTTGGACACCTGCGTGCGGCGCGATGGCGTCAGCAGGCGCCTCGAGCATACCTCCAGCAATTCAACAAAATTGAATTGACTACGGTTACTCGTCGCTAAGAGGATGTAGGCGTGCCATGAATCGCTCTAGTAGAAAGCACGGGTGTTCACTGTCGGGCCTGAGTAGAAAGGTCGTGATAACGGCCGATCCAACTGCCAAAGGCCGAATCACGATGTTGGGGTGTCGGCAAGTAGCTACCCTAGCGAAAGAGCTAAAACCGATGCCGTAGCCCGCAGCAACGAGCGTAAGCATTACGTCCAGCGAGGTTGCGTGCTCGATAACGTTGGGTTCATGCACTTGGGCATGCAGCAGCTTGGTCAGCTCTCGGAAATAGCCTTCACACATTTGGGGGGCGACCATGATCAAGGGAAACCGCGTTAGTTCGTCTAGCGGAACTTCTTTATGAACGAGCAGTGGATGGCGAGCTGGGAGCGCCGCCACGATAGGTGTATGCCAGATAGCTTCGGCCACGATTCCGCTTCCGACGCTATTGGTATGCGCAAAGCCGATGCTGAAGTCTCCTGATCGTAGTCCACGCAATTGTTCCGAGAATGAGACTTCGGAGAGCCGGACCTCAATTTCAGGCTCTTCCTCTCGACAGCGTGTCAGGAATTCGGAAAAGCGTGGGTCGATCGCGCCATCGGATACCGCGATTCGCAGACTACCTCGATAACCGGCGGATACAGCCTTGACGTTTTCGCGAGCCTGATCCAGTGTGGTGAACACACGGCGCACGTCCTGTAGAAATACGGTGCCGGCCTGGGTCAGTCGAGTTCCACGACGGTCCCGATCAAATAACAACGTGCCTAACTCATCCTCCAATTCCCTGATTGCTCGGGAAAGTGGAGATTGGTCGATGTGGAGGCGCTCAGCGGCTCGGGTGAAGTGTAGTTCCTCAGCCAGGACGACAAAGCAGCGTAGGTGTCGCAGCTCCATGGGCTGCTCCTTTATGTTCATTTCGTTGGACTTACTCCCTTTCCCTCCGACAGGAAATGGCTTGTGGGCAAGCAAGCAACCTACAAAATGGGAGATGCTGCAAGGCGCTGTTGGTAAGTGGCGTTTTCACTTCATTCATATCTTGTTTCGGTAGGTCTGACCTGGAATCAAGGCACCATGATTACGCGACCAATGCGGCCGCGTTCCTCTGCCCGGCGATGGGCCGCTGCTGCTTCCGCAAGCGTGAAGGTCGCATCGATCGGCACTTTTAGTTCGCCTCGCAGAGCCTGCTGGAGCAGATCGTCGATTAACGCATGGACATCCGGTTCGCCCATGACCGGGCCGAGCAGGCAGCCGATCACCGTCTGCCGATGGACCAGGAGATGTCCTGCGTCGATCGGCTGGTTGCGGCCTCCGAATACGCCCACAATGACGCCGCGCCCGCCGTCCCTCACCACATGGAGACCATCGACCAGCGCCGTCCCGCCAACATTGTCGATCAACAGGTCAACCGCGTTGCCACCGAGAAGCGCGCGGATCTGCTCGCTAGCAGGCTTGTCAGCCGTGACGACGATGGCATCGGAAAGTCCATATCCGTGGAGTTCTTCGAGCGTTTCAGAGCGCGTGCCGGTGCCGATGACCCGCGCTCCCACTTTCGCCGCGAGCTGGACGGCAGCCAGCCCCACGCCGCCCGCAGCGCCCTGGATCAGTACCGTCTCGGCAGGTTTGAGAGCTCCCAGTTTCAAGGTGTACGCGGCGGTGCCCGGACCCGCTGGGATCGCCGCCGCGACCTTGATGTCGAGACCATCCGGGACCAGCCAGCTGGTCGCCGCGGGCACAGCCCGCAGTTCGGCGTGCGAGCCTTTGAAATTGAACCCCGTGACTTTCTGTCCGACCTTGAAGCCGGTCACGGCGCGTCCAACCTGCAGGATCTCGCCGGCGGCAGCATAGCCAAGGATGTCGGTCGGGCCGCTGGGTGTGGTTTCGCGGCGACCGACGAGATCACCGCCCTCGATGCTGATGGCCTCAACGCGGATGAGCAGTTCGTCGTCCGCCGCGACCGGATCCGGAACCTCGGCCAGGTGCAGGACGGAGGGGTTTCCAGGTTGTTCGTAGATGGCAGCTTTCATGTCATGTTCCTTTCATGTCGTAGGTCGCTTGCAAGCCCGATGGCATGGGCTTACTTCCAAGATCGATGCGTCGCGTCCGCGGCGCTACTTCAGCGTATGGGCATGGTGGGCGAGGTGTTCGCCAATGAAACTCGCGGTGAAGTAATGGCTGTGGTCGTAGCCTGCTTGCATCCGCAGCGTGACCGGATATGCTGCTGCCTGCGCGGCTTGCGCGGGCAATTTCGGCTTGAGCTGCTCATCGAGGAACTCGTCCGCATCGCCTTGGTCGATCAGCAACGGCAGGCGCTCCTGCGCACTGGCGATCAGCTCGACTGCGTCGTGCTGCTTCCACGCCTTGCGGTCGTCACCCAGATACGCGGAAAAGGCTTTTTCGCCCCATGGCATCTGCGAAGGCGCGACGACCGGAGAGAACGCCGAAACGCTGCGGTAGCGTCCCGGATTCTTCAATGCGATGGTCAGTGCGCCATGGCCGCCCATCGAGTGGCCGCTAATGCCACGCGCACCGTCAGCGTTGAAGTTTGCCTCGATGAGCTGCGGCAATTCCTCAACGACGCAGTCGTACATGCGGAAGTGCCGCGCCCACGGCTCGCGCGTGGCATTGACGTAGAAGCGAGCACCTTTGCCCCAGTCGTAGGCGTTGTCGTCAGCCACATCCTCGCCGCGTGGACTGGTGTCGGGAGCGACCAGAATCATGCTGCGCTCGGCAGCGTAGCGCTGCTCCCCAGCCTTGGTGATGAAATTCTGCTCGGTGCAGGTCAAGCCGGATAGCCAGTACAGCACCGGCAGCTTTTCATGCGCGGCTTGCGGCGGCAGGTATGCGCCCACATTCATCGCGCATCCCAGTGCGCGCGACTCATGCCGGTACACTTCCTGCCAACCGCCGAAGCAGGCGCGGTGTTCGATGCGCTCCATCTTCAGATGAAGGTGTACGAGCAGATTTTGTTGCCCGCCGGGTCGCGCAGGTAGGCGGCATAGGCGCCAGGCAGGTGGCCGCGCGGGCCGGGTTGGCCTTCATCGGTACCACCTGCGGCCAGGCCGGAGGCATGGAAGGCATCTACCTCGGCCGGCGTGGCCGCGGCAAAGCCTACCGTGACGCCATTGGACGAAGGCGCTCCGCCATCGCTGGGACGGGTGATGATAAAGGCCGGCTTGTCACGCCCATACAGCACCCACCCATTGCCGAACGGGCCCAGATTCCTGATGCCCAGCGCGCCCAGCGTGGCGTCGTAGAACGCGACCGATTTTTCGATGTCGATGGCGCCGAGGAACGCGTGCGAAAAAACGCCGTCGCCGGAAATGACTGGAGTTGCCATAAAAATCTCCTTCAGATTGACTGGATAACAATAAATAACCGGGGGATTCCGGGTCAGTAATGCACCACGCTGCGGATCGACTTGCCTTCATGCATCAGGTGGAAGGCTTCGTTGATCTCATCGAGGGGCATGGTGTGGGTGACGAACGGCGCGAGGTCGATTTCGCCCTTCATGGCGTCTTCGACCATGCCCGGCAGCTGCGAGCGGCCCTTGACCCCGCCGAAGGCGGTGCCAAGCCAGCGTCGGCCAGTGACCAACTGGAACGGGCGGGTGCTGATCTCCTGTCCGGCGCCAGCCACGCCGATAACGACCGACTGACCCCAGCCGCGATGGGCTGACTCCAGCGCCGCGCGCATCACGTTGACGTTGCCGATGCATTCGAAGGAGTGGTCGACGCCCCAGCCGGTCATCTCGATGATGACCTGCTGGATGGGCTTGTCGAAATCCCTGGGATTGATGCAATCGGTCGCGCCAAAGGTGCGTGCCAGCTCGAACTTGGACGGATTGGTGTCCACGGCGATGATGCGCCCGGCCTTGGCCTGGCGCGCACCCTGAATCACCGCCAGACCGATGCCGCCCAGGCCGAACACTGCGACCGAGTCGCCGGGTTGCACTTTCGCAGTGTTATGCACCGCACCGATGCCGGTGGTGACGCCGCAACCCAGCAGGCAGACGTGTTCCGGATTGGCCTGCGGATTGACTTTCGCCAGCGAAACCTCCGCGACGACGGTGTATTCGCTGAAAGTCGAGCAGCCCATGTAGTGATAGATCGGCTGGCCGTTGTAGGAAAAGCGCGTGGTGCCGTCCGGCATCACGCCCTTGCCCTGGGTGGCGCGCACGGCCACACACAGATTGGTCTTGCCCGACTTGCAGAATAGGCACTCGCCGCATTCGGCGGTGTAGAGCGGGATCACATGGTCGCCCGGCTTGACGCTGGTGACGCCTTCGCCGACCTGGACCACGATACCGGCGCCTTCATGGCCCAGCACGACAGGGAAGAGGCCCTCGGGGTCGTCGCCCGACAGGGTGAAGGCGTCGGTGTGGCAGACGCCGGTATGGGTGATCTTGACCAGAACTTCACCGGCCTTTGGTGGAGCGACGTCGATCTCGACGATTTCAAGCGGTTTGCCTGGCCCGAAGGCGACGGCAGCACGTGACTTCATGCTTTTCTCCTGTAATCGGTGGGCACTTTACGGAGGTGCGGCAGTTGCCGCTCCACCTGGGCGACCAAAGGTTTAGCGTTGCGTTAAAGGCACGTCCAGGGCATCGCCGATGGTATAGAAATGCCCGCCGGCGACATGATGCAAGCTGCGCCAGACCGGGTCGGCATGCTCGTAGCGCCAGCGGCCATCGCTGAACGCCCGCGCGTCCGCCCAGGCGCCGACCACCTCGCCGATGAACAAGTCATAGGTCTCCTGATTGCGCACTTCCGGGATGAGCCGGCACGCCAGCCAGGCCGAAGCTCCGGCCACGAAGGGTTGGTCGAAGCCGTCGAAGCGCAGGAGCTCCACGCCGCAGTTCTGGAGCTTGTCCGGATCCTGATGCAGGCTCCGGGAGCCTACCTCGTGCACCAGCCGCGCTTGCGCGACAGTTGGAATCTGGATGACGAATTCACCGCTGGCCTCAATCAGTTCGCGCGTTCGTGTGATCTTGTCCAGCACCACGGTCAGCCTGGGTGGCGAAAAATCCAACGCACAGGCCCAGGCGGCGGCCATGACGTCGTCGACTCCACTGTGGCGGGCCGACACAAGGACGGTCGGACCATGGGTGATCAGCCGGTAGGCATCGTCCAATGCGACCGACAGGACGTGTTCGGTCATGTCATTCCTCTCTTCAAATATCCACGCCCGGGTCCGGTATGCAGCCGGGCGCGTCCCGGGCGCCGCGTCCGCCAGCGCAGCTGGACGGACAGGGCTTGGGTGATCAGATATCCACCACGACCTTGCCGAAATGGCGGCCGCTCTCCTGGTAGCGGAAAGCCTCAGCAAGCTGCTCCAACGGGAAGCTGCGGTCGATCACCGGGTGGATGCCGGTCTGCTCCAGCGCCGCCACGTACTCCTGCTGCAGGCGCCGGCTGCCGACGATCAGGCCCTGCAGGCGTGCCTGCCTGGCCATCAATACGGCAGTCGGCACCTCGCCGCCTCGGCCGGTCAATACGCCGATCAGCGCGATATGACCGCCCACGCGCACCGCATGAATGGACTGTGCCAGCGTGCCCGGGCCGCCGACTTCCACGACGTGATCGACGCCGCGCCCGCCGGTGATCTCCAGCACCCGCTTGCCCCATTGCGGCGTGCGGCGGTAATTGATGAGGTGGTCGGCGCCGAGCGAGCGCAGACGTTCGAGCTTTTCATCCGACGAGGAGGTGGCAATCACGCTCGCGCCCATCGCTTTTGCGATTTGCAGCGCCGCCACCGAAACCCCGCCGCTACCCAGAACCAGCACGCTCTCGCCGGCCTTGAGCGGGCCGTCGGCCACCAGGGCGCGCCAGGCGGTCAGCCCGGCGGTGGTGATGGTCGCCGCCTCGGCGTGGCTCCAGCCGCGCGGCGCCAGGGTGAAGTCGGCGGCTGCGCGCACCGCGACTTCGGTGGCGTAGCCGTCGATGCCGTCGCCCGGCGTGCCCTGAAAGTTGCCGACCGCGGCGAACGGCAGGCCGTCGGTCCATTGCGGAAAGAAGCCGGAGACGACGTGGTCGCCGGGCTTGAACTCATTCACGCCTTCGCCCACCTCTTCGACGACGCCGGCGGCGTCGGATAGTAGTACCCGTCCGTCGGCGGCGGGGATGCCGCCGTTGGCGACCAGCAGATCGTGGAAGTTGAGCGAGCTGGCGTGCAGCTTCACACGGACCTGACCTGGACCAGGCTGGCCGGGGTCGGGGAGTTCGCGTAGTTCGAGGCAGTCCAGGCCGCCGGGGCTGCGTGTCACGATGGCTTTCATCTGGAATCTCCTGTTGCTTCGCGCGGGCCGCCTCGCCGGGAAGCGGCCCGCAACGGTTAGGCTGTTTCGCCTCAGGCGGCGGCCAGGCTCGCGCTGTCGATCACGAAGCGGTACTTCACGTCGCTCTTGAGCATGCGCTCGTAGGCGTCGTTGATCTGCTGGATGGCGATCATCTCGATCTCGGCGACGATGCCTTTCTCGGCGCAGAAGTCGAGCATCTCCTGGGTCTCGGCGATGCCGCCGATCAGCGAGCCGGCGATGCTGCGGCGCTTGAAGATGAGATTGGCGATGCTCGGCGACGGGTGCGGGTGCTCGGGTACGCCGACCAGGGTCATGGTGCCGTCGAGTTTGAGCAGGCCAGTGAAGGCGTCGAGGTCGTGGCTGGCTGCGACCGTGTTGAGGATGAAGTCGAAACTGTTGGCGTGCGCCGCCATCTCTTCAGCGTTACGCGAGACAATGACTTCGTCGGCGCCCAGTTCCAGCGCAGCGGCGCGCTTGCTCTCGCTGGTGGTGAAGGCCACGGTGTGTGCGCCCAGGGCATGTGCCAGCTTGATGCCCATGTGGCCAAGCCCGCCGATACCCACGATGCCCACTTTCTGGCCAGGACCGACCTTCCAGTGGCGCAACGGTGACCAGGTGGTGACGCCGGCGCACAACAGCGGCGCCACGGCGGCCAGTTGCGCCTCGGGGTGCGAAACCTTCAGGACGAAGTCGTCCTTAACTACGATCTGCTGCGAATAGCCGCCCAGGGTGTGGCCGGGCGCATCATGCGTCGGGCCATTGTAGGTGAAGACCTGGCCGTGCTCGCAATACTGCTCCAGGCCCGCGTCGCAGGCCGGGCAATGATGGCAACTGTCGACCAGGCAGCCGACGCCGACCGTGTCGCCGATCTTGAACTTGGTCACTGCACTGCCGATGGCCGAAACGTGGCCGACGATTTCGTGCCCGGGCACGCAGGGGTACAGCGTGTTGGCCCACTCGTTGCGGGCCTGGTGCAGGTCGGAATGGCAGACGCCGCAGTAGGCGATGTCGATCTTGACGTCGTGCGGCCCCGGCTCGCGGCGAACAATGTCGAGCGCCGCCAGCGGCGTGTCAGCGGCATGGGTGCCATAGGCTTTTACTGTCATGGTGTTTCTCCTCGTAGGCCTACCGTCGCTTAGGCGACGCTGGTGTGCAGGCGCACGTCGACGTTGCCGCGGGTGGCGTTCGAGTACGGGCAGACTTGGTGGGTGGTTTCCACCAGCTTCTGCGCGTCGGCTTCGCTCAGGCCCTGGACTTCCACATACAGGTCGATGTCCAGGCTGTAGCCGCCCTCGGCGTTCTGGCCGATGCCGACCTCGACCGAGGTCTTGGTGGCAGTAGGTGCCAGCTTCAGTTGCTTGGCCGCCACCGGCAGCGCGTTGTCGAAGCAGGCGGCGTAACCCATGGCAAACAGTTGCTCGGGGTTGACGCCAGCCTTGCCGGACCCCGGCATGGCCATATCCAGCGCGAGGCTGCCATCGTCCAGCGTGGTGCGGCCGGAACGGCCGCCGACGGCGGTGGCGCGGGTCTTGTAGAAAATCTTCATGGTATTCAGCTCCGTAGGTTTACGAAGGGCGGTGTGCTCCGCCCAGGAAAAAATCATTCGCTCAGCTGTGCCTCGACCGCTTTCTGCTTGTCGGCATAGGGCGCGCGCAGCGCCAGGCTGGAGGTCCCGTCCGGGCTCTGCATCACCACGGCCTTGGCGTGGCTGAAACGCCGGAACCCATGGATGCCGTGGTAGGCGCCGATGCCGGAAGGGCCGATACCGCCAAACGGCAGATCCTCGATAAAAGCGTGGATCAGCGTGTCGTTGATCACTGCTGCACCCGAGGTGGTGCGTTCGGTGAAGCGCTTTTGACGCGTTGCGTCGCTGCCGAAGTAGTACGCGGCCAGCGGACGCGGATGGGCATTGACGTAGTCGATGGCATGGTCAAGATCCGGGCAGTTCACCAGCGGCAGGACCGGCCCGAAGATTTCTTCCTGCATCACGCGCATCGTATCGTCGGGATCCAGTACAAGCGTCGGTGCCAGCAGGCGGGTCGCAGGATCGGCATCTGCTTCGCCGTCCGGTGCAAGACTGATGACGGTTGCTCCCTTGGCCTGGGCGTCATCGAGCAACACCTGCAGGCGCTGGAAGTGCCGATCGTTGACAACGGCGGTGTAATCGGTGTTGCTTCCCAGATCTGGATAAGTGGCCGCAACGAACGCGCGGGCGTGCTCGATGAACGCCTCGCGTGCGGACGGCGGCAGAAGCACATAATCGGGGGCGATGCAGATCTGCCCGGCGTTGAATGTCTTGGATGTGAGCACCCGCTCGGCCACTATCTTGATGTCGGCGTCCACGTCGACGAGCACGGGCGATTTGCCGCCAAGTTCCAGCGTTACCGGTACAAGGTTCTCGGACGCGGCGCGCATCACAAGACGCCCCACTGCCGTGCTGCCCGTGTAAATGAGATGGTCGAACGGTTGCGCGGTGAAGGCGGCGCCGACTTCGGCGTCTCCGAGCACGACGCCGAATTCGAGCGCATCGAAATAGCGCGGAATCTGCTCGGCCAGCAGATCGGAGGTGCGGGGCGTCAGTTCGGACGGCTTGAGCAGCGCGCGGTTGCCGGCGGCGAACACGCCTGCGAGTGGCCCGAACGAGAGGTTGATCGGGAAGTTCCAGGGGCTGATGATGCCTACTACACCGAGTGGCTGGTATTCCACGCGTGCCTGCACGCCCGGCATACCGGCGTCTTGCGCTTCGGGTCGCATCCAATGTTCGAGTTGCTCGCGCGCGTGGCGCATGCTCTTGATGGGCGCAAGCACATCGGTGGCCAGTGTCTGATAGGGGCTGCGGTGGCCATAATCGGCGCGAATGGCCGATTCCAGCTGCGCGCGGTTATCGGACAACAGGCGTTCGGCGCGAGCGAGCCGATCCCGCCGCTGTTCGGCGTCCGCCGGGCCATCGCTCAGGTGCGCCTGCTTCATCGCCGCGACGACGCCAGGCAGGCGCGTGATCAGATCGGATGTACTCATGAGGGTTTCCTAAGTTCGGTTAACGTTGAACGTCGCCCGTGGACGCGAAACGGCGGCCGGCGGTACCGTGCCGCCGGCCCGCTTGCATCAGAACGGCGCGTCGATGTCGACCACGTCGATCAGCTTGTGGTTGACGAACTCCTTGAGGCCCAGGCCGAGCAACTCTCGGCCGTAGCCAGAGCGGCGTACGCCGCCGAACGGCAGGTCGGCCTTGGCCATGGTCGGGTGGTTGACGAACACCATGCCGGTGGAGATGCGCTTGGCGACTTCGGCGCCATGTTTGGCGTCGGCGGTGAACACCGAGCCGCCCAGGCCGAACGGCGAGTCGTTGGCGATGGCGATCGCTTCTTCCTCGTCGTGGGCGCGGTAGACCAGCGATACCGGCCCGAAGAATTCCCAGTAGTAGGCCGGGTTGTCCGGAGTCAGGCCGGTGAGGATCGTCGGCTGCACGAAGGCACCTTGCGCCGGCACCTTGGGCCCCACCTCGGTCGCGGTCGCGCCGTGGGCGACGGCCTGGCGGATCTGTTCCTTGACGTCGTCGGCGGCCTTCTGCGAGGACAGCGGCGCCAGGGTGGTAGCGGGGTCGAACGGATCGCCCGCCTTGAGCCCGGCCACGCCCTCGGTGTAGCGGCGCAGGAACTCATCGTAGATGGCCTCGACCAGGATGATGCGCTTGGAGGACACGCAGACCTGGCCGGCGTTCCAGTGGCGGCCGAACACCGCCCACTTCACGGTCTTGTCCAGCTCGGCGTCGGCCAGCACCACGAAGGCGTCGGCGCCACCGAGTTCCAGCGTGGACTTCTTCAGCGCCTTGCCAGCCTGGGCGGCGACCACCGCGCCTGCGCCTTCCGAGCCGGTCAGCGCCACGCCGTGCACGCGCGGGTCGTTGAGGATGATCTCGATGTGGTGCCGCGCCGCATAGAGGTTCTTGAAGGCGCCCGCGGGCAGGCCTGCTTCGAGCATCAGCTTCTCGAAGGCATCCGCGCTCTGCGGCACGTTGGAGGCGTGCTTGAGCAGCAGCGTGTTGCCCGCGGCCAGTTGCGGGGCCAGGATGCGGGCGATCTGGTAGTAGGGGAAATTCCACGGCTCGATCGCCAGGATCACACCCAGCGGCTCGTGTACCAGCAACGCGTCGCCCTCGGCGGGATCGGCCACGGTCAGTTTCTCCGGTGCCAGCAGGGCCTCGGCGTTCTTCACGTAATACTCGAAGATGCGCGCGGAAAGTTCGACCTCGGCCAGTGCCTCGGCGGTGATCTTGCCCATCTCCAGGGTCAGCAGTTTCGCGTAGTCGCCAGCCTTGGCGCGCAGCAGGTCTGCGGCACGCTGCAGGATGGCACCGCGCTCGGTGAACGAGCGCTCGCGCCAGGACAGGAAGGCTTCGTGCGCAGCGGCGATGGCCTGTTCCACCTCGGCGTCGGTGGCGTCCGGGAAGGTCTTCAGGGTCTCGCCGGTGTAGGGGTTGATGGTGGCGTATGCCATGTTCGATGATTCCTTGTGACAGTGGATGGAGGAAGGCGTCACGGCCTGCAGAGCCGGAGCGCGGACGAGGAATTCAGCGCAGGGTGAAGCCGAGCGCGTTCAGGGCTTCGCGCAGGCGATGGCGGCCCATCAGCGCGCCGGGGCTGCCGATGCGTTGCACCGACACTTGCGACCAGGGCCGGTCGTCACGCTGCTGCTCCTGCTGGAAGCGGCGCATCAGCGGGTCGTAGTGCGCCACCGCGGCGGCCTCGCCGGCAGCGTCGTAGCGTTCGTGATGCAGCACCGCCGGCTGTGCCAGGCGCGGCTTGACTTCGGCCGGGCGGGCCGGATCGGGATGGCCCACGCACATGCCGAACACCACGAAACTGTCCTGCGGCAGCCCCAGTTCAGCGGCGACCTGCTCTGGATGGTTGCGCATGCCGCCGATGTAGACGATACCCAGCCCCAGGGCTTCGAAGGCGTTCGCCGCGTTCTGCGCGGCTAACGCGGTGTCGACCGCTCCGACGGTGTAGCTCTCCAGGTAATCGATACCGTCGGTCGCGGCACCCTGCGCGGCACCGAGTCGGCGCAGCCGCGACCAGTCGGCGACCCAGGCCAGAAACAGCGGTGCCTCGGCCACGTGGCGCTGACCGCCGGCCAACGCGGCCAGGCGGGCGCGCCGCGCGGGGTCGCGCACGGCGATCACGCTCCATGGCTGCAGGTTGGACGAACTGGAGGCTGATTGCGCGGCAGCGATGGCGAGTTGAAGTGCCTCGTCGTCGACCGGTTGATCGGTGTAGGCGCGCACTGATCGGTGCTCCAGCAGCGCGGCCAGCGCGGCGGGAACAGGGGGCAGCGGCAGGGCGGCGGCCTCGCCATAGCGGGCCTGCCATGCGGAGGCTGGGTCGATCTGATGGGAAGTCATTCCAGAATCCTGTGCGTGTTAGGGGACTCAGGCCGCAGGTGTCGCGCCGATGCCGTCAAGCAACAGCACGCGGTAGTCCGCGCCCTTGAACCGGTGCACCCGTGCTGCCTGGTAAGCGGGGCTGTGATACCAGGCGCGTGCGGCCTGCATGTCGGAAAAGCGCAGGATCACGCCGCCCTCGATCGCCGGTCCCTCCAGCACCTCGAAATCGCCATAGAACGCCAGCGGCGTCAGATCGTGTCCTTCGCGCGCGGCTGGAGCCTGCCTCGCATAGATGTCAAGTTCGGTGGCGTCGAGGGTGCGTTCGCGCAGGAAAACCACGTAAGCGGACATGTTCAATCTCCTCACAGAAGGGCGAGCAGCGCCTTGGCGGCGTCGGCGGACGAGGCAGGGTTCTGGCCGGTGACCAGAAGGCCGTCGGTCAGCACGTGGGACTGCCAGTCGCCGCCCTTGCTGTAATGACCGCCATTGGCCTTGAGCACGTCCTCGACCAGAAACGGCACCACATCGGTCAGGCCAACCGCAGCCTCCTCGCTGTTGCTGAAACCGGTCACCTGCTTGCCGGCGACCAGCGGCTTGCCGTCGGCATCCTTGACGTGGCGCAGCACGCCAGGTGCGTGGCAGACCGTTCCGACCGGCTTGTTCGCCTTGACCGCCGCTTCGATCAGACCGATCGAGACCGGGTCTTCAGCCAGGTCCCATAGCGGGCCGTGGCCGCCGGGATAGAACACTGCATCGAAGTCGCCGATGGCGACCTCGGCCAGCTTGCGGGTGTTGGCCAGGGCCTTGACCGCGTCAGCGTCGGCCAGGAAGCGACGGGTCGCCTCGGTCTGGGCGTCGGGTTCGTCGCTCTTGGGGTCGAGCGGCGGCTGGCCGCCCTTGGGCGAGGCCAGGGTCAGCTTCGCGCCGGCATCGAGGAAGGCATAGTAGGGGGCAGCCAGTTCCTCCAGCCAGAAGCCGGTTTTCCTGCCAGTGTTGCCGAGTTGGTCGTGCGAAGTGAGGATGACGAGAATATTGGCCATAGCGGCTCTCCTTTGGAGGTTCGAAGTGAAAGACTCAGGGGGTGCCGACTCGTACCACGACCTTGCCGAAGTGCCTGCCGGCGAGCAGGTCGATCAGCGCCTGGGGCGCATGTTCCAGGCCCTCGACGAAGTCTTCGCGGACCGAGACCTTGCCCTCGGCGACCCATGCGCCCATGTCGCGCTGAAACGCCGCGAAACCGTCGGCGTAGTGGTCGCCGATGATGAAACCCTGCAGCAGCAGGCGCTTGCGCAGAACCAGCCCCAGCATCATCGGCATGCGGTCCGGGCCAGGTGGCAGGTCGGTGTCGTTGTAGTGGGCGATCAGCCCGCACACCGGCACGCGGGCGCCGACGTTCAGTCGCGGCAGCACGGTGTCGAGCACCGTGCCGCCGACGTTCTCGTAGTAGACGTCGATACCCTGCGGCGTCGCGGTAGCCAGTTGTTCGGCAAAGTCGGGCGCGCGGTGGTCGAGGCAGACATCGAAGCCGAACGCTTCGCGCGCGTAGCGGCATTTTTCCGGCCCGCCGGCGATGCCGATGGCGCGCGCGCCCTTTAGCCGGGCAAGCTGCCCAACTACCGAGCCGACCGCGCCGATGGCGGAGGCGACGACCACAGTCTCGCCCGGCTGCGGCCGGCCGATGTTCAGCAGGCCGTGGTAGGCGGTGAAGCCGGGCATGCCGAGCACGCTCAGCGCCAGCGAAGGATTCGTGGTCCGGGAATCGAGCACGACCAGTCCACGACCGTCGGAAAGCGTATGGCTCTGCCAACCCGTGTCGCCGACGACCAGGTCGCCAACCTTGAATGCCGGGTCGTGCGAAACCTCCACCCGGCTCACCGCGCCGCCGGTCATCACCTCGCCTAGCGCTACGGGTGGAGCATAGGACGGAGCATCGCTCATTCGCCCCCGCATATACGGGTCGAGCGAGAGGTACAGCGTGCGCAGCAGGAGCTGGCCCTTGCCTGGCTCAGGCAGCGATTCCTGTTCCAGCCGGAAGTCGTCTGGCGTCGGCTCACCCGAGGGGCGTGAGGCAAGTACGATGCGGGTTTGCAGGATCGCAGTGGTCATCGCTGACTCCTGAAAAGGACGGCCGAAACGGACTCATGTGCGTGCGTGGAAGCAAAGTTTGTCATCTGATTGAATTAGACCGGTCGTATGCAGTTTGGGCAAAAAAACAAAAGCTACGAGGACTTTTTTCTGTCTGTCAGGCGCAGCGTCGAAGATGAGAAGACAGGCCTAGCAGGCCCTGCGTAGCAGCCAGCGCGGCCTCCATGGGTACACGGTCGCGCGTGAGCTTGGCGCGCAGGCTCGCGCCCAGCCACAACTGGTACAACGTGTTCGCCGTTGTACTGGCATCCAGCTCAACCGGAAGCGAGCCGTCGCTGGCGCCATCCTCGATGGCGCTGGCCAAACGCGCGATCACTCGCGTGGTGCCCTGTTCAAGAACTAAACGCATCGCCTCGGAGAGGTCGCTGACCTCCGCAGCCAGCTTGACCGCCAGACACTTGCCCTTCGGGTCACAGGCTGCCTGGGTCTCCAGCCAGTACTCGAAATAGGCGATCAGTCGCTGTGCTGCGGAAAGATCAGGACGACTCAGCAGATTATCGAGCGAAGCCAGGTAATCGGCGAAGTAATCCTCCAGCAGCGCTTCGCCAAAGGCCTCCTTGGAGCCGAAGTAATGGTAGAAGGAACCCTTCGGCACGCCGGAAGCCTGGAGAACCTCGTTCAGGCCCACGGCGCTGAAGCCCTTTCCCGCGATAATGATCCGGGCGGTATCGAGGATATGTTGGCGGACGTCGTTCGTGGCATTAGTCATGGTTTGTATCTTACCCTGAAACTAGACCGGTCGTCTACAATCATCGGGCAAGTTGATGATGACAGTTAAAAGCTATTAATAGAGCGCTTGCTGCGCAATGCCAGGGACGCTTCCCGGACAGCAGCAGCCGCTTCTCAAGAGGAAGATTCGCGCTCAACGGCTTATCTGCTTGGTATGCGTGTCTGCTTCTCTCGCCGGCAGCGTACAAACGCGGGCGGCAGCTGGCTGTGCCAGCAAACCGTGATGGTTTCTGGTTACCGCTACAGTTACCGCCACCCGAGTTCCCATTTATCCGGGTTCTGTATTTCGGGAATTCCGAAAATGATCAGCCGGAAAAAGTGGGGAAATCCGTGTACCCGTTGGCGCCGCCGCCGTAATAGACGCTGCTGTCAGCAGCCGCCAATGGCTGGTTGCCGCGCAGTCGCTCGACAAGGTCAGGATTGCCGATGAACGGCCGGCCAAACGAAACCGCAGTGGCACGACCGCGTTGAAGATAGCTGCGGGCCTTATCGGCTGTGAAGCCGCCATTCGAGATGTAGGCACCTTTCCAAAGTGCATGGAGCCGGTCAAAGACGGCGTGCTGGCTTTGATCCGCGGGACGACCCGAATCCATCTGGATGTTGGCGAACGGAAACTCCTCGACCATGTGAAGGTAGGCGAGGCCGAGCGGATTGAGCAGCTCGATTACGGTGCTGAATGTCGTTTCCGGATTGCTGTCCCCCATGTCTCCGTAGGTGCCAAAAGGCGACAGGCGAATACCTACATTGCCAGCGTCCCAGGCCTCGCTAACCGCCGTTGCGACTTCCACGGCAAAGCGCGCCCGATTCTCTGCCGAACCACCGTACTCGTCTGTGCGCTGGTTGGTGCGGTCACGGATGAACTGGTCGATCAGGTAACCGTTTGCGCCATGAATTTCGATGCCGTCGAAACCAGCAAGACGCGCGTTCGCGGCACTCCTGGCGAAGTCCGCCACTGTTTCGCGGATGCCCGCGTGGTCAAGCGCTGTCGGCACTGCGCAAGGCTTTGGACCTTCAGGCGTAAACGCAATGGAATCCGCCTGAATGGCGGACGGCGCGACAGGCGAGGCATGTCCCGGCAGGAGGTCAGGGTGGCTGCTGCGGCCGACATGCCACAACTGGAGGACAATTTTGCCCCCGGCGGCATGCACAGCATCTGTCACCTTCGCCCAGGCGCGTACCTGATCGTCATTGTAGATCCCGGGTGTCGCAACATAGCCTTTGGCCATGAGGCTGACCTGGGTTGCCTCTGTGATCACGAGACCTGCGCTCGCGCGTTGGGAATAGTAGTCGGCGGCGAAGGGAGATGGGACGTCTGTGGCGTCGTCTGCGCGGCTGCGTGTCAGTGGTGCCATGACGATGCGGTTGGCGATCTCGATGCGGCCAAGCCGCGTAGGACTGAAAAGCAGGTCTTGAGTCATGTGTATGTCCTCGATTGGTACATGGGGTGAGTGGCGGGCTGCTTTTGCCGGGAAATCATGCAGCTACAATTCTTAATTTCGGAAATTAACGAAATTATGGGCTAAATAAAGGGGGCAACCAATCATTACAGATCTTTTCCAATGCGTCGGGCCAACTGAGCGATGGCCTTTTCGTTACGGCGGTAATACGTCCACTGACCCACGCGACTCGTTTCGACCAGACCGGCACGCTGGAGAATCGACAGATGCGTGGAGACTGTTGAGGGCGACATCTCGACCTTTTGCTGAATATGCGTGACACACACACCTTCGGCCCAGCCATTCGGGGCATGGGTTGGCGGAAAGTTATATTCAGGCTGCTTGAGCCACTCCAGAATCTGGAGCCGCACTTCGCTGGAAAGCGCCTTGAACTGCTCTACCAGTTCGATCATGGGCATTCGAGATTTCGCATAATGACGAAATTATAAGCGACGATGCCATCGTTGGCAAGCTATGGTGCATGCCGCTGTCTGTCATCCTGATTGGGCGAGTCGGCCACGTTTCTCCGCGCAGGCCCTGAGTTTGTCCAGCAATGGCGAGTGCCTATGACTTGCGATGTCCCGGTTACCGACATAAGTTACCAGACGGTAATTTATGCTACAGTAGCCCGCATCAGGCGCCGCCACACATGAGGGTCGCTTCGACCAGTTCGTATGCGCTCAAAGCTGGTTTGGAATAGCCAGTTCGACAGGCATCGTGTGGATCGCTATCCCACTTTAATGGTCCCCGTCTGCGGGGTTGGAGTCTATCAATGATCGTTGTCCATCATCTCAACGAGTCCCGATCGCAACGTGTTCTCTGGCTTCTGGAAGAGCTCGGTCGAGAATACGAAATCCAGTTCTACACGCGTGATTCGTCAACTCGGTTTGCGCCTCCAGAACTGGCCGCCATCCATCCGCTAGGAAAGTCGCCTGTGATCGTGGATGGGGACACCGTCATTCACGAGTCTGGAGCCATCATCGACTATCTGGTTCGGAAATACGGCAGTTTCCTCCAGCCGGATCCGGACAGTCCTGATTATGAAAGATACGTGCAGTGGCTGCACTATGCTGAGGGTTCCGCGATGCTTCCGCTGTTGCTGAAGCTCTATGTCGATCGCATCGGTGATGCAGGCGCACCATTGCACCCGCGAATAACAAGTGAGCTGACCAATCACTTGGGCTACGTTGAGTCTTCCCTCGAAGGCCGGCGTTACCTTCTGGGGGAGCAATTCAGTGCTGCTGATGTCCAGATGAGCTTTGTCGGAGAGCTTGCCGGTGTGTATGGGTTACGGCACGATCGACCCAATCTCGACGGATGGATCAATCGACTCCACGGACGCCCCGCCTATCGGGCCGCAATCCGTCGCGGCGGCCAGTACAGCCTTTCAAGGTAGATCACTCCCCTCGTCGGCCATCGCCTTATGGTCGCCGGTTCGCGCGGCCGGTTGAGTTTCTGTTCGGTAAGTGCGTATCTGGGGTGAGATCAGGTCGCACCAACTTCGCCCGCAGACTGGCCTTTGCGTGCCTCCTGTACCGGTGACCCCTTCAGCTCGCACGTGTTCCTGATCTTTTCCGCTTTGAGATGGCCCCTCCGCGATCTGGTAGCGCAGCCTGCCCTTGGTTGTCACCTTCTTGCGCTTCTTCCGCACGGAGTACCCACTGCATACTGGCTTAGTGCGTACCACTGCTATAGCGCAGCGTCGTCTGCAGTGGGCCGGCCCCCGCAAAAAACGGACACTGGTAACGCTTAAATTATGAGGTAGTCTTACGACTATGTTTAAGCCACTGGAACAGCCCCTTGAATCTGCGGACATAGTCTCTACCGTAAAATAGCGGGTAGCTGTTTCAATATTGATTGTTGTCGTCCTAACGGCTTTGGTTGTCGTACGTCGCAAACGAAAGAATCCGCATTGAAGGGATGCTGTAACGCGTTGCCAATGATGCTCGGCTAGTTGGCGAGGGCACGGTCCTTGTGCATGTGCGAAATTCGATAGACTTATTTTGGAGCTGAATATGGCAGTGGCAGGCTCGCACTTGCAAAACGAAATGTTTCTGAATCTGATCGTTTTGGGAGGAAATACGGAGGAAAAACTGCGTGCAGCAAAGAATGCTGGCTTTGACGCCGTCGAAATTTGGAACGAAGACGTGGATTCCTACTTTGGCGGCGCGACGGCCGTTCGCACATTAGCAAATAATCTGGAGATTGGATTTACGGACTGCATGGTTTTAAGAGACTTTGCCGGTGCACCCAAGTCTTTGCGTGAGGAAAAATGACCTTGCCCCTGTTCCACGAATCCCATAACCGAGGGAATTAGGCAGCCCGGTGTTGCTGAGCTGCGGACCAGTTTTTCTCGAACGTCATGGGGCTGACGTAGCCCAGCGTCGAGTGGAGTCGGCT
>NZ_VZOW01000022.1 GCF_008801835.1 Cupriavidus pauculus | reverse complement strand
CGGGCGCCGGCACCAGGCCCGAGACGCCCAGCCCGGTGCCCGGGCCGATCAGCGCGCGCGGCGCGGTGGGTACGGCCGTGCCCGCGCGCACCTGCGCCAGCGCATCGGCCGGCAGCCAGGGCAACGCCAGCGCCAGCGAGGTGAAATCGTTAATCGCCACCAGCGTGGTCAGTCCCAGCGACTCACGCATCTGTTCGATCGAAAAGGCCCAGTTGTGATTGGTCAGCTTGACGTGATCGCCGGTCACCGGATTGGCCAGCCCGATGGCCGCATGGCGCACCGCGTCGGCACGCTGCGCCTGCAGGTACTGGCGCATCGCCGCTTCGAGCGACGGAAAATCTGCCACCTTGTAGCCGGTGACTTCGCCGATGCGCATCGGCGCGGATTCCAGGGCAAAGCGGACGTTGGTGCCGCCGACATCGGCCAGCAGGCGGGGATAAGCAGAGGCGTTGCGGGTCATCGGTCTTCAGGTGCGAAAGATGTCTACGCCGCGGCGATGGCGCGCCAGCACCACGCTCACGGGCAGCGACGGCGTGGGCGCCTGCAGCGCGCGCGCCAGGACTTCGGCCTTCTTCTCGCCGGAAATGGCCAGGAACATGCGCTCGGCGGCCAGCAGCGCCGCAAGGTTGAGCGTCACGCGCGCATGCGGCGCCACGCTGGGATGAGTCACGACATAGGCGGGCGTCGGGTCGGACAGCGCGTCCTGCAATTCGGGGGCATCGGGAAACAGCGACGCGGTGTGCCCGTCCTCGCCCATGCCCAGCACCACCACATCGGGCTGCTGGAATGCGCCGTTCAGCCGCGCGACGGCGCGTTGCGGCTCGGCGGCTTCCGCTTCGTCACGGATCAGCGGCACCCATGCCGCCACGCCCGCGCCTTCGCGCAGCAAATGGTTGCGTACCAGCGCGCCATTGCTGTCGGCATGGTCGGGCGGCACGGCGCGTTCGTCGACCAGCGTCACGGTCACGGCGTCCCAGCGAATCGGCCGATAGCGCAGCCGCTCGAACATCGGCAGCGGCGACTTCCCGCCGGAAACGGCCAGCACGGCCCAGCCCTTTGCCTTGATGACGAGATCGAGTGCGTGGCCCACCGAGATGGCCAGCGATTCGGCCTGATCCATCGGCGTGGCATGTTCGAACTGGCGCATGGCGATCTCCTGGCGGTGGACAAGCGGTTGAAGGGTTACGTGTTCGATGCGCGGGGGATGTGCTGAAGGCAGCGGGCGGTGGCGAAGGGGCCGGGGCGCGACGGCATAGCCGATTGGCCGGCCCCGTGCCCGCGTCTCAGACTTCCTCGTGCCACAGCGCGTTGTCGCGCGACATCAGCGCGGACGACGCGGCGGGCCCCCAGGTGCCGGCCGTGTAAGGCTTGGGCGGTACGGTGCTCTGGTCCCAGGTGTCGATGATCGGCTCGACCCAGCGCCACGCCTGCACCTGTTCATCGCGCCGCACGAACAGGCCAAGCCGGCCGCGAATCACGTCAAGCAGCAGGCGTTCGTACGCGCCGGCGCGGCGCTTCTTGAACGAGTTGGCAAAGTCCAGATCGAGCGAGGTGGGCGTCAGCTCCAGCGTGTCGCCCGGCTGCTTGACCAGGAAATACAGGCGGATGCTTTCCTCGGGCTGCAGGCGAATGACCAGCCGGTTCTGCGGCGACAAACCCAGCGGCTTGGGAAAAATTGCGTGCGGCACGTCGCGGAAATGCACCACTATCTCGGCCACGCGCGACTGCATGCGCTTGCCGGTGCGCAGGTAGAACGGCACGCCTTCCCAGCGCCAGTTGGCGATCTCCGCCTTGACGGCCACGAAGGTTTCGGTGCGGCTGTCCGGCGCGATGCCCTGCTCTTCCAGATAGCCAACCACCGGCTTGCCGCCGATCGCCCCGGCGCGGTATTGGCCGCGCACGGTTTTCTCGGCGACGTCCTGCGGCTGGATCGGTTTGAGCGCCTTGAGGATCTTGATCTTCTCGTCGCGGATCGCGTCTTCGCTGAGGCTGGCCGGCGGCTCCATCGCCACCATGCACAGCAGCTGCAGCAAGTGGTTCTGCACCATGTCGCGCAGCGCGCCGGTGCGGTCATAGAAATCGCCGCGCGTTTCCACGCCCAGTTCCTCGGCGATGGTGATCTGCACGTCCTGCACCCATTCGCGCCGCCACAGCGGCTCGAACAGCGCGTTGCCGAAGCGGATCGCCATCAGGTTCTGCACCGACTCCTTGCCCAGATAGTGATCGATCCGGTAGATCTGGTCTTCCGCGAAGAACTGCGCGACGGCGGCGTTGATGGCCTCCGAGGAATCGAGATCGTGGCCCAGCGGTTTTTCCAGCACCACGCGCACATTGGGCGTGTTCAGACCGGTGCGGCCCAGTTGTTCGCAAATCGGCACGAAGATGTGCGGCGCCGTGGCCAGATAGCAGACCACGACTTCGGGCTTGCGCGACAGCACTTTCTCGGCCAGCGCGTCGAAGTGCGCGGGCTGGCGCGCGTCGGCCTGCACGTAGCAGATGCGTTCGAGAAACGATGCCCATGCGTCGGGCGGCGCGTGCTCCAGACCGGGCCGCACGGAATCTTCCAGCGAGGCCTTGTATTGCTCGGTGGTCTGCGCGTGGCTCCCGGTGGCCAGGATCCGCGCCGACGGATGCAGTACGCCGCAGCGGTGCGCATCAAAAAGGGCCGGCAGCAGCTTGCGCCGCGCCAGGTCACCGGTGCCGCCAAACAGCACCATGTCGAAATCGGGCATGCTCACCCTGGACTCCTTGCGGGGATGGGGGGGCGCCCCCCGGCAACTACTGAGTGCCGGCGGGCGGCGTATAAGTTCCAGCCAAGTGTCCGGCCATGTTACGTCACTCGCCTTGCCTTGTGCACGCGCCCATCCCGCCATGCGGAATAGCGTACCCGTTTCTGCGTGGATGCAAGACGGGTTGCTACGGCGGGTGACAGCGGCGTGACACGTCGCGAGATCGTCGCGCCGCACGAAGGCTGCGCGGAACATCCGCCGCATTGGGTGATCCCAACGTCAGGCAAGCGCAGCGCCGGTGCGGCGCGCGATTTTCGGCTACGCTGCACAAGCGCCCTGAACACGACACCTCGCAAGACAACGCCCCGCAAAAACATCTCACCCGACTCCAGGAGAGCCCCATGCCCCCGCATCCCGTTCTGGAACGGGTCACGGCCCGCATCGTGACCCGCAGCGCCCCGACCCGCCAGGCTTATCTCAATCGCACCCGCGCCATGGCCGGGCAGAAGGTGGAGCGCAGCAACCTGTCCTGCACGAACCTGGCCCACGCGGTGGCCGCCATGCCCGACAACGCCAAGATTAGGCTCAAGGCGCAGGAGCGGCCCAACCTGGCGATCGTGTCCGCCTACAACGACATGCTGTCCGCGCACCAGCCGCTGGAAGCCTTTCCGAAATGGCTCAAGGAAGCGGCGCTGGAAGCCGGCGGCACCGCGCAGTTTGCGGGCGGCACGCCGGCGATGTGCGATGGCGTGACGCAGGGCCAGGACGGCATGGACCTGTCGCTGTTTTCGCGCGATGTGATCGCCATGTCCACGGCGGTGGCGCTGTCGCACCAGATGTTCGACGGCGTGCTGTGTCTGGGCGTGTGCGACAAGATCGTGCCCGGGCTGGTGATGGGCGCGCTGTCGTTCGGCCATCTGCCCGCCGTGTTCGTGCCGGGCGGCCCGATGACTACCGGCATGGGCAACGAGGAAAAGGCCCACATCCGCCAGCTGTTCGCCGAAGGCAAGATCGATCGCCAGGGGCTGCTCGAAGCCGAATCGAAGTCCTATCACGGCCCGGGCACCTGCACCTTCTACGGCACCGCCAACTCGAATCAGATGCTCATGGAGATCATGGGCCTGCATCTGCCGGGCACCGCCTTTATCAACCCGAATACGCCGCTGCGCGAGGCGCTGACGCGCGAATCGGCCCGTCAGGCGCTGCGCCTGGTGCACGGCGGCGAGCGCTACATGCCGATTGCCGAGGTACTGGACGAGCGCGCGTTCGTCAACGGCATCGTCGGGCTGGTGGCGACAGGCGGGTCGACCAATCACACGCTGCACCTGATCGCAATGGCGCGCGTGGCCGGCATCCAGCTGACGTGGGACGATTTCGACGAACTGTCCGCCGTGGTGCCGCTGCTGGCGCGCGTGTATCCGAACGGCAAGGCCGACGTGAACCAGTTCCAGGCGGCGGGCGGCTTGTCGCTGGTGATCCGCGGCCTGCTGTCGCTCGGCCTGCTGCATGACGACGTGAACACGATCGTGGGCCGCGGCCTGGGCGATTACACGCGCGAGCCGACGCTGCGCGAAGGCAGGCTGACATGGACCGACGGCCCCGCGCAAACGCTCGACGACACCATCGTACGACCCGCCGACAACCCGTTCGCGCCCGATGGCGGCATCAAGGTGCTCGATGGCAAGCTCGGCCGCTGCGTCATCAAGACATCGGCCGTGAAGCCGGAAAACCAGATCGTCGAAGCGCCGGCCATCGTGTTCCTGCATCAGGACGACGTGCTGGCGGCGTTCAAGCGCGGCGAACTCGAGCGCGATTTCGTCGCGGTGCTGCCGTGGCAGGGGCCGGCGGCGTGCGGCATGCCGGAGCTGCACAAGCTGACGCCGACGCTGACGTTGCTGCAGGATCGCGGCTTCCATGTGGCGCTGGTCACGGACGGGCGCATGTCGGGCGCGTCGGGCAAGGTACCGGCGGCGATCCACGTGTGTCCCGAAGCGTTGTCCGGCGGCGCGATCGGCCGTGTCCGCACGGGTGACATCGTGCGTGTCGACGCCCCGGCGGGTGTGCTGACGGTGAAGGTCGACGAGGCGCAGTGGGCCGCGCGCCAGGTCGATATTCCCGATCTTTCGGCCAATCGCCACGGTGTGGGACGCGATCTGTTCGGCGGCTTCCGGGCGCACGTGAGCACGGCGGAAATGGGCGCGTGTTCACTGTTTGCCGACGAAGGCTGACGCGACAGTATTTGCGGCAAGAGCCTGGCGGGCGCTACGCGGCGCCCGAAAGCGTACCCGTTTCTGCGTGCGTGGCGCGACGCGGTTTGCGCCCATTTGGCGGCTGGCCGGAGCCCCTCCGAGGGCCTTCTCCCACGTTTTTTCCGCTTCGCGCCCACGCGCCGCCTCATGCGCGAGGGCGCCTGCGAAATATCGCTCAGTTTGGTCTGCCCGGCCCCGACGAACGGATGCGATAGCCGTCGGCGCGGCCGCGGGCATCGCCATCACCATCGTCGCGGGGGTCGGCATCGGCATCGTCGATGGCAGGCATATGCACGTCCCGCACCGGCACGGCGATGCGGCAGCCGGCGTTCTCGACGGTCGATTTCAGGCGCGCGAACAGCGCGAACTGCACGGCCCAGAAGTCGTCGTTGGACGTCCAGTAGCGCGCGTTCAGCGTCACCCCGCGATCCGTGTAGCGCACCACCATGACTTCACGCCGCGGCTCGGCAAGCAGGCGCTTCTCGCTGTCGAGCATCGCCGCCAGTGCGTCGAGCCCGGCCTGGATCGGACTGTCGAAGGTCACCGTGACTTCCATGTCCATGCGGCGCGTCGGGTTCTCGCTGTAGTTCATGATCGCGCTGCCCCAGATCTTGCCGTTGGGCACGCGCAGGCAGACACCGTCGAACGTCTGCAGCTCCGTCATGAACAGCCCCGTCTCGCGCACGGTGCCCGCCACGCCTTGCGCGTCGATGTACTGACCTACGCGAAACGGCCGCAACAGCACCAGCATGATCCCGGCGGCGATGTTCTGCAGCGTGCCCTGCAGCGCGAGGCCGATAGCCAGGCCCGCCGCGCCCAGCATCGCGATGATGCTTGCGGTCTGCACGCCGAACTGCGACAGGACCAGCACAACGGTCAGCACGCGGATGATCCACTGCACGATGCTGGCCAGCATCGGGCGCAGCGTGTCGTCGACATGGGTGCGCTGCAGCGCCTGACGCAGCCCGCGCGCGGCGCGCGCCGACAACCACCAGCCGATGATCAGGATCGCCAGCGCGGCCAGGCAGTTAAGCCCCTGGCTGATGGCGAACTGGGTCAGATACGCCCAGGTGGCCTCCAGCTTTGCGTGATCGATGAAATTCAGGTCCATGCGTTGACTCCACGGGATGCAAACCGGGCGTGACTTGCGAAGGGCGTGCCAGCCAGCGGCCCGGGAAATCCCAAAGCGTACCCGTTTCTGCGCGGCGCATTGCCCGATAACGGCTCGGCCCAATCTGATCGGCGCGCGCTGCGCGCATCACAATGCGGCGGCCTGCGGTGGGCGGTGTGAAGTCCTTACAACCCGGCAGAAGAATTTGCCGCCGCGCGCCACTGCCCCGGCGTGATGCCGAATGCGGCGCGAAACCGGTTGCCAAGGTGGCTGGTGGAAGCAAACCCGGCCTGGCTCGCCACTTCGTGCAGAGACAGACGGGCATTGCCGAGCAGCGCGCGAGCCCGCTCCAGCCGCGCACGCATGATCCACGCGTGCGGCGGCATGCCGAAGGACACGCGGAACATCCGCGCGAAGTGAAATTCGGACAAATCAGCCAGCGCGGCCAGCTCGCCCAGCGTGGGATTGGCCGCCGGATGCGCGTCGATCCAGTCTGCCACGCGGCGCCGCACCGCGCCGGACAAGCCGCCGCGCCATTGAGCCAACGGCCTGCGCGTGCCATGCGACAGCAGCAGATGCGTGACCGCCTCGTGCGCAATGGCGTTGCCGATCATGCGGCTGTCGATGTCCTGCCAGTCCAGCATCACCAGCCGGCGCGACAGGCCGGCCAACATCGGATCCTCGGCAAACAGCCGATCCTGCAACTGCAGTGCGCGCGGTTCGGCATCGAGCACGCGCACGCAATGCCAGGCCAGATGCTCGGGCTGGAAATACAGATGCAGAAAGCGCTGGTCGCCACCGACATGCCATGACGATTCGTGCTCGGCAGGCAGCACGCAGAGCCGGTCCGGCGCGCCCTTGCGATCCGGTGCGTCGCGCCGATAGGTGGCATGGCCGCCTTCGAGATACATCGACATCGTGTGGTGGCCGGGACGCGCGTAGGCGGTATCGTCGTGCCGATTGCGCCAGAGCGCGAGTCCCAGGCCATCGCCGAGCACACACGCGCGTTCGAGCGACGCACGCGACTGGGTGAGCGCGGAAAACACTGCGTTGTCGTGCAACGGCTGCGCGGCCGGCGAGCTGGCCGGACCATCGGCCGACGCCACCGCATCACGGCCGTGCGGGGCGGCCGAGACGTTTACGGCGGCGTTGGGAGCATTGGGGGCGCTGGGGGCAGGCGCCCGGCTGGCGATGGGCATGCTGCGACTCTAGCGCAATTCGGCCGCTGCCGGCGCGCGTCGGGCCGCTTGCGGCAACGCAGAAACGGGTACGCTTGGGCCGCAAAAAAGGGCGGCAGCACCGCCCTGGCCGATTACGCACCCTGCAGCATCAATGCGCCGCGGCGGCCTTTTCTGACGGCTGCGGCGCGGCCGGATGATCGTGCAGCCGATCGCGATTGGTCAGCTGCGGGAACAGCTTCATCCATGCGGCCACCACCAGCAGCGTGCCCGCTCCGCCCAGCAGCACGGCGCCTACGGGCCCCAGCAGCGCCGCCGTGACGCCCGATTCAAATTCGCCAAGCTGGTTCGAGGCGCCGATAAACACCGAATTCACCGCGCCCACGCGGCCGCGCATGTCGTCGGGGGTGTCGAGCTGGACCAGGGTCTGACGCACGACCACGCTGATCATGTCCGAGGCGCCCAGAATCACCAGCGCGCCCATCGACAGCGGCAGCCATGTCGACACGCCGAACACCATCGTGGCCACGCCGAAGATCGCCACCGCGCCGAACATCACGCGCCCGACACGGCGATTGAGCGGATGCCGCGCCAGCCACAGCGCAGTGACCAGCGCGCCGATGGCCGGCGACGAGCGCAGCAGCCCCAGGCCCCACGGACCGGTATGCAGAATGTCGCGCGCGTAGATCGGCAACAGCGCCGTGGCGCCGCCGAGCAGCACCGCGAACAGATCGAGCGACACCGCGCCCAGCAACACCTGATGGCTGCGGATATAGGCAAAGCCGGCAAACAGCGTCTTGACGCTGACCGGCGCGGTCAGCCGTTGCGCGGCCTGGCGCAGCTTGAGCGTGAACACCAGCGCCGCCGCGATGGCGAACAGCGTGGCGCTGATCGCATACACCACGCCCGGGCCGGCCACATACGCGAAGCCGCCCAGCGCGGGGCCGATGATGATGGCGGTCTGCGCCGCCGAACTCGACAGCGCCACCGCGCGCGGCAGCATGCGCGGCGTGACCACGCTGGGCAGCAGCGCCTGCAGCGTCGGCGTTTCAAAGGCGCGGCAACCGCCAATCGCGGCGACGAAGAAAAAGATGTGCTCGCTGGTCACCCAGCCCGACAGGCTGGCCACGGCCATCGACAGCGCGATCGCCGCTTCCGCGATCTGGCAGGTGCGCACGATGATGCGACGATCGAAACGGTCGGCCACATGGCCCGACATCAGCATCAAGACGATCGACGGCAGGAACTGCACCAGACCGACCATGCCGAGCATGAATGGATCGCGCGTCAGGTCGTACATCTGCCAGCCGACGGCCACTGTGAAGATCTGGTAGCCGATGGTGGTGCAGAGCCGGGCAAACCAGAAATGCCGGAAAGCGGGATCGCGGAAAACGGTGTCCGGCTCATTGGCCGGGTGCGCGGGGGCAGATGACATGAGACTGGAAAGCGTCTGGCGACGCGCAAAGGCGGGCAATGTACGCAACCGCGTACAACGGCAAAGTCAGGAATTCTAGCCGACTCCCCGGCAATACGCCGACAGCGCCATGTATCTACATTGATGCATGAATACCACAGCCTCGACACAAATTCGTGCCCAAGAATGTGGTTGCGAATCATTCTTATTTATACTCCGGGCTGGACGACAGGCGCATTACAAGGCACCGCGTCGGCGCACAACGCTGCAAACGTGCGTCAGACATCACCGATATCGGTGTCGCCTTCGCCGCTTCTTTTTGCCTTCCGCCTTTCCGGATTTACACCGTGCTGCCCGCATTTCGACTTTCCTTCTGCGCGACCGGCGTCGCGCTGCTCTGCCTGTCCCCTGTCTCGCAAGCCCAGACCGTCCAGCCCGCTGCGCCGGCCCCCGCTGCCGCCGGCAATTCGCTGAGCGCGGTCACCGTGGTTGGCAACTGGCTGGAAGCGCCCAGCGAGGAAAAGGTGCTCGAGCATCCGGGCGCACGGACCATCGTCGAGCGCGAAACCTTCACCGAAAGCGGCGCGAACAACGTGCGCGATGTGTTGCGCCGCGTGCCGGGCGTGCAGGTACAGGAAAGCAATGGCACGGGCGGCAGCGATATTTCGCTGAACGTTGGCGTGCGCGGGCTGACCTCGCGCCTCTCGCCGCGCTCGACGATCCTGATGGACGGCGTGCCGCTGGCCGTGGCGCCGTACGGCCAGCCGCAGTTGTCGATGGCACCGCTGTCGCTGGGCAATCTCGATGCCGTGGATGTGGTGCGCGGCGCCGGTTCGGTCCGTTATGGCCCGCAGAACGTCGGCGGCATCATCAACTTCGTCTCGCGCGCGATTCCGAAGACGTTTGCGGCCGATGCGTCGATCGAAACCGACATCTACAGCCATGGTGGCAACGCCAAGGCCAATCCGACCGCGTTCATCGGCGGCACCAACGACAAGGGTCTGGGCGGGGCCTTCCTGTATTCGGGCGTGCACGGTAACGGCTTCCGCGAAAGCAATGACTACGTCGACATCGACGACCTGATGCTCAAGGGCGCGTACCAGATCACGCCGAACGATACGATCTCGGCCCAGTTTCATTACTACGAGGCGCACGCCGGCATGCCGGGCGGACTGACCAGCGCGAAGTACGCGGCCAATCCGTTCCAGTCGGATCGTCCCTATGACGATTTCTCGGGCCGCCGCAGCGATTTCTCGGTCAAGTACGCGCACAACGACGCCAATCGCAAGTTCGAAGTGCTGACGTACTACACCGACAGTTTCCGCGGCAGCACGCTGGAACAGCAGGGCACGGGCGCTACGGCCGCGCAGCGCCGACTGACCACCGCGCCGCGCAACTACCATGTGTTCGCATTCGAGCCGCGCTATTCGCAGCTGTTCCGCACCGGCAGCGTCAGCAACGAAGTCAGCATCGGTTATCGCTACCTGCGCGAAGCCAGCGATGAAAAGGCCACGCGCACCGCGTACTACACGCCGGGAACGGTGTTCGCGCCCGATCTGTCGGCGCCGGTGTACCAATGGCGCACGGGCGGCACCACGGCCAACGCGGTGTATATCGACGACACCATCAACTGGGGCAACTGGACCATCACGCCGGGCCTGCGCTACGAGTTCATCCGCTCGAACCTGACCGACCGCTTTACGAACGTGCGCACCGACGTGTCGTCCAACGAGCCGCTGCCGTCGCTGTCGGTGCTGTATCACATCAACGACAACTGGACGGCCTTTGCCAATGCCGGCGTGTCGTTCGGCCCGCTGCAGTACTTCCAGATCGCGTCCACCACCAACGGACTGACGCCTGAAAAAGCCAAGACCTACGAGGTTGGCACGCACTTCAACGACATCAACGGGTTTGGCGGCGAGCTGACGCTGTTCAACATCGACTTCGACGACGAACTGCAGTTGCGCGGCGGCACGGGCGGCGCGCCCGATGCGTGGACCAACCTGGGCGCCACCACGCACCGCGGCATCGAATCGGCGCTGCGCTACGACTTCGGCAAGCTGTCGAAGACGCTGGCCGGCCTGAGCGCCTACGCCACTTACACGTTCACCGACGCCTACTATCAGCAGGGCAATTTTGCCGGCCGCGACCTGCCGTTCTATTCGCGCCACACGGCCACGTTGGGCATGCGATACGCGCGCAACCGCTGGACGCTCAACGTCGATGGTTTTGCGCAGTCGAAGCAGCATTCGCCCGGCGATCCCGCCACGTCGACCGTGTATCAAACGCAGGAATCCGCCAACGGCGCGCTGGGCGACATTCCCGGCTATGCGCTGATGAACCTGCGGCTGGGCTACGACTTCGGCAAGACGGCGCAGAATCTGAAGCTGGCGGTGGGCATCAAGAACGTGTTCGACCGCCGCTACTTCACGCGCTCCACCGACAACAACTCCGGCAAGTATGTGGGCATGCCGCGCACTTTCTACATCCAGGCGTCGCTGGCATATTGAGCGCCCCCGACGCGCCATCGGCACCATGAAAAACGGCCCGCTTGTTGCGGGCCGCTTCGTTTGGCGATGCGGTTTCCGGCTGCGGCCGGGACCGGATCAGACGATCTCGCGCGTTTCCAGGAAGCGGATATTCGGAAAACGCTCCTGCGTCAGGCGCAGATTCACCATGCTGGGCGCCAGGTAGACATGATCGCCCGCGCCGTCGAGCGCGACGTTGTGGCCGTTCTTGTCGATCAGCTTGTCGATCTCGGCCGGATCGCCCTTGAGCCAGCGCGCGGTCGCGCATTCATGCGATTCGAAGATCGCGTCGACGCCGTACTCGTGTTCGAGCCGGTGCGCCACCACATCGAACTGCAGCATGCCCACCGCACCGAGCACGAGGTCGTTGGACATCAACGGGCGGAACATCTGCGTGGCGCCTTCCTCGGCCAGCTGCTGCAAACCCTTCTGCAACTGCTTGACCTTGAGCGGGTTGTTCAGGCGCGCGCGACGGAAAAACTCGGGCGCGAACGACGGAATGCCCGTGAAGCGCAACGGCTCGCCTTCGGTGAACACATCGCCCAGCCGGATCGTGCCGTGGTTGGGCACGCCGATGATGTCGCCCGCGTAGGCCTCTTCGGTCGTGTTGCGATCCTGCGCCATGAAGGTGATGGCGTTGTTGATCGCCACGGTCTTGCCCTGCGCCACGTGCAGCAGTTTCATGCCACGGTCGAAACGGCCCGAGCAGACGCGCACGAACGCGATGCGGTCGCGGTGGCGCGGGTCCATGTTGGCCTGGATCTTGAACACGAATCCGGTGAACTTGGCCTCCTGCGGCTCCACGGTGCGCGATTCGGTGCGGCGCGCCAGCGGCGGCGGCGACAGCTCGCACAGCGCATCGAGCAGCGACTGCACGCCGAAGTTGTTGATGGCTGAGCCGAAGTACACGGGCGTCTGCTTGCCCGACAGGAATGCTTGCTTGTCGAACGTGTGCGACGCGCCACGCACCAGTTCGATTTCCATGCGCAGTTCGTCGGCCTGCGAGCCGAGAATGCGGTCCAGCTCCGGGTTGTCCAGGCCGTCCAGGATTGCGGACGTTCCCTTTTCGCCCTTCGGATCGAACAACTGCACCTTATCGTCGATCATGTGATACACGCCGCGGAACGCCTTGCCCATGCCGATCGGCCAGGTCATCGGCGCGCACTGGATCTTCAGCACGTCCTCGATTTCATCGAGCAGCTCGATGGGCGAACGGCCTTCGCGGTCGAGCTTGTTGATGAACGTGAGAATCGGCGTGTCGCGCAGACGGCAGACATTGAGCAGCTTGATGGTCTGCGCTTCCACGCCATTGACCGAGTCGATCACCATCACGGCCGAATCGACCGCCGTGAGCGTACGGTACGTGTCTTCGGAAAAGTCCTCGTGCCCCGGCGTGTCGAGCAGGTTGACGATGTTTTCCTGCGCCTCGGCGCGCGGCTGATACGGGAACTGCATCACCGACGACGTGACGGAAATGCCGCGCTGCTTTTCCAGTTCCATCCAGTCGGACGTGGCGTGACGGTCGGCCTTGCGGGCGCGCACTTCGCCGGCCACCTGGATGGCGCCGCCAAACCAGAGCAGCTTTTCGGTGAGCGTGGTCTTACCCGCGTCCGGGTGGGAGATGATGGCAAACGTGCGCCGACGCGCAATTTCGGAAACGAGCGAACTCACGGCTTGTGGAGTCAGGTAATGGCAAGCCCGGGCAGTGCGGCGGCGCCAGCCAGATGAGGCGGCGCAACGAAAGGGCCGGGAAGCGGAAGCGGCCCGGGAAACGTCCCGGGATCGAATGGGGCGCTATTTTACCGGTTCGCGGGCCCGGCCGGGGGATGCGCCAGATCGCCGGCTTTCTGGCGCGCGGGATCGTGCCCGCGCAGGCTGCCGAATTGCAGCGCGTACTGGCGCGTCAGCTCAGCGCCGAAGAAGAATATCTGCGCCGAGTAATACACCCACAGCATCAGCGCCACGACCGAACCGGCCGCGCCGTACGACGACGCCACGGCGCTGTTGCCCAGATACAGGCCGATCAGGCGCTTGCCGACGGCGAACAGCAACGCGGTGATGACCGCGCCCATCGTGACGTCGCGCCAGGCGATGCGTGCGTTCGGCAGCATCTTGAAAATCACCGCGAAGAGCGCGGTCACGACCGCGAACGAGAACAGCGTGGAGATGACGTCCGCGATCGGCGCGAACCACGAGGCGGCCCAAAGCTGGCCCCAGAAGCGGTTGATCACCGCCAGCGCGGCGTTGACGATCAGCGACACCAGCAGCATGAAGGCCAGCGCCAGCACGATGCTGAACGACAGCAGCCGCGCGCGCAGTAGTTTTTTCCAGCCCGCGCCCGCCGGCGGCGGCGCCTGCCAGATGTCGTCGAGGCTGCCCTTGAGTTCGGCAAAGGCGCTCGTGGCGCCGACAAACAGGATGCCGGTGGCAATGATCGCCGCGATACCGCTGCCGCCCGCGCGGTGCGTGGCGGCAAGGATTTCCTGGATCGCCGCCGCGCCCTGCGTCCCGACCAGCCCTTCGAGCTGGGCAAAGATCTCGCCGCGCGCCGCTTCGGCGCCGAAGAACAGGCCGGCGATGGAGATCACCAGCACCAGGATCGGCGCCATCGAAAACAGCATGTAGAACGACAGGGCCGCGCCCTTGCTGGCGGCGCGATGCTCGAACCACGACATCACGGCGGCGGACACCACGCGCACGGTGCGGGTGCCGGTATGCCGGTCGGGCAGCAGGCGGCCGCGCTGCGGGCGCGGCGGTGTGGAATCGGAAGGTTCGTGCACGTGGTCGGAGGGCATGCCGTTCGTCCTGGATGGTGGCTCGCGTGGAACGCAAGTGTCGCATCTGTCACGATAAAAGCGTGGCTGCCGTGTTTCGCAGCGTCTGTCAGGCAGAGTCTGATGTGTGTTGTCCATCATAGGTCGCCGCGCCCAGCGCCGCACACGCAACCTGCTACAGTGAATTCACACACCCATGCCGGACACGCACATGCCGGGTCGGACGCCCTGGCGCGGCGCACGGCCGGAAACAGGAGGCTACCGTGATCGTCACCTTGCCCGCGCGGCGCAACGCCGCATGGTCCGCGCTCTTCACGCTGAGCGCGATGACATGCCTGCTGGCCATCGCCGGTTGCGAGCGCAACCAGCAGCCCGGCCCAGGCCCCAAGCCGATTTCGAGCCAGATGACCGCACCGCCGACGTCGGGCGCTTCGGCCAGCCAGGGCGCCGCACGGCCCTAGCCTCGGGCGGGACAGAAGACACGTCGGCGCGCCGGTCACGCGGCGATCGTAGCTGTCGTAACGAGCGTAATGCGCGAGGCGCGCGCCATTCGTTCGGAACGGGACCGCGCCGCCACGGCGATCCGCGTGATGCCCAGCGCCTCGCCCATCTGTCTTGTCGGCAGGAAGTCCGACATAGGTATGCGTACCCGTTTCTGCGAACGTCAGCGGGTTTCAGGCGTGCAACCAGATGCACCAGTGAGCCGGCATCGGGACAGGCCTGGGACGCCGACATCGTTTTGGCACCCCGACACGCCGCAAGCTTCGCAAAACAGACACCTCTGTTTGCATTAGGGCGCGAATAGTCGGCCCCGCTCCCACCCTGGGCCCGCGATGCTGCGGTATCAGTCAGACAGATCGCGCGACCGGGGTGGCACGGCTTGCCACATCGCGCGCCCTGCCGTCCGCTTGCCGTTACAGCGGCGTAACCGATTGCGGCCGCCGTCGGCCCATTGCGCGCAAACCGGCTCGCGACACTTGCCCGCATCCCTTGTAAAACAACCGTTTGCGGTCGATTGGCACGCTTGTCGCTCTATATCCGTGCGGGAGAAACACGAGTCCACAAAACAAGAAGCACTGCACGCAGGAGTAGACACGCCATGCGCCATCCACCAGCGCGAATGACGGCACGCCGACGCGCCCATCGACTTGCGGGCCGCGCCTCCACCGTGAGGGACTTGCTCTCGCCGCCGCTGTTGCCGTTTCCGCGGCAGCCCGTACGCCCTGTCGCAACGTATTACGCAACGGCCAACTGCGGCTTCATGGCGTCGGCCAGCCGGCAGCGCAACGGTCATCCCGGCTGCTGAGCGGCCGAGGCATCCCGGGCGCACTTTATTTGCGGGTTGGCAAGGGTTTCGGGCACGCGCACGTTGCTTTTTCGCGGGCGCGCACCTAAACCGGTTTACGTGCTCCGTCCCCCGGCGGGCACCTTTTTCCAGCAAGGGAGGGAGCCACCCATGTACGCCAGAGTCGTCACCGCCATCGCACTGGCCGTGCTCTCCACCGCGGCCGCGCCGGCACTGGCCGGCAACTACGCATATTTCGACCGCCCCGACGCGGCCAATCCCAACAGCCACGCCGCGGTCAGCAACGATAGCTATGTGCGCGCCTTCGGCTGGGCCTGGGGCGATCTGCAGTTCAGTCCGGACAAGAGCGAGTCGCCGATTGCGCCGACGCCGGCCGAACGGCGGCAGGCACGCGACGGTGTGTCCGATCCGCGCGATCTGACGCCCGGACATTTCCCGCAGGAGGACAACGCGACGCCACGCGGCAGGCGCGGCAAGGTGGGCATGACCTGAAGCCCGGCCAGGGTTTTCTGGTTTCCTGGTTTCTTGCGCGGGCCAAGCCGCGCTAGCCTGCCGCCGCTGTCCGGGCGACGGGACAAAGGGGATCCGGCGAGCGGACGTCGCCGGGTCTCCCTTGGCGCTCCATGCCAGCCCTTATGCCAGCCGATCATGGGCGAGAGGTGCGCGCGTCGCCACCATCGACGTCACAACACTGCGCCCGGAGAGCCGCATTGATTCCGGCCCCGCGCCGCATTGATCGAGGCCCATGATTTCCGCCAGGCTTGCGCCGGGCGCATGCGTGGCGTGGCCGCTACAAAACAAACCCTTCCCGCACGCGACCGCAACGCCGCCGCAACCTATTCGGCGGGCGCGCCCGGTTGCAGATCGACGCGGATATTGTGCTTGTGCATCAACCGGTACAGCGTCACGCGCGACACGTTCAATTCGCGCGCGGCCGGCACCACATGGAAGCCATGACTGGCCATCACCGTGCGAATCGCCTCGCGCTCCGCTTCTTCACGGATTGCATCGAGCGTCTTGCGCGGGACTTCCACGCCACCATGCAACTGGAGATCTTCGGCCGTGATCTTGCGGTTGTCAGTCATCACGATGGCGCGCCGCACGCGATTGATCAACTTGCGCACGTTGCCCGGCCACGTGTATTGCATCATCGCCTGCGTCGCGCACGCCGAGAATCCGCGGATGCGCCGGTGCGCCTCGTGGCCGTGCTCGGTCAGCACGGCGTTGGCCAGCAGCAGGATGTCCTCGCCGCGCTCGCGCAGCGGCGGGATCGCCAGCGTGAGCACACAGAGCCGGTGAAACAGGTCGGGACGAAAACGCCCATCGCCCTGCGCCGCGATCAGGTCCACGTGCGTCGCCGAGATGATGCGCAGGTCCAGCGGAATGGATTGATGACCGCCCAGCCGCGTGATGGTGCCCTGCTGCAGGAAGCGCAACAGCGCCACCTGGCTTTCGAGCGGCAGGTCGCCGATTTCATCGAGAAACAGCGTGCCGCCCTGCGCCTGTTCGATCCAGCCGATCTTGCGCTGGTTGGCGCCGGTGAACGCGCCTTTCTCGTAACCGAACAGTTCCGACTGCACCAGGTGCGATGGAATGGCGCCGCAGTTGATCGCCACGAACGGACCCTTGCGGCGGCTCGACGCCTCGTGGATGGCCTGCGCCGCGAGTTCCTTGCCGGTGCCCGATTCGCCCGAGATAAAGACGGGCGCCTCGTTGTGCGCGACCTTGGCCAGCGAGCGGAACATGGCGCGCATCAGCGCACATTCGCCGATCATCGGTCCGCGCGCGGTGGGCGCCTCGGGCAGGCGCGCGCCGTGCAGACTTGCCATGCCATGCGCGTGCTTGAGCGTATAGAGCAGTTCGTCGAACGAGAACGGCGTGCGCACGTAGTCGACGCAGTAGTCGCGGATCAGGCGGCGCACGCGGTCGTCCTCGAGCATCGCCGTCGACGTGATCGCCACCCACATCACATGCAGATGCTGCAGGCCCTGCTCTAGCTGATTCAGTTCGGCCTCGCCGTATGGCGTCTGCAGGTCGAGAATGCCGGCCATCGGGGCGCTGCCGCGCACCACGCGTTCCAGGTCTCGCACCTGTTGCACGCGGCGGATCTCCCATCCCGATCCAAACTGGCTGGCGTTGAATCCAAAATCCTCATAGCGCGACACGAGCACGATTTGTGCGGAGCGTGCGGGCGCCTTGCACAATCGGTCCATGACGTTCTCCCTGACGTTGGGCTTCTTGTTGGTAACGGCGCCCGGCTCCGCACATGCGGATGCGGGCCACCGGGCCCGCTCGGGTTCCGCTGTCTGCGCGGTCCGACCCGCGCGCAACGTCTGGTGGATCACGATCTGGACAGACTGCGAGACGGTTGTTCAACCACCGCAAGTGCTTCGCGGCTGCCGTAGAGCTCGTCGCGGATGCGCCGACGCACCATGTCTTTTTCGCGCATCAGCTCGACGCTCGGTGCCTCGGGCTTCTGTCCGGAATACTGGTAGTAGAGCGCCTTGTAGGTAAGCTGGCTGATGATCCATTCCTGCAACAGCGCACGCTGACGCGTCAGTTCTTCGGCCTGCAGCCGATGGCGTTGCAGCAGCCGTTCCACCGCGGCGCGCGTGCGGGGCGACACTTCCGTGTCTTCGGCCAGCACGTTGACTACGTCGGTCACGGCGTAATCGTCTTGCGCGTCGTGCATCGCGACGGCTGCGGCAGCTTCTCCCAAAGCGGCCAAGACGCGATGTCCCGACTGATTGGCGGATTCTGTGATGGGCCCGATGGCGGGACGCCGGATTTCTCCTGCGGTCATGATCTGTTCCCCGTTGAACAACATCCCCCGGCACTACACGTTCGCTATTACCACTGTCTCTGCTTTTGGATTCGAGCTGTATTGTCCGGCGCACGTGCGTTCCGTGCGCTCTGTGTTTTGTGGTGGCGAAGCCGCCCTTGCGCAGGACGGTCTGTTCTTTGGCGGGTCGCCTTCTGTCGTCGCCTTTGCGTTCCGCGGGCTGGTCTGGCCGTCGATCGGCGCGTTGTCGAAGCGGCGCAACGCCCTGCTATCCCGGAGTCAACAAAGGGCGCTAGTGCGCGCCCTCAAAATTTTGCCACGCCTGTAGTTCAGTGCATTTCACCCCTTTTGTCCAGCCCGGAATGTTCGCTTTCAGCCAAGTCTCATACTTTTGTATGAGACTTGGAAAGCGCCCAGGGACCGGAGCGCTAGGTTAATGAGTACTTACATTTTGCGCAGAAACGGGTACGCCTTGGATTCTCGTCGTCGCGTTTCATACGCAGAAACGGGTACGCACGAGATCGGCGCCGGCGACGAATGGCATCGTTTTCATTTTGAATGTTTGAAGCGGCCCGGCCCATGAAAAAAGGGACGGTATGCCACGCCGTCCCTGGTTGTTTCATGAAGCGGATTCGTCAGCGACCGGCGCCGCGCCCCGCCGACCACTCAGTGACCGGGCAGGTAATAGAACTTGAACAGGAACACCACCGCGATGATCCACGCCATGAGCGGCACTTCGCGCGCGCGTCCCGTCAGCAATTTCAGCAGCGCGTAGGAAATGAAACCGAAGGCCACGCCGTTGGCCACCGAATACGTGAACGGCATGCCCAGCGCGGTCAGCACCGCGGGCACCACTTCGGTCACGTCATTCCAGTCGATATCCACCAGTTCGCGCAGCATCAGGCAGGACACGTACAGCAAGGCCGGCGCCGTGGCGTAGGCCGGCACCGTTCCCGCCAGCGGCGCAATGAACAGGCAGGCCAGGAACAGCACGGCGACCGTCACGGCGGTCAGGCCGGTGCGGCCGCCGGCCTGCACACCCGATGCGCTTTCGATATAGGCGGTGGTGGACGATGTGCCCAGCAGCGACCCGGCCATGATGGCCGTGCTGTCGGCCATCAGCGCCTTGTTCAGGCGATCCATCTTGCCGGCCTTGAGCAGCCCGGCGCGGTTGGCCACGCCCATCAGCGTGCCCGTGGCATCGAACAGTTCGACAAGAAAGAACACCAGCACCACGTTGACGATGCCGATGGATAGCGCCGCCGAGATATCGAGCTTAAATAATGTGGGGGAGATCGAGGGCGGCATCGACACGACGCCGTGGAACTGATTGCCCGCGAAGACGAAACTCAGGATCGTCGTAAGCAGGATGCCGATCAGGATTGCGCCTTTCACCTTGAGGCGGTCCAGCGCGACAATCGCGAAAAATCCGATGATGGCGAGCACCGCGGGCGGCTGGTGCAGGTCTCCGATGGTGACCAGCGTGACCGGATTGCCCGCGATGATGCCGGCGCTGTGCAATGCGATGATCGCCAGAAACAGTCCAATGCCCGCAGTGATGGCGCCGCGAATCGCCTGTGGAATGCCCTTGACGATCGCTTCACGCACGCGGAACAGCGTGACCAGCAGGAACAGGCAGCCGGAGATGAAGACCGCGCCCAGCGCGGCTTGCCACGGCAGGCCCATTCCCTTGACCACGGTATAGGCAAAGTAGGCGTTCAGCCCCATGCCGGGCGCCATGGCGATCGGATAGTTCGCGTAGAAGCCCATGATCAGCGTGCCGATTGCGGCAGCCAGGCAGGTGGCCACGAACACGGCATCCTTCGGCACACCCGCATCGCCGAGGATGCTGGGATTGACGAAGATGATGTAGGCCATCGTCAGGAAAGTCGTGACGCCGGCAAGAATTTCCGTGCGCACATTGGTGTCGTGCTCGCGCAAGCGGAACACCCGCTCGACGAAGTTTTGGTTGGCGCCCGGGTGCACGCGGGCGGACGCGGATGGGCCGTCAGGGCGTTGAGCCGGATCGGGCAAAGTCATGGCTGGAGTCTCCAGTGGTTGGCGGTGCGGGCGGTCTTCTGACAAGTGGATGCCGCTGCGCTCCCACCGACATTTCGTAAGAAGGCGGGATCATCCCACAGGCGATATGCGCAGACCAGTCCACGTTGGGGGAATTCCCTGCCTTGACTCGGATCGCATTCCCCCGTATAAATCTCCGCCAGATTCAAGCGACGAGGCAACAGTTCATTCGTTAGCCACCGTCTTGGTACTTCGGTTGTCCATGGTGTCCTTTCCTTGAGTTGGCAGTACGGTGGTGAATGCACCATCGGTTTCTTTTTTCTTTTATTTGGAAAGCAATACCATGCAAACCGGTATCGTAAAGTGGTTCAACGACGCCAAGGGCTTTGGCTTTATCAAGCCGGACGCCGGCGGTGATGACCTGTTCGCGCACTTCTCGGAAGTTCGCGTTGAGGGCTTCAAGTCGCTGCAAGAAAATCAGCGCGTGCAGTTCGAAGTCAAGAACGGCCCGAAGGGTCTGCAAGCCGCGAACATTTCGCCGGTGTAAAGACCTGGCTCCCGGCACGTCTGCATGACGTGCCGCGACGCTACAAAAACCCGCCCTCACCGGCGGGTTTTTTTTCGTCTGGTTGGAGGTGGGGGCGCGCCGAGGGGCGTTCCCTACGCTTTTCCCGCTCCGTTTCCCCCCGCTTATCCCAGCGCTTTCGCCCGGGGTTTTCCTTCGCTTTTTCCTACGCTTTTTTCCTTCGCTTTCCTGTCGTTTTTCGGTTCCCGTTCTTCTGGATTTCCCCGCGCAGCCATTCCCGCCGTCCGCTCATGTCCATGCGGTTTGCGGGCTCCCCCCAACCGCGCCTCGCAAATCGACGCAGAAACGGGTACGCATCGCCTTCGTGCGGCGCTGCGACAACGCCTCTGGAGCCGATTTGGCACGCAGAAATAGGTACGCTTGGGGGCGCGTCCGCGGCGGCGCAGCAATCTGCTGTGACTCAGGCGGCCGCAGAAATGGGTACGCCCCGAGCCGTTTTTGCCTCCCAATGCAGATGGGCCAGCGCCCTCGAGTCGACTTATCCCGCGCGATATTTAGGCATACCGGTTATCCCCGCAGAAACGAGTACGCAAGCCGCGCGGCGCACGTATACGTAGCGAGCCACGCGACCACGGCGCAGAAACGGGTACGGTAGTTAACCGGGTTGGCGCGCAGAAATAGGTACGCTATGCAGCGGACCGATAGTGGCCCGGGAATTTTCACCTCTCGGTATACATCCAGCGCACGCAGAACTGGGTACGCCTGAATTTGGAAACCGATTTCCAGGCGCGGGTCGAAAGTTGGTGCTTGCTTAGGGCAGGCGCACGCGTATACGTGGGCGCCGATCTCGACGTGACATCCACGACCGCACACGCGGCGCAGAAACGGGTACGGCTGGCTGAAGCCCGCTGTCCTGTGGGCGCGCAGAATTGGGTACGCCGCGAGGTTCGCTGCGGTGTACCGGACACTTCGCAGAAACAGGTACGCCGCAGAAATGGGTACGTTTACGGGGGATTCGGGCGTTCAAGCCATTTTCCGCAGAATCGGGTACGGTTTGGGGGCTTTGTGACGCAGAAATAGGTACGCATCGGCGCGGCGCAGCCGCTGCCAATGGTTTCTCCGTACCTGTTTCTGCGTGGATAAGGGGCCTGCGGCAAGCCCGTGAACGCTTTACGGCATGTGATCGATGCCGCTTTGAGCTACCTTGCGCAGAATCGGGTACGCCTGGAGCCCGTCCGGCTGTGGAAAAGCCTGTGGAATCCGTGAGTTATCCCCGCAGATCAGGGTTCGCCGCCGTCGCTGAAACGGGTTCGGTCTGTCGCAGATTCAGGTTCGGCCGGTCGCAGAAACGGGTACGTTTGCGCGCAGAATCGGGTACGGCGAGGGGTAAGAAGTCCTTTCAAATCAATGGCGCGATCGCTCCGTATACGGTTTACGAGTAGTTAACCCGTATCGGTATCGTTTACTTGTAGTGGATGTGCCGCCAACCGTGGACAACCCCACAGGGTTGCCCACCGTATGGCAGCCATCTCGCCAATCGCCGGAAATACCGGCCATCAACACAATCGGCTTGCAAGAAAAAGACATCGGGCGGCCAGCCACGGCGCGGGCCAGAACGCAAGTCGGCAGCAAGCACGCGCTGACAACCGCGCAGAAATAGCCGAAAGCACGTATACGTACCCGTTTCTGCGTGACAACGTATACGTGATCGCGTAAAAAGGCGGGTAATCCGAAACCCATGCATATGCCGATCAAACGCTCTATGGCCATCGAGGAGGATCGCTCTGCCCCGGAAGGGGACACGGAGCCGTCTCGCATCATCGTTCCCGGCAACGAGAACGTCCTCGTCCCATCCGAGAAATTCCAGCGCCTCTTCGACGAAGCCCAGGCGATGGAACGGGAAGACGCCTGGCAAAGCGGGGAAGTCGGCTTCCTTAGCCGCGCAAGCGTACAGGTGACGCTGCCCTATCGCGCGCCCAAGGGTGCGCCGCCGGTCTGGACGCGCACCAGCGGAAACATTTCGTTGATGATTCAGCCTGGCTACTTCACGCAGCAGCGTTCCGAACGCGCGTCGAACGGGCGCCAGAAGCTGGTATCCGAAACGGTATCGCTGGGTTATCCCTACGGCTCCTATCCGCGTCTGATGCTGGCCTGGATCGGCAAGGAGATCATGGCCAAGAAAAAGCGCGGCGAGTTCACTGGAACGGTCGAGGACCGTCGTATCTCGCTGGGCAATTCCTTGTCCGAGTTCATGTACAACCTTGGCATTCCGATGGCCACTGGCGGCAAGCGGGGGACGATGACGCTCGTTCGCCAGCAGATGATCCGTCTGTTCTCGGCCACGATTGCCATCGTGCAGAACAAATCGACGCCAGTGCCCAACCAGGCGCCCAATCACGAGCCGCTTTCGATTGATCGTGTGGGCTATCTGCTGGCCGATCAGCTCTCGACGTGGTGGGACCCTATGCAACCGGGCCAGGGTTCGATGTTCGAGAGCTTTGTGGTGTTGTCCGAGCCGTTCTTCAACGAGCTTGTGAATCGGCCGGTGCCTGTGGATATGCGCGCGCTGAAGGCACTCAAGCAGTCGCCTTTCGCCCTGGACGTGTATTCGTGGCTGACCTACCGCTTCTTCACGATCCAGCGCCGCACCGAGATCCCCTGGGAAGCGCTGCAGATGCAGTTCGGCACCGAAACCGAGAGTGAACGCAAGTTCCGCGCGCTGTTCCGCAAGGCGCTCAAAGACGTGCTGGTCGTTTATCCGGGCGCCAAGGTCGATGCCGATTCCTCGAAGGCGCTGATCCTGCAGCCGTCCCGTACCAGCGTGCGCAAGCTGGGCTGACGCCGCGGCGGCGCCGAGTGTGGGCGGATAACAAAAAAGGCAAGCACGATGCTTGCCTTTTTCGCTCTACCGGTCAGTCAGCCTGCAGACAGCCCGGAGATATCGGTGGTTCGCTTCAGGCCGGCTTGATGGCCGAAGCTTGCAGACCCTTCGGGCCCTGCTTCACTTCGAACGTCACGCGCTGACCATCCTTCAGGGTCTTGAAGCCCGAACCCTGAATCTCGGAGAAGTGGGCGAACAGATCCGCACCGCCATCATCCGGAGTAATGAAGCCGAAACCCTTGGTCTCGTTGAACCACTTGACCGTACCGGTTGCCATAAGAATTTCCTTTCGAAGCAAGTTCGTTTACACAACGCAAACAACCGTTCAAGCACGCTGAAGTCTCGTAGATACCGAACGGAAGCCAACGAGGTTGACACGACTTGACTCGACTGTAGCGGGCATCATAACCACATTGTGTTGCGGTGTCATGTGCGGCGTAATGCGCACTGCTCTTACTTTAGGCGCTTTCTCTACCGCTTTTCAAGAAGAAGAATCCCGCAATAGCCCACGCGTTGGAATCTGGCCGCTCCTGCACTGGGCAGCCCTCCGTAGGGCGATGTTTTACATCAATTTGAATTTTAAAAAATGAGTTGTAGCGCACGGTCGATTTGGCTAAAGTTTCGCCTTAACTGAACATCATCATTCGCGCTTTCAGCGCTGAAAGTGAGGCCGTAGTGGCAGCAAAAATCATCACCGTTTTCAACCAGAAGGGCGGCTGCGGGAAGACTACCGTCAGCATGCATCTGGCTGGCACGCTTGGCCTGCGGGGCGCGCGCTCGATGCTGGTGGATATGGACGAACAGGGCACGGCTACGCGCTGGGCTGCGCAGGCCACCGACGACCGCCCATTTCCTGCTTCGGTCATCGGGCTGGCGCCGTCCGGAGGCGCCATGCACCGCGAAGTCCGCAAGTTTGTGAACGACTACGATTACATCCTGGTCGACTGCCCGCCCGCGGTGCACTCCGCCGCGCCGTCCAGTGCGCTGCTCATCTCCGATCTGGCGATTATTCCCGTCGTGCCCTCGCCGCCAGACCTTTGGGCGGCTGTCGCGGCCAAGACGCTGGCGCAGCACGCCCAGGTGCAAAACGAAACGCTACAGATCCGCGTCATGGCCAATATGGTCCAACGACGGGTGTCCATCGCGCGTCAGGCGATCGAGATTCTGGGCGACGACGGCGACGTGCCCTTGCTGAACTCGATGATTGGGTCTCGCTCGGCGTTCCGCGAATGCCAGGCCATCGGCTGCACCGTGCACGGCGTGCCGGGCGCGCGCGAGGCCATCCAGGAGGTGGACATGATGGTGGATGAAGTGCTGTCCTTGATTGAGTAATACGAATGGCAACGAAATTGAAAAGCCTGAAGGCTGGCATGTTGGCCGGCATGGCCGCGGAAAAGACCCGCAACGACGCCCTGGACCGCTTTGCGCGCGCCGAAGCTGCGCTGTCGGAACATCCAAACGGGCTGCTGCAGAACCAGCGGAACGGCCAGGCAGTCGGCACTTTCAGCGCTGAAAGTGGCGCTGCGGCGGAGCAGGGCCGCCAGTTGATCCGCATCCCGCTCACGCAACTGCACGACAACCCGTTCAATGCGCGCCGGATCTACGACCCCGCCGTGGTACAGGAACGAGCCGCTTCGATCGCCACGCATGGCCAAAAGACGCCGGGTCTGGCGGCACCGGATCCCACGCGGCCGGGGCACTACATCCTGATCGACGGGCACTATCGCAAGCGCGCTTTGGCTTCGGCCGGCAAGCTCGATATGGAATGCTTTATCGAGGACGATCTCAGCGACCTCGATTTCTACCGACTGTCGTTCCTGCTGAACGAACAGCGCTCCGATCAGTCGGCGCTCGACAACGCCATCGCCTGGCGGCAGCTGCTGGACGAAGGCAAGGTGCTCAAGGAAGAGGACATTTGCGAACTCACGGGCATGTCGGCGGGCACGGTCAACAAGACGCTCGCGCTGCTCAAACTGCCGGAATCGGTGATCGCGGTGATGCGAGAACGGCCGAGCGCCATCGGCATCGCGGCCGGCTACGAACTGACGTTGTACTGCAAGATCGCCGGCGAAGACCGCACCCGTGATCTGGCCACGCGGATCATGAACGATGGGCTCTCCAGCCGCGAAGTCGAAGCGATCCGCAAACAGGCCCAGGACGGCAAATCACGCAAGGTCAAGGAAATCAGCCGGCAATACAAGATCCGAACGGAATCGGGCCAGCTGCTTGGCACGATCAAGGAGTGGGACTCGGGGCGCGTGATGCTGGACGTGCAATTGTCCGATCGCAACGCACGCGAAGATCTTGTGGAAGTTCTCAAGTCGCGCTTTGGGCTCGACAAGACCCTGATCTAGCCGTGACCACCGGCGCCCTATCCCGGCGCCGACCCGGTCGACGGAGCACCAGCGCGCTTGAGCATGCCGGGGGTGAACGCGCTGGGCACATCCGCGTGCAGCGATGCGAAACGCCGCCAGCTTGCGCGCAACAACTGATCCAGACCGCTGGCCGCATAGCCGGCTGTTGCGCGCAAGCGCTTGGCCCGTCCCCGCCGCGTGTCGGGAAATCCCGCCGGCGCCAGCAACGCGGTATCGCCGCGCCAATGCGCGACATGGCGATCCCAGGCGACACCGCGATCATTCCAATGCGCGCAAAGCGCGGTCCAGACATCGCCCGACAGCGCGATCTCCTCTTCGGACGACGCACGCTCGCCAGCTGGACTTAACCGCCATCCATCATCCGTCGCTTCCACATGCGCAAGCGTCAGCAACGGCAGCGTGGCGATGCAAACACCATGACGCGCTACCAATAGCGCCGCCGCCAATGCGGCGCGCTGGCGAGGAGAGCCGTCGTTTCCATCGTCGGCCAGCCACATCAGAAAACGTTCGATAGCCTGCGATTCGCTCGCAGCATTGGGTACGCTTTGCGCCAAATCCGATGATTCTCCGCCCATCGACGCGCCCCCTGCCGCGCCGAGCGCCGCGATCGATTCTCCGACATCCGGCTCGCCAAAACGCCGTGCAGCCCGGCCTCGCCTGACCGGACCTTCGGCGCGAATCGTCCGCAGCAGGCTGCGAACGACCCTCAACGCTGCGTCGCAGGAACTGGATCGAAGCGGACCTTCGAAAGGCCGCCAGTGCTCGCGATCTCGCGCGCTCGACGGCCCGCACCAGAACGCCGCTGGTTGCGGATTGGCAAGGAAAGACTGGTACGCGAGCAAATCGTCGGCCGTCAGACTTCGTAGCGATCGTCGCTGCCGCGTGGCCCACAGCACCAGCCGCTCCGCCTCTCGGCGGTAGCTTTTCCAGGTATTCAGGCTGGATTGCCTGCACCCCAGCCACCCCTGCACAAGCGCCAGATCCGCCGCCAACTCTACTTCCCATACCGCCGTGCCCGACGGCGGCTGCATCAGCTCGAATGGCAGCGGCTGCCGCATGGAAGGCGATAAAGGGGCGGCATAAAGTGGCTTAATATCCACTATTCGTGACGGGGAAACTACATACGGGCGCACTTCCGTGCCGAGCTGCGGCTGTTGCTGTCGCAGCCAACGCAAAATCGTCTCCGCCGACTGCATCCCGACGCGGGGCACATGCCGCCACCAACTGGTGCCCCGTCGGTTCGCCAGCGCCACCAGGTCGGCAATGGTGCGAATGTTGGCGGCGACCAGACGCCGCGCCAGATTCGGCCCGAACCACAGCGACACCTGATGTGTTGGCAGCGGGCGCCCCTGCCCGAGTTGTTCGATCGACGACAACGCGTCGACCCGACGGGTGATGCCGCTGTCGGACCGCCCGCGAAGCGCCTCGAACATCTCGGCGATGTCGGGCCGATCGTGCTGGAGCGCAAACTGCACCAGCCGGTCGCGCAGTGCCAGGATCCGCTGCACCGCCTGATGCTCGGTCAGCACGTCGTCGTCGTCGGGATCGACAAGGTAGCGATTGGCGATATCGACGGGGCGCATGCCCTGCGCATAGGCACGCACGACGGCAAATTCCGTCCGGGTCAGCTTGGTCGCGGCAAGGGTATCGCGCTCGTCGGCCATCGATATAAAGTGCTTAGAAAATTACTTCGTCCAGGACGTGCGCCTCGCGCAACGCGACTACCCCGATCAAAAGCGGCGCCCGGCAGGCCCGTTTGGCGCAACGTCCGCGCCACATGCCGCCTGTACGTAAGTGACTGAATTACAACCGAAAAAAATGTCGCTCGATCTCAACCGGCCGGTTCTGCATATCCAAATGCAATGTAAATTATTTTGTAATCGTGCCGCACGCGGAGCATACCACCGACGCACGCGCCCGCAAATGCCTATCCGGGCGAGTTTGGGGCAAATTGGCCACAGAAGGGCGAACTGGGTCGGAGCCGAAGGGCACCGTTCGGCGGCCGATCGCGATGCAATGACCTCCACCGGCCAGTTGCGTCGCAACCCTCGGGGTGCCTGCCGCGCTGTTCCTATCCCTGTGACCAGACTTAAAGCCGACCTCACCCGGGCTGGTCGACCGAGCAAATCTCAAACCGCGCAAATCCCTCGTATGCGCTTTCCCTCCAAAACCAACGGATATCACGCCGCCGAATAACCCTGCCGTATTCGCGCCGACGTTCAGCCGGCACGCCGTCGCCGCCGCTGACGGCCTTTCACCGATCCATGCGCGACACACAGGCCCGTCACCGCCCCCAATTAGTCGCCTCCGAGGCAACCCCGGAGCCGTCCCTGCATCGCAGCCCAGAGCACGTCCCAACTGCTCTCCACCTAATGCCGACCAACCAAAATGATCGACGGCACGCCGCATCGCAGGCAATCAAGCAAACGAATGTTGAAGCCGTTTTGAGCCTGCCCGTCATTCATCCCTTCAAGTGTCCCGACTGCGCCCACATTATTCGCGCCACTTTCGAGAGGGTCGAAGTGCCAGGCCCCGCCGTCGTCATCACTGTGCGCTCAGATGTCGCTCCGATCCGCAATCAGGGCTAAATTGGCACGCCAATCCGGGCAAATGCATCGATGTGTATCGGTCTTTCTGGCGCATTGATTTAAAAGGAAATTTATACGCAGCATTGAGTACGCTCCGCAAATTTTCCGGCGCACTCGGCACCTGTTCTCCGGGCTGGTGGCGAATGGTCGCCGACGCGCAACGCGTATACGTATACGGCGTATACGCCATATCGCCCCTTGCCCATGGGACGCTCGGACCCGCGGCACTGCCGCGTGGACACCGCATTTTCCGGATCATTCGTCGGAAGACTTTTTGATGCATTCTGTTCGAAATCATTACTCATCTACTGAATAAGTCGAAACGATCTCCACCTGCATCATCAACACCGAAAATGGCTTCCCAATTTTCGCCACGAATTTGCCGCGCGCGGTGCGACGACCGTAGCGACAACCTCGACTACCTTTGCGATAGTCTCTGCGTCCGACGTCCCCGCCACGCAGACGCGCGTTTATATCTTTTCACAGCGCTGTATTGACCGAGCCGATACCATCGTCTTGGCGCAGGCAACGTGCGCCCATCGCCGCTGGGAGCAGTTGGATGATTGCCAGGCGGTCGACCTTGCCGGTCGCCGCCGCGCAGGGGACACGATCAGCGGCTGGGCCGTAGGAGCGAACATGCAGATCAAGAAAGTGAGCGATGTGGAAGCTGGGGGTGGCAGTGCATGTTTTCAGGACGACGTGTCGGACGGAATGGTGCTGGTTGTCGACGACGACACCGGCATGCAAAACGCGTTGTCCAATCTGTTTCGCTCGGTCGGCCTTGCCGTAGAGTTGTTCGAGTCCGGCGAAGACCTGCTGGCGCGCGGGCTGCCCGATCTGCCCAGCTGCATCGTGCTCGACGTGCGACTGCGCGGCGACAACGGGCTCGCCCTTCAGACGCGCCTCGGGCGTGCCGGCGTCCATGTGCCGATCATCTTCCTGTCGGGCTACGGCGATGTGCGCATGACGGCCGCCGCGATGAAAGCCGGCGCACTCAATTTCATCGCCAAGCCGTTCCGCGACCAGGATCTGCTTGATGCAGTGAACGAAGCCTTGCAGCGCGACCGTGCGCGGCGCCGCACTGTGTCGAAAGAGCAGGCGCTGCATGACCGCTTTGCCGCGCTTACCGTGCGCGAGCAGGAAGTCATGCAGTTGCTGGTGCGCGGTCTGATGAACAAGCAGGTGGCCGATGTGCTCGGCATCAGCATGGCCACGGTCAAGATCTATCGCGGCCAGGCCATGCGCAAGATGCAGGCGCGCACCTTTGCCGACATGGTGCTGATGGCAGTCGAACTCGGCCTCTGCAAATTCGAAAGCTGACCGCCGGCCCAACCCGCCCCCTTCGCCTACAAATCCCGGCGCCAGCAACGCGCCGGTCTTCACGCAAGGATCGCTCGATCCCCAACGTCAGCCCCGCGCAATCCTCCGCGCAATCCTCCGCTGCACCCCTCCCGCATCCCCCGCCACACATCCCCTGCCACACATCGCTCCGCGCACCCGCCGCCGCATGGCCGCGCCCGTGTGAATTCTTGTAAAACGCCGGGCCGCCGATGTTCGCCGCAAGCCGCAGGACCGTGTGCGGCGGTCAATATGCGGCACTTGGCGTAGCGCACTTAGACCTTGAGCGTATGGCGCAGCGCGTGGCGCGCCACTACGCTACAGCGCTGTCGACTCACGCCGTTTGCGACACCGATGCCTGTCCTTCGCACTGCAAGCGCGGACCGGTCTCGTCTTGCGCGGCGTGGTGCCGTCAGCAAGCGTCCCGGCGACGACATCCGTCGCCGTCGCCCATCTGCGGGCCGCGCCGCGATCCGGTGCGCTCAGGCGCGATCCGCCCCCCGCCCAACCGCTGTTCCCAGGAGCCTCACCATGTCCAATCCCAAGCTCGAAGTGCTGACCCCGCAAAACAGCCAGCTGATCATCATCGACCATCAGCCGCAGATGGCCTTCGGCGTGCAGTCGATGGATCGTCAGGCGTTGAAGAACAACGTCGTCGGCCTCGCCAAGGCCGCCAAGATCTTCAATGTGCCGACCACCATCACGACGGTCGAAAGCGAGTCGTTCTCTGGCTACACCTATCCCGAAATCCTCGACGTCTTCCCGAATGCCAAGACGCTCGAGCGCACGTCGATGAATTCGTGGGACGACCAGAAGGTGCGCGATGCACTGGCCGCCAACGGTCGCAAGAAGGTCGTGGTGGCCGGCCTGTGGACCGAGGTGTGTAACACCACGTTTGCGCTGTGCGCGATGCTCGAAGGCGACTACGAGATCTACATGGTGGCCGATGCGTCGGGCGGTACGTCCAAGGAAGCCCACGACTACGCGATGCAACGCATGGTGCAGGCGGGCGTGGTGCCGGTGACGTGGCAGCAGGTGCTGCTGGAATGGCAGCGCGACTGGGCCCATCGCGATACGTATGACGCCGTGATGAAGCTGGTCAAGGAACACTCGGGCGCCTACGGCATGGGTGTCGACTATGCCTACACGATGGTGCACAAGGCCGCGCAGCGCACGGCTACCCCGCACGAATCGATCGCCCCGGTCGCAGCGCGCTGATCCGGCCTGGTCGAATCCAGCGCGGGCGGTGTCGCTCGCATCGCCCGCGCCGGGGTCCGGCAGCGGGCGATTGCCGCTTCCCTGCTCGCCGCCGAACGGCCGCGCCGACGCTGGAACGACACCATCAAACGCCAACTGCCCGACAGCGGCGACCGGGCATGCAGCAATGTTGAAAAATTTTGATTGAAATGTACAGCATGGGTGCGGCAAGAACCTCATGCCGATCATTAAAGTTCGGTCCATCGACAGCGTTCGCAGCCGCAGCAGCCCAGCCAGCGCCGCCTGGATCGATATATCAAACAAACTGAATAAATTCTTGCCGGAGAGCCTCATGTCGAATACCGCCCCTCAAGCCCAATCCGAACAACTCGACGCCTCGCGCCGCAAGCTGCTGGTCGGCAGCACGCTGGGCGCTGCTGCCGCATCGGTGGCATCGATGGCCGCGCTTACGCCGGCCGCGGCCGATGCCGCCACTGCTGCAAATCGCGCTGCGGCGGGCCGCCACGGCAGCCAAGGCCATTACGTGACCACCCGCGACGGCACGCGCATCTTCTACAAGGACTGGGGCTCGGGCCGTCCGGTGGTGTTCTCGCATGGCTGGCCGCTCGACGCCGACGCCTGGGACGCGCAAATGCTGTTCCTGGTGCAGAAGGGCTTCCGCGTAATCGCGCACGATCGCCGCGGGCATGGCCGCTCGGACCAGCCGGCCACGGGCAACAACATGGACACCTACGCCGACGATCTGGCGGCCGTGCTCGATGCGCTCGACATCCGGGGCGCCACGCTGGTTGGCCACTCCACCGGCGGCGGCGAAGTGGCGCGCTATATCGGTCGCCACGGCACCGCGCGCGTCGCCAAGGCCGTGCTGATCGGCGCCGTGCCGCCGACCATGGCCAAGAGCGCCGCCTATCCGAATGGCCTGCCGCTCGAAGTGTTCGACAACATCCGCCGCGGCGTTGCCGAGAACCGCTCGCAGTTTTACAAGGATCTGGCCGTGCCGTTCTTCGGCTTTAACCGCCCCAACGCCAAGCCTTCCCAAGGCACCATCGACGCGTTCTGGCTGCAGGGCATGGCCGGTGGCGTGCTGGGCCAGTATCTGTGCATCAAGGAATTCTCGGAAGTGGACTACACCGAAGACCTGAAGAAGATCACGGTGCCCACGCTGATCCTGCATGGCGACGACGACCAGATCGTGCCGATCGACAACTCGGCCCGGCTGTCCGCCAAAATCGTGAAGAACGCCACGCTCAAGGTATATCCCGGCGCATCGCACGGGATGTGTGTCATCAATGCCGATCAGGTCAACGCCGACCTGCTGGCTTTCCTGAACGCCTAAGCCGCGCCACGCCCATGTCAGTTTCCCGCCGGCAATTTATCGCCTCGGCTGCCGCGTTGGGCGCGGCCGCCTCTTCGGAGCTTTTCGCCATGTCATCGAACCCGACTCCAGACCTCATCCTCGTCAACGGCAAGTTCGCCACGCTGGACCGCGCCAATCCTCAGGCCGAGGCCGTGGCGATCCAGGATGGCCGCTTCATCACCGTGGGCACGCGCGACGAGGTCATGAAGCTTGCGACGCCCACGACGCGCGTGATCGACCTGAATGGCCGGCGCGCCATTCCCGGGCTGATCGACAGCCACATGCACATCATCCGCGGCGGCCTGAACTACAACATGGAGCTGCGCTGGGACGGCGTGCGCTCGCTGGCCGACGCGATGCGCATGTTGAAGGATCAGGTGGCGCGCACGCCCGCGCCGCAATGGGTGCGCGTGGTGGGCGGCTTCACGGAGCACCAGTTCGCCGAGAAGCGCCTGCCGACCATCGAGGAACTGAACGCCGTGGCGCCCGATACGCCCGTCTTCATCCTGCACCTGTACGACCGCGCGATCCTGAACGGCGCCGCGCTGCGCGCGGTGGGCTACACCAAGGACACGCCGAACCCGCCGGGCGGCGAGATCATCCGCGACAAGACGGGTAATCCCACCGGCCTGCTGCTGGCCAAGCCCAACGCGACGATCCTGTACGCGACGCTGGCCAAGGGACCGAAGCTGCCGCCCGAGTATCAGAAGAATTCGACGCGCCATTTCATGCGCGAGGTGAACCGCCTTGGCGTGACCGGCGTGATCGATGCCGGCGGCGGTTATCAGAACTATCCCGAGGACTACAACATCATCGAGGAGCTGCACAAGGACGGCCAGCTCACGGTGCGCCTGGCCTACAACCTGTTCACGCAGAAGCCCAAGGAAGAACTGGCCGACTTCAAGACCTGGACTTCCACCGTCAAGCCGGGCCAGGGCGACGACCTGTATCGCCACAACGGCGCGGGCGAAATGCTGGTCTACACCGCGGCCGACTTCGAGGACTTCCGCGTCGAGCGTCCCGACATGCCGCCGTCGATGGAGTCCGATCTCGAACCGGTGATTCGCCTGCTGGCCGAAAAGCGCTGGCCCTGGCGCCTGCATGCCACCTATGACGAGACGATTTCGCGCGCACTCGATGTCTACGAGAAGGTGGCCAAGGATGTGCCGTTCAACGGCCTGAACTGGTTCTTCGACCACGCCGAAACCATTTCCGATCGCAATATCGACCGCATCGCCGCGCTGGGCGGCGGCATCGCGGTGCAGCACCGCATGGCGTACCAGGGCGAATACTTCGTCGAGCGCTACGGCGCCAAGGCCGCCGAGGCCACGCCGCCGATCAAGAAGATGCTGGAAAAGGGCGTCAAGGTGGGCGCGGGCACCGACGCCACGCGCGTCGCCTCGTACAACCCGTGGGTGTCGCTGTACTGGCTCACCACCGGCAAGACCGTGGGTGGCTTGTCGATGTATCCGCAGGCCAACCTGATCGATCGCGAAACGGCGCTGCGCCTGTGGACCGAGGCCAATACGTGGTTCTCGTCCGAAGAGGGCAAGAAGGGCCAGATCAAGGCCGGACAACTGGCCGATCTGGCGGTGCTGTCGGCCGATTACTTCAGCGTGCCCGGCGACGACATCCAGGACATCACGTCGGTGATGACCGTGCTCGGCGGCAAGGTGGTCTACGGCGACAGCGAGTTCGGCAAGCACTCGCCCGAGATTCCGCCCGCGATGCCGGACTGGTCGCCCGCGCGCCACGGCAGCCGCTATCAGCCGCGCCCGAACGCACAGGCCCGTGCGCTGGCGCTGAACACCGCGTGCGGCTGCGCCAGCTCGTGCGGCGTCCATGGCCACGCGCATGCCAAGGCGTGGACGTCCAACGCGCCGACTTCGGACGAAAGCACCTTCTGGGGCGCGCTCGGCTGTTCGTGCTGGGCATTCTGAGCGTGTGACGGCTGGCGTGCGGCTCGCCTCGCGCCGCACGCCAGCCATTCTCGCCGTGCATCGATACCGGAGATCCGCCATGCATTCTTCCTCTTCCCCGCTGGCCACGGCCGGCACGCCCTCGCACCGCCTGCCGGGCTGGCTGCACTGGATCGCGCTGCTGCTGCTCTGCGCGGCCTATCTGCAGGGCGGACTCGTCAAGCTGTTCGACTTTTCCGGTGCGGTGGCCGAGATGCAGCACTTCGGCCTGTCGCCTGCCATGCCGCTGGCCGCCGCGACCATCGCGCTGGAACTGCTGGCCTCGGCAATGATCCTGTTCGGCGTGTATCGCTGGCTGGGCGCGCTGGCGCTGGCCGTGTTCACGTTGGGCGCCACGTTCCTGGCCAATCGTTTCTGGAGTGCGCCGCCGGAAGCTGCATTCATGATGGCCAACTCGTTTTTCGAACACCTGGGTCTGGTCGGCGGTTTCCTGCTGGTGGCCTGGCATGACCTGCGGAACCGGCCATGACGCAGCCCGCGTCGCTTGGCGCCAAGCCCGCCGTCGGCACGTTCGCGCCGCTTGCGCAGCCCACCTTCGCGGTGCTGTGGGTGGCGACGATTCTCGGCAACGTCGGCAGCTTCATGCGCGATGTGGCCAGCGCGTGGCTCGCCACGGACCTGTCCTCGTCGCCCGCCGCAGTCGCCACGATCCAGGCCGCGGCCACGCTGCCGGTGTTCCTGCTGGCGATCCCGGCCGGCGTGCTGTCGGACATCCTGGACCGCCGCCGCTTCCTGATCGTGATCCAGATCGCGCTGGCCGGCGTGAGCGGCACGCTGGCGGTGCTGGCGTGGCAACAGGGGCTGACCATCGAGATCCTGATCGGCCTGGCTTTCCTGGGCGGGATCGGCGCGGCGATGATGGGCCCCACGTGGCAGTCGATCGTGCCCGAGCTGGTGCCGGCCAACACCCTGCGTCAGGCCGTGGCGCTCAACGCGCTCGGCGTCAATATCGCGCGGGCCATCGGTCCCGCCACGGGCGGCCTGCTGCTTGCCGCGTTCGGTGCATCGGTCACCTACGGCGTCGATCTGGTGAGCTATCTGTTCGTGATCGCCGCGCTGTTGTGGTGGAAGCGCCCGGCGCAGGCGGCCGATCCGCTGCGCGAGCATTTCTTCAGCGCGTTTCGCGCGGGGCTGCGCTTCACACGCGCTCATAGCAAGCTGCATGTCGTGCTGGCGCGCGCCGCCGTGCATTTTGCCTTCGGCAGCAGCGTATGGGCGCTGCTGCCGCTGGTGGCGCGCCAACTGCTGCACGGCGGCGCCGGCCTCTACGGCGTGCTGCTGGGCGCAGTGGGAGCGGGCGCGATCGTCGGCGCGCTGACCATGCCGCGGCTGCAGAAAAGGCTCGATGCCGATGGACTGGTGTTGCTGTCTGCCATCGTCACGGCGATCGTGATGGCAGCGCTGTCGATCGCGCCGCCGGTGTGGCTGGCATTGCCACTGCTGTTGCTGTTGGGCGCGGCGTGGATCACGGCGCTGACCACGCTGGGCGGTGCGGCGCAGGCCATCCTGCCCAACTGGGTGCGAGGCCGCGCGCTGGCGGTGTACCAGATGGTGTTCAACGGCGCGCTGGCCGGCGGCAGCCTGTTGTGGGGCTTTGTCGCGCAGGCCATGGGCACGCCGCATGCGCTGCTGATCGCCGCCGCTGGACTGGTGATCGCTGCGCTGCTGCTAAATCGCCTGCGCCTGCCGCGCGGCGAGGAAGACCTGGGTCCGGCCGGTCACTGGCCCGAGCCCGAAATGGCCGCCGAGATCGCGCACGATCGCGGGCCCGTGATGATCCTGATCGAGTACTGCATCCCGCCGGCCAATCGCGATGCGTTCCTGCGCGCGGTGCACAAGCTTTCCGAAGAGCGCCTGCGCGACGGCGCCTTTAACTGGGGTGTGATGGAGGATCCGGCCAATCCGGAATTGCTGACCGAATGGTTCCTGGTGGAATCGTGGGCCGAGCACTTGCGCCAGCACCGGCGCGTGCCCAACGCCGACGCCGACCTGCAGCGCGACGTGGCGCGCTATCACGTCGCCACCGAGCCCCCGCGCGTGCGTCATCTGCTTGGCGTGGGATTTCCCGCCGGGCGTAGCTGAAGCTGCGCCGCCGCAAGTGTGTCGCGCCTGCCGCGCGGCGAAAAAAGTGTTTTACGTCTCAGGAGTATCGAACATGAAGATCTATCTTGTTTCTCTCGGCGCCGGCGTGTTCGTCGGCATCATCTACGCGCTGATGCAGGTTCGTTCGCCCGCGCCGCCGGCGGTGGCGCTGATCGGTCTGCTGGGCATGCTGATCGGCGAACAGGTGGTACCGCCGATCAAGCGCATGATCGCTGGCGAGCCGGTCACGGTGGCATGGTTCCATTCGGAATGCGTGCCGAAGATCACCGGTACGCCGGGCCCGACGCTGGTCGCCAAAAAGGACGAGAAGCACGATGCGGCGCAGTGACGTGCTCGCGCGCCTGCGCATGGCCATGCCGCTGGCGATACTGCCCGCGTGCTGCGCGGCGCCCGCCGCCTTCGCGCAAAGTTCCGTCACGATCTATGGCCGCCTGAACACCGCCATCGAGTATGCGTCGGCCAATACCGCCACCGACGGCACGCGCCTGGGTGGCGTGGCGCGCATGACCAACTATCGATCGGTGTGGGGCCTGCGCGGCGAGGAAGGACTGGGCGGCAGCCTCAAGGCGCTGTGGCAGATCGAAAGCAATCTGTCGATCGACAACGGCCAGGGCGGCATCGCCACGCGCAATTCGCGCATCGGGCTGCAAGGCGATTATGGGCTGCTGTTCATGGGGCACTGGCACACGCCGTACACGGAAGCGACGATGGCCTACGACCCCTACTATCCGACCACCGCCGGCTACATGGCGCTGATCGGCAATGGGTCGACGTCCAGCTCGGACAACGTGCAGGACACCAGTTCGTTCGATCGCCGCCAGAAGAACATCGTGCAATACCGCTCGCCGCAGCTGGCCGGCGTGAGCGTCTGGCTGGGCTGGGGCCTGCCCGAGGAAAAGACCACGGTGGCGCGCAACCCCGCGTTGTATTCGGCGGCGTTGGTCTATGACCGCGGGCCGCTCAATGCGACCGTCGCCTATGAAATCCATCAGCATTACCAGGCGGCCGGGCGCAACGACGACGCGCTGAAATTCGGCGTGGCCTACCAGCTGTTTGCCGGCACGCGCATCTCGGCGCTCTACGAGCATCTGCATTACCGCACCGATACGGGCGACCTGCAGCGCAACGGCTATTACGCATCGCTGGTGCAGCAGCTGGGGCCGGGCAGCGTGCGCGTGGGTTTTGCGTTCGCGGCCAACGGCACCGGCTCTTCCACCGACACCATCGGCTTCTTCCGCAGCGGCGCGCAAACTGGCGCCACGCAATTCACCGTCGGGTACGACTATCCGCTATCGAAGCGGACCGCGCTGTTTGCGTTCTACAGCCGCATCAACAACCAGCGCAACGCGGTCTACGATTTCGCGATCAACGAACTGGGCATCAAAGCCGGCGCGGATCCGCAGACCTTTGCACTGGGCATGCGGCACAACTTCTAAACCGGTACGGCAAGCGCGCGCATCGTCCGCCTGATGCGCGCGCCCAGCCCGATTGAAGTTTTTCAGATCGATCCGGGTCCGTGCCGAAGCATTGCCCAGACCGCTTGCAAAGCGGATCGACCCCATTTTTGTTGCTATGCAACATAGCGATTTCGGGGTCACTTTGTGGTGAATCGAACGCCCGTTCGCGTACTGGCGGGCATTTGCCATACATCTGCCCCGACATTGCCATACAACCAAGGGAAAACCCGCCGCACTGCACCATACCCTTGCATTCACACGGTGATCTTCCTATCCTCAAAACCAGAATTAGATTTAATTTTGATCTGACTTCAAACGTATCTAACGCGTTACATACGCAAACGGGGCGGTCGAACATCCTCCGAGGGAGGGCACGCACGGCGCGCAAAAAAGCGCTGGGAGGCTCGGGAGGCTCTGTGGACCGTATTGGGGGAGCAGCCGCGCCATAAGCGGAGCGCCTCCAACAGCGCAACGCCTGAAGCGAGTTCAGCCGTTGCGCCAATAAGAAGTGAGCGCCATGGCCACCATTCTGCTGCTCGAGCCACATCCTTTATTGCGTCTTGGGTTGCGCCATCTGTTGTCTCAGGCGCATGTCCCCGGCGATCTTGTCGAACTTGACGCAGCCAGTGCGCACGAGCCCGATCCATGGACGCATCATGCCGATCTGCTGATCTTCGGCCTGCCCGCGGACGCCGAGCGCGGCTGGACGGCGCTGGCCGATATCTGCCGCCGCCTGCAGCCGCAGCGCGTGCTGGTGCTGGCCGATCAGGTGCCCGCGCCATTGCCCGCGAGCGGCCTGCCGGAGAGCGTGCGCGGCCTGCTGGCCAAGAACTGTTCCTCGGATGCGCTCGAAGCGGCGATCCGACTGGTGCTGGCTGGCGGCGAATGCTTCCCGTCGCAAGTGCCGGCCTCGCGCCAGCACGATGCGGGTGCCGCGTTGGCCGAGGCGCGCCACCTTGCCGCGCCGATCGTGGTGCCGCTGCATACGGTGCCGGTCGATCTGCCCAGGACGAGCGGCCCGGCCGCCGTGGAAACGCCGGCCGCCGGCGCACATCTGCTCAATATCACCGAGCGCCAGTACGAAGTGCTCGCACTGCTGGCGCGCGGCTATCCGATCAAGACGGTCAGCCGCCTGCTCAATATCTCGGTGGCCACCGCCAAGACCCACGCCTGCACGCTGTACCAGCGCCAGCATGTGCGCAACAAGGGCGAAGCCGTGTACGTCGCACTGCAACGCGGCGCCACGCTGAACTGGGCGGGCCCCGCTCCCGTGCGATCCACGCACGTGTCGATGTCGGACCTGTCGGCGCGGGAGGCATGTGAGGCCGCCTGAATCGCCCACCTCCCAGCTGGCAGCCGCCCGCTCGCCTCCTCCTTCCGCCGGTCCGCCCCTCAGCCAAAAGCATGAGGCGGCGGCCGGCCGCGCTTGCTAACTTTCTATGCAGGTCCGGCGCCGGGGACAGCCATCTTTCAAAAAAAGAATCCCTCATCGCCATCGTCCCAGTTCGAATCCGATGCCCCCGACCCAGGGCTAATACCGCCGGTGCACCACACCTCAAGCGGACACACGCGTTTTAAGCGCGGATGGCTTTTCGATGACGACCTATCTGATCGCCAGCAATGAAATGATGTGCCGCATCCTTGCGCGACGCATGGCTGGACAGGACATCCCCACACCCGTGCGCTGGCACGGGCCCGAATGGCTGCGTGACGACGCCGCGCCAGTGCAGATCCATTCCGTCGACAATCCCGATCAGGCCGAGCCGTTGCCCGCGCAGCCCGTCGCGCTGGCGCTGGTCGACACCAGCGGCGTGCAGGATCCGCACGCGCTGCTCGACCGCGTGCACGCGCGGCTCGCGCCGCGTCGCTGGCTGGTGTTGTCCGATGCGCTGGACGCCGAGCTGATGACGCATGCTGCGCGGCTCGGCGCCAACGGCTGCCTGGCCGTGCCCGCGCCGGTGGAACTGGTGTGCGCCGCGGCCGCGCTGGTGTGGGCCGGCGGGCAATGCTTTCCGCGCAGCGCGCTGACGCTGCTGCGCAAGCTGCATCCTCAGGACACCGCGCCGCCGCCGTTTGCCCGCGCCCCGCGAATATCTCCGGATGGATCTACTGCCATCGGATGAGGGCGCGCAGGCGCCGATACGACTATGCTGATTGTGCTCGCGATCAGAAGCCGGCGCCTTGCCGAGGCCGGCCGTCGCGGGGAGCAGGGGGTCGTATGGAACGCAGTCTCGATATTCTGGTCGTCCACGGATTTGCCGTGCGCGAGGGCCGGGACAAATGGGCATGTTGTTATGAGATACGGCTCGCCATCATCGGCGGGCCGTTGTTGTATCGGGGCGAACTGCACGGGCGACGCTTCGTGAGCGAGGCCGCCGCCGTGGTGGCGGCGCAGGAGATCGGCCAGCAGGAGGCCGCGCGCCATCTGGCTGCAGCGCAGCGGATGGTCGTCGCGCTGAGGCACCCATCCCTGCCTTGATGCGTAGAGGCATTGAACCCGAACGCCGCGCATGAGCGGCATCGCGCATCGGCGTTGCGAGAGCGGGTTTGCCGGGTTTGCCATATCGGCGTGAAAAAAAAGAAGCCCGCCGACCGGGGGACCATGCGGGCTTTGAAATGGCCGCTCACATGCATGAACGACCATCCCTTCGACCATATCGAATCGCGACGCGCGACTGTATCAACCAGAAGACGCATGCCATGTCGGCATCTCATCCCTGCATTTGCCGATGCCAAAAAACCGCGCGGCGAGCATTGAGGCGCATGCGCGGTCATTGCGCGGGCGCCGCGCATCGTGCGGCAGGCCGCATTGGCCTCATGCTTCGGGATGGATGCCGTGCGCGGGGGGACACAATCGCGCGGGCCGCATGCTACGCTGACCGCTCCCACGTCGGCGCATTGCCCTCGGCCGACGCTGTCCGCTGCCCACCCTTGATGGCCGTCGCAACATGCACCGTTGGCAGTTGATCACCTTCTTCGGCGAATCCGCGTTCCTGTTGCCGTGCGCGGTGTTTCTCTACGTGTGGCTGCGCTGGCATGGCGCGGCGCGCGTGGCGCGCCACTGGCTCGTGGCGTTCTCGGTCACGGCGGCAGTGGTGCTGGCCTCCAAGGTTGCGTACATCGGCTGGGGCATCGGCAGCGAGGCGATCGACTTCACCGGGTTCTCGGGCCATTCGATGATGGCCGCATCGATCCTGCCGGTGCTGCTCTACCTGGCGATGCCGGCCAGCCGGCCGGGGCTGAGCCTGCTGGGCGCGCTGGCCGGCGTGCTGATGGCGCTGGCGGTGGGCGCCTCGCGTCTTGCGCTGCATGCGCATTCGGTGTCCGAAGTGCTCAGCGGCCTGTTGCTCGGCTTCTGCGTCAGCCTGCCGTTCATCATGCGCCATGGCGTGCCGCGCGGACCGCTGACGATGCTGCTGGCAACGGCGGCGCTGGCCAGCATGCCGGTGCTGCCGGTAGGCGGCCTGACTGGCGTCACGCACAACCTGGTGACCGAGATGGCGCTGTTCCTCTCGGGGCGCGAGCGTCCTTACCAGCGCGGCGAATGGACCGCCTTGCCCACATGCCGCGCGTGTGTCGTCGACGATACCGCGCGCGACCACGGCCGGCACGGCGGCCGCGCCGAAGTCCAGTTACGGCCCACCAGCGCGCGCCGCCCCACATAGCGCAAAGCCCTGCCCGCGGCTGTGTGCGCCCGCCCACAGACGCTCCCGGACCCCTGCGCAACCATGCCTCAAACACGTCGCCCGCAAGGGCATTGGGGCGGTCATGGCATCGAACTGGAACGTCGCCGTCGAGCGGCATAGCGCGCTTCACTTCCTCTACAGACTCTCCGACGCATTGCTGATCGCCGCGGCCGGCATCGCCATGGGCGCGCTCTATTTTCCGGGCGGCATCCGCGAGGCCGCGCCGGTCAACGGCTTCCTCACGATGCTGTGCGCGATCGGCGCGCTGGTGGTGTTTCCCGCGTTTGGCGTCTACGAATCGTGGCGCGGCCGCAGCCAGGCCGTGCTGGCGTTGCGCATCTGCTCGGCATGGGCGACGGTATTCGTGGCGGGCCTGCTCGGCGCGTTTCTGATTCATCAGATTGCCGCGGTGTCGCGGGTCTGGTCGATGGGCTGGTTCATCAGCACCACGCTTGCGCTGCTGACGTGGCGCGCCGTCATGTACCGCATGCTTGGCAACGTGCGCGAACAGGGCATCAACGCCAAGCGCGTGGTGATCTTCGGCTTCGGTCCGCTGGGGCGCGAAATGTACATGCGCGTGCAGCGCATCCGCACCGCCGGCTATCGCGTGGTGGGCGTCTACGACGAGCATTGCCAGTCGATTCCCGGCAGCGTCACCACCTTGCGCACGATGGCCGAGGTCAACGCGCTGGTGCGCAGCCAGGGCGTGAGCGAAATCTGGCTGACGCTGCCGATGGCGGCGTGTCGCGATCTGTCCGATGTGGTGCGGCAGTTCGGCAATCAGTTGATCGATATCCGTTGGGTGCCGGACGTGTCGTCAGTGGAGCTGCTCGGTCATCGCTTCAGCGATTTCATGGGGCTGCCCGTGATCGACCTGAACGCGCCGCCGGTCTCGGGCATCACCGGCTTGCTCAAGGCCAGCTTCGACCGCGTGTTTGCCGCGGCGGTGCTGATCGGCCTGAGCCCGGCGCTGCTGACGATCGCCGTGATGGTCAAGTGTTCGTCGCGCGGACCGGTGCTGTTTCGCCAGCAGCGCCTGGGCATCGATGGGCACCCGTTCCACGTGTACAAGTTCCGCACCATGCGGCTGCATGCCGATACGGGCGTCACGCAGGCCACGCGCGGCGATCCCCGCGTGACGCGCATCGGCGCCTTCCTGCGCCGCACCAGCCTGGACGAGCTGCCGCAGTTTCTGAACGTGCTGCGCGGCGAAATGTCGGTGGTCGGGCCGCGCCCGCATGCGATGGAACACAACGAGATCTACAAGGAACTGATCGACCGCTACATGCTGCGTCATCGCGTCAAGCCAGGCATCACGGGCTGGGCGCAGATCAACGGCCTGCGCGGCCAGACCGACACGATCGAGAAGATGCGCAAGCGTATCGAGTTCGATATCTATTACATCCAGCACTGGTCGTTCCTGCTCGACCTTCGCATCATCGTGCGCACCGCCTTGCACGGCTGGACCGGCGCGTCGGCTTTCTGAGGCCGCGGTCGGCGCCACGCAACACCGCCCGCCTTGGTGCGACATCGCACCGAGCGCGGCGCGCAAAAGCCCTGGAATGGAGCCCGTCAACGCAAACGGAGAGGTCGAATGAAAGCAATCATCCGCAATATTCTCGCCGAAGTGGCGCGGCTCGACGTGCCGCTGGCCTCGCTGGCCGACAACGATGATCTCTATGCCGCAGGCCTGTCGTCGCTGGCCACCGTGCACGTGATGCTGGCCCTCGAAAACGCCTTCGATATCGAGATCCCAGATCAGATGCTGACCCGGCAGTTATTCCGCAGCGTCGATTCGCTGGCGGCGGCCGTCGAGGTCATCCGGCAGCAGCAGGAGGCAGCATGAACACCGCCAAGGTTGCCCTGGCGCACGCCAATCCCGAGCCCGTTGGCGGCGATGCGCTGATCGACGCCGCACGCGAGGCCGGTGCGGTGGCGCAGCGTTTTGCCGATGCGGTCGATCGCGAAGCGCGCTTCCCGCACGAGGCGTTCGAAGTGCTGCGCGAGCAGCGCCTGCTGGGCGCGATGGTGCCCGTCGCGCTGGGCGGCAGCGGCGCGTCGCTGGCCACGGTGGCGGCCATCGGCAAGGTGCTGGGCGAAATGTGCGCATCCACCGGCATGATCTACGCGATGCACCAGATCCAGGTGGCGTGCCTGCTCGAACATGGCGGCGGCAGCGCCTGGCACCAGCAACTGCTGTCGCGCGTGGCGGGCGAGCAGTTGCTGCTGGCTTCGGCCACCTCGGAGGAAGCGATCGGCGGCGCGCTGCGCAGCAGCGGTTGCGCGGTCAACGTGGAGGGCGAGCGCTTTCACCTGCTGAAGATGGCGCCGACGATTTCGTACGGCGCGCATGCCGACGGCATCCTGATTACCGCACGCCGCCACGCCGATGCATCGCCGTCGGATCAGGTGTTGGTGTGCGCACTGAAGCCCGATTACACGCTGCAGAGCCTGAACACGTGGGACACGCTCGGCATGCGCGGCACCTGCAGCAACGGCTTCCGGCTCGAAGCGACGGGCGCCGTGGAGCAAGTGCTGCCGGTGCCGTTCGGCGAGATTGCCGACGCCACCATGACGCCGGTGTCGCACATCCTGTGGAGCGCGCTGTGGCTTGGCATCGCTGGCGATGCGGTGTCGCGCGCCAAGACCTTCTTCCAGGGCCAGGCGCGCGCGCGTCCCGGTCAGTTGCCGCCCTCGGCAACGCGCGTGGCCGAGGCGGTCAGCATGCTGCAGATGATGGAAGGCCGGCTCGATCTGGCGCTTGCGCATCAGCGCGCGCGTCACGCGGGCGCATCGGTGTCGGCCGCCTTCGCGCTGGCCGCCGAGATGAATGGCCTGAAGACGGCGATGTCGACCATGGCGCTGGAGGTGGTGCAGCAGGCGCTGCTGGTATGCGGCATGGCCGGCTACAAGCACGGCACGCCGTTCAGCCTGGGCCGGCATCTGCGCGACCTGTGGTCCGCGCCGCTGATGATCAACAACGATCGCATCCAGACCAATACGGCCAACCTGCTGCTGGCCGACCGTTCCTGAGGAGCCATCGATGGACGCCCATGCATTGACCGATGCGGCCCAGGGAGGCGGCGCGGCTGAATCGGCCGCCGCGGCGTCGCCGACGTATCTGGAGAAACTGCTGGCCGCGGGCCTGCTGATCGACACCGGTGTGCAGGGCCTGTACGGCCGCAGCGCCGTGTTCGAAGGCCTCGCCGACGGGCTGAATGCCGCGATCACGCGGATCGGCGCCGACCAGCAGGCCGAAGTCCTGCGCTTTCCGCCCGCCATGGGCCAGCACGATTTCGAGACCAGCGAATACCTGAAGAGCTTTCCAAACCTGGCCGGCACGATCCACAGCTTCTGCGGCGACGACCGCGGCCATCGGCGCCTGCTGGCGCGGCTCGAGGACAAGCAGGACTGGACCGACCAGCAGGAACCCACCGGCGTGGTGCTGACGCCCGCCGCGTGCTATCCGATCTATCCCGTGGTGGCACGGCGCGGCCCGCTGCCGCCGCACGGCAAGGTGGTCGACGTGCTGTCGTATTGCTACCGGCACGAGCCCTCGCTGGAGCCCACGCGCATGCAGCTGTTCCGCCAGCGTGAATACGTGTGCCTGGGATCGCCCGAGCGCATCGTCGCGTTCCGCCAGCTGTGGATGGAACGCGGGCAGGCGCTGGCCGAGTCGCTGCAATTGCCGGTGCAGGTGGATGTCGCCAACGACCCGTTCTTCGGGCGCGGCGGCAAGATCGTGGCGGACAGCCAGCGCGAGCTGAAGCTCAAGTTCGAACTGCTGATCCCCGTGAACGACGGCGCGCCGCCCACCGCGTGCATGAGCTTCAACTACCACATGGATCATTTTGGCGCGCTGTGGCACATCGGCCTGGCCGACGGCGGCACGGCGCACACCGGTTGCGTGGGATTCGGCATCGAACGGCTGGTCCTGGCGCTGCTCAAGCACCACGGACTGGACCCGGCCAAGTGGCCGCAACCGGTGCGCGAGACGCTGGGAGTCGTGTAAATGTACGGTGACGGCAAGGCGGTACGCACGCGCGGCGGTGCGCACGCGCTGCACGGGGGCAACCCGGTGTGGTCGCATGCCAATCGCCATATCGACCTGTGGGTCGAGTTGTTACATGGATGGGATTTCGAACCTATCGCGGCACTGCCTTTCACCGTCACGCTCGATTTCGAGGGCGACCAGTTCACGTCGTCGAACATCCCGCCCGCGGACCTGGAGCGGCTGTATGGCATCGTGCGCGACGAACTGTCGACCTACGGCAGGCTCGAAGCCCACGTTGCCGCGCAGACCAACCGCGGCAACGCGGTGCTGCTCGAGGTGGACAACTACCAGTTGCCGCAGCCGGCCGGCACCTATCGCCGCCAGCATGCGCGCGCCTGCATCGCCATCGACGTGCTGGTGCCGGAAGCCACGGCGGTGGGCTATTACCACCACGACGGCTATCACACCGCCAGCGGCGACGACTACCTGGCGATCTTCCGCACGCCGGGCCACGAAACCATGTGGGGCGTGGCGACTTTTCCGCAGGCCGAAGTAGTGCGCCGGCGCTTTGCCGCGCAGAGCGGCGACGGCCTGTTGCGCACCTCGTTGGAGCTGCTGCGCGGCCATCTGGCGCGGCGCCCGCGCGAGAACCCGATCACGGCGTTCCGCGCGGCGTTTCCCGCGCACCTCGAACAACTGATGGCGCGCGGCGAGCCGAACTTCCAGATCTACGCGGCCAGCTTGCTGCGCCAGCTGGGCGCCAATTTCGAACTGCTGGGCCGCTACGTGCGCTGGCTGGTCATGAACGGCCAGACGCTGCCCGATTCGGTCGCCGAGGCGTGCTACACGATGGCGTCCGAAGCCATGGTGATGCAGTTCCGCCTGATGCGCGCGGTGATCAGCCGCAAGACCGACACCTGCGAAGACTGCCTGGAGCAGTTGGAAATGGCCTACGTGGGCACGGTGCCCGCGCTGGCCGCCCACTTCGGAGAGACCGTGACATGACCGCGCGCGACCCCGCACCAGCCTTGCTGCCAATCCTGCGGCCCGGCGTGGCCGTCGGTCCGTCGCGGCTCGAAGGCGACTGGACCCTGCTGGAAACGTTTGCCAACGCGGCGGCGCATCCGGGTGAGCTGTCCGATACCGGCCATTGGCTGCCCGCCATCGTGCCCGGCACCGTGGCCGCGGCGCTGCGCGCGGCCAAGCGCTGGGACGACGCCGCGCCGCCGCCGCTGCACCAGCATGACTACTGGTATCGGCTGCATTTTTCCGGCAGCGGGCGACGGCTGCTGCGGTTCAATGGCCTGGCCACCATCGCCGAGGTCTGGCTCAACGGCGTGAACGTGCTGACCACGCACCACATGTTCGCCGCGCACCAGGTAGAGGTGGAACTGGCCGGCGCCGACAACGTGCTGCACCTGTGCTTCCGCGCCATGCATCCGTGGCTGCGCACGCAGCGCGGCCCGGTGCGATGGAAGCCGCGCATGATCCAGCCGCCCACCTTGCGCGCGGTGCGCACCACGCTGCTCGGGCATATGCCGGGCTGGTGTCCGCCCGTACACGCGGTGGGGCCGTGGCGCGACATCGAATTGCTCGATCCGGCCGGCAGCGATCCCACGCACGGCGTGCGCGCCGAGTTGTCCAGCCAGATCGAGGGCGCGGACGGCGTGGTGGCGCTGCAGCTGCATTTTCCCGGCGAGGCGCCTGCGCATGGCGCGTTTTCGGCGATCGGTCCGGACCACGCCGTGTGGCATGGCGACCTGCGGCGCATCGATGCGCATACGCTTTCCGGCACCCTGCGCGTAAGTGACGCGCAGCGCTGGTGGCCGCACACCCATGGCGACGCGGCGCTGTATCGCATCGACGCCAGCGTGGGCGGACATGTGATGGCCTGCGGACGCGTGGGATTTCGCACGATTGTCGAGGACCGCGACGGGGACGCGGGCGCGTTCGCGTTGCGCGTGAACGGCGAGCGCGTGTTCTGCCGCGGCGCCTGCGTGTCGAGCCACGATCTGCCCGGTCTGGCCGATACTGATGAAGCCGTGGCGCGCTGGCTGCGGCTCGCGCGCGATGCCGGCGCCAATATGGTCCGCGTGAGCGGTGTCACCTGCTATCCGGGCGAGGCGTTCTATCGCCAGTGCGACGAACTGGGCCTGATGGTGTGGCAGGACTTCATGTTCGCCAACTTCGACTATGGCGGCGAATCGAGCCTGGGCAGCGCGTTTGCGGACGATGCGCGACGCGAAGTATCGCAATGGCTGACATCGACGCGCGCGCATCCGAGCCTGGCCGTACTGTGCGGCGGCAGCGAAGCCGAGCAGCAGGCGGCAATGATGGGCGCGCCGCGCGACGCGTGGCGCCAACCGCTGTTCGATACCCTGATTCCCGCACTCGTCAGCACGCATCGCCCCGACGTGGTCTACGTGCGCAACTCGCCAAGCGAAGGCGCATGGCCGTTCCAGCCCAATACTGGCGTGTCGCACTACTACGGCGTGGGCGCCTATCAGCGCCCCCTTGCCGACGCGCGGCTGGCCAACGTGCGTTTCACGTCGGAATGCCTGGCGTTTGCCAACGTGCCGTGCACGCGCACGCTCGCCGAGGCCGGGCTTTCGCAGCCGCTGCACGATCCGCGCTGGAAGGCGCGCGTGCCGCGCGACGCCGGGTCGTCGTGGGATTTCGAGGACATCCGCGACTTCTATCTGCGCGCGCTCTATGACGTCGATCCGCCGCGCCTGCGCTACGAGCGCCCCGCGCGCTATCTGGCGCTGTCGCGCGCAGTGGTGGCAGAAATCATGACCGAGGTGTTCGGCGAGTGGCGTCGCACCGGCTCCACCTGCCAGGGCGGCCTGGTGTGGCAGTTGCAGGACCTGTTGCCGGGCCCGGGTTGGGGCATCGTCGATGCGCGCGCGCGGCCGAAATCGGCGTGGCATGCGTTGCGGCAGATCTGGCAGCCGTTGCAGGTCATCCTGACGGATGAGGGCCTGAACGGGCTGCACATCCATCTGATCAACGAGACCGCCGCGCCGCGCACCGTGCGCTTGACGCTGCGTTGCCTGCGCGATGGCGAATTCACGGCGGCGCAGGCCACGCGGACGCTGACGCTCGCGTCGCGCGAATCGCGCCGGCTGGAGGCAGCGGCCCTGCTCGACCATTTTTTCGATTTCACCTACGCGTACCGCTTCGGGCCCCCCGCGCACGACGTGGTGATAGCCACGCTGCACGACGATGCGCCCGATGACGCGGCGCCAGGCGAGCCGCCAGCGCCAGGCAACCGGTTGCTCAGCCAGTCCGTCTTCCTGCCCGACCGGCGCGCCAGCGCGCTGCGCGACCCGGGCCTGCGCGCCAGCGTGGCGTGCGAAGACGGCGTCTGGTGGCTGACCGTCAGGGCGCAGCGCTTTGCGCGCTGGGTGCATATCGACGACCACGCCTATCTGCCGGAGACCGACTGGTTCCACCTCGGCCCGGGCGAATCGCGGCGCATCCGCCTGATGCACGATACGGCCGGCATGGCCGGCGCCGGCGCCATCCCTTCGGGCGAGATCGCCGCGTTGAACGCGGATCGCCCGCTCGCTTACGACGCCTGATCTCATCCTTCTCCAACCTTTGTCGCACCGCCCGCCAGGCCGCCCCTGGCGCGGCGCCGCACATTTCCCTCCGCCACCCGGCCAGTATCCCCACCTCCGCCGCGGCGCGCGCTTCTCGTCCGTTTGCCCTCCATCCAACCTACCAAAGCATGACGGCCCGACCTATCCGTCTGCCTAGTGTCGATTCTGTTCTGCATGGCACTTAATACAGTCAACAACGAAAGACAAAACCGCAGCGGGCCGAAGCAAGCCTGGCGTCGGTGAGTTTCACGGGTGACGGCCGCAAGGCTGTCAGGCATTCGCCAACATCTGCAATGGGTGGGGCGGCGAAGTCGGGTCACACGCCATGCGGGCGTTGTCTGCTGGCGCGCACACCGATGGTCGCTCCTGGGTCGTAAGGAGAGAAAAACATGATCACGCATCGGTCGGACTTGCATGTCAATCATCTGCTCAGCGCACTGCCGCGTCATGAATGGGACGCCCTGTCGCGCCACTTCGAACTGGTCCGCCTGCGTGCAGGGGAGCTGCTGACCGATTCCGGCCAGCGCATCGTCCATGTGTATTTCCCCACCACCTCGGTGGTGTCGCTGCTGTCGCTGTTGGAGGACGGCGCCACGGTGGAATTTGCGGCCGTCGGCAACGAAGGCCTGGTTGGCATTCCCGTGGTGACGGGCGGCGACACCATGCCCAGCCGTGTGGAAGTGCGCAGCCCCGGCTTTGCGTACCGCATTCCGGCGCGTGTGCTGCGTGGCGAACTGGCCCAGCTGCCGGCACTGCAGCGCGTGACACTGCTCTATGTGCAGGCCGTGCTCACGCAGATCGCGCAGACCGCCGCCTGCAATCGCCATCATTCGCTTAACAAGCAACTGTGCCGCTGGCTGCTGCTGGCGATCGACCGCATGAGCAGCAACGAACTCGTGATCACGCAGCAGGTAATCGCCAACATGCTGGGCGTGCGGCGCGAAGGCGTGACCGAAGCGGCCGGCAAGCTGGAGGACCTGGGACTGATCCACCACAGCCGCGGCCATATCACTGTACTGGACCGCTGCGGGCTCGAGAAGCATTCGTGCGAGTGCTACAAGCTGGTCAAGCGCGAGTACGATCGCCTGTTGCCGGCGCTGGCGCTGGCGCACGCCTGAGCGGCCATCGCGCGCACGATGGCAGACGCCTCTCGCATCGCGCCGCCTGACGGTGGCGCGACGCGAGAGGCGTTTTCGTTGATGCGTGCGCGCCGGCCGCCGCGCGCCGCGCGCTGCGCGCTTCAGCAGCGGGCACGGCGCTCAGGCATGGGCAGGATCGATCGTGCCGAAAGAGGACACCAGGCCGCTGATGGCGGTGTCGTAGGCGGACTCCAGATTGTCGAGGCATTCGCTGCATGCATCGGCACGGCGCCGCGCCACGGCGCGCGCCAGGCGGAACTGCAGCACCTTGCATTCGGCTGCGATGGCCTCGGCCGCGCCGCTCACGGCGGTCGGCACCGGATAGCCGTGTTCGCCCAGCCAGTTCAGGCAGTGCTGAAGCATCTCGAAATTGGCGCCCAGCTGGCGCGGCAGGTTAAAGCCGTAGTGGTGGAAGTACGCATCGCCGCGCGCGAGGATGGTGTCGACCTGCGCCGGGAATTCGGTGCGCCAGCGCGACACCGGATTGCGTGCCGGACGCCGCCCGAGATGGCGGCGCATCAGTTGCGCCACGGCATTGGCCAGTGCGCGCCCCTGCAGCGCGGGCCGCACGCGCTTGGCACACTCGGCGTACGGAAACAGGATATTGCCGTTGCCGCTCAGCTCCGGCGTGATCCGCATCAGGCCGCGGTAATCGTCACCGTCCACCGTGTAGTGGCCCAGGCTATGAAAGTAGGACAGCCGCTGCGCGGCGGGTTCGATCGCGTCGATGGCGATGGTGGTCTTGACGTGGCCGGTGCGATAGGCCGTGGCGCGCGTGTCGGGCAGGTAGTAGCTGTCCACCTCAACCAGCATGGCGTGGCCGCGCTGCACCTGTTCGGCGATATGGGCTTCGAGTGTGTCGTAGACCGCCGTTTCCTGCACCACGGTGCCGTACAGCAGTTCCAGATCGGCCTGCGGATACTTGAAGAACGTGAAGTGATCGCCTTCGTAATCCTGCGCGACGGTGAAGGGCAGCGCAGCGCGCGGATCGAGATGCCAGCCATAGAGCAGTTCGATCCACAGATCCATGTAGCAGTTGGTTTCCTGCCAGATCGCCGTATCGCCGTGCAGCAGCCGGGGCGGCGCGACGACGGGGCGGGCCGCCTGCGGATCAGGCGAAGCAGACGGATCGAATGGCGTGTCCGCCACGGCATGCGCTGTGCTGTGCTCCATCTCTTGTCCTCCGGGTTCGGATCGCAACCGGCCCTGCGCCGGTCGGCCAGGCGCGTGCGCGGCCATCTGCATTGGAGCCCAGGCGCGCGCGCCAATCGGTACGGTGTCCAACAAAGCCGGCGCGTGCGCCAGGGCGCCGCGCCCGCCCAAGCGTGTGCGGAATCGAACAGAGGTCTGGCACTGCGCATTCCTACACTGGGCCCACTCTCTCTGGCCGAGGAGCGCGCGCGGGCGTTCGCGCCGCGCGCCGCGCAAGGTACGAACGGCCGCAATCCCGTACGCAGGAACGAGCAGGAGGCATGATGAGAAATCCAACCGGGACACCGCGTTCGCCCGCCGCCATCCACACCGTGATCGACGTGGCGGATGCAGGCGCGGGCGCTGCCGCCATGCCCCAGGCGTTGATCCAGCCCGTGATCCTGGCGGGCGGCGCCGGCACGCGGCTGTGGCCGTTGTCGCGCGAACAGTTTCCCAAGCAGCTGCTCAATCTGGTGGCCGAGGACACGTTGCTCGAAGCCACCGCGCGCCGGCTCGACGGCATGGCGGTGCTGGCAGGACGCAGCGCAGGCGTGGAGGCGCCGCAGATCGTGGTGTGCGGCGACGAACACCGTTTCATGATCGCCGACATGATGAATCGCTGCGGCAAGCCCGCGCGCATCGTGACCGAGCCATGCGGACGCAATACCGCCCCGGCGCTGACCGTGGCCGCACTGCACGCGCTGGCCCATGCGGGCGATCATGGCGACGCCGTACTGGTGGCGACCCCGGCGGATCACGCCGTGATGGATCCGGACGCGTTCCGCGCCGCGCTGGCAGTGGCCGTGCAGCATGCCGACCGCGGCGCCATCGTCACGCTGGGCGTGCGGCCGTGCGCGCCCGAAACCGGGTTTGGCTATATCCGCAGCGGCAAGGCCGGCGCCGACGGCGCGCTGCCGCTCGAACGCTTCGTCGAGAAGCCGCATCTGGAACTGGCCCGCCATTACGTGGCATCGGGCGACTACTGGTGGAACAGCGGCGTCTACGTGGTGCGCGCCTCGGTCTGGCTGCAGGCGCTGAGCCAGTTGCAACCGGACATGTATCGCCAGTGCCGCGCCGCCTACGAAAATGCCGAGCCCGCCGGCAAGGGCGGGGTGCTGAGCCTGGACAAGGCCGCCTTCGAGGCGTGCCCGTCCGATTCGATCGACTACGCGGTGATGGAACAGCTCGACGCGCTGCCCGACGTGCACGGCATGCTGGTGCCGGTCGACGCCGGCTGGTCGGATGTGGGGTCGTGGGCGGCGATCTGGGATATCGCGCCGAAGGACGCCTTTGGCAACGCCGCGCGCGGTCGCGTGCTGTTCGATGGCGCGTCGTCGTGCCTGGCCCATTCGGAAGGGCGGCTGATTGCGTGCGTGGGCGTGCACGACGTGGTGGTGGTGGAAACCGCCGACGCCGTACTGGTGGTCGACAAGGCGCACGTGCAGGACGTCAAGAACGTGGTGCAGCGGCTGCGCATGGAACACGGCGCCGAGGTGGTCAACCATCGCAAGGTGCGGCGGCCCTGGGGCTGCTATGACTCGATCGACCACGGCGAGCGTTTCCAGGTGAAACGCATCGTGGTGGAACCGGGCGCGAGCCTGTCCTTGCAGATGCACTATCACCGCGCGGAACACTGGGTAGTGGTGCGCGGCACCGCGCGCGTGACGTGCGGCGACACCGTCAGCATCCTTTCGGAAAACCAGTCCACCTACATCCCCATCGGCACGCTGCACCGGCTGGAAAACCCGGGCAAGACGCCGCTGGAAATCATCGAGGTGCAATCGGGCGCGTATCTGGGCGAAGACGATATCGTCCGCTTCGACGACAACTACGGGCGCAAATAGCGGCCATGGCGCAGACCATGGCAACGCGTACGGGCGGTGCACCGGCGCGAACCATCGCATCGCCGATGGTTTTGGCAGCAACGGGTCAGGCAGCAGGTGGAGCAACAGGGGGAATGTCGTGAGCAAGATGGCATTTGCGGGTGGAGCAGGCGCGGCGGCTTCGATGCCGGCCGCGAGCAGTGGAGGCGCGCGACGCGCCATCGTCGATCACGCCGGGTGGGTCCTGGCAACCGGCGCGGCCGGTGCGGCGTTGGCATGGGCGATTGCGGTGTCGCAGCCGGCCGTCTATCAAGCCAGCGCGCTGGTGCAGGTGCTGCAGCCGCGCGAAGGCGGCGCGGCGGCGCGCGGCGCTACGTCGGCGATGAACGCGTCGAACGCAATGAACGCGATGGCGGCGCAGTCGGTGCCGCTCGACGTTGGCATGTTGCGCAGCCGTACCGTGGTGGCGCCGGTGGTGGAGCGCCTGCGTCTCGATATCACCGCGCAGCCGCTGCGCGCGCCGCTGGTGGGCGGGCTGGCCGCGCATTTCGCCACGCCGGGACGCCTCGCCGGTCCGTGGCCCGCGGAGCTTGGCTATGCGTGGGGCGGCGAGCAGATTGCGGTGGACAGGATGACCGTGCCCGATCGCCTGATCAACGTGCCGCTGACGCTGGAAGTGCTTGCCGACAACGCCTATCGGCTGTACGACCGCGACAGCGAGCTGCTGGCGGGCACAGTCGGCCAGACCGCGCAGTCCAACGGCGTATCGCTGCTGGTGTCGCGCATCGACGGCCGCCCGGGCACGCGCTTCGTGCTGACGCGGCACGACATGCTGCAGACTGTCGACAACGTCGCCGCAGCATTGCGCATCGACATGCAGCCCGGCGATGCGGGCACCGTCAGCATTGCCTGGCGCACCGCCGATCGCACCGCTGCGGCGGCGCTGGTCAACGGCATTACCGAATCGTTCATCGGCAGCCAGGCCTCGCAGCGCCGCGACGATACCGCCGCCACGCTCGCCTTCCTGAGCGGAGAAATCCCGCGCGTGAAGACCGAACTGGAACGCGCCGAAGCGGCGCTGACGCGCTATCGCTCGAAGGCCGGCACCATGGCGCCCAGCCAGGACGCGCAGTCGTACCTGTCGGGCAGCATGGATTACCAGCGCCAGATCGCGCTGCTGCGGCTGGAGCGCACCAAGCTGCTGCAGCGCTTCACCGAAGAGGCGAACGAGGTCAAGACGGTCGACAACCAGATCCAGCAGTTGATCCGCGAACGGCGCGACATGGATTCTCGCTTTCAGAACCTGTCCTCCACCGAGCGCGAGTCGGTCGGCCTGACGCGCGACGTCAAGGTGGCCGAAGACATGTACATGACCCTGCGCAACAAAGTGGAGCAGTTGTCGCTGGCGCAGCTCGACCGCACCGGGCAGGTGCGCGTGCTCGACAGCGCGCTGGTGCCGATCCGCCCGGTGGGCATGGGCCCATGGCCAGCCACCGCGATGGGCGGGCTGATGGGCCTGTGCCTGGCGATGGTCTGCGTGAGCGCGCGTCAGCGTTTCAAGCCCGCGCTGGAAACGGTCAGCGATGCCGAACTGCGGCTGGGGCTGCCGATGCTGGGCGATGTGGTCTACAGCCAGGAACAGGCGGCGCTGGAGCGCCTGGTCGACGCGCGCGCGCAGGCCGCGCTATCGCAGGTGCAGGTCACCGGGCTGCTGACGCAACAGCCCGGCCATGCGCTGGTCACGCAGGACGAACTGGCGGAGCACAAGGAAGACGATCTGGACGGCGCCGAGCGTCTGCTGCGGCTGGGGCTGCACGACCAGTTCCTGCTGGCGCGCAACGCCCCGCACTCGATGGCCGTGGAAGGGCTGCGCAGCGTGCGCGCGGCCTTGCATTTCTCGCTGCGCGCCGCGCCGGACAAGGTCGTCGCCGTGACCAGTCCCACCTCAGGCGCGGGCAAGACGTTCGCGTCGGTCAATCTGGCCGTGCTGTTTGCCGAGGCCGGGCAGCGCGTGCTGCTGATCGATGCCGACCTGCGGCGCGGCAAGGTGGGCAGCTGGTTCGACCTGCCCGTCGATGTGGGCCTGGCCGAAGTGCTGGCCGGTCATGTGCCGTTGTCGGAAGCCGTGCAACGCACCGTGGTAAATGGCCTGTCGGTGCTGCCGGCCGGCATTCCTCCGGCCAATCCGTCGGAACTGCTGATGCACCCGGCCATGACAGCCTGCCTGCAGATGTGCCGCGAGCGCTTCGATCTGGTGCTGGTCGATACGTCGCCGGTGCTGGCCGTGGCGGACGCCACGTTCGTCGCCAATCTGGCCGGATCGACGTTGCTGGTGCTGCGCGCCGACACCACGCTGCCCGATCAGGTGGACGAAACGCTCAAGCGGCTGGCGCGCGCCGATGCGCGGCTGCTGGGCGGCGTGCTCAACGGCGTGCGGCAAAAACGCAGCAACCAGGCCGATTTCGTCAACATGAATCCGTACCTGGGCATGCCGCTGAGCGCTTCTTCCATGCCGCGCCTTGAACGTCGGCCGGCGGCGATCGATCACGGCAAGGCTTGAGGATCGTGCCGCGCTAACCGCGGAGCGTACCCGTTTCTGCGTGCCCGGAGCGACGTGCGGCCGGGGCGCGGCACCGATGATCGACGTGGCCAGCGCGCAGCGATGCGGATTCGGCCGCAGACGAACGTAACGACGAAGCCGGGGAGATTCCCGCCGCAACCCGCCGCAAGCGGTCGCACGACAGAAGAGGGCACACAGATGAAACGGGTCATGTTCGACGGATGCGCCGGCTGGCTGCATGAAGCCGTGGGCGAGGCACCAGGCAGCACCACGGGCGTGGTGCTGTGTGCGCCGCAACTGCACGAAGCGATGTGGGCGCACCGGGGCCTGCGCCATCTGGCCGACGATCTCGCCGCGGCCGGCGTGTCCGTGCTGCGCTTCGATTACTACGGCACCGGCGATTCCGCGGGCGCGGGTGGCGAGCAGGATTTCGTGGCGCGCGCAGTGCAGAACGTGGTGTCCGCCAGCGCGACCCTGCGCGCCATGGTCGATGTCGACCGGCTGGTGCTGTGCGGCTGGCGCTTCGGCGCCACGCTGGCCGTGCTGGCGGCCGACGCGATGGCTGCGCGCCAGAACAACGCGCCCGACGCGCTGGTGCTGATGGCGCCGGTGGTCAACGGCCGCGGCTACCTGCGCGAACTGCGCGCGCTTACCGCGTTCTTCGTGCCCGAGCACGGCGGCAGCGCACCGCAGCCTGCCGCCGACGACGAAGGTCTTGAAGTGTTGTCATACCGGCTGGCGCCCGAGACGATGCGCGAGATTGGCGCATTGCGGCTCGAACGCCGGCCCGGCACGCCGGCCCCACATGTGCTGCTGCTCGACGATACGCCGGGCAGCATGTCGCAGGCGGCCGCGCTGGGCCGGCATTACGAGCAGGCGGGCGCGCAGGTCCAGATATGCGACTTCCTGGACAGTCGCCTGATGATGAAATCGCCCGAGGTCTCCGCCGTGCCGGAAGCGTCGTGGCGGCGGGTGGTGCGGTGGCTCGCGCCGCACGCCGCGAACGCGGCGCCCGCATCGCCCGCATCGCCCCCGTTGCCCACGCCGCACGCGACGCCGACTGAAATCATTGCCAGCCATGATGTCGATGGCGTGGTCGAACACTCGCTATGGTTTGACGGCGGGCGGCAGTTCGGCGTGCTGTGCGAACCGGCCGACAGTGCGCCTGGCGCGGCGCCGGCGCTGGTGATCTTTCCCAACACCGGCGGCAGTCATCATGTTGGCGATGGACGCGCGTTCGTACTGCTATCGCGCGCGTTGGCGCGGCGCGGGTTTGCGGCGCTGCGCATCGATGTCTCCACGCTGGGCGACAGCCCCGGCGCGGCGCGCGACATGAGTGTGCCGCGCGCCTATGCGCCGCGTCCGCGCGCCGACGTCAGCGCGGCCGTCGACTGGGCCCATGCACGCGGCCATTCGCACATCGTGATGGCCGGGGTGTGTTCCGGCGCGTATCTGAGCCTGCAGGCGGCGCTGGCCAATCCGCATGTGACCGGCGTGGTGATGGCCAACGCGCTGAAATTCCTGTGGCGCGACGAGGACGACACAGCCGAGCACAGCGGTGCGGACACACTGCGCGATTATCTGTTCGCGGCGCGCAGCGCACGCAACTGGAAGCGTCTGATGCGCGGCGATATTCCCGTGCGGCAAATGGCCGCCGTGCTGGCAAGAGGCGCCCGGCGGCTGGTCATGCGGTCGGCGCCGGGCCTGACACCAACGCAGCCGGCCGCGTCGCCGATCGACGCCGAGGCGGAATTCGCGCGCGACGCGATGGCGCGTCTGAGCCTGCGCGGCGTGCATCTCGATCTGCTGTATGGCGTGGATGACCACGGACTGGAACTGGCGGTCCGCTGCTTTGGCGCGGGATTCCAGCATCTGCACGATTTGCCGTGCGTGGGCGCGCATCGTTGCGCGCAACTCGATCACGCGATGATCCTGGCGCCCAGCCGCGAAACCTTTCTGGCTTTCGTGATGCAGAATCTGCGCCGCCAGGGCACGCTGGCGGCCGCCACGTCGATGACTGCCGAGCCGGCCGGCACGCCCGGTGCCGCGGCGGCAGCAGCGGGCTAGCGGCGCGGCGCTGGCTCAGTGGATTTCCAGCACCAGATCGCCCTTGGCGTGGCCGGGCTGCACATCGGACAGCGCATAGGTATGGCCGTCCGACAATGCGAATGCGGCCAGCTTGAGCAGGCGCGGCCAGTGGTCGTCATAGCGCTTGCGCATGCCGATCTTCCACAGCGAGGCGCGGCTGGCCAGCGGCGCCAGCAGCCGCTCCAGGTCTAGCTGCTCGTCCCAGCACTCGAACACGATCATCGCGCGGATGTCGGCCGGCAGGCTGCGGGCGATCGCGTCGATCACCACCGGTTCGTAGCCTTCCACATCGATCTTGATCACGCCGGAAACCAGTCCGGCCTGGCGCAGGTCGTCGAACAGCGCGCCGAGCGCCTTGCGCGCATCGGCAATCTGGATATCGATCTGCAGATAGCGGCGCGGGTCGATTTCCGTGAAGCCGTCCTTGCCGGCCAGCACGTCGTCGGGATAGCTGTTGTGCGCGTCGCGCACGAACGCGCCGCCCCAGTTGTGACGCGGCACGAACAGTGTGCGGCGTTCGTCCGCGTCGCCGAGTCCGTACGGATGCAGGTGGTAATCGCAACCAGCCAGCGAAATGCGCGTGTTGACCTGCAGGATCGAGAAGCAGTCGGGGTTTGGCTCGAACATGTGCACCTGCCGGAACTTGCGCCCCGACTGGCATGACGTGAGACCGATATTGGCACCGATATCGATCAGGAAATCGCCATAGCCGGTGTCGGCGCAATGGTCGATAAAGCGGCGGATATGCGGCTCATGCACGCCGGTGACCTGCGGCGCCACCGAGATCAAGTCGGAGCCGCGCAGGAACAGGTTCTGGCTGTGCCGCGTCAGCTTGCGGAACAGCGCGAAGCGGCATTCCTCCATCAGCAGGCTGATGGGCGACTGCCGATAGTGGTACGACGCTGGCGGGCCGGCCGGGATGGTGTCTTTGCGCATGGCAACGGGCTCCTTCGGGTGTTCCGCAAGTGGGATGTGATTGGTGTCGGCCGCGTGGACGACGACGCAGAACCGCAGCGTGGCACGGCGCGCGGCGCGGGCTCTGTGCAGCAACGCACGCAGCGGCGCACGCGCCACCAGCGTGTGGGGGAGCGAACAGATTTGGGTGTCCTGCACGGGGCAAGCTTCGGTCACGGTCCACGGGACAGATAAGGACAAGCCACGGATGCGTCGCGCGCATCCACACTCTGAGGTACGCACGCGCGAATGCGGCCACGTATTGGCGCTGCGGCGCATTTTTGCCGCATGCGCGCGTTCGCATATCGATGGATGGGCCGATGCCAGCGCCCGACCGCACAGGAAACCACTGATCGATGACTCCTATCGTCAAGCGCGTGATTGCCGGCGTCGGTGCCAATACGTACGACCAGCTGGCCAATATCGTCATGCAGCTGGTGTCGCTGCCGATCTACCTGAGCCATTGGGACGTCAGGACGTATGGCACGTGGCTGGTGATCTCGGCAATTCCGTCGTATCTGTCGATGGCCGATGTGGGCATGGTGACCGTCGCCGGCAATCGCATGAGCATGCTGGCGGGCGCGGGCGACATGCACGGGGCCAACCGTGTGTTCCAGAGCGCGCAGATGTTTATCCTGCTGACGTGCGCCACGATCGCGCTGCTGGCGATCCCTGCCGCGTTGCTGCTGCCGGTGTCGATGCTCGGCAGCCTCGACATGCGCGTGGCCCTGGCGGCGCTGCTCGCGGGCGTGCTGCTGTCGCTGGGAGCGGGGCTGTCCGGTGCGGCGTTCCTGTCGACCAGCCGCTACGCGCTGGGCATGTCTCTCAACGTCACGTCGCGCCTGGCCGAATGGCTCGGCGGCATTGCCGGGCTGCTGCTGGCCGGCACGTTCTCGGCAGTGGCGCTCGGCATGCTGGCAGTGCGCGTGCTGACCCTGCTGTGGGTCAGCCGCACCAGTACGCGCACCGGCGCAGGCTTGTCGTGGGGCATGCGCGACGCGGACTGGCGCGAGGTGCGCGCGATGCTCCGGCCGTCGATCGCATTCATGAGTTTTCCGATCTCCAATGCGCTGAGTTTTCAGGGCTTCACATTGCTCACCGCGCATCTGCTGGGGCCCGCAGCGGTGGCCGTGTTCAACACCTATCGCACTGTGGCGCGCGTGGCCGTGCAGGTCACTTCGACGCTGAGCCATGCGCTGTGGCCCGAGTTTGCCCGCATGTTCGGCGGCGGCGAGCATCGCAACCTGCGTCGCCTGCTGCTGCAATCGGCGCTGCTGGGCGGCGCGGGCGCCATCGCGCTCAGTGCGCTGCTCTATGTCTGCGCGCCGCTGCTGCTGAAGATCTGGACCAAGGGCCAGATCCCGTTTCACGCATCGATCATGGCGGCGTTCCTGTGCTACGCGGCGCTGGCGGGGCTGTGGCATATCCCGCGCGTGATCCTGCTGGCGACCAACCAGCACGCCCGGCTTGGCGTGGCGGCGCTGCTCGTCAGCGCATCGTCGTTGCTGCTGGCGTTCGTGCTGGGCACGCATTACCAGATCATGGGCCTGGTCGCGGCGATGATCGCCGGCGAAGTGGTTGCCATGAGCGTTTGCTTCTGGCTCACGGCCCGCACATTCCTGTCTCGGGACAACCAAGCGGAGGAGATTGATGAAAGTAGCGCTGTCCACTATCGGTAGGTTTCATACCTTCGACCTGGCGCGAGAACTGCATGCCCGCGGGCATGACCTGACGGTCTTCACCGGCTACCCGCGCTTCAAGCTGCGTGGCGAGGGCCTGCCGCAGGCGTCGATCCACACCTTTCCCTGGCTGCACGCGCCATACGTGCAGCTTGGCACGCGCTGGGGCTACGATTCGGCGTTCATGCGCCAACTGGGCCACTGGAACCTGGAATCGTTCTGCCGTTACGTGGCGCGCAATCTGCCCGAATGCGACGTCTATGCCGGCTTGTCGTCGTCGGGCGGCGACGCGGGGCGCATTGCGCACGCGCGCGGCGCGGCCTACATCTGCGACCGCGGTTCTTCGCATATCCGCGTCCAGGACGATATCCTCTCCGAGGAACACGACCTGTGGGGCATTCCGCGCGAGCGCACCGATGCGCGCGTCATCGCCCGCGAGGAACACGAATACGCGCTTGCCGACGTGATCACCGTGCCGTCGAGCTTCAGCTACCGCTCGTTTGTCGATGCGGGCGTGCCGGAGCGCAAGCTGCGGCTGATTCCCTACGGCGTCAACCTGAGCCGCTTCCAGAAGGTGGCCGAGCCCGATCCGGCAACGTTCGACGTGCTGTTCGTGGGCGGCGTGAATATCCGCAAGGGCGTGCCGTATCTGCTGCATGCGTTCGCGAAGCTGACGCATCGCGCAAAGCGGCTGACGATCGTCGGCGCCTGCGAGCCGCAGATGCTGGCCTGGTTGCGCAGCAGCGGCTTGCCGATGGACCGCGTGACGCTGACCGGCGCGGTGCCGCAGCCGCGGCTCAAGGACATCATGAGCCGTTCGCACGTGATGGTGCTGCCCAGCGTGGAAGAGGGCCTGGCACTGGTGCAGGCGCAGGCGCTGGCGTGCGGCTGCCCGGTGATCGGCACCCATCACTCCGGCGGCGAGGATCTGTTTGTCGATGGCGAAGAGGGCTTCATCGTGCCGATCCGCGATGTCGATGCCTTGACGGCCCGCATGCAGGCGCTGGCCGACGATCCCGACCGTCGTGAAATGATGAGCGCCGCGGCGTTGCGCCGCGTACGCAGCCTGGGCGGCTGGTCGCTCTATGGTGGGCGCGTGGCGGCGTTGATGGAGGAACTGACGGGGCGCAGATCGCGCGCAGTGGCGCTCGATGGCGCGCTTGCGGCAAGCGAGACGTAAATCATGCTGGTTGCCAAAGACGACCCATCGGTCGGTCCCACGTTCACATTGCAGAACCGCGTCATGCGCCAGGTGTGGAACTGGACCTGGCTGCTGTTGTTCCGCCCCAGCCCGCGCCCGCTGCACGCATGGCGCAGCTTCCTGCTGCGCGCGTTTGGCGCTCGCATCGGTGCCCATGTGCATGTCTATCCCGCAGTGAAGGTCTGGGCGCCGTGGCAACTGTCGATCGACGACTACGCCGGCGTGGCCGATGGCGTGACGCTGTACAACATGGCGCATATCCATCTGGGTGCGCGCTGCGTGGTGTCGCAGGGATCCCATCTCTGCGCGGGCTCGCACGACTACAACAGCAGCAATTTCCAATTGATCGCCGCCCCGATCACCGTCGGCGCGTATGCGTGGGTGTGCGCGGAAGCGTTTATCTCGCCGGGCGTGGCGTTGCCCGAGGGCGTGGTCATCGCGCCGCGCGCGGTGGTGACGAAATCGCTGCCCACGTCATGGACCGTCTACGGCGGCATGCCGGCGCGCGCCATCGGCAAGCGAGCGCGCAATATCCAGCAAGGGCGCGACGACTAGGCGCGGCACCAGGCACCAGGCACCACACACAACGTAAAACGCCTGCGCGGCATGATCGTCGCGCAGGCGTTCGTGGTTGTTATGGACGGCGGGCCATCCGGCCCCAGCGCGGCTCAGGGAATCTCGACCTGCGCTTCGGGCGCATCGGTTTCCCGCACGGCAGGGCGTTCCAGCTCGCGCACCTTCAGCACGATCATGTATTCGTAGAAGGCGCGCAACATCGAATACGTGAAGCCGGCACGGCCATCGAGAAAGCCGCCGCGCAGCACGTACAGCAGCAGGAACATCACCAGCGGGCGGCATGGCAGCCGATAGAACAGCTCTTTCTGGTGAAAGCGCCGTTCGTTGCGATCGCCTTCGAAGAAGGCGCGCCACAGGCTGAACTGCGCGCCCTCGGCCCGGTTCAGCAGGATCTGCTCGGCTTCGAAGCTGCTGTAGCGGTTGTGCTTGTCATACCAGTGCGCAATGCCCTTGCTGAACGGGTAGTGATTGAGCATGCCGCCGATGTCGCCGGTTTGCCCATCGACCAGCGTGACCGGGTTGCACAGGCGTTCATAGCGGATGCGTTCGGGCCGGAACAGGCGGATGTTGAACGGCGACGGCGTGACGTGGCGCAGCCACCCCCCCATGAAGTGATCGCGCCGCGCGAGCCGGAAGGCCACATGGTCGCCCGGATTGGCCACGGCTTGCTGCATGGCGGCGATCAGTTCCGGCGACGCGCGTTCGTCGGCATCGGTGTAGTAGACCCAGCGATGCTTGAACGGAATGTTCCTGAGGCCCCAGTTCTGGTGCGCGGACCAGTTGTCGAACGGCCGCTGCGTCACGTGCGCGCCGAACTGCTGCGCAATCTCCAGCGTGCGGTCGGTGCTCATCGAGTCGTACACGTGCACATCGTCGGACCACGCCACATTGCGCAGGCAACCGGGCAAGTCCTGTTGTTCGTTCTTGGTCAGCACCAGCACGGAAATGCCGCTCATGATGATTCCCCCGGGCGCACGCAGGCGCCCGTGTCAGATTGGTGGAAGTGGAAACTACGCGCGCTTGCCGTGCTGACGACCGTACTGGCTCATGTACCGATACTTGCCGTACAGATAGTGCGGGCGATACCAGCGGCCCTCGACATGCAGGCCGTTGAACAACACGCCCTTGATGTCGCTGCCGGCCTGCTTGAGCGCGCGCTGCGAGGCGATCAGCTCGCGCGCCGTGGTGCTGTCGGCACGCGCCACCGCGAATACCGCGCCGGCATGCTTGGCAAGGATCGTCGCATCGGTGGCCGCCAGTACTGGCGGCGTATCGAGCAGGATCAGGTCGTATTGCTGCTTGAGCGCCTCCAGCAGGACGCCCATCGCCGAATGTTCGAGAAGATCGGCGGCCAGCGGCGGCTGGGTGCCCGTGGCGATGAAGTCGAGGCCCGGCTGCACATCGCGCTGCACCACCTGTTCCCACGCCGTGCCCGTGAGGATCTCCGTGAGTCCTGGCGTGCGCGGCTTGCCGACGCTGTGGTTCAGGTTGCCGCGCCGCAGGTCGGCATCGATCAAAACCACCTTGCGGCCAGCCTTGGCCGCGATCGCCGCAAAGTTCAGGCTGACGAAAGACTTGCCCACGCCCGGCGCGGGGCCGGTGATCACCACTACGTGGTTGGGGCTGTTCAGCAGCGCAAACTGCAGCGCCGTGCGGAACGTGCGCAGGCTTTCGATGGCGGGATCGTCGGGTTCCTCCACGGCCAGCAGGGCGGTGGGATGCTCGGCCGTCGCCGCCAGGTGGGCCTGCGCGGAGCTGAACGGCACCGTGGCGTACACCGTCAGGCCGGTCTGCTGCTCGATCTCGTCGGCGTCGGTCAGGCCTCCGTCCAGCACATGGCGCAGCATCACCGTCATCAGCGCGGCGATCAGGCCCAGCACAGCGGCCACCGCCGAGATCATCGGCCGGTTCGGGCGTACCGGCTCAAGCGGAATGTCGGCCGGATCGATCAGGCGCGCAGTGCCGACCTTGCTGGCCTTGGTCAGCTTCAGCGCCTGCGTGTCGTTGAGCAGTTGCTGGTACAGCTCGGTGCTGACCTTGACGTCGCGCATCAGGCGCAGCACGTTCTGTTCGACTTCGGGCAGCTTCTGGATCTTGTTGGTCACGCCGCCCAACTGGCCGGACAGGCTGGCGATCTGGCTGTCGATGATGCCTACGCTGGGATGGCTGGGGGTAAAGCGCGTGGCCAGTTCCTCGCGCTTCTGGCGCAGTTCCTGCAGCTTGGTCTGGATTGCCACCGACTGCGAGAGGATCAGCTTCGATTCCTCGCTGAGGTCGATGGTGCCGCGCTGGTTGCGCATCGCGTTGTAGCGCGATTCCGCCGTTTCCACCTGCTGCTTGAGCTGCGGCATCTGGCTTTCCAGGAAGCGCAGCGATTTCTCCGCTTCCTCCGCCTTGCGATGCACGTTCTGCTCGACATATTCCTGCGCGATGGCGTTGAGGATGCCGGCCGCCGCCACGGGCGAGTTGTCTTCCAGCGCCACGCCGATCACGCCGCTCTGCTTGCCGCGTTCGGCAATCATCAGCCGCCCTTGCAGCGATGCGATGGCGGCGCCGCGCGGGATGTGCCGCACGATGTAGATCGCGCCCGGATTGCCCACCAGCTGGCTCACCTGCATGTTGACCACGCCGCCGCGCGTGTTGATGACCAGCGGCTCGCCCACCTTGCCTTGCGCGACGGTGTCTTCCTTCGGAAAGGCTACCTCGAAGGTGTCGCCCTGCTGCTTGGTCACGCGGATCTCGGCGCCTTCGAGCTCCGGCGGCACGGTCAGGCTGGCCATCTTGATCGATTCGATACCCCACGCATACCCGCCGTAGCCGAACAGTCCCGGCGTGGACAACTTGCTGGCGCGCGCCGCGATCGCCGAGCCGATCACCGGGAAATAACGCGGCGTGGCCACGACATCGAGATGAAGCAGGTCCACCGCCTTGCCGACCACCATGCGCGAGCGCAGCAGTTCCATTTCGGCCGAAGCCGCGGGCTTGACGTCGAACACCGGCGACAGGCTGGCGGCCAGCTTGGTGCCCGCCGCGTTGCCGGAGGTGTCTTCCACCTGCACCACGATGTCCGCGCGGTAGACAGGCTTGCTCAGCGTGGCATAGACCATGCCGAGGATCGTGACGAGACCGGCCACCAGGATGAAGGTCCAGCGATATCGCACGAGCGTGTCCAGGACAGCGGTCAGGTCGATGGGCTTTTCGCCGCCTTCCTCGATTTCCGCCGAAGGATCCCGGAATTGCCTGATATTGCTCATGATGACTCCTTGCATCCGCGTGCGTTCTCGATTTGTTGAACGCGTGTTGTCCATGCTTCGACCCCGTGCCGGATCATGCCAAGCACCACCGCAAACATGCCGTGCGATCCGCCGTACGGGTCTGGCACATCTGCGTCGATGGATTCGCACAACCGAAACGTCTTGCCGTGCGCGCAGCCGTGCATCGCTTCGAGCGCCAGGCGCTGGTCCGTTTCCATCACCAGCACCAGATCCGCCTGGCGCACCAGTGCATGATCGATGGCGCGCGCACGATGCCCGCGCAGGTCCAGCCCCTCCTGCCACAACAGCCGCACCGCGCGCGGGTCCGCGCCCACGCCCACCGGTGGCTCAAGTCCGGCGGATACGACGTGGCATTCCGGCAGCGCGCGTTGCAATAGCAGCGCGGCCATCGGGCTGCGGCAGCGGTTGCCCAGGCACACCACCAGGATCGTCTGGATTTTCGTCACAGCCATCCTCAATAGCGCATGAAGCCGGCGGTGCCGGTGATCGGCTGGATCAGCATGCTCATCACGCGGCTCCAGCGCACCACACCGTTGGCGTCGACATAGACCACGTCCTTGGGCTGCATCTCGAACCCTTCGGCCACGGCCAGCGCCACCGGCGATGTGCCGTCGAGGTGATACACCAGCGGCGAGCCGTCCTCGCGCTTGCGGATCACGTAGATCTGCCCGGCATTGGCGGTGCCGGGATTCACGCCACCGGCATCGCCGAGCGCTTCGTTCAGCGACATACGGCCATCGCGCATGATCAGCGACACCGGCTTGACCACTTCGCCGGTGACGAAGACCTTGCTGCCTTCGCGCTGCTCCACGCGCACGATGTCGCCATTGCGCAGCAGGATGCGCGATGGATCGATGCCCTTGCGCAGCAGCGCCGGCATATCGACGTACCAGGTCTGTTCGCCGCGTGTCACGCGGATGCGGCTGTTATCGCCGGTCAGGTTCAGCACGCCGCCCGCGCGGTTCAACGCTTCCACCAGCGTCATCGCCGCATCGTCGATCGGCAGCGCGCCCGGCGTCTTCACTTCGCCATCCACATACACGCGCTGGCTGCGGAAGCCCAGCACCCGCACGGTCATCTGCGGATCGCGCACCACGCGCGAGATCACGCGCGACATCTCGGTGCGCAGTTCATTGGTGGTCTTGCCGGCGACATGCATCACGCCCGCATATGGAAACTGAATATCGCCGCTGGGGCTCACCACGTAGCCGGGCATGTTCGATCCGCCGCTGGTGACGGGGATTTCCATCGCGGTGGCCACGCTGTAGGTCTGCGTAGGAAACACCAGCTCGGGGTGATCCCACACCACCACCGAGATGATGTCGCCGGGGCCGACGCGGTACGGCTGCGGCGTTCCAAACAATTGTTCGACGCCGACATTGGTAGGTTTGGCGTTCTTGCGCAATTCCTCGTTGAGCTTCAGCGTGATCGGCAGTATTTCCGGTGGTTTTTCGGTATCGCCGCCCGACGCCTGCATGGCGGCGTCGGAAATACGCATGCCCGGCGCGGCGGCGCACGCCGACAGCAGCAGTGCGGCGCACAGTGAAACCAGGGTGGATCGACGTTGCCCGTCGACGAGGATGGCGAAACGACCTGATGACATCGCATTTCTCCCTACGCTGATGCGAAAGGCACGCGTCAAGCAAAGCGCGGCGGTGCCTACCGATGTAGCGAGAGTAGAAGTGCCGCAACGTGTCTTCGGTACGCTTCACCACATTGGCGCAGAGCGCATGTGCGCGATGCACGCTGCTATCGATGGCGATGTCTTGCCAGCGTGGTTTGTGGCGCAGCGTACGGATTTCGCGGGACCAGCGGGCTAGCCTGCCGTCATCAACCGGCGTGCGCGGAGGTTCCATGCGGCTTTTACATGTCATCAATTCGATCGATCCCGTGGGTGGCGGCCCGATCGAAGGTCTGCGGCAGTTGGGCGTCTATTTATCAGAGCGCGGCGTGCAGGCGCAGATCTGCTGCAGCGATGCGCCCGATGCGCCCTACGTGACAAACAGCGGGCTCGATGTCATTGCGCTGGGGCCCGCGCGGCTGCGCTACGGTTTCAACATGCGCCTGCTGCACTGGCTCAGCGATCACGCGCAAGAGTACGAAGTGATCATCGTGCATGGCATCTGGCAGTTCCACAGCCTGGCCACCTGGCTGGCATTGCGGCGCCGGCGCATTCCATATTTCGTGTTCACACACGGCATGCTCGATCCGTGGTTCAAGCACCGCTACCCGCTCAAACACCTGAAGAAATCGCTCTACTGGGCGGTTGGCGACTACTGGGTATTGCGCGATGCACGCGCGGTCCTGTTCACCGCCGAGGAAGAACGCCTGCGCGCGCGCGAGTCGTTCGGCCTGTACCAGTGCCGCGAACAGGTCACGACGTTTGGCACGTCGCCGCCACCGGCGGACCGCTTTGCGATGCGCGCGGCTTTCACGCACGCATTTCCGGAGACAGCGGGGCGCCGCAACCTGCTGTTCCTCGGCCGGATCCACGAAAAGAAGGGCTGCGATCTGCTGGTGCAAGCATTCGCCAGCGTGGCGGCCACGGATCGCTCGCTGCACCTGATCATGGCCGGTCCCTGCGACATGCCGATGCGGCACCAGCTGGAGGCGATTGCGCATCGCGCCGGCGTCGCCGATCGGATCACTTGGACCGGCATGCTGCAGGGCGATCTGAAATGGGGTGCGTTCGAAACCGCCGAAGCCTTCTGCCTGCCCTCGCACCAGGAAAACTTTGGGGTTGCGGTGGCCGAATCGCTCGGCTGTGGCGTGCCGGTGCTGATTTCGAACAAGGTCAATATCTGGCGCGAAATCGAAGCCGACGGCGCGGGGATGATCTGCGACGACACCGCCGCGGACACCGAGCGCGTGCTGCGCCAGTGGATCGCCACGACGCCCGCCGAACGCAGCCGCATGCGCCAGCGCGCACTGGACTGCTTTGAATCGCGCTTTCAGAGCAGTCGCTTCGCCGATCAGTTGCTCGATATCGTGAACGCCCCGGTGGCGGTGGGATAAGCAGAGGCAGGTTCGCCCCGCGCGCAGTTGGCCGGGGCGATTCGAGACAAGCCGCGCCGCCGCTGGTGCAAGGCAGCTTGCGGCACGGCCGTGCCGGGCCGCAAGCTGCTTCAGGATTCGGTTACCACATCTGCCAGAAGCGATGGCGGTGTTGCGGCGACGACAGGGCGGGGCGCCGATAGTCCCTGGCCGCGCAGTTGCAGCGCGGTTTCCAGCACCTGCCCGCAGATGGTTTCGTTGCCGACGCCGTTGGCGCGCACGCGCCGCATACCGGCCAGGCGGATCGACTCGCGCTGGGCGCCGTCGGCCAGCAACGTGCGGCACCAGTGCGCGCATTCGTCGGCGTTACCCCAGAACACCGCCTCGCGGCCGTCCTCGAACATCGCCATGTGTTCATGCGTGCGTTGCGCGCAGAGCAGGCCGCCGGCGTAGGGAATCTCCATGGTGCGCGTGGTGTGCAGGTCGCGATTGCCCGACGACAACAGGCCGATGCAGATCTTGCTGCCCTGGATCGCCGCCACGTATTCGCGTCCGCTCAAATTGCCGCCGCGATAGTATGGCCGCAGCATGGGCCAGAACGGCGACAGTCCCCAGCGCGCGCCCCACACCGATACCGGAATGCCGCGGTTGATCAGGTCGACGATAAAGCGGTCGCGTTGCTCGTTGCGCATCCAGGTGCCGATGAAGGCCACTTCGGAGCGGAATTCCGGCGCAATGTCGGCAGGATCGGCAAACGGCGCGTGCATGACCTCGTCGTAGCTGCGGTCCACGCGCAGGATCTGCGAGGCGCCCAGCGCGCGGAATTCGTCGATATTCTCGTCGCGCACCACCACGCATACGTCATAGGCGGAAATCGCGTTGCGCAACGAGGCAAAGCGCTGGCCGTCGCGCGGGCCGGTGGGATCGTCGTGGTTGTAGAGCACCGTCGATGCGCCGGTGCTCTTGAGCAGGCGAATGCAGTCGATGCCCAGCAGTTCGCCGCTATCGACCCACACGATGTCGGGCGGGTCGCCCAGCGACGCGCAAATGCGCGCCACCCAGTCGTGCATGGTCCACTGCAGGGCGCGGTAGCCGGTGCGGAAATGCGCAGCACCAAGCCAGCGGTTGCTCAGTTGCCGATCCACCGCCAGAACGGGGTCGGCGATGGTGACCGTGTGTCCAAGACGGCGCAGCGCCTGCGCGCGGCACAGTGCGGTGCCTCCTTGCAGCGTCCAGCCGAGATACAGGATTCTGGCCATGGTTCAAGCAGCTCCCTTGCCGATTGCGCGCAGCATCGCGCGCGAGACCCAATAGACAATGGCGTACACAAACGCCCCCTCGATCCATCCACGCACGATGAACTGCGTCAGGCCCGACAGCGATTCCACGCCGGTGGCGGCGCTGGTCAGGTAGAACACCCAGGTGAAATAGCGTGTGACCGCCAGCGGACTGAACACCGGCAGCCACTGCGGCGCGCCGCCATGGCGCGACGGCAGCGTGTGGCGCGTGGTCTGCGCATCGGCGAGGGCAAAGGTGACGATCGCCAGCATCGCCAGCACGCCGGGGTAGAGCCAGTCGAACAACGAGTAGCCGCTGCCGAAGATCGATCCGGTGCGGAAGCCGCCCAGCGCATCGGTGTCGCCCGTCACGGTGAACAGCATCAGGTCGCCCATCGACGACGTGGTGACCATGTTCTTGTCCACCGCCAAGCCCAGCGTTTCCAGCAGCGGTGCGGGAATCGCGCTCAGCACGCGCTGCCATTCGAGGCTGCGCAGTTCGGCACGCGCCGAGGCGTCTTGCCGCAAGGCCAGGTCGAGCGTAGCGTCGGCAAATTTCCAGTTGGCAAGGCGCGCGAGGAAAACGTTATCGAGATAGCGCTCGTCCCATGTGGCGTGATCGTCGTTGACGTCGGCCAGACGGCGCTCGCGGATCGCGTTCTGGTCCTGCATGGTCTCGATCGTGGCGCTGATCAACTGGCTGGCCGGTACGTCATTGCGCTGCGCGCGGGCGATTACCATGCTGGTGGCCAGATCCGAGACCGGCCCCTGCAGCAGCGCCAGCGCCAGCCCGATCAGCACCAGCCGACGCGGCCGGAACAATCGCATCGGCAGCGTGCGGGTGATAAAGCCATAAGCCATGATCAGGCATACCGAAATCGTGCCGATCAACACCAGCGCGCGGCTGTTGCTGCCGATCGACACCACGGCAAGCACCACCGTGTACATGGTCAGGATGAACTTCCAGCGCGCGGACAGCGGCATGTAGGTATGCACACCGATCAGCGGGCGCACGATCATGCAGAACGGCAGGTACGCCAGCGGATACATCGCCTGCATCAGCCGGTTCAGTGCGCCGCCGCTGCCTTCCGTGATCGCGCCAACCACGAACACCTGGTACACCATCGCGCCCAGGCCCATGCTGCCCATCATGATCAACTGCACGTTGCCCGGCGAGCGAAAGAAGCCAAGCGGACGGTACACGTGATTGACGATCACCAGCCGCGCCTGCATGGCGGCGCTGCTCTTGCGGTACAGCTTGTGCGCGCCCAGCAGCGCCAGCATGCAGATCAGCGCATGGGCGAAGTCCAGTACCGGATGCAGCAGGTTATAGGTCAGCGGCTTCCATTCCATCAGCGTTGCCACGGGCGGCAACAGAAAATACGACGTGGCGTAGCCAAGCAGCATCGACGACGAAATCGGATAGGCGCGCAAGCGCGCGGGCCGTGCCATCAGATGCACGGCAAGGCTGCCGCCGGCGATGGCCATCAGCGCGGCGGCCACGTTGGCGGCATTCAGCCAGATCAGCGCCTGCACCACCACCACTGCGATCCAGCCAAGCAGCAGCACGGTCCGCCAGCGCTGGAAGCGCAGCGGCCGCGGTGCGGCGATGCTCTGCAACGTGATGGTGGACATGACGGCCTCCTGAAGGCGGATGAAACGCAGCCTACCGGGGATCACCGCATGCGGATGTGGGCTAGCACACTTTGCGCGCCAGCGGCCGCCAGCGTTGGGTGCCGAACAGTCGCGCGACGGTGTGCCGCGCATGATCCGTGACGTACGGCGTGGCACGCGGCGTGACAATTGGCGCGGCCATCGGCGCTGCAATTCGGCCATCCATGGCGGCAAGGTTTGGCCGCGGCGTCGGCCGTCGACGGAGAGCAAGACCGTGAAGATCGTGGTGTTCGGCCATCCGGCCTATTTTGGCAGTCCCAGCATGAACGGCTTTGTCACGATGGTGGCCGACGGCATGCGCGCGCGGGGGCACGATGTGGAGCTGTGGCGGCCCGAAGGGTTGGTGCGACGCCTGGGCATCGGCCCGCGCTCGCGCAAGTGGCTCGGCTATATCGATCAGTTCGTGCTGTTCCCGCTGTCCGCGACGATGCGGCTGCGCCATATGCAGGGGCCGCCGCTGGTGGTGCTGGGCGATCACGCGCTGGGCATGTGGATGTCGTTCCTGTGGCGCTGGCCGCATGTCATCCATAGCCACGATTTCAACCCGCAGCGCGAACTGGCCGGCGATTTCCCGAGCCGTCGACTCAAGTGGACCGGCCGCCTGTATCAGTCGCTGATCCGGCGCGGCTTTGGGCGCGGCAATGCGTTCATCGCCGTGTCGCAAGCGACCGCGCGCGATCTTGCGCGCTTTCATCCGGGCCCGCCGCCGCGCTGCGATGTGGTCTACAACGGTCTGAACTATCCGTTCGCCCCGATGGCCGCGCAGCAGGCGCTGGCGACGCTGCGCAGGTATGTCTCCGAACCCGTCGCGCCGGGCATGCTGCTGCATATCGGCGGCAACCAGTGGTACAAGAACCGCCTTGGCGTGTTGGCGCTCTACCTGGCGTACTGCCGCATCACCGCGCAGCCGCGTGTGCTGTGGATGCTCGGGCCGGTGCAGCCGGAACCGGCCATGCAGCAACTGGCCGCGCAAGCGGCGCTGGCGGGCGGCGAGGTGCGCTGGCTTGTCGGCTTGCCTACCGAAGCGGTGCACGCGGCCTACGCGCTGGCGGCGGTGTTCCTGTTCCCGAGTCTCGAGGAAGGGTTCGGCTGGCCGATCATCGAGGCGATGGCGTGCGGCACGCCGGTGCTGACCACCGACCGCGCGCCGATGAACGAGATCGGCGGCGATGTGGCCACGCTGATCGAACGCATGCCCGAAAGCGGAGAGCACGATCGTCAGAACTGGGCCGCGCGCCATGCGCCGGTGCTGGGCGACATAGCGGCGTGGTCGCCATCGATACGTGCGCGCCACGCGCAGCGGGCGATCGCGCATGCGGCCGGCTTTTCCGCCGACAGCGCACTGAATGCCTATGAAAAGATCTATCGGGACGTGCTTCAGGCACACGCGCGCGCTTAGCCGCTCTCACGCGCTACGGGCTTGGTCCTGGATCGACGCGCGCGACACGGTCGTCGTTCCGCGCTATGTGCGCTGCCGCACAAAACACGCGATTGAAACTCCCTACCATCTGCAAGTCCCAGCAGACCGGTAGTTTTTTCAAACGGTCGATCCAGCCAGACAGCATGGCCGCGACGCTGTTTTTCCGATGCCCAACGGAGTTCATCATGATGACGTACACGGCGCAGGATCAGATCAATCGCAAGGCGTGGCGAAGCGGCGGAGCGCGGCGCCTGTTCGGCGCGCTGACCGGCTTCACAGACCCTGGCGAAGCGGGCGCGCTGGCCAGTGTGGCCGACGAGGTGCGCGGCGAGGCGTTGCTCGATGTCGGCGTGGGCGGTGGACGTACGGTCCCGCTGCTGCGGCAGCTCAGCGACAACTACACGGCGGTCGATTACACCGCCGAACTGGTCGACGTCTGCAAGCGCAACTATCCCGATGTGAGGGTGCTGCATGCCGATGCGCGCGACCTGTCGATGTTTGACGATGAGAGCTTCTCGCTCGTGATGTTCAGCTGGAACGGTATCGACGCGGTGGATCCGGTGGGCCGCCAGGCGATCCTGCACGAATTCACGCGCGTGCTGCGCCCGGGCGGGCTGCTGCTGTTTTCCACGCACAACATGCTTGGCCCGGGCTATCGCGAGAACCTGCTCAATATGCTGAACTGGCCCAACGATGCGCGCAATGCGCTGGACTTCGGCCTGAAGACGGCGCGCGTGATTGCGCGGCTGCCGAGCGGCGCGTTCAACTTCGTGCGCCATTCGCGGCTCAATCGCCAGTACGATGGTTTTGGCCTGCGCGTCTGCGCGGCGCACCGCTTTGGCATCGTGATCTACTACACGGAACTGGAAGCGCAGAAGCGCGCGCTGGCCGACTACGGGCTTCACACCGAGCATGTCTTCGGCAATCTCAGCGAGCACGAACTGAATGCCGGCGACGATCTTCGCCGCGTGTTCTGGTTCCACTTCGTGGCGCGCAAGCCGCGCACGACGTGAGCCACGTGTGATCTCTCGCGACGCGCCCTAGCGGCGCGCCTCCACTGCGCGAACGTCGTCCTTCGGCTTGGGCGCGCGTTGCGCGGCGGGGCACATTTCCAGCAGCGTCTGCTCGAATCTTGCCAGCACGGCATCGCGCTCCAGATGCTGACGCGCCCAGGCCAGACCCGCTGCGCCCAGCACGGCGCGCCGCTCGGGTGCGTCCGCCAGCGCGGCGATGGCGCATGCGAAGGCGTCCTCGTCGCCGGGCGGCACCACCAGGCCGCAACGTCCGACTGCCTCGGCCAGCGCCGATCCAGCAGCCGCGGTGGCGACCACCGCGCGCGCGCTGGCCAGCATGCCGGTCAGCTTCGACGGCATGACCAGATCGGTGACATCGGCACGTTGCGGCAGCAGATGGATGTCCGCCGCCGCCATCAGGGCTGGAAAACGCTCGTTGCTCTGCAACGGCAGAAAGCGCACGCGCTCCATCCCGGCGCAGGCCGCCTGCAGCGCGGCGCGACCGCCGCCGTCGCCGCAGAACACGAAATGGATGTCGGCGCGATCACGCAGGCGCGCGGCCGCTGCCGACAGGTGTTCCAGCCCCTGCTTGGCGCCCATGTTGCCCGAGTACAGCGCCAGCACCGCATCATCGGGCACACCAAGCTCTTTGCGCATGGCGCGCACCGCTGCGGGATCGGTCCGATGCAGCACGGTCCAGTTTGGCAGCAACGCCGCGCGTGCGGGCGGCACCCCTTTGGCGATGGCTAGCGCCACCATGTTGTTCGAAATCGACGACACGCAGTCCTGGCGCTGCAGCAGCCAGCGCTCGCATCGCATGGCCACGCGCCGCAACCATGGGCGCTTGAGCAGGCCGAGCGCGAAGGCCGCGTCGACTTCGTAATCCTGCACGTGCAGCCACGTCTTGCTGCCGGCCAGCCGGCCCATCAGCGTGGCGGCCGGCGCGCACATCAGCGGCGGCTCCACCGTGAACACGACGTCGGGACGCCAGAACCACTGGCGCGCCAGCAGCGGCAGCGTCGACACGGCAAAGCTGGCCAGATGCAGCAGCCGACGCAGGCCCGACTGCCGTGCGGGAATCCAGACCGGCGCGCGCCAGATGTCGACACCGCGCAGGGTTTCGCGCCGGTATTGCCATGCGCGATAGCCGTCGCCGATGCGCCACGCTGGATAGTACGGCGGCGCGGCGATCACGCGCACCGCGTGGCCGCGCGCGGCCAGCCATTCGGCCTGCTCGGTGGTGTACTTGCCGATGCCGGTCAGCTCCGGCGCGTAGTTGAGGCTGACCATCAGGATCTTCATCGTTGCTCGCCAGCGTTGCGCACGGGGCGCTTATGTCGTGACCAGGGGATCGTGCGCACGCAGCAGGCCATCGGCCACGGCGCGGTGATAGGTGTCGCGCAAGCCGTCGCGCAGTGCAATGCGCGCGTGCCAGCCGGTGGCGCCGATGGCGCCGCTGTCCAGGCGCTTGCGCGGCGTGCCGTCGGGACGCGACGGATCGAAGCCGATCGTGCCATTGAAGCCGGTGGCCTGCGCTACCAGCGCGGCCAGCGCGGCGATGCTGACTTCGTCGTCGCTGCCGACGTTCAGAAAACCATGGCGCGCCGCCTGGCGATACTCGGCCTCGGGCAGCGACATCATGTGCAGGCATGCGTTGGCCAGATCGTCGACATGCAGGAATTCGCGCAGCGGCCGCCCGGTGCCCCATACCGCGACATGCGATGCGCCGCGCGATGCGGCGTCGTGGAACCTGCGCAACAGGCCCGGTATCACATGGCTGTTTTCGGGATGATAGTTGTCGCCGGGCCCGTAGAGATTGGTCGGCATGGCGCAACGGTAGTCGGTGCCGAATTGCCGATTGTAGCTGTCGCACAGCAGGATGCCCGCGATCTTGGCCAGCGCGTAGGGCGCGTTGGTCGGCTCCAGCGCGCCGGTCATCAGCGCGTCCTCGCGGATCGGCTGCGTGGCCAGACGAGGATAGATGCAGCTCGATCCCAGAAACAGTAGTTTGCGCACGCCGTGCTGCCACGCCGCGTGAATCACGTTGGTGGCAATCGCCAGGTTCTGGTAGATGAATTCGGCGGGATAGGTGTCGTTGGCGTGGATGCCGCCCACGCGCGCGGCGGCCAGATACACCTGATCGATGCGCTCGCCGGCAAAGAACGCCTGCACCTGCTGCTGGTTGGTCAGGTCGAGTTCGGCGTGGGTTCGCGTCACGATATCGGCGCGGCCTTGCGCGTGCAGCGCGCGCGTGATGGCGGAGCCGACCATGCCGCGGTGGCCGGCGACGAAGATGCGGGGCCGGGACTCAGTCATGGTGATCGTAGGCGCGAAAACCGGCCAGGCGCACCAGCGCGTCGCGCCGCGCGGCGGCGTAGTCGGATTCGATCATCTCGCGCACCAGTGCTTCGAACCCGGTTTGCGGCGACCAGCCCAGCTTGTCGCGTGCGCGGCTGGCATCGCCGAGCAGCGTTTCCACCTCGGTCGGCCGGAAATAGCGTGGATCGACGCGCACGATCACATCGCCGACCTGGCATGCGGGACGCTGCCGCTGCGCGTTGGCATCGATCGCACTGACCACGCCAACCTCTTCGGTGCCGTGGCCTTCGAACGTGACCGTGATGCCCAGATGCTGCGCGGCCAGTTCGACAAATTCGCGCACGCTGTGCTGCTGGCCGCTGGCGATCACGAAATCCTCGGGCTGCGCCTGCTGCAGCATCAGCCACTGCATCTGCACGTAGTCGCGCGCGTGGCCCCAATCGCGCAGCGCCGAAAGATTGCCCAGGTACAGCGTGTCCTGCAGGCCCAGCGCGATGCGCGCGATGGCCCGCGTGATCTTGCGCGTGACAAAGGTCTCGCCGCGCACCGGGCTCTCGTGATTGAACAGGATGCCGTTGCAAGCGTACATGTCATAGGCTTCGCGATAGTTCACCGTGATCCAGTACGCATAGAGCTTGGCGGCCGCATACGGGCTGCGCGGATAGAACGGTGTGGTTTCCTTCTGCGGGATTTCCTGCACCAGGCCGTACAGCTCTGACGTGGAGGCCTGGTAGAAGCGCGCGGTGCGTTCCAGACCGAGGATGCGCAGCGCTTCGAGCAGGCGCAGCGTACCGAGCGCATCGGTGTTGGCGGTGTACTCGGGCTCTTCGAACGACACCTGCACGTGGCTTTGCGCGGCCAGGTTGTAAACCTCGTCGGGCTGCGACTGCTGGACCACGCGCATCAGGCTGGCCGTATCGGTCATGTCGCCATGGTGCAGGAAGAGCCGGCGATCCGGCGCCTGCGGGTCCTGATAGAGATGATCGATACGCTCGGTGTTGAACTGCGAACTGCGGCGCTTGATGCCGTGCACTTCGTAGCCCTTGGCAAGCAGCAACTCGCACAGATAGGCGCCGTCTTGTCCGGTGATGCCGGTGATCAGGGCGCGCTTCGGGCGCTGCGCCGGCGCGAGCGCCGGTTCGCCGATTCCTGCAAGAGGCTGGAGGTCGTTGGCTCCCATATCTTCCTGTGCTCCTGGCTGATGACCGCAAACGGTGTCCGCCGGGCCGCGGCATGCCCGTGAGGCGACTGTAGCGGCGCGCATTCGACGGCACTGTTGGCTAGCCCACAGAGATGCACACGGTCAGTCAAAGTGCGGACGCAGAAATGGGTACGCTGCCGGTGGAAGTCGGCACGACTCCATCACGCTCCGGCACGCTCGCGTGTCTTCAGACGGGTTCAGGCTGGTTCAGGATGGTTTATGCCGCGTCGGGTGCGCAGGCATCGGGCGGGGGAAGCGGTGCGGCGAGACAAGCGGCCGCGCGGTGCAGAACCATCGACAGGGAAGAGATGCCGGAGAACCGGCGGGTACGAGGATGTACCCGCCAGAACGGCGCAGGTGTGTTGCGCCGATCGTCGATCGGTCAGAGCGTGACCGACGGGCCGGGCGCGGCAGGAAAGCGCGAATCGTCGCGTCGTGGGGGCTGGATCCGTGCGGCGTGCTCGTCGCCGCTGACCCATTCCAGCGTGGCGCCACGTTGCAGCGCCGCGTAGACGGCCTCGCCCTTGTTGCGGACCTTGAGTCGCTGATACAGCGTGCAGGCGTGGCTCTTGACCGTGGCCACCGAGATATTGAGCATGCGGCTGACAGTCTTGATCGGATAGCCGCGCGCCAGCAGCACCAGCACTTCGTACTGGCGCGGCGTGATCTTGAGCATTTCCGCTTCGTCGTAGCTCGGTTCTTCTTCGGTCAGCGCCCGCGATGTGGCGGTGGTCGAAGACGATGCGATCGGTTGGCCCGGGCGCAGGCTGGTCAGATCGCGCACGGCCACCGCCGCACGCAGCGCGCTGGCGCAGGCCACGGGGGACACGCCGTCCTGGGGCAGGCTCGACGACAGCGGCAGCGGCGCCGCCGAGGCAAGCGACGTCGCCGCCGGCATGGCCGAACGCGAGGCAACCGGCGTCGGCACGGCGTCGCCGGCAAACATCAATCCCTGCACGCTGGAAATGGCCAGACGAATGGCCGCCTCGATCACGGCCAAGGACGCGGACTTGGGCAGGCAGCCGCAAATGCCGCGCGCGGCATCGGGGGTCGGCACATGCAGGGGCAGCGTATCGGCCAATACCAGGATGCGATGCGGAGCCAGGCGGTCCCGCGCCTGTTCCAGTTGTTCCCAGCCGGAGGCCTGGTCGGCCGGCATGCCGAATACCAGCAGTTCGGCGTTGCGGTGTGGTGACTCCAGGCGGTGAATATCGGCCGACGAAATTGCCAGCGCGTGTCCAAATTCCTGGATGGTTTCGAGCATCTGCAAAAGCCCGAGCCGGAGCAGCGGGTGCTCCTCGATCAGCAAGGCGTTCATTCTTCTTGACTCCCCGTTTCGGTGGGTGAGAGAGCGGGACGCTTTGCGTGTGGGAATGCGCGGCGGCAATGCGGGCATCGGTGCGCCGATGCCGCGAAAGCAGCTGGAAACCCATGCTCCCGTGTCGATCGATTCCAGTTGTTAGTCTGGATTTCTCCGCGCGACCGGAAGGATGACCCGTACCCGTACCCGAAAGAAAATCTCGCTCCAAAATCGAACTTAAAACCATCTTATGGGCTGGTCCGTTCGAATGCAAGCCGTCGGGTCGGGGGGGATTGCCCGGTCTAATACCATTCATCGCATAATCCGCCCCCGGGCTCGTGCATTTGGCGGGATAAGTATGCACAAGGCCATGCGGCATGAGGCGGCGGGGCAGTTTCACGCGTGAAACAGGGAGCTCCAAAACTGTTTCACGCATGCAACCATTTGGAAAGAAAATGACTGCTTGAATATCAAAAGCTCACCCGCTTGGGGGGTGTGGCATTAACGAAAATCGTGCGTGGTGGCGCAATATTGAAACGGCTCGGAAGTATTTCCAAAGTCAATATTCACGAGTGGGTGTTTTGCGAGGCACCGCTTGGACTAGTGCAAAAGAATGAGAGCCGATTCGTGCATCGGCAGGACGGACAAACGCCTTGTAACGCGCCGGCCGCATGGTTTGCCACCACCATCCGCCTTGCCTTGCGCCTGTGCTTGCCATCCCGATCCGGTCGCTTGCGCGCGGCGGTCATCGATGGTCATACATGGCTGCGGGCCGCTTCCCATGCCCGTGGTTGCGGCCCGCTCGCGCCATTGCTCGTGACGTCAGGTCAGCTTGCCGCATGGCGTGCTAATAGCGGGGCCGTCATGCGGAGCGTGCGCTGACTTTCTATGTTGCCGCGGTCAGCGGCCCCAGTAGCCGGGACGCTGATACCAGCCATGCGGCCCATGCACCCAGCGGCCCGGCACGTAGTGGTGACCGGGGCGCGCGGACTGGTAGTAGCCGCTGCGCCAGGCGTACTTGTCATGGGCGCGGTCATAGTGCCCCGGCACCCAGACCTGCCCCGGCCGTGGCGCGGGGCGTGCCTCGTGGCGCGGCGGGGGCGGCGGGTTGTCGTAGTAACCGTGGGCCTGCGCAGGCGACAGCAGTCCGAATACTCCGCCCGTGGCCAGCACGGCAGCGGCAAGCAAGAGTTGGCGTTTCATGTTTTTTCTCCTTCAGTCCGGGGCGGCCGGAAATTTCAGTCGATCGTCAGGCGCGCGGCGGTACTCAATAACGGTCGTGGTAGTAGTGGTAGTGCGGCCCCCGCGGCGGCACCACGATGCACGCCGAGAGCAGGGCGCTGGTGGTGGCAAGCAGGATGGCCAGGGTGATTGCGCGTTTCATGAGGGACTCCATTTCCGGTTCGCGTTGAACACGGCTTCACTCTAGCGGCGCACCCTGTGCTGGAACGGTTGCACTTGTAAGGCTGTTTCACATGGCCGCCGCGCGCGCAGGGCTGTCCGACGTCGCCCGCGCTTGCCCGCCAGGCGTTGTGTGACAAGGGTTAGCGGCAATGTGACGTGAACGTCTGGGAGATCGCTGACAGGTCAGTCGCAGGTAATCTGGCGTTACATCGGAAATGAGTCATGCAAAGATTCTGCGATGGCGGAACCGGCTTCCGGATGCTTCGTGGGGTTTCCTGCGTGTTGTCGGCGCGCCGCGCGGGCCGTACGCGGGAACGCAGAAACGGGTACGCTTCAGCCTTGTCGGGCCGCCGTCGCCTTCCCCGATACAGTGCGCAACCAGGGGTCGGCTGGGCCACGGAGGCGCCGGCGCGCCCCACGATGCGTCAACTTGCAACGCTTTTGCGGCCGGTTTCGTGGCACGAAGCTTGCGCCTGTCTGTTTGCCGTATTCCCGAGGGAGGACGTCATGCCGGTCATGCTCATCGTGCTGGTTCTGCAGGCGATCGAAGGGCTGAGCCCGCTAAGCGTGCCGCATTTCGCACGCGTGCGATTCGACGATGGCGGCGCCGACGCCGTCGCGGCGGTCCTGGAGCGCACGCAGTCGCCCTAGCGCCATCGCGTCATTGCCTGCATGGCCGTCCTCTCCGGTATTCCTTGACGATAAACGGAGAGACTGACAATGAATCGCAGTGACGTGACGGACCTCATCATCGAGGCCAAGGTAAAGCGCGGAATATCTTGGGCGCAGGTGGCCGAGCGCGTCGGCAAGAGCAAGGAATGGACGACCGCCGCGTGCCTGGGGCAGATGACTTTCGATGCGGCCGGCGCGCGCGCCGTCATGGAGATCTTCGATCTGCCGGCGGAGGCCGAGCCCTGGCTGCGCACCGTGCCCTACAAAGGCTCCCTGCCGACGCAAGTACCCACTGACCCGCTGATCTACCGCTTCTACGAACTGGTCAGCGTGTATGGCACCACATTCAAGGCACTGATCCACGAGGAGTTTGGCGACGGCATCATGAGCGCCATCGACTTCCGCATGGACCTGCAACGCGAGGCCGATCCGAACGGCGATCGCGTGCGTATCGAGATGTCCGGCAAGTTCTTGCCCTACAAGACGTACTGAGCGCGCGGCCGCGGCCGGACCGACCCCGCGTCGGCGCCGCGCCGCAGGCCGTGCGGTGGTGCGTCCCGATGCACTGGGGCGCCAGCGGAGCCAGCCAGACCGGCGGGCTCCGCTGGACATCCGGCCGCTGCCGGCGCGGACCGGCAATTCAGCGGAAGCGATTCAGCCGAAGCAATTCAGCCGAAAAATTCCTGGTAATAGCGCGTGCATGTGCCGGTCTGCCGGAACGTGTAGGGCAGTTCGGCCATGGCGGCCGCGTCCAGCGAGCCAAAGGGGATGTCGAGATCGGCTTCGGGTTGTTCGATCACGTCGTCGGTGCGGGAGATATGTTGCGGATTCACGGTAACGCTCACTCAATCGAAGGCGGGCCGGTTGGCGCCGCGTGGCATGGGGATCGATATCTGACGGGTTTGCCGCCATGCAGCAATCCTACGCAAGCGCGCCCCCGGGATCAGCGGGCCAATGTCGAAAAGACTGTTTCAGAACCCGGATCAATCGTCCGTGCCTATCGGATCCATAGCGGCGCGGGCGTAGCCGCGGGTGCGCGGACCTGCATCTGACATGTGAAGTGCGCTGCGCTGCGTTTGGCGCGCGCAACGGGCGGGAAAACTCTCGCCGCCGGCGTGGTCCCTCGCGTCTATAGTTGCTGTGGAACTGCGCCGAAGCGGTTCTTCACTTCTTCTGCCGCGCCAATCCCAGTCACCTCACGCGGGAGCTTGCCATGAGCCTGCCGCCCTGCTTTGCCGACCGCCGCGAGGCGGGTCAATACCTTGGTCGCCGGCTGGCCGAACTGGGCTTCGCACGTGCCGCGGGCGGCGAGCCTGCATTGGTGCTGGCCCTGCCGCGCGGCGGCGTGCCCGTGGCCAGCGAAGTGGCGCGAGTCATTGGCGGCACGCTCGATATCCTGCTGGTCCGCAAGATCGGCGCGCCGGGATATCCGGAGCTCGCGCTAGGCGCCGTGGTGGAAGGCGATGCCAGCGGGCGCGATCCGCACACCGTGGTCAACGACGATCCGTGGGCGCGCCGCGCGATGGAATCGGGTGCGTTCGATGCCGAGCGCGGGCGCCAGCTCGGCGAGATCTGCCGTCGCCAGCAGCACTACCGTCAGGGGCGTCCCGTGGCGGCGATGGCTGGCCGCCGCGTGATCGTGGTGGACGATGGCGTGGCCACCGGCGCCACCATGCGCGTAGCGCTCGACGCGGTGCGCATGGCCGGAGCCGCACAGGTGGTGGCGGCCGTGCCGGTGGGATCGCCCGACGGGCTGGCGACGTTGCGCGATGCAGCCGACCAGGTGGTGTGCCTGAATACGCCGGCCAACTTTGGCGCGGTAGGGTCGTTCTATCTCGATTTCACGCAGACGTCCGATGACGAGGCGATGGCGCTGCTGCGCGAGGCGGGCTGCGCGTCGACACGGCCGCGTTTTGCCGCATGGCAGCGCGACGACGCGCCGTTCAGGAACGGTCCGGCCGTGCGCTGAGCGACACGCCTCAAAGTCCTCAGCGGCTGTCCTGTTGCGCCTTGAAGCGCGCCTTCAGGTGCGGCACGAGGCCGCCTGCACGCAGCAGCACGCGCAGAAAATCGGGTATCGGCTCGCAGGCGATCTGCACGCCGTCGGCAAGCCGCACGCGCGCGGCATCGAGATCGACCTTGGCGCGTGCACCGTCGGAGAGCGCGTCAGTCTGTCGACATACCAGGACAGGCAGGCCGATATTGATCGCGTTGCGATAGAACAGGCCCGCGAACGACGGCGCCAGCACCGCCACGATGCCGAGATGCCGCAGCGCTTGCGCCGCCTGTTCGCGCGACGATCCCATGCCGAAGTTGCTGCCGGCGACCACGATATCGCCGGCGCGCACCGCGCCCGGAAATTCGGGCCGCAGATTTTCCAGACAATGCCGGGCCAGCGCATCGAGGCCGCCCTTCATGTACCTGCCAGGCGCCATCGCGTCGGTATCGACGTCGTCGCCAAAACGCCAGATGCGGCCGCAGGGCAGGTGGGAGAAATCGGGCGCCGGCGTCATGCGAGCAGCGTGCGCGGATCGGTAATGCGGCCCGTCACGGCCGTGGCGGCGACGGTCATCGGCGATGCCAGCCAGACCGCGCTGCCGGCGTCTCCCATGCGGCCCTCAAAATTGCGCGCAGTCGATGCAATCGCGCGGCTGCCGGCCGCAAAGCGGCTCGCGCCGTAACCGGCGCAGGCATTGCAGGCGTTGGGCAGCAAGGTTGCGCCCGCGTCGGTCAGTGCGGCCAGCGTGCCTTCGCGCGCGGCTTGCTGCTGGTCCCGCAGCGATGCCGGCGCCACGCGCAGCGCAACGCCCGGCGCCACCTTGCGTCCGCGCAGCACGCGCGCGGCCATGCGCAGGTCTTCCAGCTTGGCGCCCGTGCACGCGCCCAGATAGGCGATGTCGATGTCCTGTCCCGCCGCCTGGTCCACCGGCGCGCTGTTTGCCGGCGAGTGCGGCGCGGCCACGTGCGGCGCCAGCGTGTCGGCGTCGAAGCGATGCATGGCCAGCAGCGGCGCGTCGGCGTCGGTGCGCCATTGACGCGGGTCGATGGCCGCCAGCGTGTCCGCATCGACACCGGCGCCGGCCAGCCACGACATCGTCGTCGCATCGGGTGCGATCAGTCCGGTTTGCGCGCCAAGTTCGGTACACATGTTGGTGAGCGTCATACGCTCCTGCATCGGCAGCGCCGTAATGGCCGGGCCGGTGAATTCGATCGCTTCGTAGCGTCCGCCGGCCAGTCCCAGCGTCGCGCACAGGAACAGCATGATGTCTTTGGCGCAGACCCCGTCGCCGAGCGCGCCTTGCCAGTCGATCCGGATGGTCTGCGGCACGCGCAGCCAGATCTCGCCGGTTGCCAGCACGCCGGCCATCTCGGTGGCGCCGATGCCGAACATGTACGCGCCAAACGCGCCGCCCGTGGGGCTGTGGCTGTCGCCGCCGACGATGAAGCGGCCCGGCAGCACATGCCCGCGTTCGGGCAGCACGACATGGCAGATGCCTTCGTTGTCGATCACGTTCGGCAAGCGCGTCTCGCGCACCCAATCCCGTGTGAAACGGACGATCGCCTCGGCGTCTGGATCGGATGCCGGGACAAAGTGGTCGGTCACCACCACGAAACGCGCGGGATCCCACACGCTGGCGCCCAGATCGCGCAACAACGGCGCGACGCGGCGCGGCCCGCTGGAATCGTGCGACATCGCCAGATCGACCTTGCACATCACGATGCTGCCCGGCGCGACGTGCGGCACGCCGGCGGCGCGCGCGACGAGCTTCTGCGCGAGCGTGGCGGGCAACGGGAGTGGGTCGACGGCAAGGCCGCTGGCGCGCGTCATTCCGGCTGGGCTCCCGAATACTTCACCACCGTGGCCCAGCGCTTGACGTCCTGCTTGACGAAGGTGGCGAACGCTTCCGGCGGCATGGCGCTCGGTTGCGCACCATCGTTTTCCAGGCGCTTGCGCACGCTGGGCGTCTCCAGCCCGTGCCGCGCGGCCTGATACAGCGTCTGGGTGATGTCGGCGGGCAGGTTGGCGGGTCCGAACAGGCCGAACCACGCGTTAGATTCGAAGCCCTTCACCGTCGCGCCAATCGGCTGCGCGCCGGGAAACTGCGGCAGCGGGGTGGGACTGGTCACGCCCAGCACCTTGAGCTTGCCGGCCTTGACGTGCTGCGCCACGTTCAGCGTGCTGGCGAACATCAGGTCGACCTGGCCGGCCAGCAGGTCGGTGATGGCCGGCGTGGTGCCCTTGTACGGAATGTTGACGATGTAGGTGCCCGTCATCATCTTGAACATGTCGCCCGCCAGATGCACCGACGAGCCGACCGACCCGATGCCGAAATTGAGCTTGCCCGGCTCCGACTTGGCCAGGCGGATCAGTTCGGGAATATTGTTGGCCGGCAGCTTTGGCGTGGCCACCAGCACGCTCGGCACCGTAGCCACCAGCGTGATCGGCGTGAAGTCCTGGATCGGATCGAACGGCAGCTTCTTGTACAGCGAGGCGTTGATGGTATGGCTGGTGAAGCTCATCAGCAGCGTGGTGCCGTCCGGCGCGCTCTTGGCCACCATGTCGGCGGCAATATTGCCGCCCGCGCCGGGCCGGTTCTCGACCACCACCGGTTGATCGAGCGTCTGCGAGATTTCCTGCGCGATGGTGCGCGCCAGCGTGTCGGTGGTACCGCCCGCGGGTGCGCCAACCAGGATGCGGATCGGCTTGCCGCCTGCAATGGCGGCCTGCGCGGCCGGCACGATCAGCAGCGACGCCGCCGTCAGCAGCGTCGCGCCAAACAGGCGGCGGCCGAGTGCGGTGCGCGAGCGAATGGATTTTCGGGCGGATGCATGGGTGCCCGGGCAAACGACTGGCATGTCTGAGGCTCCTCGACGTGTGATCAGGAGTGCGCAGTATGCGCCCGGAAGGGCCGGTCCGGAAATGTCCGGGCGAATGCCCGGTGCGGCGGCATGGATGTCTTTGCAGGATGCTTGCGCGCGCCCGCGGTGACCCGCACCAGGAACGATGCGGACGATGCCGACGGTGCGCGTGCCAGTTGCGCCGTGAGCCGCGTTCTCAGTCGCGCAGGCCGGTGCGGGTTTCGTTTTCCACCCAGACATTGGCGCTGTCACCACCGCCCATCGGCGACAGTTCCATACGGTATTCGTAGCGATCCGGACGATACTGGCCCATCAGCAACTGCACCGGGCGTCCGGCCTTGTCGAGCACCACGCGGCGGACGGCAAGCAGCGCGCCTCCCACCGGCACATCGAGCAGCGGCGCGACTACGACGTCGGCAAGGCGCGCCGTCAGTGTCTGCGAGGCGCGGCCCAGCTCCACGCCGGACGATTCCAGCAGCCGCAGCATCGGCGTGGCTTCCAGATCCTTGCGCGCCAGCGGGCGGCCGAGATCGGCGGGCAAGTACGCGGTGATGTGCGACAGCGGGCGATTCTTGTAGTGGCGCACCCGCACGATCTTGATCACCGGATCGCCCACCTGGATCTTCAGCGCTTCGGCGACTTCGGGCGTGGCGTGGACTTCGTCGATGGAAATGACCTTGACCGCGGTCTTCTCGCCCATGTCGATGATGGTGCCGAGCAGGCTGGTGGCGCGTTCCTCGCTGCCCTGCGGCTTGACCGGATGCGGATTCACGAAGGTGCCCAGGCCGCGATGCCGGCGCACGAGGCCTTCCTGCACCAGACGATCGAACACGCGCCGCATCGTCACGCGCGAGGCGTGGAACTGCTTGGCAAGGTCGATTTCGCCGGGCAGCGGTCCCTGGCCGAAGCGGCCTTCGACGATCTGCTGGCGCAGGACCACGTAAATCTGGTGATACAGGGGAACGACGGCTTCACTCATGGTTTCCCTTGCGGATGCTGACAAGTCTTGAATGCTACTAATGTACTTTAAATCAGACATAGCGCCTAGCGTGAAACACGCAAGCGGGGCCGGCTACGCGGTTGGGGCATGAATTTGTTGCGGTCAGGCGTCGACTGTGCCGAAGTTGAGCAGGAATCGGGTCCGAATCGTCTGGATTGCCCGTGCGCGCTAGGGAATCGCCGGTCGCACGCCGGCCGATCGTCGACGCGCACGCTGCGACATCTGACCGGGTTTGGTGCTTGCCCCCTCAGTGCGCGGCGCGGGCCGCGACGCACCCCGGCCTGTCCTTGTTTCATGCCCGTTACGCCGCGCCGCCTTGCGGGCTGCACTGGGGGTGTGTGCTAACTCCTTGAATGCATACCGGATTTTTGGCGCCATGAGACGCATGTTCGACAAGCGTCCCAAATCGCTGTCACAGCGCTGTGACATGTCTACTGCCAAGCACAGCTCGATGCTGCAGAGCGGCAGCAAAATCGGCCGGAAAGTTCCCGCGTAACACCCCTGCAGCCGTTGTATTTCAACGGATTACGTGCACCGGCGTCGTGCGCTGGCACTGAATATGCGCCAGGGTGGTCCGGTCTGGCACCTCGCTGGACCTGATCCTCCAGCGGATGTTCTCGAGAGCACCTGCCGGAGGCTGAGCCGTAGCACAAACTTCCTGGGAGCTTCGTATGAAAAAGACTTTACTCGCGTCGGCGGTAGGCATTGCCCTCGGCTTCGCCGGTCAGGCAATGGCGAATCCGACCAACACGAATGAGGGTAACGGCAACAATACCAACACAGCGACTGCAACGTCGACACAAGGGTCTGGCGCTTCGGCCAATGAAAATTCGAAGGCCTACCAGGACAACAGCACCGCGACTTCCACGCGGACCAGCACCTTCACATCCAACCGGACGTCGACCCGGACGTCCACGAGGACCACCACGGACACCAACTCGCGCAATACCACCGACCAGGACATGAGCGGCTATGGCAATGCTTCGGCGGCCAATGGCAGCACGGCCACCGCGGCGTTCAGTAACTCGTTCAACAGCAGCAAGGCGCTGGCGATCAGCAAGCTGAGCGGCACGGTATCGGGCAACGCGATCCATAACATCGGCAACTACGCCACCAACAACGGCAACGCCAATGGCGCGGCCGGCGGCCGTGGCGGCACGGGTTATGGCGGCACCGGCCAGGGCGGATCGGGCGGCAATGGCGGCAATGGCGGCAACAGCGGCAATGGCGGATCGGGCGGCTCGGGTGGCTCGGCGACCAATGGCAGCGCTACCTCCGGCTCGGCCTATAACGATGGCGCCCAAGCCGGCAATGGTGGCCGCGGCGGCAACGCTTCCGGCTACAGCGGCGATGGCGGCGATGCTCGCGGCTCCGGCGGCAGCGCGCTGTCGGCAAGCCTGGGCGCTGGCGGTCGCGGCGGCTCGTCGCTTGGCGCAGGTGGCAGCGCTGGCTCGTCGGGACGCGGCGGTTCGGGCGGCGACGGCGGCTGGGCACGCGGCAGCGGCGGTTCGGGCCTGGGCGCTGGCCTGGGC
>NZ_VZOW01000021.1 GCF_008801835.1 Cupriavidus pauculus | reverse complement strand
CCTGGGTGGCGCGGCGGGTCTCCGGCGCCGCGCGCGCGGCGTCGTGCCACGTTGCATCCGGCGATTGCGCGCGCAGCGGGGCGGCCGTCGGCAGCGGCGCGCGCGGCGCGAACGGATCCTGGTCGAACTGCCACGGATAGTCGGCCTTAGATGCCCAAGGCAGCGAATCGAGCGGCAGCCGGTAGCCCATTGGCGAATCGCCGGGCAGCAGATACATGCGCTCGTCGCGCAGGAACCAGCGGCCCGTGATCCAGCCCGCGCCATCGCCTTCCCCCCGCGCCAGCGGCAGCACGTAGCCGGTCACGCCCGCCAGCCCGGCGTCGAACACGCGCCGCAGCCGCGCGCGCTCCAGCTCGTCGTCGAGCCGGGTGTCGTGCGGATCGACATTGACCGGCAGCTTGCGCTCGCGCCACAGGTAATACCAGACGTCTTCGTAGCCGGGCTGGATGCAGCCGACGTCGAGTCCCAGCCGGCGCGTCAGCGTCTGCAGGAAGCGTTGCGCATCGGCCGAGGTGTAGTGTTCGGGCGCGCGTTCGTCGGCAAACAGGTTCGGATCGCGCCAGCACGGTTCGCCGTCCGCGCGCCAGCAGATCGACAACGCCCAGCGCGGCAGCTGTTCGCCCGGATACCACTTGCCCTGGCCAAAGTGCAGGAAGCCGCCTGCGCCATAGCGTGCACGAAGCTTTTGCACGAGCTCGGTGGCCAGTCCGCGTTTGGTGGGGCCGAGCGCGTCGGTATTCCATTCGGCGCCGTCGCGGTCGCGCGCGGATACGAAAGTCGGTTCGCCGCCCATCGTCAGGCGCACGTCCAGATCGCGCAATTGCCGATCCACGGCGTGGCCGGCCGCGTCGATGGCGATCCACTGCGCGTCGGTGTACGGCTTGGTCACGCGCGGCGATTCATAGATGCGCGTGATCGACATGTGGTGCGCAAACTGCACCTCGCATTCGTCGACCGCGCCGCTGACTGGTGCCGCGCTGCCCGGTTCCGGCGTGCACGCCAGCGGAATATGGCCTTCGCCGGCCAGCAGTCCCGAAGTGGGATCGAGCCCGATCCAGCCGGCGCCGGGCAGGTAGACCTCGCACCAGGCGTGCAGGTCGGTGAAATCGGCCTCGGCGCCGACCGGGCCGTCCACGGCCTTCACGTCGGGCGTCAGCTGCAGCAGATAGCCCGACACGAAGCGCGCCGCCAGCCCCAGATGGCGCAATGTCTGCACCATCAGCCAACCGCTGTCGCGGCACGACCCCGAGCCGTTCTCGAGCGTGGTTTCGGGCGACTGCACGCCCGGCTCCATGCGGATCAGATAGCGGATGTCCTGCTGCAGCCGCTGGTTCAGCGCTACCAGGAAATCGAGCGTGGCGCGCGGCGTGCGGTCGATGCTGGCGACAAAGCTGGCAAAGCGCGGCGTGGCTTCATCCTTGACCAGATAAGGTGCCAGATCGTGGGCGAGGCCGGGCTCATAGGCAAACGGGAACTGCTCGGCCGACGGCTCCAGGAAGAAATCGAACGGGTTGTAGACCGACATCTCGGCGATGAGATCCACCGTGACGCGAAACTCCGTGGTCTTCTCGGGAAACACCAGCCGCGCCAGATAGTTCGAGAACGGATCCTGCTGCCAGTTGACGAAATGCTGCACCGGCTCGATGCGCAGCGAATAGGACAGGATCGGCGTCCGGCAATGCGGCGCGGGGCGCAGGCGCACGACCTGCGGCGACAACTGCACCGGCCGGTCATAGCGATAGTGTGTGACATGGTTCAGCGCGACGTGCGTGGCCACTACGACCTCCCCGGGATGGGCGTGATGAAGCGTCAGAGAATGGAGCGAACTGCGGGAGAAATGCGCCGATGATCCGGCGTCACTGGCTTAGCAAGACTTGTACCGCCCACGGCCGTCCGGCGCGACTCGCCTACATCTGGCCCTTTGCGCGCACGTTGTCTTCCAGCAGGGACCGCAGCTTGGCCAGCGCGCCGGGGTCGCCATGCGAGGCCGCCCGCGCGTACCAGATCTTGGCCTGCTCGATGTCCTTGTCCACCACGCCCGGATAGCCGCGCTCGTAGTAGCTGCCCACGATGTACTGCGCGGGCCCATCGCCGGACGCTGCCGCCTTGCTGTACCAGCCGAACGCGCGGCCGTAGTCCAGCGGCACGCCCCGGCCGGTGAAATAGTTGGTCGCCAGCGCCATCTGCGCCTGGACATGACCGCCCTGCGCCGCGCGCTCGTACCAGCGATTGGCTTCCTCGAGCGAGCGGGGCACCAGTTCGCCGCGCTCGTACAAATCCCCGAATGTGAACTGCGCATGTGTCATGCGGTTGTCAGCGGCCTTGCGCAACCAGATCAACGCTTCCTGCGGTTTGGCCGCCGTGCCCTCGCCGCGTAACAGCATCATCGCGTAGTTGAACTGCGCAAGCCGGTTGCCCTTGCGCGCCGCTTCGGCAAATCCCTGGATCGCCACATCGAACCGCCCAGCCTCGTAGGCCGCCACGGCTTCGCGCGTCTGCCCCTGCGCCGGGGCTGGCGGCTCCGTGGCGCCCCATCCCTGCATGGCCATCGCCATCAGTACGGCAAAGAGGGCCATACGAAACGTCGGGGCGGCGTAGGCAGACATGGCGAACTCCGGTTCTGGCAGGGAATGGGAGGATTGGATTCAGTGTAGTGGGGGATTTATCGAACAAACCATTTGATTATTGGATATTCGAAGCGCAAATATCCGATATTTTATTCATCCCGCTAATACACAACCGCGCTACGCCGCGAACCGATACCCGACGCCCACTTCGGTCAGCAGATGCACGGGCTGGGCGGGATCGGCTTCGAGCTTGTGCCGCAGGTGTCCCATGTACACGCGCAGATAGTGGCTGCTTTCCGAATGGGAGGGTCCCCAGACTTCGCGCAGCAGTTCGCGGTGCGTCATGACCTTGCCGCGATGCGCGATCAGCACGGCCAGCAGGCGGTATTCGATCGGCGTCAGGTGCACCTGGGCGTCGCTGCGCATCACCAGGCGATTGGCCAGGTCGACGCGCACATCGCCGAACGCGATCTGCGGCGTGCCTTGCGGGTTGGCCTTCGCATGGCGGCGCAGCAGCACGCGCACGCGCGCCACCAGCTCGCCCACGCCGAACGGCTTGGTCAGGTAGTCGTCGGCGCCGGCGTCCAGCGCGGCGATCTTGTCGGCTTCATCGGTCCGCGCGGACAGCACCAGCACCGGCACTTCGGTCCAGGTGCGCATTTCGCGGATCAGCGTCATGCCGTCGCCATCGGGCAGGCCCAGGTCCAGGATGACGATGTCCGGCTGCCGCGTGCCGGCGTCGATCAGCCCGCGCTTGAGCGTATCGGCTTCGTGCACGCTGCAGCCTTCGGCCTGCAACGACTCCCGCACGAAGCGGCGGATATGGGGCTCGTCCTCGACCACCAGGACGGTCGGCGAAAAATCGAAAGGCATGTCAGTGCGGGTCGGAAAAAGCAGCGTCGAATGGCTCGGGTTCGATCGCGGGAGGATTGCCGCGCGGCAGCGCGAGCGTGAAGCGTGCGCCGGGGTGGGCCGACTCGACCCAGATCCGGCCACCGTGGGCCTGCATGATCGCCTCGCACACGGCCAGTCCGAGGCCCACGCCGGCGGTGGCCGATTCGCGCTCGCCGCGCGTGAATTTCTCGAAGATATGCCGCGCCTGTCCGGCAGGCACGCCGGGCCCTTCGTCCTCGACGCTCAGGTGGACTTCGTCGCCGGCCACCGCACCGCGGATGCGCACCACCGTTCCGGCGGGCGTGTACTTGGCCGCGTTTTCCAGCAGATTGCACAGCACGCGCTCGATCAGCACGCCATCGCACTCCACCAGCGGCAGCGCGGAGAGATCGGCCACCTCGACGCGGTGCGCCTTGAGCGCCTCGCGCATCGACGCCAGCGCGGCGCCGACCAGTTCTTCGAGCGATTGCCAGCCGCGCGCCAGCGTCACGTCGTGTTGCTGCAGGCGTGCCATGTCGAGCAGATTCACCACCATCGTGCGCATGCGCTGTGCCTGGCCGCGCATGGCGCTGACCGTATCGGCCACATCGGGCGCCAATGGCGGCGTGGCGCGCTGCAGCGTTTCGGCCATGCCGATCAGGCCGGTCAGCGGCGTGCGCAGATCGTGCGACACCGCCGCCAGCAGCGAACTGCGCAGGCGCTCCGATTCGATCGACACCAGTGCGCGCTGCGCGACGTCGACGTAGTGCAGCCGCTCCACCGCGATGGCGATCAGCGTGGCAAACACGTCGGCCTGGCGGCGCAGTTCCGGCTCGGCCAGCGCGCGCCAGGCGCGAGGTTCCACCGCCAGCACGCCGCGCGTCTGCATCGGCGCCTTGAGCGGCAGGTACAGCACGGTGCTGCCCGGCAAGGTATGCGTGCCGGTGCCCGCGGGCTGGCCGTGATCGAATACCCATTGCGCCAGCACCGTGTCGATGGCCGCGCCCTTGTCGGTTTTCTGCGCGGCGTTGCCTTCGCCCGGATCGGCAATCGGCGCCAGCCGGCCCTGTTCGGATACCAGGAAAAACGTCGCGTGCGCATCGAACGCGGCGCGCAGGAAGCGCCCGCCGATCTCGGCGATCTGCGCCGTGGTCAGCGCCGCCGACAGTTCGCGCGCCAGTTCGTAGAGCGTGCGCGCGTCGGTCTCGCGCCGCACGGCCACCTGCGCCTGCTCGCGCAATCCCGCCGTAAGCTGCCCGATCACCAGCCCGACCGTCAGCAGGACGAAGAATGTCAGCAGGTATTGCACGTCGCTGACCGCGAACGACATGCGTGGCGGCACGAAAAAGAAATCGAACGCGGCCACCGCCAGCACCGATGCCAGCGCGGCCGGCCCGCGCCCGTGGCGCAGCGCCACGCCGACCACGCCGGCGAGGAACAGCATCGCGATATTGACGAGGTCGAACCACGGGCGCGCCAGCAGCGACAACACCGCCGCACCCGCGCACCACGCCACGGCCCACGCATAGTCGCGCCGCCGCCCGCGCGCCAGGGCGGCCTCGGCCTGCGCGTCGTCGCCGTGGGGCGAAGCATCGGCCAGCGGTGCGCGCGGCCGCAGTTCCGCGCGCGTGGTGTCGGCGGCCACGCGGATCACGTCGATCTCGGGACACCCGCTCGCCAGCGCGTCGGCAAACGTCTGCCGGCCGATCAGGCGGTAGCCGGCGCCCAGCAGCGGCGCAAGCGCGCGCGCCAGCCACATGCGCGCGCGGTCGACCAGGGCGCCGCCGGTCGGCCAGTCGGTACGTGCACGTCCCACCAGCACTTTGGTCAGGTTATGCCGTCGCACGTAGCCAGCCACCGCCTTGACCATGTCGTGCCCGGCCAGCGTTTCGGTACGCGCGCCGAGTTCTTCGGCCAACTGCATCGCCGCGCGCATCCGCATGCGGTCCGGATCGGCCAGCGGCATCAGGCGAGGCGTTGCGATGGTGACCACATGCCAGTCGCAATCGAGCTGGCCCGCCAGCCGGCGCGCGCTGCGCACCACCTGCTCCGCGTCGTCGCCGGCGCCAATGCATGCCAGCACCGCCTCGCGCGTGCGCCATACCGGTTCGATCGCCGCAGCATGGCGGTAGGCGCGCACGTCGTCGTCGACACGATCGGCAGTGCGGCGCAGCGCCAGTTCGCGCAGCGCGATCAGATTGCCCTTGCGAAAGAAGTTGCGCGCGGCGTGGCGCGCCTGTTCCGGCAGATAGACCTTGCCTTCGCGCAGCCGCCGCAGCAGTTCGTCGGCAGGCAGGTCCACCAGCACCACTTCGTCGGCGCCATCGAACACCGCATCGGGCACGGTTTCCCACACCCGCACCCCGGTGATGCCGCCCACCGCCTGGTTCAAACTGTCCAGGTGCTGGACATTGACGGTGGTCCAGACATCGATGCCGGCCGCCTGCAATTCCTGGATGTCCTGCCAGCGTTTGGGATGGCGGCTGCCCGGAGCATTCGAATGAGCGAGCTCGTCGACCAGGATCAGCGCGGGACGGCGCAGCAGCGCGCCGTCGAGATCGAATTCCTGCAGGACCCGATCGCGATACGGCACGTCGCGCGCGGGCAGGCGCTCCAGCCCGTCGACGAGCGCCTCGGTCTCGGCGCGGCCGTGCGTTTCGACCACGCCGATCACCACATCGGCGCCCTGCTGGCGCAAGGCGCGCGCCGCGGTAAGCATCGCGAACGTCTTGCCCACGCCGGCCGATGCACCAAAGTAGACGCGCAGCTTGCCGCGCGCGGCACGCACGCCCTCCGCCTGCATGCGTTGCAGCAGATCGTCGGGATCAGGGCGTGGGGCGTCTGTCATCGTCTGCGGATTGTGCCACGCTGGCGTGAGCGATGTGGGCGACTTCCGCGGCTTGGGGGCATGGCTACTTCAGCGCATCGAGCGCCAGATTCAGTTGCAGCACATTCACGCCGGGCTCGCCCAGCACGCCCAGCGTCGGCGCCTCGGTATGCGCGGCGATCAAGGCGTCGATCGTGGCCTGCGGAACACCCCGCGCGCGCGCCACGCGCGCCGCCTGGTATTGCGCCGCGGCCGGGCTGATGTGCGGGTCGAGGCCACTGCCCGAGGCGGTCACCAGATCCACGGGAATCGGTGCCCGGTTGTCGGGATCGGCGGCACGCAGCGCGTCGATGCGCGCGCGCGCCGCATCGGTCAGTGCCGGGTTGGTCGGACCGAGATTCGATCCGCCCGAGGCCGTCGCGTTATAGGGCATCGGCGCGGTGGCCGACAGCCGGCCCCAGAAATACTTCGGCGCCGAGAACGATTGGCCGATCAGCGCAGACCCCACGGTCTTGCCGTCCTTGACGATCAGCGATCCGCCGGCCTGTGCGGGAAACAGCGCACGCGCGATGCCGCTGACCGCGCCCGGATACAGCAGCCCGGTGACGAGCGACAGCGCGACGAAAACGGTCAGCGCGGGACGCAGCATGCCGGGCTGGCGCGCGGGTTCGATCATGGTGTTGGCTTGTGTTTGCATTGCAGTGCTCCGAATCTCAAATCCAGCCGAACATCGTCAGCAGCATGTCGATCAGCTTGATGCCCACGAACGGCACGACGATGCCGCCCACGCCGTAGATCAACAGGTTGCGGCGCAACAGCACGGCCGCGCCAAGCGGGCGATACACCACGCCGCGCAGCGCCAGCGGAATCAGCGCGACGATGATCAGCGCGTTGAAGATCACCGCGGACATGATGGCCGACGCCGGCGTCGACAGATGCATCACGTTGAGCAGATTCAACTGCGGATACGTGGTGGCAAACGCGGCCGGGATGATGGCGAAATACTTGGCCACGTCGTTGGCCACGCTGAACGTGGTGAGCGATCCGCGCGTCATCAGCATCTGCTTGCCGATCTCGACAATCTCGATCAGCTTGGTGGGATTGCTGTCCAGGTCGACCATATTGCCGGCCTCGCGCGCGGCCTGCGTGCCGCTGTTCATCGCCACTGCGACATCGGCCTGCGCCAACGCGGGCGCATCGTTGGTGCCGTCGCCGGTCATCGCCACCAGCCGACCCTGCCCCTGGTATTCGCGAATCAGCGCGAGCTTGGCTTCGGGCGTGGCTTCGGCCAGGAAGTCGTCGACGCCGGCCTCGGCAGCAATCGACGCCGCGGTCAGGCGGTTGTCGCCGGTGATCATCACGGTGCGGATGCCCATCCGGCGCAGTTCGCCAAAGCGTTCGCGGATGCCGGTCTTGACGATGTCCTTGAGTTCGACCACGCCCAGCACGCGCACGCTTTCCTCGGTGCCCTGCGCGATGGACTCGGCCACCACCAGCGGCGTGCTGCCGGCGCGCGCCACATCGTCCACGGCCTGCATCACCGCGTCGGGAAACTTGCCGGCGCGCTCGGTGACGTAGCGGCGCACCGCATCGGCCGCGCCCTTGCGCACGCTGCGCACGATCTCGCCATGGGCCACATCGACGCCGCTCATACGGGTCTGCGCCGTGAACGGGACGAACACGGGCGGCGTCGCCTGCGCCGCGCCCATCTCGGGGGCACGCGCGCCGGGCTGCTGGCGCGCCAGCGCCACGATGCTGCGGCCTTCCGGCGTTTCGTCGGCCAAGGACGACAGCCACGCCGCTTCGGCAAGCTGTTGCGCGCTCACGCCCGGCGCACAGATAAAACGCGCTGCCTGGCGATTGCCGTGCGTGATCGTGCCGGTCTTGTCGAGCAACAGCACGTCGACATCGCCGGCTGCCTCGACCGCGCGGCCCGAGGTGGCAATCACGTTGGCCTCCATCATGCGGCTCATGCCCGCCACGCCGATCGCCGACAGCAGGCCGCCAATCGTGGTTGGAATCAGGCAGACCAGCAGCGCCACCAGCACCGTCACCGATACGGGCACGCCGGCCTTGGTCACCAGCACCGCGTATAGCGAATACGGCTGCAGCGTGGCGGTGGCCAGCAGCAGCACCAGCGTCAGCCCGACCAGCAGGATCGTCAGCGCCAGTTCGTTCGGCGTCTTCTGGCGCTTGGCGCCTTCGACCATGCTGATCATGCGGTCGATGAAGCTCTCGCCCGGATTGGTGCTGATGCGCACCACGATCCAGTCGGACAACACGCGCGTGCCGCCCGTGACCGACGAAAAGTCGCCGCCCGATTCGCGAATCACTGGCGCCGATTCGCCGGTGATGGCGCTTTCGTCGACCGACGCCACGCCTTCGATCACATCGCCGTCGCCGGGAATCATCTCGCCGGCCTCGACCAGCACGATGTCGCCCTTGCGCAGCAACGTAGCCGCGCGCTGTTCGGTGGCGCCAGCGGCGCGCGCATCGACGCTGCCGGTGCGCAGCACGCGCGCCATGGTGGTGGTTTTCAGGCCGCGCAGTGCGGCCGCCTGCTGCTTGCTGCGTCCTTCCGCCAGGGCTTCGGCAAAGTTGGCAAACAGCACCGTGAACCACAGCCAGATCGTCACGGCCAGGATGAATCCCGCCGATTCGCCGCCCTGCGTGGGCGCGAGCCATGCGCGCAGGAACAGGATGGTGGTCAGGATGCTGCCGGCGTAGACCACGAACATCACGGGATTGCGCAATTGCGCGCGCGGATCGAGCTTGCGCAGCGCATCGAGCATCGCCGGCTTGACCAGCTCCGGTGCGAACATGCCGCGCGCGGTGCGCGGATGATGCGGCACGCCGCCGCCGGGCGTCGTGGTGCCATGCGTGGCATTGGCCGCGGTATGGACGGACGCGCCGTGAGCTGCGTCCGCTTGGCGTACGGGCGCATTGGCGGCGCGCGTCGCCGAGGTGTTTTGAGGCATGCGAATCTCCGCGAATTACCGTGCAGCGGCCGCGACCGCGGCGCCCTGCAATTGCTCTGCGACCGGGCCCAGCGCGAGCGCGGGCACATAGGTCAGCGCGCCCACCAGCAGCACCGATCCCACCAGCAGGACCACGAACAGCGGGCCATGCGTGGGCATCGTGCCGGCCGTGGCGGGCGTGCGGCGCTTGGCGGCCAGCGATCCGGCCATTGCCAGCACGGGCACGATGATCCAGAAGCGGCCGAACCACATCGCCGCAGCCAGCAGCGTGTTGTAAAACGGCGTGTTGGCCGACAGACCGGCAAATGCGCTGCCGTTGTTGTTGGCCGCCGAGGACAGCGCGTAGAGAATTTCCGAAAATCCGTGCGTGCCGGGATTGAGCACGCCGGCGCGCCCGGCATCGAACATCACCGCGACGGCCGTGCCCACCAGCACCAGCAGCGGCGTGACCAGGATCGCCACGGCAGTCATCTTCATTTCGTACGCTTCGATCTTCTTGCCGAGATACTCGGGCGTGCGGCCGATCATCAGTCCCGCGATGAACACGGCCAGCACCGCATACACGAGCATGCCGTACAGCCCCGAGCCCACGCCGCCGAACACCACTTCGCCAAGCTGCATCAGCAGCATCGGCACCAGACCGCCGATTGCCGTGAACGAATCGTGCATGCCGTTGACCGCGCCGCACGATGCCGCAGTGGTGATCGTTGCAAACAGCGAGGTGGCGGAAATGCCGAAGCGCACTTCCTTGCCTTCCATGTTGCCGCCGGCCTGCAATGCCGATGCCGCGTGATCGATGGGCAGCGCCGACAGCGCGGCGTTGACCTGCTGTTCGGACACCATCGCCGCCAGCGCCATGACTACGAAGATCACCGTCATCGACGCCAGCACCGCCACGCCCTGGCGACGGTCCTTGACCATTTCGCCGAACGTGAAGCACAACGCGGCGGGAATCAGGAAGATCGCCAGCATCTGGATGAAGTTGGCAAGCGGCGTCGGGTTTTCGAACGGATGCGCCGAATTGGCGTTGAAGAAACCGCCGCCGTTTGTCCCCAGCATCTTGATCGCTTCCTGCGAGGCGACCGGGCCCATCGCCAGCGTCTGCGTGGCGGTTGTGGCCGCTTCCGTCACCGGCTTGCCGTCGGCGTCGAGCACCGGCTGGCCGGCCGCGTCCACCTTGGGCTGGGTGAACTCGACGGTGTTGACGAGGCTCACCTCCTTGTAAGCGTCGAAGTTCTGGATCACACCCTGGCCAACCAACACCACGGCAATGACGACCGATAGCGGCAGCAGCACGTACAGCGTGGTGCGCGTGAGATCGACCCAGAAGTTGCCGATGGTCCGGGCGCTGTGGCGCGCGAAGCCTCGAATCAGCGCGAACACCACGGCAATGCCGGTGGCGGCCGAGGCAAAGTTCTGCACCGTCAACGCGAGCATCTGCGTGAGATAGCTCATCGTCGATTCACCCGCGTAGCCCTGCCAGTTGGTGTTCGACACAAAACTGATGGCCGTATTGAATGACGAGTCGGGCGACACCGCGCCAAACCCCTGCGGGTTGAGCGGCAGCGCGCCTTGCAGACGCTGGAACGCATACACGGCGATCACGCCGAGCACGTTGAACACGATCACGGCGATGGCGTATTGCTTCCATCCCATTTCCGCGTCGGCGCGCACGCCGGCCAGGCGATAAAGCCCGCGTTCCAGCGGCCGGCCCCAGGCGGTCAGCCGGTAGTTGCCCTCTTCGATGGCGCGCCGCATGTAGCGGCCGAGGAAAGGCGCCGCCAGGAACAGCACGGCAAGGTAAAGGGCCAGCAGTGCGATGAATTGAGAGAGGTTCGGCGTCGACATCAGAATTTCTCCGGCCGGAACAGCGCTACCAGCAGGTAGACGAAGAGGACGGCGGCCAGCCCGCCGCTGAGCAGGTCGGTCCAGCTCATGACGGCCTCCGGTCAGCAGCGGCGCGGCCGGCGGTGTGCGGTGCGGCCGGCGTCGGGGCGTGCCGCGGCGCGGTGGCGTCGTCGCTGTTGCCGCGCGTCGACGGCAGGTTTGCGCCGAGCGCCGCGCAGAGCGCCAGCAGCGCACCGGTCAGCGCGCCGAACGCCAGCAATACAAGGAAGTAGATCCCGTCCATGACATGAATGCAGGCATGGCGCCTGCCGAGTGATTCACGGATACGAGATTAGGGATCGGGGGATAAAAACGGGATAGAGAGGCGGAAAAGCGGTGTAAACGAAATATAAAAATCGAAATACGAAGATGCCGGAAGACCGGATGTCAGATCCATCCCGCGCGGTGCAGCTTGCGCCAGAGCATTCCGCAAGCGGTCACCGTAATGCCGATCACCACGGGATAAGCGTAATGGAATTTCAGCTCCGGCATGAAATTGAAGTTCATCCCGTACAACGAAAACACCACGGTCGGCACCGCCAGAATGGCGCCCCAGCCGGCCAGCCGCTTGACCACCTCGTTCTGCGTGACCGTCACCAGCGCCAGGTTGACCTGCACCGCGGTAGTCAGCATTTCGCGCACCACGTCCAGCGATCGCACGATGCGGCTGCAGTGATCCTCGATATCGCGGAAATACGCGCGCAATTCCTTCGGCACGAGATCCTCGTGCAGGCGGATCAGTTGGCCGCAGATGTCCTCCACCGGGTAGACGGCATTGCGCAGCCGCAGCACCTGATGCTTGACGTGATATAGCCGTTCGATCGCCTGGCGGTCGAATTCATCGCGAAAGATGCCCTGCTCCAGCGCCTCGAAGGTGTCCTCCAGGTGCGTGAGAATCGGCAGGTAGTGGTCGACCACGAAATCCATCAACGCATAGAGCACGTAGCCCGGGCCGTTGGCCAGGCCGTGCGGATCCTGCTCGCAGCGGTCGCGCACCGGGGCGTAGGTGGAACTGGCGCCGTGCCGCACCGAGACCACGTAATTGGGGCCGACAAACAGATGGGTCTCGCCCACCACCACTTCCTCGCCCACCAGCTGCGCGGTGTTGAGCACCACGAAAACGGAATCACCGTAGGTTTCGAGCTTGGGCCGTTGGTGCGCGTCGAGCGCATCCTCCACGGCCAGGTCGTGCAGGCCGAACGCCTGCTGCACGCGGCGCAGCATCGGCAGATCCGGTTCGTGCAGGCCCAGCCAGACGAAAGTGCCGGGCTCGGCAAGCACCGTGCCGATATCTTCGAACTCGACCTTCCCCAGTTTTTTGCCAGCACGATAAGCCGCGCAGTTAACGATGGCGCCCATGACTCCTCCGGTGTCGAGATGCGCAATCGTAACAAGCGCACGCAATTCGTGCGCGCACGATGCAACTGCCGCCTTCGGGTGTACCCGTATCGCCCCGCACGCCACGTGTTAAGACGCTTGCACGGAATATGGTCCGCATCCTCCACCCCCGATGCAATCACCAACATTTGTTACAGTTCCCCGGAATTCCGACGTTAGAATGTCCCATTTCCACGGTCACCGACTATGTCCCAGAAGAAATCGCCACGCTTCGAGCTGCGCAGTGGCAATGTCGACGCCCTCCTTCTCGCACTCAATACCGCCGACCTGGACGCGCTGCGGGATGACCTCCTCTCCCGTTTTGAGTCGACCCCCGATTTCTTTTCCGACGATGTGGTGGCACTGGACTTGCGCCGTCTGGAACATGACGGTGCGTTGGCGCTGGACCGCGTGATCGACACGCTGGCCACGCTCAATGCGCGGGCGATTGGCGTGGTGGCGCGCGCGGAGCAACGCGGCTGGGCCGGCGAATTCGGGCTGCCGCTGCTGGACAGCCAGAGCCGCCGCGGCGGGCGCGACGAAGCGCCGCGCGAATCCGATACGGCCGCCCCGGCAGACGGCGCGGCGCACAAAGCGCAGCCGGACGCCGAAGCAGTCGCATCCGGTGGCAACGGCAAAGCCGCCGCCGATATCGCCGAGATCATGGCCGCGGCCAATGCCGCCGCCGCGCCGCGCGCGATCCCCACGCTGCTGATCGACAAGCCGCTGCGCTCGGGCCAGCAGATCTACGCGCAGGGCGACGTAGTGATTCTGGATCTGGTGAGCTACGGCGCCGAGGTCATCGCGGAAGGCAACATCCATATCTATGCACCGCTGCGCGGCCGCGCGCTGGCAGGGGTGAAGGGCAATCCCGACGCACGCATCTTCTGCACGTGCCTGGAGCCCGAACTGATTTCCATCGCCGGCATCTATCGGACCGCGGAGCAGACGCTTCCGGCCGACGTGCTCGGCAAATCGGCACAGGTGCGCCTGGCCGACGAAAAGCTGATTCTCGAACCGCTGCGGATGAAATGACCGCAGTGCCCACAGTACATATTCCACTGATACCGGACCATAGAGCCATGGCAAAAATCATCGTAGTGACCTCCGGCAAGGGGGGCGTTGGCAAGACCACCACCAGCGCGAGCTTCGCCGCCGGCCTGGCCCTGCGTGGCCACAAGACTGCCGTGATCGACTTCGACGTCGGCCTGCGCAATCTCGACCTGATCATGGGTTGCGAGCGCCGCGTCGTTTACGACCTGATCAACGTCGTGCAAGGCGAGGCCAATCTGAACCAGGCCCTGATCAAGGACAAGAAGTGCGAAAACCTGTTCATCCTGCCGGCCTCGCAGACGCGCGACAAGGAAGCGCTGACGCGTGAGGGTGTGGAAAAGGTCATCAACGACCTGAAGGACATGGGCTTCGAATTCATCGTCTGCGATTCCCCGGCAGGCATCGAGACGGGCGCATTGATGGCGATGTATTTCGCCGACGAGGCGCTGATCGTGACCAACCCGGAAGTGTCGTCGGTGCGCGATTCGGACCGCATTCTCGGCATCCTGGCGTCGAAGACCAAGCGCGCCAGCGAAGGCGATCCGATCAAGGAACACCTGCTGATCACGCGCTACAACCCGAAGCGCGTGCACGGCGGCGAAATGCTGTCGCTGACGGACATCCAGGAAATCCTGCGCATCAAGCTGATTGGCGTGGTGCCGGAATCGGAAGCCGTGCTGCATGCGTCGAACCAGGGCACGCCCGCCATCCATCTGGAAGGCACCGACGTGGCCGATGCCTACGCCGATGTGGTGGACCGCTTCCTTGGCAAGGACAAGCCGCTGCGTTTTGTCGATTACCAGAAGCCGGGCCTGCTCTCGCGCATCTTTGGCAACAAGTAACCGGAGGACTATTCCATGTCGATCCTGTCCTTCCTGCTGGGGGAGAAGAAAAAATCAGCGTCTGTCGCCAAGGAACGGCTGCAGATCATTCTCGCCCACGAACGCACCGGCCATTCCGCGCCGGCCGATTACCTGCCCGCCCTGCAGCGCGAACTGGTGGCGGTGATCTCGAAATACGTGAAGATCAGCGATCAGGATTTGCGCGTGAGCCTCGAGCGCCAGGACAACCTGGAAGTGCTCGAAGTGAAAATAGAGATTCCGCAGGCATAATCGCCGCCGCATTAACTTGCCGGCCGCTATCCCTGATTAAGGGATAACCCTCCCCCTCTCTCGCGGGATATATTGCACCGCAGCAGCCGTCTCTTGCGACGGCTGCGGGTTTCCCCGTACATCCCCCTGTCTGCCGCTCCCCGCCTTGCATGCACCATGATGGCGCGTGCTGCTTTGCACCATTTTCACAGCGCTAAGACATTGTGTAGCGGCAAACCAACGAATTTGCACCAAATGTCTCCCCGAAGCCGGGCTCGAGTTCGGTTTTATGTCGGAATCTCGCGCGTTTTGTTAAATTTTCGCGGCGTTACGAGCAAACGTAAAAACCAAATGGACTCGCCGTGATCCGGTGAAAGTCTGGCCACAAGACAGAAAAGGAGCACCATGAAGAAATCGCTACTGACCCTCGCAATTGGTTCGCTGGCCGCCGGCAGCGCATTCGCGCAAACGTCGGTCACGCTGTACGGCATCGCCGACGCCAGCGTCCGCTGGACCAACCACGCCGATGCAGCTGGCCACAGCCAGGTCCAACTGACCGACGGCGCAGTGACGCAAAGCCGCTGGGGTCTCAAGGGTTCGGAAGCCCTGGGCAACAACCTCAAGGCTATCTTCCAGCTGGAAAACGGCTACAGCCTGGACAACGGCACGATGAATTCGTCGGGCCAGCTGTTCAATCGTCAAGCCTACGTGGGTCTGGCCGGCGACTTCGGCGCCATCAAGCTGGGCCGCCAGTACACCGAGGGCTTTAACCTGTTCGGCGATTTCGATCCGCTGACGATCGGCAACTACACCGCCAACGCCTGGCCGTTCTTCCTGACCCAGTTCCGCGCCAACAACGTGATGAGCTACTCGGGCTCGTTTTCGGGCCTGAACGTCGGCGCCAGCTACGGCTTCGGCGAAGTGGCCGGCAGCGTCACCAAGAACCAGTACTGGGGCACCCGCGCTTCGTACGACATCGGACCGTTTGGTATCGGTGGTGTGTACCAGGAAGTGCGTGACGCCAACAGCAACAAGCAGCAGATGTGGGGCGTGGCCGGCAAGTACGGCATCGGCCCGGTCAAGCTGTTCCTGGGCTACGTTGGCGGCAAGGACAACACCGGCGTGATCGACAACAACTTCCTGAACCAGTCGGCCGCGACGACGTCGGCCACTGGCCGTGCCGCGGTCACTGCCGGCGCCCCGAACAACCCGCGCAAGGACGCGCTGGGCTACCTGGGCCTGACCTATCAGGTCTCCCCGGCCCTGGCCGTGACCGGCGTGTTCTACGGCGACCACGTGAAGAACAAGAACGGCGTCAACGGCAACGATGGCAACCGTTACACCGGCGTTCTGCTGGCCGAGTACTCGCTGTCCAAGCGCACCCAGGTCTACGGCACTGTGGACTACAACAAGCTGACCGGCGGCGTGCAGTCCGAACTGCCGGGCAAGGGCACCCAGATGGGCGTGGCCGCTGGCGTCCGCCACATTTTCTGATCGTTGGTCTGATCAGTGATTGGGAGAAAGGCACCTTCGGGTGCCTTTTTTTTCGCCCCGCGCGATGCGCTCGCGTTCTTCGTCGTCCAGCAATTCCAGCCGATAGCCGAAGGTGTAGACCGGCAGCACGCGCACGCCATTGTCTTCCCAGAGGCCCAGCTTGGTCCGCACGCGCGACACATGCGTGTCGATGGTGCGCGACATCGGCGGCATATCGCGGCCCCACACCGTCGTCAGCATGTGTTCGCGCGGCACCACGCGGCCCTGGTTACGGAACATCAGCAGCGCCAGGTCGAATTCCTTCGGCGTCAGCGGCACCGTGCGGCCGTGGTGCGAGACCTGCCGCGCGACCACATCGAATACGAAGGCGCCCCATGACAGCCGGTTCTCGTCCAGGCGATGCGAATCGGGATACGCGCGCCGCAGCAGCGCCTCGATGCGGGCAGCAAATTCGCGCGGGCGGATCGGCTTGACCACGTAGTCGTCGGCGCCCGCGTTCATCGCCGCCACCACATCGTCCTCGCCACAGCGGTCGCTCACGAACATGACGGGGATGCGCGGATCGAGGTGCGCGCGCACCCAGCCGAGAATTTCCGTGCCGCTGATCTGTGGCACATCCCAGGTCAGCAGCAGCAGGTCGAAGGTGATTCTGCGCAGCGTCAGCAGCAGGCGCCGGCCGTCCGCAAACGTCAAGCATTCGTGGCCGGCGCCGGTCACCACGTCGCGGATCAAAGCCGCGTGCGCGCTGTCGTCTTCCAGCGCGGCAATCCTGAGCCCTGTCGTTGTCATGCGTCGTCACGCCCGCCGTGGGCGTCGCTTGTCTGTCCAACGACCATTAGACGGGGAGTTGCGCGCCAATCCTATAAGACGATCCTCATTTTATCGGCAACAAATGTTTACTTCGCCCGCAACGCTGCGCGCCCTACCATGGCCGGCACTGCTCTACCGTTCATTCAGCGAACGAAAGGAAGGCCATCGTGAAGGTTGCCGCGCTCGAAGACAATCCGGCTCGCGCCATGGTGCTGGAACACGCCCTGCAATCGGGCGGGCACAGCCTTGCGCGCTTTCGCTGCGGGCAGGCGATGATCGACGCCATCCACCGCGACCGCTTCGACCTTCTGCTGCTCGACCGCGACGCGGCGGCCGGTGATGCCGACGAACTGCTGCGCTGGATCCGGCGCACGCTCGGGCAGGGCGTGCCGGTAATGATGTTCGGCGCCAGCAACGCCGAGGAAGATGTAGCGCGATGTTTGACGGAAGGTGCCGACGCCTACGTGCCGCAGCCCGCGCGCGGCAAGGAACTGCTGGCCCGCATCGAGGCGCTGGCGCGCCGTGCCGCCGCGCCGTGCGGGCCGGCCGGCATCGCCCCGCCGGACGAACTGGGCAATCCACCCGAGGAGCTGGTCTGCGGCGCGTTCCGGTTTGCGGTGGGCGAACGCCAGGTCTGGGTCAAGGGCGTGCCGGTAACGCTGTCGCCGAAGGAATATGCGCTGGCGCTGCTGCTGTTCCGCAACCTCGGCACGCTGGTGATGCGGCGGACCATGATCGATCAGGTCTGGCGCAACGCCGCCATGTCCGAGCAGGCGCGCACTATCGACAGTCATCTGTCGCGCATCCGGACCAAGCTGGCGCTATGGCCGTTCAACGGCGTGATGCTGCGCGCCGTCTATCGGCTGGGCAGCCGGCTCGATCTCGCCTAGGGGACGCCAGCCGATGCCAGCGCCGTGCAAACCCGCCGCAAGCGGTCGCCGATCAGTCGGCCTTGATGCCGGCTTCCTTGACGATGCGCGCGTTCTCGGCCGATTCGGCGCGAATCGCCGTGGCGAATTGCGCCGCGGAGCCGCCGGTCGGCACTTCGCCGCCGCGCATCAGCCGCTCGCGCACGTCCGGTTCGGCAAGCGCCTTGTTCAGTTCTGCGTTGAGCTTGTTAAGAATGGCTGGCGGCGTCTTGCCCGGCGCGAAGATGCCGAAGGTCGACGTGAGGTTGGCCTTCGGATAGCCGAGTTCGTCGAAGGTGGGCACGTTGGGCAGGCTTTCCAGGCGCTTGGGCGCGCCCACGGCGATGGCGTGCAGGCGGCCAGCCTGCATGTGCTGGGTCAGCATCGGGCTGGCGTTGGTGCTCATCACCTCGAACTGTCCGCCCAGCGCATCGTTCATCTGCTGGCCCGCACCCTTGTAGGGAATCAGCGTGACATCGGCCTTCGCCTTGGTCTTCACCTGTTCCAGCATCACGTGCCCGACCGTGCCCAGGCCGGACGTGGCCCAGCGGACCGAGCCCGGCTTGGCCTTGGCCTGCGCGATCAGGTCCTGGAACGTCTTGCCGGTGAAGCTTGGCGTGGCCACCACCAGCACCGGCGAATACATGACGCTCATGACCGGTGCGATATCGCGTTGCGGATCGTAGTTGACGCGCCCCACGTGCGGATTGAGCGTGAGCGGGCTGGTTGCGGCAAAGCCCAGCGTGTAGCCGTCGGGAGCGGCCTTGGCAACGGCGTCGATGCCGATGCTGCCACCGGCGCCGGCCTTGTTTTCCACCACCACCGAGGTGCCCATCTGCACCGACAGCTTTTCGCCCAGCGCGCGCGCCACGGCATCGCTGATGCCGCCGGTCGGATAGGCCACGATCATGCGGATCGGACGGCTTGGATAGTTGTCGGCGGCCAGCGCCGGGGCGCATGCCGTGATGGTCAGGATCGGCGCGACGAAAAGCGCGCGCAGTGGCAGGGAACGGAAAGCGGCCATGGTCTGGGCGGGGGCGGGATATTCGTGGAAAGACTGCGGCGCGCGTGGGTACGCGCGGATCTGTCGGGGAACGCGGCAATGCCTGTGAGCGTCGGCGGCGTTCCAGTCAGGCGCGATTTTAGCCGATCGCCCTGTCCGGTCCCCTGCCGCCGCCGGCTACCGCACCAGCGGATGCTCTGGCACCCACGATACGAACAGCTCGTTGGCGCGGTCGTAGAGCCGCCACGCGGTACCGCATTCGCGGCAACTGAACGACATCATGCTGAAAGGCACGCCGGCTGCGCTCTGGCTGACCAGCGGCGCGTTGTTGCGCAAGGCCAGACAGGCATGCGGTTCGCGTCGGCGCGGGTCGTCGGCCAGGGCAAGGCAGTGGGCGCAGGCAGGGCGAGCAGACATTGCAGACGTTGCGGAGGGAGGGGGCACAGCGGACTTCATGACCGTGATGATGCCGCAAAACCGATGCCAGGTCTTGGCGCAGATCGTCGCGGTGCTGGACCGCGGCGCGTTGCGCGCGCAACATGTCGGCTTCCCTTCACCAAGAAGAAACAGGAGTTTGTCCGCATGTCTGCCTTCCGCCCCCGTTTGGCGTCGCTGCCCGCCGCCCTGGCCCTGATCGGTGCGCTGTGCACGCCCTCGGTCCACGCCGCCCCCGTCGAGCCCGTCTTCCAGCTTGCGCAACAGGAAAAACCGGCCCTGGTCGAGACCCTGAAAGATCTGGTGTCGATCGAATCGGGCAGCAAGGACATCGAAGGGCTCGATCGTATCGCCGCGCTGATCCGCGACCGGCTGGCCGCCATGGGCGGCGATGCCAGGCTGGTGGAGCCCACCGACATCTACCGCATGGGAGACACGCCCGAGAAAGTGGGCAAGATGGTGCATGCCACGTTCAAGGGCACCGGCAAACGCAAGATCATGCTGATCGCACACATGGATACGGTCTACCTGCGCGGCATGCTGGCGCAGCAGCCGTTCCGCGTGGACGGCGATCGCGCCTATGGCCTTGGCATCGCCGACGACAAGAACGGCGTGGCCGTGATCCTGCACACGGTTGCCATCCTGCAGAAGATGAACTTCAAGGACTACGGCACGCTGACCGTACTGATCAATGGCGACGAGGAAATCAGCTCGCCCGGCGCGCGCGCGATGCTGACGAAGCTGGGCGCGGAACAGGACGCGGTATTTTCGTGTGAAGCCACGCGCGTGACCGGCGACCGCCTGTCGCTGGCCACCAGCGGGATTGGCGCCATCGCCCTGAAGGTGGAAGGCAAGTCGTCGCATGCCGGCAGCTCGCCCGAACTGGGCCGCAACGCACTGTACGAGATGTCGCACCAGATCCTGCAAATGCGCGACCTCTCCAATCCGGACACCGGGCTCAAGGTCAACTGGACGCTGTCGCAGGCCGGCACCAATCGCAACGTGATTCCCGCCGTGGCCACCGCGCAGGCCGATGTCCGTGTATTGCGCACGGCCGACTACGACGGCCTTGAGCGCACGCTGCAGGATCGCGTCAAGAAGACGCTGATTCCCGATACCAAGGTGAGCGTGAAGTTCGAGCGCCGCCGGCCGCCATTGGAAGTGACGCCCGCCGCGCGCGCACTTGCCGCGCATGCGCAAGGCATCTATGCGGAGATCGGCGAAAAACTGGCCGTTTATGACACGGCCGAAGGTGGCGGCACCGATGCGGCGTTTGCCGCCGCAGCAACCAAGGCGCCCGTGATCGAGCGCTTTGGCTTACGCGGCTTTGGCGCGCATTCGAACGATGCCGAATACGTCGACCTGAATTCCGTGACGCCGCGCCTGTACCTGCTGACGCGCATGATCATGGACGTGTCGCAGGACAAGGCCGGCAAGTGACGCCATGACGCTGGTGCAGGCGACTGCGCCAGTCTTGTGCACCACGCGCCACGAAAGGGACCGCAGCTGGCTGGCGGAGGCGGTCCGCTCAGCCCGCGCGCGTGGTTCAGGCTGCCTTCGGCCTTTCGCGCAGATCGGGCAGAAACACCGCCAGCAAACCCAGCAACGGCAGGAACGCGCAGAGCTGGTAGACGCTTTCGATGCCATGCGCATCGGCCAGCTTGCCAAGCACGGCGGCGCCGATGCCGCCCATGCCGAACGCGAAACCGAAGAACAGACCGGACACCATCCCGACCTTGCCGGGAATCAGTTCCTGCGCGAACACAAGAATTGCCGAGAACGCCGAGGCCAGGATGAAACCGATGATCACCGTCAGCACGGCCGTCCAGAACAGGTTGGCGTGCGGCAGCATCAGCGTGAACGGGGCCACGCCGAGGATCGACGCCCAGATCACGCGCTTGCGGCCGATGCGATCGCCGATCGGACCGCCCAGGATCGTGCCCGCCGCCACCGCGAACAGGAACAGGAACAGATAGATCTGCGACGTCTGACGCGGCAGGCTGAACTTCTCCATCAGATAGAACGTGTAATACGTGTTCAGGCTGGCCATGTAGAAGTACTTCGAGAAGATCAGCAGCAGCAGCACGGTCATGGCGCGCACCACGGTTGAGGTGGGCAGCTTGTTGACGGCCACGCCAGCGGCCTTCTTCTTTGCGGCGCGCTCGGCCAGGTGCCGGCCATACCATCCGCCGATCTGCCACAGCACGGCGATCGCCAGCAGCGCGGCCAGCGAAAACCACGCGACGCTGCCCTGCGTATGCACAATGCCGGCGGCCAGCAGCGGCCCCATCGCGCTGCCGCCGTTCCCGCCCACCTGGAAGATCGACTGGGCCAGCCCGTGCTGGCCGCCGGATGCCAGCCGCGCCACGCGCGACGATTCCGGATGGAAGATCGACGAGCCCGTTCCGACCAGCGCCGCGGCCACCAGCAGCACGCCATAGGTAGGCGCCACCGACAGCAGCAGCAGCCCGCACAGCGTGAAGCCCATGCCGATTGCCAGCGAATGCGGCTTCGGATGCTTGTCCGTATAGAGCCCGACAATCGGCTGCAGCAGCGAAGCGGTGATCTGATACGTGAGCGTCAGCAGGCCGATCTGCGTAAAGCTCAGATTGAAGCCGCCCTTGAGCATCGGATAGATGGCCAGGATCAGCGACTGAATCATGTCGTTGAGGAAATGCGCGAAGCTGATCGCGTACAACACGCGAAAGCGCGTGCCTTCCTTGCGGGGTTTCGCCGCGTCACTCTGCGCGGCGGGAGCAGCGGGGGCTCGATTGACGGTTGTACTCATGGTGCGGGGGCGCATTGGCCAGTCGTCGTCTCAGGATGTCCGGGTGCCAGCGCGCTGGCCCCTCGGGAAAGTGTGACGATGCTAATTGGCATTTGCGCGCCTGTCCTGCGAGAATGGGGTCGCAACTTTGGAGAAAAGGACATGTCTGGTGCTTCTCGCCCGCCGCGGCGCGCCCCGCCGGCCGTGCAATGGATCGACCACAGCACACCGGGAAGCAAGCGCGTGCCTGACGACGCGCCGCGCGATCCGGACGCGGACAGCCGCGCCGACACTTACGCCGATCATCCCGTCTATCTCCAGTACGATCGCAGCGCGATGCCGGTAACAGCCATGGCCGCGGACTACGAGCCCGGCCACGTCACCAAGCCGCATCAGCACCCGCACGCGCAGCTGGTGCACGCAATGCATGGCGTGATGGTTGTGTCGACGGCCGAGGGCCAGTGGATCGTGCCGCCCACGCGCGGCATGTGGATGCCCGGCGGCACCGTCCACTGGATCCGCATGGTGGGCCGCGTGCAGATGCGCACCGCCTACATCCGCCCCGATGCGGCTCCCGACCTGCCGACGCAATGCACCGTGCTGGGCGTTTCGCCGCTGCTGCGCGAATTGATCCTGGCGGCCATCGATATTCCGCTCACCTACTCGCCCGATTCACGCGATGGGCGCCTGATGCGGCTGCTGCTCGATGAAGTGAAGCTCGTGCCAACCCTGCCGTTGCATCTGCCACGTCCCGCGGACGCCGGTCTGCGTGAGATTTGCGAGCAGATCGTCGGCAGTCCCGACAACGATCTGACGCTGGCCGATTGGGGTGCAAGACTCGGGATCGATCCAAAGACGATCCAGCGCCGCTTTGCGCGCGAAACGGGTATGACGTTTGGGCGATGGCGGCAGCAGGCGCGCTTGCTGGCCGCGCTACAGCGGCTGGCCGCCGGCGACAAGGTGGTGGATGTGGCGCTGGACATGGGCTATGGCAGCCCGAGCGCGTTTGCGACGATGTTCCGCCGGCAATTCGGCGTGCCGCCCAGCGCGTTCTTCAAATAGTTGCGTGTGGTTCCATCGTCGCGAGTGCCGCGTGCAGCGGAGAACCCCGGCCGCTGCGATGGCCACGAACTCGCAATGCCAATGCCGGTATCGGCGGGGAAACAGGCCAGTCGGCGTCAGTCCGCCAGATAGCGTTCCACCAGGCGCGTCCAGTAAGCTGCACCCACCGTCAGGTTTTCGTCGTTGAAGTCGTAGCCAGCGTTGTGCAGCAGCGGCTGGTTTGCACCGTTGCCCATCCGCACGAAACATCCGGGGCGCTGCTGCAGGAAATACGCGAAATCCTCGCTGCCCGCGATGCGGTGGAAGTTGCCGATAGCGCGTTCGGGGCCGACCAGCTCCTCGGCCACCTGCCGCGCGAATTCGGTTTCCGCTTCGCTGTTGACCAGCACCGGATAGCCGCGCACGTAATCGATATCGACCGTCGCGCCATAGCCTTCCGCGTGCGCGGTCACCAACTGACGAATCCGCGATTCCAGCGATGCCCGCACCTCGGGACTGAACGAACGCACGCTGATTTCCATGCGCGCGCTATCGGGAATCACGTTTGGCGCATGTCCCGCGTGCAGCGTGCCGATCGTGACGACGGCGGTTTCGTTGGGATCGACATTGCGCGCGACGATCGACTGCAGCGCCAGCACAAGGCTGCCGGCCACCAGGATCGGATCGATCGATTGATGCGGCCGAGCCGCGTGACCGCCCTTGCCGCGAATCGTCAGCGTCACAGTATCGCAGGCCGCCATGAACGGCCCCGCGCGGAACATGAAGGTACCGGCTTCGACACCCGGATGGTTGTGCAAGCCGAAAATGGCATCGCACGGGAAGCGTTCGAACAGGCCGTCGGCGAGCATGCGCTCGGCACCGCCTCCCGCGCCGATTTCTTCGGCCGGTTGGAAGATCAGATGCACCGTACCGTTGAAGTGGCGCGTACGAGCCAATTGCCGGGCCGCGCCAAGCAGCACGGTGGTGTGGCCGTCGTGCCCGCACGCATGCATCCTGCCCTCGTGCACGCTGGCATAGGGCAGACCAGAGCGCTCGTGGATCGGCAGCGCATCCATGTCGGCGCGAATGCCGACGCTGCGCTTGCCGTCGCCCGCTCGCAGCGTCGCCACGACACCGGTGCCGCCGACACCGCGCGTCACGTCATAGCCCCAGCCTTCGAGCTTGCGCGCGACAAGTTCGGCGGTGCGGACTTCGTTGAAGGCGAGTTCTGGATGCTGGTGGATATCGCGGCGGATGTCTTGCAGTTCCTCGCGCGAGTCGAGCGTGTCGTGCAGCGTGCAGAACGACCGGGTGGGGGTGTCTTTGGCAAGGCGGACCGATACGCTTTTCAATATCGATTCGATTTCGGGGGCGTGTTCAGACATGGCGTTGCTTTTGTTGGCAGACATGTAGGAACAGTATTTCACGCGAGGTCGATAGGTAAAACCCTGAATGCGGAATTCGTGCGAAAGCGCCCCATATCCTCACAAAACTGTTGCCCTTAACGGACGCTTTGTGTGGAAACGCGACGCTTTGTATGACGATGTTTCAGTGGGGAACCCTCACGCGTGCACCACTCGGCCACGTTTGCACATCGTGCAACGCGCGTGATGCGCGGGCGCGCCGCATTGACGCGTGGCCCACGCTCGCGACCGGAACGCTTCAGCGCTCGCCGTATGCCACGACGGTCTGGCTCTGCTCGCCCAGCCCCTCGATGCCCAGCCGCATCACATCGCCCGCCTTGAGGTAGCGCGGCGGCTTGAAGCCCATGCCCACGCCCGGCGGCGTGCCGGTCGCGATCAGATCGCCAGGCTCCAGCGTCATGAAGCGGCTGACGTAGCTGACCACGGTGGCGACATCGAAAACCATGGTGGCGGTGCTGCCTTTCTGCATGCGTTCGCCATTGACGTCGAGCCACATGCCCAATTTCTGGGCGTCGGGCACTTCGTCGCGCGTGACCAGCCATGGGCCGACCGGGCAGAACGTATCGCAGCCCTTGCCCTTGTCCCACGTGCCGCCGCGCTCGAGCTGGAATTCGCGCTCGGAGACGTCGTTGACCACGCAGTATCCGGCCACGTGTTCCAGCGCCTGCGCCTTGGACACGTTGCGCGCGGTGGTGCCGATGACCACGCCGAGTTCCACTTCCCAGTCGGACTTGTTCGATTCGAACGGCAACATCACCGCATCGTTCGGGCCATTCAGCGACGTATTGGCCTTCAGGAATACGATCGGTTCGGCAGGCAGCGGCATGCCGGCTTCGGCGGCGTGGTCGGCGTAGTTCAGGCCGATGGCGATGATCTTGCCGATGCCGGTCCAGGGCACGCCATGGCGCTGACCTTCCACCACCGGCAGCGAGGCCGGATCGATCGTCGCCAGCCGCGCCAGCTCGGCCGGCGCCAGTTGCGCGGGCCCGATATTGCCGATCACGCCGGACAGGTCGCGCACGCGGCCATCGCCATCTACCAGACCCGGACGCTCGGCGCCGGGCATTCCTACGCGGACTAATTTCATCGCTTTTATCTCCTCGGGGGTGGGCGCGGCCACGCGAGCGTATCGCCAGCGCGCGGCGGCGCAGGACTTCCATGACGCAGGGACAGCCGCCCGACAGCCAATCGGCGGATCTGCTGTCGGCTGTCGGCTTTCGGCTTTCGGCTTTCGGTTGTTGGATGTCGGCTGTCGGCTGTCGGCTGTCGGCGGTTAGCGGGGCGGCGGATCAGCGAGCGCCCAGCAGTTCCTCGATCCTGGCGACCAGTTGCTTGTCGTCCGGTTTGACCATGCTGTTGTAGCTGCCCACCACCTGGCCCTTACGGTCGATCAGGTACTTGTAGAAATTCCACTTCGGCGTGGTGCCGGTTTCCTTGGAAAGCAGCACGTACATCGGATTGGCTTCGCCGCCGCGCACGTGGGATTTGCCGAGCATCGGAAACTTGACGCCGTAGGTGTTGTAGCAGAAATCGGAAATTTCCTTCGACGATCCCGGTTCCTGCGAGAAGTCGTTCGACGGGAAGCCCAGCACCACGAGTCCGCGATCGCGATATTTGGCGTAAAGCGCTTCCAGCCCTTCGTATTGGGGCGTGAATCCGCAATAGCTGGCGGTATTGACCACCAGCACCACCTTGCCGGCGTACTGGCAAAGGTTTTGCGGCGATTCGTCCTGCAGACGCGGAAAGCGGAAATTCAGCGCCGCCGGACAATTGCCAGCCGGTTGGGTCGCCGGTTGGATCGCCACGCCGGCGGGCTTGTCGGCGGCGCGCGCCGGGTGCGGCAGCATCGCCGCCGTGGCCGCGAGACTCAGCGCGCCGGCCAGTGCCAGGCGTTGCAGCGGTTTCACAATCGGTGCGGCGGTCGTGGTGCTTCGGCTAGACATGAGATCGGGCTCCGGTGTCTGGAAATGCAGGCAAGTCTACGCTTTCGGATGCATCGCGTCATGACGCGCGGCCGCAGTCATTCCATGTGGATCTTGGCCGCGTGCTCGGTCACGCTGCTGCGCAATTCCAGGTCCGGCATGCGGCGGACGATCACCAGCGCGACGATCGCGGCCAGCGCGCCGGCGGCAAAGATCAGATGGAAACCGGATGCGACGCCGCCGGCCAGCATCTGGCGCACGGCGGGCGACAACTGCGCCATCGCCTCGCTGCCATGACGCAGCGACCCCAGATCGAGCGGCTGCGTCACGCCCGAGCGCGCCAGCGCATCGCGGAACTCCATCGCCAGCAACGTTCCGGCCAGCGCACCGCCCAGCGCGCTGCCCAGCGAGCGCAGCACCAGCAGCGCGCCCGTGCCGGCGCCCATATCGCGCCGCTCCAGCGCGTTCTGTACCGAAATCAGCGTCCCGACCATCGACATGCCCAGGCCGACGCCGGCAATCGTCATCGCCAGCAGCACCAGCGCGGTCGGCGTCGTGGCACTCACTGCCGCCAGCGCGATCAAGCCCACGGCGGCGGCCGCGTAGCCGCCGCTCAGGATCTCGCGCATGCGGCCCAGACGCGGCGCCAGCCACGCCACCACAAAGTTGCCGGCAACGGTCGACAGCAGGAACGGCACCACCAGTAGACCGGACATCGAGGCATCGGCGTCACGCACCAGCTGGAAAAGCAACGGCAGCGCGAAGATGCACAGGAAGATGTTGAGCGCGGCCAGCGCGGACGCGCCCACGCCCATCACATACGCGCGGTTGCGGAACAATCGCGGCGGCAGCATCGGGTCCGACGCGCGCCGTTCCTGCCACGTCAGCGCCGCGACGGCCAGCAGCGTGAGTAACAGCAGCCCCGCCATTTCCAGCGAGATCCAGTCGAAGGCGTCGCCGGCCCAGCTCATCGCTAGCAGAAATGCGACGATGGCCACCGCCAGCAGGATCGCGCCGAGCCAGTCCACCCGTGGCGTGCCGCCGCGCGGGCGCAGGTTCGCCAGGCCGCGGTAGCACATGGCCATCGCCAGCAGGCCCAGCGGCACGTTGATCCAGAACAGCCAACGCCACGACATGTGATCCGACACCCAGCCGCCCACCAGGGGCCCGGCGATCGACGAAACCGCCCAGACCGTTGCCAGATACCCTTGATAGCGGCCGCGCTGGCGCGGCGCCACCACGTCGGCAATCGCAGCCTGTGCCAGCGACATCAACCCGCCGCCGCCCACGCCCTGCAAGGCGCGGAACAGGATCAACTGCGTCAGCGACTGCGCCATCGCGCACGCCACGGACGCGCCGATAAACAGCGAAATCGCCAGCATCAGCAGGCGTCGGCGCCCAAAACTGTCCGACAGCTTGCCGTACAGCGGCGTGGTCACTGTCGACACGATCAGGTACGCGGTGACGATCCACGAGAGGTGGCCAAACCCGTTGAGATCGTTGGCGATGGCCGGAACGGCCGGAATCACGACAGTCTGGTCCAGCGCCGCCAGCAGGATGCACAGCACGATCCCGCCGATAACGCGCATGATCGCGGCGTGATCGTGGATGAGAGGCGCGGACGAATCGACAGCGGGGGAATCGGTGGAGGCAGGCGGCGACATGCGTGAAGAAGGCGGGCGGAGGAGCGAGGGCGCGCGGCGCGGGACGCCGCAAAGGCAGGCCGCGCATCACATCGTCGCGACCTAATTCAATAACCGCATAATTATATGCATGCTTAGCATTTGGCGCAGCGTATCGAGGTCCGTCTCTCGGCACGCGGACGAGTGAAGGCAGCGGTGCGCGACGGGCAGTCGGCACACCGCTCATGCGGGCATCCGAAGGAAGGTTCGGCCGATCAGCGCGGATCAGAGCCGATCATGGCCAATCAGGGCCGACGCTGACCCGCGAGCGGTCGATCAGCGCGCCGGGCCCCGTTAGCGGGGTCCACCCGTGATGTAGTGTTCCAGTTGCTCGATTGTGAAGCGCTGTTCACTGATGATGTCGTTCACAAGGTCGCCGATCGACAACATGCCGATCAACTCGTCCCCTTGCATGACCGGCAAGTGACGCAAGCGATGCCGCGTCATCATCACCATGCATTCGTCAGTGCTCTGATCGGCACGGACGTAGATCACCGCAGTGGTCATGATCTCCCGCACCAGCGTCTCGCGCGAGGTGCGCTGCATCAGGATCACCTTGCGCGCGTAATCCCGTTCACTGAGGATGCCGACGATCTTGCCGTGCTCCATCACAAGCAGCGCGCCAATCCGCTTGTCGGCCATCAGCTGCAGCGCAGCATAGACCGTCGCGGTTGGCGAAATGCTGTAGATGGCCTGACTCGCCTTGTTTTCCAGAACCTGCCGTGCGGTTTTCATGTCACCGACTCCTTGTTGCCGTCTTGGAAACAGTTGTGGTTCTTCGCGGGAAAACGTGCGGCGCCGCGCAATAGCGCCGCACCCTGGCTGGACCACGTCTCTTCAGATTAGCAAAGGATGGGCGCCGCACACAGGGTGACTTTCACGAATCTTTGCAAGAAATGTTGGGACGGCCGCGCAGTGCGTGCCGCATTACATCGCTGGCGGGATCAATGCCAGCATGCGCGGCCGGCGCATCCAGCGCCGCCCCAGCCGCACCACATCGGGCGCCGGCTCCGGATCGGCCGATCCATGCAGCAGCAATGTCTGACGCGCTTTGGGGCATCGACTGGCCACGAATGCGAGATCGTCGACAAAACCCATGTCAAGCATCAGGTCCGCTTCGTCGAATACCAGCGTGTTCACCGCACGCAGATCGAGACTGGCCGCGTCGACATGATCGAGCAATCGGCCCGGCGTACCCACAGCGATATGCGCGCCATGAATCAGCTTGTCGATTTGTTGCCGCATCGACGCACCATTACACAGCGTCGCCACCTTGATATAGCCCGCACATCGCGCGATACGTTGCGCACATTGCGCTACACGCTCCGCTCGCTCGCGCGTCGGGCAGAAGACCAACGCCTGTACGTCGAAGCGGCGCGGATCGAGACGATGCAGCACTGCGACGGCCAGGGCCACAATGCTGTCGTCTTCCGACGGCATCGGCAGGATCAGGTCATGCCCGGCCAGCACCAGCGGCAGCACCGCCGCCTGCACTGGCGTCATCGCGTCATATCCGGACTGGGCCAGCGCGTCGAGCCAGGTCTGCGCCAGCGGCAGCGCGGAGAACGCGCGCTGGGCTGATTGCCGTGGCGGTGCGGGCGTCTGACTGATACGCATGCGGGCCTCGCGCGGCTAACTGTCAGGCTGCCTGGCGTGCGGCCTTTTTCGCCGCCGTCGAGGTAGTGGACGCTTTCTTTGCGGCGGTTTTCTTTGTGGCAGACTTTTTTGCCGGTGACTTTTTTGCTGGTGTCTTTGCTGGGGCGGATGTCTTCCCCGCGGTTTTCTTCGCAGCGGTTTTCTTTTCGGCGGTTTTCTTCACGGCGGTTTTCTCGACCGCGGCGCCTGTCGCGGCCGTTTTCGCGGCCGGTTTTGTCGTCGCAACCTTTACGGGCATGGATTCCGACGGCGTCCAGCCCAGTCGCGCCAAAAGCGCCTGAGCGGCTGCGGGCGCGCGCTCTTTTGCGCCGTTGATAAAGAAGAGAAAGACCTCGTTGGGTTTTGGCGCCGCGCCGGATTTTTCGCCGACATTCGGCAGATCGGCAGGCGCCTTGCCGGCAGCCCAGGCGCTGGCACGCAACGCCCACTGATCGAGGTCTTTGGCATCGTAGCCAGTCGCCACATTTTCCTGCGCATTCATCAGCCGCGCGTAAATGAAATCGGCTGTGGGATCGGCGAACGATGGAAACTTTGGGGAATCGGTAAATACCGTAGCCGCCTTGAATTTGCGCGCGAGTTTCAGATACGCCTCGCACATGAAACTCTCGTGACGCACCTCGAGTACGTGACGCAGCTTGACGCCTTCGACCGAGTCCGGCAGCAGATCCAGAAACGCCTCGAAATCGTCCGGCACAAACTGCTTGGTGGGCGCGAATTGCCAGACCACCGGACCCAGCTTTTCGCGCAACTCGGCGATGCCACTGTCGATAAAGCGATGGATGGAATCGGCGCCCTCGGCCAGAATGCGTCGATTGGTGGCAAAGCGCGACGCCTTCACGGAAAACACAAAGCCGTCCGGCGTGGCATCGCGCCAATTGGCAAACGACGTGCGCTTCTGCGTGCCGTGATACGTGCTGTTGATTTCTATCGCGGTGAGATGCCGACTGGCATATTCCAGCTCGCGCGTGTGCGCCAGACCTGCGGGATAGAAGTTGTCACGCCACGGCGCAAAATTCCAGCCGCCGATGCCGATATGGATATTGCTCGCCGCCTCACCGTGCTTGCGCCCCGCCATGACTCGATCTCCGCAATTCGCAATGAAGCAAGTCTAGCCGGATTTGACGCACGTGACTGTCCACATTCGGACGCGTGAATAGCGCGTGGCACGGCGCATCAATCACCCGCGCCAGGCGCCGGATACTTGCGCGCGTTCATCTCCATTTTCTTGCGCACGGCAGCATCGAGATCGACACCAAGCGCCGTCACCAGCTGCGTCAGATAAATCGTGATATCGGCCAGCTCCTGCTCGACGTGATCGCGCTCCGCGGTCTGCATAATCCGCCGCGATTCATTCTCGGTCTGCCACTGAAAGATCTCGACCAGCTCGGCCACTTCCACACTGAGCGCCATCGCCAGGTTCTTGGGACTGTGATATTTGCCCCAACCCCGCACTTCACCAAAATCGGCGGCGGCTTGCTGAAGATTTTTGAGATCGATAAGCGGCATGGCAGACATCGTAATGGGGCTTGGACAATCCGGTATTGTCACATCGAATCACGGAGCCGCAGCGGGCGTTATCGATACTGGTACGCATGTGACGTTCGGCGCGCGGTGGACGTTTGGGCGTGGACGCGCCTAACCTACACAGCAAACCGAGCGACAACGGAGGCCCTATGCAACCCAAACCCGGGCTGGTGTTCCTCACTATCGCGGCATCCCTGGCCTACCTGGCGTTGCCGATTCTCGGCTGGGGCGGAATCGCACCCTACTTTGCCGACGCCGCACGCTCAGCAACCGCTGCAGCCATGATGGTCATGGCGATTATCGCGGTATTTTCCGGCGGCAATATCAGCCCCGGCGAACGCGAGGATCGCGGCAACCGATGGGTACTCTGGGCATTCGGCGTACTAGGACTGCTGCTAGGATATTTGCCCGCCTATTGCGACCGCATGTCGCTCTGGGTCATCGACGGCCAAACGGTCCGCTGGTCCGGCTTTGCCCTATTCCTCATCGGCGGCGCCCTGCGACTCTATCCCGTATTCATACTCGGCCAACGCTTCAGCGGCCTGGTCGCGATCCAGCCCGGCCACACGCTCGTGACAACGGGCATCTACCGCACGATTCGCCATCCGAGCTATCTCGGCTTCATCATCGGCTCGCTAGGCTGGGCGCTGGTATTCCGGTCGGTTGTCGGCGTGTTATTGGCACTACTTCTGCTGCCCCCACTGATCGCCCGAATCCGCGCAGAAGAAGCACTGCTGCGTGACCAGTTTGGCGAGGAATATGAACGCTATTGCGCGCGCACATGGAGATTGTTGCCGGGGGTGTATTGATTTTTTTTGGGGTGAAGGCTGGCGGTTGAAAAAAATCCCGGCATTGCCGGGATTTTTTGTGGCGAGGGATTGGGTGTTGTGACACCCAAATTAATTACCTCCTCCCTCAAACATCAATATTCCGAGCCACCAGCGCATTGGATTCGATGAAGTTGCGGCGCGGTTCTACTTCGTCGCCCATCAGGGTGGTAAAGATCTGGTCGGCGGCGATGGCGTCTTCGATTTGTACACGGAGCAGGCGGCGTTGCGTGACGTCGAGCGTGGTTTCGAACAATTGCTCGGGGTTCATTTCGCCAAGACCCTTGTAGCGCTGGCGCGATACGCCGCGTTCGGCTTCGCTCAGCAGCCATTGCATGGCTTGGTGGAAATCGGCGACGGTTTGCTCGCGCATTTTCTCCCCTTCGCCGCGCTTGACCTTCGTGCCGTCGGGGATCAGGCCCTGGAACGTGGTGGCGGCGCGCGCCAGTGCTGCGTAGTCGGCGCCGTGGACGAAATCGGCGTCCAGGTGCGACAGCCGCACGTTGCCGTGGTGGCGGCGCGCGATCATCAGGCGGTGCTTGTCGGTCTTCTCGTCGAATTGCGCGTAGACGTCGGCCGTGCCGTCGTCGTTCACTGCGGCGCCGAGCAGCGTCTTGCCATGCATCTCGGCCAGCTTGGCCTTCAGCGCGACGGCGGATGCCTCAGCCGCGGCAGCGCTGTCGAGGTCGAGCGCCACGCCGTCGGCGATGGCGCGCAGCGCATCGGTATCGACGATTCGCGACAGGCGGCCGATCACGCCCTCGGCCAGTTGGTACTGGCGGGCCAGTTCGGTCAGCGCATCGCCGTTGATCTCGCTGCCGTCCGGACGCACGAGGCTGGCCTTTTCCATCGCCAGCTTCAGCATGTAGGCGTTCAGCTCGGTATCGTCCTTGATATAGCGCTCTTCCTTGCCGTGCTTGATCTTGTAGAGCGGCGGCTGCGCGATATAGACGTAGCCGCGCTCGATGATGTCCGGCATCTGGCGATAAAAGAACGTCAGCAGCAGGGTGCGGATGTGCGAGCCGTCGACGTCCGCATCGGTCATGATGATGATGCGGTGATAGCGCAGCTTGTCGAGGTTGTAGTCTTCCTTGCCGATGCCCGTGCCCAGCGCGGTGATCAGCGTCAGCACTTCCTGGCTCGACAGCATCTTGTCGAAACGCGCGCGCTCGACGTTCAGGATCTTGCCCTTGAGCGGCAGGATGGCCTGGAACTTACGGTCGCGGCCTTGCTTGGCCGATCCGCCTGCGGAGTCGCCCTCCACCAGGAACAGTTCGGACTGTGCCGGATCCTTTTCCTGGCAGTCGGCCAGCTTGCCCGGCAAGCCCATGCCGTCCATTACGCCCTTGCGTCGCGTCATTTCACGGGCCTTGCGGGCCGCCTCGCGCGCGCGCGCTGCGTCGACGATCTTGCCGCAGATGATCTTGGCGTCGGCCGGTGTTTCCAGCAGGAAATCGGTCAGCGCCTTGCCGACCAGTTCTTCCACCGGCAGCCGCACTTCGGACGACACGAGTTTGTCCTTGGTCTGCGAGCTGAACTTGGGCTCGGGCACCTTGACCGAGAGCACACACGCCAGGCCTTCGCGCATGTCATCGCCGCTGGTTTCCACCTTGGCGCGCTTGGCGATCTCGTTTTCTTCGATGTACTTGTTGATGACGCGCGTCATCGCTGCGCGCAGGCCGGTCAAATGGGTGCCGCCGTCGCGCTGCGGAATGTTGTTGGTGAAGCAGAGCACCTGCTCGTTATAGCCATCGTTCCATTGCATGGCGACTTCGACGGTAATGCCCTCTTTCTCTGCATTGGCGTAGAAGATATTCGGGTGCAGCGTGGTCTTGGCGCGATTGATGTATTCGACAAAACCCTTCACGCCGCCGGCAAAGGCAAAATCCTCTTCCTTGCCGGTGCGCTGGTCGACCAGTCGGATATGGACGCCGTTATTCAGGAACGACAGTTCTCGAATGCGCTTGGACAGCACTTCGTAATGGAACTCGACATTCGTGAAGATTTCCTCGTCGGCCAGGAAATGCACCTCGGTGCCGCGCTTGTCGGTGGCGCCGACGATTTTCATCGGCGACACTTCCACGGGCTGGCCGTCCGGGCCGGTCACGGTCTCGATAATGCGATTCTGCACCTCGCCCTTGGCGAATTCGATCAGGTTGACCTGGCCGTCGCGGCGCACGGTCAGGCGCAGCCATTTCGACAGCGCATTCACGCAGGACACGCCCACGCCGTGCAGGCCGCCGGACACCTTGTAGCTGTTCTGGTTGAACTTGCCGCCAGCGTGCAGTTCGGTCATGGCGATTTCCGCCGCGCTGCGCTTGGGTTCGTGCTTGTCGTCGAACTTGATGGCCGGCGGAATGCCGCGGCCGTTGTCCACGATCGAAATCGAGTTGTCGCTATGGATCGTGACCAGGATTTCGGTGCAATAACCGGCCAGCGCTTCATCGATCGAATTGTCCAGCACCTCAAACACCAGATGGTGCAGGCCGGTGCCGTCCGACGTATCGCCGATATACATGCCGGGACGCTTGCGCACCGCTTCCAGGCCTTCCAGGATCTGGATCGAAGAGGCGCCGTAAGAGTTTTCTTGCTGCGGATTTTGCTGGTCGGTCATGTTTTCCTACTCACGATACTCACGGCAAAAGCGGAGAAAGCCGACCTGCGCCCAGAGGCGGCGGGTGCGGCAAATCCGCATTTGCGGGTTACTTAAAAACGGCAAAAGGGGCGGATCGCGTGGATCCGGCCCCTGCTGCGGTGCGTGCCCGATTGTGTATGGATGGCGACTTGGTGGTGGCCATCAAATGCGCATCGGCATCACGACATACTTGAAGTTGTCGTCTTCCGGCACAGTGATCAGCGCACTCGAATTGGAGTCGCCGAGGCTGACCTGTACCTGTTCGCTCTTGAGGTTGGCGAGCACATCGAGCAGATAGGTCACGTTAAAGCCGATATCGAGCGCATCGCCCGAATAATCGAGTTCCAGTTCTTCCTGCGCCTCTTCCTGATCGGCGTTGGTCGAGCTGATTTTCAGGACGTGCGTATCAAGAATGCAGCGCACGCCCTTGAATTTGTCGGTGGTCAGAATCGCGGTGCGCTGCAGCGCCTGCTGCAACTTCACGCGGTCAATGGCGAAGGCATTCTTGTAGCCCTTCGGAATGACGCGCTGGAAATCCGGGAACTTGCCTTCCACCAGCTTGCTGATCAGTTCCACATTGGCAAACGTGAACTTGACCTGATTTGCCGCCAGTTGCACCTGCACGGGATCGTCGTTGTCTTCGAGCAGGCGTTGCAGTTCCAGAATGGTCTTGCGCGGAATAATCACTTCCTGCCGCGAACCCACGCCGGCGGCTTCGTTTTCGAGCTCGACGCCGCAGTACGCGAGGCGGTGGCCGTCGGTGGCAACGGCCATGACCTTCTTGCCATCGACCACCAGCAGCATGCCATTCAGGTAATAGCGGATGTCCTGCTGGGCCATCGCGAAATGGACCATCGCCAGCAGATGCTTGAAGGTCTTCTGCGGCAGGCTCACGCTGGCGTTGAATTCGGCGGCTTCGGCAACCGTCGGGAATTCCTCGGCGGCCAGCGTCTGCAGCGCGAACCGGCTTTTGCCGGACTGCACCGTCATGCGCTTGTCGTTGAGCGACAGCGCCACGTCGCCGTCGGGCATTGCGCGCAGAATATCGAGCAGCTTGCGCGCCGCCACGGTGGTGGCAACGTCGTCGCTGCCAACGCCGCATTCGGCGTGCGTGGTGATCTGGATTTCGATGTCCGTCGAAAGAAAGGACACATTGGAGCCGGACTTGCGAATCAGCAGGTTGGCCAGGATCGGGAGGGTGTGGCGGCGCTCCACGATGCCGCTCACGATTTGCAGCGGACGCAGCAGATTGTCTCGCGAGGTTTTGACCAATTGCATTGAATTTATCCTTCGTCGTTTGTCGTCGGCGACCGCAGAATCAGGCGAACCTTCCCGATATCCAAATTTTCTTAGGAATCAAGGAGTTAAAGTCGCATTGTACCAAGGATAAGCCGCTGCGGTGAAGCGGGGCAAATCCGGCGGAGCGCCCGGCTGTGCACAAAATGCCACGCCGCGGTGCGGTTGCCCCCGCCAATTTGTCCCGACTCACCGCAAAGCCTTATCTGAGGCCGAATTCCTGCGATCCAACTGTTGCTTTGGCGTCCGTTTGCCGCCGGACGCGCACCCTGTAGTATGCCAGCCCGGCAAGGCCGGCCCTGAAAAACCCGCGCAGGCGCCTGCGCGGCCAAAAACCGCGCGCAGGCTCAGCCCTTGAGCGTCTGTTCCAGCACGTGCAATTCGTGGTTGAGCTGCGCGTCCTTGCTGCGCTCGTCGGCAATCTTGCGCACGGCGTGCAGCACCGTGGTGTGATCGCGTCCACCAAACAGCTCGCCGATTTCGGGCAGGCTTTTCTGCGTCAGTTCCTTGGCCAGATACATGGCGATCTGGCGCGGTCGCGCGATATTGGCGGGCCGCTTTTTCGAATACATGTCCGCGACCTTGATGTTGTAGAAATCCGCGCAGGTCTTCTGGATGTTTTCCACCGAGATCTGGCGGTTCTGCACGGTCAGCAGATCCTTCAAGGCCTCGCGCGTGACCTCGATCGTGATGTCCTTGCCATGGAAGTTCGAAAACGCCAGGATCTTGCGCAGGGCGCCTTCCAACTCGCGAACGTTGGAGCGCAGATGCTTGGCCACAAAGAACGCAACTTCCTCGGGCACGCTGACGTTTTCCGCCGCGGCCTTCTTCATCAGGATCGCCACGCGCATTTCCAGCTCGGGCGGCTCGATCGCCACGGTCAGGCCGGAATCGAAACGCGAGATTAATCGGTCATCGATACCTGTGATTTCCTTGGGATACGTATCGCTGGTAATGATCACCTGCGCGCGATTGGCGATCAGCGCCTCGAACGCGTAGAAGAATTCTTCCTGCGTTCGGTTCTTGCCCGAAAAGAACTGAATATCGTCGATCAGCAGCAGGTCCAGCGAATGGTAGTAGCGCTTGAATTCGTCGAACGCCTTGCGCTGGTAGGCCTTCACCACGTCGGACACATATTGTTCGGCGTGGATGTAGCGGATGCGCGCACGCGGGTTTTCCATCAGCATGAAATTGCCGATGGCGTGAATCAAGTGAGTCTTGCCCAAGCCGACGCCGCCATACAGATAGAGCGGGTTGTACGACTTGCCGGGATTGTTGGCGACCTGGATCGCCGCGGCGCGCGCCAGCTGGTTGGCCTTGCCGGTAACGAAATTGTCGAACGTCAGGATTGGATTCAGGCGCGAACGCTCGTGCACCGTATCGTTCTGCTGCACGGCGCCAGTCGCCGCCGGCTGCTGCGACGGCACCCGGTACGAGCGCGCGCTGGCCTCGGCCGGATCCATCTGGGCCATGTCGATTTCACCCATCTCGGGTGCGTGGCCGCCGGCATTGCCCTGCAACGGGTGGCCGGTAGGCACGGCGCCGCGGTTTGGCATCGCGGACGGCGACGCCGGATACGCGGACTGTCCCGACATCGGACCGTAGCCGGGCTGTGCGGCATGCTGCTGGCCCGGATAGTCATGAAATCCGCCCATCTGGGGCGCTGGCGCGTGCGGCTGTCCGTTCATCCCCGGCTGTGCGCCGCCGGCCGCGCCCGGATACGGCGCCGCTGCGCCCATGCCGGCGTGCGGATGGCCGGCGTCCTGGCCCTGCTGCATGGCCTGCTGCGCATAGGTGGCCGTACGGCCCGATGCAGCAGGATCCAGGACGAAGTGAACGCTAACCTGCGTTTCCCAGTATTCGCACGCGAGCGCGGTGATACGGCCCGAGAACTGGCTCTTGACCCAGTCGAGCTTGAAGCGATTGGGCGCAGCAATCCGCAGCGCATGCGCTTCCTCGTCGAAGGCGACGGGCGCCAACGGCTTGATCCAGGTTTTGTACTGTTGCGGCGTCAGTTCGCGCTCGAGTTGCGCGGCTGCCGCCTGCCAGAAATCTTGCATGTGTTGTTTTAAGTGACCGCGCCGCCTGGTGGCAACGCATCACGGATATCGAAGCGCAAGCATCCGCGGGACCCCTGCCTGCCTCGCGCCGCATTGCCGAACGCGAAAGGCAAGACGCCGCCCCCATGCGCTGCGCATGACATCTGGCGGCTGACGACAGGTATACCGGGCACTGGACACGACGGTATACCGATGGCAGGAAGTCTCGGGTTGTGCGTGCGCCACGCGGCCCGTGTTGTGTTTGGACCGGGATTGTACCCCCCTGCCCGAGTTATCCACAAAGGATAACCCTGTGGACAAGTTGTGAAGATTCAGTGGATTGATGTGCACAACTTGCCCCCGCAGGCATGGCCCGATATGCCCGTCCGGCCTGTTAATGCATCGGAAACAAAGACTTGGCCGTGGTCGATGGCCCCGGCGCATGCTCCCCAGCAGACAAAAAGTTACCCACCGAATATTGTGGACAATGACGCACCGCCCAAGGCCCGGCCGACACGGCGCCGCTGTGGCGGACATTACGTCACCAGCCATCGGCCGCCTTGACACGGTTTACGAAAATCGGTTAAATGGCGGGTTCTGCGATGCGGCAGGGGATCACGTATGCGCATCGCCGGGTCTGGCCCGTACCGCAACATGTCCGCATGTGCGGCATCAGGCAAGCGGTCTGATCCCCGCCAGTGCTTCGTCGTTTGCGGCGCGGCCAGCGGCGGCCGGCAGCAAGACAGAACCAGAATCGTCGGCAAGGCCGCAGCGACCTCTCTGATTTGAATGCAGAGCGTCCGCATTGCGGCAGCCCCATGCGAACCATACGCGGCGGCCAAGGCGCTCCGGCATCGGCCGGCGCCCGGAAAGCCCGGATCAACCAGAGAGTGCAACATGAAACGTACCTACCAACCTTCCGTTACCCGCCGCAAGCGTACCCATGGTTTCCGCGTGCGCATGAAGACCCGCGGCGGCCGTGCCGTCATCAACGCGCGTCGCGCCAAGGGCCGCAAGCGCCTGGCGATCTGAGGGCCGGGCGACTGGCCGGTGTCTCTGGCAGCATGACGCTTCGCCGTCAATGCCGCGGATGACCCGGTCCAACGCCTTGCACTCAGGATGGCCAGCAGCGCTGCTGCCGAAGCCCGGCTTGCCGCCAGCTTTGACCAGCGTGTCGACCCATGCCTTCCCCAAGGCCGCAAGGCTCACAAAGACGGATGAGTTTTCATCCGTTTTTGCTTTGCGGCCCCGGCGCCGCAGTACGCATTTCGTGCTGTACGTGCGCGCCAACGGCCAGGAGCAATCCCGGCTGGGCATCGTCGTCGGCAAGAAGTTCGCACCGCGCGCCGCCGAGCGCAATCTCGTGAAGCGCATGGTGCGGGAACTGTTCCGCAGCCGGCAGGCCCAATTCGCGGGCCGCGATATCCTGTTGCGGCTACAGGCCAAGTTTGCGCGCGCCGACTTTGCCAGCCGGACGGCCATCAGGCGCGCCTGCCTGGCTGAACTGAGCGGTCTGCTCGATGTCGCGGCCAAGCCGGTGCCGGCAGCGCCGCCCGTCGCGGCGCCTGCGCCCGAACAGCCAGCCACGCCCGCCGCGCCTGCCCAACCATCACCATGAAGCGAATCCTGCTTGCCCTGCTGCGCATCTACAAGATCGCCTTGAGTCCGTACCTGGGCTCGCAGTGCCGCTTCCTGCCCACCTGTTCCGACTATGCCCGCGACGCCATCGTCCATCATGGCGCGGCGCGCGGCACGTGGATGACCGCATGCAGACTCTGTCGCTGTCATCCTTTCGCAAAGGGCGGGTATGATCCCGTGCCCGAGCCCGTAGTAAACGGGACGGCCGCCTCGGCGCCTCCGGCGTCCGCCGCGGCAGGTCACCCGCCTGTCACGGTCCGGCTCCCCCGCCCCTGATTTCCCAGACCATAGCGAGACATGGATATCAAACGCACCATCCTGTGGGTCATCTTCTCGATGTCCCTCGTGCTGCTCTACGACAACTGGCAGCGCGCCAACGGCCACGCGTCGATGTTCTTCCCGAGCGCCAACACGCAACAGCAGGCCGCCCCGGCCAATGGTGCGAGCGGCGCCGCGGCCCAGGGTGATGTGCCCAAGGCCGCCGGGACGAACGCGTCGGCCCCTGGCGCAGCCCCGGCCGCCCCGCAGGGCGCCGCGCAGCCTGCCGGCGAAAAGGTGGTGGTCACCACCGACGAAGTTCGTGCCGAGATCGATACGGCCGGCGGCATCCTGTCGCGCCTGGAACTGCTCAACGAGCACGAGAAGGACGGCAAGCCGGTGGTCCTGTTCGAGCGTGACGCAACCCGCACGTACTTGGCGCGCTCCGGCCTGATCGGCGGCGACTTGCCCAACCACACCACGGTATTCACTGCCGAGCCGGGCGCACGCGCGCTGGCGCCGGGACAGGACAAGCTCGATGTGGTGCTGAGCGCCGAGAAAAACGGCGTCAAGTTCACCAAGACTTATACGTTCCGCAAGGGCAGCTACGTGGTGGACGCACGTTTCGACGTGGCCAACACGGGGACCGCGCCGGTGTCGCCGACGCTGTACCTGGAACTGGCACGCGACGGCAGCAAGGTGGAACAGTCGCAGTTCTACAGCACGTTCACGGGCCCGGCCATCTACACGAACGCCGACAAGTATCACAAGATCAGCTTCGAGGACATCGCCAAGGGTAAGGCCAGCGTACCGGCCGCAACCGACAGCGGCTGGGTGGCGATGGTGCAGCATTACTTCGCCTCGGCTTGGATCCCGCAGTCGGGCAAGCAGCACAGCTTCTATGCCGAGCAGATCGACCCGAACCTCTACCGCGTGGGCATCCAGCAGCCGCTGGGCCAGATCGCCCCGGGCGCAACGGTAAGCACCGATGCACGCCTGTTCGCCGGTCCGCAGGAAGAGCGCATGCTTGAGCAGATCACGCCGGGCCTGGAGCTGGTGAAGGACTACGGCTGGCTGACGATCCTCGCCAAGCCGCTGTTCTGGCTGCTCGAAAAACTGCACGGCGTGCTGAACAACTGGGGCTGGTCGATCATCGCGCTGACGGTGTTGATCAAACTGGTGTTCTTCCCGCTGTCGGCGGCCAGCTACAAGTCCATGGGCAAGATGAAGGACCTGCAGCCGCGCATGACGGCCATCCGCGAGCGCCACAAGGGCGACCCGCAGAAGATGAACCAGGAAATGATGGCGCTGTATCGCACCGAGAAGGTCAATCCGCTCGGCGGCTGCCTGCCGATCGTGATCCAGATCCCGGTGTTCATCGCGCTGTACTGGGTGCTGCTGTCGTCGGTGGAAATGCGCGGCGCGCCGTGGCTGGGCTGGATCCACGATCTGTCGGTGCCGGATCCGTTCTACATCCTGCCGATCGTGATGGCCGTGTCGATGTTCGTGCAGACCAAGCTGAACCCGACTCCGCCGGATCCGGTGCAGGCCAAGGTCATGATGATCATGCCGCTGGTGTTCTCGTTCATGTTCTTCTTCTTCCCGGCCGGCCTGGTGCTGTACTGGGTTGTGAACAACATCCTGTCGATCGCCCAGCAATGGCAGATCAACCGCATGCTCGGCAAGGGCAAGGCGGCCGCGGTGGCCAAGAGCTAAGCGCTGCTGCGCCCGATCCGCTTCACCAGAAAAACCCGGCCTCGCGCCGGGTTTTCTGTTTCGGGCGTATGCTTCGAGTCTTATATAAGACTTAGCCCCCAACGCCCCCAGCAAGGAGATGCCATGACGTGGTCGGCCAGCCAATACGTGCAGTTCGAGGATGAACGGACCCGTCCGGTCCGGGATCTTGTCGCAGCCATCCCAACCGTGGCCGCGCGACGGGTTGTCGATATCGGCTGCGGCCCCGGCAACTCCACCGAGGTGCTGGCGGCCCGCTACGCCGACGCCGAGGTCACGGGCCTGGACAGCGACGCCGACATGATCGCCGCCGCCCGCAAACGTCTGCCGGCGCTGAAGTTCGATGTCGCCGATGTTGCGCAGTGGCAGGACGCTGGCGCGTGGGACGTGATCCTGGCCAACGCCGTGTTCCAGTGGGTGCCCGATCACGCGCGGCTTTTCCCGTCGCTGATCGACAAGCTTGCGCCGGGCGGCAGCCTGGCCGTCCAGATGCCCGACAACCTGAACGAGCCGCCACACCTACTGATGCGGGAAACCGCGTCCAACGGACCGTGGTCGGCCAAGCTCACCGCGGCGGCGCAGGCGCGCTCGCCGCTGGCGTCGGAGCGCTGGTATTACGAATTACTACAGCCGCTGTGTTCGCGCGTCGACATCTGGCGCACCATCTATCAGCATCCGCTCAAGGGCGGCACGGCGGCCGTCGTCGAATGGTTCAAGGGCAGCGGACTACGGCCCTTCCTCGCGCCGCTCGACGATGCGGAAAAAGCCGAATACCTGAAGCAGTACGAGGCCGCGCTGGCCAAAGTCTTCCCGCCGCTGTCCGATGGCACGGTGCTGCTGCCTTTCCCGCGCGTGTTCATCGTCGCCACGCGCTAGCGTTTCTGCTCGGGCCGATCGATGCGGCGGCGGGCGGAGCGCCGAACCGCGCACCGCGCGATCGGGTGCGCCATCGCCTACACTTAGACGGGATCGTGCAGTCTCTCTCATTCGCGTAACTGAGAAACCGCCATGCGCCGTCAACCTACGCTGCATCGCAAGATGCGCCCCGCCGCCGCGTTCGTGGCGCTGGGCGAAAGCGGCCTGCGGACCATCGACCGCCATCTGGACTCGCTGCAGCATCACGATGAGCCCGAAGACGTCCACGCGCTGCGCGTGGCGGTGCGTCATTTGCGCGCCGTAACGTGGGCGTTCGGGCCGGTGGTGCCCGATCCGGTGAAGACACGCTGGAAGCGGACGCTGCACGACGTCGCAGATGCCGCGGGCGACGTGCGCGACTGGGACGTCTTCATCACCGAGACCCTGGCCGACGCGCTGGCCAAACAGCCCGACAGCACGGTGCTGACCGCCCTGCTCGACACCGCGCAGGCCAAGCGCGCCAAGGCGCATGCGGCGATGATGACGAGATTGTCACGGTACCGGCAAGCGCCGCTCCCCACGCTCAAGCGCGACCTGCAGCATGTGTCGGCGCGGGCCGGATCCGGGCGGCTTGGCACGTTTGCGTCCCGGCGTATTCGCAAGGCACGCAACAAGGTACAGGCGCTGGCGCATCGTGCGCGCGATCGCGAGATCGCCCACATCCACGCGCTGCGCATCGCCAACAAGCGGCTGCGTTACGCCATCGAGGCGCTGTCCGATGTCCTGCCGAAGCGCTATCGCAAACGTCTGCGCAACAAGTTGACGACGCAGCAGAGCCGGCTCGGCGCGATGGTCGATGGCGCGGTGGCGCGCCGGCTGATGTGCGAATGCCTTGGTATCGATCCTGACCACGCAAGCCGGTAGCGTGAGCCGCCGCAATCGGGCTGCCGCCCCGCCCTTTCCCTTCCAGAGCGATCTGCGACAATACCGCCCATGACAGCAACCCAGCTTCCCATTGCCGCCATTGCCACCGCGCCGGGCCGCGGCGGCATCGGCGTCGTGCGCGTATCCGGACCGGACGTCAGCGCCATCATGCATGCCGTATGCGGGCGCGCGCTGCAACCGCGCCACGCCACCTATCTGCCGTTTCTCGACGCCCACGCCAAGGTCATCGATCATGGCCTGGCGCTGTATTTCCCCGCGCCCCACTCCTACACCGGCGAAGAGGTTCTGGAGCTGCAGGGCCATGGCGGGCCAGTGGTCATGCAGATGCTGCTGTCGCGTTGTCTCGAAGCCGGCAAGGATATCGGCCTGCGCGTGGCCGAACCGGGCGAATTCACGCGCCGCGCGTTTCTCAACGACAAGCTCGATCTGGCGCAGGCCGAAGCCGTCGCCGACCTGATCGAAGCCAGCACGGAAGCCGCGGCGCGCTCGGCAGCGCGTTCGATGGAAGGCGCATTCTCGGCCGCGATCCACGCGCTGGTGGAAAAGGTGATTCACCTGCGCATGCTGGTCGAAGCCACGCTCGATTTTCCCGAGGAAGAAATCGACTTCCTCGAAGCGTCGAACGCGCGCGGCCAGCTCGCCAGCATTCGCGAGGATCTGGCCGGCGTTCTCAAGCAGGCGCGCCAGGGATCGCTGCTGCGCGAAGGATTGTCGGTGGTGCTGGCGGGCCAGCCCAACGTCGGCAAGTCGTCGCTCTTGAACGCGCTGGCCGGCGCGGAACTGGCCATCGTCACACCAATAGCCGGCACCACGCGCGATCGCGTGCGCGAAACGATCCAGATCGATGGCATCCCGCTTCATATCATCGACACCGCTGGCTTGCGCGACGATGCCGCCGACGAAGTCGAACGCATCGGCATCGAACGCACCTGGGAGGCGATTCGTCGCGCCGACATCGTGCTGCATCTGGTCAACGCCGCCGAGTATGTGGAACATGGCATCTCGGAAATCGACGACCATATCGACGATCGCCTGAGCGGCCAACTGCCGCCGGGTTCGCCCATCGTGCGCGTGGTCAACAAGATCGACCTTGCACCCGCCAGCGGCGCGATGGGCTTCGGCGCCAACCGGCCGCACGTGGTAGCGGCCAACGGCCCCAATCCCACCGAAATCTGGATCTCCGCGCGCACCGGCGCGGGCATCGACCTGATGCGTCGCGAACTATTGCGGCTGATTGGCTGGCAATCCGGCAACGAGGGCACGTTCCTGGCGCGCGAGCGGCATCTCACCGCGCTGCGCAACGCGCAATCGCATCTGGACTGCGCCGTGGAACGCGCCGCGCAAAACGCCCAGGCGCTGGATCTATTCGCCGAGGAACTGCGGCTGGCACAGGATCACCTGAACAGCATCACCGGCGAGTTCACCAGCGATGATCTGCTGGGAACGATTTTCACGCGGTTCTGCATCGGCAAGTAATCGGATGTAAAGCGTCTGCAAGGGACGCGAGGACCGGATGCCGGTTAAGGTTTATCAATTGCTGGCCGTCGTTGGCTCGGGCCATTGCGGCCGAAGGGGGAAGGTGACGACTCGACTGCGGCGGCGAGCGATTCGGTTTATAGACGGTGTCGCCATTCTCCTTGCGCTGGTGGCCATTGCGCGCAGTGTCTATGTCTTGGTCACGCCGCTAACGCTGGAAACACGAACAGTCGGCCCCGTGCTGGCCGTCGCGGCGATCGTTTACGTCACCGCAGTGGTTCTATCAATTCTGGGCCTTGGGGCTGTGTTGATGCTGTGTACGGTGTTCCAGCGTCGCGCAATTCGAATGCGCGCGCTGGGGCCCTACATGAGTGGCATGCTGCTGTTTGCGGCGCTGTCCGTAGCGACCGAAGTGTGGATTGACCACCACCACGCCGCGGTAGCAGCTCCAGCTACCGAACCATAGAAAGCACCTTTCGCCGGGAATAACCAATGTCTCTACACATCAACGACTTGCAGCAACGCGCGTGCGCCTGCATCGGCAAGTGAGACGACCGCAACCACGCCGCGATCCTGGCAGGCCGCTCACTAGCGGCGAGCGCGATCTCGCGCGGCAGATCTTTGGCGATGCGATCGACTACGACGCCGTGCGCATTCACCATTGCAACTTCGTGTTCTGGCAGGGCGCGAACTACATCGTCGCGCCGAACGGTCACCTTTACCTGGGCCGCAAGCTGCGCCACCTGAACGACTTCAGCGCGGCGGGCGTGCGTATCGCGGCGCTGTTCATCCACGAGATGACGCATGTGTGGCAGCACCAGCGCGGCGTCAACGTCATGGCGCGCGGCGCGTGCGAACAAGTGCTGCATTGGCTTGGCCTCAACCAATATCGCTATCGCCTCGAGACGGGCAAGCCGCTTGCCGCCTACAAGCTCGAACAACAGGGCGACATCCTGCGCGACTACTTTCTGGCGCAGCGCGGACAGGCGTCGCCGTACCGGGTCGACCAGTTTCTTGCCGCGCTCGGCGGCACCGAGTCCCACATCGTCTGATACTTGCGTGTTGCCGCAAGCGTCCCCACTTACGCCCGGGTTACGTTGACTTGGCGCGCATTGTGGCGGACCATCGGCCACATATCGAACCGGAGTCCATCATGCCGCGTGTATCGAAAGCGGAAGCGGAGAAAAACCGCGCAGCCATCGAACAGGTCTCCTCACGACTATTTCGCGAGCAAGGTTTCCATGGCGTCAGCGTGGCCGATCTAATGGGCGCGGCGGGGCTGACGCATGGCGGTTTCTATGGCCATTTCGAATCGAAGGATGCGCTCGCGGCGATTGCCTGCGCGCGCGCATTCGAGGAATCGGAAGCGCGCTGGCGCAAGCGAGTGGACGATGCGCCGGATCGCGCCGCGGCGTTGACCGCGCTGGTCGACGGCTACCTGTCCGCGCGCAATCGCAATGGTCCGGGCTCCGGCTGCCCCGTGGCGGCGCTCGCCAACGACGTGGCGCGCGAGCCCGAAGGCAAACCGGTGCGCGCCGTGTTTCATGAAGGACTGGAAAACCTGCTGGAGATTTTGGCAAGCGTCCAGCCCGGCGACGACGATACGCAGCGACGCAGCACGGCCATCGCGCAGATGGCGACACTGGCCGGCGCGCTGGTGCTGGCGCGCGCCACGCAGGGCACGCCACTATCCAACGAAGTGCTTGCGGCCACCAAGGCGCATCTGCTGGCCGACATCGACGCCGCGTAGGCGCGCTACACTGGCGGACTTCGAAGCTTCCGCATATTGGCCGCGCGCGCGGTCCGCCCCACAGATGTTGAGCCGCCTCCAGCAAACCCTTATCGCCATCGTTGCCGTCGTCGTACTTGGATTGTTGTGGTTCGTCGGCAATGACCGGAACGACGCGGCGCAAACCGAACTCCCGGCCGCCGCGGGCGACGCGCCCGCCAGCGTGCCGCGCGGCATCCCGCGCAACGGCACGCTCGACCCGATCAGCATCGATCCCGATCGCCCCGCCAATCCCCTGCCGCAATACCAGGCCGAGAATCTTTTCGACGACTATCGCGACAACAGCGGTGCGGCCGACGACCGCTATCGCGGCAAGTATTTCATCGTGGAAGGCGTGGCCAGCGGCGTGCGCCGCGATGGCGATCGCGTGTTCCTGGAAATCCGCGCCAACAATCCCGGCGACGTGGTCCGCGCCGAGCTGCTTCCTCGCCAGATTTGCGGTCCGGCCGGGCGCACCTGCGAAGTGGAAGCACGCGCCACGATGGTCCGGCGCGGCCAGAAAGTCGCGGTCGAGTGCACGGGCGCGGGACGGGACGACAGCGGCACGCCGCTGCTGGCCGACTGCCTGGTGCGCGGCGGCGCCAACTGAAGCGTGTCGGGATTGCGCCGCCCGCAACCGGCGCGAAGCACGCATCGATCCGGATATACGGCAACTGTCCCACGCTTTTCGACGCTTTGCGCCGCGGCCTGCCCGCCTACATTACAGGGGCATGCTGCCGCCACTGCGCCGCTGAACCGCGATTCGCGCGGGCCCGGAACGCCGGCGGTGTCGCCGACGCGTTTCCAGGACCGAAGATGAAGAGAGCAACGATTGCCGCCGCGCTGGCCTTGATGGCCGCGGGCTGTTCCACCTACCAGAGCGTCGCACCCGTGGACCGTGCCGACCAGCCCGATCCAATCGCCGGCTTCCAGCCCGGCGCCTACGGCGGCCCGGCCCAGTTCCGCGTGGACGGCAATCGCGTGGTGGGCGCCGACGGCGCGCTGTTCTGCGTGATCACCAACCAGGTGAACGGCAACGCATTCGTGGAAGACTTCGCCAGTGCGCTGCGCGCGCGCAACTTCGAAGTCAAAATGCTGCCGCCCTATTCTTCCGTGGCGGCATGTCCGATGACGGCACTGTACGTGGCGCAGCGCCAGACCTACATCACGCCGTTCCTGGTGTCGGCCGACATCACCGTGTTCCGCAACGGCGAGCGCGTCGGCAAAGCCGTGTTCAACGCTAACCGCAGCGCGGGTGGCATCAACCTGAGCCACCTGATCCAGCCGGGCGCGAAGATCGAGGAACTGGTCGATCGGCTGTTCCCGGGCCTCAAGCCGCAACCGACCCAACCGGGACAACCGGCGCAAGCCGCGCCGGCGCCGGCCGCCACGCCCCAGGCCGCACCGGCCGCAGCCCCGGCAGCCTGACGCCGCACTGCCGCCGTCTCCGCGCGTTCAGGCCAGCCGGAACACTTCCACGGCCTGACGCAACTCCTGCGCCTGATGGTGCAGGCTGTCGGCGGCGGCGGCCGCCTCTTCCACCAGCGCCGCGTTCTGCTGCGTCACGGTGTCCATTTCGGCCACGGCGCCGCTCACCTGCGCCAGCCCCTGCGACTGCTCGCGCGATGCCACGCTGATATCGCCCATCAATGCGGCGATGCCTTCCACGCGCCGCACCATGTCGTCGATCGCATTGCCCGCCTGCTGCACGGCCGCGTTGCCACTTTCCAGATCCGTGACGGTGCGCTCGATCAATTGCTTGATCTCGGCCGCCGCATTTGCGCTGCGCTGCGCCAGGCTGCGCACCTCGCCGGCCACCACCGCGAAACCGCGCCCGTGCTCGCCGGCGCGCGCCGCTTCCACTGCGGCATTGAGCGCGAGGATATTGGTCTGGAAAGCGATGCCGTCGATCAGGCCAATAATGTCCACCACCTGCTGTGCATTGCGATGGATGTCGGCCATGGTGGCCACCACGCCACTGACCGTGTCGCCGCTGGTGCGCGCGGCTTCGGCGGCGCTGGTAACGGCCTGGTTGGCATCGTGCGCATTGTCGGCGTTCTGCTTGACCGTGGCGGACAGCTCTTCGATGCTTGCCACCGTGCGCTCGAGGCTGCCGGCCTGCGCTGCGGTGCGCGCCGACAGGTCGGCGTTGCCGCTGGCGATCTGGCTGGTACTGCCGGCGATCGCGGCAACGCTGCCGCGCACCTTGTCGACAATGCCGCTCAGACCCTGCCCCACGCCGTCGATGGCGCGCATCAGCTGGCCGATTTCGTCATGACGCGCGCTGTCCAGTCGAGCGCTGAGATCGCCCGACGCCAGACGTCCCGCCGCATCGGCGGCGTTGGCGAGCGGCACGCTCACCATCCTGCGCAGCAGCCACCAGAACGCCGCCGACACCGCCAGTGCGGCCAGCAACCCGCCGGCTAAAAAGCGGTTGCGGCTGGCGGCCAGTTCGTCGCGTAGCGACGCCATCGGCACGCTGCCCGCGATCAGCCATTGCCATTCGGGATAGGTGACAAAGGCGGTCAGGCGCTCGGCCGGCGCGCCGTTGCCGAGCGCCACGGTGTTCACGCGTACGCCCTCTTTTGCGGCGATCATCTCGCGCACCCACGCGTTGCCGTCGCTATCCTTGGCATCGAGCTGCACCGTGCCTTCCGACCCGGACCGGTCGACCATCACCCTGCCCTGGTCCGGCCCCGGCCTGGCGTCGATCACCAGGAACTGGCCCGTGCCGCCGATGGCCTTGCGACGGATGCGGTTCTTCACCGCGGCCAGTTCGGCTTCCACGTTCACGCCCACAAACAGCGCGCCGACGATCCTGCCGGCGCTGTCGCGCACGGGCTCGTACTTGCTCATGTACGGTTTGCCGAACAGCCACGCCAGCGAGCGGTACGACTTGCCCGAGGACACCGCCGCATACGCCGCACCGGTGCGGTCCAGCAGCGTGCCGACCGCGCGCTGGCCGTCCTGCTTCTTCAGCGATGTCGTCACGCGGATAAAGTCATCGCCGGTGCGCGCGAACACGGTGGCCACGACCCCGCCGGTGTGGGCGAAAAACTTGTCGGGCACGTCGAAGCTGTTATTCAGCACCTGATCGCCGCTGCGAAACGCCGGCGTCGGCTTGCCGGCCACTTCGATCGATTGCGACGGATCGACCGCGTAGGGTCCGGGCAGCACCGCGGCGAGGCTCAGCATAAAGCGGTCGGCTTCCTGCAGCATCGTGTCGTCGAGCTGCGCCACGAGTTCGCGCAGGGTGTGGCTTTCGGTCGCGATGGCGTCGCGCGCCTGGGATTCCAGCTGGTTCATGCTGCTGGCAGACAGCGCCAGCGAAAACGCGCCGAAGGCGACGACCTGCACGGCCAGCACGACCAGCGCAATGCGCGTGCCGATGCTCCAGCCGCCGGCGCGCACGCGGCCCGCCGACGTCTGCGCAGGCAGGGTAAGGGAAGAGGTAGAAGACAAGGGGCGCTCCGTGAATAACGCCGTGCGCCGTCATGGCGCACGGGCGACGTCTGCTCTGACGGCAGATCGTCACAACGGAGTTATCGGATGTCCGAACAGCCGCCTTGAGTTCAAGGAATGCTTACTCTAGATCGCGTCCCCATACATCACGGCATGATGGAAAAAATCGCGCCGGACGCGGCTTCTTGCGGGAGCCGCTTGCCGGCGCGTCGCACCAGATCGGAGACACCGACACTGCAACTGGTTTCAGACCTCGAGCCGCCCCAGCCGAACGACCGTCACGCCAGGCCGCAGCTGGCGCAGCGACGGCATCACCAGCACGCAATGCGGATACGGCGTGACCACCGCCTGGCCATCGCGCCAGCCGATCACGGTGCCGGCATCGTCGAAGGTTTCCAGCCCCGTGTAAGGGCCGGCGAAGCGGAAGTCCATGCTGCTGGCCACCACCGGCTCGGTCACGCGGATCACGCGCTGCGCGGCCGGCAGCGGGCGCAGCCAGCCCGCCGGCAGATCGGCTTCGGCGACGATGCCGGCATTGAGCAGGAAGCGCGCGGCGCTGTCGCGCGCCACGTCCACCGCAATCGTCTCCCAGTGCTGGCCGCATTCGATCAGCAACGCATTGCGCGCGCTGGCCGGGTCGCCAAAATCGGCGTAGTCGCGCATGCGACGGCCCTCGGGATGGCCTTCGTCGACGATGATGTCGGCCGGCGCACCCAATGCACGCGCCAGCGCGATGCCCTTGTCCAGCGGGCCGGACACGATCAGCGCGCGGCTTTTCTCGTGCATCGAATGCAGGTCGAGCAACAGGTCGACGGTGTCGATCACCGGTCGCATGGCGCGGGCGCGGCGCAATTCCGAGGAATCGCGCGACATGTCGTCGAGCACACTCGCGGTCCAGACGCGATTGAAATCCTGATCGACGAAGCGCGACGCATCAGGCCGGGCCGCGTCGAACGTAGCGTAGGCGTCGACATTGGCAAACGACAGCGTCAGCCGGCCGCTGCGCGGACGCAGGCCGTGATCGAGCAGGCCGGCCACGGCAATCGCGCCACACACCTCGTTGCCGTGCGTCAGCGCGTTGATCATCACGTGCGGGCCGGGCAGGCCGCTGTCGAAGGTGTGGATGTACGGCACGCCCGTGTTGCCATCGGCATAGGGGCGGATATCGGGAAACTCGACTTCGACCGGATAAGCGTCAAAGTCAGGTGCACTTTGCGTCATAAATTCTTCCTTGCGGTTACTCGCGGATGTCGGCGGCCTGGACGATGGCGCGGTACTTGGCCGTCTCGCGCTTGACGAAGCTGGCGAACTGGGCCGGATTGGCCGGTGCCACCTCGACGCCGGCCTCGGCCAGCTTCTTGCGCACGTCCGGCATGGCCAGCACGGCCTGCATCTCGGTATTCAGGCGATCGATAATGGGACGCGGCGTGGACGTAGGCGCCATCAATCCGAACCATACTCCCATGTCCACGCCCTTGAGCGCGGGCGTCTCGGCCAGTGCCGGAACGTTGGGCGCCACGCCCGCGCGCTTGGCCTCGGTCACGCCATAGGCGCGCACGCGGCCGGCCTGGATATGCGGCAGGGCGGACGACAGCACCATCACCGCGAGGTCGATCTGGCCGCCCAGCAGGTCCGTGGCCATGGCCGAGGCGCCCTTGTACGGCACATGGGTGATGTTGACCTTGCCCTGTTGCTTGATCAGCTCGCCGGCCAGGTTCAGCGGCGTCCCCACGCCCGACGATGCGTACGACAGCGTGCCGGGCTTGGCCTTGGCCAGCGCCATCAGTTCGCCAGCGTCCTTGGCCGGCAGTTGCAGCTTGCCCACCAGCACCATCGGCTGGGTGCCGACGAAGGTGATCGGCGCGAGGTCCTTTTCGCCGTCGTAGCGCACGGCGGGATTGGTCAGGCGCGCAATCGATACTTCGCTGCCCGAGCCCATCAGCAGCGTGTATCCGTCGGCCTCGGCCTTGACCACTTTCTGCGCGCCAATCGTGCCGCCCGCGCCGCCAAGGTTTTCGATCACCACGCTCTGGCCGAGGCGCTTGCCGAGTTCCGGCGCCACGGTGCGAGCCACCAGATCGACGCTGCCACCGGCGGTGTAGCCAACCACCAGCGTGATCGGCTTGGTCGGGTAAGCGGGCGCAGCGGCCAAGGCCTGCGTGGCGGCAAAGGCGCAGCAAGAGAGGGAAACGGAAGCGGCAACGCGTAGCAGGGACTTCATGATTTCTCCGGATCGTGGCTTTGAATGTTTTCCGGCGATGGTAGAGAGCATGCACCGGCGCGGCATGCCGCTTTGGCAACGCCGGTTGCCGTTTCGGCAATGACCGGCATGGTGCATCGCCAGCTGCGCCACGCGTGCCGTGCACACGTGCGGTGCGCGGCGATTGCGGAGGAGGGCGCCGCGAGGTTGTGACGCTGTATCTGGCGCCGGCGAACACGCGCCGCAGCGACGGCGCTATGCCGCTACGCCGCGGCCGCGCGCCAGAACGCTTCGGCCAGCGGACGCATCGGCGCGCGCGGGCGGTACAGACGAATGTCGAGCGCCAGATCGGCCGAATCCGCGCCGTGCAGATCGGCGCGCACCAATCGCCCCGTGTGCAAGTCGTCGGCGATCAATCGTGCAGGCAGCCACGCCAGGCCCATTCTCTGCCGCACCATCTCGTGCACGGATTCGGCAAAGTCGCTCACCGCGATCACGTCGAGCCAGCCGGCCAGTTGGCGGCGTGCAATTTCCTGATTGACCATGCGGCCCATCGTCAGCGTTTCCGCGTACGCGATCATCGGCACGGGCGCGCTTCGCACGCCGGCCTTCGATTTCGCGGTAGTGGGCTGGTGCAGCCGGAATTCCGGGCCGCCGCGCGCCGTGGCGGCGGACACGCAAACCAGCCGTTCCACACCTACCGGATGAAACTGGTAGCGCGCATCGTCCAGCATCACGGGCAGATCGTGCGGGCTGTAGCAGAGCAGGAAATCGGCGTCGCCTTCGGTGAACATTTCCAGCGCATCGTGCGTGGCGTGCGTCGACAGTCGCGTGCGGAACCCCGCGCCCGCGGGGTCGTCGCGCAGCGCGTCGCGCAGTCCCGCCAGCCACGCTGGCACCATCGAGCGCGCGAGCGTCTTGCCGGTGGCGATGGTGATCGTGCTGGCATCGGCGCGATGCGCCGCGCGCAGCGACAGGCGCGCTTCGTCCAGCGTGCGCAACGCCGCCTGCGCGGCTTCCAGGAACTGTCGGCCCTCGATAGTCAGGCGCACCGGGAATACGCTGCGGTCGATCAGCGGCGCGCCGGCCCACACCTCCAGCGCCTGCATGCGGCGCCCGAACGCGGGCGGCGTGACGTTGCGCAGCTCGGCGGCACGCGCCAGGCTTCCGGCCTGTGCCAGGCAGACGAAATCTTCGAGCCAACGGATGTGCATGGGGAGGGCGGGGGAGTGGTGGGCCATTGTAACGTTGCCCGACTCGGTTAGAATTTTCGCCATGGTTTCCCCAAAGCGCGGCGCTCAGCCAACTCCATCCGCTCCGTCCGACACCGATGCTGACGCGTCGGGCCGCGCAGCGTTTCCCGAATACACGATCGACGAACTGGCGCGCGCTGCGGGCACCACGGTGCGCAATATCCGCTCGTACCAGGATCGCGGCCTGATCGATCCGCCGGAGCGGCGCGGACGCGTCGGCATCTACACGCAGACCCATCTGGGGCGCCTGCGGCTGATCCACCATCTGCTGGCGCGCGGCTATACGCTGGCCAACATCATGGAGCTGCTCAAGGCGATCGTGGAAGGGCACGATCTGCGGTCGATCCTGGGGTTGGAAACCGCGATCAGCAGCCCGTGGAACAGCGAGGCGCCGCGCCACTATTCCTACCTGGCGCTGGCCCGCCTGTTCGGGCGCGCGATTTCACGGCCGGCACTGGCTAAGGCGATTTCACTGGGACTGCTGGAGCCGGACGGCTTCGGCTATCTGGCGCGCAGCCCGCGCGCGCTGCAGGCGGGTGCAGAAATGGCGCGTGCCGGATTTGCGCTGGAAGATGTGCTCGACATCATCGATCACGCGCGCGGCCATTTCCAGGCCGTGTCGGACCGCATCGTCGGCATGGTGGTGCGCGAACTCGACCGTTTTGGCGAAGGACAATTGCCGCCGCCCGCCGAAGTGCCGCGCATCGTCGATGTGCTGTGGCGCATCCGTCCGCTGGCGCTGGTCGCGCTCGAAACGGAAATGATGCGTGCGCTCGAGATCTCGGCAAACAAGTATCTCGGCGACCGCGTCGCGGCGATCCTCGAGCATCTGCACGACACGCCGCGGCCCTGACAAAACCCCTCTCCCGCGCACGGGAGAGGGAAACACCTCAGCAATCAAAACGACACCGCGCCTCAGGCCGCGTTGCGGATCGACGGCGCGCGCGTGCTGGCGCCGGCGCGTATCGCCGTGTCCTCGATCTCGGCGATCAGCGGCATGATGCGCTGCAGTTCCGCGCGGTTGTCCTCGTCCCATGGATGAAAGCCCGGCCGGAAGTAGTCGAACCATTCCGGAATCATCTTGCGCAGCACGCCCGGCGATCCCCACAGGAACTTGATCACGCTGCCAAAGCCGAGCAGCTTGTTGCGGCACGTCTTGTCCGCCATCACCAGCCGGACGTGGAACACGAATACCATCGCCCAGAACGTCAGCGTGGTGGTCAGCATCGTGAACGTGCGCAGGAAATAGCGATACGGGCCCGGTTTCATCACGACGTTCCAGACGTCGTAGGCCACCGCCTTGTGCTCGGTTTCCTCCAGCGCGTGCCAGGTCCAGACCTGCCGGTAGCCGGGCTCCGATTCGCCCATGTGGCGCGGGTCCGAAAGCATGCCGCCAGCCAGCATCGCGGTGTAGTGTTCGAGCGCGATGGTATGCGCCAGCTGCCACGACTTCGGCAGGATCTTGCGCAGCAGATTGAGCAGCCGCGCCACCACGTTGTCGAGCTTTGTCGCCGGCAGTCCCGCGTCGTCGAGCAGCCGGTTGTAGAGGATATGCTCGCGCGTGTGCATCGCCTCCTGGCCGATAAAGCCGGCCACCGCCTGCTTCAGTTCTGGATCGGTCACGCGGTCGCGATAGTTGCGCACGCTGTCCATGAAGAAGCGTTCGCCGGCAGGAAAGAAAATCGACAGCGCATTGATGAAGTGGGTGACATGCTGCCCGCGTTCGTGCCAGTCGCAAATGCGTTCCGGCGGAAGGTGTGGGTGCACGTCACGGCGGACAGGCATCATGATGTGAACTCCTGGTTCGAAGAGTGGTGCGCCGTGTCGGCGCGTTCAAGGAAACGCAGCAGGTCGGCCGCCACGCGCTGCGGGTCTTCTTCCATTGGGACATGGCCAAGACCCGCATAGCGGTGCAGCGTCACGTCGGGGATACGTGCCGCAAACTCCGCTGCGTGCGCGGGCGGGATCCAGCGGTCGCGCTCGCCCCACAACACCAGCGTGGGTTGACGCACGGCGCGCAGGCGCCCGGTGTCGAGCGCGTCGAAATCGAGCTTCGGCACCATGCGGCCCACCGCTTCGCGGCTGCCCGCTGCGTAAAAGAAATCGACATAGCGCCGGAACGTAGCCTCGGGCACGCGCGCGGCATCACCGTATACGTCGCGCGTGGCGGCGCGGATGATCCATTCCGGCAACAGCCACGGCGCGGACCAGCGCACCGCCGCGTGACGGAACAGGTCGATGTAGATCGGCAGCTTCATCGGAAATCCCGCCGCATCGATCAGCACGAGCCGGTTGACGGCCGTCGGCCGGCGCGCGGCAAGATCCCACGCGATCAGTCCACCCAGCGAGTTGCCGACGAGCGTCGCGCGCGCAATGTTCACCGCCGCGAGGAACGCGTCGATAAAGGCGCGGTAGGCGTCGATGTCCATCGTCACGATGCGACCGTGCGAATCGCGCAACGGCCCGGTCAGGCCAAACGGCGCGAGATCGAGACGGATCACGCGGTAGTGCTGGCGCAGCGCCGGCATCACGCCTTCCCACGTATGCAGCGACGCGCCGAAACCATGGATCAGCACCAGCGGCTCGCCCTCTGGCACGCCTTCCTCGGTGTAGTGCACCAGCGCGCCCATCACCTGCACCCAGCGCGATGCGGGCAGCGCGTAGCGGCGCGCCAGCGTGTCGCGCGACAGGCTGAACAGCCCGACGCGCCCCTGGCCGAACCAGCGCGTGAACGGGCCGGGCGGCGCCTGCAACGCCGCCTCGCGCGGCAACGCGGCGCGCGTCATGCGCGTTCTCCACTGCCTGCCGGCGCGCCCGCGGCGTCCGGCATCAACTGCTTGCGCTTGCGCCGCGTCTCGCGCACCACCAGCGACTGGTACGCGGCCGGCAGCAAGCGCGCCATCGCGTCGGCCGCATAGGCGTCCGGCCCGATCAACACGCGACGCTTGTTGGCGCGCACGCCGGCCAGGATCACGCGCGCCGCCTTGTCCGCCGTCGTGATGAAAAACTTTTCGAATTCCTCGCGGCCCTGCTGCGCGTCGCGCACCAGCAGACCATTCACGCTTGGCGACACGCGGCTGGCGCGCGCGATGTTGGTCTTGATGCCGCCGGGATGCACGGTGGTGGCCGACACCCCGCAGTCCATCAGGTCCAGTTCCTGGCGCAACGATTCGGTAAAGCCGCGCACCGCATACTTGCTGGCGTTATAGGCGCCCATGCCGGGCTGCGCGAACAGGCCAAACACGCTCGACGTGTTGACAATATGGCCTTCGCCGCTGGCCTTCAGATGCGGCAGGAACGCCTTGGTGCCATGCACCACGCCCCAGAAATTGATGCCGATGATCCATTCGAGATCGTCGTAGGCCATGCCTTCCACGGTGCTGGAAAGCGCCACGCCAGCGTTGTTGAAGATCATGTTGACGCGGCCGTGCGCGCGCACCACCGATTCGGCCCACGCATGCACGGCGGCGCGATCGGCCACGTCGACGCGGTCGGTGGTCACCTTAACATCGGGCGCGGCGCGCTGCACATCGACCAGCGTCTGCGCCAGTCCGGCTTCATTGCAGTCCGACAGCGCCACGTGGCAACCCGCTTGCGCGAGCTGTACCGCCAGGCACCGGCCCATGCCCGAGCCCGCGCCGGTGATCGCGGCGACCTTGTTGCGGAAATCCTTCATGCATGTCTCCTGTCGATGGTTCTGCTGTTCTGCTGTTCTGCTTTTCTGACGATGCGGCGTGCCGGCGCCGATGTGGGACGCCGGCGCGCGCTTTCAGGCGCGCACGGCGGCCGTGGATGGGTTCGGTTGGGCAAGCGGCTCGACGCTGGTGTGGCGCACTGGCCAGCGTTCGTAATCGGCCATGCGAAAGCGCTGTGTCGCGCGGCGGAACTGCCATGTGAATCCGGGCCAGAGCGTAGTGTTCTTGTTGCTGCGCGGATCGATGTACCAGCTGGCGCAGCCGCCCGCCGCCCAGATCGCATGGCCGAGCTTCTGCTGGATGCCGCGATTGAACGACGCCTGCACGGGCGGCCGCACGTCGACTGCCTGCACGCGTTCGCGCCGCATCTGGCGCAGGGCGTCGAGCACGTATGTCACTTGCGACTCGATCATGAACACCATCGAGCTGTGTCCGAGCCCGGTGTTCGGTCCAACGATCAGGAACAGGTTCGGAAAACCGGCCACCGTGGTGCCCAGGTACGCCTCGGCGCCATCGCGCCACGCATCGAGCAGATCGCGCCCGTCGCGTCCGACGATCACGCCACGCGGCAACGGATCGGTCGCGTGAAAACCGGTGCCGAAGATGATCGCGTCGGCTGGCCGCCGCGTGCCGTCGCGCATCACCACGGCGTCGGCTTCGATATGGTCGATGCCCGTCGTCACCACATCGACATTGCTGCGCGACAGCGCCGGATAATAGTCATTGGAGATCAGCACGCGCTTGCAGCCGATGGTGTAGTCCGGCGTCAGCGTCTGGCGCAGCTGCGGGTCCGCCACCTGCTTCTTCAGATGACGACGCGCCACGCGCTCCACGGCCTTCATCAGCTTCGGATGAATGACAAAGCCGAGCACGCGCGATTCCAGCATCCAGTACAGGCCGGTGCGCATCAGCGTCTGCGTGAACGGCAGGTGCCGGAACAACCAGCGCTCGGCGCGGCTCACCACGCGGTCGGGCTTGGGCATGATCCACGGCGGCGTGCGCTGGTAGAGGTCGAGTTGCGCCACCTGCGGTGCGATCTGCGGCACGAACTGGATCGCGCTGGCGCCGGTGCCGATGACCGCCACGCGCTTGCCCTGCAGCGGATAGTCGTGACGCCACTGCTGCGAATGAAACGTGGTGCCGGCAAACGATGCGAGGCCGGGGATATCGGGAATCGACGGACGGCTCAGGCCGCCCATGCCCGAAATCAGCACGCGCGCCCGCACGCGCCGCCCGTCGGCCATCTCCAGCCGCCAGACCGCCGCCGCGCCATCCCACTGCGCATGCCGCAGTTCGTGGCCAAAGCGCAGGTGATCGCGCAAGTCGAAGCGATCGGTGCAGTGCTCCAGATAGCGGCGGATTTCCGGCTGCGTGGAAAACATGCGCGACCAGTCGGGATTTGGCGCGAACGAAAACGAATAGAGATGCGATTGCACGTCGCACGCACAGCCGGGGTAGTGGTTGTCACGCCAGGTACCGCCCACCGAATCGGCCTTCTCGAAAATCAGGAAGTCATCGACGCCCGATTGCTTGAGGCGGATACCCATGCCGAGCCCGGCAAAGCCGCTGCCGATGATGGCGATATCGCATACCACCTCGGACGATGGCGCTTGGGACAGGTGGCTTGGCAGATCCACGGGTGCATTCATTGGGGCGCATTCCAGTGGGGCGCATTGACGTCGTCGTAGCGGCAGAAGCGGCGGCGTGACATCAATGACACCATTGATTGTGACATTGTTCGATGTCATCCTAGGCACCGATGTCCGGCCGGTCAATCCGCTGGTTTGAAGAATTGCTCTATTTCCGAGGGTTTTCCAGCGACTGAGGCATCACATGAAACGGCGCGCACGACAACAAAGCGGCACGGACCAAGGCGGTCGGTCGTGCGTTTGAAACCCATGCGACAAAGAAAAAAATCTTCGGCCGCTTCGGCAGAATCGCAACGCTGTCATGGCAGTGCGTACCCAACGCTGCGCGGCACGCCATCGCATAGAAGAAAAGACACACGGAGACAACATGCCCACACCATTGCGCCGCGCGCCGCATGCGCCGCCGTCCCATCCGTCGCGCCGCCAGTTTCTGAAGGTCGGCGCAGGGTTTTCCGCAGCCTTCGCGTGCAGCGCGCTGCTGCCCGGACTGACCGGCTGTTCGACCTCGGAAACGCCGCCGCATCCCGGCATGGCCTTCCTGCGTCCCGCGGACGTGGCGCTGTTTCGCGCGCTGCTACCGGCCATCGCCAGCGATCTGCAGCACGTCGAAGCGAAGGTGCGCGATGCGCGCATTGCCGCCGCGCTCAAAAACATCGACGGCACGCTGGCGGCGATGGGACAAAACGGCCAGCACGAACTGCGCAAGCTGCTGGACCTGCTGTCGAGCACGCCATTGCGCTGGGCGATCGCCGGCGTGCGCTCGCCGTGGGACCAGGCGACGCCCGAGCAGGTGCGCGCGTTCCTGGCGCGCTGGCGTGCCAGCCGCCTCGCCACACTCAACGCGGGCGGCGTGGTGCTGGTCAAGCTGACCAGCGTGGCCTATTTCGTGATGCCCGACACCTGGCAAGCGAGCGGCTATCCCGGCCCCAATCCCGCGGTATATCGCGCCCTCCACAGCTGAGCACCCGACCATGGCCATCAACGATATCTATAGCGCCGGCATCGCGTCCGGCTGGAAGGTTCTGGACGCTGCCACCTTCACCGCGCCGCGCACATTCGACGCCGACGTCGTGATCGTCGGCACCGGCGCGGGCGGCGGCATTGCGGCCGAACGGCTCAGCGAGGCCGGACTCAAGGTGCTGATGGTGGAAGAGGGCGGTCTGCACACCTCAGACAGCTTCCGCGACATGGACGAGGCGCGCGCCTATCGCGAGCTGTATCAGGAGGCGGCGGCGCGCGCCACGTCGGACGGCGCCATCGCCATCCTGCAGGGCCGCTCGGTCGGCGGCAGCACGACCGTGAACTGGTCGTCGAGCTTTCGCACGCCGCCGCAAACGCTGGCGCACTGGGCCGCCGAGCACGCGGTGAACGGCCATGGCGAAGCCGACATGGCGCCGTGGTTCGAAAAGATCGAAGCGCGACTCAACATGGCGCCGTGGGCAATGGATGCGAATCCCAACAACGCGGTGCTGCGCGCGGGCTGCGAGAAGCTCGGTTGGGAATGGCATGTAATTCCGCGCAACGTCAAAGGCTGCTGGAATTCGGGATATTGCGGCTTCGGGTGTCCCGTCAACGCCAAGCAGTCGATGCTGGTATCGACCATTCCCACCGCGCTCGCGCACGGCGCCACGCTGGTGCATCGGCTGCGCGCGCGCGCGATCGACCACGACGGCAAGACGGTGCGCGGCCTGACCGCCGATGCCATCGGCCACGACGGCTACACGCCCACCGGCATCGCCGTGACCATCCGCGCCAAGTACGTGATCGCGGCCGGCGGGGCGATCAATACGCCGGCGCTGCTGCTGCGGTCGCGCGTGCCCGATCCGCACGAACAGACCGGACGCCGGACATTTATTCATCCGGTGAATTTAAGCATTGCGGAAATGCCAAATAAAATCGATCCGTACTATGGCGCCCCGCAATCGGTGGCATCGGATCATTTCCAATGGCGCGATGGCGCCACCGGCCGCATGGGCTTCAAGCTCGAGGTGCCGCCGATGTTTCCGGGCATCAGCGCCGGGGTGTTCAATGCAATTGGCGACGACCTGCAGCGGGAGATGGCGGCGCTGCCGCATACCAACGCGATGCTGGCGCTGCTGCGCGACGGCTTCGTGGCGGAAAGTCCTGGCGGGCGCGTGCGCGTGGCCGACGATGGCAGTCCCGTGCTCGACTACGACCTCGGCGACTACGTCTGGGATGGCGTGCGGCGCGCGTATCTGAGCATGGCCGAAGCGCAGTTCGCGGCGGGCGCGCTGCGCGTGCGTCCGGCCCACCTCGATGCGACGTACTACAAAAGCTGGGCGCAGGCGCGCAAAGCCATCGACGAACTGCCTTTGAAAAAATTTCGCGCGCTGCTGTTCACGGCGCACCTGATGGGCGGCTGCGCGATGAGCGACGACCCAAAACGGGGCGTGGTCAACAGCGCCGGCCAGCATCATCAACTGTCGAATCTTTTTGTATTCGATGGATCGGTGTTTCCTACCAGCATCGGTGCCAACCCCCAATTGTCAGTGTTCGCTTTGACGGCGCAGAATGCTGACTCGTTTGCCCGGACCATCACCGCGTGATGCGTGTATCGACATGCAGAATTGTGGCTTGCAATTTAGAGCAAGTCCTCGAAAAATGGTCTTGTGAAACGGACGGAGTCGTAGATAGGCTCCCTACAACCGTTTCAAGCATCCGTATGCCGATAGAGCTCGGAGCCAAGGCGGTCGTGGATGAAATTTTTTTGCAGGGGTCCACAGCGGTATTTGAGCGAGAGACGCCCCCATGAAGACCGGGAAAACCACGGCAGGAGATACCAAGGCTCGCATCCTGGATGCGACCGAGAAGTTGTTCATCGAGGTAGGCTACGAAGCGACATCGCTCAGGCAGGTGACTTCCCGCGCGATCGTCAATCTGGCCGCCGTCAATTATCACTTCCGCAGCAAAGAAATCATGATGCAGTCGGTGCTTGGGCGCCGGCTGGATCCGCTCAATGTCCGCAGGCTGGCCTTGCTCGATGCATGCGAGGCGCGCTGGCCGGGTAACGAGATCCGCTGCGAACACGTGATGGGCGCACTGTTCGTGCCCGCGCTGCAGATGGCGCGCGAGCCCGAAGTCGGTGGGCCGTCGTTCCTGCGCCTGCTCGGGCGCGTGTATTCCGATACGTCCCCGTTCATCCAGTCCTGGCTGATGGGGCACTACGCGCCCGTCTTCGGCCGCTTCTTCGAAGCGTTTGCGCGCGCGTTGCCCGACGTGCCGCGCCAGGAGCTGGGCTGGCGCCTGCATTTCGCGCTCAAGGCGCTGGCCGGCGTGCTGGCTGGCGACGAACTCGGCAACCTGATGCCGGCGTTCACGCAAGGCAAGCGGATGAGCGATGCGCAGATCCTGGCGCAGCTGACATCGATGGTGGTGGCCGCCCTCAAGGCGCCATCGCCCGCGATGCAGGAACTGGGCGCGCTGCAGGAGGTGTTCGAAATCGGCGAGACCCAACACGCCGACGAACAGGCCCAGCTCGCCGCGATGGCCGCTACGGTGGAGAGTGAAGCCCAGCAGGCCGCCGCAGCCACGGCCGCCGCGATGGGCCGCGCCCGACGCAGTGCGCGCGCCGTCCGCAACGAGGGCGCGACGCGCTCGGCCACCGCCAGCATGGCGGTGCGCCGCGAGCACTGCGCGACCTTCCCCAGCAATCCGCTCGACGACTGGATGCGCACCCGCCCCCGGACCTAGCCGCACGCCGCGGCGGTCTCCACCAGGACCGCCGCGCATGCAGCAGCGAGCCGCGACGGCACCCGTCGCTTTCGATTCCGACAACCTGATTCGCCACGCAACACGCGAGGCGTGACCCCGCTGCGCGCCACGGTTCCGGTGCGCGTGTCACCCGCCGTCACCGGACAGGCGGGAGGGCTGCGTCTTGCCAAAAATAATGGAGACACGCAATGAAGCAGCTGTTTGTGATCGCCGCGTTTGGCGGTGTGCTCGGATGTCTGGCGGCGCCGACTGGCGCGCTGTTCGAAGCCCACGCGCAAGGCGCACCCGCCGCCCAGAGCGCGCGCGCACCCACCCCGTACGATGGCTTGCCGACTTCGCAGCAGACCGCGCTGTTCGGCAAGCAGATTGCCAACGGAGAACTCGCGGCGATGTCCGACGCGCAGGTGATCGCGGTGTTCGAGGCACTGCAGCCCGAGGCGCTGCTGACGTGGGCGCGGCAGGAAATCAACCGCTATCCCGAATACGAATACTGGATGACGCGCCAGGAACGGCTCAACGGCCAATGGCAAGACAAGCCCGCGCGCATGATGATCCGCTACCGTCATCTGCCGCGGCAGCTCTATGCGAAGTGGCTGCCCAACGGCGCGCAGTCGGGCCAGGAAATCATCTACGACGAAACCAAGCGCAAGGATGAGATGTACGGCCACCTCGGCGGCATCATGGGCTTCACGTCGATCTGGACCGCAATCGACGGTACGCTGGCCAAATCGCAATCGAACCACACGGTGCGCGACCTCGGCTTCCAGTTTGTGTTGTCGATGCTCGAGCGCGATGCCAGGACGCTGCGCGCCGCGGGGCTTTCCGAAAAATACAGCCGCGTGGAGATCGTGCAGGAGCACGGCGCGCGCATGGTGGCGCTGACATGGGACCTGCCCGAAGGCGCGCCGAAGTATTACGCCAAGAAAGTGCAACTGATGTTCGATCTCAAGCATCCGTGGCCGCGCGCGGAAACCGCGTGGGACGCCGACGGCAATATGGTCGAGAAGATCATGTTTGAAAAGGCCGTGAAAAAGACCTTCGACGCATCCGCGTTCGATCCCGGCAACAGCGAATACAAGTTCTGACGCTTCCGCGCTGCGCATGGCGACCGCAATGCATCCGCCATGCGCGCACCGCGCGAAGACCGGGCGTTTGAATTCGTCCGCATACGGCAGCCCACGCGGTTTGAACAGGAACGGCAGCCGCTTTGCTGACAACGGTACACGGCTCCGCCACGGTGTTTGGAACGAGCGCTCTATTGCGCGCAGGCGATTGAAACGCGAGATTCCGACCACCGTGCGAGCTTCCGGAATAGCCCGGGCGCCGGTCATAAGAACGAGGAGACAACCATGCAACAGTCGAATATTCGACGCACCATTTTCGCCTTGGCTGGGGTAAGCCTGACGATCGCACTCGCAGCCTGCGGCGGCGGCGATGGAGAACCGGGCGGCACCACCCCGCAGGCCGCCGCGCAGCAGTGCGCGGCCAATGGCACGTGCACGCCTTCCGGCCCCACCGTGAACCAGCCGGTGGCCGCCATGTGTCCCGCCACGCTCGACTACAACACCACGTACACCGGCGGCTCCGGCGCCGGGGAATTCGTGAAGATCCAGCTCGACAGCGCGAAGGGCACGTACCGGATCCAGATTCTCGAATCGGCCGTGCCCAAGAGCGTCGGCACCGTGTATCCGACGCGCGCCGGCGTGACGCTGACCGGCACCATGACCCATCCGTCCAAACCGCTGCCGACCGAGGCGCAGAACAACTGCGCGTACGAACTGAAGACCGTCACCGCTTCCGACGGCATTTCGGAAGCCGTCATCGATCCCGCGCATCCGCCGATCCTGTTCGTCGGCAATGGCGTGGCCGGCGGCGGCATTCCGGGCGCGACCATCGCCTACGATCCGGGCCTGGGCGGCATCGGCACGATTCCATCGACCACGTTCCCGATGTATCCGGTGCTGGCGTTCGCGCAGACCGAGACCGATTTCAGCAAGGTCGCCGGCACCTACAACGTGCTCGGCTATCACCTCGTGCCATCGGGCGGCGACTTCACGCAGATCGGCGTCAACTTCGTCCCGGCGATCTCGCGCGCCGTCGAAACCCTCAAGGCCGACGGCACATGCACTGCCGCATCGGGAGACTGCGTCACCACGGGCCACGCATGGGAATTGCGCCCCGGCAACGACGGCGCATTCGAGAGCAGCGACCCGAGCAGCCTGCAGCCCTATCCGTATTTCTACAAGTCGGCCTGGCTGCCCGGTGCGAGTTCGCTGGCCAAGGGCGTGCTGATCGTGGGCAAGCTCGAAGGCAAGCTGGTGCCGTTGCTGGTTCGCGTTGGCTACGCGCGTGTCGACCTGCTCGCGGGCGTGCTTAGCGTGGACGACGAATCGGGCATCGCGCTGCTGTCGGCCACCACCAACACCTCGACCTCGGTAACCAACGGCGGCTATATCGGCTCGGGCAGCGATTTCAAGTACACGGCCTCGTCGCTGCACGACAACACCGGCGTCTGGATCGATCCACAGGATCCGTCGCTGACGCCTACCGGCGGATTCCAGATGGACTTCACGCAGGCCGTGAAACCCGGCGTGGTGGCAACCGTCGACAACAGCGGCCGCACCGGATCGATCATCACCACCGGCCCGGTGTACGCACATCTGTTTGGACCGGACGCCAACCCGACGTTCCGCGTCAATGCGGTGGCCAGCCGCTAGCCGGCCACCGTACAGCATCGCCACACCTACAAGAAAGCCCCAAGGAGACACCATCATGCAGGAACTGCCGCAATCGCTTCGTCCGCATGCCGCCACCGCGCGGCGCACCTGGGTGCCACGCATCGCGCTGGCGCTCGCCACGCTCACCATGCTCGCCGCGTGCGGCGGGGGCGACGGCGGTGGCGGCGGCACATCGACTCCCGCTGCGGTGACGCCGCGCCTGTGCCCGGCATCGGTCGACTATTCGACGCCGTACATCGGCGGCACCGGCTCCGGCGAACTGGTCAAGGTGCAGATCGACACCCAGGCCAAGACCTGGGCCGTCACGTTCCTCGATTCGTCCGTGCCACGCAACACCGGCACGGTCTCGCCGACGCGCTCGGACCCGACCAACGGCCAGAACGTGATGACCGGCACGCTGGCGCAGGAAACCACGCTGCCGACCGACAAGCTCAATCAGTGCGCGTTCGTGTTGCAGGGCGCGAGCCTCGATGCATCGCGTCCGGCCAAGCTGTTCCTCGGCGAAGGCGTGATGGGCGGCACCATCCCCGGCGCGCGCATCCAGTTCAACGGACTGCTGGGCGCGGGCGCGGTGCCGGACACCACGTTCCCGTACTTCCAGTTCATCGGCTTTGCGCAGACCGAGACCGATCTGAGCAAGATTGCCGGTGTGTACAACGGCTCGGGCTTCCACGAAATCCCTTCCAAGAACTTTGCGCAGGTGGCGCAGGACTACAGGATGTCGCTGGCTGCCGACGGATCGTTCACGGTGTGCGACAACAAGGCCGGCGGCGCCTGCAAGCAGAAGGGCAACAAGTTCGCGCCGCAAGCCAACGGCACGCTGCTGTCGACCAACTACGAAGGCGAACAGCCGCCTAGCCTGGGCGGCGTGATGGGCCGCGCGTATCTGATCGTCGGCAAGCTGCGCGGGCAGTTGGTGCCGGTGATGATCCGCGTGGGCTATGCCAGCGCCGACAAGTTGCCGCTGGGCGCCGACGACGAGATCGGCATCGGCATGATGGCGCCGGCGGTATCGGCGGTGCAGGGCAGCGTGAACGGCGAGTACATCGGCGTGGACAGCAGCTTCGAATACAAGACCACGGCGCTGGTGGGTGCCGATGCGGCAATGCTCGATCCCTTCCATGCGTCGGACGCCACGCGCGCGATCGCGCTGAAGCTCGACTTCTCGCAGACCACGCCCGGCATCGTGACCACCACGCGCAAGGAAGGCACGGCGGGCATCACGGGCAAGTTCATGTTCACCGGCGGCGTATTCGGCTTCCTCGAAAACCGCAACGGCAGCCCGTATTTCACGATCGGCGCGTTCGTCGAATAACAAGACCGGGGAGACATAACCATGCAGATGAAGACCGACATGCGCCGCGCGCTGGCGCGGCTCGCTTCCGGCGCGGCCGCCATTGCCGCCGCCACCGCTATCGCCGCCATCACCGCCGCGCCCGCGCATGCGCAGAAGGCCGGCGACAACGTGGTGTCGGCTGGCTGGTTCCACATCCAGACCTTCGGCACCAGCGGTCCGCTGACCACCAATGTGGTGGACGTGCCGATCAACTATCCGCTGGGCTTGCCGTCGTCGTTCAGCGCGCCGGGCAGCGGCCTGTCGTCATCGAATTCGGATACGCTCGGCCTGACGTTCAGCCACTTCGTCACGGACCATATCGCCATCACCGGGGTCGGCGGCATTCCGCCCACCTTCAAGATCTACGGGCACGGCGAATTGATTCCGCCCGGGCCGGCCGGTGCGCTGGGTCGTCAGAGCCTTGGCGATCCGTCGCTGAACCCGATCATCACGCGCGCGCGCCAGTGGAGCCCGGCTGCAATGGTGCAATACCACTTCCGCTCGCCGGGCGTGTCGTTCCGGCCGTTTGTCGGCTTGGGGGTCTCGTACAACTTCTTCACCGACATCAAGGTCAATCCCGCGTTCGCCGAATCGGTGAACAACAACCTCGGCGCGATCCTGGCCGCGGGCGCCGGCATTCCGGGGCCCACGTCGGTCACCGCCGATGCGTCGTCGTCGTGGGCGCCGATCTTCAATCTGGGCGGCACCTACAACTTCAACGAGCACTGGGGCGTGACCGGAGCGGTCACCTACATTCCGCTGAAGTCGGAATCGACCATGACGATCAAGGCGTCCGACGGCACCGTACTATCGACATCGAAGACCACCTTGCGGCCGAATCCGCTTGTGTTCTTCCTGGCGGCGACCTACAAGTTCTGAGCACGCGCTGCGCCGCTGCCGGCGCGCACAAAAAAACAAAGGGCGAAGCTTTTGCGGCTTCGCCCTTTGTCATGGCTGTGACGCCCGACGATTACTGCGTCGTCGTGGCGCCCTGCGGTGCCGGCTGCTGCGCCACCGTGCCGGTTTCATTGAGCCCGCCACCCAGTGCGCGATACAGATCGATCGAGTTGGTCAGGCGCAACTGGCGCGCCTGCACCAGCGCCTGTTCGGCCGAGAACAGCTGGCGCTGCGCATCGAGTTCATCGAGATAACTGGCCACGCCGCTGCGGAAGCGCAGGCGCGACAACTCGTAGCGCGCAGCTTCCGCGTTGCGCTGCTGCTCCTGGCCCGCCACCTGCTCCTCGAGCGTGCCGCGCGCCACCAGCGCATCGGCCACTTCGGCAAACGCGGTCTGGATCGTCTTCTCGTAGTTGGCCACCTGGATGTTCTTGCGCACGTTGGCCAAGTCCAGGTTCGAGAGGTTGCGGCCGTAGTCGAAGATCGGCAGCACCAGTTGCGGCGAGAACGACCACACGCCTGCGCCGCTGTCGAACAGGCTCGTGAACGACGTGCTGATGTTGCCCGCGCTGGCGGTCATCGTGATGCGCGGGAAGAACGCCGCGCGCGCCGCGCCGATGTTGGCGTTGGCGGACAGCAGCGCTTGCTCGGCCTGGCGGATGTCCGGACGCTGCGTCAGCAGCTCCGAGGGCAGGCCCTCGGGGATATCGCTAATGATGCGCTCGTCGGACAGGCGCATCGGCGCGGGCAGGTTCGGGATCTCGGCGATGGGCTTTCCGACCAGCACTTCCAGCGCGTTCTGCGCCTGCGCGCGCTGACGCGCGAGCTGGGCGGCGGACACGCGGGCCTGGGCCACCAGCGACTCGTTGTCGCGCAGGTCCAGCGCCGACGTGGCGCCGGCATCGAAGCGCTTCTTCGCCAGCTCGAACGTGTTCTGGCGCGCCTCCAGCGTCTCGCGTGCCAGATCGTACTGCTCGGCGGCGGCCCGCTCGGCCAGGTAAGCCTTGGCCACCTCGGACACCAGCGAGATGTACGCGGCGCGGTGCGCCTCCTCGGTCGAGAAGTACTGCGCCAGCGCGGCGTTCGACAGGCTACGCACGCGGCCGAAGAAGTCCAGCTCCCATTGCGTCACCGACAGGCCCACCTGGTACACGTTGCCCGTGAACGACTGGTTCACGCCCGACGTGGCGCCCGAGAAGCGCCCCCGCTGGAAGCTCGCGTTGCCGTTTAGCGTCGGCAGCAGGTCCGCACGCTGGATCTGATACTGCGCGCGCGCTTCTTCGATGCGCAGCGCGGCGGTGCGCAGGTCGCGGTTGTTTTCCAGCGACGTCGCAATCAGTTGCTGCAGACGCGGATCGGTGAAGAATTCACGCCAGCCGATATCGGCCGCGCGACGTGTTTCGCCGGTCTTCACCTCGGCCGTGGCGTAGCCTTCCGGCGCCGCCGGATAACCGGCAGCCACCGGCGGGGCAGGGCGATCGTAGTGCGGCGCCAGCGTGCAGCCGCTCATCACGCCGGCTGCCAGCAGCAATGCGGTCAAAGTCTTTGTCATGGTCAAATTTCCTTCTGGCTTTCCAGACGCGCTTGTTCACGTTCGTGCTGGGCCTTGCTGCCCTTGAAGCGGCCGCGCACCACCACGAAGAACACCGGCACCAGGAAAATCGCCAGCACCGTAGCCGTGATCATGCCACCCATCACGCCGGTACCGATAGCGCGCTGGCTGCCGGACCCGGCGCCGGTGGAAATGGCCAGCGGCAGCACGCCCAGGATGAACGCCATCGACGTCATCAGGATCGGGCGGAAGCGCAGATGCACGGCCTCCAGCGTGGCGTCGATCAGGCTGCGTCCCTGCGCCTGCAGGTCCTTGGCGAATTCGACGATCAGGATGGCGTTCTTCGCGGACAGGCCGATCGTGGCGATCAGGCCCACCTTGAAGTAGACGTCGTTGGGCATGCCGCGCAGCGTCACGCCCAGCAACGCACCGATCACGCCCAGCGGCACCACCAGCAGCACCGCCACCGGGATCGACCAGCTTTCATAGAGCGCCGCCAGGCACAGGAACACGATGATCAGCGACAGCGTGTAGAGAATCGGCTCCTGCGAGCCGGCCAGGCGCTCTTCGAACGACTGGCCTGACCATTCGAAACCAAACCCGGGCGGCAGCTTCGCGAAGTTTTCTTCCATCACGCGCATGGCTTCACCGGTCGATTTGCCCGGCGCGGCCTGGCCTGCCAGCTTGACCGCCGGCATGCCGTTGTAGCGCTCCAGACGCGGCGACCCCATGATCCACTGCGACGTGGAGAACGCGGCAAACGCCACCATGTCGCCATTGGCATTGCGCACGCGCAGCTTGGTCAGGTCATCGGGCAGGCGACGGTCCGCGCCCTCGGCCTGCACGATCACGCGGCGCACGCGGCCTTCGTAGATGAAGTCATTCACATACGACGAGCCGAACGCGATCGACAGCGTCGAGTTGATGTCCGCCACCGAAACGCCGAGCGCACGCGCTTTCTCGCGGTCGATGTCGATGCGCAGCTGCGGCGCGTCTTCCTGGCCTTCCGGACGCACGCCCACCAGCGCCGGCGACTTCGCAGCCATCCCCAGCATCATGTTGCGCGCTTCCATCAGCTTGGCGTGGCCCTGGCCGGTACGATCCTGCAGGCGGAAGTCGAAGCCCGACGAATTGCCGAGTTCGGAAATCGCCGGCGGATTCAGCGGGAAGATGATCGCGTCCTTGATGAACGACAGCGTGCCGAACGCGCGGCCCACCAGCGCCTGCGCGGTCTGGTCCGCACCGGGTCGTTCCTTCCAGTCCTTCAGGCGCACGAACGCGATACCGCCGTTCTGTCCGCGTCCGAAGAACGAGAAGCCCGCCACCGTGATCATCTGGTCCACCACCTTCGATTCCTTCTGCAGGTAGTAGTCCTCGATTTGCTTGAGCACGCCGATCGTGCGCTCTTGCGTGGCGCCCGTGGGCAGTTGCACCACGGTGATCATGTAGCCCTGGTCTTCGTCAGGCAGGAATGACGACGGCAGGCGCTTGAACAGCACCACCACGCCCGCGATGATCACGAGATAGATGATCAGGTAGCGGCCCGAGCGCTTGAGGATGCGCGCCACAAGGCTCTGGTATCCGGTGGATGCCGTATTGAAGGTGCGGTTGAACCAGCCGAAGAAACCCTTTTTCTCGTGGTGATGGCCAGCTTCCACCGGCTTGAGCAGCGTTGCGCACAACGCGGGCGTCAGCGTCAGCGCCAGCAGGGCCGAGAACGCCATCGACGAGATCAGCGACAGCGAGAACTGGCGATAGATGTTGCCCACCGAGCCAGAGAAGAACGCCATCGGGATGAACACGGCGGTCAGCACCAGCGTGATGCCGATGATGGCGCCGGTGATCTGGCCCATCGCCTTGCGTGTGGCTTCGCGCGGCGAGAGACCTTCCTCGCTCATGATCCGCTCGACGTTTTCCACCACCACGATCGCATCGTCCACCAGGATACCGATGGCGAGCACCATGCCGAACATCGTCAGCACGTTGATCGAGAAGCCGAACGCGAGCATCGCGCCGAACGTACCGAGCAGCGCCACCGGCACCACCAGCGTCGGAATCAGCGTGGCGCGGAAGTTCTGCAGGAACAGGTACATCACCAGGAACACCAGCACCACGGCTTCCAGCAGCGTCTTGACCACTTCCTCGATCGAGATCTTCACGAACGCGGAAGTGTCGTACGGCACGCTGAACTCGTAGTCCGGCGGGAAGAAGCGCGACAGCTCTGCCATCTTCGCGCGTACCGCGGTGGCCGTGGCCAGCGCGTTGCCGGTCGGCGACAGCTTGATGGCGATGGCCGAGGCCGGCTTGCTGTTGATGCGCGCCAGCGTCGAATAGTCGGCGCCGCCCAGCTCCACGCGGCCCACGTCCTTGATGCGCACCGACGAGCCGTCCGGATTCACGCGCAGCAGGATGTTGGCGAACTGCTCCGGCGTGGTCAGCCGGCTTTCGGTGCTGACGGTCGCATTGAGTTCGGTGCCTTTGGGCGAAGGCGTGCCGCCGAGTTCGCCGACGGCCACCTGGATGTTCTGCTCAGACACCGCGGCGGTGACGTCCAGCGGCGTGAGGTTGTATCCGGTCAGCTTGGCCGGATCCAGCCAGATGCGCATCGCGTACTCGGTGCCGAACAGGTCGGCCGCGCCCACGCCGGGCACGCGGCGGATCGAGTCCACCACCTGCGCCGACACGAAGTTACCCAGTTCGATCGCATCCGAATTGCCGGATTTGGACGAGACCGTGATGAACATCATGTAGTTGTTGCCGGCCTTGTCGACCCTGACGCCCTGTTGGCGCACTTCCGCCGGCAGACGCGCTTCCACGCGTTTCAGGCGGTTCTGCACTTCCACGGAGTTCAGGTCGGCATTGGAGCCGGGCGCGAACGAGATGTTGATCGTGGCCAGGCCCGACGATTCGCTCTGCGATTCGTAATAGAGCAGGTTCGGCGCGCCGTTGAGCTCCTGCTCGATGGGCGTGATCACCGAATCCTCGATCGTCTTGGCGGACGCACCCGGGTAGGTGGTGCTGACCGTGATGATCGGGGGCGCGATATTGGGGTACTGCGCGATCGGCAACTGCAGGATCGCCAGCACGCCGCCCAGCGCGATGATCAGCGCGAGCACCCACGCGAACACCGGCCGGTCGATAAAAAACTTCGCCATGAATCTGGCTCCCTAAATATTCTTGGTAGAGGGCGGGATCAGCCTTGCTTGGCCGCGGACTTTTCCTGAGCCGCGGCATCCTTGCCGGCGGCGGGCTTTTCGTCCTGCGCGGTCGCGGGCGCCGAGGCCGGCGCATCGGCGGTCTTCGGCGCCTGGAACGGCACGGCCTTGGCCGGCGCGCCGGGGCGCACCTTCTGCAGGCCCTCGACGATCACCTTCTCGCCGCCCTTCAGGCCCTCGGTCACCACCCAGCGATCGCCCACGGCCTGCGGCGCCTTGACGGGCAGCGCGGCGACGTTGCCGTCCGCGCCCACCACCAGCACGCTGGCGCCCTGGGCGCTGCGGATCAGCGCGCGCTGCGGAACGGTCAGCGCGTTCTCGTCGACGCCCTGTTCGATCTTCACGCGCACGAAGGTGCCGGACAGCAGCTCGCGGCGCGGATTGGGGAATTCCGCGCGCAGCGTGATGGCGCCGGTGGTCGGATCCACGGTCATGTCGGAGAACAGCAGCTTGCCGGTGGCGCCGTATTCCTTGTCGCTGGCTTCCGGAAACAGATGCACGCGCGCGCCGTTCACGCCCTTGACCTTGCCGGACTCGATCGCAGCGCGCAGGCGCGCCACTTCGGAAGCCGGCTGCGTGAAGGTCACCCAGATCGGGTCGACCTGCTCGACGGTGGTCAGCTTGGTGGCCTCGCCCTTGCCCACCAGCGCGCCTTCGGTGACCAGCGCGCGGCCCACCCGGCCGGAGATCGGCGCGGTTACGGTGGTGTAGCCGAGGTTGATCTGCGCGGTGGTGACGGCAGCCTTGGCTGCGGCGATGTCGGCATTGGCCTGGCCGGCGGCGGCGACCGCCTCGTCATATTCCTGCTTGCTGACCGCGTTCACGGCCACCAGCGGCTTGTAGCGCTCCGCTTTCTGGCGCGCCGACACGGCGTTGGCCTCGGCGCGTTCGAGCTGGGCCTTGGCGGACGCCAACTGCGCCTGGTACGGGGCCGGATCGATGCGGAACAGCACCTGGCCGGCCTTCACCTCGCCGCCTTCGGTGTAGTTGCGCGACAGCACGATGCCTTCCACGCGCGCACGGACTTCCGCGGTGCGCACGCCTTCCAGGCGGCCGGGCAATTCGTTGACAACGGCAACGGCGGACGGCGTGACGGTGACCACACCGACTTCCGGCGGCGGCATGGCGCCCTGCGGCGCTTTCTCGCCGCAGGCGGACAACGCAAGTGCGGCCGCTGCAACAGCGGCAGCGGTGGCTACGCAACGGATACGTTGGGACTTCCTCATCGATAACCCCATGATGGCAATTTGAAATTTGCCGCATCGTCCTCAACGTGGAGCGTCATGGACAACGCGCCCCGGGGGCGGAGCGCGGCGGCAAAACAGTTGATTCTCTTCGGCAGGGCTCGGGGCCGAGGTGCCGTGGCAGGCACCAGACGACGCCAAAAAACGGTTTGGTCGAATTCCGAGCAAGCGCGTAGTATAGATACATTCGCGCATGTATGTAAGAGTCAGTTTGAATTGAGGGCTCTTTACAACACATCGCACCAATTGCGGGCAGTGGAATGCTCCCGTCGTGCGAGCAGGATTGTTCCAATCACGGTACGATTCGGCCCGCCGGTGCCAATGGGCATTCTGGAGAGAAACTCCCTCGTTCACCGCGAGGGCGTCAGGAGACCCGGGCGGCAAACCACTGCCCCGGGGAAAAAGGAAATGGTCAGACGTACCAAGGAAGAAGCGCTAGAGACGCGCAATCGGATTCTGGATGCGGCGGAAGCCGTCTTCCACGCCCGCGGCGTGGCGCGCCCGTCGCTGGCGGACATCGCCGAGGCAGCAGGCGTCACGCGCGGCGCAATCTACTGGCACTTCAAGAACAAGAGCGACGTGTTCGCCGCGATGTGCGATCGCGTCAACCTGCCGGTCGAGGCGCTCTGCGCGCCCGAGCGGCTGGCCAAGCAGGAAGATCCGCTGGGCAGCATCCGCGACATCTGCGCCTTCGTGTTCCGCCAGACCGTGATCAATCCGCAATGGCGGCGCGTGTTCGAGATCATCTTCCACAAGTGCGAGATGGTGGAAGACAACGGCGCCATCTTCGAACGCCAGCGTCAGTCGCATCAGGAAGGCACGGTCAAGATGCGCGAGCATTTGCGCCTGGCCATGGAACGCGGCCAACTACCGGCCGATCTCGACCTGAACCTGGCGGTGATGGCGTTCCACGCCGCGATCGGCGGCGTGTTGGCGCACTGGCTGTTTTCTCCGGAAGACTTCGAACTGGGCCGGGAGGCCGAGCGCCTTGCCGACGCCTTCGTCGACACCCTGCGGCTTTCGCCGGCGCTGCGCGTCGGTTACGTGCCGCGCCCCATGGCGCCGCTCGACGCGGAAATGGCGGCGCTGTGCGAACGCCAGCCGCAGCACCTGCTGACGGCCTGACACCGTTCAGCCTTCAGCCCTTCAGCCCTTCAGCGCGTCGTGCCAGCGCGCAAGAAACGCCTTCTTGCGCAGCGCGTCCTGCGCTGCCAGCAAGCCCGGTCCCACGCTGATCGGCTTGAGCGCATAGCCAAGCCGTTCGGCCAGCGCATTGGCGGTGTGCGAACTGTCCGTATCGGTCCGGATCGTGTAGAGCTGCGAACTCGACTGGCTCAGCAACGCCTGGCCTTCGCGCGACAGCACGAAATCGAGCCATAGCCGGGCCGCATGGGGACGGGGCGACTTACGCGCGATAAACGCCACGCGCGACATGACCAGCGTGTAGTCGCGCGGCGCGATCACGCCGATGGCGGCGCCGCGTTCCATCAGCGACAACGCGTACGAGCCAAGCAAGTTGTAGCCGAGCACCAGTTCACCGCTGGCGATGCGCTCGATCATGTCGGCCGTCGACGCCGACAGTTGCACTTTCGCGCGGCCCAGCGCCTGCGCCAGATACCAGAATTCGCTGCCCATGCGTGCATCCTGCTGCGCCAGCAGATAGCCCACGCCTGAGCGCTCCACGTCGTACGTCACCACCTTGCCGCGCCACTGCGGCGCGTGCTCCTGCAGCAGCCGCGCCAGACCGCTGCGGCTGCCCGGCACATGCGCACCGTGAAAATGCCGGCGGTTGTAGACAATCACCGCCGGTTCGAACGTGGTGCCCCAGGCCTCGTCGCGCCACACCGCCCAGCTTGGCAGGCCGCCGCGTTCGGGCGAATCGTAGCGCTGCGCATAGCCGTCGTTGACCAGCTTGATCTGCAGATCCATCGCCGTGCTCCACAGCACGTCTGCATAGTCGGCGTCGCGCGCGGGCATGGTCGGGCCGAGACTGGCGGTTTCCGCCACGAAGCGGTTGTGCAGGTCGAGCGTGTTCAGGTCCTGGTAGCGCACGCGAATGCCGGGGTAGCGCGCTTCGAACGCCGTGATCAGCGGCTGCACCACTTCGAGGTCGGTCGATGCATAGACCGCCACCGCGCCTTCGCGCTGCGCCCGCGCGATGATCTCGACATAGTCGCCCGGATAGCCGGCCGGCACACGCGGCTGCGCCAGCGCCAGCGCCGGCAAACCAGCGGCCACGCCGCCGCCCGCCAGCAGCAGTTGGCGGCGCGTTGCACTGAAGGCCGGCGGCGGGATGTGGGGTGCGGTGGACACGAGATCGGAAGGAAGGGGCAAATCGGCAAGGCGTGAAGCGGGACGCCCGATTGCCAATCAATACAGATCGATGGCTGGCGCGGATACCGGACGCGCGGTGCGGAGGTATTATAGGCGCCCGCGGCGCGCACTGGCGCGGCTGCAAGGCATAACGAGACTGGGTGAAGGAGACCGGCATGCGCATCCTGCTGGTGGAAGACGAAGTGGAACTGGCCCGCTGGGTGGCGCGCGCGCTGGAGCAGGGCGGCTTCGTCATCGAGCATGTCGCCGATGGCCTGCAGGCCGACGCGCGCCTGATGGCCGAGGAGTACGACGCGGTGGTGCTCGACCTGCGCCTGCCGGGCAAGGATGGACTGGCCGTGCTGAAGACCATGCGCGGGCGCGACGACCGCACGCCGGTGCTGATCCTGACCGCGCAGGACACGCTCGACGAACGCGTGCGCGGCCTGAACCTTGGCGCCGACGACTACCTGCCCAAACCGTTTGCCATCGCCGAACTCGAAGCGCGCATCCTGGCCCTGATCCGCCGCAGCCGTGGCCGCGCGCATCCGCGCCTGCAATGCGGCACGCTGGTGTTCGATGGCGAAACCCGCAGCTTCACGCTCGGCGGCGCACCGCTGTCGCTGACGCCGCGCGAATCGACGCTGCTCGGCGCCTTGCTGGCGCGCAGCGGCCAGCCGCTCACCAAGGCGCAACTGCTCGACAAGGTGTTTTCGCTCGATGCGGACGTGAGCCCGGACGCCATCGAAGTGCTGGTCTATCGGCTGCGCAAGAAGCTGGCCGGCCACGGCGTGACGATCGTCACGCTGCGCGGCTTCGGCTATCTGCTGGAGCCCGAGGCGCTGGACACCCCGCCCGCTGGAGCCTGACATGTGGCCACGCAGCCTGCGCCAGCGTGCTCGTCTGCCGGTGCGGCTGTGGCTGCGCGGCAGCCTGCGCCGCCAGTTGCTGATCCTGCTGGTGCCGGCGCTGGCGCTGATGATGGCTGCCGATACCTGGTTCACCTACGGCACGCTGCGCGATGCCGCCAACACCGCCTACGACCGATCCCTCTATGGCTCGGTGCGCACCATCGACAACGCGATCGGCATGGCCGGCGAAAGCGTGCAGCTGACGTTGCCGGACGCGGCCATGGAGATGTTCGAAACCGCGGCGCAGACCCACGTGTTCTATCGCATATCGATGGAACGCGGTGGCGCGGTGGACACCGTCACGGGCTATGACGACCTGCCGCTGCCGAGCGGCGCGCTGGTCAACAATCAGCCGCGCTTCTACGACGCGGTGTATCGCGGCGACCCAGTACGCATCGCAGCCATGGCGCGTCCGGTCTACCGGCCCGACGCGCACATGCGCGTGATCATCCAGGTCGCGGAAACCGCCGAGCCGCGCGCGGCGCTGATCGGCAACGTGTGGCGCAGCGCGCTGTTGCGCGACATCGCGCTGATCGTGCTGTCCGCCGTGATCCTGGTCGGCGGCATCACCTACGTGCTCAAGCCATTGCAGCGCGTGCGCGACGATGTGCGCGCGCGGCCCGCCGACGACCTGACGCCGCTCGAATTCGATCGCGTGCCGGTGGAGGTGCGCCCGCTGGTCGACGCGATCAACCTGCATGTGTCGCGTTCCGAAGCCATGGCGCAGTCGCAGGCCCAGTTCATTGCCGATGCGGCGCACCAGTTGCGCACGCCGCTGGCCATCCTGAAGACCCAGGCCGAATTCGCGCAGCGGCAACTGCAGACGCGCGATCCCACTCCGGGCGCGCAGGCGGCCGCATCGGAAGCGGTGGGCGGCATCGTCACGCAGCTCGAACAGGCGGCGCGGCTGACCAATCAACTGCTGGCGCTGGCACGCGTGCGCCAGCCTGCGCGCGATGCGTCCGCGCACGATGAAGAAGCCGGCGTGATCGACGCGGTGGCCGTCGCCGAACAGGTCGCGCTCGACTATCTGCCGCTGGCGCGCGGCCGGCAGCAGGATTTCGGCTGGGAGCGTCCCGCCGGCCTAAGCCTGCCGGTGCGCGCCGACGCCGCGCTGCTGCGTGAAGCACTGGCCAACCTGGTGCACAACGCGATCCAGTATTCGGGACGCGGCAGCCGCATCACGCTGTCGGCCGCGCGCGTGCAGCAGCGCGCGCTGCTGGTGGTCGAGGACGACGGGCCCGGCATTCCCGAGGCCGAACGCGAAAAGGTGTTCGCGCGCTTCTATCGTCGTGTCGGCAACACGGAACCGGGATCGGGGCTGGGGCTCGCCATCTCGCGCGAGATGGCCGCGCGCTCGGGCGGCACGGTCACGCTGCGCGACGGCTTGCAAGGACACGGCCTGCGCGCGGAGCTTGCCCTGCGCATCGCCGACGCCGATCTCTGAGGTGCGTCAGGGCTTGGCGCGCTGGCCCGCCGGATTCCCGCTCATCACCGCATCCTTGCACGGATCGTCGCGGTCCATGGTCGGCACGCGCACCACGGTGTCGAATCCGGCGTCAGGCGAATCGGTTTCCAGATAGCCGACGCTCAGCACGCGCGTGGCGTCACCCGGCAGCCAGCGCGGCACGCCGATATCGCGCCGCACGTGGCCGTTGCCAGCAATCAGCACCGCGCCACGCTGCGCGTAAAGGCGCAGCGTCTGTGCCATCACTGCGTCACGCGCGGCCTGCGCGTCGAGCATGCCGGGCAGCATCGCCTTCGGAAAATGCCCGCAGTGGCCAGCATCGAGCACTGCGGTTTGCGCGCTGGCGATGTCCTGCGGCAACGGCTTGTCCAGGCCGAGCGCCGTCAGTTGATCCGGGGCGAACACTTCGCCGTATCCGTTGCGCACGATCCTGAAGGCGTCGGCGCGCGACAGGTTGGCAGCCAGCAACGGCAGATCGTATTGCAGCGCCAGCGCAATCACGGGCTTGTACAAATCCCAGTCCCAACCACTCTTGTCGCCCGCTGCCTGCGCAATCAGATAGTCGACGTCGCGCGGACGCGTGCGGCGGGCGCGGTCGATATCGGCCTGGCGTTCGCGGTCGAACTGTTCCATCGCGATGGCCGGGCGCCAGCCCGCCTCCACCGCGTGCGTCAACGCCTGCAAGCGCTGCCGTTGCGCCGCCGCGCTGTCGTGCACTTCGCCCAGCAGCACATACGATTTGCCGCTGAATGCGCGGCTCACCGTCTCCGGTGTCGGCATCGTGGCGGCGCAGCCGGACAGCGCCGCGATCAGGATTGCAAGCCGAACGATCGAACGGGTCATGGCCGCGCGCTTTCCGGTTGCGGACGCGGCGATGCCTGCGCCTGCGTGGTGTCAGCGGGATGGTCAACGGGATGGCCTGCGTCGGCGGCGCTTTCGGGCACGTAGACCATCGAACCATCCTTCATGCGGTACGCGACGCCTGCCTTGACGCCGTCGCCGCTGCCCGTCTGCCCGTTGGCCTGGTAGCGCACGATCTTCTCGCCATGGCGCGACACGATTTCCATGTTCGGCTTGCCCGGATTGGTGATGATGGTCACGTCATTGTGCGTGAATGGATTGAGCGGATTCTGCGCGATGGTCACCAGCAATGCGGCGATCACGACCAGGAACACGTCGATCAGATTGACCACCGACAGAATCGGATCGTCGGCCTCGCTTTCGTCGAGAAACTTCATGGCTCCACGTCCCATTGCGGCCGGGACTGGCCCAGCCAGACCAGTTCCTCGGCCAGCCAGCGCCGGCGCACGTTGACTACCCAGAACGTGATGCTGGCCGCGATCAGCGCCAGGATCACGGCCGAGAACGCGATGGTCAGGTTCTCGCCGACATTGGCCAGATTGCCGCCCGACAGGCTCTTCAGCGCGGGTCCCATCGGAATCATGGTGGCTACCAGGCCGAGCATCGGCGCTACGCGCGTGGCGATGCGCGGGCGCTCCAGAAGACGGTGCGCCGTCACGTCGAGCGCATCGGGATGAGTCACCTTGTTACGGCGCGCCCATGCCACCAGCAGGTAGCCGCGCCCCGACTCGATCGGGTGGCGTTGGCGCAGCCACGCCTGCATCGCAAACTCGCCGAGCGCCCAGAATGCGTAGAGAAACAGCAAGCCGATCAGCACCAGCGTCGGGTACAGAAACAACTGGCCGACGTCGTACATCAAGGTTTCAAGCAGGCTTGGCGTCATGGGCGCATGGCTCCGTTCTATTCGTATGAACAATCAATTGGCCAGTTTTAGGCTATTTGAAATTCATAGGGATGATAATTTTAAGCATTTTGCCGCACTTTGTGATGCACGACGGTCGGCGAGCAAGATAGCACCGGAAATGTCGCGGCAGCATCCGGCGCGTGCCGGCCTGAACGCGCGCGCAGGCTTCGGCCCAAATGAAAACGGATGCCGAAACTGCCGGCATCCGTACGCATCGCTTTTCGCTAACCCATTCCCTAGCGGATGCTGGCCACCTCTTTTTCGGGCAACGCGTTGCCCTGCGCATCGATCTGCAGCGGGCCGGTGCCCGAGTAACGGTCCAGCGCCAGGTAGATCACCGGCGTAATGAACAGCGTGATGACCTGCGAGAACAGCAGGCCGCCCACCACCGCCAGCCCCAGCGGCTGCCGCAGTTCCGCGCCGGCGCCCAGCCCCAGCGCAAGCGGCAGGGCGCCCATCACGGCGGCAAACGTGGTCATCATGATCGGACGGAAGCGCAGCAGGCACGCCTGCCGGATCGCCTTGGACGGATGCATGCCCTGTTCACGCTGCGCCGCCAGCGCGAAGTCGATCATCATGATGGCGTTTTTCTTGACGATGCCGATCAGCATCAGCACGCCGATCGTGGCGATCAGGGACAGCTCGACGTTGAAGATAAACAGCGTCAGCAACGCGCCGATCGCCGCCGAAGGCAAGCCCGCCAGGATCGTCAGCGGATGGATATAGCTTTCGTACAGCACGCCCAGCAGCGTGTAGATCACGGCGATGGCCGCCACCAGCAGCACCACCTGCGTGGCCTGCGACGACTGGAACACCGCCGCGTCGCCGCCCCAGCTCGTGAAGATCGACGTCGGCATGTCGATCTCCTGGCGGTAGCGGTCGATCAACTTTGACGCATCGCCAAGCGCCGCGCCGGGCGCGAGGTTGAACGACACGGTCACCGACGGAAGCTGGCCCTGGTGGTTGACTGCGATCGGCCCGACGCGGCGCTCGGTCGTGGCGAATGCCGACACCGGCACCATCTGCCCGGTCTTGCTGCGCACGTACAGCTTCGAGAAAGCCGTTTCATCGACGCGATCGATATCGGCGGCAGTCAGAATCACGTAGTAATTGTCGATCGGCGTGTAGATCGTCGACACCTGGCGCTCGCCGAACGCCGTGTAGAGCGCGGTGCGCACGTCCTGCATCTGCACGCCCAGCGCATTGGCCTTGTCGCGGTCGATCGTCAGTTGCGCCTCCAACCCCGACTGCTGCGAGTCGCTGGTGACATCGCGGAACATCGGCTCGGCGCGCATCCTGGCCATGAGCTTGTCGCTGAACGCCTGCAACTGGTCCGCCTTCACGCTCTGCAACGTGTACTGGTAGCGGCTCTTGCTCTGCCGGCCGCCCAGGCGCAGGTTCTGCACCGGAGAGAAATACACCTGCAGGCCTGGCACCACGGACACGTCCTTGCGCAGCGACTCCACCACCTGCGCCATCTTGGGCCGCTCTCCCAGCGGCTTCAGTTCGACGAACATGCGGCCCGTGTTGATGGCCGGCGACGGGCCGCCGCCAATCGACGCCACCACGCTCTTCACGGCCGGATTCGCGCGGATGCGCTCGGCCGCGTCGCGCAGGCGCTCGGCCATCGCGTCGAACGAAATGTCCTGCGGGCCTTCGGCGTTGACCTGGATCTGGCCGATGTCCTCCTCAGGGAAAAAGCCCTTCGGAATCTTCACGAACAGCACGGCGGTCAGCACGAACGTCAAACCCGCCACGCCCAGCACGATGCGCCGATGCGCCAGACACCAGTCGAGCCCCCGCGCGTACCGGTGCAGCGTCCATTCGAACAGATCCTCGAACCACTGCGTCGAGCGCATGCCAAGCGTGCGCTGCTGTGGCGCGCGATGCGCGGGTGCGGCGCCGGCGTGATCGCCATAGGCATGCTGTGACTCGTCGACCGGCACGTTTTCCGCCGACAAAAAGCGCGCGCACAGCATCGGAATCAGCGTCAGCGACACCAGCGCGGACACCAGGATCGCCAGCGACACCACCGCGGCAAATTCGTGGAACAGGAGGCCGATCACGCCCGGCATGAAGAAGATCGGAATGAACACCGCCACCAGCGAAATCGAGATCGAGAGAATCGTGAACCCCATCTCGCGCGAGCCGACCAGCGCGGCTTTCAGCGGCGGCACGCCTTCCTCGATATGACGCACGATGTTTTCCAGCATCACGATCGCGTCGTCGACCACCAGTCCCACCGCCAGCGTGATGGCCAGCAGCGAAACGTTGTCGAGGCTGTAGCCAAACGCCTTCATCAGCGCCACGGTGCCGATCAGCGAGATCGGCAGCGATACGGTTGGAATCAGCGTGGCCGCAGCGCGGCGCAGGAACAGGAAGATCACCATCACCACCAGCGCCACCGTCAGCGCCAAGGTGAACTGCACGTCATGGATCGATTCGCGGATCGACATCGAGCGATCGTTCACCACATTGACGTTGACCGAGCCCGGCATCTGCTGGAGCAGCCGCGGCAGCGCGGCCTTGATGGCGTCCACCACCGCCACGGTGTTGGCGTCGGGCTGGCGCAGCACGGCCAGCACGATCGAGCGCTCGTTGTTGAGCCAACTGCCGGTCTTGATGGTCTCGACGCCGTCCTCCACATCGGCCACGTCCGACAGGCGCACCACGGCGCCGCTGGGCTGGCTGGCCACGATGATGTTGCGGAACGCCTCGGCGCTGGTCATCTGGCGATTGGCCTGGATCGTCAGCGTCTGGCGCGCGCCGTCGAGCGTGCCGACCGGCGTGTTGGCATTGGCCCGATTGAGCGCCGTGGCCAGCTCGTCCAGCGTCAGGCCGCGTGCGGCAAGGGCGTCCGGATGGGCGCGGACCCGTACCGAAAAACGCTTCTGACCGAAGATCTGCACCTGCGCCACGCCCGGCAGCGTGGCCAGCGTGGGCGAGATGAGGTTGTCGCCGAAGGCGTTGAGTTCGCCCAGGCTCATCGACGGCGAATTGATCGCCAGCAGGATCACCGGGGCATCGGCCGGATTCACCTTGCGGTATGACGGCGGCACCGTCATTTCGATCGGCAGCGAGCGCTGGGCGCGGAACAGCGCAGCCTGCACGTCGACCGCGGCCGCATCGATATCGCGGTCGCTGTTGAATTCGATCGTGATGCTCGAATTGCCAAGCGTGTTCGACGAACTGATCACCGTGACGCCAGGAATCGTCGCGAACTGCTTTTCCAGCTGCGTGGCCACCGACGCGGCCATCGTCTCGGGGCTGGCCCCGGGCAGCGTGGCCGTGACCTGGATCACGGGCGAATTGAAGCTGGGCAACGCCGCAATCGGAATCGTCGGATACAGCACGATGCCGGTCACGATGACGGCCAGGCACAGCAGCACCGTCATGACGGGCCGGCGGATACAGAGCTCGGACAGCGTCATGGTCTTAGTGCTTGTCGGCGGCTGCCGGCGTCGCGGCAGGGGAGACGGCGGAGGCGGCTGCGGCGCGCGGGGCGGCCTCGCGCACCAGGCTGCCCGGACGCAGATTCTGCGCGCCTTCGGTCACCACGCGCACGCCCGGCTGCACACCTTCCACCACGGCGGCGGCGGCGGTGGTCGCCACCACCCGCACCGGTACGCGCGCCACCTTGCTGTCCGGCTGCACCGTATAGACGAAGCGGCCCTCCGGACCCGTCACGATGGCCTGCGGCGGCACGCTCAGCGCGCCCTTCAGCACCTGCACCGTGGCGCTGACGTTGGCATAGGTGCCGGGCCAGAGCCGGTGCTCGGTATTGTCGAAGGTCGCCTTGACGCGGATGCTGCCGTATTGCGGATCGACCGTGTTGTCGACGAACGTGATCTTGCCGGTCACGGGCGTCGTGTTGCCGTCGTTGGGCAATGCCGTAATGGTGACCGGGCCTTGTTGCAGCGCCTCGCGCAGCGCGGCCAGCTGGCGCTCGGGCAGCGTGAACATCACGGTGATTGGCGCGATCTGCGCGATCGTGACCATCGCGGGCGTGGTGGTCGTGTTGGCCGGCGTCACCAGCGACCCCGGAAACGCGTTGATCACGCCGGTGCGGCCGCCGATCGTGGCGCGGATGGTGCCGTAGCTGATGGCCACCTGACTCGCTTCGATGGCGGCCTGGTCGGCGCGGATCGTCGCTTCGAAGCCGTCGACCTTGGCCTGCGCGGTATCGACCGCGCTGCGCGAAATGAAATTGCGCTGCAGCAGTTCCTGGCTGCGCGCCAGCGTGCGCCGCGCATCGGCAAGATCGGCCTGATCGCGCATCAGTTGCGCGCGCGCGCGGGCCAGATTGGCTTCGTCCATGCGCGTGTCGAGCGTGAACAGCAAGTCGCCCGGCTTGACCGACTGGCCCTCCTTGATATGCACCGCGCGAACCGTGCTGGACACCTGCGGACGCACGTCGACCGACTGCATCGCGGTGACCGTGCCATTGGCGGTGACTTCGAGCGGCACATCGCCCTGCATGACGCGCGCCGTGGTGACGGCGGTGGCGGCCGGCCCCTTGGTCTGCGGCTTGGGCGCGGACCAGTGCTTCCAGCCAAACCAGCCCAGCACGGCCAGCAGCACGACCACCGCGATTGCCACCCAGGGCGAAGTCCGGCCGCGGCCTGCGCGGGCAGCCGCGCTCCAGTTGCCATCGACGAAGCCCTTGGGCTGGTCGATCCCGTCAGTTTTCATTATGAGGACCCTCAAAGACCGCTTGGCGCGCGACTTCCCTGGCACCGGTTTCTTGGAACTGGTTTTGCCCGCGCAAACCGCTACTAGTACCGCGCCGGACCCTTCAAGGCCAGCGCGTTGTATTACAAGCCATTACAGCAGCATGGAACGCTGCCCGGACCAGCCCGGAAGGGCGCTCCGATTGCTTGTATCGAAATTAAAACATTAGCAGAAAATCCAGGCTGGACCACTCGGGAAAAACGCGGGAAACCGTGGGAAACCGTGGAAAAACCCGGATCAGGCGCTTTCGCGTCGATGGCGGCCGTGCAGCGGCACCGCGCGGGGGCCGGCGGCCAGCACCACGGTATCGCCGGCGCGGATCACGCCCGCGCGGGCCACGCTGAGGTAGACGCCCGAAAAACCGCTGCGCGTCATGTCGCGCACGGCGTTGGCGTAGCCCATCACGGCATTGAGCTTGTAGCAGGGCAGGCGGGGCGCGCTGACCACCAGTTCCACCTCGCCGATGCGCAGGCGGTCGCCCAGCCATAGCGCCGTTTCGAGCAGACCCTGCGTGGTCAGGTTCTCGCCCATCGCGCCAAACGCCAGCGGCCGCTCGGACTCCTCGACGCCGGCCTCGCGCCGGCGCGTGTTCCACCAAGTGTAGTGCTCGATGGGATAGGCATAGACGGCGCGGTCGGGGCCGCCGTGAACCGTGCGATCCACCTGCTCGTCGCCCGCCAGCCCGAGCCGATGCACACCGACCGCGATCGGATGATGGAGCGTGCTCAGCGGGTGCTTGCGCACGCCCGACAGCACCACGGCCTCGCAGCCGGCGCCGGCCACCACCAGCGGTAGCGCCGTGCCGACGTTGACCGCCAGCACCCGTCCGACGGCCGTGCCGCCGGCGCCTGCGGGATTGGGACGCGGATCGGATTCGGCCACGGTACGCCCTCCTTCGCGTGTGCGGGGCCGCGCGCAACGTCAATCACGGGACGTCGTGCGCTGACGTTGTTTGTGAACCGAGTGTACCGACTCGTGCGCACGTTTGAGGGCGGGAAATGTGGGGAAACAGACGCACGGCGCGTCGACCGAGCGGGCAGCCAGCCGACGGTGTGCATCTGCAACGCCGGACCTGGCATGCCGGGGAGAAGCGCAGGCGCGCAAGACGCGCCCCGCTGGATCGGCTGGAGCGCGCCGGGTCAGCGCGACAACGCGGGTGTCAGCGCCTTGGGGTTGGCGATGCTGTCGTGCTTGCCGGCCAGCACGTCGAGGATGTTCTGGAACGCGGTGCGGAAGTACAGCTCGTAGCTGTCACGCTCGACATAGCCCAGGTGAGGCGTGCAGATGCAGTTCTCCATGCGCAGCAGCGCGTGGCCCTGCAGAATCGGCTCCGACTCGAACACGTCGATCGCCGCCATGCCCGGGCGTCCCCGATTCAGCGCCGCCACCAGCGCGTTTTCCTCGATCAGCTCGGCGCGGCTGGTGTTGACGAACAGCGCTGTCGGCTTCATGCGCTGCAGATCGGCCAATGTGACGATGCCGCGCGTTTCGTCGTTCAGGCGCAGGTGCAGCGACAGCACATCGCTGTCGGCAAACAGCTGCTCGACCGATTCGGCGACGTTCAGGCCGTCTTCGCGCGCGCCCTGCTGCGACGCCTCGCGGCCCCAGACCAGCACGTTCATGCCGAAAGCGCGACCGTAACCGGCCAGCAGGCGGCCGATCTTGCCGTATCCCCAGATCCCCAGCGTCTGCCCGCGCAGCACCTGGCCAAGGCCAAAATTGGGCGGCATCGTGGTCGATTTCAGGCCCGACTGCTGCCACGCGCCGTGCTTGAGGCTGGCCACGTATTGCGGGATGCGGCGCTGCGCCGCCATGATCAGCGCCCAGGTCAGTTCGGCCGGCGCCACTGGCGAGCCCACGCCCTGCAAGACCACCACGCCGCGCTCGGTGCAGGCATCGAGATCCACATGGTTGCCCACGCGGCCGGTCTGGCTGATGATTTTCAGCTTCGGCAGCTTCTCGAGTACCTGGCGCGTCACCCGCGTGCGCTCGCGGATCAGCACCAGCGCCTCCACGTCGGACAGTCGCGCGGCGAGCTGGCCGACGCCCTTCACGGTGTTGTTGAAGACCTTGACGTCGTGCCCTTCCAGCAAGGAAAAGCAGGACAGCTTGCGGACGGCATCCTGGTAATCGTCGAGAACGGCAATCTTCATCGGTAACTCTTTAACCTCGGGGGCTTGGTGTGCGCGGCCACAGAATCAGCGCGCAACCGACAGTATTGTTGGCTTCCCTGACGCAACATTGACTGCAGACGCGTCCGAGCGGCAACCGCCGCGAGACGATGCTGCGCGGTGGCGAACGGGCATTCTGACAGGGGAGACAATGCTGCGCAGCAAAAAACAGGGGATCCGTGCAGTGGTATCCTTGCGCGCTCTCGCGATGCGACAGTGCGGTCGAGCCACGCTCCCGCCTCCTGCGCGCCGCCGGACAATGCCCGACCGACCCCTGCCGCCCGCCAGAAACGGGCGAAGCGCAACTGTATCGCAGCCGCAGGGACCCCCGCGACCATTTGCACCCATCTGGTCGCCGCCGAGTTGTAACGGGATGTGACGGTCAGAGCGCGAGTGCGTCAGGCCCTACGCGGCCGCCACTCGACACGCCGTCTTTCCCCGTCGCAGCTGCCTGTCGGACATTGCAAGGTTTCTTTTTAGCTTTGGAGCAGTTAGATGAACCATCCCACAATGCAAGGCACACCGGCACTGAACGTACCGGCCTGGGTAAAGAACCAGAAACTGGTCTCTTGGGTTGCCGATATCGCCGCGCTGACCAAGCCGGACCAGATCTACTGGTGCGACGGCTCGCAGGAAGAATATGACCGCCTGTGCGAGCAGATGGTCGCCGCCGGCACCATGCGTCGCCTGAATCCCGCCAAGCGCAAGAATTCGTTCCTGGCCCTGTCCGATCCGTCCGACGTGGCGCGCGTTGAAGACCGCACCTTCATCTGCTCCGAGAAGAAGGAAGACGCCGGCCCCACGAATCACTGGGTCGCCCCGGGCGAAATGCGCCAGACGCTGAGCGGCCTGTTCGACGGCTGCATGCGCGGCCGCACGCTCTACGTGGTGCCGTTCTCGATGGGTCCGCTGGGCTCGCCGATCGCGCACATCGGCGTGGAACTGTCCGATTCGCCGTACGTCGCCGTGAACATGCGCATCATGACCCGCATGGGCCGCGCCGTGTACGACGTGCTGGGCGCCGACGGCGAATTCGTGCCGTGCGTGCATACCGTTGGCAAGCCGCTGGCCGCTGGCGAGAAGGACGTGCCGTGGCCTTGCAACCCGACCAAGTACATCGTGCACTTCCCGGAATCGCGCGAGATCTGGTCGTTCGGCTCGGGCTACGGCGGCAACGCGCTGCTGGGCAAGAAGTGCTTCGCCCTGCGCATCGCCTCGACCATGGGCCGCGACGAGGGCTGGCTCGCAGAGCACATGCTGATCCTGGGCGTGACCTCGCCCGAGGGCAAGAAGTACCACGTCGCCGCCGCGTTCCCGTCGGCCTGCGGCAAGACCAACTTCGCCATGCTGATCCCGCCCAAGGGCTTCGACGGCTGGAAGGTCACCACGATCGGCGACGATATCGCGTGGATCAAGCCGGGCCAGGACGGCCGCCTGTACGCGATCAACCCGGAAGCCGGCTATTTCGGCGTGGCTCCAGGCACCAGCGAGCAGACCAACTACAACGCGATGGCGACGCTCAAGGAAAACGTCATCTTCACCAACGTGGCGCTGACCGATGACGGCGACGTGTGGTGGGAAGGCATGACCAAGGAAGCGCCGGCGCATCTGATCGACTGGCAGGGCAATGACTGGACGCCCGAGATCGCCAAGCAGACCGGCGCCAAGGCCGCGCATCCGAACGCCCGCTTCACCGCACCGGCGTCGCAGTGCCCGTCGATCGACGAGAACTGGGACAACCCGGCTGGCGTGGCCATCGACGCCTTCATCTTCGGCGGCCGCCGCAGCAGCACGGTGCCCCTGGTGACCGAAGCGCGCAACTGGACCGAAGGCGTGTACATGGCCGCCACGATGGGGTCCGAAACCACCGCCGCCGCAGCCGGCCAGCAGGGTGTGGTGCGCCGCGATCCGTTCGCCATGCTGCCATTCTGCGGCTACAACATGGCCGATTACTTCGGCCACTGGCTGGCCCTGGGCAAGAAGCTCGAGGCAACCGGCGCAAAGCTGCCGAAGTTCTACTGCGTGAACTGGTTCCGCAAGGACGCCGACGGCAAGTTCGTGTGGCCCGGCTTTGGTGAAAACATGCGCGTACTGTCGTGGATGATCGATCGCGTGGAAGGCCGCGGCCAGGGCGTCGATCACGTGTTCGGCACGTCGCCGCGTTACACCGACCTGAACTGGGACGGCCTGACCTTCACCACCGAGCAATTCGAACAGGTCACGTCGATCGACCACGACGCCTGGCAGAAGGAATTGGCGCTGCACGACGAGCTGTTCACCCAGCTCAAGCAGAACCTGCCGCAGGCACTGCTGGAAACCAAGGAAGCGCTGGCCAAACGCCTGGCCGCCTGATCCCAGCCGTTTTTCGGATGTACAAGGCCGACCGGTTGACGCCGGTCGGTTTTTTTTTTGCGCGCGCAACGCTGGCCCGGGACGATTCGTCGCGGCTCGCTCACGAGATCGACTGTCCCGAATCTGCGTCGGTCACGATATGCCGCACCGCGTACTTGACCAGTTCCGCGCGGCCCTCGATGCCGAGCTTGCGCTTCAGGTTGAGCCGGTGCGTTTCCACCGTGCGCACGGAGACACCAAGCCCGGCGGCGATTTCCTTGTTGGCCAGGCCCTTGCCGATGCCGTGCAGGATGTCGCGTTCGCGCGGGGTCAGCGCATCGAGCGGACTGATCGTCTGTTCGGCCATGCCGCGTGCGATGCGCGCGCTATAGAACATGCGGCCCGCCAGTACGGCCTGAATGGCTGCCATCAATTCGTCGGCGGGAGCGTCCTTGAGCACGTAGCCGCGCGCGCCCGCGCGGATCGCCTGGCGCACGTATTCAAGGTTGTCGTGCATCGACACGATCAGCACGGCCAGTTGCGGATACTGGTCGTGCAGCGCGCCCGCCAGCGCAATCCCGCCCATGCCGCGCATGCCGATATCGGTGATCACCAGGTCAGGCAGACACCCGGGCCGGGCTTGCGCCAGCCACGCCAACGCGGCCTCGCCGTCGTCGGCTTCGCCCACCACTTCGAGATCGGGCTGCAGCGACAGATGCATGCGCATGCCGTCGCGCACCAGCGCGTGGTCGTCGATCAACAGCACGCGCGCAGGGCTGGCGGGCGAATGGGTTGCGGGATCGTCGTCGTGCAACGAATTCATGACTGCGAAGGTTCCGAGGAGGGAGTTTTCAGTGGCAAGGCCGCGGTGAGCCGCGTGCCGGACGGCAGTGAAACGATGTCGAACTGGCCGCCCAACGCCGCCATGCGCTCGCGCAGGTTGCGCAGGCCGATGCCGCGTTGCGGATCGCGCTGCATGCGCGCGACGTCGAACCCAGTGCCGTTGTCGCGCACCACCAGCCGCGTGCCAGACGGCAGGTATTCGAGTTCGACATCGACGTGCGTGGCATGCGCGTGGCGCTCGACATTGGTCAGCGCCTCCTGGGCGATGCGGAACAGCGCCGTGGCCTGATCGTCGGACAGTTCGCGCGGCTGGCCGCGCTGCCTGACGTCAATGCCCAGCGTGCTGCCGGCCTGCATCTCGCGCGCCAGATGCTGAAGCGCGGCGAACAGGCCAAGATCGTCGAGCAACGCCGGGCGCAGGTTGCGCGCCACGCGCCGCACTTCGTTGAAGACGGAATCGAGCCGATTGAGCGCCATGCCGAGGATCGGCGCCACGGACGCGCCCTCGGCCGGGGCCAGCCGGATGCGGTTGGTGGCGGCCTCCAGCACCAGCTTGACGGACACCAGCAGTTGGCTGATGCCGTCATGCAGTTCGCGCGACAGGCGCGCACGCTCTTCTTCCTGCGACTGCACCACGCGCTGCGCCAGTTGCCGCAGCTTGGCGTCGGCCTCGCGGTGTTCGCTGATATTGAGCGCCAAGCCGCTGGCCGCCACCAGCAGGATGCTGATGGCCGCAATCACGCCAATCCACGCCATGGTCTCGCGGATGTCGGTTTCCGCGCGCGCATCGAGCTGGCGCAAGGTCTGCTCCACATCGTCGAGGTAAATGCCGGTGCCGAGCATCCAGTTCCACGCCGGCACGGCCACCACGTAGCCAAGCTTGGGCGCCACCTGCTGCGACGACGGCTTGCGCCACAGGTAGCGCACCGATCCGCCGCCGGACTTTGCGGCGCTCACCAGCTTCTGGATCGTCAACGCCCCTTGCGGGTCGCGCAGCAGCCACAGATCCTGCCCCACCAGTTCCGGCTGGCGCGGATGCATGAGATTGCGGCCCTGCAGGTCATACAGGAAGAAATAGCCGTCCGGGCCGTAGTCAAGCCGCGCCAGCGCCTCCATGGCAGCTTGGCGCGTGGCGGCGTCGGTGCGGCCCGACTGCACCAGCGGCGCGATCGCGCTTTGCGCCAGCTCCACGTAGTGGCGCAGTTCGGTTTCCTTGCTTTGCAGGTAGGCCGCCTCGACCAGCGCGCGCTCGTGGCGAGCCAGCGCCGTGGCCTGGTAGCGGACGGCCAGCGCGATGCCCAGCATGGCGACGGCAAGCGGCGCCACGGCGAGCAAAAGTATCTTTTGGCGGAGTTTCATCTGAGCCGGGGGTAAACACCGATGCCGGGAAGGCCGCTTGACTTCGTCGATCTACGTACTACTACGCAATATGGCTGCGTAGTTTCGCGCTTGTGCCGACATGGGCGGGTGTCAATACTACACGCCGGATTGCACCCGGGCCCGCCCGCGGTGCAATCCTATGCAGTAGGTGCCCCGACCCTGGCGATTGCCCGCCTCGGGTGCACTGCCTGCCTGCACGACAAGATCCGGCTCAGACGAGAACAGACCGGGCGTCGCAGACACTCAGGAGACACCTTCCGCACGATTGTCGGCGCCGCCATCCGGCACGCCCCCGCTGCCCGCAATCCGTCGCCGCAGGCTCTTTCAGCCGGTCTGAGGAGACCCTTCAACATGAATCGCATCGGACAACACCTGTTGTGGCTGGCCGTCGCCGTACTCGGCGCGTTTGCCTTCGCCACCGTCGCGCTGTCGCGCGGTGAAGCCGTCAGCGCGCTGTGGATCGTGGTTGCCGCGCTCTGCATCTACCTGATCGCCTACCGCTACTACAGCCGTTTCATCGCCGACAAGGTGATGCAACTTGACCCCAAGCGCATGACGCCAGCCTGGCGCCATAACGACGGCCTGGACTACGTACCGACCAACAAGGCGGTGCTGTTCGGCCACCACTTTGCCGCCATCGCCGGCGCCGGGCCGCTGGTTGGGCCGGTGCTTGCCGCGCAGATGGGCTACATGCCGGGCATGCTGTGGATTCTTGCGGGCGTGGTGTTTGCCGGCGCGGTGCAGGACTTCATGATCCTGTTTATCTCGACGCGCCGCGACGGCCGCTCGCTGGGCGATCTGGTCAAGTCGGAAATGGGCACCGTGCCCGGCCTGATCGCGCTGTTCGGCTGCTTCATGATCATGATCATCATCCTGGCGGTGCTGGCGCTGATCGTGGTGAAGGCGCTGGCTGGCTCGCCCTGGGGCACGTTCACCGTGGCGGTGACGATTCCCATCGCGATCTTCATGGGCATCTACACGCGTTATATCCGTCCGGGGCGCATCGGCGAGGTGTCGGTGATCGGCTTCGTGCTGCTGATGCTGGCCATCGTCGGCGGCCAGCACGTGCACGAAAGCGCCACGCTGGCGCCGCTGTTCACGTATGACGGCAAGGCGCTGACGTGGATGCTGATCATCTATGGGTTCATCGCCGCCGTGCTGCCGGTGTGGCTGCTGCTGGCGCCGCGCGACTACCTGTCGACGTTCCTGAAAATCGGCACCATCATCGCGCTGGCCATCGGCATCCTGATCGTGGCGCCGGAGCTGAAGATGCCGGCCTTCACGCAGTTTGCGCAGGGCGGTGGCCCGGTGTGGTCGGGCAACCTGTTTCCGTTCCTGTTCATCACCATCGCCTGCGGCGCCGTGTCGGGTTTCCACGCGTTGATTTCGTCGGGCACCACGCCCAAGCTGCTGGAAAACGAATCGCACGCACGCTTTATTGGCTACGGCGCGATGCTGGCCGAGTCGTTCGTCGCCATCATGGCGCTGGTCGCCGCATCGGTGATCGAACCCGGCGTGTACTTCGCGATGAACAGCCCGGCCGCGGTGATCGGCACCACGCCGGAAACGGTGGCGCAGGCCGTGTCCAGCTGGGGCTTTGTGATCACGCCCGACGTGCTGATCCAGACCGCCAAGGACGTGGGCGAAAACACCATCATCTCGCGTGCCGGCGGCGCTCCGACGCTGGCCGTCGGGATCGCGCACATCCTGCACCAGGTGGTGGGCGGCCAGGCCATGATGGCGTTCTGGTATCACTTTGCGATCCTGTTCGAAGCGCTGTTCATCCTGACGGCCGTCGACGCCGGCACGCGCGCCGGCCGCTTCATGCTGCAGGATCTGCTGGGCAGTTTCGTGCCGTCGCTCAAGCGTACCGAGTCACTGCCGGCCAACCTGATCGCCACCGCGCTGACCGTGGCCGCCTGGGGCTACTTCCTGTACCAGGGCGTGGTGGATCCGCTGGGCGGCATCAACACGCTATGGCCGCTGTTCGGCATCTCGAACCAGATGCTGGCCGCCGTGGCACTGGTGCTGGGCACCTGCGTGCTGGTGAAGATGAAGCGCGGGCAGTACGCATGGGTGACGCTGCTGCCCACCTGCTGGCTGCTGATCTGCACGCTGACCGCCGGCTGGCAGAAGCTGTTCGACGCCGATCCTAAGGTCAGCTTCCTGACCCACGCGTCGAAATTCAGCGCGGCGATTGCCGAAGGCAAGGTGCTGGCTCCGGCCAAGTCGATGGAACAGATGCACCGCATCGTCTTCAACGACTATCTGGACGCGGGCCTGTGCGCGCTGTTCATGTTTGTAGTGCTGTCGATTGTGTTCTACGGTTTCAAGACGGCCATGGCCGCTCGCAACCAGGCAAGGCGCACGGACAGCGAAACGCCGTTCGAACCCATGCCTGCGCAGGCCTCGGCCGCGTCGCATTGAACCACTGGCGGAGGCCATCATGCTGGAACAGATCGGAAACATGGGACGTTACCTGGGCCAGTCGCTGCGGCTGATGGTGGGCCTGCCGGACTACCAGACCTACGTGGCCCATATGGAAAGCACCCATCCGGATCGCACGCCGATGACGTACGAGGAGTTCTTCCGCGAACGCCAGCAAGCGCGCTACGGCGGCGGCCAGGGCAAATGCTGCTGACCTGACCGGACGCGCTCCGGCGCCACAGGGCGGCCCTTCGGGGCCGCTTTTTTTATGCGCGCAGTGGCTTTTGCGACCCATTTGTTGCCGATTTGCCGCATTTTTTAACAGACCGATACCGTTTCTGCAGGGGGTTACAGGGCCTCACAACTAGTTACAGCAAGGGGAGGGCTCCTTCTCTACACTCCGCTCCAGATCCACACCGAATAAGGAAAATACGATGTCTCGCCTTCGCAACCTGACTCTGGCTCTTGCCCTCTCGGCGGCTGCGCTGCCGGCGTTCGCTGGGGGTGATCTGAACAATGCGCTCGGCGGCGGTCTGGGCGGCGTGGCTGGCGCTGCCGTAGGCGGCGCGCTGGGCGGCAGCACCGGCGCCGTGCTCGGCGGCGCGGTGGGTGGCGGCGCGGGCACTGCGGCGGGCAACGCCATGGGTGGCCGAACCGGCGGTCTGGTCGGTGCGGGCCT
>NZ_VZOW01000020.1 GCF_008801835.1 Cupriavidus pauculus | reverse complement strand
TCCACCGCGATAGATCGCCACGTCCATCAGCGTTGCCCGACGGCACGCAACATTGGTGATGGACGGTGCCGCAGCCGACCATCAATTACCGTGCTCGCGCATCCATCGAATCTCGTGCTCACGCACACGCCGAGATCTTCAACGCCACGCATGCCCCAGCGCGACGTCGACATATTGCCCGAGGTCATGCGGACCTGGCTTGAACCACCAGGCGAAGCAGACGGGACGTTGCTCAGATACTCGATACCAGCATCGGCGACACCGTAGAGCGTCACGGTGGATTGAGCGAAGGCTGTCGTGGCGAACAGACCAAACGATGCAACGGCAATGCGACTAATCTTCATGGATTCTCCTCAGTAAGGCCAGAATGAATTTTTGTTGAGGGCGAGTATAGAAATCCGCAGATGACGCTCAGATTGCTTTGCAATTACACGGGGGAACTTCGTGGTTCAGCGACGACAGGTATGCAAGCACTATGGATTGCACGTGTTGACAAGGCTTCCAGCAAGCGCCGTCCTTCGACGTCGACGCGAACATTGCGAGTTGGTAATGGGAAACTCATGAAAAAGGGTCGTTGCTCTAACCACAGTGTCGAATGCCGCTGACATACGCTGCGCGCTCCGAACTAGTTGGAGAGTGGAAATGGATACCCCATACATCGCAAAGTGGGCCCGTAGTGAAGACAGCGTTCACGAGCAGGCGCTGAGGCTTCGGACGCGGAGGTTCGAGCTGTTATCTGCAAACATCGCGAACGCGGACACACCGAATTTCAAGGCGCGTGATCTCGACTTCAGTGCCGAGTTGGAGCGGGTGATGGGGAGTGGGCAGAATTTCGCCGGCATGACGATGACCTCGCCGCGACATATCGAAGCGAGCAAGTCGGCGCTGGAGGAGGACCTTATGTATCGGGTACCGCTTCAGTCGAGCATGGACGGCAACACCGTCGAGATGGACGTCGAGCGCGTGGCGTTCGCGGAGAATGCGCTGCGTATGCGATTCTCCATTCAAAAGACCGCCGACGAGTACAAGGATATGCTCAAGCTTTACCAGGACATGCGGCCGTAGTGACAGACGTCAGTCGCCGTCAGATTACCTGAGATTGATGGCGGCGCTCGACGCGTCTCGAGATGATGCTTCTGGTGCGCTCGCCGGGGACTGCTTCTTCGGCGGATGCGTGGCCGTTCGATGTCTGGGGTTAGCGGCCTTTGCCTGAAGTTGAGCAGGTGCGGCGCATTTGGTGTAGGACTGGTTGGCCGGGACGACGCTGTTCTCGACAAGATCCGGGCAGTACCTTGTATCGGACAAGGGGCCTGGCGATGGGGACAGCAGCAAGGCCAGGTAGGCAACGACACTGAGCATCTTGTAAATTACTAGAGTCTTCCGCGGTGGAAGCGTGTCCGTACGATAGACGCGCGAGATGACTGGCAGATTGCGAAGTAATTACGGGTCGGCAATGTTTGAGGTGATGGGTCGATTGGGAGTCAAAGGCAAGGCACACTGATTGCTAGTTGTGCGAGTCACTGCCGTCTCAGACCAACTGGAGCCCGTAACAATGACCGAAAAGCTGCGCTTGGACATCCCTGTTTTACTTCCAGGCATCCCTGATTCCTCGGACCCCTGCGTCGAGCGGCTGCTTGCGGAACTGCGGGCCAAGGATGGCGTCGATGCGGCACATCTCAAGTCCGGCAGTCCGGGAGATGATCCCCAGCTCTGTGTGCATTACGATCCCGCGATCATTTCTCTTTCCCGTATCCGCGAACTGGTGACGAGCACTGGCGCGAAGCTTTCGTCTCGCTTTGGCCATGTTGTCTGGAATCTTAAGGGTATTACGCACGCGCGGCGGGCGAGGACGGTTGCAAGTCAGTTGCGTGATTTTCCGGGCGTCATCGAGGCAGAGGTCAGTGCGGCCGGCATGGCGCGCGTCGAATTCGACAACGAACGGACGTCGGCGGCGAAGATTCGGGAGGCGTTGGCACAACGGGGCCTTGCGCCGACGGACAGCAGCGCGCGGGGTGATCGTAGCCATGCCGGCCATGATCACGGCGAGGGTGCCGCGTCCCATGTTCATGGGGAGGAAAAGGGGCATGCCGGGCACGAGCACGGCGGAATGTTCGGGCCGAACACGGAACTGATTTTCTCCGTCATCTGTGGTGCCTTGCTCGGCGTTGGCTTCGCCATCGAGAAGCTGGTCGCCTATGCGCCTGGCTGGCTGCCGACCTCGCTCTTTGTTGTTGCCTACGTCTTTGGCGGCTTCTACACCGTACGCGAGGCAATCGAAAACCTTCGGTTGAAAAAGTTCGAGATCGATACGCTGATGCTAGTCGCCGCGGCGGGTGCGGCTTCGCTCGGCGCATGGGCTGAGGGCGCGCTACTGCTGTTCCTGTTCAGTCTCGGTCATGGACTCGAGCACTACGCGATGGGGCGGGCGAAGCGGGCCATCGAAGCCCTTGCCGAGCTCACGCCTGCTACGGCCAGGGTGCGCCGCGATGGCGATGTGAGCGAAGTACCGGTAGAGGAGTTGCGGGTCGGTGACGTGGTTGTTGTCCGACCAAATGAACGTTTGCCCGTCGATGGATTCTTGGTGAGTGGGACGTCCTCGATCAATCAGGCGCCAGTGACTGGCGAGAGCATTCCCGTCGACAAGCAGCCGGTGGCTGATGTGCAAGCGGCTAGAACGAGGCCGGACGGTGTAGAGGCCAGCTCACGCGTGTTCGCCGGAACCATCAACGGGGCTGGGGCCATCGAAGTAGAAGTGACGCGTCTTTCCAGTGAGAGCGCATTGGCGAAAGTCGTCAAGATGGTCAGCGAGGCCGAGGCGCAGAAATCGCCCAGCCAACGATTCACCGAGAGGTTCGAGCGGATTTTCGTCCCGGCTGTACTTGTGCTGGCGGTATTGTTGCTGTTTGCAGGTGTGGTCGTCGATGAGCCGTTCAGCGCTAGCTTCTACCGCGCCATGGCGGTGTTGGTGGCTGCTAGCCCGTGCGCGCTTGCCATTGCTACACCTAGCGCGGTCCTCTCCGGGGTGGCACGGGCGGCCCGTGGAGGGGTACTCATCAAAGGCGGGGCGCCGCTCGAGAATCTTGGCTCCCTCAAGGCGATCGCATTCGATAAGACTGGAACGCTCACCGAAGGGCGTCCTCGCATCACCGACGTGTTTGCTGCCGATGGCGTTTCCGAACAGGATTTGCTAACGGTGGCCGTGGCCGTGGAGTCTCTCAGTGACCACCCGCTGGCCGCCGCCATTGCGCGCGATGGCCGCAAGCGCCTGGAAGGAAGCCCCGTCCCGGAAGCGACGCATCTCCAAAGCCTGACCGGGCGCGGTGTCACGGCGACGTTGGGCAATGAAACCGTGTGGATCGGCAAGCCGGACATGTTCGGTGCCGAGGGCATGGCCCCGCTGAGTGACGCGATGACGAAGGCCGCCCAGACGCTGCGGAGCAATGGTCGCACGACGATGATCGTGAGGCAGGGGGACCGGGACCTTGGCGCTATTGGTCTGATGGATACACCACGCGCGTCGGCGCAATCCGCACTCCAGGCGCTGCGCGGTCTTGGTATTACGCGCATGATCATGATCTCCGGCGATCATCAGCGCGCGGCGGAGGCAGTCGCTAAGGAAGTGGGCATCGACGAAGCTTGGGGCGATCTGATGCCCGAGGACAAGGTCGAAGCGATTCAAAAACTGCGCGCGGAAGCCAAGGTGGCAATGGTAGGGGACGGCGTCAACGATGCGCCGGCGATGGCAAATGCCACCGTGGGTATTGCTATGGGCGCTGCAGGTTCCGACGTGGCACTGGAAACGGCCGACGTGGCACTGATGGCCGACGATCTCAAGCACCTGCCGTTTGTGGTCGGGCTGAGCCGCCACACGCGGGCCATCATCCTGCAGAACGTCTATATCAGTCTGGGTGTCGTGGCTTTCCTACTGCCAGCGACGATCCTTGGTCTCGGCATCGGTCCCGCCGTCGCGATGCATGAGGGTTCGACCCTCATCGTCGTATTCAATGCACTTCGGCTGCTTGCTTATCGCGACAAGTCCAGATGATGCAAAGGTCGCGTTCAGGCAAGGATGCCGGACGCGACCGCCCTCACAGTTTTTCCTTACTTGGCTTTGCCGCAACTGCCGCAGAACTTGGCATCTTGCGCAAGGGCGGTGCCGCATTGCGTGCACGGCGTGGGAACCAGCGAACTACCGCATTGTTGGCAGAAGCGTGCACCATTGACGCCCACAACACCGCAGGTTGGGCAGGGATGCCTGGCGTAGCTCTGCGGCGGCGCAGGGGGATTGCCGTAACCGTTGCCGGAATCACCATAACCATTGCCGTGATGGCCTCCGCCGTGACCGCGCCGCATTCCCTTGCCATGGTGGCCGCCGCCGTGACCGCTCAAGAGTCGTTCCAGGAAACCCATCTATTCTCTCCTTAGTGGATATGTGTCGTCGCGTTTGCGGGGCGCTCGGGACCTTCGCTTCGCTGTCCCGTAGCGCATCGCGTTGCCAATGACTGCAGTAGATAGTCTGTAGTAGCTACAGGGTCAACGGATGAAAATGGCGAGGGGTGGTGAAAGTTGCTGGTATTTCACATTCTGTCAAAGACGTCATGATGCCGACGCTTGCTCGCCATCTGCGGGCGTCGCGCACGTCTTCAGCCGGCTAACGAACCGAGGCCAGCTTCTCGGTTAGAGCGGAGGCTTGGTGCCGGCCGTCCGCCAGATCCGGCTCTTCACCCTGAGATCTACCCGGTGCGTGGAAGATGGCTGCAGGCGCCATTGGGGTCCTTGCTGGCTGCCGCGGTTCCTGAACTACGCCGCTGACGCTAGGCTCGGTGCCTGCGGGCGCTGCATAGCTCGCAACGAGATACACCGGGCGTCGCTTGACCTCATTAAACAGCCGCCCGACATACTCCCCCAGTATTCCGAGAAAGACGAGTTGCAGCCCGCCAAGCATCAGCAGGACGGTCATCATCGATGGATAGCCGTGTACAGGGTCGCCATAGAGCAGCGTCTTGCCGACGATGTAAGCAGCCATGCCAAATGCAGGGATGGCGACAAGCAGGCCAATGGAGGTCGCGAACTTGAGCGGGACAGTGGAAAAGGCGGTAATGCCGTCCACCGCAAAGCGCAGGAGCTTACGGTAGTTGAACTTGGTCGTTCCCGATGCCCGTGCGTCGCGCCGATACATGACCGCGGTCTGACGGAATCCGATCCAGGAGTAAAGCCCCTTCATGAACCGGTGTTGCTCTCGAAGCTGCCCCAATGCAGCCACAGCACGCCGGCTCATGACACGGAAGTCACCGGTGTCGGCCGGGATCTCCGTGTCGCTGAGTTTGCCCATCAGTCGATAGAACCAGTGCGCGGTGAACTTCTTGAGGAACGACTCGCCGTCCCGAGAGGTACGCGTGGCATAGACCACGTCGAAGCCCTCTCGCCATTTGTCGACCAAGGCGGGAATCAACTCCGGCGGATCTTGCAGGTCGGCATCGATGATCACCACGGCGTCACCGCCTGCCACATCGAGGCCTGCGGTCAGTGCGGCCTCTTTGCCGAAGTTGCGACTAAGTTCGACAATGCCCACGCGCGCTTCATCGGCCTTCAGACGGTGCGCCAGTTCCAACGATCGGTCTCGGCTGCCATCGTCGACATAGATGACTTCGTAGTCGGAACCCAGTCCCTCCATGACGCGGAGGAGCCGGAAATGAAACTGGGGCAGGACGGCCTCTTCATTGAAGAGCGGCACGACGACCGAAATCTTCTCGGTCGGCAGGGTGGGATCATTCATCGCATCGCTCCATTCATGAACGTCCAGTTTGCATGGAGTACGTAGTTGACCAACATGACTAAAAGGGTCGAGGCGATCTGGGCAATCAGGTAATGCAGACCGACGGCCAGTCCTGCCCACATCAGAATTGAGTTGAGCAGGAATGCCAGGACCGAGACCAGGATGAACCGGACGAAGGCGGCGCGCTCCGAGTGAGCACGTACGAACACCCATCGGCTGCTGATGAAATAGTGGCTCAGCAGTCCGACGACGCTACCGGCTGCCGACGCCGGTAACGCAGGCGCACCAAAGCTGACGAGCGCGATCAGCGCGGCATAGTGCAACGCAGTAGCCGTCGCGCCAGCGCCAAGAAATCGTACAAAACGCGCCGGGATGGTCATGGCTTCTGCACGAGAACGTTGACGCCATGTCGGCTGAGCACGGTCGTATCCGCTCCGAGCAACGCCTTCAGTCGCTCGAACGTGTCCTTGCGCATGACGGCGAGCTTGTGGCCGGGGGCTGTCCATCGCTGTACAAACGCAGCTTCATCGGCGATCCACTTGTTGGGTTCGACCGTGAAGCCAAGATCCAGCTCGGATCTGGCCCCCACAATGGTGGGCTCCCGCTCGGCATAGAATGCCAGGCCCCGGTCAATCTGCCCGACGTTGAACAGTTCCGTGTTGATGCGGGCCGCAGCTTTGGCTTCAATGCCGATCGGCTTGATGGAAAGCGATTCAAATGCTCGCGACGCCAGCAGTCCCGTCTGTAGGCCGGCAAGTGTCGCCAGGGACGCGACGGCGACCGCGCATAGCCTGCGGCCACGCATAGCGATGCCAAAGGCCAGGAAGCCCCCCAGCACCAGGATCGCCATGGTGACGGAGCCCCATACCTGGAGCGATGCTGGGTCAGTGACGTCGCGCTTTAGCACCGCACCCGACAGTGTCGGGTGCCACAGCAGAAACGCGATCGCTACGCCAAGCAGCGGCAAGGAGAGGAAGCTCGCGGCAAGGGTGGGGCGACTCACGGCCATTGCCCGATGGGCAAGCAGTACGGCCGCCGGCGGAAAGGCGGGGAGGATATAGAGCGGCAGCTTGGAGCGGGAAATCGAGAAAAATCCAATCACCACGATCACCCATAGCGACAGAAATAGCTGGGAATCGAAGCTCCGCGTTGTCCGGGCCAATCCCGGCCGAGGTGCGATGGCGCCGGGAATCAGAGCGATGAACGGCAGGACGCCGGCGGCACCCACTGCAAGGAAGAACCAGACGGGCTTGTCTCGCTCATGCACCGAAGACGAGAACCTTGCAAAATGCTCGTGGATGAAGAAGTAGTTTAGAAACTCCGGGTTGCGTACCGAAACCATGATGATCCACGGCACTGCAATCGCAACGGCGAGCAGGCTCCAGCGCCAGAATTTGGTGCTCAGGAAGCTGAAGATCTGCCCGGTCAGCAGTGCATAGAGCAACAACGTGATTGCTGGCAGCACCACGGCGATCAAGCCTTTGGCGAGGAAAGCCAGTCCAACCAGCAACCAGACGGCTGGGAACAGGCGAGGCTCTCGCTTCTGGTAGGCGACCGTGAACATCAGGGCTGCGCTTCCGAGAAGCGCACCGACGCCAATGTCCGTCGTTGTCAGATTCGAGCCAAGAATCCAGAGCGGGGCGCCAACAAGTGCTAGTGCAGCAGCCAGGCCCATCTGGCTTCCGTAGAGCAATCGCGCCGCCCACCATGCGGCAGCGACGCCCAAGAGTCCTGCGAGGGCACTCCAGATCCGGGCGGTCCATTCGGAAGGGCCAAAGATCTCGTAGGCGGTAGCGGTCGCCCAGTACTGGAGCGGTGGTTTGTCGAAGAACTTGACGCCGTTCAGGCGTGGTGTGACCCAATCACCTGAGACGTACATCTCGCGGGGAACCTCGGCGTATCGCCCTTCATCGGGCTCATACAGCGGGCGCATGGATAGCGTGGAAATCCAGAGGACCACCGTGATCGCGATGGTCAAGGCCAAGAGAATCTTTCGCTTCAAGAGACTGCCCATCAAGGTTTCGGCGACAATCGCCACCGATATTCGTCAATTACTGTCAGCCCCAGCGAAGGGCCAGGGCCTCGGAGGTGTTGCGTTGCTCTCGTGACGTTGTGCGTGTGGCAGAACACGTGGCGCATTCTTGATCTCCGCGAGGAGTAGATGCGACTTGCACTGGGAGTCGATTGGGTGGCGGCCGGCCGGAGTGTCGCTGGGCGTCCGAGCCCTCGATCCCTGGAAGCGAACAGGGGGATTCTAGGGGGCTTACCTGTCGGGGGGATTACGAAATGATGACGGCGTAGCCACTGACGAGTATCTAGCGAAAAGAAGGCGGAACGTCGCAGCGTTGGCCCCATACCAGTCGCAGGGGCTGTAATCGCTTCGCAATGCGCAAGCAATCTTTCTCATAGTAGACTCGCGCCGCTCCCGCTTTGACGTTGAACTTTCACGAAGGTCGACAGACCGCTCACAAGACTAGGTGCGGACCGTTGCGGACTGCGATGCCTGGTGGTTTCCTCCACGCAGCAGAATGGCGAAATATTTCGGGTCATGCGGTCGATATTGACATCCGCTCTGTTGATGATCTCGGCCTATCAGGCGTGGGATTTCTACCATCTCGCTACCAAATCCACTGATTCCCATGCATTTGCGGAGGCAGGTGTCGGCGCGGCAGGGATAATGGCAATGGCCTGGCTCGTGATTCGTGAGCGACGGCGTCGCTCCTTACAGAAACTGCGCGCGGTTGCCGCCAGTGCGGCGGCGCGACAGCAGGCGATGATCGAGCGAGACGAAGCGTCCATCCAAGTCACGCGGAATTTCCTTCAGTCGATGCGAATTCAGTTCCAGCTGTGGAAATTGACGCCATCCGAGATGGATGTGGCAACGCTTCTGATGAAGGGGCTTTCCGTCGAAGAATGTGCGCATGCGTTACAGTGCGGTGATACGACCGTACGGGAGCATGCTGCCAGCCCGTACAAGAAGGCGGGCCTCGCCAATCGCCATCAGCTTGTTGCCTATTTTTGGGGCGATTTGTTGGGGTGAACCGATGATTACTGCGTCCCCGCTCATAGAGCGTGCTCTGTAGATTCGATACGGTTTGGCACGCCTTCGCACGAACGTGCGAGGTTGAATCAGGCAGCACCAGACTAACAAATTAGATTACCGGCACTGCGTCGCCGCGTGAGCAGGTTTTGTGTCGTGAGCGTATGAACAGACTTCTTCAAGCTATACACGATAGCCTTCCCCCGTGGATGGCAGATTGGTTCGATATTCTGGTCCCGGCAGTTGAGGTTGTTCTGATAGGCGCGGTTGCATGGCTAGCGGTGCGCATCGCAAGTCGGTTGCTCCGGAAGCTGACAAAAACGTATTTACTACCGGCCAAGGTCGCCGCGCTTTCGTTGCGTGTCGTCGCGGCGATCGTCTACGTGGCGGCCACCCTGTGGGCTTTGGAGCGATTGGGTGTATCCGGTACCGTACTGTGGACGGCATTCACGGGCTTCGCGACCGTCGGTGCTGTCGCGTTCTTCGCGGCGTGGAGTGTGCTGTCGAACTTGTTCTGTGCGCTGCTGATCTACTTTACCGGGGCATTCCGCATCGGGGAAACGGTTGAGCTGCTCGAGAATGGAGAAAAGCCAGGGATAAAGGGACGGGTACAGGACATCAACCTCGTCTATACGACGTTGCTGGAAGCTACCTCAGACGGACAGGAGGTCGTGCTACAGCTACCGAATAGCTTGGTGTTTCAGCGTGTTCTTCGACGATGGAAGTAGGATCGGACGATCACTCCGCACGACGATATATTGGAACTGGGAGGAAGGCCGACCGAACGCAAATGGTGACGCACTTTGGTCGCGCGGACTGACGGGTCGAACGTGTCTGCTGGCAGGATTCGAGGCAGCCCCCTTGCTTGCCAGATACCGTCACGCCTGGCATTTCCTTTGGCGCGGAAGGACAATGTGCTTACTCGGTTTGAGGTTCTACGGCAATGTCTCTGCGTACCGCTTCCCCAGCACTATTGGCGGCACTCCTCTTCGGTGCCAGTACACCCCTTGCAAAATCCCTGACCGGCGCGGTCTCACCGATCCTGCTTGCGGGACTCTTGTATCTCGGGAGCGGCGTCGGGCTTGCCTTGGTGATCGTGGCGCGACGGCTGTGGCACCCACCCGCCTTGTCGAGTGAGCAGCTCGGCATACCTAAGGCTGATTGGACCTGGCTATTGGGCGCCATCCTAGCTGGTGGCGTCGCTGGCCCAGGGCTTTTGATGACCGGGCTCGTGTCAACCAATGCCGCGTCGGCATCACTCCTCTTGAACGTAGAGGGAGTGTTCACCGCGATGATTGCCTGGATCGTGTTCAAGGAAAACGCCGACCGGCAGATTGTGCTCGGCATGATTGCCATCGTTGCGGGCGGTATGCTGCTCTCCTGGCAGCCAGGAAGTCTGCAGTTGTCGATGGGCGCATTATTGATCGTCGCGGCTTGCCTGTGCTGGGCAGTGGACAACAACCTGACGCGCAAGGTGTCGAGCAACGATGCGCTCTTGCTGGCTTGTATCAAGGGGCTGGTCGCCGGGCTCTGCAATACAGCGTTGGCCCTGGCGCAGGGGGCGGCATTGCCTTCGCCAACGGTCCTAGCCGGTGCGATGTTGGTCGGATTCGCCGGCTATGGCGTTAGCCTTGCGCTGTTCGTGGTAGGGTTGCGCGTTCTCGGCACCGCCAGAACGGGAGCTTATTTCTCGGTAGCCCCGTTGATTGGGGTCGTGATCTCGTTCGCGATTTGGCCAGAGGTGCCGAGCGTGGCGTTCTGGCTCGCCGCAACGTTGATGATGCTGGGGGTGTGGTTGCACTTGCGGGAGCGGCACGAACATGAGCACACCCACGAGCCGCTCGATCATATTCACGCGCACCGGCACGACGAGCACCACCAGCATACGCACGACTTTCCCTGGGACGGCCGAGAACCCCACCGGCATCGGCACCATCACGAAGCGCTTGTGCACAAACACCCGCACTATCCAGACCTCCACCATCGCCATTCGCATTAGGAAACCGCACAATTCCGTTGGCGATAGCTATCGCGCGAAAACAGGGAGCCGCGCCACCAAGCTGCATCTGCTCGACGAACTGGTCGACGTCGTTACGCTAGGCTGCCAAGCGCGTCGCGAGCGTGGCCCACTCAATTTTATGCCCCGTGGATGAAAGAAACGCCTCCAGATCCAGCCTGGAAATTGAGAGCGTCGCTGCGCTATCCAAAGGATGAAAGAGGAAGGTCGGCTCGCCTTGCAGTTCGGCATCGACTACCAGGTCAATGGATGGCTCGACATCGTTGATCAATGCCAGAGGGCTAAGCGAACCTGGGAGCACGCCCAGCATGCCTTGCATACGTTCGGCAGACGCGAAAGACAGCCTTTTGCTGCCGATGCTCTTTGCCGCGGCGGAGAGATCCAAGGCCTTCTCGGAGGTTGTCACAACGAGGTAGACATGTCCCTGTTTGTCCTGCAGGAGCAGATTCTTGCAGCGAGTGCCCTCCAATGAAAGTCGGAGTTCACTGGATTCCGCCATGTTGAGCACGCGCTCATGATCTTCGTAGGCAAAGGGAATGTTCCTTGCCTTCAGAATCGAAAGTAGTTCTTCCTTTTCAACCATTCTTCTGTCGTCAAAATTCATTAAAAACCCGCCGCCATTTCTAGCCTGGCGGCGGTTACACCACTCAGGGGTTGAAGACCGGATGCGAGGCCTTCTTGATCGCCTCGAGGGTTTCCTGTTTTGAAAGCAGGCCGGTTTCCTCGAGAATGCTCACCAGTGGCCGCCCTTCGGCCACGGACTGGCGGGCAAGTTTGCTGACCTTTGCGTAGCCAATCGTCGGGACGAGCGCAGTGGCGACTGCCATGGATTCGAGCAGATGCTTCTCGTTACGGGCCACATCTGCCTGGATGCCGACGACGCACTTCTCACCAAATCGCTGGATGCCGTTCTTCAGAAGCGTGATGCTATCAAAGACGCGGGATGCCACGACGGGTTCAAAATGATTGATTTCCAGTTCGCCATACTGCACGGCTTGCGCGACTGCGACGTCGTTACCGACCACAGCAAAGCTCAGTTGGATCATCGCCATGGGTAGGACCGGGTTCACCTTGCCGGGCATGATGGACGAACCCGCCTGCGCTTCGGGAAGGCGCAGTTCACCGACACCACCAACAGGCCCGGAAGACAGTACGGTAAGGTCTGCTGCCACCTTGGCCAGCGAGGTCGCACAGGTGCGGAGTTCTGCCGACACACGGGAGAACACGTCCATGTTCTGCATCGCGTCGAACGGGTCCGCAGGCGGCTGGTATTCCACCCCGGTAACGCGGCTGAGGTGCGGATATACTGCAGCGCGATAGCCTGCCGGGGCTCCGAAGCCCGTGCCGATAGCGGTGCCACCAAGGGGCAGAGTGCGAAGCTTGTCGCGCACTGCGACCAGTTCCTCCGCGAGGCGATGGGTCAGGGAGGCATATCCGCCAAAGAGTTGGCCGAGACGCATAGGCTGTGCATCCTGAAGGCACGTTCTGCCGAGGTGCAGAATGTCGGCGAACTCGTACGCCTTGCGATCGAACAACCGTGCCAACATCCTGACTTCATCGATCAGCGGACCAAGCATCGCGTAGGTCGCGATCTTCATCGCTGCCGGATAGACATCGTTGGTCGACTGGGACCGATTGACATGATCATTCGGATGGATGAGCTCGTAGTTACCCGGCTCGCTCCCCATGAGTTGCTGAGCGCGATTGGCAATCACCTCATTGAAGTTCATGTTGGTCGAAGTGCCGCCCGATCCTTCCATCAGGTCGACGATGAGCGAGTCGGAAAACGCGCCGCTAACAATGTCATCGCACGCACGCGTGATGGCATCGCATTCCTCAGCGGTGATGACGCCCGTGTCGCGATTGGCCAGCGCGGCCGCCCACTTGCACTGGGCAAATGCCGTACTGAACTCAGGAAAGTGAGCGACGTTCAGAGGCGAGACCGTCAGGTTTTGGAAGCCTCGCACCGTATTCACACCGTAGAGCATGTCGGCGGGGATGCTGACCTCGCCGACATAGTCGCGCTCGGTACGGCCGTCGTTGTTGAGGGTATTACTCATGGTTTGTCCTCTCATTTAGAGTGATCAGTTTGTCGACCCCACTTCCAATATCCCGCAGTCGGGGTAGAAGGGAGGTCTCGATGACTTCGCGCGCGATCGTGCACGCGTCTTCGAAAAAGGTGGTGTACTCGTCGCGACGGGCGACCAGATAAAGAGACCGTTCCAGGCCCATACCTTCCACCACGTGGATCGAGACGCGATCGGCATAGGCGACGGCCTGCAAAAGGCACATGGGGGATGTCAGCGCCCAGCCGATTCCCTCGGCCACCATTGAGGTGAGGGCGTCGGCGTTGTCGAGCTCCAGTCGGTTTGGCATCCGCAAGTCGATCCGACGGAGATAGCGATCGACCTGCATTCCGACCTGCGAGTTCCGGTTGAACCGGACAATCGGCAGGGCGTTGGCAAGGGGTCGCAGGTCGTCTAGCGTCTTGATCGGATGCCGTTGGTCACGCGGCGTAATTACCAGATAGCGCTCGGAAAACAAGCGATATCTGACTACCTCGTTGGCGTCCATCAGCGGGTCGCTGGTGACAACCAAGTCAAGGTCTCTTCGCAACAGCGCCTCGCCTTGTTGGGGACTCAGACCCGTGCGGATCGAGAGCTGGGACGTCTTGCCGAGCAATCGCTTAATCAGAAGAGAGCCACAGGTTGCAGCGAATGAGTCCACCAGACCGATACGGAGATCCGGGTTGATGCCGCGCCCCGCTTCGACAACCTGTGCCTTGAGATTTGCGATCTCCTCAGTGAGGATCGCGCCACGGTTCTTCAACGCGATACCAAAAGGCGTCAAGGACAACGGACGTCGCGTACGGTTCACCAGAATGACGCCCAGGTCGTCCTCCAGTTGCCGGACCATCTGGGAGACGCCCGACTGGGAAATGCCCAGGCGGGTTGCTGCGCCGGACATGCTTCCTTCTTCGGCCACTGCTACGAACACCTGCACCGCGTTCATGTCGATGGGCTTGCTAAAGGACATTTGGTCTCCTTGCAACCGGAAGTGTCGTGTCAGCGCGCGACGGAGTGGTTCAGGGGCGTGGTGGATGCGACTGGGCGAGGCTCTTCGGAGTCGTTCGCACCGCCTACGTCCGACAGGTTGTCATTGCCGGTCTCGGGAGAGAACACCCCGCCGAACACCAGCACCGCCACGCACGCGCCAAGCGCTGCGTGAATCCCTACTTGCTGAACGGCAATCGGCAGCAGGAAGGTGCTGATTGCAGAGCCGAATCGGCTGGACGCCACAGCGAGGCCGACCCCGGATGCGCGCAGATGAGTGGGAAACAGTTCCGGCGGGTAGACGAATTCAAGGTTTGCCGCTGCGGAAAGGACACACGCGAAAACACCGAAGACGAGCATTGTCCCGATCGGGCCAAAGTGTCCGAATGCGAGGAGAGCCAGCGCGATCGCCGCAAGATAGAACGTCCCGATCAGGAACGCACGGCGTGACAGACGATCGATCAGGAGCAGACCAATGATGGCTCCAATGAAGAGCAGGACGTTGTACACGACGCCACCGGCGAAGCTGTCCTTGACCTGGAGGGCCTCAAGAACACGCGGTGAGAATGTGCCGAGCGCAAAGAACGGAATGACCTGGCACGTATAAAAGACGCAACCCACGAGGGTGTTGCGACGCCAACGAGGCGAGAACAGTTGCGCCCAGGCGCCCTTTCGCTGCTGCATTGCCACCGGTTCGGGTTGAACGAGGTCAACCTCCGGTCCGAGCTTGCGACGGACAATTTCCAAGGCTTCGTCGCGACGGCCCCGCTTCATCAGCCACAGTGGCGATTCGGGAACTCCCATGCGCAACGGGAAAATAAGCAGCGCTGGCAATCCGCTGGCAACGAGCATATAACGCCAGGCATCAGGACCCAGGTCGCGCATCATGAAGCCGACAAGGTAAGCGCCCACGTAGCCGGCGGCCCATGCTGCCGCCAGCACGCTCAACAGACGCCCCCGATAGCGGCGCGGTGCGTATTCGGTGACGAGCGATTTGCTGACCACGTAGTCGGCGCCAAGAATCAGACCGAGCAGCAGCCGCAGGATAAGCAACTGCGTCGGGGAGGTGACAAAGAACTGCGCTGCCGAGATAGCGGCGAACAAGACCATGTCATAGGCGAAAATCGAGCGTCGGCCATGCTTGTCGGCGAAGGGACCCGCAAAGATACTTCCGAGGAAGAGGCCAGCGAGCGATGCCGCGCCAAGAAGCCCCATCCACATCGCGTCGAGTTGCAGCGGGCCGGCGGCCATGCTTACCGCGATACCGATAATCCCAAGGACGAAGCCGTCGCTGAACTGACCGCCCGTGCCACTGAATGCGACTTGCGCATGAAACCTGCGCAAGGGCAGGTCTTCCAACAGAACCTTATTACTCACAACTGTCTCCTGACTTTCTTCGTAGAGCTGCTGACGCTTGCCGCTGTCGATGCAAGCTTGGAGATCAGTGTAGTCAGCGAACTTCAGGAAAACAGCATGTGTGATGACACTATTACTCAACGTGATAGTAGTTAGCGCTGGACGTAAAGTTGCGCGTCCAGTATCAGGGTTTACGCATGTGTCAGGCGTAAAAAGAAGAAGGGCCGCCTTGTTTGAAGCGGCCCTTAATGCCCTTTGGATTTGGCGCGCTAGCGCGGTCAATAGGTGTGGAAGTACTCCTGGATGCGCTTCGGATCCTTGGTAAGAGTCAGTGCCAGCATCAGCAGAATGCGGGCCTTCTGCGGGTTCAGGCTATCTGCGACGAGGCCAGGGTATGCCGGATCATCTGGCACAAAGCCACCACCGGTCCGTGACGAACGCACGACGACGATGCCTTGCCCCATCGCCTTTTTGATGGAGGGGATGGCGCGCAGCGAAACACTACCGGCGCCTACACCTGAGGCAATGATGCCTTTGATGCCGTTGTTTGCTGCGGCTTCGTACATGAATCCGGAGTCACTTTGATAGTGCGCGATCACCGCGACTTCGGGCAAGACATCGAGTTTTGCGACGTCGAATGGCGTGGCTTTGGTGTGAGGCTTTGCCGTGGTGGTTTCGAAGTAGGGGACTTGATCGACCAGTGTTCCGAGGTAGCCCGCGTCCTGCCCCTTGAAGGTGTCCAAAGAATTGGCATTGGTCTTCGTGACATACCGCGCAGCGCCAATACGATCATTCAACACGATCATGACACCGCGTCCGCGGGCAGACGGGGCTGCGGCGACCGTAACGGCCTGGAGGATGTTACTGGGCCCATCCGCGCTAATCGCCGTCGAGGGGCGCATCGCGCCGGTCACGACCACCGGCTTGTCGCTCTTGACCACCAGATTCAGGAAGTAAGCCGTCTCCTCCAACGTGTCGGTGCCGTGTGTGATGACAACGCCGGCGATATCGGGCTGCGCCAGGAGGGCGTTCACGCGCTTTGCGAGTTTCAGGAGAATCTCGTTGGTCATGTTGTCACTGCCAACGTTTGAGATCTGTTCACCCGACACGCGTGCGACTTTTTCGAGCGATGGCACGGAACGAAGCAGCGCGTCGGCGGTCAGCACGCCAGAGGTGTATGCGGTCGTTTGGGTCTCGCTTGCGCCGGTACCCGCGATGGTGCCTCCCGTAGCCAGCACCGCCACACGGGGCAATGCAGCTTCTGTGGGCTGGGCATGCGCACCCGTCGAAAGCGTAGCGGCAAGGATGAAGCATTGAGTAATCAGCCAGCGAAAACGGCCTGGAAGGGTGCGTTGTTGTGTCACAGAGTGCTCCACTGATTTCAGTTTGAACATGTCAATTGATTTGACACGCAGACTCAGGCCAGTACGTGGCCCAGGAACTCGCGTGTGCGGGAGTCCTGCGGATCATCAAAAAATGCGTCCGGTTTGCCGTGCTCCACGATAAGTCCTTTGTCGGTGAAATAAATGTGGTGGGCCACTTCCCGGGCGAACCTCATCTCGTGGGTCACGAGGACACAGGTCATGCCTTCCTGCACCAGCTCTCGGATCGTGATCAGGACTTCTTTGACGGTCTCGGGATCCAGTGCTGCAGTGACTTCGTCGAACAGCATTACACTAGGCCGCATGGCCAATGCTCGTGCGATTGCCACGCGTTGCTGTTGCCCGCCCGAGAGGTGGCCGGGGTAGGCGTTCTCTTTGCCAGTCAGTCGGACTTTTGCAAGCAGCGTCATGGCGCGCTCGCGGACTTCGTCGGGGCGCTGCTTCAGAACCTGGACGGGCGCAAGCATGATGTTCTCGAGCACCGTCATATGAGGGAAGAGGTTGTACTGCTGAAACACCATGCAGACGTCCTTGCGCAAGGCAATGCGTCTCGCACTGTCGGAAAGGTCATGGACCCTGTGCCCCGCGGCATAGATCTCGCCGCTATCCGGCTGAACGAGACCATTGATGCAGCGCAGCAACGTCGACTTGCCGGAACCCGATGGCCCAATCAGCGCCACGGCTTCCCCTTTGCCCACGGTCATCGAAACGCCCTTGAGCACCTGATTTGCGCCGAATGCCTTCGTCACGCGGTCGACTTTCACGATGGTCTCGCGAGTATTGTTAGTCACGAATGTCTCCATTTTTATGTGTCATGCCACGGCGAAGCGGGCTTCGAGCCGTCTTGTCCAGCGCGCAATGGGCGCGCAATAGGCAAAGAAGAGAATGAGGAGGAGCCCATACACAGGCATGAGGAGTGCCGGGCTGTTCTCAGCCGACAACACGGCCCGTGCCACGGTCACGCTATCCTCGACGCCAACGATGGACACCAGCGGCGTGGCCATCATCAGGATGGCGTAGACGTTCATCCAAGGGGGAACCATCCGCTTGACGGCCTGGGGCAACACCACCAGACGAAGAATCTGCCAGCGGCTCAACGCCAAGGAGTCCGCGGCCTCCCACTGGCCGGAAGGAATCGACTGAATGCCGCCACGCACCACCTCGGAGACGTTCCCCATGACCGGTAGTGCAAGACCAATGATGCCTTTGGCCCAGCCAGGAAAGGGTATGTCCGTGCCCAAGAGCGTGAACTGGTTGGGGAGCAGTAAGACGCAGAAAAACAGCAGGACGAGCCATGGCGCATTGCGGAAGAACTGCGTCACCCACTGTGAAGCGACTCGAAGCTGGCGACGCTGCGCGATCTGCCCCAGTCCCAGCCCTGCGCCGAGGAGGGTTCCGATGGCCATCGATGCCGCGCTGATGCCTACGTCGACGGCGAAGCCTTGCAGGAGTAATGGGAGCCACTTGCCCAGCGCCGCGGCGCCGGCCTCACCATCCTTTGCCAGGGCGGAACCTGCGTAGGCCGAGAGCGCGAGCGCCGGCCACCATTTTGACGTTGCACACTTCATGTATGGGCTCATGCTTTTCCCCAGCCAGGTACTGCGACGGCATGCTCGATCCTGTGCATCAGCCAGGTGAAAACGCCAATAACGGCGATGTAGAAGACGAGGAGAAAGACCATCATCTCCAGCGCGTTCAAGCTTTCTGACCAGATTTGCGAGGACGCATAAAGCAGCTCAGGCACGGCAATGGCGAAGGCGTTGGTCGACGTCTTGATCAGGTTCACCAGGTTGTTATTCAGGCCGGCGAAGCTGATGCGCAACGACAGCGGCAGCACCACCTTGCGAAACGTCTGACCCTTGTTCATCCCAAGTGCATCGGCTGCTTCAAGCGTAGAGTTGGGGACGGCCTCCATGCCAGCACGAAAGATTTCCACGTTGAACGCACCGGCATAGAACGTCAGCGAGACGATCGCCCAAGTTACGTTGCTCAGGACGGGGGAGGTGCCGCCGAGCAAACCGGTTAGCGCAGGGCCCAGCGCAAAGTAGAAAAAATAGAGCTGGACAAGCGGGGGCGTGTTTCGGAAAGCCTGCACGTAGAGGTCGACGGCACTCCTGGCGAATTTTCCACCCGAAAACTGGAGGTAGGCGCCGATCGCCCCCACAACCAGGCTTCCCACGATCGACGCCACCGACAGCCAGGCGGTGTAGCGTATGCCCTGGAGAAGAAGCTCCTTGTCGAACTGGTCGTAAAAGAACGAGAAATTGATGCCTTGAGTGCTGTTTAGGCCGCGAAAGAGTTCTGCGATGTCCATCTTGCCTCCTAGGCGTGCGCAGCTGGTCGCAGAAGATCGCGCGCTTCAGGCAGACTGGCTATGCTCATCAGCCGATCCCACAATGCCTCGCGGCCAGAAGCTTCCAGCACTTGCGCCGTGCAGTCCTTGAACTTCGTGCACAAGGTGTCGATCGACGCGGGCTTTTGGGGCATGCCTTCGGCCGCAAGAATGGTCTCGCTGTAGCGTTCGCCGTTGGCGAGCGTAATTTCAACGCTGGCACCTTCCGGATAGTCTGCCCGCTCGCGCGGATCCACGAGTTCCGCATCGGCAATCATTTCGATGTGCGTCATCAGAACGCGAAGTCGTTCGTCGCGCAGCGTTTCCATATTGAGATGGTTGATAGAGACCGGCCCGTACAACAGCGCGCAGGCGATCGCGAACGTCATCGAGAACTGAGCTTCTGACGGCGCCGTCGGTTCCAGATATGGCAGGCAGCTAGCGGCCAGCGGCGTGGTTCGACAACGGATCCGGACGATATCGGCGACACGCGGTCGCAAGGTGGTGGCAATCATCAGCGTGGCCTCGATCGCGGCCTGAGTCGCGGAGCACAGGGGGTATAGCTTGAAAGCGATTCCTGGTGAAATCAGTGCAAAGCGGGTTCCAAGTCCGGCGATGGCGTCTTCATGAAACCGTCCGCCGTTCACCGTATTAATGAAGCCGAAAGCGTGATGTGTGGTATTGGTGCTCCCCGCGATGCCGGCCTTGGCCGCAAGCGCCATCTCGACGCCCAGTCGGGCTGCCATACCGCAGAGGAACGGTTTGCCGGTGGAGCCGTGTGTCGCGCGCAGCCCCAGGGGAATGTTCATCGAGAGACGAATGGCGTTCGCGACTTCCTCCACGCCTAAACCGTAGAGCTTGCAAGCCCCGACGGTCGCCCCCAGGATGCCCAACGTCGCCGTCGTCCAGTGTCCGCGGGCGTACAGCGTCTCGGTGAGCGCCAGGCCCAGGGTGTACTCGACTTCGGCTGCACAGATGAACGCTTCCAGCAGTTGGCGGCCGTTGGCACCGATTTCCTCGGCGACAGCCAAAACGGCAGGAAGTATGACGGCAGACCCATGGACGATTCCAGCGTAGCTTGTGTCGTCAAAGTCCAGGACATGCGAGGCCACTGCATTCAGGTACGCTGCTGACGGTGCATCAGCAGTCGCGCCCGTGCCGATAACCGTGCAACCGCCTTGATGAAATCCAGTGCGGGAACAAAGGCCGTAGGTCTCAGTGCGCGACCCGGCGTGAGCGACGCCCATGACGTCTGCAATACATAGCGTGGCTGCGCCGATGGCGCCTGCCGGTGCTTGATCGATGGAGAAACGGTGTACCCATCGGGCGATGGTCGTTTCCAGGTCCATTTGGTCGGCTTCCAGCATTGTCACTTTCCTGCAGCCAACTTCGTCTGGTTTTCCTTCAGGAACTCGGTGGGCTTGAGACCCCACTTCTTTTCCTCTTCGATCAGATAGCCGCTTGCGTGCCACTGTGTCACGGTCTTGCGTACGAAGTCGCCGTATGCCGTGTTGAGTTCACCGATGGGGACAGCGATTGCCCAGGGTTGAAGGTCCTGAACGGGCAACGGCGTCGTGTAGTCATTCCACTTCGCTTCGCCGCTTGAAATGATGGAGGCCAGGAGGGTGCTGTCCTGCACGAAGCCGACGCAGGAGCCCGTCAACAAGGCGTTCAGTGCTTCGACGTTCCCAGGGAATGCCACGATGTTCGCCCCGTACTTCTGCGCCACTGCCCGGTTGTAGTACGCGCCTTGCGTGCCACAAATGTCTTTGCCTCGGACATCTTCCCAAGTCTTGATGCCGGCGGACTTTCGGGCGAGCAGGCTCGTCCCGCCTGCGTAATAGAAGGGCTCGATGACGCCGACCACTTTCCGACGTTGGTCGTTGACCGACATGGTGGCAATCATGAGATCGATGCGGCCTTGCTGCAGGAACTCGATGCGGTTGGCGGTCTGGACCGGAACCAGTTCCAGCTTTACCTTCAGTTTCTGCGCCAGATCTGCAGCCAAGTCCGGTTCCAGGCCAACGACGGCACCCTTCGGATCGAGGTACCCGAACGGTTTGTAGTCGGTCTTCACGCCAACGCGTAGCACACCGGAGTTCTTAATACGATCCAGCGCGGGGCTTTGTGCATAGGCCTGAACCACAGTCAAAGCGGACAGGGCGGCGGTTGCCCATACGATCAGTTTCCTCATTGTCTTGTCTCCTTTTTTAATACCGCCAGAATGGCGGTGCGCTGTCGCGCGGTGTCAGGCGGCAGGCAGGGCGGATCGAAGCACAATGGCGTTGATCGGAGGCCGGAAAATCTGCCGCGTGATTTCAGTTTATGGGCTGTTGCATAAGCCAAGGGCGGTCGGCGTCCCGTATCAGGAAATCTAATACTGGCTAGCTGCAAGGCGTGCTAGTGGGGGAGGTCAATGCGGGTTTACCGAATTGGTGGATTCCCTATCTGATAGGAGGGTCACGGCAAGCACGGCTGCGCTTCCTGCGTGGTGCATAAGGCGGTGGGGGATTTTGGGGTCAGCGTGTGAGTAGATTGCGCTCAGGGTGGCAGGTCTGAATGGGCAAGCGCGACCTCGGAATTCTCCCTATCCGACGTGGGTGGGTGGAAGAAGTTGCCTAGGATATTGAACGAGTAAACCTTGGCGGTAGACCGCCAGCGGAAGGTGAGGGCCAATGTTGGACTGTGTCCCCCTGTCCCGTTAGGCACCCGGCAGGTCTGCAAAGGGCGCGTTGATCCGCGAGAGGTTGGCGACCGCGCCTTTGAATGCAGGGTTCAATCGACATCCGGGAAGAGGCGTGCTTGCGTCCGGTGTTCTCTGCCGACGTCAGAAGCCGGGCAGGGGCACGAGCGGCGGCATTTTTCCCAAAGCAGGCCAAAACGCGAGAAGGGCGGGTGCCGAGAGATCGAAATCGATCTTTGCTTTTCGCTGGAATAAGGCGAGCTGCATGATGGGCATTGAGGCGATGTGGCGAAACTGTCCTTCTAGAGTATGCGCCAGTAGGCCATGTCAAGTGCGCGTTGTCCTGTGCAACAGCGTGGGATGCGATCCTTCTACCATGGCAGGGTGCATTTGCTTCGCCGAGCTTTTGCAGGGAACAGGAAGACGCCGTGGCGCCGCGGTCTGGGCTAACCCGCGCTTCGCACTACCTGATCTGCAGGATGATCCAGCGCCAGCCGTTCATGCTTGACCTCGTCACCATGAACGGCAATACGACGATCGCGGATTTCGAATACTGGCGTTACGTCGATGCGCTGCCGGCGGCCTGAAGCGGTGCGCTGCCCGCGGGCACCGGACTGGCATGGGTGACGTAGTGGATTGCCTGCAGCACCCCGTCGACCGAAGGCGGTGCGCCGTTATCGCCGACCGACACCGACTGGCCTGGCTTGTTGACGCCAAAATGCGGACGCGATGTCGCGGTGAACAGCATCACCGTTGGCTTGCCAAGCGCGTCCGCCAGATGCACGAAGCCGGTGTCCATGCCGACAACCAGTGACGCCGCGTCGACGCGCTGCGCACACTCGGTGATCGACATGCGGGGCAGCACCTCGGCGCCGGGGATGGCCGCAGCCAGCGCCTGGGCTTCCTGCTGCTCCTTCTGCGAGCCCCAGGGCAACTGCACGCGATAGCCGCGCCGGGCCAGCTGATGCCCAACTTCCACCCAGTTCGCCTGTGGCCATTTCTTGATTTCGAGTGACGTCGCGTGGAACAGCAGCGCACGTGGCACGCCGTCGGCATTCAGCGGCGTGGCCGGTGCCGGCACCCGAAGCTCGGCCGTTTCGTGCGGCTCGATGTCGTAGCCCAGCGCGTTGGCCACCACCATGCGCATTTTCTGCCGGCAGTTGGCATCGCCATGCGGCCCGAAAATCTCGGTGTAGGCGAACACCGCCTTTGCTTCGCCAAGGAACTCGGCGGCATAGCCGAGGCGCCGCTTTGTCCGGGCGAGCCTGGCCGCAATGGCACTCTTGTAGACACCGTGAACGTCAATGGCCACGTCATAGCGCTCGCGGCGCAGCGACATCAGTGCGCTGAATATGCCGCGCAGGTCGCGCCATTTGCGGCCATTCTTCTTGAACTGGCGCAGGGGCGGCGCAATGACACGATCGACGCCTACCGCCCAGTTGGGGATATCCGCGCACGACGCGTCGGCAATCCAGTCGATTTTGGCTTCCGGATAGGCGCGCCGCAGGTCGTACAGCAGCGGCAGGGTATGCACCATGTCGCCAAGCGACGTGATCTTGATTACCAGGATGCGCTTCATGCGGGGGACGGCTTGATTGAGCGAGCGCGGCCGGATCTGCCCGCGGCGGGCCAGTATGCCCCAGGCCGCCGCTCCAGCGCGTGACAATTGCGTAATGAACGACACACTCTCAGCTCGCCATTCGGCCCTGCGTCGAGCGGGCCGTTGGCGCGTTGTTTACAGGGCAGGCTGGTCCGGTCAAAAAGTGCGTACTTCGGTATTGCGCTTCGTACCCTTGGTAAGCGTTGGCGTCGCCATCCGCAGAATGCGCCTCTGCAGACCGCGACAAGGCCGGAGCCTACCGGCAGTTTTCCGAATTGTTCACTATCGTGCCTCCGGAGACTCCTCGCCGTGAAAGGCATTGCGCTTCCATTGGGCGCGAGGTTGCTGCACCCAAAAAGGCTCACTCGAAAATTCCTGCCTTGCCCCTGGACGGGTTGGCGGGCGACGCCGCCTTCAAAATGCGCCTGGACACGCCGCACTCCCCAAACCCTTCTATATATAGAGGGCGGGAAACTCGCCGGCGCAGTCGTCGCGCCGCCCGCCGCCCGCCTCCCTCGTCGGCCCGTCATCTCGCGCAGCATCGGCATCGGCGGGCTGAGGTTGGCGCGATCCCCGTCTCAAACTAAATGGGCACACTTGCAAAATGCCTCATAAGGTACTTTTCGTGCCAGTCCCCGCCAAAAATGCACTTTTTATGTGTGCATGATAACTCTTATTATCAAGCACACACAAAATAAGGTACGGGTCACCTAGCATCGCGCACACGCCTCCGCCTATAATGTGACGAATTCGCGCGGAGGCCGCGCCGGCATTGGGCTGGCGGGTTCTGCGCCCCCACCGACCAAACCACATGGCCCGCGATCCCGACACCCTCCAACAGATCACCCATGCCCACCTGGAGGCCGCCGCGAGCGCGTGGCAGGCGGGCGAGCGGGTCGCCGCCCTGAAGTCGAGCACGCCATGGGAGGCGCAGATCGCAGGGCAGTGGTACCCGACCAAGGCCATTCTGGCGCTCGCGCACCGGCACGCCGGCTTTGGCGAGCTCACGCGCGACACGCTTGCCGGGGAAGCCGCCCGCCGCCGCCTGGCTGCGATGGATATCCCGCTGCGACGGCCCGGGCAGGAGGTCGCGGCAGCGGACAATCCAGCGTGGTCGCGACTGCAGCGGCACGACGTCGAGGCCGGGGCTGCCGCGCTGCGAGACAGGATGGAATGGGCCATTTCCATGAAACACATCGCCAACAAGCCGCACGAGACTGAATGGCGGCTGGGCCTCGACGGACTCTGGTACAGCCCACGCGCGATCGGCCAGGAGGCGTGTACCGCAGCCGAACTGCCCACCTTCAACTGGAAAATGCCCGACGGCGAGTACACGCGATATCGCGCGCACCTCGAGGCCTTGGGCTTCTCCCTGAAGCGTGGCCGGACGCCGACGCGGTCCCAGCCGGCGTGGGGCGCCGGTGAACTACGCGCCGCCGCCGCCGGCCTGACCGGGATGGAGCTGGAGGCCGCGGGCGCAGGTATGGACCCGCTGCAAGTGGTCCTCGACGGCCGCGCGTACCCGGCTGCCGACTTGCTCGGTCTGCCAGCCGGTCAGGCGCCATCGGCACAGGACCGGGCCGCGATCGCCGAGGCAGGCGGCGCCTTGCGTGCCGCCCCGGACCCGCTCGACGCCGCGCTGGAGGCGCTGGCCGCCCAGAACGGGCTGCCGACGGAAGCGGCGCGTCAGGTGCGGGGGCGGATCGGACAGGGACGGTTCCGCGAGGCGCTTCTCCAGCTGCACGGCTGCTGCGCCGTGAGCGGCGTTTCGACGCCGGCGGTCCTGCGCGCGGCCCATATCCATCGTTGGGCCGACTGCGGCGACACGCCCACCGCTCGCCACGATATCGACAACGGCCTGCTGCTGGCCGCGAACCTCGACTGCCTGTTCGAGACGGGGCTGATCGCGTTCGACGACGACGGCCGGATACTGATTTCGCCCGAACTGGACACCGCCGCGCGTGACGCGCTGGGTCTCAGCCCGGACCTGCGGCTGGCGGTCGTGCCGACACTTGGCCAGCGCGGCTACCTGGCCAAGCACCGCGAGCGCACCCGGGCCATGCGCGAGGCTTCGGCATGAACGCCCCGGCATCGGGGGCCACCATCGTGACGCCATTGCGCAGACGCCGGTCCGTCACGCGCCGGCAGCTGCATCGGGGGCATTTCGGGTTCCTGCGGGCCATCATCCAGGGCCTGCATGCACGGGCCATGTGGGAACGCTATCTGATGGAGGAAGGCGAGATCGAGGCCGACCAGGAATTGCTGGCCCGATCCCCGGAGGGCGAGGAGGGCGCGGAGGCCGACATCGAAGCCGATCCGGCCGCGCACGCTTTTGCCACCCATCCCAAGGTCCGTCGGGTGACAGCCTGGCTGCGCAGCGAGCTCGTCGCCGCGGCAACTCGGGCCCAGCGCCCCGGTACCGCCCGCCGCCTGAAGCTGGAAGCCAGGGACCTCCGGAAGATCGGGCAGAAAGGGTTGGGGCTGCCGTCGCTCGAGGAGTTTGTGGCGGAGACCGGCATGGACGGCTTTGGCGAGTCCGAGCAACTGGCCGCCTACCAGGAACGCTATGGCGACGCCCTGAAACGGGAGTCCAAGCGCGCCCGGATGATGCGCCGCCAGCTGGAGGCGATCGACTGGCTCGAAGAACGGTACGCCCAGCCTGTCCTCGCCGGCGACGCGTGCCGTGCCTGGCTGGCCGAACCCCTCGCGGAGCGGCTGGAGGTGGCCGGTGTGACGACGCTGGCGGATCTGCTCGATCGCATTGACGGGCTGGGTGCCGGCTGGGCCCGCGGCCTGCCGGCGATTGGCGCCGGCAAGGCGAGGGCGATCGAAGCCTTCCTGACCACTCACGCCGAGACGCTGGGCCGGTCGATCGGCAACCACGTGGCCGTACCGCGCCGCAGGCGCTATGTGCACGAGATGGCTTCGGTCGTGCCCCGCGGCAAGGAAAACGCCCTGGTCCCGCTCGACAAGCTGGTGCTGCCTGTCCATCTGGACGGTCGCGACGGCGCCTACCGCCTGCCGCAGGCTCGCTGCCTCATCAACGCCCACAATGACTACGAAGCGGTGCTGTCCTGGCTGCGCTCCAAACCCGGGCTGGCGCCGGATCGGATCTTGCGCCTGCGGGAGAAGCGCAAGGATGTCGGCACGGGGCAGGGGCCCTACGACTGGCTGAATTACCTGTCGAATACCCAGCGGGCGTACCGGAAGGAGGCGGAACGCTTCCTCCTGTGGTCGATGCTGGCCCGGGGAAAGCCGCTGTCCTCCATGGACACGGACGACTGCATGGCGTACCGGGACTTCCTCGCCGACCCACCGAAGGAATGGTGCGGCCCGCGCTCGCGGGAGCGATGGACGCCCCTCTGGCGACCATTCGAGGGCCCGCTGAATCCTCGCGCCCAAGGCTATGCGATCGGGGTGCTGGCCAACCTGTATGCGTATCTCAACGCCAAGAACTACCTGGCCGGCAATCCCTGGCAGGGCATTCACGTGCCGACGAGCGCCAAACCCGAGCTGGACGTCGGCCGCAGCCTGACAGAGGACCAGTGGGCCTTTGTCAAAGGGTGTCTGGCCCGCCTGCCGGCGACGTCCATCCATCGCCGGCTGCAGGTCGCTTTGCCGCTGCTGTACGCGACCGGCCTGCGGCTGTCCGAGGTGATCGCGGCCAGCACGGACGATCTGGAGTGGGTGAGCCTGGCCCAGCCCGGTACCGGCGAGCGTGAGGAGGGCTGGTGGCTCACCGTGATCGGCAAGGGGAACAAGCTGCGCCGCGTGCCGGTACCCGACACGACGGTCCACGCATTGGGCGAGTATCTGGAGTCGCGGGGGTTCGCCAGTGATCCTGCCCGGTGCCGCGGTGTGGCGCTGCTCGGCCACGCGACCGACCAGGAGGAACGGGCAGGGGGGTGGGCGAAGATTGACACGGCCCCCGCCGAGGCGGGATTGGCGGCGACCACGTTGTACCGGCAGATCAAGCGGTTCTTCCAGGCGTGCGCGTCCGAGCTGGAAGCGGTCGACGCCCGAGGCGCCTCGCGCTTGGCGGCGGCCAGCACGCACTGGATGCGGCACACCCATATTTCCCATGCATTGGCCGCTGGCGCACCGCTCGAGGCCGTCAAGCAAAACGCGGGGCACGCATCGCTTGATACCACCACCCGCTACGTCACGACCGAGGACGCCCGCCGCCGAGCTGCAATGAGGAAGTTCTGGGATTCGCAATCAACGTAATTGAAATCAACCTATGGGGGAAGCGATGTTCGAAGTTCGTCGAGCACGCCTGCTAGCGAAGATGCTAGCGCGTGCCTACCGCATTGAAATGCGGCTCGGCAAGAGGCTGGTCACTACCGTCAGCGGCTGGGCTTTACAACGTCGCACAGTGAGCGTGGACATTGCAGAGACCGCGTGGGTTGCTAGTGACAAGCCTCGCGTGCGCCTAGTCGTTGACTTCATCAACGAGCGCATCGAAGTTCGGCAGTACGCAAGTGGCAGAGGCGACGAACTGAAGTTCATGGTTACGTCACTTGAGCAGTTCAACACCGTTGGCCACCAAATCGTCGCGTACCTGGTACGCACCTTCCCCTAAGTTATTGGGGGTTGGAAGATCGGTACTGCCAACAGCTTGATTCGGGTCCACGATAGACAAAGGGCAGGGGACATGAAAGAAGACATTCTGGAGCAGATGGTCGACGAGTACCTCCAGCACAAGGGGTATTTCACCCAGCACAACCTGAAGTTCCGACCAGCCAAAGACCATGTCGACTATGTCGCCCAAGCCGATGCGGTTCACAGCGACGTCGACGTGATCGGCATTCACCCGCTAATGCAGGGGCCCGAACGGGTGGTGGTAGTCAGTTGCAAGAGCTGGCAGCAAGGCTTCAGCCCGCAGTATTGGAGTGATGCGATCGCCAAGAACAAGAAGGTGAATGGTAGGGAAGCATGGATGGCATTTCGCGAGCTCGCCAGGCCGAAATGGGCGCAGGCGTTTCGCGCTGAGGTGGAGCGAGCCACGGGCGCAAAGGCATTCACGTACGTAACGGCCGTGACGCGGCTCACTGCCCAAGCAGATCGGACTGCTTGGGAACAGCACCCAGAGTTCCGCCAGAGCTTGAATGGAAACCCCATCAGGATACTGACGTTCGACGATATGTTGAGTGAGCTATTTCCGACGATCAACCAGACAGTCGCCTCCTCACAACTCGGTCGCCTGCTTCAACTGATCAAGGCATCAGGTTGGGCGCTAGCTTCGAGGAATGAAAATGGGCCATCCTTGGTCTAGGTCACGGTCACTGCCAAAGCCTCGCGCCGTACTCCGGACGTGTCATGATCGCCGATCGCCGCGCGGCAATTCAGTTACATTGCGCCTAACCGTACTAGCTGACAATTGACCCTAATGAATACCAAGGTTTTTGACTGGAGAATGCGCCGGAACTGGCTGGCTAGCATCCGCCACTATGCAGGCCATGTGCTAACCGTCGAACTGCGACAGCATCTCTCGCAAGAGCGGCCGAAATGCTGGTCGGACGACTTTGCCTGGCTACCCGACTCGGAATACGTCCTACCCGAATTCGTCGCTGGCTTAACCAGCTACTACACGCATTTCAAGGGCTTTCATGGCTGCCGCCCGTTGAAGCTGGCCAGCTACTACGAGCGCGGCTTGCTCGGGCAAGACAGCGAACTTCTTTGCGACGCGTTCCGCGAGATTTTTTCGGATGTACCCAAGGAGGACGTGGATAGTGCCATCAAGCAGTTCGCCGACCGCAGCGATAGGGAGCGGGGCAAAATGTGGCTCGTGGGAAGTGACGAATTTCTAGTAAAACAATGCGGCCATTACCTCATCCAAGGTAGTGAATATTTGATGGCGCTCGCGGCGCATCTGGGCCGTCCCCTGAGTGGTGAAGACTACCGCTTCCGGCTTCGCAACTATGGCATCCCGACAATTCTGGAGGTCGATGTCCCAGTAGGCCTCGTGCCTGCGGCGCAGCATGTTGAAGTGGCGAAGATGATCTTGTCCGAGTGGGGGCAACTAGCCGCTCGGCGCCCCTTGGGTTTTGGGGGTGAGCCCCCCTGCTATGTCGTTCGCCAAGACATCCCCCCCGATTGCGTTCAGGGCCATTACCATCCCAAACAGATTGTTGACCCCCATCAGGGAAACCGGCCGTACATCAATGGCCTGCTGACCTGCGATGTGTGCGGCGGGTAAATCCGCCGCCAAGCGTGTGGCGACAACACAGACCGGCTTTGAAGAGATACGAGACTAATGGAGCAACTTGCACAGGTTTTGAGGCAGATCGGGGACCTGCCCCAGATGGAATCGCCGGAACTCAACTTCTACGCGGTTGGCGGCGCGGGGTATTTGGAGAACCCTACGTCCGACCTGATGGCTCTTTTCATGGGTGCGGAACCACAAGCGCCGCGATGGCTAGCAAAAGCACTTCTATCGTGTCTCGCAAATAGAGGCCTGGCTGAAGGGATCATAGTCGAGTCGGTCGACTGGGACGGCGTTACCGCTGAACGGGAAGTTGCCCAGACCGATCAAGAGAGTGATTCTGTAAAACGCCTTGATCTCGTGATTTCTGACGGGGACTTCGTTCTGGGCATCGAGAATAAGGTCTACGCCACCGCACGCGGAAACCCGTTCCACGTTTACGACCGGCTGCTTGCTGAACGCGCAGCCGGTGGGCCAATTATCAAATGCGTACTCCGCCCGACCGATAGGACCTCCGATGTTCCATTGGGATGGCCGGTGGTCACCTATCCCGATCTCGTGAAGACAGCGCTCGATCTTCTAGGCCAGGAATTCGTTCGGGCACCGGTATCAAAGTGGCACTTTTTCTACAGAGAATTTCTCAACCACCTAGAGTCACTCGCCAACCCAGAGAGCGGCACCATAATGTCAGACGCAGCATTCAGCTTTGCCCTGAAAAACTTCCATGCACTTAGCCAGGCCGCCGATCTCCTAGGCGAGTTCAAATCGCAGCTTGAGCACGATGCCACGGCACGCGTGCGAGAACGTCTATCGGCTATGACACTAGAAGGGTCCGTCGCGCTGACTTCGAAACAGCAGGTCTGGCGATCCCTTAACCAGCATGTAGTCGAGATTTATCCTGCTAGCTGGGGAAAATATTCGAAGGTGGTACTGGCTTATGGTGAAGATGAAACGGATGAAGATCATGCGCTGTACTTCTACGTTCTCGGCTACATCAGCTTCGGTACCGAAAAGCAAAGCATCGAAGAGATCAAACAAAGGTTTTACGCCGACACGAAGAACGAAGTCAGTTCATGGCGTACCCACTCGGACCCGGCAGACAATTTGTTTGAGGAGGGTCGATCGACCAAGTATCTCGGAATCAGCGGCATGCCCAAGGATGCGACGCTGAGCGGGGCGTTGCAAGCGCTGGAAGACCTTGCAGCCTGGATGCAGCAGTTTGTATTCACCCCGGCGCAATGACTTCGGCAATTAAGCCCGGCGCGACGGAGGTAATCTAGCCGCCCCCCATGTGCGCCCTGTGACACAGATCAAGACCAACCATCACCAGAATCGCAAGACGATCAACAATGACGAATTCTCTCATTCGACCCACAGTCGGCGAGGTGTATCAACTCCTCCAAGGCGTCAGTGGCCTGCTCGTACATTTTTCTGGGGCGCCGAAAGGCGCGGGGAAAACTGACTCTGAAAGATTGTGGTTCCCTGACGACCTGCAGAAGGTACTTGACGGGAAAGCGCAAGGAGGACTCTCCGCGTCGGTGGTCATGCCAGGCGACCGGTTTGGGCAACACTATGCGAGCAATGCGGTTGGTTGCGTTGGTGTGATTCTCGGCCTGCACTCTCCGCAATCCCTACGGTGTGCAGATGCGGCAGATTGTGGCTCGTGGACTGACCAGACGGGAAGCCGAATGTGCGACGCGCCAGCGAGCCTCTCAATTCAAGAATTGGCGCTGACGATTTCCAATCGGCGCCAAGGTTGCTACAACGAATGGGTGATTGCCGACTACATCCCGCTTGGAATTCTCGCGATGCCTCCGTTTGAGGTGCGAACCGGAGGGTCGCCTTCTGACTTGCCAGGCGGCGGCGACCTTTCGCCCGAACTCGCGGGAGACAGCCCCGTTGAGGTTCCAAAGTTTCTCGATCTGGCAAGCGTGCGCAGGGTCTTTCCGAGTCAGCCGCTCTACACGATGACTGGAGAAGGCATTGCCTTGGTAGGGCCAGACGACAGTACCTCAATCATTCTTCACGACCAGATCTATTGAGCAGGGGCGGGCCAGCCAATGGCGGCATGACATGGCAGGGGAACGGCCGGTCACCCAGACCAATGATCAGACCACTTGATCTTCTGCCGACGATGAGTATCATGCTTGGAGCGCTGCCCAAGCCTTCCGTGCACCCGCCGACTCGGCGGATGGTAAAACAGGGCCTATTCCACCTCCTCATTCTCGTGCTGACTTCTGTCGCGGCCGAGGCAATGTGCACACCTCTCACGCCGCGCAAAATGGAAGACTCAGCATGCCTGCTCTTGCACACCCCTATGGGTCCAACGGGTTCTGGAACGATCTGGCCAGACGACTCGAGCCTTTCTTGGGCAACGTCAAAGTCTGTCTGGGTGGGAATTGGTACGACCGCTTCGAAGACCTGTTCACCAAGCCTGATTTCGAGACTGTCGCAATCGCCGAAGGCGGTCTGCCCCAAGCACGCTATCTGATTGAGCTGCAAAACTCAGCAGATGTCCTGGCGAGTCGCTACGACTGGCTAATGGCAGGAGCATCGGAGGCAGAGTGTGTCGCCGCTCTGCTAGATATGTGTCGAGACTCCGATCAATGGCCAACCGCTATATCTCGAGCCCACAATATCCTTGCATTCTCGCGCGACAACGTCCCGTTTGCAGAGATTAGACCAGTCCCTGAGCCGCCTCGCTGGTCCAGCGCGACACTTGACCGCGCCGAGCACGCGCTAGGTCGGTTGCACAAGAACGGCGACTCGGAAAAGGAGTTCGCCAATCGAATCAAGCGATGGCCGGGATTCGAATCAGTCCAGGTAGGTGATCGCGAGCAAACGACGCCGCAGTGGGGTCACTGGCCTAGCCCGGCGGAGTGGCTGATATTGGCTCGACAGCTTCTCAGCATCGCGGGAGCAACCGAAGCCGGCACTGCGCAAGCGCAGGCGCTGGTTGCCGCCATCTTTGACGTGGCCAGCTGGCATCACCTTTGCGGGCTGATGCCTGGTTGTCGCGATGCCCAGTGGTGGGCATTGCAGGGCCCGTTTTTAACTTCTCTCGGACGGAATTCTGAGGACGAACGGGTGTTCCCTGGCCCTGTAGAGGCCTTCATGGATTTCATTACTCGCGGGACAAAGCTTAGTCCTGATGATGGCCCTTGGACCGCCCGTATAAGCTGGCCTTTGGAAATGCCCTATATAACGCTTGAATCCGAACGCCGCCACGATGGAGGGCCCTATCCGTTGCCAATTTTGGGGGCGAGCATGGAGGCGGTGTGCCATACCTCTGCTAGACCAGAGAGCCTTGCTGCCATAGCGTCGCCACTGAGCACTAACGACCTTGAAGGGGTGTTAGCGTGCTTTGTGATCGACCCTAACGACGACAGCTACTCCACCCGCATTTTCCACAGAGCGAACTTTGGTGGGCTGCTCTGCAAAGGCTTCGTTACGAGCGATGGCCCATATATCACTTGCGGAGACGGCTGGATGGACAGCACTCCGCTCGGCGTCTCGATGCTTCGGAAGTTTCAGCCCCATCCAAAGAATGGCCGCCCCCAGAAAGAGGGATGGTGGCTGGTGAAGTACTCCAGTGAGGCCAGGGTTGATCTGACGCGGTTCTCGGAAACACAGATCCAGCAGCTCAGTAAAGAGTTTGGCATCGTGGTTGCCGGTGAAGCCGAGTACGGGGACGACGAAGAGCGGTTCTTTTCCTCACCTGCCTGGTCAGCTCTGCAGGACTGGGCACGGTCACACCCTGAGTTGGCGAAAGACTTAGCCGAAGGGGCGTCCTACTTACCAGGCTGGTACCAGCGAGCAAAGCGCAAGGCGGCGTTGCACTGATCTCCGGTCAGCATTCTGGATGTACATGCGCGAGAGAGGGGTAAGGGAGGCAAGGCCACGGCCAGAGTTGATTGGTACAATCCGCCGTGAGCCTTAGCCACCTACTTTCGATATGAAACAGTTCACGTTTGAGGATGTTCTGAGTCTGACTTTCGACGAGCTTGGCGCCATAGAAGACCCCATGCAATTGGCCGCCACCGCGCAAGTCTCACCGATGCTTGTACGGTACGTCATCAGAACGGACCAACTCGAAGAGAGGTACCGCGGCGTCCGAATGCGCACCTTGCTCGGTGCAATCGACGTAGCTGCCGCGGCAGTAAAATGGCCAAACGTGGTCGGGCAGAAAGCTCTGTTGGCACAGAAGGATGCCGACGTTGATGCCTATTTGGATGAGCTACAACCGCATGTAGCCAAGGCAATCGAATTGGCGCCCAAGTACCACTGACCCATGAAAAAAGGCCCGCGACTTAGCGGGCCTTGGTTCATCAAACGGTAGGTTGCGTACGATTACTTCATCGAGGGCCAGCCCATCGGCTCGGCCTCGTTCAGCGCAACATCTGCCTCATTGACCATGGTCGTCACGACCGCAAACTGTTCCTCCGTCAACTTCTTTGCGGAAGCCAATCCGATGGCTTCCGAGTACTTGCGAGCAGCTTGCTCGCACTGCGTCTTTTGCTCGCCCAAGGTCTGAAGTTCCTCAGGGTCCGTATCGTCGTCAGAGTTGTCCAGGGCTTTATCGAAGGCGCTGGTGAGGTGACCGTCAAGGCGTGCCAGATGACGCTGGCACTTGCGGATGTGTCGTTTAACGTGGTTGACTTCGGCTCGATCTGCGAGAGCCACCGGCTCGCTAGATGAACCACCCGTGTCAGTTGTCATAATCAACTCCAGGAAAGAGACTATTGCTCTGAGCTGGCGCCAATTCAAGTTGAGAGGGTGATCAATCCTCCTGGTCGACAATCTACCCGAAGGTTACGCCGTTTGGAAGGCGGCAGATGCGTCCGGGAACCCAAGCTCTGAGCGCCGGCCCACACGGCAATCCCCGGGCTCTCCTGCCGTGCTAGATTGCAGAAATCTATAGGCCAGAGGTACAAACCATGGAAGTGGAAGGTCAAGTCCTATACGTCTACCGCTGTCCGACGTGCGGCCACCGTGGCGAAGTTCATTTCGCCGACGACTCGCATGATGCCGCTTCCCATACTTGCGCTTCGTGTGGTGGTCAGGTCTCGCTCGAGTGGGATGGCGGCGTGACGTTCGATGTTGTGCCAAAGTCCTGATCTACCTACCAAGGGCACGCCCCAAAATCCTTCACCTCCACGCCCCAAATCTGTTCCCCTTTGCGCCGGCGGTGGCGTCAAGTTGCACAGATGCGCCTTCGCCGCTAAGATCTTGCGGTGGATGGCCTCCCAACCTGCCGACGGGTTAAACGGCCTGCGATACCTACGGACACTCGTCCTCGGCATGTGAATCTCCATTTCATTGTGCCCGCATGTAATCGTCGGTTGTGGGCAAGAAACGGAGTTTTCCCATGTTGCTGCTATTCCCATCCGCTCTCACTCAGAACTCAGCTGGCGAACACAAGAAGGCCGCGCGAGAGCAATTTTCTGGCATCAAATCGTCGCACTTGAGCGAAGCCATCGCGTCTGGTTTTGGCTATCAGTCCCATGCGGCTCTGCTCGCCGCGCTGGGTAGCAACGCCCGCCCGCGCAGTAATTTCTCTTTGATTGGTTTCGGGAAGCGGTTGACTGAACTCGGATACGAACGCCCAGCGGATTTCCTGGCCGACCAGGACGTGCCCTGGGCAGTTCAATGCCTGGTGTCCCTCATGATCGAGGCGGGATTTCGAGACTCTCTTGCTAGCAACAGTTCACGGATCGGCGTCACCAAGACAATTGATGCGCTCAATGTCGCCGGTTGCACCGAGTTCAATTTCAAGGCCCTAGGCCGGCAAGCGCAACAGCAACAGACCCGAGCCTTGCGCGAACTCTTCAGCACGGTTATCGAGTTGCAAGTCTCGGTGCGAGACGGCGATCGCGTATTGAGATCGCCGATTGTCCGAGAGGTAGGAATCGAGACGCCAACCAACTGCATATTGTTCTCGCTAGCGGACGTTATTGTCCGAGCGGCCCGGTTAGCAGCTTAGCGCCCTACGTGTGACGCTTGATGCACATAACGTCTATTATGTTAAATACGAAGTACGTCAGCGGTGAAACTCCCCACGCCCAGCACTAAGCAAAAAGCCTCGCTCTCGCAAGGCCGCTGGTGCCGGTCGGGCCGATCCACACGCCAGCCCTCAGCCGTCCGCAACATCGCCCCGGTAGACGATGTGCACCTTGTTGCCATCCGGATCGCGCAGGTAGGCGCCGTAGTACCCATCGCCGTAGCGCGGACGCGGTCCGGGTTCTCCCTCGCAGCTTCCGTGCATGGCTAGCCCTGCCACGTACGCGGTGTCGACCGCCGTGCGCGACGGTGCGGCGAACGCGACCATACTGCCATTTCCGGCGCTAGCCGGATTACCGTCGAACGGCAGGTAGACGTAGAACCTTGGCAGCGGCTGCCCACGGTGGACCCAGCATGCGGCGGGAGGGCCGCCATCCGCAGCGACCACGCGCCGTTCTAGGCCGAGCGGGATAAGCACCGCGTCATAGAACGCAGCGGCGCGCGCCAAATCGGCGCAGCCGACCGTAATGTGACTGAACATTGGGGTCTCCTTGTGCGCCCTTCTACTCAATCCGGACGCGCCATCACGATCAGTCGCAGGGCCAGCAGCACCAGTACGGTGGCGAGCCCCAACGATTGCAGGTGAGCGAACTTTGGATTCGCATCGAGAAAGCGGCGGACAACGCCGCTGCCCGCGCCGAGGGCGGCGTGGAACACGATGGCGATCACGGTCAGCACGCTTCCCAGGAACAGCAATTGCCATGCGACCGGTCCATGGCCGGGCACGACGAATTGCGGGAGAAACACCACGAAGAACAACAAGGCCTTGGGGTTTAGCAGGCTGTTCAGCATGGCGCGCGCGAACACGGCTTTCAGCGTCGCCTGCGACGCGATGGCCACGCTTGGTGCCGTCGGCGCCTGCACGCACTTGTAGGCCATCCACAATAGGTACGCGGCCCCGCAAAAGCGAATGACATCGAAGGCCGCCGGCATGCTGCCGACCACCGCCGCAATGCCAGTTGCGGTCAGGGCCGTCAGCACCAGGTCCGCCGCGCCAATGCCGAGTGCCGAAGCCACGCCGCCCATCCAACCATATGTCGCGCCGTGGGTTACCACGAACATCATATTGGGCCCGGGCGATATCAGCAGAAACATAACCGCCACGGCAAATACAGAAAGGGTCGCCAAATCGATCATGTCTCTTGCCAGTTGCCAGTTGGGTGAACGCTGATAGAGTAAGGCCATCACCTGATACAACCAAAAAATTGTTCTAGATACAACCATGGCCAAGGCGCGATACAAGTCGATCATGGATGCAATGGCGGTGCGCATACACGCGGGCGACCTCTTACCGGGCACGCAATTGCCGACTGTTCGTGCGCTGATGCAGGAGCATCGCGTCGCGCTCGCTACAGCCTTGCGCGTCTACGCCGAACTCGAGGCGGTCGGGCTGGTAGCTTGCGAACCCGGTCGTGGCACCTTCGTACGCGATACCTCTTTGCCACGCGGTTTGGGACTGGAGCAACGGCCGCTCAAGGCCGGTGCGGTGGACCTTACTTTCAACTACCCTTCTCTGCCGGACCAAGCGGAAATATTACGGGAGGGCCTGCGCAGCCTGGCTGTGTCGGGCGATCTCGATTCCCTGTTGCATTCGGCGCCCCAGGGCGGCCGGCCGCATGAGCGGCAGACCGTGGCGCGGCATTTGCGGAACAGGGATATCCGCGTCGGGGGCGACCAGATACTGATCGTCAACGGCGCGCAGCAGGGGTTGGCCGTGACCGTCATGGCCCTGTTCAAGCCGGGCGACGTTCTGGCTGTCGACGCCCTCACCTATCCCGGTATGAAGGCGCTGGCACACGCGTACCGGCTGGATCTCGAACCGCTTCCTCAGGCCGCCGGCCGCACCGACCTCGATGCGCTGGCCGCGCTCTGCAAGCGCCGACCAGTGCGAGCCGTCTACACGATGCCCACACTGCACAATCCGCTGGGAACGGTCATGCCGGAGCAGGACCGCGTTCGCCTGGCGGCGCTTGCCGACGCGCACGATTTCCTGATCGTCGAGGATGGCGCCTATGCCTTTCTTGCCGAACCAGCGCCAAAGCCCGGGCTCACGCAAGCCCCGCATCGGACCATCTATGTATCGGGCCTTTCAAAGAGCGTGGCGTCCGGATTGCGGTTTGGGTTCGTCGCGGCGCCCCACGCTTACATTCCCGCCCTTGAACAGGCCATTCGCGTATCCACCTGGAACACCCCTTCGCTGACCGTCGCCCTGGCCTGCCGTTGGATCGAAGCGGGTTCGGTGGATGCGCTGGAAGACCGCAAGCGCAAAGACGCCAGGCAGCGCCAGGACCTTGCCCGCCAGGTTTTGCAGGGCTACACGGTCATTGCGCACCCTTCTTCCTATTTCCTTTGGCTGGAACTAGACGAAGGCTTGCGCGCCGACCGGGTCGTTGCAGAACTTGAGCGCAAGGGGGTATTGGTGACGACCGCCGAACCATTTGCCGTCACGCCTCACGTCCCTCACGCATTGCGGGTGGCACTGGGATCGATTGGCCTGCGAGCGCTGCACCGGGCGCTTTGTGAAATCCGTGCAGTGATCGGGCAGTAGTTGCAGCCCGGGACGGTGGAAAGCCCTTTTATTTCAATCGGGCAAGATCAAGCCTAGACTAGGTCTGAGCTAGGCATATCACTCGGGGCGCGCCATGAGCGTACAGCTAAATCACACTATCGTCTGGTGCAGCGACAAACAGAAGTCAACGCAATTTCTAATGGATATTCTGGGACTGCCAAGCCCTGTCGAGTTTGGGCAGATGCTGGTAGTTCAACTCGACAATGACGTTTCGCTCGATTTCTTCGAAAGGGAAGGCGCGATTTCATTGCAGCATTACGCATTTCTGATCAGTGAAGGCGAATTCGATCAGGTGTTCTCTCGTATTCGAGACCGAGGGCTTCGCTATTGGGCCGATCCTGGCAAGCAACGTGCCGGCGAAACTTATCTGCACAATGGCGGCCGCGGCGTGTATTTCGATGATCCTGACGGTCATCTTCTGGAAGTCATGACTCAGCCTTACAAGCTTGGCGCCTAGCCGGCTTCCTTAGCCAGACCGCTGCCGGGTCGCCCTATCTCGGGCCGCCCGCCCTGCCGGGACCAGTGCTTCTAGTTGCGCCAGATAGACATCCAACTCCTGCCGTCCTTCATCCGTTATGCAATAGACGCGCCCGGTCCCTTCGATAAGCTGTGCTGTGATAGCGCGTGCGATCATGAGACTGCGCAAAGTGGGACGCAGCGATCGAATATTCTCATTGAAGCCGCTTTCGCGAAGGCGGTCTGCCAGGCTGAGCACAGTCATTGGGCCAGCCTGGACAAGCTTCAAGATATACACGCGCGATAAGGCGCGCGTGAGCGCTGGAGTCTTCATACACCGATTGATGCCAACTCACATGGCAACCAGCGACTATTCCTCCTGAAACGCCACCTCGCGCTTTGCCTTGATCGATGGCATCGCCACGATTGCCACCAGAATCGCCGCAGCGATCAACAGGCCCAGCGACAGCGGACGCGTTACGAACACGCTGAAGGCACCCCTGGACAGCAGCAGCGAGCGGCGGAAGTTTTCTTCCATCATCGGCCCGAGCACGAAGCCCAGCAGCAGCGGTGCCGGTTCGCACTTCAGCTTGATGAACAGGTAGCCGATCACGCCGAAAGCCGCGGTCTGGAACACGTCGAACGTGGTGTTCTGCACCGAGTACACGCCGATGCAGCAAAACGTCAGGATTGCCGGATACAGATAGCGGTACGGCACGGTCAGCAGCTTCACCCAGATACCGATCATCGGCAGATTCAGCACGATCAACATGAAATTGCCGATCCACATCGAGGCGATCAGCCCCCAGAACAGCGCCGGATTGCTGGTCATCACCTGCGGGCCCGGTTGGATGTTGTGGATCGTCATTGCACCGACCATCAGCGCCATCACGGCGTTGGGCGGAATGCCCAGCGTCAGCAACGGGATGAACGACGTCTGCGCCGCAGCATTGTTGGCCGATTCGGGACCTGCCACGCCTTCGATCGCGCCCTTGCCGAATTCGTGCGCATAATTCGACGTCTTTTTTTCCAGCGAGTAGGCCGCGAACGACGCCAGAGCCGCGCCACCGCCCGGCAGAATGCCCAACGCCGATCCGAGCAATGTGCCGCGCAGGATGGCCGGAATCATGCGCTTGAAATCTTCTTTGGTCGGGAACAGGTTGGTCACGTGATCAGTGAAGGTCTCGCGATTCTCCTTCTGCTCCAGATTCGCAATGATTTCCGCGAAGCCGAATACACCCATTGCCACCGACACGAAGTTCAGTCCATCGGTCAGCTCCGGTACGTCGAACGAGAAACGCGCGGCGCCCGAGTTCACGTCGGTGCCCACCAGACCCAGCAACAGGCCCAGCACGATCATCGAAATTGCTTTCACGAGGGAACCGGACGCCAGCACCACGGCGCCGATCAGGCCCAGCACCATCAGCGAGAAGTACTCGGCGGGGCCGAACTTGAACGCCAGTTCCGACAGCGGCGCGGCAAAAGCGGCCAGGATCAGCGTGGCCACGCAGCCGGCGAAGAACGAGCCGATGCCGGCAGTGGCCAGCGCCACACCCGCACGGCCGCGACGCGCCATCTGGTAGCCGTCGATGGTGGTCACGACCGACGACGATTCGCCGGGCAGGTTCACCAGAATGGCGGTCGTGGAACCGCCGTACTGTGCGCCATAGTAGATACCGGCCAGCATGATCAGCGCGGCCACCGGCGGCAGCGTGTACGTCACGGGCAACAGCATCGCGATCGTGGCTAGGGGCCCAAGGCCAGGCAGCACGCCGATCAGCGTGCCCAGCACGCAGCCCAGAAACGCGTAGAAGATGTTCTGAAACGACAGGGCAGTCGCGAAGCCCAATCCGAGGTTGGATAACAGGTCCATGGGGGCGGGCTCCTTAACTTGCCAGGAAATCTTCCGATACGGCCGACGCGCTGGCGATCAGTGAAACCTAGGGGTCACAACTTTCAATTTGCTTTCATTTGTATTGTGTTGCGGGTATTCACCTGTCAGAGAGTCGTGGGCTTCGACGCTATCGCGGCAATTCGCACGAATTAGCGGCGTTGTGGGGGCTGTGCTGTCTTGCGGCTGTCGCCCCCTTTTCCGGGTTAGAGAGAGCCGCGAGCTTCACTGGGAACGTCTGTGTACGTCGGGTTATTTAATCAGTCGGTGGAGGACGCTGCGACTCAGCGATAGCAATCCAGCGTTTGATTCGCTCGCGCAGCCGCCCTCTCTCCGAGGCGGTTAAAAATGGCGGCATTTTGCTGACCATTGCAATTGCTTCGTCCGCCTTCACGAAACCATGCACGAGCAGCGCCACATCGAAGTCTCTGTCTTTGTCACGATTGGCCACTGCCTTGGCCATGAATAGATCGAGCGCCCCTAGGCAGTATCCGATGCGGCCGTTAGTACGGTCATTTTGGATTTTCTCAACCCGCCTCTCCCAGCCCTCCGGCAAAACCGCAGTTTCGGGCCCCACGCCTTGAGCGTAGTAACCGTTGGTCTCATGAAACTGGGACCCTTCGCCGATTGCTCCGTCTATGTCATCAGCCTTCTCAGGCGCATTTCGCGGATAAATGTCAGCTTCTGCAGAAGCAGTGAATACAGCGGGAGGATATGGATGTCCTCCCAAAAAAGACTGACTTCCAACGATGACGAACTCATACTCGCCCGTGATCTCGCCGGATGCACGAATGATGTGTTCGAGGTCTTCTCGCTTCAATGCAGTTCCTTCGACGACGGATCGATTTCGACATCACCGATCACAACGCCCTTTTTCAATGCTTTTGCCTGCGCGACCACTTCATTCCTTACATGATCGGGCAACACCGTAGGCAAAGGCGACGCCTGCCTCAGTTCCTGCGCGCGCTTGGTACGCCCCAATGCCTTGCGCCACGTTTGGCGCGTGAGAATCTCCTCCCATTCGGACCACAGGCTATCGGACCGGCTTGGCCCCTTCGCTCGCCACTTCGCTAACGTCTCAAGAGCTTGATCGACAAGTTCCGGGTATGTGCGCAACCATCGCACCGCCTCCTCGTGAAGTGCGAGGCTTTGTAAATCCTGTGCCTGATGACTCTCGGAATCCGAACGCACTAGCACCTGGACTTGCGGTCGGCCACGCCGAGTGTTTGCTCCGGCTGAGTTGGGAGGTGCCGGTTGAAAGGTGTCAGACACCAACAAAGCAAGGTCGCCGGCCACACCGAGTGCCGACATCACGCGAAGATAGGTGCCGATCGATGGGGCAGGATCTCCGGCCTCCACCGCTGCAAGCGTCGTTCTGGAGATCCCTACACGACGCGCCATCTCGATTGTCGTGAGGCCTTGCGCTTTGCGAAGGCGCTTGAGCCGATCGCCTAGCTGCAGCAAGAGTTGACGCTCCAGAACCGAAGAAGTAGTAGATGTTCCCATATGTCCAACACAATAGTCGAAAACCCACATTTTGTCCAACATAATGAACAGATAGGAGAGAGGCTTCCCTAGGCGTCGACCATTCAGAAAAGATGGTCGTAGGGCCCATCGCGCCGCAACGACATGACAATCTGGCCGGCGCGGACGCCGCCGAATGCCTGCGGATTTACGTTACCCCATGCCTACACGAAGCACCGTGGTGCCTGGAAGTCGATGACGCCGCGGATAATCTCTCGCATCGCGTGAATCAGCGGCCGGGTATCGTCGCGGCGCCATTGCACGGCGTAGTGGAGCGGTTCCAATGCGTCGGTATCGGGCAGGATGCGCAGTCCACCGCGCTCCACGAGTGCTTCAGCCCATAGCGTGGGGACAAACCCGAAGCCCAACCCCTCGACGACCATACCGACAACTGCTCCCCAGCTATTGCACATCAGGCGCCGGCCCACCATCAACCCTCGGCGCGCCAGCCATTGGTCGAGCACCCGCGTTCCGCCCGCTCCGACCGGAAGTGTCAGCAAGGTCTGCTCGCCCATCAGGATCCGTGGGTCGTCAGTGCCGGCCAGCTCGAGCAAAGACTGGCTGGCAACCCACGCAAAATCCACCTGACCTATCCGCTCAGCCGCCAGGCTGCTACGGGTAGACGGTCCGGCCAGCACCCCAATGTCGAGTTCTCCATCGTGCAGGCGCTGCTCCAGGGCCTGTCCGATATCGACGTGAGGCTCCAGCAGCAAACCCGGATGGCGTGATGACACTTCGCGCACCAGTTTCGGTAACCAGGTCAGCCCGCTCAGTTCTCCCAGGCCGATACGGCACCGCCCGATCAAACCATGGCGTTGCCCCGCCGACTGCTGCAGTTCCGCGGCGGCATGCAGCATTGCGTGAATCTGCGGCAGCATCTGCTCGCCCTGCGCAGTCAGCTCGGCACTCCGCCCGCTGCGGTCGAACAGCGCCACGCCCAGCGACGCTTCCAATTCGGCAATCCGCTTGGATAGCGAAGACACGGACAAATGGACCCGCTCAGCCGCCACTGTGAAGTTGACGCAAGTTGCCGCCCAGTAGAAAGCCTCTAGCTGCTTGAGTGTCATGGCGCGCCCTCCCCCAATCGGTCGATTGCCGATATTTTCATAAAAGCGAAATTATAGCTTCGTTATTTTTCGCTTTTGTCGGTGTGTTGGCGTTGCTAGATTTGCTCCACTTTCTAGCCCTTACGACTATGTCCGCCACTCCTGTCGACAATGCCGCCCGGACCGCAGCACTTCAATCCGCTGACCGGACGCCGCCGCACACGCCCGTTGCGGCACAAGGCGATAGACAGGCGAAGTGGCTGAGGCAGCGCGTGCTGTCGCTTAAGGATTTCGAGGCGCTGGCGCGCAGACGTCTGCCCAAGCCGCTCTACGCCTACGTGAGCGGCGCTGTCGAGGACAACCTCACCCTGGAACAAAATCGGCGGTCGTTTGAGGAATTGGCATTGCGCCCGCGCGTGCTGGTTGGCGTCTCGTCGCGCGACCTGAGCTTCGACCTGTTCGGCCGCAAGTATTCGGCGCCCTTCGGTCTGGCCCCAATGGGTGTTTCCGCCCTGTTTGCCTACCGCGGGGATGTCGTGATGGCGCAGGCGGCTTGCCAAGCGTCCGTTCCGGCCGTAATGAGCGGCTCGTCGTTGATTCGCCTTGAGGAAGTCATGGAGGCGGCGCCCGGCACCTGGTTCCAGGCGTATCTTCCCGGAGACATGCGCCAGATCGAAGGGCTGCTGGCGCGGGTCGCAGCGGCCAAGGTCGAGACGCTCGTCATTACCGTGGACACGCCCGTCGCCGGCAATCGCGAAAACAATATCCGCGCCGGATTTTCCACGCCGCTGCGCCCGAGCGCCGCCCTTGCCTGGCAAGGCATCACGCATCCCCGCTGGCTGCTTGGCACGTTCGCTCGCACCCTGGTACGCCATGGCGTACCGCACTTCGAAAACGCTTACGCTCACCGTGGCGCCCCCATCGTCTCTCGGAATGTGGAGCGCGATTTCTCGGACCGTGCGCACTTCACTTGGGACCACCTCACCACCATCCGTCGCCGCTGGAAGGGACCGCTCGTGGTCAAGGGCATCCTGACTGCAGAAGACGCTCGCGCCGCACAACAACATGGCGTCGACGGCATCGTGGTCTCAAACCACGGTGGCCGTCAGTTGGATAGCGTGATTGCCGCAATGCGTGCCCTGCCAGAGGTCGTCGATGCCGTGCCGCATCTGCCCGTGATGCTCGACAGTGGCGTGCGCCGCGGCACTGACGTCATCAAGGCGCTTGCCCTAGGCGCCCGCTGCGTCTTCATTGGGCGGCCGTTCGCCTACGCAGCGGCGGTGGGTGCGCGCCAGGGCGTCGCCCACGGCATCGACCTGATGCAAGCCGAGATTTCTCGAGACCTGGCCATGCTGGGTATCACCCGCGCAACGGATGTCGATGCGCAGTGCATCTACCGCACGCGCTCGCATTGAGTGCACGCCTTCTACCCATACCAACAGAACCCGCACGGTCGATACAGGAGACAACACAATGACCTCGCCACACGGCTTTCGCATTCATCCGCGCCCCGCGCACCTTGTCAGCACATCGCTGATGGAGCGATATCGCAATTTCCCAGTCGCCAATGTCAGCGATGCCATGAGCCGCACGACGGGGACCAGTCAATTGCGCCCCTTCCATCGTCGCGACGGCAATCTGGTCGGACGAGCGCTGACCGTTCGCACGCGCCCCGGTGACAACCTCATGGTCCACAGGGCCATCGACCTTTCCGGACCCGGCGATGTCATCGTCGTCGATGCCGGCGGCGTCGGACCAAACGCCATCATCGGCGAAATCATGCTGGCGCTCGCCATCTCGCGGGGAGCTGCCGGTTTTGTCATCGACGGTCTGATTCGCGACAGCGACACGATTGGCAAGGAGCCCCTGCCCGTCTATGCGCGCGGCGTTTCGCACCGGGGCCCCTACAAGGATGGCCCGGGAGAACTGCACGTGCCGGTCTCCATCGACGGCATGGTGGTTCGGCCTGGCGACCTGATCATTGGTGATGGCGATGGTTTGCTGGTCGTTCCCGCCGAGGAAGCGGAAGCGATTGCGGTCCGCGTCGAAGACGTGCAGCGCATGGAAGCTGGCGTGCTGGAATCGATTGCGCAAGGTCGCGCCGACCGCACCTGGGTGGACCGCTCCCTGGCTGACAAGGGGGTCCTGTGAGTCGGCCGCGTTCTGCAAAGCGCCAGGTCGTTCGATTCGACTATTGGCTGGATCCCGCATTCAATCGCATTGTGGGCGAAGCCGCCGATGTCACGCTGCACACGTGCCAGCGCGAAGGTGCTGATGAAGAGGCGTGGGCCCGCCTTTCGGAAGCCCACGTGTATCAGATTACGGCCGCCAAGGACGAACTGCCTCGACGCTGGTTCGTGACGACCGAGCTTCTCGCGCGTTGTCCGCATCTGCTGGCCGTGTCGTCGAGCGGCTCTGGTTGCGACACGATCGATATCGATGCCTGCACGGCCGCGGGTGTGGCCGTGATGAATCAGGCTGGCGGCAACGCCGATTCCGTGGCGGAGATGGCGTTCGGGCTGATGCTAGCGGTGATGCGCCGCATCCCTGAATCGGACCAGCGCATGAAGACCCATACCACCGGCAGCCGCGAAGACCTGATGGGCCACGAACTCCGTGGACGCACTTTAGGCGTGGTCGGCGTCGGACATGCCGGGAGCCGCGCTGCAGCGCTGGGCCGCGCCTTCGGCATGCGCGTGATTGGCTATGACCCGTATCTCGATAGCGCAGAGATGGCAAAGCGCGGCGCCAAAGCCGTCTCATTCGACGAGTTGCTGCGCACGTCCGACATCGTGTCGCTGCACTGCCCGCGCAACGCCAGCACGCTCGGGATGATGAATGCTGCAGCCTTCGCGGCAATGCGTCGAGGCAGCATCTTTGTCAGCACTGCACGAGGCGGTATCCACGATGAGGCAGCCCTTTACGCGGCGCTGTCCAGCGGACACCTTGCGGGCGCTGGCCTGGACGTCTGGGACCAGGAACCGCCTCCTCCCGGCCATCCACTTCTGACGCTCAACAACGTCGTTGCCACCTTTCACACGGCAGGCGTGACACATGACGCCCGACGCAGGAACGCTACATTGGCCGCCACGCAAATCCTGGCATTGCTGGCAAAAGGCGAGAGGCCCGAACGTCTGGTGAACCCGGGAGTGTGGCCCAGGGTGCGCCAACGGATGGAAGCAGCCTTGCTCGTTACCGCTAGCTGACCACGCACGCAATCATCACAACAATATGCCGGCCAGATAGGTCGGTGAGGAGACAAGATCATGCACAGCAACCCCGACTTCCGTCGTCGGCGCCTATCCCTTTATCTTGCCGCGAGCTCATTCGTCGGTATGGCGGGCGCCCTGGCATCCGCCTCATCACAGGCGCAACCCGCCGCCTGGCCGAATCGGCCCATCGAGATGATCGTGGCTTACGCACCGGGTGGCGGCACCGATCTGGTCGCCCGCCTGCTCGCAAGGCATCTTGAGAAAGAGCTCGGCGCAACCATCGTGGTCCAGAACAAGCCAGGGGCCGGCGGCGCCATTGGCTTTGCCGAACTGGCACGCGCCACGCCAGACGGCTACACCATCGGCTTTATCAACACACCGAACCTGTTGACGATTCCCATCGAACGAAAGTCGACGTTCACATGGAAGAGCTACGACCTCATCGGCAACCTGGTAGACGATCCGGGCGCATTCACCGTCCACCAATCGAGCAATATCGATTCTTTGGCAACGCTCGTGAAGTATGCCAAGGCCAATCCGGGCGCCGTCAAAGTCGGCACCACGGGCGTGGGCTCGGATGACCATCTCGCGATGCTGCTGTTCGAGCGGGCGGCGGCCGTGAAGATGACGCATGTGGGCTACAAGGGTGCCGGCGAAGTACGCGGCGCGCTGGCGGGTCAGCAGATCACCATTGGCGCCATCAATGTCGGCGAAGCGCTGGCCTACCAGAAAGGCGGCACGCCGCTGAAATTCCTGGGACAGATGGGACTGTCGCGTGCTGTGCTGGCGCCCAATGTGTCGACGTTCCGTGAGCAGGGCTACAACATCGAGCTCGCGTCATTGCGCTGGCTGGCCGCACCGAAGGGCCTGCCGGAGCCGGTCAAGAAGAAGCTCGTCGATGCCATGGCCAAGGTTGCGGCGGACCCGCAGTTCAAGCAACAGGCCGACGCCATGTTTGCGCCGCTGCGTTACCTGGCTCCGGCCGCATACGCCGCCGAACTCGAACGCGGCGAAGCAGGTTTCCGTCAACTGTGGAAGGAAATGCCATGGCAAGAAAAGTGAGCGGGCTTTGCCGAATGGCGACGGGCACGTAGCGCTGGTGTGCCCGTCGCTGCCGCTCGCATTGTCGCGTCGGAGCGAGCCCGTTCAGTCGCTATGACGCCATGGGTGCGACCGACGCACCCTCGATTCCATGACGTGCGAGCGCGTCCGCAACGAAGCCGGAGGCCTTCATTTCCTCGACGAATTGCCGTAGCACGTCCACCGCCTCAGGGCTTCGGGCCTTGGGAATGCCCATGGCCTGCTGGATGACCATGAAGCGGCCCGGCAGCAGCCTCTGGCCCGGCGTGCGCGCGGCATCGGCCTCCAATTGCTGCCGAACGCCCGCAGCCACGTCCGCATCCTGTTCCAGGAATGTTTGCACGACCGATGGCGACGTCGGGGCGCGCACGATCTGGGCATGCTGCAACGCGCGCGTGAGATACAGGTCGTAGGCACTCCCTGTGCCCACGACAACACTGCGTCCAGCACGGTCGACTTCGTCGTTGGTTCTGACCGGGGAGTCGTTCTTGACCAGGTATGCGCCCTCGATCAGCACGTAGGGTGCGGAGAACGCAATGCCCGCTCCGCGGACCGGATCGACGGCAAAGAATCCGAAGTCGGCCTGTTCGGCCGTGACCGCATCGACCGACTTTCCCGCGGAGTCGAACACGACAAGTTCCAGCGGTATGCCAAGGCGACGCGCAAACTCGCCGGCCAGGTCTACTGAAACGCCGAATGGTTTTCCGTCTGCATCGAGGTTCGCGAGGATTGGGTTGCCAACATTGATGGACGCGCGAAAGATTCCAGTCGGCGCAAGCTCGCGCCGTGCATCGTTATAGCTCATGGTGCCTCCGGAGTGTGTGATTCAGTTCGCCTTGGCGTTCGCATGTCGATCCAGCAGGGCCTTCACGGCCGGGTCCATCGCAATGCCCTTTTCGCGCTGATGCCTCAGCTTGTCGAGCTCGATCTCTCCGGGAACGATCACCGGCTTGCCAGGCTCGGCCGGTGCGCTGCCATGGAGGATATCCGCAAAGTCCTTCATGCGCGCAGCCAGCCATTGCGTCGGGCCTAGTCGCCGGGTATCTATCAGGATAAAGAAATGGCCGAGGTTCTGTGGCTCGTCAGGTGCATCGACCCACGACTTGACGTGCGTGAGGTATGCCGCGTCCGAGAGCAACCCAGCGAAGAGATCGACCATCAGCGCCAGCCCATAGCCTTTGTGCCCGCCAATCGGTAGCAGAAAGCCATCGAGGGCGGCTTTAGGGTCTGTGGTTTGTCTTCCTTGCGCATCGGTGGCCCAGGAATCCGGAATGGGCTGCCCTGCCTTGAGCGCATTGCGAATCTTGGCGCGTGCGGCCACGCTCATGGCCATGTCCAGCAGGAAGTGGCGGCCGTCATGCCCCGGTACGCCGAAGCCTAGCGGGCTGTTGCCCAGACGCGCATCGCTGCCGCCCCACGGCGCGATGGTCGTCGTGGCGTTGCTGCCAATCATGCTGGCGAACCCGGCTTGCGCCGCAATGTAGCTGTAGGGCGAAACCGGCCCGAAGTGGTTGCTGCCCCGCACGAAGGCCATGCCGATGCCGAATTCCCCGGCGACTTCCATGGCGGCGCGCAGTGCCTTCATGCCCGCGAGCGGCCCAACGGCGTTGCCGCCATCGACTTTTACCAACGCCGGTGCCGCGCGTTCGACGGTGATGGCCGGGCGTGCCGAGATGCCGCCGGACAAAAGGCGTTCGCCATAGGATTCGATGCGGGACAGGCCATGAGTACTCAACCCGAAAAGGTCTGCCAGCACGAGGATGTCAATGACATCACGGGCATCGTTTTCGGTCAGGCCCAGGCCCTGGAACGCACGCGTTCCGAGTTGGCGGAGTTCGGCTTCGGATAGGAAAACTCGATCTTGTTGCATGCTGGAAAATCTCTGAAGGTTTTAGTTGGCCTGGATGCCTGCGCTGCGGATGACGGTGCCCCAGCGCTGTTGTTCGCCTCGAATGAATGCCGCGAACTCGGCACTGCCGGCGCCTTCGGGCGTGCTGGCGTCCTCTGCAAGGCGTTGTCGCACAAGTGGCGTAGCCAGGGCCTTTACGGCCTCGGCATGGAGACGACTGACAACCGCTGCGGGCGTGCCTGCGGGTGCCAAAAGCCCGAACCATTGGGAGCTTTCGAATCCCGGGTAGCCTTCCTCGGCAATGGTGGGAACGTTGGGGATCGGCGCCAGGCGTTGTGACGATCCAACCGCGAGGATGCGCAGCTTTCCGGCCTTGGCGTGTTGCAGAATGCCGGCCAGGCCCGCCGATGCGGCGTCGATGTTGCCGGCGAGCAAGTCGGTAATCTGCGCGCCGGTGCCTTTGTACGGCACGTGCACAAGATCGATGTGCGCGGTCTGCTTGAGCATTTCGAAGGCGACATTGCCAGCGCTACCGTTGCCCGCCGATCCGTAGGTCATCGCGCCAGGCTTCGCCTTGGCCTGCTTGATGAATGCCTTGATGGAATCGCTATGGACTGTAGGTCCCACGGCGAACACCATCGGCACTTTCGCGAGCAACGTCACCGGCGTGAAGTCCTTCGCGGCATCGTAGGGAAGCTTGCGCATCATGGCTGGGTTGACGGCAAGCGTGCCAACGTGACCAAGAACCAGCGTATAGCCGTCGGGCGCGGCGCGTGCGGTTTCCTGCATCGCGATGACACCCTGGCCGCCGCCCTTGTTGTCCACCACGATCTGTTGGCCAAGGCCCTTCGACATTTCGGCCGCGATGACGCGGGCAATGGCGTCCGAGCTTCCGCCGGGACCGTATGGCACGATCAGGCGGATTGGTCTGACGGGTGTCCACGTTGCCGCGTGCGCGGGAATCAACACCGTGGCGAGCGGAATTGCGAGCGCGGCAAGCGCAGCACGGCGCGACATGCCGCGTATCGGCTCGCGTCTGTTTTTAGGCATTTTGTCTCCTGCTGTAGTCAGGACAGCATGACGTCGCCGTCCGTGCTGCGCATGATCGCGTGTACTGGATTACGGTGTAAAGTGCAAAAATCACAAGTATTCTTGCGTCTACCACATGAATTTCGATCTAGCCGATTTACGCGCGTTTCTGGCCGTCGCCGATCTGGGCAGCTTTAAAGCGGCTTCAGACGCGATGTTCCTGTCGCAGTCGGCGCTGTCGCGTCGGGTGGACAAACTGGAAGAGGCGCTGGGCGTCGCGCTTTTCACGCGGACTACCCGGAAGGTCGAGTTGACGACGCTGGGCCGCATGTTTGTCCACAAGGCGCGCAACGTCATCAACGAGTTGGAAGAGGCCATGCTCGGCATACAGACCGTTTCTGAGCGGCTGTCGGGCGAGGTGACGCTGGCCTGCGTGCCGTCCGCGGTCGGACATTTCCTGCCTTCCGTAGTGGGGCCGTATCACGCGCGATATCCGGGGATACGGCTGCGCATCATTGACGAGTCCTCCGGGGATGTCCTGCTTGCCGTCACGCGCGGCGATGCCGATTTCGGACTGACCTATATCGGGACACAGGAGCCCGACATCGAATTCTGCCCATTGATTGAAGAGGCGTTTGTTGTTGCCTGTCGCAAAGGGCATCCGTTGGCCACGCAAAAAAGCGTCCAATGGAAAGACCTTGGAGGGTTTGACTACATCACGCTCGCGCAAGGCAGCGGTAATCGCTTGCTGATCGACCAGGCCTTGGCGCGACTGCCGGTCAGACCGCGCTGGTACTGCGAGGTAAACCATGTACCCGCCTTGGTAAGTCTGGTCGAGGCGGGCCTGGGAATCGGTGTGGTGCCGAGAATGGCGTTGCCGCCGAAATCCAGCAGTGGGCTACTTGCGATACCACTGACAGAACCAGCGATCACCCGAACCCTGGGATTGATCTCTCGCCGAGGACGCCCGCTGGCGCCGGCCGCGCAGTTTCTCTTTGACATGCTGATCCAGAGAGGCGCAGCGAAACCACCGGGCGCGTGACATCGAACCACGCACACAGAAGCGGCAATTTCGGCACCCTCCTCTTCTGATTTATCGGCGAATTAAAAATGATGCAGCACCGACGGCACTGCGCTTACCTAGAATCGCAGGGTCGCGTTCGCCCGGTGAGATTGGTATATGGACCGAATGCATGCCGTGCTGATGGCGCTGGAGCGGACGTACCAGGCTGCGCTGGACGACAGTGCATGGACCGACGCGCTAGCGGGCATGACGAAAGTGCTCGATGCGCCTTGCGGCATGGTGGTCGACGCCGAGACGCCGACCATGCTGCTGGCGTCGGTTGGTATGGATCGCGAGGCCGTCACCCTGCTCAGCCACGAACTGAGCCACAACTGCCCCGCGTGGATTCGGAAGGCGTGCCGACACGGCAGACCGCCCGCATTAGCGACGTGGAGTTTGCCCGTTCCAAGCTCTATCAGCACTGCATCCGCAAGGTAGACGGCTTCTACGGCATGCTCGTGCCATTGCCGCAGCGTGAGCGCAGGCCGCGCTATTTCGTGGCAGGGCGCCTGCTAGGTCAGCCCGATTTCGATGCCGACGACGTCAGGCTTGCCGCATACATGGCGCCGCATTTGCAGGCCGCGCTAGCGGTGCGATCGCGCCTCGATATCGTTTCGGTACAGACGCACTGCATATATGACGCGCTGGCCCATGTCCATGTGGGCGTGATCCTGCTGGATGCCCGCCTGCGCCCCGTCTTCGTCAACGCACGCGCGGAGGCGCTGGCTGGCGATGGGCTGTTGATTTCGCGCGACAAGATATCAGCGTCGCATCCCCACGAAGTCGAGCGCCTACACGCTGCAATCGCCAGCACAGCACTCATGGGCAACGCGCAATGCCCTGGTCCCACCTGTTACCTGACAAGACAGCCGCCGCATGCGCCATTACAGGTGACGCCCGTGCGATTCGACGCCGCCATATCGGGCGGACCCGCGGGCGCGCGACTACTGCTGCTAGTTACCGAGAGCAAAGGCACGTGCGGAAAGGACATGCGCACGTGGGCGCAGTACCGCTTCACGCAACGCGAATCAGCCCTTGCAGACCACCTTGCGTCCGGCGCCAGCCTGGCCGCTGCCGCCGATAGTCTGCAGATCAGCATCGAAACCGCCCGCACGCATCTGAAGCATCTGTTCGCGAAGACGGACACGCGCCGGCAAGGCGAACTCGTTTGCGCATTGCTAGGTGTGCCGCGGCCCCATCTCACCCGTTTCGAGTAGCACCTCCGACACGCGCCCTAACCTCTTTTGGGGAGGTAAGCGGTGCCGTCCGTAACTATATTCTCCACGCGCAAGCAGCGCGCGACATTCCTGCGCTACCGGATCGTACTCCTTTGCGGGATTGCCATGCGGGATTCCCGCTAAATCCTTGTGTCCCGATACAGGCCCGAGGGAAGCCATTTGACGGACTTGGCGATAAGCGGCGTGGTAACGATTCCTGGCTAGCGAGTCATCAAGACGTAACGTCAATCTTTCGGTTTTTTCCGCCGATTGATCTGGGCGAAACATCAATAAGGGGCATTGCAATGCCAACAAGTTTCCGAGATATACATGACAGTCTGGTTGCGCGAGGACTGATCGTCGATCACGATTTTTCCTCTCTCAAGCCTGACGACAAACTGCCTGCCGCCTTGAGGGACGCGCTTGCGCACTATGTGCCTTCCGGCAACGGGATCCAGCTCCACCCACGGGTTCGAGATTTCGATTCGCCAACGCTCCAGGCGATTTTGGATGCTCTCAACCGCCCGCATTGTGGCGTACCTAACGGATCGCACGGTCCAACTCAAATTCAGACTTTTGGGTCTCCCGGCGGACGTTGGGACAGAGGCGTCCTGACTTTCTCGATTGACCCTGCGGGAAGCGGGTTGCCGCCTAATGACGTCGTAAATACGATCGCCGGGGCTTTCGCGCAGTGGCAGGCAGCTAGCGGATTTTTCTCTTTCACGCGCGTCGATTCTGGCGGCGACATCCAGCTGCGGTTCGGCGGAACTGAGCTACGGAGCTATTTCGGATCTGCAGGCGGTGTACTGGCGGATGGCGGCTATCCGCCAAGTGGACGGATCAATTTTGATAGTGCCGAAGCCTGGACAACGGCCGGCCTTTTATCCGTCTCGCTTCATGAGATTGGTCACGTACTTGGCCTGTCTCATTCGAATGATCGGCGCTCTCTAATGTACCCATACGACTTGAATGCAGCGGTCATCGACTCGGAGAGCACCGATGCGATAAGGAATCTCTACGGATGGCGCCCCCAAATACAGCTGGGTGACCGGGCCACCAGCGACCGGCCTGCACTTGCGGTGCGGTCACGCGCGACATCGACTCAGACCCTGCATATGGTTTGGAAGGGAACGGGAGACGATCAAGGAATTTATGAATCGCAGCTTGTGAACAATGTCTGGAGCCAACAGAAGAAGATCTCAGGCATTGGATCAACCGAAAGCCCCGCACTCGCGACCATCCGCGCGAGTGATACATCAAATGGCCTGATCATGGCGTGGAAAGGAGTCAAGGGCGATCAAGGGCTTTACTACTCGATCATTGGTGACGGCGATTGGGCACCGCAGCGCAAGATTCCAAACGTCGGTTCAAACCATCGCCCCGCGCTAGCAAACTTTAACGGCACGATCTACATGGCGTGGAAGGGCGTGGATGGCGATCAGGGAATCTACTGGTCGATCATTTCAGGCGGAAACTGGACGCCGCAGCGCAAGATCAACGGTGTGGGGACACATCGGCGCCGCCAGCGCTGGCAGCGCTTCATGGCCGACTTTTCATGTTCTGGAAAGGCGTGGAGGGAGACGATCTGGTCTATTGGTCGTCGATCGACAATCAGCCGGGGGCGATATGGCAGCCGCAGAGAGTCGTATCGTATGTCGAGAATGAAACGGAAGGCGGCGTTTGGCGGAATATCGGCAATAGCAATGGCCCATCGGCGACCGTCAGAGGGAATCGCATCCTGCTCGCGTGGAAGGGCATTCCCGGTGACTCTGGCATTTATTTCTCTCTTTTCGATGGCAATGAGTTTACTGGCCAGATCAACGTGGCTGGCGTCGGCACGTCGCAAGGGCCAGGCGTGTGTACGATAGGCGGGATCACGCACATGCTGTGGAAGGGAGTCCAGGGCGACAACACCATCTGGTGGTCTACACTCTGAAACAGGTGGTTGAATGGCGCCTCTGCGTGACTGGCTCGATCTGGCTGCTTTCGGTCCCGTTGGCGCCGGCCAGCACCGCCGCCGTACAGAGCACCCCACATCAACGATGTGTTGCGGCGCAACGGATGAATCGCTCATTGCTTTCCGGCCTCGTATTCCCGTCCGGCATCGACGCAAGTGCGATGCCGCTTCTTGCCGGGCGGGCGTTGCGCGGCTTCTGCGACGGCTTCGTGGCCGTGCTGTTGCCCGCTTACCTGCTGGCGCTTGGCTTCGACCAACTCGCCGTGGGGCTGATCAGCAGTGTCACGCTGATCGGCTCCGCAATCGCAACCATTCTGCTCGGACTCATCGGGAGCCGCTTTCCCCAACGCCGCCTGCTGATATGGGCGGCGGTCCTGATGGCCGCTACCGGCGCGGCTTTTGCGGGACTGTCGTCGCTCTGGCCGCTCCTGATCGTCGCGTTTGTCGGCACGCTGAACCCCAGCTCGGGGGACGTCAGTGTGTTCCTGCCGCTCGAGCAGGCGCGGCTGGCCGAGGCTGCGGCCCCCGAGGCGCGCACGGCATTGTTCGCGCGTTACGGGCTCGCAGGGTCCCTCTCCGCTGCGTTCGGTGCGTTGGCCGCGGCGATACCTGGCTGGCTTGGCTCGCACACCAGCCTGTCTTTCCTGGCCGCCATGCGCCTGATGTTCATGGTTTATGCCTTGACGGGCATTGCGCTGTGGGCGCTCTATGCAAAGTTGCCCGAACCTCACGCGCAGTCGACATCGATCACGCCGCTGGGGCCCTCACGCCGGATCGTCATCCGGCTCGCACTGCTGTTCAGTGTGGATGCGTTTGCGGGCGGCCTCGTCGTCAATGCCTTGCTGTCGCTTTGGTTGATGCAGCGTTTCGGGATGGCTCCGGGCGCGGCGGGCCAGTTTTTCTTATGGGCCGGACTATTGACCACGGCTTCCCAGCTTGCCGCCGTTCCCCTGGCCCGAAGAATCGGGCTATTGAACACCATGGTGTTCACGCACATTCCATCCAGTGCGTTTCTGATTGCCGCCGCCTTTGCCCCATCGTTGCCGCTGACCTTGATGTTGCTGCTGGCGCGCAGTGCGCTGTCTCAGATGGATGTGCCGACGCGGACCGCATTCGTGATGGCGGTGGTCACTCCCCCGGAACGGACCGCGGCGGCAAGTTTCACCGCAGTGCCGCGCAGCCTGGCCGCCGCGATCAGCCCGGTGCTTGCCGGTGGGCTCATGACCTTGGGTTGGACTGGCGCGCCGCTGCTTGCCTGTGGTGTATTGAAGATCGGCTATGACCTGGCCATACTTGCCGCGTTTCGGCGCGTTGGCCCGCTCGACAGATGAGACTCAAACCATCTCACTGACGGCCGCCTGAATCTGCTGCCTGAGCCATACGGCCGCCGCATCGGCTTGCGTGCGCCGGTTGTGGATCAGTTCGATATCGAACCCGGTATCGGCCAGTTCTTCTGGAACTTCAAGAATCTGCACCTCGGGAGAGGCCAGCCGATGCGCCACCCGTCGGGCAACGGTGGCAACCAGATCGCTTTGCGCCACCGCCAACGGCAACGCGACGATATGCGAGAAGGTCGCCGCGACACGCCGTTGCCGACCGAGCTTGTCCAGCCTGCCATCGACGACCCCGCGGCGCGATCCACTATCGCCGGGGGCAAACAGTGCGTGGGGCAGTTGCAGATAGGTCGAGAGGTCGATCTGGCGCCGTCGCTTGCCAGCGCGCAGTTGCGGATGTGAACGGCTGGCGATGCAGACGAAGTCCTCTTCATACAACGTGGTTTGCACCATGCGCTTCGGCGCGGACAGGTGTCCGCCAATCGCGACGTCGACAATGCCTTGGTCGAGTTGCTCGTAGATCGCGGCACGGTCGAGCGCCATGATCCGCAGATCGATCTCAGGCGCCTGCCGCCTGAGCCGGCCGATAACGTGCGGCAGCAGGACGATGTCGGCGTAGTCGGTGGCTGCGATGGTAAAGCCGCGTCCAGCCGGTGCGGCGGGATCGAAAGCCACCGATTGGCCCACCGCCTGGCGAACGTGATCTAGCGCCGCGGAAATCCCGGGCATCAGCGTGTGCGCCAGTTCCGTGGGCTCCATCCCTGCATGGCTGCGCACAAACAGCTCGTCGCCAAATAGCGTCCGGAGACGGGTCAGCGCATTGCTTACCGACGGCTGGGCGCGGTTCAGGCGCCTGCCGGCCAGCGTCACACTGCGCGTCTGATACAGCGCCTCAAATGCCACGAGAAGATTCAGATCGATGCGGGATAGATTCATTTCGTGAATTTAACGGATAACGAATATCCATTTCAAGAATCCGTAGCGCATCGGTACGATTTGCTCTCCCCTTCCATTCGTCCGCCTTCCGGACAGCGCCAAATGCAGACCGTACTTGTGACCGGCATCGAGCCATTCGATGGTGAAACCCTGAACCCTTCGTGGGAAGCGGCCCGCGCCGTCGATAATCGCGTGATCGGCGGCGCCCGCGTGCTGGCCCGGCGGGTGCCCTGCGTGATAGCCGAGGTCAGGCAGGCGCTCCTGGATGCCATCGCGGAGGTCGATCCCGTTGTCGTCCTGTGCCTGGGACAAGCGGGCGGACGTAGCGACGTGTCGATCGAACGCGTGGCGATCAACGTCGTCGACGCGCGCATTCCCGACAACGCGGGCCGGCAGCCCGTCGACGAGCCGGTGATTGCCGGCGGTCCTGCCGCCTACTTCTCTTCGCTGCCGATCAAGGCGCTGGTCAGCCGCCTGCGTGCGTCTGGCATCCCCGCATCGGTCTCGCAGACAGCCGGCACCTACAACTGCAATGCCATCTTTTACTCGCTGCTGCATTACATCGCGACCGAGCGGCCGGCCCTGCGCGGGGGATTTATTCACGTCCCCTATCTGCCGCAGATGGCCGCTGCCCATCCCGGTGCGCCCAGCATGGATGTTCGCGTGCTGATCGAAGCCATCGAGATCATGGTTGCGACGGCGCTTGAAGTCTCGATCGATCTCAAGGAAATCGGCGGCGCCACACACTAGCCGCATAACGGCATGCGAAATCGGTCGTTACGCGTCGAAAGAATTGCTGCACGATGTCTTTCGTGCTCATTCGACGAGAAACCCAAAGGACAACCGCATGCCATTTCAAGAACCCCTTGCGCCCTTGATCGCTACCGAGACGGATGCCGCGCCGCCGACCTCGACGCCACAACTGCTGCCTCCGGCTGCCGATGTGGCAATACTCCGCCAGCGAGCCAAAGCGCTGCTGCCCGACATCGCACGAGACGCCGCACAGCGCGAAATCCATCGCGAACTGCCTTTTGATTTTGCGCGGCGGGTAGCCAACGCCGGTCTGCTAACGTTCCGCATTCCGAAAGCGTATGGCGGCCCCGGTGGCAGCATGCGTGACGCCATCCGCTTTGTGCAGGAACTGGCCGCCGTCGATGCCAACCTCGCCCAGGCATTGCGGCCCAATTTCGGACTTATCGAAGGTCTGCTCGCGGGTCACGACAACGAAGCCGATCGCAAGCGCTGGTTTGACCGATTGCTCGGCGGCCAGATCGTCGGCAATGCCGGCGTGGAGCGCGGCGGCAAGCATGGTGACATCCAGGCCACCATCGCCCGTGAGGCCGATCACTATGTGGTCAACGGCACCAAGTACTACAGTACCGGCGCGCTCTATGCCGACTGGATCAGCTCAATCGCCGTGGATGAGGCCGGCAAGGAAACGCACTTCACGGTGCCTCGCGATCGAGCCGGCATGATGCTGCTCGATGATTTCGACACCATCGGTCAGCGGCTGACTGCCAGCGGCACCACCCAATTCACGAACATGCGCGTCGAGCCCGAAGAACTGCGCGCAAGCCACTTGCCACGCGACCGCCGCAATCCCGTATCACCGGTCTTCCAGCTATTCCTTGCTGCCACGGAAGCCGGCATCGCACGCAATGCGCTGGACGACGCGGTCTGGTTCGCGCGCAACAAGGCCCGGCCGATCAAGCACAGTTCGGCCGAGCGATCGGTGGACGATCCTTACGTGCAGGAAACCATTGGTCAGATCGCCGCGCAGGTGTTTGCGGCCGAAGCCGCCACGCTGCGCGCGGCCGACTCCATCGACGCCGCCTGGGCGGACAACCTCAGCAATGCCTCACTGACCCAGGCGTCGATCGACGTCGCCCAGGCGCAATACTTCGCCGTCGCAGCGGCGCTGAAGAGTGCGGAGCTGGCGTTCGATGTCGGCGGGGCATCCGCCTGCGATCGCCAATACAATATTGACCGGCACTGGCGCAATGCCCGCACCGTGGCCAATCACAATCCGCGTCAGTGGAAGGCGGCCGCCGTCGGCGCATGGCTGCTGAAGGACCAACCGCCCCCCACGACCGGCCTGTTCTGAAGACGCGCCGTCCCAAAAAACTGAAGCGGCGGCGTTGCTATCGGCGGTGATCGAAACGGCGAGCCAGCCGCTCGCCCGCGAACTGCACCACCGTCACCAGCACTATCAGGATTGCGATCACATTGAACATGACCGCCGTTTCATAGCGCTCGTAGCCATAGCGGATCGCCAGATCGCCGAGGCCACCCGCCCCTACGGCGCCCGCCATCGCGGACGATCCGATCATCGCGATCACCGTCACCGTAGCGCCGCCGATCAGCGCCGGCAGTGCCTCCGGCAACAACACGTGCCGCACGATATGCCAGCGCCGGCAGCCCATGGCGCGCGCCGCCTCGATCAACCCTGCGTCGGTTTCATTGAGCGCCACCTGCGACACCCGCGCAAAGAATGGAATCAGATGCGCGCTCAGCGGCACCACGGCAGCCCAGGTGCCCATCGTCGTGCCGACGATCAGCCGCGTAACCGGCAGCATGGCCACCAGCAGGATGATGAACGGGATAGAGCGAAACATGTTGACCAGCACCGACAGCACGCGGTGGGTACGCGGCCTCGGGCTCAGCCCGCCAGGCGCGGTAACGGTCAGCACGATGGCCAGCGCCATGCCGACGACAAACACTACGAGGCACGCGCTGCCGGTCATCAGCAGCGTTTCGCCAAACGCCTTCAGGTACTTCTCAGCCATTGGCAACACGATGGGATACCTCCACAGAATGTCCGTTCGCCGAGACGCGTTTGCGTAGCGGGCGTAGCAGCGACAGCGTGGCCTCGGCCTGCGGGTCGGCAAACACGCGCCAGACCGGCCCCTGCTCCTGCACCTGGCCGTGGTCCAGCACCAGTACGCGGTCGCACGCTTCTTCGATCACGGCCATGTCGTGCGTGATCAGCACCACGGTCAGACCGAGCTGCTTGTTGATATCCCGTAGCAGCGCCAGGATCTGCTCCGTCGTTTCGGGATCGAGCGCCGAAGTCGCTTCGTCGCACAGCAGGATCTCCGGGCGATGCACCAGCGCCCGCGCAATACCGACGCGCTGTTTCTGCCCGCCGGACAGCATCGCCGGGTAGGCGTGGGCCTTGTCCGCGAGTCCAACGGTCGCCAGCAGGTCGTTGACCCGGCCGTCGATCTCGCTACGTGGCACGCCGGCCACGCGCAGCGGCAGCGCAACATTGTCGAAGACGGTCTTCGCCGACATCAGGTTGAAGTGCTGGAAGATCATGCCGATGCGCCGGCGCAGCCCGACCAGACCATCTTCATCGAGCTTGCCGACGTGCGTGTCGTCGATCCATACATGACCGCGGTCCGGCCGCTCCAGCATGTTGATGCTTCGCAGCAGCGTCGACTTGCCCGCGCCGCTGCGGCCGATGATGCCGAAGACTTCGCTCCGTTCGATCGTGAACGATACCTCCGCCAGCGCAGGCGCGGCGGCGCCCGCATAGGTCTTGCCAACGCGATCGAACACGATGTGCGGGTCGCGCGTCGGCCATTGCGAAATCGTGTGCATGTCATCGCCCTTGTTCACAAGCGCCTCAGAACGCCGGAATGACCGACCCCTGATACTTGGTCAGGATGAACTTGCGCACTGCCTCCGATTGATAGGACTTGACGAGCTGCGGCACCCACGGCGCGGTCCGGTCCTTCTCACGCACGGCAATCACGTTGACGTAGGGGTTGTTTTCGCGCTTCTCCACCGCAATGCCATCGCGTGTGGCGATCAGGCCGGCCTGATAGGCGAACGTGTTGACGATGGCGGCGGCGTCCACGTCCGGCAACGCACGCGGCAGCACCACCGACGCGCTTTCGATAAATTCGAGCTTGCGCGGATTGGCCGTGATATCGGCCAGCGTGACGGTGCCCGTGTAAGGATCGAAGCCATCCTTCAGCTTGATCAGGCCATGGTCGCGCAGAATGACCAGCGCACGGGTCTGGTTGCTGGGATCGTTGGGGATACCAATGCGCGCGCCGTTCGGCAGCGCTTCCAGAGATTTCACCTTGCGCGAATAGAACGCGATCGGCGAGATCAGCGTGTCGCCGACATTGGTGATCTTGTAGCCGCGCTGCTTGATCTGGTCACGCAGGAACGGAATGTGCTGGAACGAGTTGGCGTCCAGATCCCCGTTGTTCAACGCCTCGTTGGGGCTGGCGGTGCCGGTGATGATCACCGTTTCCACCTTCAGCCCGTTCTTGGCAGCTTCCCGCGTGACGACCTCCCAGATCTCCTCGTCGACACCGCCACGTACGCCAACCTTGAGCGTCTTGCTGCCCGCTGGCTGGGCGTAGGCCGATGCGATCGGCAGGGCGGACAGCGACAGGGCCAGCGCGGCAATGAGACCAAAGGCGGAGCGTCGTTTCATGATGACAGGTGCGAGAGTTTGGGAGCCACCAGTCTATGAATCGCGCCGCCCGCGGTCCACGAAGTAATCCGAGATAGCAAATGCGGACTACGCCGCCGCGCGCGCGTGTGCCCTGCCCGCTGGCCGCGCCAGGCCCATATGCTCGCGCAAGGTGCTGCCCTCGTAGTCCGTGCGAAACAGGCCCCGGCGCTGCAGGATGGGCACCACACCATCCACGAAATCCTGCACGCCGTCTGGCAACACATCGGGCATCAGGTTGAAGCCGTCGGCCGCGCCGCTGCGGAACCAGTGCTCGATGTCGTCGGCAATCTGCTCGGGCGTACCGACGATGACGCGATGTCCACCGCCGCCGGCAAGCTCACGGATCAGCGCTCGCACCGTCAGGTTCTGGCGCTGCGCCAGTGCAATCGTCGCGCGAAAGAACGTGTGATTGCCGTTGGCAGGCAGCGCGAGCCCATCCGGCAACGGGGCATCGAGCGATAGTCGGTCGGCGGTCACGCCCAGCGTGCCGGCCAGCCGGTTCAGGCTGTAGTCCCACGGAATCAGGTCGATCAGCGCATCGCGGCGTTGCCGTGCCTGTGCCTCGGTGGCGCCGATGATCGTCGTCAGCCCCGGCAAGACCTTAATCGCGCCGCGCCCGCGGCCCAGCGCCTCGGCACGTTGATTGAGGGCCAGGCGGTACTCGCGCGATTCCTCCAGCGTTTGCGATGCGGAGAACACCGCTTCGGCATGTCGCGCGGCCAGTTCGCGGCCATCGTTCGAGCCGCCGGCCTGGAACAGCACAGGATGCCCCTGTGGTGGCCGCGGCAGGTTCAGCGGCCCCTGCACATCGAAGCACGGGCCATGGTGGGCGATGGGCTGCAGGCGGGCCGTGTCCACGAAGCTGCCCAATTGCTGGTCACCCATGAACGCGCCGTCTTCCCAGCTATCCCAAAGCGCCTTCACGACGTTGGTGAATTCGTCGGCGCGCGCGTAGCGTTGTGCATGATCAGGCGGCGCCGCGCGGCCGAAATTGCGCGCGGACCCGGCATCGGCGGTCGTCACGACGTTCCAGCCAGCGCGCCCGCCGCTGACATGATCGAGCGTGGCAAAGCGCCGCGCAATGTTGTACGGCTCGTTGTAGCTGGTGGACGCCGTGGCCACCAGCCCGATATGACGCGTGGCCATCGCTACGCAGGCAAGCAGCACGGTGGGCTCCAGCGCGGTAATCGGCCGGAAATTGATTTGGTCGGCAATGGCGGCGTTGTCGGCCAGGAAGATGGCGTCGAACTTGCCCGCCTCGGCGATCTGCGCCAGCCGGACATAGTGCTGCACATCGACAAAGGCCCGCGGATCGCTACCGGGCAGGCGCCAGGCCGACGGCACAAAGCCAGAGTGAAGCGCGTTGAGATTCAGGTGAAGCTTGGCAGGCGGCAAGGCAGCGGTCATGACAGAGATACGCGTGTGCGCGTTGGCAATGATGTCTGGCCGATGAGCATAGGGAAGGCTTTCGTGGGCGGGAACGAACGAAAGCCGATATCGATATGCCGTGCTTCTTGCGTGGCCGGTTGGGCGTCGCGAAAACCGGATAAGCATCGGCCAAATGCTTCGTTCCATTGCGTGGCAGGCCGGCGTAGGTTCATGCGATGTTCCTCACAAAAAGGCTTCAAATGAGCAGCGTATTTCCGTTCGAACGCCGTGGCACGTTTACGCCCAACCCCGAACCGCAGCAGAAGTTCTGGTTTGATCCGGTCCCTGCAAGGCCGACCATCGAGGCCGAGCGGCGCCATCGGCAGGAACGGTTGGCCGGTGCGTTCCGGATCTTCGCGCGCCAGGGATTTGCATTGGGGCTGGCCGGCCATATCACCGCGCGCGATCCCGAGTTTCCCGACCACTTCTGGGTCAACCCGCTTGGCGTGCATTTCTCGCGTATGCGGGTGTCCGACCTGCTGCTGGTAAATGCGCGGGGCCAGACGGTGGTCGGCAACCGGCCGTTGAACAAGGCGGCCTTCGCAATCCACGCGGCGATTCATGAAGCGCATCCGCATATCGTCGCGGCCGCGCACACACATTCCACCTATGGCAAGGCGTGGTCCACGCTCGGACGCTTGCTGGACCCGCTGACGCAGGACGCATGCTCGTTCTTCGAAGACCATGTCCTGTTCGACGACTTCACGGGCATGGTGGTGGACACGGCCGAAGGCCACCGGATAGCCCAGGCGCTGGACAAGGGCAATGGCCGGACTCACAAGGGCGCGATCCTGAAAAACCACGGCATCCTCACCGCCGGCCCGACCATCGAAGCCACGGCGTGGTGGTATATCGCACTGGAAAACGCCGCCCATACCCAGTTGCTGGCCGAGGCCGCCGGCACGCCGCAGCCCATCGACGAGGCAACGGCCCGCCATACGCATGGGCAGGTCGGGGGCAACGAAGGATCGTTGCACGCCTTCGAAAGCCTCTACGCGGGACTGGTGGAAGCGGAGCCCGACCTGCTGGACTGATCCGCGACTCACCTCCGCTTCACCCCCTCTTCCGCCCCCCAGCCCGATCGTGGCACGGGGGCGCAGTCATCTTCCATTCCGCTGTACCGCTCCCCTTACGCTGCTGGCATTGCCGTGTCGTCCACATCCTGTGCATGCCATCGTTCGCACCGAAGACATGCCACCAAGCATCCGTGAGCGGCTCACAGCGGTGGGCTGCTCAGTCACAGCAGCGTCTTCATATGCTTCGGTAAAACCGTTCGTTTGCTTCCCAATGCCCCGGCCCTAAGCTACGTCCATGTATTTCAAGGCGGACATGCGTGCCGCCCGACAAAAGCGAAGGAGCATGGAACGATGATCGTGCAGGCCGGCATTGCAGAGGACGCCCAAGACACCAGCCTGGGTCTGGCCGCTTACGCGGCGCTGCGCCGCGACATCCTGTCCTGCAAGCTGGTGCCGGGTGCGCTGGTCACCGAAGGCGAGTTGATGACCGCCTATGGCTTCGGCAAGAACAGCTGCCGCATCGCGCTTACCCGACTGGCGCATGACCGTTTGATCTTCGCGCGGCCCCGCCGTGGCTATCAAGTGGCGCCGATCACGCTCAAGGACGTCGAAGAGGTGTTTGCGCTGCGCGTGCAACTGGAGCCGATGGCCGCCAGGCTCGCCGTCGGGCGCGTCGACACGGCGTTGCTACGCGGGCTGGAAGCGGCGTGCCGCGACGAATACGCGATTCCGGCGCCGCGCCGTATCGACAAGTTCATGGACGCGAACAAGCAGTTCCACCTGGCCATCGTCCACGCCACCGGCAACGAACGCCTGACGCGCACGCTGTCGTCGCTGATGGATGAGATGTCGCGGCTGGTGGCGCTTGGCTTCAACGTCCAGCGTGTGCGCCCCGAAATCCGCCATGACCACAACTCGCTGATCAAGGCATTCGAGGATCACGACGAGAAATCCGCAGAAACGATTGCGCGCCGCCACATCGAGGCGTTTCGCGCCCAGACCATGGAAAAGGTCTACGCCAGCCTGTCGCAGGCCGGCACGTACCTGCCAATGCGGGCAGCGGGGGGCGTCGCATGAATCCGCCTGTTCTGTCTGCACACGGCATCGTCAAGCGCTTTGGGACCACCACGATCCTCGACCGGATCGACGTGACCGTGCATCGTGGCGAAGTACTGGCGCTGGTGGGTCCGTCCGGCTGCGGAAAAAGCACGCTGCTGAACATCCTGTCCGGCCTGTTGACCCCTGACGCGGGCCAGCTCGCGGTGGATGGCGTACCCGCGCCGCAGGTGTCTGACTGGCGCCGTATCGCCTACATGTTCCAGGAGGACCGGCTGCTGCCCTGGCGCACCGTGCGCGACAACGTCGCGTTCGGCCTTGAAGCCGGCAACCTGTCGACATCCGATCGACGCCGCCGCGCAGACGACATGCTGGAGCTCGTTGGCCTGCACGCGCGTGGCGACGCCTGGCCGCACGAGTTGTCGGGCGGCATGCGCAGCCGCGTGGCACTGGCCCGCAGCCTGGCCGTCCAACCGGAAGTCCTGCTGATGGACGAGCCGTTCTCGAAGCTCGATCCCCAGACGCGCAGCCAGATGCATGCGGAACTGCTGCGCATCCAGGCCGGCAACGGCATGACCGTGGTGTTCGTGACGCACGATATGGAGGAAGCGGTAGTGCTGGCCGACCGTGTGGTCCGGCTCGCAGCGCGGCCGGGCCGCGTAGCCGACGTGGTCAACCTGGCCGATTTGGTGCGGCCGCGCGTGCCCACCGAGCCCATCGTGGCGGAACAGGTGCGCGTACTGCGCGCTGCGGCATGAGGAACATCGCCGTGAGCACCATCGCCGTCCGTCATGTTGGCACGCTGGTGCTGCAACGCCTATTGCTGGTTGCGCTGCTGCTGGCGCTCTGGTGGTGGGGCGCCGCGCGGGTGCCATCGTTCGTGCTGCCCGGCCCCGAAAAAGTTGGCGTCGCGCTGCTTGTGCTATGGCACAGCGACACCTTCACTGCCGACGTGGCCGCCACGTGCCAACGGGTGCTGTCTGGCTTTGTGCTGGCCACCATCGTTGGCAGTGGCCTGGGGCTGACGCTAGGCGCCAGCCGCGTGCTGGCCGGCTTTTTCGAGCCGGTGCTGACGCTCTTGAACACCGTGTCGTCTGCGATCTGGGCCATCTTCGCGATCATCTGGTTCGGCATTTCGGATGCAACCACGGTCTTTGTGGTGTTCATGACCGCCATGCCTCTGATCCTGACCAACGTCTGGGAAGGCACCAAGACCGTCGATCCGCACTATGTCGACCTCGCACGCAGCTTCCGCATGTCTCGCGTGCAGATACTGCGCAAGATCTACGTGCCGACGATCCTGCCCCATTTCTTCGCCGGTGCCCGGCTGGCCTTCGGTTTCGGCTGGCGGGTGTCGCTGGTGGCGGAGACGATCGGCTCGTCCAGCGGTATCGGCTACCGGCTGCGGCAAGCCGCCGACCTGGTGCAGACCGACCAGGTGTTTGCGTGGACCGTGCTGCTGGTCGGCCTGATGCTGTTGCTCGAAGGCGGTTTGCTCAAGCCCGCCGAGCGCCGACTGTTCCGCTGGAAAGCATCCGCGCGGCCGTCGTCCACGCCCTCGGTTTCTCTTCAAGCCTGAGGATTTCATCGTGCGCAAGCTACTTTCAGCGGCCGCCGCCGCGTTTTACGCCTATTCCACATTTATCGCGCTGTCCTACGCCGCCATCACCCCGGCCATGGCCAGTGCTGCGGAGCCGGCGCCCACCGTCAAGATCGGCTACTGGACCAGTGGTGTAAGCCTTGGCTATGGCTCGGTCCTGGAAGCCAAGGATTTTCTCGCCAAGCGTGGTGTGCGCGCCGAGTTTGTTCACTTCCCTGACGTCAACGCGCCGCTGCGTGCACTGGCCTCCGGTTCGATCGACCTGGCATTCGGCGCACCGGTAGCCGGCGTGTTCGGGACGGCGGCCTCGGGCGTACCTATCCGCATCTTCGCGGCAACGCAGCCTGCCGACGTGCAGTTCGTCGTGCCCAAGGATTCGCCGATCCAGTCGATCCGTGAACTCAAGGGCAAGAAGGTAGGCATGTCGCCGGCCGGTTCGTCGGTCGCGGTGATTGCAGGCGCCGTGCTGGCCGGCAACTATCAGATCAAGGGCAGCGACTTCGCGCTGGTCGGCGGCAACGAATCGCGCCTGGCCCAGTTCCTGGCGCAGAAACAGGTCGATGCAGCGGCGCTGCGCTCGGTCACTGTGGAGCAGCTTGGTGACGAATTGCCGGTGCGCAAGCTGGGCACGTTCGCCAATGAGTGGAAAACGCTGACCCAGTCCGACGCCGTTCCCTATATCGGCGTGGGGGCCGCGCGATCCGATCTGGTCGACAACCATCCCGAGGTGGTTGCGCGCGTGATTGCGGCATTGCGCGACACGCTGGCCTGGGGCAATGCCAATCGCGACGAAGTCGTCCAGATCCTGCAGAAAAAAGCCAACCTGCCGGCCGACGATGCCAAGGTCTACGTGAGCCATTGGAACGACATGAACCGCGTGGCCTTCGAGCCGGCGGACATCGCCACGCTGCGCCGCCAGCACGCCGTGTTCGTCGAATCTGGCCTGGTCAAGGGCGAGCTCAAGGACGACCTCTTCGCGCGCAAGCCCTACGAGCAGGCCAAGGCGCTCAAGTAAGCCCTTCGGCACGCTCCTCACTCTTTCTAGTTTTCCGCTTCCCTTCCCCCAAGGAATCCATCGTGACGCAATTCATGAAAGCGCTGGTGCTTGACGCACACGGCACCCTCGAAGAACAACTGCGCGTGGTCGCCGACAAGCCCGTACCGAAGGCCGACGAAGGCCACGTCGTGATCCGCGTCGGCGCGTCGTCCTTCAACTATCACGACGTCTTCACCGTGCACGGCATGCCCGGCATCAAGGTGCCGTTTCCGGTCGTGATCGGGCTGGATCTGGCCGGCACGATCACCGAGCTGGGCGCCGGGGTGACCGGGTGGAAGATCGGCGATCGCGTGCTGGTGAACCCGCTCAAGCCGGGTGTGGGCCTGATGGGCGAGATGACCGATGGCGGCATGGCCGAGTTTGCGCGCGTGGATGCGCGCCAGTTGATCGCGCTGCCCGATGACGTGACGTTCGCGCAAGCGGCCGCACTGCCGGTGGCCTACGGCACGGCCCATCGGATGCTGATTACCCACCAGACCGTCAAGGCCGGTGACAAGGTGCTGGTACTTGGCGCCAGCGGCGGGGTAGGCACGGCCACGGTGCTGCTGGCCAAGATGCTGGGCGCCGAGGTCATCGCCGCGGCCGGCTCCGACGAGAAAGGCGAGCGTCTCAAGGCGCTGGGCGCCGACCACGTCATCAACTATCGCGAAGTCGACTTCGGCAAGTGGGTGATCGAGCGCTACGGCAAGCCGCAGCGGCGCACCTTCGACGGCGGCGTGGACGTCATCGTCAACTTTACCGGCGGCGACACCTGGCTGCCGTCGATCAAGAGCCTGAAGCGCGGCGGCACGCTGCTGGTGTGCGGCGCCACGGCCGGCCATGATCCCAAGGAAGATCTGCGCTACGTGTGGAGCTTCGAGCTGAACATCAAGGGGTCGAACAGCTTCTACGACGACAACCTGAAGGCTCTGCTGGCACTGGTTGCCGAAGGCAAGCTCGATCCAGTGATCGACAGCGAGTTGCCGTTGGAGCATGCCGCCCGTGGACTGGCGCTGATCCGCGACCGCGCCGTTCTGGGCAAGGTCGTGGTGACGCCCTGAACCGCGCGTCGACATCTGTCCGGCTCTTTCCACGCCAACTACCTTTCATCGAGACCCGATCATGACGCAAGCCCTTTCCCAACCCTCCGCCGCCGACGTCCAGGCTCGACTGCTGCGCGCGCCCTATCACCAATGGCTCGGCCTGCAGGTCGAATCCGTCGCCGAAGGCGAGATCACGCTGACCGCGAAATTCCGTGACGAATGGATCGTCAACCCCGACGGCGGCTATATCCACGGCGGCATCCTGGCCGCGCTGGTCGACCTTGGCGCCGACTGGGCGCTGGTATCGCACACCGGCAAGGGCGTGCCGACGGTCGATCTGCGCGTGGACTACCATCGCCCGGCGCGCGGCGATCTGAAGGTGGTGGGCACGGTCATCAAGACGGGCCGCCTGGTAAGCGCGGCCGAGGCCAACGTGTATGACGCCGAAGGCCGCCTGGTTGCCAGCGGCCGCGGCGTCTACGCCACCCCTGCGCAGGGCTGACGCATCATGGCCGCTGATACGCACGCCGCTTTGGCCAGCCATTCAGGCCGCAACCTTGGCAGCGTCATCTCGCGCGATGCCGATCCTGCCGCGCTGGCCATCGTTGGCATCGGTGCCAACGGCGAGGCCTCCACGCATACGTTTGGCGATATCGACGCTGCCGCCGACGCCGTTGCGCGGGGCCTGCTGCGGCGTGGCCTGGCGCAGGGCGACTGCATCGCCCTGCTGGGGGTGAATTCGGTCGACTACGTGGTGTCGCTGCTCGGCATCATGCGCGCCGGGCTGGTCGCGGTGCCGGTGAACTTCAAGCTGCCGCAGACGCTGGTGGACTATATCGTCGCCGATAGCGGCGCGCGGCTTGTGCTGTGCGACGCGGCGCACCACGCGCAAGTGCCAACGGGCACGCTAGCCATCGTGTTCGGATCGCCCGAGCATGCGGCCCTGGTTGCGACGGACGGCGATACAGCGCCCCTCACGCCGTACGTACCGGCCGACGACGACCTGGCGCTGCTGCTTTACACGTCCGGCTCCACGGGCCGCCCCAAAGGCGTACGCCTGAGCCATGCCAGCCATCTGTGGGTGGTGCGGACACGCCAGGCCAGCACGCCGCTGGCCAACGAGCGGATGCTGATTGCCGCGCCGCTGTACCACATGAACGCGCTGGCGCTGATCCTGTTGGCGCTGGCCTGCCACGCGCCGTCGGTGCTACTGCCGCAGTTCCAGGCCGCCGCCTATATCGATGCCATCGGACGCTACCAGTGCACCTGGCTGACGGCTGTGCCGCCGATGATTGCCATGATGCTGCGCGAGCGCGCGCTGCTGGCGCGCACCGACCTAGGTAGCGTCCGCGCCGTGCGCATGGGGTCCGCTCCGGTCAGCCCGGCGCTCAAGGCGCAGATTCATCAGCTGTTGCCCAACGCGCGCGTGATCAATGCCTATGGCACCACCGAGGGCGGCCCGGTCGTGTTCGGTCCGCATCCGGATGGACTGCCCACGCCCGCGCAATCGGTCGGCTATCCGCATCCCGCTGTAGCGGTGCGGCTGATCGACGAGCACGGTCAGGCTTCCAACGAAGGCGTCCTGGAGCTGCGCAGCCCCGGGCTGATGCTCGGCTACCACGGGCGCGCGGAGCTGCGGCCTTTCACCGCTGATGGCTACTACATCACCGGCGACGTGTTTCGCCGCGATGCCGAAGGCTTCTACACCTTCGTGGGCCGGCGCGACGACATGTTCGTCAGCGGCGGCGAAAACCTCTATCCGGGCGAGATCGAGAAGGCGCTGGAGCGCCACGAGGCGGTGCAGCAGGCCAGCGTCGTGCCGGTGCCTGACGAGATCAAGGGCACCAAGCCGGTGGCCTTCGTGGTGCTGCGCCCGGGCATCGCGCCACCGACCGAACACGCGCTGCGCGAATGGTCGCTGACGCAATTGGCCTCCTACCAGCATCCGCGCCGCATCTGGTACGTCGATGCGCTGCCCCTGGCCGCCACACAGAAGATCGATCGCCGCGCACTGGCCGAGCAGGCCGTGCGCCTGCTGCTTCCGTAAAGATCCATCCGATTGCAATCCGCAGGAGTCAATGATGTTGTTCCGCAAGCCGGCGCGCGCCGGCGCCACCCTCGCCGCGCTCGGCACCGCTGCGTTGTTCGCCACCTCGGCCCACGCGCTCGATGAAGTCACCGTGGCCCTGGCCATTCCGCCCGCCGTGCACGACGGGGCGCCTTACGCGGCCGCCGAAGCGCTGGGCCTGTTCAAGGAAGCCAACCTCAGCGTCAAGACCATCGTCTTCCAGGGCGCCGGCGCCTTGCTGCCCCAGGTGGCAAGCAAGCGCGTAACGTTCGGCTATCCCACGTCGGAACCGGTCATCGCCAGCTACTTTTCGGGCAAGGACCCGCTGCCGCTGCGCTATTTCTATAACGGCGTGCCGGGCAACACGATGGAGTTCGCGGTACTGGCCGATTCACCGATCCGCTCACTGGCCGATCTCAAGGGCAAGCAGATCGGCGTGGGCGCCCTGACCTGGGGGACGATTCCCGGCGGGCGTGCCGCGCTGCGCATCGCCGGGCTGGAACCGGGCAAAAACGTCGAATACGTGGCCGTCGGGGCGCTGGGCGCCGGGTTCCAGGCGCTGCGTACCCATCGCGTCGATGCGCTGAACTTCAACAGCAGTTGGAACGACCTGCTCGAGTTCTCCGGCACCCGCATCCGGCGCATCACCTATCCGGCGGTGTTCCAGGAGACGGCCGGCAACGGCTTTATCGCCCACGTCGACACCCTGCGCGACCAGCCGGACCTGGTTCGCCGTTTCGGCCGCGCCTACACGCAGGCGCAGATCGTGTGCGAGGCGAACCCCGTTTTTTGCGTCAAGGCGTTCTGGCAACAGCATCCGGAATCCCGGCCGGCTGGTGACGAAGCCAGGCAACTTGCGGAAGCCGCGGAACTGCTGACGCGCCGCCTGAAACGCGTGCTGTACACCCCGTCCGGTGCGCCCCGCGTACCGGGCCAGTACGATCTGCCGGCCATTCAGCGTGGCATCGAGGCCATGACCAAGGCCGGCGAGTATCCCAGTGCTGATGTGCCGCTGCAGAAGATCTTCTCGAATGACTTCGTCCCGGCCTTCAGCGATTTCGACCGCGCCGCGCTGGTGCGACGCGCAAAGGCGGCGCAATGACCCGGCCCTCGCATGCACGCATCGATATCGTTCCGGCCGACGCGCTGATCGATGTCCCGCGCGACATCACGCTGCGCGGATTCAACGCCCACGAACGCGTGACCCTGACGGGCACATTGAACCATCCGGACGGCAGCCAATGGGAAAGCCATGCGGTGCTGATTGCCGATGCCGACGGCACGGTGGTCGTCAGCGATACGGCACCGGTCAGCGGCGGCTGGCTCGTGGCCGACGCCACCGCACCGGTGTGGGCCATGCAGCGGCTGCGCGCGCCGACGCGTCCCGCATGGAGCGAAGGCATTGCGCCGCTTGACATCGCGCTGACAGCCACTGGCCAATATGGCGCACAGGCGCGCGGGCAGTACACGCTGCGCTTCCTGGCGCCCGGTGTGACGCATCGCCCGGTGCGCGAAGCCGGGCTCAGCGGCACGCTTTATACCCCGGCGGGTCCGGGCCCCCATCCGGCGGTGCTGGTGCTCGCAGGTTCCGGCGGCGGCACGCACGAACAACGCGCCGCACTGTACGCCGCGCACGGCTACGCTGCGCTGGCCCTCGGTTACTTCAAGTCACCGGGCCGGCCCGACCATATCGACGACACGCCGCTCGAATACTTTGAAACCGCGCTGCAATGGATGCGCGATCGCCTGGCGCCAAGAGACGGATTCGTCGCGGTATCGGGCGTATCGCGCGGCGGCGAACTGGTGCTGTTGCTGGCGTCGCACTTTCCGGCGCTGGTGTCTGCCGTGGTCGCCTACGTGCCCAGCGCCGTGGTACATGGGACGCTGCGCGCGGGCCATCCGGACAAGCCACGCGACGCCACCGCGTGGACATGGCGTGGCGAGGCGCTGCCCAATGTCTGGCGCGACAATCCCGACGCCGACTGGCACGCATTCGATCACCCTCCGGAACCCGGCCAGCCGGTGCGCCAGGCGCCTGCTTTTCATACACCGCTGCGCAACACGCAAGCCGTGGCGCGCGCCCGTATCCCGGTGGAACGCATCCGGGGACCGGTGCTGTTGATTTCTGGTACCGATGACGGCTTCTGGCCTTCGACGCTTTACAGCGACCAGGTGGCCGAGACGCTGCGTCAACGCGGCGATGGCGCCTATGTCGAGCACTTTCGCGGCGAAGGCGCTGGGCACGCGATTGGCTTGCCGCAGTTGCCGGCGACGCAGATCGCCAAGCCGCATCCCGTGGCCGGGCTGCTGCTCGATGGTGGAGGCACCGCTCTGGCTAACGCGCGCGCCAGCGCCGCTTCGTGGACACGTGTGGTCGATTTCCTGGCCGATGCCCTGCAGCGATCGGCAAACAGCAATGCCGGGGGGGCTACCGCATCATGAGCGCAGCGCTGTCGATACGCGGGGTGGGCCTGACCTATCCCACGCGCTCCGGGCAGACCGAGGCGTTGGCCGATGTCGATGTGGATATTGGCGAGGGCGAGTTTGTCGCCCTGCTTGGCCCGTCAGGCTGCGGGAAGTCCACGCTGTTGCGTCTTGCCGCCGGGCTGCTCTCGCCAACGCGGGGACGGATCGCGCTGAACGGGCAACCGGTCGACGGGCCCAGCCGTGGCACCGGCGTGGTGTTTCAGAAGCCAAGCCTGCTGCCGTGGAAGACTGTGCGCGAGAACGTTCTGCTGCCAGCGCGCACCCAGGGCCTGGACTTATCCCGCGCAAAGGCCCGCGCGGACAAACTGCTGGACTTGGTGGGCCTCACGGCATTTGCCGGCAACTATCCGTTCGAGTTGTCGGGCGGCATGCAGCAACGGGTCGGCATCGCTCGCATGCTGCTGCCGGACCCCGCTTTGCTGCTGATGGACGAACCGTTTGCGGCACTGGACGCGCTTTCGCGCGAAACGCTGACCTTCGCGCTGCAGGACATCTGGGGCGTCCAGCGCAAGTCCGCGCTGTTCATCACGCACAGCATTCCAGAGGCCGTGTTCCTGGCGGACCGGATCCTGGTCATGTCGCCACGTCCTGGCCGCATCGTCGAGTCGCTCCAGAACCCGCTGGCGCGCCCGCGTAGCGTCGACACCTTCGACCATCCCGAATTCACCGCGCTAACCCAGCACTTGCGGAGACACTTCAATGCCCACTGACACCGCGGCCCGGCGCCTGCCCGCGCCGATCTATCCCGCCATCAGCGTTGGCCTGCTGCTGCTCGCCTGGGACCAGGCGGTGCGATGGCTGCATATTCCCGACTATCTGTTGCCGCCGCCCGAGGCGGTGTTCCGTTCGCTGGCCGATGGATTTCTCACCGGCACGCTGTGGCCGCATATCGGCGCCACGCTGCTCAACACCGCGGCCGGCTTTGTGGTGGGCAGCGTGCTTGCCGTGGCGCTTGGCGCGTTGCTGGCGGAATCCGAAACCTTCGAACGTTTTGTCTACCCGCTGCTGGTGGGCCTCCAAGCCACGCCCAAGGTGGCGCTGGGCCCTATCCTGCTGGTCTGGTTTGGCTTTGGCGCGGCATCGAAGATCGTGCTGGTGGCGTTGGTCTGCTTCTTCCCGTTGTTCGTCAACACGATCAACGGAATCCGGCGCACCGACCCTGAACTGCTGGAAGCTTGCCGCGCCTTCAGTGCATCGCGCGGTTTTCTGCTGTGGCACGTCAAGCTGCCGGCGGCGCTGGGCGACATTTTCTCGGGCCTGCAGATCGGCGTCTCGCTGGCGCTGATCGGTGCCGTGGTGGGCGAATTCCTGTCCGCCCAGCGCGGGCTCGGCTACCTGATCGCCTCATCGTCGGTCAGCATGAGTCTGGCCACGATGTTTGCTGGCGTGCTGCTCCTGGCGATAACCGGGCTGATCGGAGTGGAGGCGGTACGGGGTATCCATCGGCGTGTGGTCTTCTGGCACCCTGCCGCGCGCGGCCGGTAGCCGCGACCGCACGTCGGCGCATTGCCGCATATCGTTCAACGGCCGGCAGCAGTATCGACATGCGGTATTCGTAGTTCGCCTTGGGTCAGGGATTGATTAGGCTGGGAGGCTCCATCGTGACGATCCTCGACCACATCCATGTCCCAACGCACCGGTCAACTGAGCCTGGGGGCCTTTCTCTACCCGTCTGGCCATCACATCGCCGCATGGCGGCACCCACAGGCGCAGGCCGACGGCGGCACCGACCTGCGCTTCTATGCCGACCTCGCCCGCGCGGCGGAGGCGGCCAAGTTCGACCTGATCTTCCTGGCCGATGGAGTCGGCACGCGAGGCGACAACGTTGACTTCCTCAGCCGCGTCGCCCACAACTATCAGGCGCAGTTCGAGCCGATTACGTTGCTGTCCGCGCTGTCGGCCATCACGGAGCGCATCGGGCTGGTCGCCACCGCGTCAACTTCGTTCAACGAGCCGTACCATATCGCCCGCAAGTTTGCCTCGCTTGACCACTTGTCCGGCGGCCGCGCCGGCTGGAACGTGGTGACGACCGGCAACGACCACGAGGCGCGCAACTTCAACCGCGACAACAACCTGCTGCACGCCGATCGCTACGCGCGCGCCAGCGAGTTCGTGGATGTCGTAACCGGCCTTTGGGATAGTTGGGAAGACGATGCCTTTGTGCGCGACAAGGCTGCGGGGTTCTACTTCTCGCGCGACAAGCGCCATGTGCTGCACCACAAGGGCGAGCACTTCCAGGTGCAGGGGCCGCTCAATGTCTCGCGGCCACCGCAAGGCCATCCGGTCGTGGTGCAGGCCGGCTCTTCCGAAGCGGGCAAGGAACTGGCCGCGCGTTGCGGCGAAGTTGTATTTACGGCCCAGCAAACGCTGGACGAAGCGGTCGCCTTCTATGCTGATCTCAAGTCGCGCCTGCCGCGCCATGGCCGGACCGCCGACGATCTCAAGATCATGCCGGGCGTATTCCCGGTGGTGGGCGAGTCCCAGGCCGAGGCGCAGGAAAAATTCGAGCAGTTGCAGGCGCTGATCGATCCCGTGGTGGGCCTGACGCTGGTGTCCAACCTGACCGGCGGATTCGATTTGTCCGCCTATCCGCTTGACGGTCCGATTCCCGATCTGCCCGAAACCAACGGCACCAAGAGCCGTCAGCGGCTGGTGATAGATTTGGCCCGCCGAGAAAACCTGACCATCCGCCAGCTCTATCAGCGTGTGGCCGGCGCACGCGGGCATTGGCAACTGGTTGGCACCGCGACGCAGATTGCAGACGCGCTCGAAGATCGATTCCGTCACTACGGTGCCGATGGCTACAACATCATGGCGCCGTATCTTCCCGGCGGACTGCACGATTTCATTCGTCTGGTATTGCCGGAATTGCGCCGTCGCGGCCTGTTCCGCAGCGAATACGCCGGCAAGACGCTGCGCGACCATCTGGGCCTGAAGCGGCCGGCGCATCCGGCAACGGTCGCACGGCTCGCTTCCGAAGCCGCTGCCGCCTGACCGCCTCCTGCCTCATGCCTCATGCCTCATGCCTCATGCATTCACTCCTTCTGTATCCCTTGCCGATTGTCATGCGTTTTCCTGTATTCCGCGCCGCGCTCGCCACAGCGGTCGTCATCGCTTCTCTCCACGCCACTACTAACGAGGCATGGTCGCACGACGCATGCTCTGCCGCTACTCGTGGCTAAACGGCTTAAGCACGATAGCGTTTTCCGGCGTCTTTACACGTGCCATGTCAGCGAAAATGAATCCAAGTAGCGCGATCGCATTGTTGAAGAAGACATGAAATACGGCGGCGTCGCTGCCATCGTTGGAAACACCAAAGCTGTAGAAGAACTGTTCATGCAAACTGGTCTGCTGCCTTACCAATGTGGGAAATCCTTGCATCATGGGTTCAAGCAACTCTTGCGGGGGACGTTCGTCGGGACGGCTCGCGTTCGAATACCATCGAAACACAATGCCACCCTGAGATGGCAAAACGTTCCCCGTGTGGAAGTAGTACAGGCTCAGGAATATCTTTGTGGAATAGCGCTCCATCGCAGCGATGATTTTCGGGTGCTGAATGGAGATGACGGGAACGTCTGCGGTCGTGGCACCCTGAGGTAGCTTGTAGTTGTTCACGCGCAGCCATCGGCGTACTCTCGTCGCAGGAAGTTGGAACGACCGATAAAGCTCAGGCTCTTTCAGCGCTATGGTCTTCATCAATCGTTGTACCTCGCGCTGCGACTCTGCATCACCGCTATCATGCGACGCGATTCGGCAAATGAGTGCTGTTAGCGCTTCGTCCGGTGCCTTGAGCGAATTGCAAGGCGAACAGGCCGGAAAGACATATCCCTCTGGCCATTGACGCTGACGAAACAAGCTTCGGGAAGGTATGTGGTCTTGTGTTTCGGCAGACGTTCCGCCGCCGCAGAAGCAGCAGATAGGATGCCTTGCGTAGAATTCCTTTTTCCGTCGTGCCGATGTCCCCATCGTTTCCACCCCTTTTAGCTCTTTCGCTCCATTGCGCAATTCTGCTCGGCAATTTTATCTTGCGGCAGACAGAGGGCAGGCAGGGATAGAGCACCGCCCCCCACTGGGGTGTGGCTTCGCGAGCTTACATGCCGATATCGCCCGCCATCAGTTGACCGTACGCGCATCGAATGCATGCGCCGGACGACGCAGGAAAACGCAACTTTGCTTTGTCCTAGGAGATACGAGCATGATTAAGGACGGCGCAAGTTTGCGCTGACGGAAGAAGGTCACCTTGTGCCGGGTGGCAATGTGCGTCGCGAATGGGCTTTGGAACCAGCCGCTATCCCAGAGCGGGCATGTCGCGCATTGCGTTGATATAGGCGAAGACCAGATTTTCCGCTCGCGGGTTACCGCCCATCATGGGAACGCGGATCACGCCGCGCGGATTTGCATAGTCGGATTACTTCGTTGACTTGCCCGGCGATCGCATCCACAACATGACGTGTCGACAAACACGGAGAGCCTTGCCATGACCGATCTGCTCGACTGGTTCACGGCCATCTGCGCCGTGGTGCTGGTCTACGCCGCATTGCGCCATCCGCTGTACCCGCCCCACCAGGACAGCGAACCGTCGAAACACCGGCCGCCACGTTGACCACGCAAGTCCGCCACGCATATCGAAGTACGAAAAGATTTGTTCGTATCGAACGCCGCAGTCCCTAAGCTGATTGGTCCGCGACATTGCGCGATTGCCTGCCGACATCGGGTCGACAGGCGTGTCCGGATTGAACCCTGCATACATCATGCTGCGCCGCAGACTGCTCCACTCGTTGAAACTCGCATTGGCGGCGTTTGCTTACGCCACCAGCGCCACCCCGTCCCTCGCCAACACACCGGTCGACAGATTTCCGAACAAGACCGTGCGCATCGTCGTGCCGGTGGCCGCCGGCGGCAGCGCGGACAAGCTGGCCCGCACGCTCGCTCAGAAGCTCAGCGAACGGTGGCAACAGAGCGTGGTGGTCGAGAACGTATCGGGTGCCAGCGGCACGATTGGCGCAGGGCAAGTGGCCCGCGCCACGCCGGACGGCTATACGCTGCTGCTCGGCGGCGAAGGCGTGACGCTGAACGCGTCGCTGTTCAAGCGGCTGCCCTACGATACGCGCAACGCATTCCGCGGCGTGATCAAGGCTGTGGTCAGTCCCCAGGTGTTGGTGGTCCGGCCCGACTTGGGCGTAAAGACCTTTGGCGAGTACGTAGCGCTGGCCAAACGGAAGCCGGGCGAGCTCGCGCTGGGACTGCCTGGCAATGGCGGCATCGCCCACGTTGCGCATGAAATGCTGTCGCGCCAGCTCGGCATCGAGGTCAACTACATTCCCTATCCCGGCGGCGGCCCGGCCACACTCGACTTGTTGGGCGGTCATATCGACGGCACGCTGATTACGCTGGCCGCCGTCACCGACTACGTGCGCAACGGACGCCTGACCGCGCTCGCCGTAACCACGCCCTATCGTTCGAAGGCGCTGCCACAGGTTCCCACGATGGCGGAAGCCGGTGCGCCCGGCTTCGCCGTCGAAAGTTGGCAGGGCCTGCTGGCCCCAGCCGGAACGCCGACCCACATTGTCGAGCGCATCAACCGCGATGCCATGGCCGTGCTGGAGCAGCCGAGTACGCGCCAGCAGCTCGAAGATGCCGGCTTCGTCGTGGTGGCGTCTTCGGCGCAGGCGCTCGACGACACGCTATCGAAAGACCTGCCGCGTTATGCGGCGGTGATCGCCTCGGCGGGCATCAAGCTGAACTAGCTGCAGCGCGGCGCTTCCTACCTTTCCCTGGACACCCATCCTTGCCGCGCAGCGATGCCTATGTGGGCGTTGGCTACGCGGCGACTACTTCCTCAGCCACATGACATCCACCTATACCCTGCGCGCCATTGCCGCGCTCGCACTAACGCTTCTCGCCACCCAGCCGGCACGCGCCGACGCCACGCTCGACAAAATCAAGCAACGCGGCAAGGTTGCCATCGGCGTGCTGGTCAACGGGGGGCCGTTTGGATCGATCGATCCGGCCACGCAGCAACTGGTTGGCTGGAATCCCGAACTCGCCCGTGACCTGGCCAAACGCCTCGGGGTGGAAGCTGAACTCGTACAGGTCAACCCGTCCAACCGCGTGCAGTTCCTGCAAGCTGGCAAGGTGGACCTGCTGATTGCCTCGATGGAATACAACCCGGACCGCGGCGAATTGCTGTCCTACGCGCCCACGCCGTTCTACCGCGTCGGCGGCACCGCGGCGGTGCTCAAGACCAGCGGCATCCACCAGTGGGAGGACCTGCGCGGCAAGACGGTATGCGCGTCGCAAGGCAGCAGCTTCGTGAAACCATTGCAGGAACAGTATGGCGCGCAGGTGCGCGGCTTCAAGACCGCCTCGGAATCGCTGCTGGCGTTGCGCGGCGGACAATGCGTGGCGGCCGTGCATGACGCCACGCTGATCCACCCGCTGCTGCGCGCCAATACCGAGTGGGCCGGCTACGCCGCACCGATTACGACCGAGATCCTGCCGGCGCCGTCGGTGGTCTGGGCACGCAAGGGCGAGACCGATACGGTCGCCGCCGTCGACAAGGTGGTGCAGGAATGGCATCGCACCGGATGGTTGATCGGCACCGAGAAGCGGCTGGGCATCACGCCGCCGCAGCCGTTGCTGCCCGAACTGCAAGCAAAATTCAAGGGCTGAGCGCAGGCACGCGATGAACAAATACCTCGTAACGGCCGCCCTGCTGCTGACCGGCGTCGCCACGGCGCATTCTGCCTGGGCCGACGCCACGCTCGACAAGATCCGCCAGCGAGGCAAGCTGTCGGTGGGCATCGATGGTCCCAGCCCGCCGTTTGGCATTCTCGATACCGCGACCGGCAAGACTGGCGGCTACCAGACCGAACTGGCGGCCGACCTGGCCCGGCGCCTTGGCGTGCAACTGGAAACCGTGCCGGTGACGGCTTCCACGCGCGTGCAGTTCCTGCAGGCGGGCAAGGTCGACCTGTTGGTGGCAAATATCCAGTGGACGCAGGAGCGCAGCGAGATTCTGAGCTTCGCCCCCACGCCTTACGACCTCGTTGGTGGCGCTGCGATGGTGTCGAAACAGAGCGGCATCAAGCGCTGGGAAGATCTGCGCGGCAAGGTGGCTTGCGTCTCCCAGGGCAGCAATTTCGCACGGCCGCTGGCAGAACAGTACGGAGCCATCGTCAAGGGGCTGCGTGGCATTCCGGAATCGCTGCTGGCGCTCAAGGGCGGCACGTGCGCGGCGTCGGTGCATATCCAGCCCGCGCTGTACCAGACAATGACCGGTCCCAACAAGGGTGAATGGGCCGGCTTTGTGCTGGCCACAGAAGACCAGTTGATTCCGTCACCAACGGTCGTGTGGACGCGTCGCGGCGAACGCGACACCGTGGCATTTGTCGACAAGGCCATCCGCGACTGGCATCAGACCGGCTTCCTGCTTGGCCAGGCCCGCAAGTTCGGTGTTCCGGAGGGCGCTTATATCCGGCCGGCCCACGAACGCGCCCGACAGGGCAAGTTCGATGTGGCGCCGCAGGACTTCGCCGTCTTCGCGGAGAGCAAGAAGCCATGACCACGCCCACCATTGCGCTCTCCCAGCGCGCGCGCCGCGTCCGACTGTCCCCCATCGCCGCTGCCGGGCAGCGCGCCGCCACGCTGGTCGGCCAGGGCCGGGACGTCCTGGCCCTGACCTCCGGCGAACCCCAATTCGACACACCGCCCGCCATCCAGCAGGCCGCTATCGCGGCCATGGCACGCGGCGAGACGCGATACCCGCCGACGCCCGGCACGCAGGCGCTGCGCCGTGCCGTGGCCGAGCGCTTTGCCGCCGACCATGCCATCAGCGTCGCACCAGCCGAGGTCTTTATCGGCAGCGGCGGCAAACAGGTGATCTTCAATGCGTTCGCGGCCACGCTGGACAGCGGTGACGAAGTCATCGTGCCGGCGCCCTATTGGGCATCGTTTCCGGACATTGTGCGCGTCAATGACGGCAACCCCGTCATCGTGCCCTGCGACCAGCAGAGCGGTTTCAAGCTGAGCGCAAGCGCGCTGGAAGCAGCGATCACGTCGCGCACGCGCTGGGTGATCCTGAACTCGCCGTCGAATCCTTCCGGTGCCGTATATACGGAGACCGAACTGTTGTCGCTGGCCGACGTGCTGCGCCGCCACCCGCAGGTGCTGGTGCTGCTCGACGAGATCTACGATCAGATTCGTTTTGTCCCGCCTGCGCGGCATTGGCTGGCGCTGGCACCCGACCTGCGCGGGCGCTCGCTGATCCTCAACGGCGCATCGAAAACCTATGCGATGACCGGCTGGCGCATCGGCTGGGGAATCGCGCCGGCCGAACTGGTGCAGGCGATGACCGCGATCCAGTCGCAGGTGTCGTCCGGCGCCAATTCGATCGGCCAAGCAGCCACCGCGGCTGCGCTGCAAGCCAACGACCGCACGCTGGCGGACTTCATCGAACATGCCCGCAACGCCTACGCGCGCCGGGCCGCGCTGACCGTGGCCGCGATCCATCGCATTTCCGGACTGCGCCTGCTGCCGCCAAACGGGGCATTCTTTGCGTACATCCACTGTGGCGGCCTGATCGGGCAGTTGCGGCCCGACGGTCGAGTGCTGGCCACCGATGGCGACGTGGTGGACTGGCTCTTGGACAGCGCCGGCGTGGCGGTCGTGGAAGGCGCCGCCTACGGGTTGTCTCCGTATTTCCGTCTGTCTTTCGCCGTGGCGGATCATGTGCTGGAAGCCGCCCTGCAGCGCATCGAGCAAGCCGTCGGCACGCTACGCCCCGCGCTGGCGGAGGCACACCCATGATCGATGCCTGGATCGCCGCCATCATCGCCGCACTCAAGCCGCTCGGGCTGAACTACGCCTTCGTTCTCGACGCTACCGAGCGCACGTCGTTCCTGCATGGATTGGTTGTAACGCTGCAACTGTGCGCGCTTACGATCCCGTGCAGCCTGCTGGCGGGCGCGGCCCTGGCGGCAATGCGCACGTCCGGCAACAAGGCACTGGCCACGCCGGCGCGCGCGTTGGTCGAACTCACGCGCAACACGCCCACGCTGGTGCAGCTCTACTGCGGATTTCTCGTACTGAACATGCTGATCACCCAGCATCTGAACAGCCTCGGCAGCAGCAATCCGCTGACGCCTTTTTTCTGGGTCGTGGCCGTCGTCTCGCTGCACAAGGCCGTGTTTCACGCCGAGGCCCTGCGTGCCGGCATCGAAGCGGTACCGCGCGTCACGCTGGAGGCCGCGCGCTCGCTTGGTTTCTCACGCCGACAACTGCTGTTGCAGGTCGAACTGCCGCTGGCCGTCCGCTTCGCGCTGCCCGCGCTCATCAACAACCTGGTCGACCTGGTCAAGATGACGGCCGTCGCGTCGGCCATCGCCGTGGGCGACGTCACGTACGAGTCGATCATGATCTGGACCCAGCGCGACAACGTGCTGGAACTGCTGTTGCTGATCCTGGCGTTCTTCGGCGTGCTGACATGGTTGGTCAGCCGCACAGGCCGCTGGCTCGAACTGCGTTGGAGGATGCCCGGCTATGGCCAGTAACCCACTTGCCCTACCCTGGCGCACCGCGCCCCATCCCGTCCGGCACACCCTTGCCAGTCCCTGGGTGCTGACCGCGCTTTGCGTGCTGGCCGTGGTCGGTTTCTGGATCGCCACCGGCAGCACGCCGGCAGCGTTCCGACACCTGTGGACGTGGTCGCCCGCGCTGCTGCGCGGCATGTGGGCCAATATCGAAATCAGCATCCTGGCCATGGCGCTGGGCACGCTGGCTGGTCTGATGATCGGCGCGTTGTCGCTGTCCACGCATCGCGGGATACGCCACTTGGCGCGGCTTTGGGTTCAGGCGTTCCGCAACGCGCCAATCCTGGTGCTGGTGTACTTCACCACCTATGTGTTTCCGTTCGAACTCCATCTTGGCCAGTGGACGGTGCCGTTTCCCGACTGGATCAAGGTCGTGCTGGGCCTTGCCCTGCCCGCCAGCGCCAATGTGGCCGAGATCTTCCGCGGCGCGATCCAGTCGATTCCCAGCGCTCAATGGGAAGCCGCCCAGTCGCTGGCGTTCCGGCGCAGCCAGATATTCCGGCTGATCGTGCTCCCGCAGTGTCTGCGGCGCATGTTGCCGCCATGGATGAACCTCTACGCCAGTATCACGATGAGCACGTCGCTGGCCTCGCTGGTGGGCGTGCACGACGTGGTCGATACCGCCCAGGTGGCCAGCAATACCGTGGCCCGCACTGACTTCACGGTGCTGGTCTATTTCACGCTGCTGGCCCTGTTCTTCGCCTATTGCTATCCGATCGCGCGCGCCACGCGTGCGCTGGAGCGTCGTCATGACCGCCACTGATTCCTTCTTGCGCCAACCGCAGGCACACGCGCCCACTCCGCCACTCATCACGCTGCGGGACGTCCATCTCACGTTCGGCGACAACACCGTGCTCAAGGGTATCGATGTCGAAGTGCGGCGCGGCGAAGCCGTGACCATCATCGGGCCGTCCGGCTCGGGCAAAAGCACGATCCTGCGCTGCATCACCGGCCTGCTGCGCCCGCAGCAGGGGCAGATCCGAGTTGGGGACACTGCCGTGGAAACGCTGCGCACCGAAGACGAGCTGATTGCGCTACGCAAGCGCGTGGGGTTCGTCTTCCAGCAGTACAACCTGTTCCCGCACCTGACCGTGCTGGAAAATCTGGTGATCGCCCCAACCCGCGTGATCGGCCGCAGCCGACGCGACGCCGAACAGGAAGCGCATGCGCTGCTGGGCAAGGTACGGCTGTCTGATAAGGCGCACGCGTATCCAGGCGAACTGTCTGGGGGTCAGCAGCAACGCGTGGCGATTGCCCGGGCGCTGGCGATGCGGCCCGAACTGATCCTGTTCGACGAGGTCACGTCGGCGCTCGACCCCGAGACAGTCGGCGAAGTGCTGACCGTGATCCGCGAGCTGGTGGAAGACGGCATGACGTGCGTGCTGGTGACCCACGAGATGCGCTTTGCCGCCGAAATCAGCGATCACATCTACTTCACCGAGGCGGGCCGCATCGTCGAGCATGGACCGCCCGAGCAGATCTTCGGCCACCCCAGCCACGAGCGCACGCGCGCCTTCTTGCGCCGCGCGCTGGGTGCCATTCCGCGCCTGCCCGCCGAATTCAACGCGGCGTTCGCCCCGGCCCCCGCAACCACCCAAGGCTGAAAGGATCAACCATGAGTCAGAACCCTGTGGACGGCGTCCATACGCGGCTGCTGCATGCCGGCTCGGCACGGCTGCGCGATGGCGCCGGACCGGTCAACGTACCGGTGGTGCGAACCAGCACGGTCCGCTTCGCGAATGTCGAGACGCTGGCCGACCGCCATCATCGCCGCTCGCATGGCGAGCGGATTGCCACCTATGGGCGTCACGGCCTCGACACCCATGAGGCGCTGGAAGATGCGCTATGCACGCTCGAAGGCGGGCATCGTGCATTCCTTGCGCCATCGGGGCTGTCGGCCATCACGCTGGTACTGCTGGCGCTGCTCGGCCCCGGCGACCATGCGCTGGTCTCCGACACGGTCTACGCGCCACTGCGCCGGGTCGACCAGACCCTGCTGCAACGGTTGGGCGTGGAGATCCAGTATTTTTCGCCCGCACATGACGACCTCGATACGCTCATTCGCCCCGAGACGCGGCTCGTCTATCTGGAATCGCCTGGGTCCCTGCTATTCGATGTGCTCGACCTGCCCGCGCTGACCGCCATCGCTCGCGCAAAAGGTGTCCCCGTGGCCATCGACAACACGTGGAGCGGCGGCTGGTTTTTGCAGCCGTTACGGCTGGGCGCCAATATCTCGATCCAGGCTGCGACGAAGTACATCGCAGGCCATTCCGACGTGATGCAGGGTGCCGTCGTGGTGGACAGCCCGGCGTTGGCCGAGCGCATTGGCACCGCGCACGAAGCGCTGGGTCTCACCATCGGCGCCGACGATGCCTACCTGGCGCTGCGCGGGCTCCGCACGCTGCCCGTACGGCTGGCGCAGCACCAGCGCAACGCCACAGCGGTGGCGCAATGGCTGCAACAGCAGCCGCAGGTCGCGCGCACTTTCTACCCCGCTTTGCCTGACGACCCCGGCCATACGCTATGGAAACGGGACTTCTCCGGTGCCAGTGGCCTGGTTTCGTTCGCGCTGAAAGGCAGCGACCATGCCGCCGCCAGCCGGCTGGTGAACGCCCTGCGACTGTTTGCGATCGGCGCATCTTGGGGCGGCTACGAGAGTCTGGCGCTGGTAGCGCCGCCCGAGCGGCTCAATGCGTCCCGAAGCTGGCGGGAACACGGCAACGACGCGCCGGTCATCCGCCTGCATATCGGATTGGAAGATCCACACGACCTGATCGCCGATCTGCGGCAAGCGTTCCAACACACCATCGCCTGAGGCTGGATGTGGGCGAAATCGAACTGCACCAGGTCCGCGCACTCACCGACGTGTCGCCCGACTTCGGCCCCGACTGTACGAACATCCAATCCGGCGCGATCTGAATGGCACAAAGGAGGCGTTGCCCTCTTTGTGCCATCGTGCGTTCTTGCCCTTTACCTCAGCTTGCTGTCTCGGCCGCCCCGATCAAGCGGAAGCCGATATCGCCCTCGCGCGTGAGTTGCTCCACGAGGTTGACCTCCCAGTCGAGGTACGCCTGAAAGCCTGCATTGCGCCGGGCCACGTCGGCATGCCGATACGGGCTGAACCAGTAGTCGTCGTCACCGGTCAGCACCCGCTCGCCGCCCGTACCCACGGGCAGCCCCGCAGCCGTCCACGCCTGCGTGCCGCCAGTTATGTAGCGGACATCGCGGCCCGTGCGCGCCGCAAGTTCCGCGGCCACCACGCGTGCGAGCACGCCATCCGAAGATGTGATCAGAATGGCGTGATCGGCCGGAACGTCGGCGATCAGCGCTTCGAGCCGATCCGGGACAGCGAAGTACGCACCGGCTGGATGACGCTTCTCGTAGGCCGACCTGCGCTCCACGTCGAACAGCCGCGCCGTGCCCCCGGCCAGCCGTTGCGCGGCCTGCTGAGATGACACCGACGCTGCAGCCGGACGCGATGCCAGCACACGGACTGGTTCCGGGCCCGTCACGAGCGCCGCGTCCGCCGACGGTGCGTAGACGAAGACGTCATGCCACCCAAGCTGCACCAGCCACGCGGCGGTCGTCAGCGCACGTACGCCGTCAAAGTCTGCCAGTACGATTTGGGCACGGCGCGTAGCCACGTACTCGTCGGTGGCCTGCACCAGTTGGCCGCCGGGTGCCCAGCGCCAGCCTGGCAGATGGCCCGCTTCGTACTCGCTGCGCGTGCGCACGTCGAAGCGGTAGAGCGTACGCGTCTGCGATGCGGCCTCAAGCTCTGCCAGGCCGTTGGCGTCGATCCGGTGCACGCCGGCCTGTGCCGCCACACGCCCGGCGCGCGCGCGAGCGTCGTCGCGCGTGGCCGCGGAAGGCTCCGGCAGCGCCGTCACGCGTCCCTGTGCCAACGTCCGGCCTGCCAGCAGCCAGGCCATCGTGCCGTCCTTGAGCGACGCCACCGGGTTGGGGATGCCTGCATCGATCAACGTCTGAGCCCCCACAATGCTGCGCGTGCGGCCCGCGCAATTGACCACCACGAGCGTGTCAGGATTCGGCGCCAACTCGCCAATCCGATAGACCAACTCCGCACCGGGCAGGCTGTGCGCGAACGGCAGGCTGAAATCGGCAAACTCTTCCGTGGTGCGGCTGTCCACCACGACGATCTCTTCGCCCGCTTCAATCCGGCGGTGCAGTGCGTCGACATCGATCCACGGCGTGTGCTTTTGATGTTCGATGATCTCGCCAAACGCCTTGCTTGGCACGTTACTTCCGCTGAACAGTTCGTGACCGGCCGCAACCCATGCGGCCACGCCGCCCTCCAGCACCGAAACATTGCCCCAGCCCAGTCGCACAAGTTTTGCCGCGGCCTGATGCGCGAGCGCGTCGGCATTGTCACCGCTATCGAGCAGGACGATGCGCGTGTCGCGACGCGGTACCAGCCGGTCGATCAGCAGTTCCAGGCGCCACAGCGGTGCGGGAGCAGCCAGCAGCGGATGGCCCTTCGCATGGACGCCGGCCTCCCGCACGTCGAGCAGTGCGATTTCCTGCCCATCATTCAGCGCAGCCTTCAGCCCCTCTGCCACGATCACGGGCGCGGCCAGCCGGCGCGGCGGGCCGAAGTGGCGATAGCTGCCGCCTGCCTTGCTCTCGAACACCACGCGGCCCGCGAGCCGATCCAGTGCGAGGCCATAGAAATGCAGATGCAGCCCGTTCTCCTCGCCAATCAGTTCGATGGTATGCACATCGTCGGGCAATAACGTGACCGAAGCGCCGGCCACGACATCGAATTCCCCGATTTCGCGCAGCTTGTCGCGCACCGGGTCGTCCGTCGCGTCGCGCGCATAGAAGTGGTTGCGCTCGCGGCCCGTGATGCCGGCGATGATCGCCCAGGTGGTGTGATCGTGCGGCGGCTGCGCCTTTCCCGGCAGACCCGCCGAGACATACAGCGCGAATCGGCCATCGAGATCTTCGGCCAGGCGGTAGACCTGCGCAGGGTTGCTGGCGGACACCGGAAAGTGCGCGTCAGGGAATAATTCCCGTTGCTGGCCCAGCGCTTCAAGCGCCCTTGCCACGGGTTCAAGCACGGACTTGTCGGTCACATCGGCGTTGCCGAGCAACTGGCGCGTGTCGTCGATAAACCGGGCTACGGCGTGGTGGCGGCGGCTGGCGATGTCGGTGCCTGGAGCGGCAGCATGAAATAACTGGGAGGCGGTCATGGCGAAGGCCCAATGGTCATGGGTCGGATGGGACAAGCTTCCGACTCTAGGGGCTGCCGCCTCTACAAGGAACGAACAAACACGCACATGGTTATGCGTAAAGGGACTGCGCCGCGCCCAGAGGCTGCGTCGGCCGATGCGGCAGAAACATCGCCCCACCTGGGACCTGATCGTTAACCGCCCGGGCATAGGCGACCTTTCAATCAGGCGATGGCACAAGACCGGGGCGACACCGCGCTCAATAGGTGATGGTAGCCGTTACCGTATCGGCATAGCTGCCGGCCTGCGGCGTCGTTTGCCCCGGCACGCGGCCGTAGACCGTGATAGTCCGCGCCACGCCGTTACCTGTGCCGGAGACCGCCGTCGTACCCTGCGTGCCGTCTCCCCAGGGTTGCGTCCGGTTGGCGTCCGAGAATAGCTGATACGCGACCATCTGCGTGCCGCCGCTACGTGTCATGCGGCGCGCCGCCACGGTGGCGCCCGAGCCCACCCCAGCATTGAGCGCGATCGAATACGGTGCGCCCTGCGTGCATTGCACGGTAAGCGTGCTGGTGGCATCGTGGTTCCCGGCAAGCAATCCGACCGCACCAAAATCGAGTGGCGTGGCCGAGATATTGCAATCGCTGATCACGTTTGCACTGGCGGTGAACGTCATTGGAATGCTGGGAGATGAGAGCTGGCTGCAATCGGGCGGCAACAGCAGATATTCGATATAGGTGACTTCGGCGTTTAGGCCGGTGAACTGCGACGTGTAGGCGCCCACGGTGGCGGCAGTCTGGCTGGCCGGTAGCTGCGCATAGTAGCTGGCGCTGGCACTGCCATTGCCGAGCAGTGCGGCAAAGTCGAGCATGACCGGTGGCGCGGCGGTGCCTGTACTGCGCGATCCCCATGGCTGGGTGCGTGCGCTATCGGTGTAGATGTTGAAGTTCAGCGTGCTCGCGCCGTTGGCCAGCGTACGAGGCGAAACCGATGTCCCCCCCGATCCGGTGCCGATATTGATGCAGGCGCGTACGCGTGCTGATACGGCCACGCCGGTGCACGTGACAGTGATCACACCCTGCACGTCGCCGGAGTTGCCGCTGACAGGGCTGTAGCTGCCAAAAGCCACCGAGGGCGCCGTGGCTGTGCAGACCGCCCAGGCGGGTTGCGTCCAGCCCGCCAGCGCCAGTACGAAGGCCAGCGCCATACGTATCATGACGCCTCCCGCAGGCATGCCACGGGCCCCAACTTCGGCAGCGGATCGGCGCTGGCGCTGTAATGCAGACGCGCGGTACAGACGCCGTCGGCCGTATCGGCGCGGAATGTATTGTCGTCATCGAGTGCGTCGAAGAACGCCAGGCCGTCGTAACCAATCACCGTGCGCGCACCGCTTTCCAGGCGTACGATCACGGTGCCGGGCGGCAGCGGCCGGCCGGCTTCGTCATGTACCACCACTTGTCCGCCGCGGTAGGACTCGACCGAGAAAGTGGCCAGCGCGCCCGACTGCAGGGCTGGCGCGATCGACAAGCGTGTGGAACTGAGCCGCGTGTTGACCGGCAGCGCCAGCGCATCGATCTCGATGCGGTTGGCGTCGTAGGGCAGCAGGTTCGGCACGAGGATATGGCCACTGTCGTTGGTGTTGCCAATGCGACGGTTCTCCACCAGCACCGGCAGGTTTGCCACGCCGCCGGTGGACACCAGAGCGAAGCTCTGGTCGATCCGCCGGCCGGCCATCACGGTGCCGTCCATCGCCACCAGCGACCCGCTGGCGCCAAATTGTGTGCTTACGCGCCCTTGCAAATCCTGCACTGCGCCATACACATCGCCGTAGCTGCCGCGAAAATTGGCCTGCGCATAGCCGCGCCACAGCCCGGCGCCTTTCCGTCCCGACACTTGCCAGCCCCATCCGCCCTCGTAGGGCGTGGCGTGACTGACCGCGCCGATCAGCGTTGGATTGCCGCCGTCTCGTCCGAGCGTGGCGGACGCCGTGGTGGTGCTGTCGATCAGATAGGTGAGCGTCATCGATACGCCATACGACGAGCCCGCTGCAAAGTCGCGATAGGCGCTGGCCGTGAACGACGTGCGGCTGTTCCACTGCGAGGTCCACGCCAGCGATCCAATGCGCGCCGCGCCGTACACCGGATCCGACAGGTCGACATAGCTGGCCGCAATATTGCCGTTGCGGCGGACCGGCACCGATACCGTGGCGCGATACAACGCGCTGGGCATCGGTGCGCCCGATCGCGCCGCCAGATCGGTATAGCGGCCGACGGTACGCGTCCCCTGCACATCGATGGCGAGGCGCGGCGTGCGCCACTGATAGCCAAGCCCGAGCTGCGTGCCGCCGGATGCGCTGAGGCTGGCCGACAAATTGAGTACGCCATTGCCTGGCACCCGGAACAGCGCGCCCGTGCCAGCCACGCCGACGCCGCGCGACGCTTCGCCGTGGCCTTCCAGCGTGACACCGTCGCTCAGGCCATAGCGCGCCGATCCATTAAAGGCCGGGGCGCTGTCGTAGCGAAAGGAATCGACGCCATAGCCATCACGCAGAAAGCCCGCTTCGAGCGAGTAGTCGAACAAGCCCGGGGCCAGCAGCCGCGCGTCAACATAGAGCGGCACCGTAGTGCTGACGTCGCGCCCCAGCGCATCGCGCACCACGATGGTGGCCTGGCCCGCGCCACTGAGCGCAGGCGCGTTGTTGATCACGAACGGCCCGCTCGGCACTTGCCCCGAGTATTGCCGCACATTGTTGATGTATAGATCGACCGCGCCGGGCACCGCTGCGGACCCGCTCAGCGCCGGTAGCGGATACGTGATGAGGTCCGGACGCAGCCCGAAGTTGCGGCGCACCTGGACGCCGCCCAACCGCACGGGACGCGACCACGGCAACGCGCCGGTGATCATGTCGCCGATCAGCACCGACTGCATGCCCCCGGGATCGGCGTGTGTCCAGTTGGTATCGAGCCGCACGTAACGAGTATCGACGCCATATGCGGTGGCAACGCCCGTGTTGCTAAACACGCCGCCCGGATGGAAAAACCGCTGCTCGCTATAGACGCCGAACTGCTGCCCGGTGTCAGGCTGCGCATAGGCGTCGTAGTTCAGCACGAAGCCCAGCCCCGGCGTAACCGGCGGGCGCACCCGGCTGCGCGTGCCCAGTTGCGTGGGGATGCGCTGACTGTCGTCGACGGTCAGGTACACGCGCTGCATCGCCGCGTCATAACGCCACGCCACGCCGGGCAGTCGATCGAGTGCTACCAGCCCCTGCGCGTCGACCAGTGCCGGGTCGGCTTGCAGTCCCAGGTCGCGCAGTTCTTCAAGCGGCGTCAGCAACATGCCGTCGCGATCGGTAAACCGCGCCACACTGCCAGTCGATTCGCCATTGACGATGACTTCGAGATATGCAGTGTGGCCGGGCACCTTTTCGACCCCTTGGGCGCATGCCGCAATGTGCTCCACGGCGGTCGCCAGCAAGCAGACGGCCATCGCAAGACGGCGCAGCGCATTGCGGTGCAGATGCAGGGAATCCGTGCGCCATGTCATGAGCCCGCAACTGGCTTGCCCTGCCCGACCGGCAGTGTGCGCGGCTCGCCATTGATGTCGCCTTCGATCCGTACGCTCCCGGTTGGCGCAAAGCCGGCAGGCATGTGGATCTTCCAGATGCGCGTGGCACCTGGCAGCGCATAGCCAAGCAGCCCTTCGGTGACGGTCACGCGCTGCGGGCCGTTGATCACCGCCACGCCGCTGATGCGTGCATGGCGGGCACCATCGTTGCGCACCGCAAGTTTCCATTCGTCCTGGTCACGCCACATCGTCAGCTTGAGCCGGAGGGGCGCGTCCGCTGGCGTGCCGGCGAACACCGGCACCGAGTAGCGCAACTGCACGCGCACGCCGGATTGGTCGACCTGTGCTTCGCGCTGCGGCAGTTCGTCGATCAGCAGGCGGTAGGCGGTCTCGGTCGGCGGCACGGCGCTGGTACTCGCGTCGTTGCGAAGCACCGGATCCAACGGACGGACCACGCGCACCATCTGCTCGGCGTTGCCGGCAATGCGCAGGATCGGCGGGCTGGCAACGGCGTCGTCGGTCGGCGTCAATACGTCCGCACCATCGGCCTGGGTCCAGCGGAATACGCGCACCTGGGCATGGATCGGGGCACCCGACGCATTGCGCAGTGTTATCGCCGCGGCGCCAGGGCCAGCCGGCAGGTCGATGCGGACAGGCGAAATTTGCAGCGATGTGGCGTGCGCCGGCGGGCAAAGCGCCAACGCGGACAGCACGCAGGCGGCCCATGCAGGCAATGCGCGGCGCCGCCCGAAGGCGGCGATGGCCATCAGAAATTTACGGTGGCGGTGACGGTGGCGGTATAGGTGCCCGCCGCGGGAGTTGGCTGCGTCGGCACGCGCCCGTACATAGTGATGGCCTGCGCCGACCCGTTGCCGGTGCCGCCCACCGTATCGGTGCCGGGCGTGTTGCCCCAGACCTGCGAGCGTGCGCTGTCGCGATAGATCTGGTACTGAACCGTAGTTGCGCCGGTGCCGGCCATCAGGCGATTGGCGATAGAACTACCTGCCGTGGTGCCGGCATCGATGCCGACCTGATACGGCGCGTTCGTGGTGCAAGTGACCGAGAGCGCGGAGGTCTGGTCGACGTTGGCAGCCAGCACGCCGTGCGAGCCGAAGTCGAGATCGCTGGCGGAGATCGTGCAATCGGCTGTCAATGTCAGCCGCACCGCGAACGTCGTCGTCTTGGTGGCGGCGCCAAGCCAGCCCGGCGATGTTGCCAACGCGCCGAACAACACCACTTGCATCGGCACGCTGAAGCGGCGAGATCCAGTCATACCTATCTCCATTGGCAGCGATGTCCAGATGGTAGCGATCACTGGATCACTTGGCACAAGCTTTTACCATGTTCAATTGCATTTAATGCGAATTGGCGCTGAAATTAGCGAAACTAAACACGGTCCAACTGCTTGAAAGCCTTGCCAGAACTGGGTTTGCCGCCGGCGTGCGTGAGGTTTCCCGATACCCGATTCCGCGCGCGCAAGCGGCAACAGTCGTTTGAAACGTGACGTTAAAAAAACTCCGTGAGGCGCTTCTCCAGGCGCCGGGTCGACGTGGGCCTTGAGCCGTGCAACGGCCTACGGGCGATAGAAGTCGTGCCGGATATTAAGGTCACTTCGTACCCGGACGGCGACGCTTGTCCTTCACGACCGCGCCCTTTGCGCGCAGCCGATCCATCACCCATTGCGCTCCGTCTGCGCAATCCAGTTCCGCAGGCCGCTCTTCGATATTCTTGATAGCGGCAAGCAGTTTGGCGCGGTTGGCCTTCAGTCGCTTCTGCATGTCTTCGATTTCGGCGACCTTGTGCTTGAGTGCATCCAGCAATTCATCATGCTGCCAGTTCCCCGATCCAAGCGGCAGCAAATGCCGGATTTGTTCGAGGGAAAATCCTGCGGCTTGTGCGCTGGCAATGATTTCCAGAATCCACACCGCGTCGGGCGAGTAGTCGCGATAGCCGTTGGACGAGCGCTCCACGGCTGTGATCAGGCCGGCGGCCTCGTAGAAGCGAATGCGAGAGGCTGACAAGCCGCTGCGCCGCGCTAGTTCTCCTATCCTCATAACCAAAAAACATTGACCTTGAAGTGAGCTTCAATCCTACAGTGGATTGGGCCGGAGCGACATCGCAAAAAACCGCTTGACCTTCAAGTTAACTATAACCTTAAAGTCGAGGCACGCTCTAACGAGGTGATCTCATGACCGTGTTCGACATACTCCCCCTCCCCAATGGTTCAAGCCTTCCAAACCGCATCGCCAAGGCTGCGATGGAAGAGAACATGGCGGACGCCGACCATGCGCCTTCCGACGCGCTGATTCGCCTGTACAGCGCATGGGCGGATGGCGGCGCCGGCTTGCTGCTTACTGGCAATGTCATGGTGGACGGCCGAGCCATGACCGGGCCAGGCGGCGTGGTACTGGAAAACGCGCGGCACCTGGAGCGATTTAAACGGTGGGCCAGCGCAGGCCGCGCCCACGGCGCGCAGTTCTGGCTGCAGATCAACCACCCGGGCCGCCAGATGCCTGCCAGCCTGGGGCAAGCTACCTGGGCACCGTCCGCGGTAGCCATTGATCTGGGCAAAATGTCCAAACACTTCAACCCACCGCAGGCGATGACGGAAGCAGTGATCGTCGACGTCATCCAACGCTTCGCGCGGACGGCGCAGTTAGGCGAACAGGCGGGCTTCACGGGCGTCCAGATTCATGCCGCGCACGGTTACCTCGTGAGCCAGTTCCTGTCTCCGCTAACGAATCACCGAACAGACCGCTGGGGCGGCCCGCTGGAAAATCGCGCGCGGCTGCTGGTCGAGATCGTCAGGGCGGTTCGCGCGGCGGTCTCACCGAGTTTTGCGGTGGCGGTCAAGCTGAACTCCGCCGATTTCCAGCGTGGCGGGTTCAGCGTCGATGACGCGCGCGAAGTCGTGCAAATGCTTAACGGTCTGGACGTCGACTTGGTCGAACTGTCCGGCGGCAGCTACGAAGCCCCTGCGATGCAAGGTCAGGCTCGCGATGGCCGCACCCTGGCCCGCGAGGCGTACTTTCTGGAATTCGCCCGGGACATTCGCGCCGTGGCGAAGATGCCGATCATGGTCACCGGAGGCATCCGCCGCCTTGCCGTGGCTGAGGAGGTGATTCGCAGCGGCGTGGACATGGTCGGCATCGGCACCGCGCTCGCAATCAACCCGCGGCTGCCGCGCGTCTGGCGGGCCGGGCAGCAAGCGGCGCCAGTCCTGCCCCCTATCACTTGGAAAAACAAGGCGCTGGCATCGCTGGCCAATATGGCGGCGGTCAAGTTCCAACTGCGCCAGCTCAGCCGCGGCAAGCCGACGAACGCGCGTGTGTCGCCATTGCGCGCGCTGATCTTGCAGCAAACCAGCGATGCATGGCGCGCCAGAAAGTACCGGCGATGGGTTAGCGAGCGCGCTGTTGTCTGACCGACGACCCAACCCGACATGCACCTCTACCCTTGCACCACGAAATGACGATCCGCAAATTTGCTGTAACCGGTGCCGTTCTCGGCACCACCCTGACGCCTGCTTGGGCCGATGCCACGCCATCTCCCACCACAAGCATCGATATCGCTGGCCATCGGGTTCCAGTTTTAAAGGGCGGACTCTATGACCGCTTTCGTTCGAACCCGTCGCTTGCCGTCATCGAGGCCGAAGCGCCGGATGTGGACCTGAGTTGGTTCAGAAAACTCAAGAAAGAGAAAGTCGATATTGGCTTTGAATCGTATTCGCCGAACTTCTACTACAAGAACAGCAGAGTTACCGCCATTTTTACCGCGGACATTGACCGGCTTCGAGAATTGATGCCCCCGGCTGTGCTTAAAAAGGTGCAGCCGCTTCAGGTATGGCCCGGCAGAGGATTGGTCGCACTTACGGCCTATGCGTATCGCTACTGCGATAACGATAGCTACAACGAGATTGGGCTATCGGTCATCACGACACGGCCCGATGGCGTCAGCCTCGGACCCTTGACGCTGATGAGCCAGGCCATGTCGAATGACTTCTGGGGCTACGTACTCAAATTGCCCGTCAATACCGAACTTGCGCGGGTGCGTGGTGTCGTCGGATACAACCTGCCGAAGTGGCTGACGGGCATCCACTATCGCGAGACCGACAGTTCGGTCGTCGTCGAGATTCTGGACAGCGAAACGGGCAAGGTCGACGTCAAGCTGGAGGCGAGCAAGCTGGACAGTGTGTCGCACAAGGTAGTGCTCGTGACGAACAGCTTCACGAATATCGACCAGCAGGGACGGTTGACCACCGGCCATACAACCTCCCGGCAGCTTTCGCACGCGTCGAGTTCAAGTGCCGAAGCGGTCCATCTGGGCCTGACGGACGGAAGCCTGTCGCTGTTTATCAAATCCCTGAAGCTGGGCAAGATGCTCAAGTACGAATATGTTCCAGAGTTCCAGGGTGCGCTTTACGCACCGAGGCTGTTGTAGGCCACGGCTTTCGTCGCATTGGCGACAACGGCGGCATATCACGCAAAACTTCCGCCACCGTTCTTCTGCATTGGAGTCTGACAAATGGCGTCCGCCAGCAGTCGCCGCTTCAAGGGAGCGCCATGCCGAACTGCACAAAGGGGTTGTATTTGTTCGAATTCATGATCAGCGCGTAAACCGGCCCGTTCCTGACCATCACGCCCATATCCCCGACGTTAAACAGCGGGATATTTCCGGAGGGGCCCTGCGTACTGAATGCTTGCAACGCGCTGACCTTCACCTTGCCGGGCACGGTCTGCGCATAGTCCAACGACAGCGATGGTGTTGCGGACGATACGGTGGCACCTGCTTGCACGCCGTCTGCTCCATGGAACAGGTTGCCCACGTAGATGGCCGCCGGCGTTGACGTGCTCGATCCATCGAGGCAGTTACCCGCATCAGGGTGGAATAGCGATCCGCTGTAAACCCCCGGAAGATCGGGATGATCGACGCTCGGATCGAACACGCCCATGGCGACCGCTGGAGAGCCGCTTGGGCCGTTGTTGGCGACCTTGCCGCACAGTGCGGCGGACGATACCGCGACGTACTTACCGTCAAAGGCGTTGGCCTGCACGGCGGTAGCCGGCACCAGCAATGACAGCCCGACTTGGTCGTCGACGACCGAGGTCAGCAGATTCCCTGGCGGATGGTTGACGAATCCGATCCGTGCCACCACAGGAATCCGCTGGTTGCCGACCTTGCCGACGATCATGATGCCGTGTGCCAGCGAAGGCTGCAGCAATACGATGGGCTGGGCGTTGCCGACCGTTACGTAAGGTACGCCCGCCGACACGCTGCTGCTCGCGAATGCATTGTCTTGTGATCCATCGGCGTTGTGGCGTCGCGTCCATGGCGTGCCCGTAGTGCGGCAGGAATATCCATTTCCCTCGGCAGCGCATGAACCGCTTGCATTCAGCGTTTCCGTCCAGTTGACGGGCTCCGGCTCCCAGCCTTGGGGAGCGGCCGTCTGGTAGCTGGAGCCCGACGGCGTCAGATACATGCCAACGACATGGTAGCGGCCCGCTACCTGGGACAGATCGGTTTCCGTCACCGCAAAACCGATAAACGGAAAACTGTCGAAGCTGCGCTTGGGCACGGCAGCAATCACGGTGCCCGGCGCCAGCTCAATACCATCGAACTGAAATGTCGCCCCCGGGGACCCGCCTGTGACAACGCCAAATCCTACAAAGAGCATGGGTGGATTGGCCGGATTGATCGTCGCCGCGTAGCTGCCATCTGATGTCTGGCCGCTTTGCAGCACGATGGCGCAGCGATTCTGTTCGGCGGTCGGCAGGGTAGCGGGATGAGTGAAGTCCCCCTCGATCGTCAGGCCCGCCCGGGTGTTCTGGAGTTGGCCGGTGGATCTTGGCACCGACGACTCCACAAACGTCATCCGGTACCGCCGGGTCGCGGTGTCGATGCTGAGCTTGATGTACTCCCCACCGGCAGAGGCGCCAGTGAAGGTGGTGCCGTAGTCGAGTGCAGCGGGGCACAACGGTGTGACCGGTGCGGGCGTCTCGGGATCCGGATTGGCATTGCATGCCGAACCTGTGCAGGCGGCAGTCGTTGGCGGTGTCGGCGTATCGTCCTGGCAGCCGCTTAAGGCAAACAGCAATGACGCGGCGACAAATACGTGCATGGCAAGACCTGGATGACCCCATCCCGTTTTTTTACTCATCGGTTTTCCCCGGTATTCGAAGGCTCTGACGCCCGGCTCGCTCTATATTGGGTGTGGCGAGATTTGCGCTACTCTAGCATTTTTGGTGATTACGCAGTTTCCCCGATTTTGGGTACGCGAACGCCCTTTTGCCACCGTGACTCGCTCATCGCTTTCAAGAAGCGGGCTGCCCTGCCCCACCCTCCTGGCAGAGGGGCGCTCAATTGGTGCGCCTTTGTTTTTGGTAACATCCAGCCCCATTCAAACATGCAGATCCGAGGAACACGGCACTATGGGCAAGGCAGGTAGTTGCGCTGTGAGATGTCAGAAAATTGCTGCAGCGATCGTCTGCTCGATGTTGGCCGCCTGCTCCACGCCGGCGCCATCGTCTTCAGGCCGCCAACTGTCGACGTATGACGTGTCGACGGAGTACGCGACCGAATATTCGCCCGACGGTTTTACGTTGCTGGTTTTCCACCGATATCCGGACTTCACGATACGACACACCACAGCGGTCTCGGCTTGCACAACAGCAGCCCGTAGCGTGGCTAACAGTCTTGCCGATCGATGGGCCAGGAAGGTCGCGCCAATTGAGGAGAGTCGTGTCACCGTGCAAACCAGCAGAAACTGGCTGGGCAAGATTACGGCGTGCTCGGCGAAGGTTCCCGTGACGTGGGCGCACTAATGCCGACGAACGGTCTCTCCCTCGAGACCCCGTCCGGTTATCGACCTAGTCGTATACCGATTCGGCGACGAGGTTGGCGCTGCGTGCACTTGCCTGAGAAGACACGCAGGGTTCTTCAGCAACCGCCGTAGTTTTTTCGGCCACTCGCGGTGATGGTATATGTGCCACCCCGGGGGCCGGTGTAGCAGGTTTGACCGCTCGGCGTTTGCCGACCGGACAGAAAGGAATTGGCGTTACCCGGACGCCCATCGGGACTGACAGAGGACTTTGAAGTGGCGCCAGCATTGGTCGCCCAGCCTCGGTGGCAGTGATACTCGCCGGTCTTTCTATTGGTGTGGCAGCCCTCGGCATTGAGGCCGCCGCCGTGCGCATTGGCCGAGCCCGACATGCATGCTGCCCAAATCCCAAGAGCAGCGATTCGAAGCGCCCGAGTCTTTCGCGATAAACGCTGGTCCATGCGACCTCTTCCCTATGTCTTATGTTTGCAGCATCCTGGCCGCGGATCGCGATTCTGCGGCTGTCCTTCTGTGCGGGCCATCCCGCCGAAGTGGGATGCCTTGCAGCCGAACTGGCTTCCGTCGAGTTCGGATGACGCAGCGGCAGCGCTTTTGTGGCGACCCTCTCGCGATAGATTATTTAAAGGAAATCGCAAATTTATCTCGTTTGTCAGACCGCAATAAGATAGATATCCTGCTTCGGCGCCTGTGACGCTCTTCCGCACTCATACCGTTTAACCATTGCCAGCTGGCACCGCATGACGGAGATACCCCCAATATGTCGACCGATACGAACCAGCGGACGGGAAAATGCCACTGCGGCGCGGTGCGCTTTGTGGTCACGCTGAGCGACGGGCTCAATACGGTCCGTCGATGCAACTGTTCCTACTGCCGCATGCGCGGCGCGGCGGTGGTCGCGGCGGAAATAGGCGGCATCCAGTTTGTGCAGGGAGAAGAGATGCTTACCAGTTACCGGTTCAACACCGGCACGGCGCAGCATTTCTTTTGTTCCCGCTGCGGCATTCACACCCATCTGCAGCGCAGATCGAATCCAAACCTGTTCGGCGTGAATGTGGCCTGCCTGGACGGCGTCAGCCCGTTCGATTTCGCCGAAATGCCGGTTGTGGACGGGGTCAACCATCCAAACGACACCGGCGAGCCTGCGCGACTGGCGGGCACGCTGCGCTTTGTGGCGGCTGCCGTCACGTGAGATGCGAAGGTTTTTCATGCCGCCGCCGCCGCGTGTCAGACCGCGACCGATAGCTGCGGGTCGCCGCGAGACGCTAGCCTTTCAGCAGGAGACTGCAGCGGGAGGCACATCATGCGGGAAGCACAGCGAATGGTCGGGGCAAGGCCGACCGCCGGAACGTTGCTACGGTTGCTGAGAGACACGGTCACCGCCTGGCGCGACGACTATGCGCCAAGCATGGGGGCGGCGCTGGCGTACTACACCGTGTTTTCCGTTGCGCCGCTGCTGCTGATCGTCATTGCGGTAGCCGGGCTCGCGTATGGCGACGAAGCCGCGCGTGGCGCGGTTGTGGCGCAGATCGGTGGCCTGGTGGGCGATGAAGGCGCGCGTGCCATCGAGGACATGCTGGTGTCGCTAAGTTCTCCGGCGAAGGGATCGCTGACCGCCGTGCTTAGCACCGTCACGTTGCTGGTGGGTGCCACGACGGTATTTGCCGAGTTGCAGGATGCGCTGGACCGCATCTGGCGCGTGCCCGAACGCAAGAAGCCGTCGGGCATCTGGGAACTGCTGCGCGCGCGCGTGTTGTCGTTTGGAATGATCCTGGGCATCGGCTTTCTGCTGATCGTGTCGCTCGTGGCCAGCGCGGCACTGGCGGCGATGGGCCGATACTGGTCGCCGATGCTGGGCGACGCCGAGTGGCTGGCGCAGATGATCGACATGGCGCTGGGCTTCGTGATGGTCACCGTGGTGTTCGCCATGATCTACAAGATCATGCCGCATGCGGACGTACGCTGGCCCGATGTGTGGCTCGGCGCAGCCGTCACCGCGGCGCTGTTCACGGTGGGCAAGCTGCTGATCGGCCTCTATATCGGGAAGACCGGCATCGCCACCGGTTACGGTGCGGCGGGGTCCTTGGTCGTGATTCTTGTATGGGTGTATTACTCCGCGCAAATCTTTCTGCTCGGCGCGGAGTTCACTTGGCTTTACGCCAACCGGTTCGGGTCGTTCCGAGGCCAGGAACTGCGCGAACGCCAATCGCGCGCACGGGTGCCGGCGCCCTAGCCTGGCGTCTGCGACGCTGCGCTTTCGCCTTCGATCCTCAGGCGCGGCAGGAACTGCGGGTATTCGCGCTGCATGAAGTCGATCAGCGCTTCACGGATGGCGCAGCGCAGATCCCACGCCAGGCCCGATGACGCGGCGGTGCACAGCACGCGCAACTGCATGGTCTTTTCGGTCGTATCGCTGACCACGAGATTGAAGAAGCGCCCGTCCCATTCGGGCCGCTCCTTGACGATGCGCGTCAACGCCTCGCGCAGCGGGGCAAGCGGCATGCCGTAGTCGACGTGGAAGAACACCGCGCCCATGATCTGCGCGCTGTTGCGCGTCCAGTTCTGAAACGGCTTTTCGATGAAGTACTGCAACGGGATGATCAGGCGGCGCTCGTCCCAGATCTTCAGCACCACATACGTGCTGGTGATTTCTTCCACGCGCCCCCATTCGCCCTCGACGATCAGCACATCGTCAAGGCGCAGCGGCTGCGTCAGCGCCAGCTGCAGCCCGGCAATCATGTTGCTGAAGACGGGCTTGGCAGCGAAACCGGCGATCAGGCCGACCACACCCGCCGAGGCCAGCAGACTTGCGCCCACCTGCCGCGCGCCGGGAAACGTCATCAACAACATGGCGGTGCCCATTACCACCACCAGCGTCATCGCAATGCGGGAGATCACGCGCGTCTGCGTGTGAATGCGCCGGGCGCTGATGTTGTCCGCGACATCGACGGGATGCTGGTCGAGTATGCCCTGCGCAAATCCGGCGATGATCCGCACGATCAACCAAGTGGTGGCGACGATCAGCAGCAAACCATTCAGATGCCGGATGCTATCGATCCAGCGCAGGTCATCCGGTGCGGCCTGCCATGTCGTCTGCAACAGCATCAACGGCACCACCGCGGTTGCCGCCACGCGCGACTTTGCCACGATGGCGTGCAGCACCGGCGTATGGCGCGTCATCCGCAGCAGCAGCAGGCTGCCAAGCCGATGCACCAGCAAACCGAGCAGTATCGCCGCCACCGCGCCCATTGCCGTGCCAAACCACGGGTGGTTCACCAGGATGGCCATGTTCATCGTTCAGGTTCCTCGCTGCATCATCCCCAAGCGGGTATCCCCATAGCGACGCCCACCACGCCGAAAAGTTTCAGGACGACACCTGCATGGCCCTCGCCGCGCCTCAGGGGTGCCAGGTCGACGGTTTCTCGAGCGGTGTGACGGGCCGCTGGCTCCCCGCCATGGCATAGGAAAGTTTGTTGGCCGCATCGACCACGGTCTGCGCCAGTTCCAGCAAGCGCGTTTCGTTCAGGCGGGAAGTGGGCCCCGATATGCACATCGACCCCAGTAGCCGCCAATGCAGACCGAACACTGGCGCCGATACGCTCGACACTTCGGGCTCGCGCTCGCCGAGGGACAGATGAAAGCCGCGGCGGCGAATCATCTCGTGCAGTTCCCCGGGCTCGCCCGAAAACGCCAGGATGACCCGCCCCGGGGAGCCACTGTCCAGCGGCAGCGCCGCGCCGATCCGCACGTGATGGCGGATCGCCTGCGGGCCTTCCACGCGGAGCAGGCAGGTTCGCTGTTGACCTTCGCGGACATAGAACGACGCGCTTTCACCGGTCTTCATCGTCAACTCGCGCAGCACCGGCTCGACCACCTCCTGCACGTTGAAGGTGGCCTGGTAGCACGCGCCCAGCCAACCCGCCGCGCGGCCCAGCCGCCAGTTTCCGTCTTCTTTCTGCACCAGATAGTTGTCCGCCGCCAGCGTGCGAGCCAGGCGCAGCACGGTGGTCTTGTGGATGCCGGTGCGTCGGCTCAGTTCGGCAAGCGAGAGCTGTGGGTCATTGACGCCGAACGCTTCCAGTACCCGCAGCGCGCGCGTGACCGCGATAACGCCCGAACTGCCGTCCTCGACCTTCGGGATGTCGCTCGAATCACTATTTGGGGTCGCCTCAGAAAACGGAAAATAAAGCACGCTAAGCCGGTTGCAGCGGTCGTAGCGGCCTGAACTTGCCCGCGCCGATCTTGGCGCTGCTGCGCCAGAGGTAATCGCCGGTGAGGTTGATGTGC
>NZ_VZOW01000019.1 GCF_008801835.1 Cupriavidus pauculus | reverse complement strand
CATGGCGACGGCGGCCGAGGCCGGCGCGGCCGATGGTGCGGCGGACGCGGAAGCCCCGGTGGCCCCGGCGGCGACGGGCAGGGCGCCCGGTCCTTGCGCGGCCACCAGCGTGGTCGAGGCGGCGCCCGATTCGGGCGGGCGCACCATCGCTGCAAGCTGGTCCGGGTGCGCGTTCACCTCGGCAAGGAAGCGCTCGATCGCGCCGCCCACCGGCTTGAGCATCACCTGGCGCAGGCCGTTGTAGTACTCGTCCAGCAGCTTGTGCTGCAGCGTGTCGCCCTGATACAGGCCGAGCGTAAGCGCCACCGGATGCTCGCTGCGATAACGCTCCAATTGCTCGATGCGGTCCTGCAGAATGTCCAGTGCTTCGAGGCGTGCGCGCAGATCGACCCGGTTTTCCTGCATGCGCACGATCTTGTCGAGATCGGCCTGCACATTCGCAGTGAGCTGGCGGTTGCCGATGTAGGACCAGGTCCAGCCGCCCAGCAGCGCGCCCAGCAACACCACCAGGCCAAAGAACGTGACAAAGCGCGCGCGGATCTTGGCCGGGCTGGAGAACTGGCGCACGGTCTGGCGATCGGCGAATACCACCTTCGAGAACAGGTCGCGCAGGAAGAAGCCGTTCTTCGAAAACACTTCCTGTTGTTTGGTGGTGCCGTCGAGCTTCAGTCCGAAGCGGTTGGCGATGCGTTCGGCCGAAATGCTGTTGGTGGCCGATTCCTGCACCGCGCTGGTGAAGTAGAAGCCGCGGAATACAGGCTTGTACTGGAACGGATTGTCATCGAACAGCGTGATCAGGAAACTGCGCAGCGCAGGCTTGATCGAGGCGAATTCCAGCGGAAAACTCAGCAATCCCGGCGACAGCTTGCCGCCGCGCGCCTGCGCAATCTGCGCCACGCTGATTTCCTTCAAGCCGTCGTAGAGTTCGTCGAAGCGGGCGTCGAACGTGCCGGCCACGTCGAGCTTCTCGCCCGGAGCGAACGGCAGCGTGGCGCCCCAAACGCGGTCGCGCTCGTGCTTGTCGCTGTCGCTGAAGAATTCGGTAAAGCCGGTGATCAGGTCGGCCTTGGTGAACATTACATAGACCGGCGCGATCACTTCCAGGCGCTCGGTCAACTCCTGCACGCGCTGGCGCAGATTCTTCGCCAACTGGATGGCAAATTCGGGGCGGCTCTGCGTAATCTCGGGAATGCTGACGGTCACCACGATGCCGTTGATCGGCGCCTTGGGCCGGTAGCGCTTGAGCAGATCGAGAAAGCCCAGCCACTCCTTGCGGTCCTCGTCGTGCACCGCATAGCGGCCGGCGGTGTCGAGCAGGATGCCTTCGGTGGTGAAGAACCAGTCGCAGTTGCGCGTGCCGCCGATGCCGTGGATCACCGCCTGGCTCTTGTCGGCAAACGGAAACTGCAGGCCGGAGTTGAGCACCGCCGTGCTCTTGCCCGCGGCCGGGTTGCCGATCACGATGTACCACGGCAGTTCATAGAGCGCCTCGCTGCCGGACATCTGGCCCAGCTTGGAGCCCTTGATGGTCTTTACGGCGTCGACCAGGCGGCTGCGCAGCACTTCCACTTCGCCGCGCTTTTCCGATGGCGCTTCCTCGACCGCGTCGTTGGCCTGCTTTTCCAGCATCACGCCGAGCCGCGAGCTGGCTTGCCGGGCGCGCACATGGCGCCAGGCAAAGGTGATCAGCCATGCCACGATCAGCAGGCCAATCGCCACGCCCACCCAGATCAAGCCGAGTTCCAGCGATTTCGCCAGAAACAGCAGGACGATGGTCAGCGCCACGACACCCAGCACGGACAACGTGCGAGTGTGGGTCAGGAATCTGAGGATACGTTGCATAAGGGGCGGTCTGGAACTTTCTATCTCTGGATTGGATCGTGCAGGGTCATGCGGCAACTGCCGCCGCGTCCTGCGCATCTTGAGGGGCCTCTACATCGGCACCGGCCGGCGGCGACATGGCGATCGCGCCGCGCTGCTGTGCGTCGCTGGCGCTGATGGCCAGCACCGGCGCGCCGGCTTCCTGCGTCATCTGGTGAGCCAGCGCCACGCAGAGCAGTGCGCTGGCGGCGCCGGTGTAGCCGCACGCGGCGCCTACCGGCAGCAGATCGGTGGACAGGTCGCGGTCCGGGAAGCGATCGGAAAACACTCGCGCTACTTCGAGCGTGCGAACCGGATGCGGCACGATGTCCGCAAGCACCGCGCCGATTTCCGGCGGCTGTGGTTCGGCGGCGTCGCTGGCCGCGGCTGACGCGTTGTCGCCATGTTTGTCCTGGTTGTCGGGCGTCTGCGCGGCGGGCGTCAACTGATTGACCGCTTGTGCAATCAGGTTGGCCAGCACGACCGTGCGAGGCAGGCCCTTGTCGGCCGATGGCGCATCGAGCCGGGCCACGCAGGCACGACCCAGTTGCGTCGGCGCGCTGGCGTCGTCCACGCCGATCTCGCTGGCGAACGACGCGACGGGGGGCGCCAGCAGCAGGCCCGCAGCGGCTTCCGCCGGCACCACGCCGTGCGGGCAATCGGGGCCGAACAGCTTGTCGTGATGGCGCAGCGCAGCGACGGCCCGCTGGCCGATCAGCGACTCGGCCGCCACCAGCGCGCGCACGACGCGCTCGGGCTGGCGATTGAGCGTGGTGACGGCGCGATCGAGCAGCAACAGCGCGTCGGCATCGCCGCGCGCGGCCAGCGGTTCCAGCGTGATGCGATCCACCGGCCACAGCGCGGCCAGTTGCTGGCGCACCAGCCCGGCCGCCGCCGCTTGGTGGGCCGGGTCGGTGGCGCGGGGCAGCAGCAGCGTCAGTACCAGATGGATCGGTTCGGACTGCGCAGCGCTCGCTGCGGCGGGCGCCGGAAACAGCCTGGGGTAGCGCGCGAACGCTTCGGCCAGCAGGCGCTGCGAGATGTCGGCGGCCAACGCCACCATGCGCACCGCTTCGTCGCTCCAGTCCAGCTCGGCGTCGATTTGGCGCAGCGCCGCGCGCGTAGCGTCGAGGTCCATGTCGAGCTCTGCAATCGGCGCCGCATAGAGCGGATTGCCGTCGTGCAGCGCGTCGCCAACTTCTGGCCGCTTCTGCGCGACCAGCGCAGCCAGCGTCATCGCCGCGCCGGCGCCGTGCGTGCTGCGCAGCGCGCTGGCCAGCACGGGCGCATGCCAGCGGCGCGTGGGATCGTCGGACTGGGTCTCGGGCAATTCGCCGCCGGCCTGCGCCGCCTCAGTGGCGGCCGCGGGCGTGGCGCGCATGGCCAGGACGTTGCGCCGGATGCCGTCGAGCGCGCCGCGGATGACGAGGTAGGCGGCGATCATGCCGGCCGGCAGCAGGAACAGATGCGTGACGATGTCCGTGGAAGTCGGCATGCGGTTGATCGACTGCCACCAGAGGAGCGTGGCAATCCACACCACGGCAAACACCGCGATGACCGACAGGCTGAACTTGAGAACGCGTACGAACATGGCGAATAAGAGAACGCGGGGCGGGGCGCTGCGCGGCGTGGCGCGTTCAAGCGCTGCCGGTCAGGCCCTGGGTTGACAGCAACGTGCAGCCGCACGACCCCTTGTCGCCATGGCGCGCGGCGGCGCGGCCATCGATGATCACGTTCGGATCGCCACTGACGATGGTGACCTGACTATGGCCGGGCCGCGGGCAGATGACGTGATCGCCCACGCAGGCGATGCCCTTGCCGCCGGTCGTCATGGTGCCCGATGCGCTCACCACGGTGCCGCCGTGGTCGGTCTTGTCACCGAGCACGATGAATGGCTTTGTCATGTTTGCAATTCCTTCCCAATGCATCCCGTCCAATTCGCCGCCGCCGTGGTCGTCATGGCGCGGGCTTCTTGCCAAGCACGCCGGCGCGGCGCAGCTCGACGTGACCCAGGTCCATCATCTTCCAGCGGCCGCCCCAGGTAAGGCCCGCCGATTCCGCGATCTGACCGTACAGCTCGTATCCGCGCATCGCCCACGGGTCTTTCTCGCTGATCACCAGCTTGCCCTCGCGATAGAACGCGCAGTCCGCCGCCAGCCCGTACTGGTGATAGCTGTGGTACGCCCCGGCCTGCGTGACATTGCTGCCCAGCGCCGCCAGCCTGGCTTGCCGCTCGGGGCTGCGATAGCCTTCGAGCAGCGCCATCTCGTAGCCGTGTTCGTCGCGCATGAGCTTGAACACCAGCAGCAGCCGCTGCTTGAACTCTGCGTCAAGCTGCTCCCAGTTGCGGCTCGCCTCGCGGATCGCCGGCCGGATGCGCTCCACCTCGGCGGTGGTAAACACGTCCGGCGGCAACGGCGGGGGCGGCACCAGCCGCTCGCCGTTGAGCAGCGCGGCGATCTTTTCGTCGGGCTCGCGCGATGCATCGTCGTCGAACTCGAACACGTGCTCGCCCCGCAGCGCCAGCGCCACCAGCGGCGGCGTGGCCACCACGCCCGCCGCGCACAGCACGAACACGCGGCGACGCGCCACAAAATGCCTGAACGCATCGGCAGAACTGGCCGCCTGCCCGATCGACGAACGCAATGTGCCGGCCGAGCGCGCACCGGCGGCCGCGGTGCCCGCGCTGACGCGGTGCCAATGCGCGCGCGCGGTCGTGAACACCCGCTGCCGCACATCTGGCAGCAGCAGTACAGCGGCGGCAGCCACCATCAGCAGGAAGTAAAGGGTCAGGGCCAGGTAGATCATCGTTATGTCGAGCCGTGCATGACCTCACCCGGAGTACCGATGCCTGCGGCGCGGGCAATAGTATATTTGCAGTTATGCCAAATACGACATTAAAATCACCTCGAATTTATTTTGATACCGCGTCCGGACGATGACATATTGTGTCAATTTTGCCCGGACCCCAGCCGCGTTCCGAGGGCCTTGATGAGTACCAGCGACGAATCGAAACGGGATACACCCCCGACGCTCTTTGGCCCCCAGCAAGGGCAGGAGGGCGGCGCCGACGTACGCATCCTGGCTGGCCTGGAAGGGCGTGTGCCGACCGCCGCAGCCGTGCGCCCGGGCGCCAGAACCGCCCGCGGCGGCCGCCAGCGCGCGATTCTGGCGTTGGTGGCTGTGCTGATGCTGGCGGGCGTGGCCTCCGCGTGGTGGGCCCACGAGCGCGACGACGTGGTGGCCGCCAACCCGGCGCCCGCGCCGGCCCCGGCGACGAATGCCGCCCCGGCGGATCCGTCGGAGCCGACGCCTTCCACTGCATCTGTGGCCGGGATGGCACAGCCTCAAACTGAAACGGCCGTTTCGAACGTGACACCCGACGGCGCGGCAGACGCAACAGTCATCGATGTGTCATCTGCCGCTGCGGCGCAGTCGGCAAAGCGTGATGAGGTGGCGCTCGATCAGCTCGGACGCACGCCGGAATCGGCCACTGCGGCCGCCATGGCCAGCCTCGCGGCGGTTGGCGCAGCCCATGCGGCCACGCACAAGCATGCCGGCGATGCTCCGAAATCGTCGCCCGCGGTGGCAAAAAATACAAATGCCAAAAGTGATGGAAGTGCTGCGAAGGCTGAGGTAAAGTCTGGCAGCGCCAATTCACTGGCCAAGGCCGGTTCCAGCGATCGCAAGAAGGCCACGCGCAAGAAGGCGCCGGCCTCGCGCGCGGAGGACGATCCGGATGCCGATGTGCTGGCTGCGCTGATGGCGCCGCCGCCGTCTTCGACCGTCGCCACCAAGGGCCGGACCCGGTCCACCACCCGCACGCAATAGCGCGCCCACGCCGCGTACGCCGGACATTCGCCTGCCGCCGCATCCGCGACGCATGCAGGCGAAGCCCGCAGCAGCCGGCGGCAGACTGCCATGGATACCAGCAGCCAGACCCCAGATCTCCTGAACGCGTTTTCGCCCGCAGGCCGGCTGTACCGGCTAGAAGGCGAGGGCGCGGTGCAACAGCTTGCCGTGGAAGCCTGGATCGGACGCGAAGCGCTGTCCGAGCTTGGCGAAATGCGCGTGATCGCGGCCAGCGCCAATGCGCAGATTCCGCTCAAGGAGTTCATCGGGCAACGTGTCACCTTGTTTACTCGGCTGGCCGATGGCAGCGAGGCGCGCCGTTCCGGCCTGGTGCGCAGCGCCGAGAAGCTCGGCGCCGATGGCACGCTGGCGCGCTATCGCCTGACACTGGTGCCCTGGCTCTGGCTGGCCACGCAGCAACGCCACAGCCAGGTGTTCCAGGACCGCACGCTGGCCGATATCGTCGGCCTGCTGCTGTCGCCTTACGCGCCATTCCAGTCGTGGCGCTTCACCGCCAATGCACAGCAGCGCATCGACGAGATCGGCGCGCGGGCGCATGTGAGCCAGTATCGCGAAACCGACTACGCCTTTTTGTCGCGCCTGCTGGCCGAGGCCGGTCTCGGCTTTGCCTTCGTCGAAGACGAGCAGGCGCCCGCGCAGCACACGCTGACCATTTTTGCCGACAGCGCCGCGTTGCCCGAGGACTCATCGGGCGACGTGCGTTATCACCGCGCGCACAGTCAGGAAGAGGCCGACGCCATCCAGCAGCTGATCTGCCATACGCGCATGAGCGCGCCCGGCATCGCCGTGGTGGCGTGGGATCACGGCGCCAAGCGCAGCATGCGCGCGCACGCCCCGGCACGGTTTGGCGGCAGCGCGCAGTGTCCCGATTCGTACCTGTCGGTCAGCCAGTCCGTGGTCAAGGACGAGGCCGGCGCGCAGCGCCTGGCGACACAACTGATGGAAGGCATCGAAGCGCGCGCCCAGCTGTTTGCCGGCCGCGGCAGTGTGCGCACCTATGTGGCGGGCGTGCGCACCCGGGTGACCGATTGCCCGCATCTGCCTGGAGGCGATAGCGGCGCGTATCCGCTGCTGCTGGACGTCGTGGAGCATTGCGGCATCAACAATCTGGTCGCGCAAGCGCGCGCGTCGATCGATAGCCGGCTGGGCAAGCTTGCCGATGCGCTGGTGTTCGATGCGCCGCCCACCGCGCCCGAGAATGGCCCGCAGACGATAGGTTTTCTGGTCGACAGCGCAGCCATCGAACGCCGGAATGTGGATGCCCATCTGCTTGCCGCCGCGCGCGAACAGGGCTATGCCAACGCTTTCCGGGCGATCCATGCCGATCGGCCATGGCGTCCGCGCGTGACCGATGCGACGGGCGCAAGGCTCTACGCCAGTCCAACCGTGACCGGTGTGCATACCGCGCGCGTGGTGGGACCCGAAGGCGAGACCAGCGCCTCGGGCGCGGAGCATTACGTCAGCCCGCACGGCGAAGTGCGCATCCGGTTTCCGTGGCAGAAGGGCGAGCGGCCGGACGACCGCAGTTCGCGCTGGGTGCGCGCCGCACAACGGCAGGCCGGCGCGGGCATGGGCTGGCAGTGGCTGCCGCGCATCGGTCAGGAAGTGCTGGTCAAGTTCGTCGATGACGATATCGACCAGCCTGTCGTGGTGGGCGCGCTCTACAACGGCCAGGGCGAAGGCGGCATTGCGCCCAGCCCCGGCGGCAAGGCCAGCGACAGCGGCAACGCCGAGGTGTACAAGCAGGCCAGCGATACGGCGCCCAGCGCGCAGGCCAACGTGGCCGGCGGCGCTGCACCTGCGTGGCATGGCATGAGCCAGGATCAGGACGGCCATCGCAACGCTGCGGCGCTGAGCGGTTTCAAAAGCCGCGAGCATGGCGGCGAAGGCAGCAACCAGTTGGTGTTCGATGACAGCGACGGCCAGCTGCGCACGCAACTGGCCACCACGCTGCAGTTTTCGCAACTGAACCTTGGCCACTTGATCCACCAGCAGGACAACACCCGTGGCAGTTTCCGCGGCCACGGGTTCGAGCTGCGCACCGATGGCTACGCCGCCGTGCGCGGGCAGGCCGGCGTGCTCGTCACCACTTACTACGACGCGCAATCGCAGCGTCCCGTGCCGACCGGCGACAACGCCGCCGGCATCGCGTTGATCCGACAGGCCCGCACGTTGACACGGACGCTGAGCGATGGCGCCGTGTCGCACCAGGCCCCCGCGCTGGCCGTGGCGCGCGGCGACCAGGCGCCGCTTGGCAAGCTGGAAACCGCCGCGCAGGGCATGGTCGACGGCAAGGACTTGTCCGCCGCCCAGGCCGACGCCGCCGCGCGCAACACGCGCACCCCGGGCAAGGTGCCCGCGCAGGGCGCGGCGATCGTGCACCTGAATGGCCGCGCCGGCTTTGCGGCCATTGCTGGTCAGCATCTGCAGATGGTCAGCGGGGAAAGCATCAGCCTGAGCAGCGGCGAGGACACCAATCTGGCCGTGGGCGGACAGGCGCGCTTTCACGCCAAACAGGCGTTCGGCATTGCCGCCGCGCTGGAGAAAGCCGGCGACGACAACACCGGCATCCGCTTGATCGCCGGCGAAACCGATATCGACATGCAGGCGCAGCACGACGTCATGAAGCTGCAATCGCAGGGCGACATGAAGGTGGTGTCGCGCAATGCCGCCGTCGATTTCGCCGCCGCCAAACGTATTCGCGTGGCCACGGCAGGCGGCGCGTCGATTACCATCGAGGGCGGAAATATCACCGTGGAAGCCCCCGGCGTGATCACCTACAAATCCGCACAACGCAAATTCGATGGCCCGACCCAGGTGCAGGCCGACCTGCCGCTGATGCCGAACAACGTCTGCAAGGAATGCCTGGCTGCCGCGCAGGCATCGGGCGCGCCGTTTGCGGCCAGGTAGCCGATGATGTCGCGCCAGGAACCCACGCCGCAGGAATCCCCGCTTTGGCAGTCGCTCGATGCGTTGCCGCCATCTGGATTGGGCGTGCATCGCTATCTGCTGGTGAACCAGGGAGCGCTGCAGGGGCAGGCTGCGCTGGTCTCGCGCCTGCTGACGCTGCCGCATCATGCGCTGCTGGGCCAGGACGCCGACGCCTGCAGCGACGGCGTGACGCCATTCCTGCTGCGCATCGATACCGGCATCGCCAGCCATCGGCATCAGATCGCTGCGCTGGCCGATGCGGCCTGCTATGCCAGCGCCCTGAGCGTGATCGACAGCGCGCTCGAATTGCGCGACCTGGCGCGCGTGCTGACCGCGCGCACCGAGGTGCTGCTGTCCGACGACATGCCGATGCTGCTGCGCTTCTTCGATACGCGCGTGCTGTTTGCGCTGCTCGAAACACTGACCGAGGCGCAGTGCGACGCGTTCCTGTCATGTGCGGTCCACTGGTGGGCCGCCGATCGCGAAGGCGCCATGGTGCCCTGCACGCGGCTGGATGCCGGCGGCGTCGATACCTTTACCGCGCCGCTGCGGCTCACGACGGCGCAGGAAGTGGCGATGATCACGGCATCGGAACCGGATGCCGTGATGGACCTGCTGACCACCCGCGGCACGCCCCGATTCATGGCGATCCCATACCCGGCGCGTTATCCCGTGGTGCGCGCGATCGTCGAGCGCGCACGCGGCTGGGGCTTGCGGGATCTGCCGGACATGCAGTCGTTTGCCATGCTTTGCATGCTGGCCGGCATGGATTTCGACCAGCGCGAGCCGTGGGCCGCACTGCTGCCCGAAGTCAGCGACGGCCGCCTGACATTCAACGAGGCGCTGCACCGCGCGGCGGAGCAGGAAGAATGAACCGCAAGGATGCCCAGATGTTGTCGAGTCATACCCCATCATTCATCAAGCGCCTGCTGGCCATGCTGTTATGCGTGCCGGTGTGGGCCGCCGCCAGCGCGGCGGAATTGCAGATGTCGCCCAAGACCCGCGCGATGCTCGAATCGGGCGGGCCGAGCTTCAATGGCACGCGCCTGTACACGGGGCCGCATCGCACGCCTGCGGGGATGGGCGGGCTGACCATCGTCGGCTACAACTACACCGATACCTACATCGGCAGCTTTACCGTCAATGGCGCGGGCGGCGGCAATATCGAGGTCTCGTCGAAAACGTCCGGCGGTGGCGGCGGCACCTGCTGCGCTGCGGTGCCAGCCGATACCGCATTGCCCATCACGATTGATATCGCCTGGAAGCGCGATGGCAAGGTGCCCTGGTGTCGGCAGACCATTTTGCTGGACGGCCCGGTGCCGGCCGATCCGCAGTATCTGGAGGTGCATTTCTTCCAGGACGGCACGATCAAGGCGGCGATGTCCGACTATCCGTCGCCGCCGCGCCTGCAGCTCGATCGCGTCAGCTACGTCAAGCGCAAGGCGTCGGGCAACGTGAACCACGACAGCAAATACGGTAGCTGTGGCCATGACGACTAGTGCCGAAGCGAAGAAGGTGGCGCCGCTCGACCAGCCGCGGGAAAACCTGGCCAGCGGTGCGGATGCTGCGGACTGGGATACGGCCGGCGTGGCGCCACCCGGCAAGCCGCGCAAGGCCGGGGCCAACGCGGCGGCCGCCGGTGTCAACGAACAGGGCCAGCAGCGGCCGCCGGCGCCGTGCCCGCAGTGCATCACCGTGTCGTTCTTCTTCGATGGCACGGGCAACAACATGGACGCGGACACGCCGACCGGAGAACACAGCAACGTGGCCCGGCTCTATCGCAGCCACTATGCCGACGACGATATCAAGCATATCTACCGTCGCTACATTCCTGGCATCGGCACCTATTTCCGCGACATCGGCGATCCGGGCGGCAAGATGACCGGCAGCGGCATGGGCGCGCTCGGACAGGCGCGCCTGGACTGGGCGTTCAAGGAACTGGCCAACCTGCTGATCAAGGCCGAGGCGCGCGCCAACAATCCGTCCAACAAGATCGTCAAGCTGCGCATCGCGATCTTCGGCTTTTCACGCGGCGCCGCACTGGCGCGCGCCTTCGCGCGCGATCTGCAGAAAAGCTGCGTGGGAAGTCGCGGCAACTTCAAGGTGCGGGGCGGCGCGCTGGGGACATCGGGCAAGGTCGTGAAGGGTGGGTACCCGATCGAGGTCTATTTCATGGGCATTTTCGACACGGTGGCATCGGTCGGCCTGCCCATGAGCACTAACAATGCGCCGGTCAACCGCCGGCGCAGCTTCAGCTGGCGTTCGGCGTTGAGTTACCCGTACGGCGGCATGCAGTCGGACCAGGACCTGAAAAATCTCGCCTTTGGCGAACCGGGCGCGGATCCGTCGCCTGGGCCCGCCGATGGTCACGGTGCGTGGGGCGATGGCCTGCGCATTGCCGATCTGGTTACGCAATGCATGCACATGGCTTCGGGCCACGAGATGCGCAACTCGTTCCCGCTCGACAGCGCGCTGGACGGCAATCAGTATCCGCTCGGCACCCATGAGATGGTGCTGCCCGGCGTCCACTCGGATGTCGGCGGCGGCTATCGGGAAGGCGAGGGCGGCAAGTCCAGCGTTCTGGCCATTGTGCCGCTGCGCATCATGCTGGAGCGCGCCGTGGCAGCGGGCGTGCCGATGCGCAGCCTGTCGGAGCTGGCATCGGCCGACGAACTGAGCGATTTCGCGCTGGACGACGCGGGGCGCCAGCGTTACGACAAGCTGCTGCCGCTGTGGAACGCCTATATCGCGCAAGTGCCGCAGGGCCTGCCGCTGGGCAAGACCGTGCTCGCGCATATGAAGCTGTACTGGCGCTTTCGCTTGTCCGCTGCGGTACGGCGTTCGGCAGGCGCCAACGCCACGCAGGAACAGAAGCGCATCCAGCAGAACGAGAGCGGCTTCGCCAAGGACCGCGCGGCGCTAAGCACCGCAGCGAAGGACAAGGCGCGCGATTACTACCGGCTCCAGGCGCAGCGCGCCGATGCGGAATCCGCGCTCAGCGCGGCGCAGAGCAGCCCCGGCTACGCCAACCAGACCGACATGTGGCGCGGCATGGTGACGGACCTGAAGAAGAAGGAAGAGGCGGCCCACGACGCCTGGCGCAAGGCACAGGCGCGCGTGGACGGTGCGGCCAACGACGGCGACCTGCTCGAGAACATGAAGGAGTTCGACGCGTGGCTGCTCGAGGACGCCGAGGCGCTGCACAAGTGGCACAAGGACGACCCGTCCAAACGCATGCGGCCGCACTACCAGGCGATCGTCGATGCCTACACCGAAGTCGTGGTCAACCGCAAACCGCTGGCGGAATCGTCCGACCTGTACCAGTTTTTCTCGGTCTACGTGCACGACTCGCTGGCGGGCTTCGCGCTCGACAACACCCGCACCTCGGATCCGCGCGTGCTTTATATCGGCGACGACAATAAGGAAAAATACGCCTCGCTGGAGCGCCGCAAGCAAACCACGGGCGGCGAGATGCAGACCGCCTGAGACGCGAGCCGCGCTGGCCGGAAGCGCGGCGTTTCAGCGGCGGTGACGAGCGGTCAGATGCGGACGCGCGCCCGCTGGCCACGCATGTTCAAAGCTGCGGGTCCGTCTGGTCGCGGTCCCATTGCCAGATGGTTGCGCCGTATTCCGTCCCCGCTGCGTCGGGGAACACTTCGCCTTGCTGAAAGTAGCGGCGCGAATTGGCGATGGCTGGCGTGTACCACCAGCCGCTGCGCGGGCAAACCTGCTGGCCCGCGACACGTCCGGTCAGCCGATTACCGCTCGCGGCGGGCAGCAGATCGGTCAGGCCATCGGCGACCGTGGTGCCGTCCACGCGACGCACGCGGGTCCACAGAGCAGGGGACTTGGAGGTGTACTGCTGGCCATTGAAGCCAATGCAGGCACTCGGGGCGGGTTTGCCGGCCACCAGGAACTGCGCGCAGGAACTGTCCTGATCGGGCAGATAGACGCCGGATTCGACAACCGGCTCATTGGTACGGACTTGAGTCAGGGCATCGAGCGCATAGCGGGGCCAGGCCGGTGGTGCTGCCAATGGGCCGCGGGCGTTGGCGTCGTAGCCGGTGGAAAGCGTCGACATGACCCACGATGCATAGATCGTCTGGTCGATGTTCATGGCATGCGCATGAGCCAGATTCAACAGTTCCTCATAGCGCGCCGCCGCATCGGGTTCGACTTCGTCGAACCAGTCGAGCGAAAAATCGCTCTGTCCGCGAACATCGCCCGTGACGCCCACGGCGGCCCGTAAGCCCTCATGGTCGCCATGTGTCAGGCGGATAAAGCCATCGTCGAGGATCCGCGCCGTGCTGCGAAAGTTTGGCAAGACACGCTGGCCCCAGACGATATCGGGCTGTAGCGGTTGCGGCCGGCTGCGGTAATCGGCCGGCAAGCGGGCGGTGAACCGGTTCAGGCAATCCTCGACGTGCGCGAGCATCGCTTCCCATGCCGCACGCATCGCGTCGAAGTACTCGACGGAGCTGTAGCGTTCCAGCAGAAAGACTTCCTGTGGGTAAAGTGGCGTGCTCACTTTGGCCCCCCCATCGGGTGATTTGCGGGCAGATTGCTCATGTTCAGATTATTTGTCAGCTTGGGCAAACCGAGGAATTCGTCGGTTTCACCCGGGAAATCCGTATAGCCCCAGTTGGTTGGCTGCCGTTTGCCGATGAACTCGGGGTGCAGCTGGGTCGGGTCCAGCACGATCTGGTTGGCGCCGCCCTCCAGCACGTATTGCGGATGAGCCTTCAACGTCTGGCTGGCGGCCGGGCCTTCCCACACATGGAGGCCAGCGCCGGGCGGAACGGTATAGGTGATGAATTCCCCATTGCGGTTCCAGTGACGCCACACCGCAAAACGGCGGCGCCAGTCGTCGCGGCCCTTCAGCTTCATGAATTCTTCCTTGCGCATCCAGCAAATGCTGTTGTCGGCGGACGACGGGTCCACCACACGATAAAGTACCTCGCCCGGCGCGATGGTGACGGGTTTGGCTTCGTGGAATGTCGCATAGGCGCCTTTCAACGGATGCCTTTCCCCTCGCTGAAGTATCGGGTCGAGGCTCGGCCAGTTGGCCGGCGCGGGCGGTGCGGATCGCAGCGCTTCGAACTGGCGCAGTCCGGTGTTGTCGATCCAGCCCACACGATGGCGCTCCAGCAGGGCGGCTTCGTCATCCCAGTTCAGCCATTGATACTTGTGCGGGTTGATGGCATCGACATTGGCGCGATACAGCATATCCCCCTCGATCTCGAGCCGGCGCGCCAGTTTCTCCAGCCATTGATTGAGGGGAGCAAGGATTTCGCCGACGCGGCTAGCCATCTGTTGCCGGATGCGCATCACCGTCTTCAGAAGATCGCCTGCGCGGGTGCCCATGCTTGCCGTGCCCCAACGCTGGATCAGGTCTACGAAATAGCGCAGCGCATCCAAGATCTTGTCGAAGGCGCGCGCCAATTCGGCGACCGTCAGGCTGCTTTTCACCTCAAGCACCTTCTTCGATAGCCAGTGATAGGGGTTGGCGACGTTGATGGCCCGGAAGGCGCGGCGCACCGCCGGTGTTTGCAGATGTCCGTTGAGCATGTTGATGCCGGCCTCGACGAACGGCTTGCTGGCCTGCCAGAAATCGGAATCCAGGGCCGCACGGCCAACGCGGAACACGGACTTCCGACCGTAGGCGAACAGAATCTTGCAGCAGCCCTTGGCGAGCGATCCCAGTACTGGGAAAAGGCCAATCAGTGTCAGGACCAACGCCACCCATGCCCATCTGTCGGACGTGTCGTTATTGATCTTTCGGCAGTTGGCCACGACATCGCGTACGTCGCAGAGCTGATCGACGAACGGAATCATGGAAATGACGGTGCCCGTGACCACCTGACCGGTCGATTGGTCGTCGGCAAAGTCTCCCTGAATCACCACCCAGATCCATTCGGCCGCAGCCGCCAGATTCTGTTTGCCACTGTCGATCCAGCCGCCGGGTGCGCTCTTGAACCAGGCGAGCGCGTTCTCAAGTTCATCCCACATTGTGTTGTTATCCCAGCTTGGAACGCGATGCCTGAATCAGTTTGGAGACTTGATCCCACGGCTCGTCGTTGCCGGGTTCCGGAAGCTCGTACTCGACGCGAACGGCGCGCGGCGGGACGTTTTCGTGTCGTGCGTGGCCGGCGGCGTCAAGCTTGCCCGAGACGACCTGGCCATCTTCGAAATGGATCTTGTAGTTCTGCCCAACGAATGGCTCGCCTTCCATGTCGCGATGGTTGACCTCGATCCAGTGGGTCATCTCGGTACTGCCGGTCGGTAGCGCAGGCAGTGCCGCAGCCCGTCCGCCGCCGCCGCTGAACGGATGGCCCGCGCCTTTCACATCGAGCAACCCCTGCGTTTCGAACGTGATCTGACCGCCGTCGAGCGTGATGATCGATGAGCCGCCGTGCAGCACCACCTTCTGCTGGGCCAGGATTTCGACCGAATCGTTCGATGAAGTCACGGTCACCTGTTTGTCGGCCAGGATTTCCATCGCATCCGCGTGGGCCTGTAGCGAGAACGGTCCGTTTGCGGCCACGGCCTTCAGGTCCTGACGCTGGGCGAACAGGGATACGCCCTGCGCGGCGGCGATTGCCGTGACGCTGTCGCTGGCGAGGTGCCAATCCGATTGCGTCGTGCAGTGCAAATGGCGCCCGGCGTAGACCGTTGTGGTCATCGGCGTGGTCATGGCGATGGCCGTCGGGGCCTCGGTGACCAGCAGCGGCACGGCAAAGCGGTCCACCGGCGCACCGTCCGGTTTTGCCGCCTTCTGGCCGTTGACCGTATCGCGGTACTTGCCGTCCTGGGTGGGATCGATGGCTTTCTGCAAAGCGTCGAAGTGTTCGTTCGCGGCCAGCGGCAACGCCGCTTGCGCGCGTGCGGCGTCGGACAGGCGGCTGGCGGTCTGCTGGGCCGCCTTGAGCTGGCCCAGCGCTTCGCTGACGTCCAGCGCGGCGCCGGCCGCCCTCGGTTGCGCCGTGGTCGATAGCAGCATGCCTTCGCCCGCGCGCACTACGGCCCACGCGTCGCTGCGCAGTTCGGCACCATTGCCGCGCCACGCGCCGCGATTGGCGTCCTGGGGATTCTGGCTGACGAGATAGCCGAGATTGAATTGCGTATCGGCCGTGGACGACGCCATGCGCATGCGCAATTGGCCCGGCGTGTCGTCGACCACCCATTGGTTGTAGCCGTCGCCGCCCATGCCTTGCGAATGCCAGCCGGACAGCGCGTGGCCGATGGCCGGTTCGGCGGCTGGCCAAGGCGGGTTGTCCTGCTCGTTGTGCAACTGCATGGCGGCGAGCGGGCGGTCGATATCGCCGTCCAGGAACGTCAGCAGAACTTCGGTGCCAACGCGCGGCAGATGGTGTGCGCCCCAGTTGGGGCCCGCTACGGCGCCGGCCACGCGCACCCATGCGGTCACCTGGGTGACATCGCTGGCATCGGGCGCGTTGAGGTTGCCGCGCTCGGGCGCGCGCAGCCACGGAAACCGCACGCGCACGCGATGATCGCGATCGGTCTGCAGCGGCGTTTCGCCTTCGGCAATCACGATCGCCGTCTGGCCTTCGGGAGCGGTGGGGCGGGGCAGATGGCGCGGCACGATCGGCGTGCTGGCCTGCACGGCCTCGAACGTGTTGCGGTAACCGCCCATGTCTTCGTCGCGCGCGCTGTCCAACAATGAACCGATGTCCGTGGCCAGGTTGTTGGTGGCTTCGTGGCGCACCCACAGCGTGACGAAGCGGTTGTCCCCGTTGCCGAAATGTTCGGTCAGCGTGAAGCGCTGGCCCTCGCCGAGCGCCCGTACCGTGCTGGTGCCGTGATAACGCAGGTGATCGAGTTCTTCCGCTTGCAGGCGCAGCGTTGCCACGGCCGCGGCGCTGTCCGCATCGTTGAACCGATAGGCGCCGCGCGCCGTGTAGGACTCCAGCGATGGCAGCTTGCCCACCGGTTCGGCACTGGCCTGCGCACCGGTCGCGGTCAGCTGCTTGTAGTCCCACGATGCCAGGCTGACCGCATTGGTGCCCACCGCGCAGGATGACGACCAGCGCGTAATGCTGTCTTCGGTCTCGGTGATATCGGCGCGATGAAAGCGGATGCTCGATTGCGCGCAATCGGGCGCGGTGGTCCGGGCGTCGAAGATCACGAGCTTGTGGCGTGCCTGCGCGTCCTGTTGCGCGTGGCCGCCATCGCCATCCTGCTCATGCTCGAAGCGATACGACAGTCCTTCCTCGGCCAGCAGACGCTGCATGAAATCGAGATCGCTCTCGCGATACTGCGCGCAGATCGAGCGCTTGCGCAGCGTCTGCGACACCGCATTCTGGTAGCTCGCGACGTCGTAGTCCTTGAAGAGGTCCTCGATGATCTCGAGCGCGGTCTTGTCCTGGTAGACAAAGCAGTCGACCCGAGCCCGCAGCCGCGCGATCCATGGCGCGGCCGTCAGCCGGTAACGGGCCAGGCCGCCGTCGCCGCCCAGGCTGGCGCAATCGACCACAAAGCCATGCCAGGCGCGATAGCTGCCGTCGGCCAGCATCTGGCGCAGCGTGATTTCCTGGCGCGCCAGTTCGGCCGTATCCAGGTGCGCGGAGGTGGACAGGCAGTCGATCTCGATAAGGAACGGCTGGGATACCGCTTCGGTCACGGTATAGCGCTCGACCACGAGGTCGGCAGCGGGCAGGGCGGTGGTCAGCTGGATTTGCCGCGAGCCCTGGCCCAGCAGGGCGTCGGTGAGGGCCTGCGGCGCGGAGGTGTCGGCGCCGGGTGTCGGACTCATGATCGCGGGCCCCGTGTCAGGGCAATGAGATGGTCAGGTGCGAAAAACGCGGCCCCAGCTTGATGACCTGCGAATACGCCTGCATCGAATCGTTGGTCTTGCTGTTGAGCGAGGTCGACAGCCCCAGGTACGCCAGCAGCGCGATCAGCGCGAACACCGCGCCGAAGATCCACAGCGGCGTTTCGCGCTTGAGCTGGTGCGCCACCTTGTCGGGCAGCGGCCAGTGCGGGGCAAACGCGGCGCGCTTGCCCTTGATGGCGGCAATCTCGTCGCCCACGCGCGCGGTCAGGTAGGCGAGTTTTTCCGGGCCTTCGAGGATGTACTTGCCGCGGAATCCCAGCAGCAGGCACATGTGGAACACCTCCAGCGCCTGCAGCCGCGCTGCGCCGCGTGCGCGCAGCGCTTCGAGCTTGTTGAAGAAGTTCTCGCCAGCCAGTTGCTCGCCAAACAGCACCAGTTGCAGCGGGCGACGCTCCCAGTCGGCACGCATCGGGAAGTTCGACGACAGGATGGTTTCGTCGATGGCGGCACAGAACGCGTACTTGGCATCGAACACGTCTTCGGCCGGCACGTTCATGCGCTTGGCGCCGCGGTCGAAGTCATCGAGGAATGCGCGCACGCGCTGCAGAAATTCTTCCGCCGTGCCCGGCGCCTGCTTGTTGCGCAGCAGGAACAGCATGAAAAAGCCGTCGTAAAGCATGTCCAGCAGCGTGCGCGCGTGGCGCGTGCCGGCATCGGCGGGATCGTGCGCCGGGCCAGGAGCGGGCGCATGGGTGTCGCCAAACAGCGAAGGGGTGGAGGTTGCGCTCATGAAGTCACCGCAATCAGTTCGAGTTTCAGTTCCCGGATGCCGGCCGGGGTGTAGATCGTGATGTTGCCCGCCTGCAGCATGCGTTCATACAGCGCGCCGCGGGCTTCCAGGGCGAAGTAGCACGCGCCTGGGCGGACCGGAATGGCCGGCGGCACCTGCGGGGTGTAGCTCACCGGCACGCCGGGCATCGACGACAGCACGAGTTTTTCCACGTCGTCGGGCGCGCCCACCTTGAAACGCGCCGGAATCGCGTCGGCCAGTTCCGCGGCGGGCATGTCGGCCGATACGGACAGGTAGAAGCGCGTCTTGTCGTCGATCTTGCCGGAATCGAGACGGCCGGCATGGAACGACGGGCGCGTCTCGTCGAGCTTGATCGCAAAGTAGCGCGTGGAGATCACCGTATCGAGCAGCTCGCGGACGATGCCGTCGATGCGCGCGAAGGCCGGGCCCGGATTGTCGTGGTCGTACACGGGCAGGTCGGTCAACGCATAGGCCTTGGAAAAGGTCATCAGCGATCCGGCCAGCCGCAGCATTTCCTGAAACAGGCGTTCGGGATGCAGCTCGGGATGGTGGTAAAGATGCGACAGCGCGGCGAAGGCGGCGTTGGCCGTATGCAGCAGCCAGAACGACGCGATGTCGCCCGAACGGAATTCGATGATGTCCTTCGACGGCTCGCGATGAAAGCCGTACAGCGCGCTGACCTTGGCCTGCAGCGCATCGAGCATGCGGCGCAGGCGCTGGTAGAGCACCGCCGACGCGTGGATCGCCAGGCTGGGCGCGACGAACGATTCATCCAGCTCGAAGCCGCCGGTCGCGGTACGGCGGATGCGCACCACGGGCAGCGAGATGAACTGCTCGCGCGGATCGGTCTCCGCCACGAGCTTTACCGCCTTCTTCAGATACGTGATGGCTGCTGGCTCGGCCTCGGTGAACAGGTCCGCGGTGTCGCGCTGGTCGCCCACGAAGCGCGACGACGGCGCGCCATCCTCGGCTTCGCGGTAATTGCCGCCGGCATCGCGCAACGGATACAGCGCCAGATGAAAGGTCAGCTCGGACACGCCGGCGGGCAGCGTTTCCAGCACCAGCGGGGCCGGCAGTTCGTCGCCCTGCGGCGCCGCATAGCATTCGCCATCGGGAAAGAACAACGACAGCTCCGTGGCGCGCAACACGCCGCTGGCCAGCGCGTCGGTATCGAAGCGCGCGTGCTGCACGCCCCAGCCATAGGGCTGGATGGCGCGCACCGCGGTGTGCAGGCGCGACTCATGGTAGGCGTCCTGCTGCTGGAAATGCTGGGGTCGAAGAAACAGTCCTTCGCCCCAGAGGATCTTGGAGGAATAGCTCACGATTACCTTTTCTGTGCTGCTGTGGCGCTGCCGATATCTGCCGCGCCGCTAGGCGTTGCACGCGGTCGGAGACAGCATGTTCAGACCGGTGCGCGGCACGCCGTCGCTGGGGGCCACCGGATCGCCCACGGTCAGCGTCATGGCGCAGGCGTGCAGGCCGATGGTGACGCCCGATTTCTCGCTCTTGACCGCATCGACGGCAAATTTCCAGCGCTGCGCGGCAGGGCTGCGGAACAGCGCCACCACGCCAAGCGCATTGGCTTCACGCGACACCTTCTCGGTCACCTCGTAGCGCTGACCGGGAATCAGCGTGATCTCGCGCACGTTCACCAGTTCGGCGCCCAGTACCTGCTTTTCGCGGGCCGGATCGGTGAACGCGTCGTAGGGCGCCTGCAGGAAGCTGGTGGATTCCCTGAGCGTGTACACACGCACCACAAGCGCGGCCGGATGATTGTCCCGGGCGGCGTTGAGATTGGTGCCGGCATAAAGCCGCAGCGGCACCTGGCGCGGCGGTTTCTGCGATTCGGGCACGTTCGACGGCTTGAGCCCCACGGCCTCCAGCGCGCCGCTGGCCGCACCGGCCAGTACCTGGCCTCCCACTGCGCAGGACGCCAGCAGGGCAATCGCCGCCAGCGCGGCGCCCACGCGTATCGAAACGCCCAAAGTTCTTGAAACGCTCATGCCCCGGCCTCTTCTTCCCCGTTGCCCCGCGAAGTTACATTTCGTAACAACATCCGCCGTCGATGTAGTAAAAATGAAAAATATGGCGTATTTACAAACGGTTCCTTATACGACCGGAACCGTCTTTACCGGTCTTTGTGTGTGATTCGAGGAATGTGGTGTTGAAAGTCACAGTTGGTGGAGTGTACTATTCCCGCGGATCGGGGCCAACACCAAGGTTCAAACGCATATAGGGCCGTGTTGCTCATTAAATTGTCATTTGCATTTCCGCTGACAATTCTGTTGAATTCAGGCTTTCTTCCGGTCCCGCGGACATACCAACGCCAAGCTGCGATACGGTCAAAAACATGCTCGACACTCGCTTTACCCGTTCCCTGATCGCCTTTGGCGCCGCTGCGCTGATTGCCGGCTGCGCCTCGACGTCGCCCAGTACACCGTCGGAAGACTCCTATAACCAGGGCATGTCGCAGGCCGAGGCCGCGTTGACGTCCGGCCAGAAAGAACAGGCGCTGAGCCTGTTCGAACAGGTGGCGCGCAACAACCCGGCGCGTGAAGAGCCGTGGTCGCGCATCGCGCAGATCCAGTACGCGGACCAGAAGTACCCGCAGGCCATCGTGGCTGCCGAGGAAGCGCTGCAGCGCGATGCCACGGACCGCAAGGCCAAGAGCATCCTGGCCGTAAGCGGCCTGCGCGTGGCGCGCCGCTCGGTGATGGAGTTGCGCGACGACAGCGCGCTGGCGGGCGACGTGAAGACCGACGCGCAGGTGCTGGCCAAGATGATGCGCGAGACGCTGGGCGAGCAGGTGCTGTTCCCCGACGAAAAGCCCAAGGCCCAGCCCGTGGTGAAGCGGCGCCCCGTGGCGCGCCCGACTCATGCCCAGGCGAATCAGGCAGCAAACGCCGCGGCCGGCGCCGCGACGAATGCCGTGACCGGTGCGGTCCCGCCGGCAGCTGCCACCGCGCCCGTCACCGCGCCTGCGCCTGCGGCCACCGCGGCGCCTGCCGCGCGCGGCGGCGATCCGTTTGGCGCGCTGCGCTGAACCGGCGACGTTCCAAACGTCGGTTTGAAACGACTGGAGTCCATCAGATGGCCAAGAAGGAAAGCGTTCAGAAGCGCCTGACCAAGGTACGCCCGCCCCGTGTGCAGCTCACGTATGACGTCGAGAAGGGCGATGCGATCGAACAAAAGGAATTGCCGTTCGTGGTGGGCGTGGTCGCCGACCTGTCCGGGCAGTCCGAAGTGGCGCTGCCCAAGCTGCGCGACCGAAAATTCGTCAATGTCGATCGTGACAATTTTGACGATGTGATGGCCGCTGTGGAACCGCGCGCGGCCTTCCAGGTGCCCAATCAACTGACCGACGAGGGCGGCAAGTTCGGCGTGGAACTGAAGTTCCGCTCGCTGGAAGACTTCAGCCCGGAAGCCGTGGTCGAGCAGATCGAACCGCTGCGCAAGCTGCTCGAGGCCCGCTCCAAGCTGGCGGACCTGCGCAACAAGCTGGCCGGCAACGACAAGCTCGAGGACCTGCTCAGCGAAGTGCTGACCAACACCGAATCGCTGCAGAAGCTCGGCAACCACAGCGGCAACGAACCCAAGGGTGGCCAAGATGAGTAACGCGCAACTGGCGGCGGCGCCCCAGGCGCAGGCGGCGGAGGGCGGCAGCCTGCTGGACCAGATCGTCGACCAGAGCCGCGTGGCCAAATCGGAAGCCGAGCACGCCCGCGCCAAAGACATCATCGGCGAACTGGTCAAGGAAGTGCTGGACGGCACCGTGGTGGTGTCGGACAACCTGTCCGCGACGCTCGATGCCCGCGTGGCCGAGCTGGATCGCCTGATCTCAGCGCAACTGTCGTCGGTCATGCACGCGCCGGAATTCCAGAAACTGGAAAGCACGTGGCGCGGCATGAATTACCTGGTCAAGGAAACGCAGACCGGGACGATGATCAAGATTAAGGTGCTCAACGCCACCAAGCGCGACCTGGTGCGCGACTTCAAGACCGCGATCGATTTCGATCAGAGTGCGCTGTTCAAGAAGGTCTACGAAGAAGAATTCGGCACCTTTGGCGGCGCGCCCTTCGGCGCCCTGATTGGCGATTACGAGATCACGCGCCAGCCTGAGGACATTTACTTCATCGAACAGATGTCGCACGTGGCATCGGCCGCGCACGCGCCGTTCATCGCGTCCTCGTCGCCCGAACTGTTCGGCCTGGAAACCTTTGCCGATCTGGGCAAGCCGCGCGATCTGGCCAAGGTGTTCGACACCGTCGAATACGCCAAGTGGAAGTCGTTCCGCGAATCCGAAGATTCGCGCTACGTCGGCCTGACCATGCCGCGCTTCCTGGGACGCCTGCCGTACAACCCGAAGGACGGCACGTCGGTGGAAGGCTTCAACTTTGTCGAGGACGTGGATGGCACCGATCACGGCAAGTACCTCTGGTGCAATGCCGCCTGGGCCTTCGGTGCGCGCCTGACCGCAGCGTTCGAGGACTTCGGTTGGTGCGCGGCGATCCGCGGCGTGGAAGGCGGCGGCCTGGTGGAAGACCTGCCGACCCATACCTTCAAGACCGACGACGGCGAGATCGCGTTGAAGTGCCCGACCGAAATCGCCATCACGGATCGTCGCGAGAAAGAACTCAGCGACCTCGGCTTCATTCCGCTGGTGCACTGCAAGAACTCGGATTACGCCGCGTTCTTTGCCGCGCAGTCGGTGCAGAAGCCCAAGAAATACAACACGGACAGCGCCAATGCCAATTCGGTGCTGTCGGCGCAGCTGCAATACATCTTCTCGGTGTCGCGCGTGGCCCATTACCTGAAGGCCATGATGCGCGACAAGATCGGCAGCTTCGCGTCGGCGCAGAACGTCGAAAACTTCCTGAATCGCTGGATCTCGCAGTACGTGCTGCTCGATGACAACGCATCGCAGGAGCAGAAGGCGCAGTTTCCGCTGCGCGAAGCGTCGATCCAGGTTTCCGAAATCCCAGGCAAGCCGGGCGCTTACCGCTCGGTGGCCTTTCTGCGACCGCACTTCCAGCTCGATGAACTTTCCATCTCGCTGCGTCTGGTAGCAGATCTGCCGCAGGCCGCCAATCAGTAAGGGAACCGCAGGCATTGCCCGCCGCGCTCCACGGCGCGGCGGGGCGGCCCGCGCGTGAGGCAGATCGCTTCGTCTCAGTGCAAACAATTCGTTATTCCTCAGAGGGTCTCATGAAGGACATCTACGTCAAGTTCGGCAATCCGGTGATCAAGGGTGAATCGGCGGACAAGGATCACAAGGACTGGATCGAAGTCACCAGCTGGTCGCACAGCATCAAGCAGCCGCGTTCGGCCACCGCGTCGACCGCAGGCGGGCACACCGCAGAGCGCTGCGAACACGGTGAGATGGTGTTCACCAAGGATATGGACGTGGTCAGCCCGCTGCTGTATCAGCACGCATCGGGCGGCACCACGTTCGACGAGGTGACCATCGATTTCATGCGTGCCGACGGTGAAGGCAAGCGCGTGAAGTATCTGGAAGTCAAGCTGAAGAACGCCATCCTGGGCGCCGTCGATGCCAAGGTGGCCACCGAAGGCCTGCCGACCGACGTGTTCTCGCTCAAGTACGCGGCCGTGCAGTGGAAGTACACGCAGCAGAAGATTGGCGGCAACCAGGGCGGCAATTCGCAGGGCGCCTGGAGCCTGACCAAGAACGACAAGACCTACACGGTCTAAAGCGTGATGGGCGACACCGTGGCGCATGCCGCAGTGCCGTCCGTCTGCAACCGCCATGGCTGCCATCAAGGGCTTTGAACCGAGTCTGCTCGACAAGCTGTGCGACGACGAGCCCGGCGCGCCGCTGCCCGCGGCCATGCGGCGCCTCTCGCTGGAAGAGCTGAAGGCGACCGTGGCGCGCGACATCGAGTCGCTGCTGAATACCCGCATCGCATATCAGGAAGCGGATCTCGATGGACTGATCGAATGCCGGCGATCCGTGCTCACGTACGGGCTCAACGATTTTGCGGGCATGAGCCTGGCCAGCTATCAGGATCGCAAGGACATCTGCGACTCGCTCAAGCGCGCCATCCAGCGCCATGAGCCGCGCCTGCAGCACGTGGTGGTATCGCTGGACATCAGCGAGCGCGCCACCAATGCCCTGTGCTTTGGCATTTCCGCGGTGCTCGTGGTCGGGCCCGCCCGCGAGAAAGTTGCGTTCGATGCCATGCTTCAGCCGTCCACGCTGCAATACACGGTGAGTCGCGGCCGCGGCTGAACCGCGGGCGCGCCGCATCGGCTTCCCATCTCGCCTGGCACACTTCATGGAAGAGCTTCTCCCATACTACGAGCGCGAACTGGCCTACCTGCGCCGGTATTCGCGCGATTTTGCCGAGCGCTATCCGAAGATTGCCGGCCGGCTGGCCATGTCGGCGGACAACTGCGACGACCCGCATGTGGAGCGGATGATCGAGTCGTTCGCGTTCCTGACCGCGCGTATCAGCAAGAAGCTTGACGACGATTACCCCGAGCTGACCGATTCGCTGCTCGAGGTGATGTACCCCCATTACCTGCGGCCGTTTCCGTCCTGCTCGATCGTGCATTTCGAGGCCAGCGCGGGCACCGACAAACTGACCGCGCCAATTGCCATCGCGCGCGGATCGATGCTGGAAACGCGCGACATCGGCCGCACCCGCTGCAATTTCCGCACGGCCTACGATGTCCGGCTGTCGCCGGTGTCGGTGGCCGATGCGCGCTACGATCCCACGGTGCTGGCGCCGCGTACGGTGTCGCTGCCCAAGGGCGCCACCGGCGCCATCCGCATCACGATCGATGCCGGACCCGAGCGCGATCTCGCCCGGGTCGGCCTCGATTCGCTGCGCCTGTATCTGGACGGCGAGCCGTCATTCATCTCTGTGCTCGGCGATGCGCTGCACCTGCACACCGCCGCGGCCTACGTCGAAGGCAAGCTGCCCGGTGTATGGCACCGGCTCAAGGACGTGCCCGTCAAGCCGGTCGGCTATGCCGAAAACGAAGCGCTGCTCGAAACGCCGGCACGTTCGCATCCGGCCTATCGGCTGCTGACCGAGCACTTTGCGTTTGCCGAGAAATTCAACTTCATCGACATCGACCTCAAGGCGCTGTGCCGCGCGTTCGGCGTCGATGCCGAGGGCCGGTGCGGTGTGCGCCGTGCCACGCTGCATCTGGTGCTGCGCGACCTGCGCGCCGATTCGCCCGCCGCGCGCCAGCTGGAGAACCTGCGCGCCGATCATCTGCGCGAGCATTGCTCGCCGGTGGTCAACCTGTTCGATCTCAGCGCGGACCCGATCGACCTCGACCACACGCGCGTGGCCTATCCGGTCGTCGCCAGCAGCCAGGCGGCGTCCTCGTACGAGGTGTATTCGATCAATCGCGTCACGCTGGTGCGCAAGGGCGAGCAGGGGCAGGTGCTGGGCGAGTTCCGGCCGTTCTATTCGCTCCATCACGGCGAGACGCCAGGCGACACGCAGGGCTACTGGGTGGCGCGCCGCAATCCGGTCATGCTGGCCAAAAGTCCCGGCTTCGAGACGGAACTGTCGCTGGTCGATCTGCACTTCGATCCCGTCGTGCCGCAGACCAGCACGCTGAGCCTGAACGTTACGTGTTCGAACCGCGATTTGCCGGCGAGCCTGGCCTTTGGCAGCCGTGAAGGCGACCTTACGCTGAAGGGGTCGTCGTCGGCGCGCACCATCCGCTTCCTGCGCAAGCCCACGGCGTCGATGCGCCTGGCCGGCGGCCGCGAATCGCAATGGCGGCTGATTTCTCTGCTGGCGCTTAACCATCTATCGCTGGTGCAGAACGGCTTGTCGACATTGAAGGAGATGCTGCGGCTGCACGATCTCAGCCATGCGGGCGTGACGGCGCGGCAGATCGACGGCCTGGTGCAACTGGAATACCGGCCGACCACGCAGTGGCTGGCGGGCAAGCCGTTCGCCACGTTCGTGCGCGGGCTGGATGACGCTCGATGAAGATGCCTTCGTCGGCACTGGCCTGCATCGCTTTATCCGCGTGATGGACCATTTTTTCGGGCTCTATGTGCATCTGAACAGCTTTGTGCAGCTCGTCGTCGTCTCGCACCGTACCGGCAAGGAACTGATCCAATGCGCTCCACGAAGCGGCGAATCGATCCTTCTGTGATGCGACGGCTGCTGACGCAGCCGCATCGCTTCCACTTCTTCCAGGCGGTGCGGCTGCTGCAGAACCAGTTCGCGCGCGAGGCGCGCACCCCATCCGCGCTCGGTGAAGCCAGCGGCATCGATGGCGTCGATGTTGTCGATGGCGCCGAGGTGCCGCGCCAGCGCGCCGCATCGCCCGAACACGTGCTGGCTACGCGCGTGCGCTTTCCCAATACGCTGCGCCTGTCGTTCCCACCCAGCGAGATCGAGAGCCTGCAGGCGCCGGGACTGCCGCCCGACGCGCTTGACGACGATGCCGCATTCGCCGAGGCGGTGGCGGCGGGCAAGCTCGATTCGGTGGCGCTGACGCCGGCGTTCTTCGGCATGCTGGGCGCGCAGGGCGCCTTGCCGCTGCACTACACCGAAATCGTGATGGAGCGCGAAAGCGTGCGGCGAGACCGGGCGCCGCGCGCGTTCTTCGACATCTTCTCGCATCGCGCTGCCGCGCTGTTCTACCTCGCGTGGCAGAAGTACCGCCTGCCCATGCAGCATGAGATCGATCGCACGCGGCACTACTTGCCGCTGTTGCTGTCGCTGGGCGGCATCGGCGAGCGTGCCGCGCGTGCGGATCTGCACGAGGCGCCCGGCACGATCCACGACGAGGCGCTGGCGGGCTATGCCACCGCGCTGCGGCACCGGCCGGTGTCTGCGGCATACCTGGGCCGCGTGCTGGCCGACTATTTCCGGGTGCCGATCCGCATCGAACAGTTCGTCGGCGGCTGGTACAACGTGCCGCCCGCGCAGCTGTCGCAGCTCGGCCTCGGCAACAACGTGCTTGGCGCGACCGCGCTGGCGGGCACGCGCGTATGGCAGCGCGACTTGCGCGCGCGCGTGTGGATTGGCCCGCTGGCGCGCGCCGACTATCGACGCTTTTTGCCCGATGCGCCCGATGCGCAGGCGCTGCGCAAGATGATGACCGTGCTGGGCGGCGCCACGCTCGAATATGAAGTCCGCCTCGTGCTGCGCAAGGAAGACGTCGGCGGCAGCGTGCTGGGCGGTGCCGGCGGCGGGCGGGTCGGCTTCGACACGTTCCTCGCCACGCGCCCCGCCGAGCGCGACCGGGACGACGCCCATTACACGCTGCAGCCTGTGCACTAACCCACCACGACCACCATGGCCACACCCCTGAAGACCCTGATCGCCAAACTGAACGGCACGAGCCGGCAGGCCGCCGAGCGCGCGGCGTCGCTGTGCATGGCGCGCGGCAACTACGAGGTGGATATCGAGCACCTGTTTCTGGCGTTGGTGGAAAACCCGCGCAGCGACGTTTCGCGCGCCGCGCAGGCATCGGGCATCGACAACGCCGCGATGCAGCGCGACCTCGAAGCCGAGATCGGCAAGTTCCAGACCGGCAACAGCCGCACGCCGGCATTCTCGCCGTGGCTGCCCCGGCTGTTCGAACAGGCGTGGCTGATTGCGTCGCTCGATTCGCAGATCACGCGGATCCGCTCCGGACACTTGCTGCTGGCGCTGCTGACCGATCCCGCGCTGGCGCCGCTGGCCGAGCGCGGCACCCGGTTGTTCGCCCGCTTTCCCGTGGAGCGGCTCAAGCATGATCTCGATGCGCTGACGAAAGGCTCGGAAGAAGTCGAGCAGGCCGTCGATTTCGTCGATGGTGCGGGCGGCGCGGCGGGCGAGATGCCGCAAGGCAAGGGCGCGTTGTCGAAGACGCCGGCGCTGGATCAGTTCACGATCGACCTCACGCAGTCCGCGCGGGACGGCCGCATCGATCCCGTAATCGGCCGCGATGCCGAGATCCGCCAGATGATCGACATCCTGATGCGTCGACGCCAGAACAACCCGATCCTGACCGGCGAGGCTGGCGTGGGCAAGACAGCCGTGGTGGAAGGTCTGGCGCTGCGCATCGTGGCCGGCGACGTACCGCCGCCGCTGCGCGGCGTGGTGCTGCGCACGCTGGACATGGGATTGCTGCAGGCCGGCGCGAGCGTAAAGGGCGAGTTCGAGAACCGCCTGCGCGGCGTGATCGACGAGGTCAAGAAGAGCCCGCAGCCGATCATCCTGTTTATCGACGAGGCACATACGATCATCGGCGCGGGCGGGCAGGCAGGCCAGAACGATGCCGCCAACCTGCTCAAGCCCGCACTCGCTCGCGGCGAACTGCGCACGATTGCGGCCACCACATGGGCCGAATACAAGAAGTACTTCGAAAAGGACGCCGCGCTGGCGCGCCGCTTCCAGGTGGTCAAGGTGGAAGAGCCGACCGAGTCGTTGGCCGTTGCGATGCTGCGCGGCATGGTGGGCCTGATGGAGAAGCACTTCAACGTGCGCGTGCTCGACGAAGCGATCGTCGAGGCGGTTCGGCTGTCGCATCGCTACATCAGCGGCCGGCAGTTGCCCGACAAGGCCGTCAGCGTGCTCGACACCGCATGCGCCAAGGTGGCGCTGGGCCAGAGTGCCACGCCGGCAGAGATCGAGGAAGACCAAAAGGCCATGGCGCGCATCGATGGCGAGATTGCCGCATTGCAACGCGAGGCCGCCGTCGGTGCGCCGCATCAGGCGCGGCTTGACGATCTGGCCGTGCGCAAGGCCGCGCTGGCGCAGCGCATCGCCGACGCCACCGCGCGGCTGGACCAGGAGAAGGTGCTGGTCGAGCGCATGGTGGCCCTGCTGCGCGAGCGCGATGTTGCTGGCGATGGCGCCAATGTCAATGCGGGCGCCGCGGCGGGCAATGACGAGTTGAACGCGCTGCGCGCGCAACTGGCCGATCTGCAGGGCGACCGGCCGCTGGTGCCGGTGCAGGTCGACGGCCATGTGGTGTCGGAGATCGTTTCGGCATGGACCGGCATTCCGCTGGGCCGCATGGTCAAGGACGAACTGCAGACGGTGATGAAGCTGAAGCCGCTGCTTGAAGAGCGCGTGGTCGGCCAACCGCATGCGCTGGAAGCGGTGGCCCAGCGCGTGCGTACGGCGGCGGCCAATCTCGAAGATCCACACAAGCCGCGCGGCGTGTTCCTGTTTGTGGGGCCGTCCGGCGTAGGCAAGACGGAAACCGCGCTGGCGCTGGCGGACATCCTCTATGGCGGCGAACGCAAGCTCATCACCATCAACATGAGCGAGTACCAGGAAGCGCACAGCGTGTCGGGCCTGAAGGGCTCGCCGCCGGGTTATGTCGGCTATGGCGAAGGCGGCGTGCTGACCGAGGCCGTGCGGCGCAATCCGTACAGCGTGGTGCTGCTCGATGAAGTGGAGAAGGCCCATCCCGATGTGCTGGAGATGTTCTTCCAGGTGTTCGACAAGGGCTGGATGGAAGACGCCGAAGGCCGAACCATCGACTTCCGCAACACCATCATCATCCTGACCTCGAACGTCGGTTCCGCCGCGATCATGCAGGCATGCCTGAACAAGAGCCCGGAAGAGATGCCCGATGCCGACGGCCTGGCCGAAAGCCTGCGGCCGGCGTTGTACAAGGCGTTCAAGCCGGCATTTATCGGCCGTACCAAAGTGGTGGCGTATTACCCGATCTCCGACGACATCCTCACGGAGATCATCGTGCTCAAGCTGCAACGCATTGCGCAGCGCGTGCATGCCAATCACGGCGCGAGCTTCGAATGGGACAACGGTACGGTGGAGGCAGTGCTCAACCGCTGCACCGAAGTGGATACCGGCGCGCGGGCCGTGGACCACATCCTGAACGGCACGCTGCTGCCCGAGATTGCACAGTCCGTGCTCGCGCGCATGGCCGAGGGCGAGAAGATCGAGCGCATCAAGGTCAGCGTCGGCAAGAACGGCGCCTTCCGTTACAAGGTCAACTGAGATCCAACAGGAGCGGGGGCAGGCAATGGGCGGACTCTCCGATATGACGAACCAGCTGGGCGCGCTGATGCGTTCGGCCTTCACGCAGCAGGACCGCCTGCTGCGGCTGAAGACGCCGTTGGGCGACGACGTGCTGCTGGCCGAAAGCATGGTCGCGCATGAACGGCTCGACGACGGCGGCTTTCGCATCGAACTGACCGCGCTGTCCGACGATGCGGCGATCGATCCGGCCGCGATCATCGGCCAGCCGGTGCGCGTGGATCTGCTGACGCAGCACAGCCGTACCGCATTGCGGCCGTTGCACGGCCATGTCACGCGCTTCGAGCGGCTGGGCGCCAACGGCGGCCTGGCGCGCTATCGCCTGCGCGTCGAGCCATGGCTCGCGTTCCTGCACCATCGGCGCGACAGCTACCTGTTCCAGGACATGTCGGTGATCGATGTGCTCGACAACGTGTTTGGCGACTACCGCGGCCAGGGCATGCTGGTGCCCGAGTGGCGCTGGGACCTGGCCGACCGCGACGCATACGCGCGCCGCAGTGTGGTCACGCAATACGAGGAAAGCGATTTCGCCTTCGCCACGCGGCTGCTGGCCGAGGAGGGGCTGTTCTACTACTTCGAGCATGAATCGGGCGACGGCGACACGCTTGGCGTGCATCGACTGGTGATCGCCGACAGCAATCGCAATTTCGCCGACAACGTGCAGTCGCGCATCCGCTTTGGCCGCGCCGACGCTACCGCGCAGGCGGACGTGATCGACCACTGGCACGGCGAGCGTCAACTGCATACCAATGCGGTCGAATTTGCCAGTTGGGACTATCGCGCCGCGCGCACGCATGGCGCGACGCTGGCGTCCGCGCAGGACAATGGCAAGGTGCAGATCGCGCTGCGCGACGATGACTATCCGGGCCAGTACTGGTTCGAAGATGGCGATCAGGCGGCACGCGCGGCGCGCATCGCGATGGAATCGATCGAACTGCGCAACAAGCAGTTTCATGGCGGCGGCAGCGTCCGCACGTTGGCGCCCGCCACCTGCTTTACGCTGCAGGATCACTACGAGCACGACGGCGACGAGGGCGACCAGAATCGTCGCTTTGCGGTGCTGGCGGTCACGCATACCGCGCGCAACAACTTCAACGAGCGCTTTGGTCAGGCGTTGCGCGCTGCGCTGGGCAGTGTTCTCGATGCGGGCGGCGATGCCGGCAACGCCGAGGCCGAGGTGCCGTTCTACCGCAACACGTTTATCGCCGTGCGCGCAACCATTCCGTACCGGCCCGCGCTGCGCGGCGAGGACGGGCGTTTGCTGCATCCGCGGCCGACGGTGGTGGGCAGCCAGACGGCCATCGTGGTGGGATCGGACGATCCGCTGCACACCGACCGCGATCATCGCGTGAAAGTGCAGTTCCACTGGCAGCGCGGCGGCAATTCCGCCACGCGCCAGGGACATCCGGCCGGCGATGACAACGCGCAGGCCAACGCCGCGCTCGGCGCATGGGTACGGGTGGCCGCCGCGGTGGCCGGCGACAACTGGGGCAGCGTGGCACTGCCGCGCGTCGGGCAGGAAGTGGTGGTCGAATTCGTACATGGCGACATCGACCGCCCCGTCATCGTCGGCGCGACTTATAACGGCAAGGGCAGCGTCGATGCCCAGGCCAACCAGCAAGCGGGCGGCAGCGCCCGATCCACGGGCAACGCGCCCGCATGGTTCGCGGGCGAGGGCAAGGACGACGAGGCCTACGCGCACAACGCCGTGCTTTCCGGCATCAAGACGCAGGCGATGGCTGGCAGCCAGAAAGGCAGCGACGGCTTCAACCAACTGGTCTTCGACGACACCGCCGGGCAGGCACGCACGCAGCTGTCCACCACGCAGGCCGACGCCGGGCTGATGCTCGGCCATCACAAGGCGCAGAACGACAATGCGCGCAACGCCGATCTGGGACATGGCGCGGCGCTCTACACCGCCGCCGCCGGCAGCGTGCGCGCCGGTGCGGGGCTGCTGCTGAGCGCGCACCGCGCCAGCGTGACACAGCCGTTGCTGCATAACGACGACGCGGTACAGCAGATCGAACAGGCGCAGCAGCGTATCGAAGCGCTTGCGGACGTGGCCGCGAAACAGAAGGCCGCCAGCGAAAGCGAACCGCAGGCCGCGCAGATCCCGGCCATCGCCGCGCTCAAGCACAGCGCCGAGGTGCTGGCCGCCGAGCAGGATGCGCAAGGCGGCAAGGCCGTGGCCTACAGCGAGCCGTACATGCTGGTGAGCGCGCCCGATGGCGTGGTGGTATCGACGCCCGGCGACAGCACGCTGGTCGCGGGCAAGCATGCGATGCTGACGGCCGGCGCCGATTGCAATCTGGCCGCGGGCCGGAATCTCAGCGTGGCGGTGGCCGAGGGCATCAACGTGTTTGCCAATGGACAGGGCGCATCGGGTGGCGCGGGCGGCGGTGCAAGCGGGCTGCAGATGCACGCCGCCAACGGCAAGGTGGTGGCGGCCAGCCTCAAGCGCGACAGTCGTTACGCCGCGGACAAGACCGTCACAATCGCATCGACGCAGGGCCAGACGCTGGTGCAGGGCAAACAGCACGTTGCGCTGAAGGCGGGCGGCGCACAACTGCGCGTGCTGGACGGCCGGATCGAGCTGTACGCGCCGGGCAAGGTGGAGTTCAAGGGCGGTCAGCATAATTTCGTGGGGCCGGGCGGAGCGGGCGCGTCGAACACGCTGCCCAGTGGCGCGTTGCAGGGCTGCAGCACGCAGGCCCAGAGCAGCGCCGACGCCAACGCGCCAGTGCTGACGAGGTAGCGCGATGATTCTCAGGGAACTGGAACAGGCGCAGGCACGGGCGGACGAAAGCATCGATCCGCCGGTCGACGATGCCGTCGAGACATGCCCCCACTGCATCGCGCTGTGGCGCCAGTTTGTCGGCGGATCGCAAGCCGCGCGGTCTGCGCGCGGAACTGGCGATGCCCGCGGGCGCGCGTATTTTCTGCTCAACAGCTGGCGCGACAATCCATTCGCCGAAGCTTTCGCCGTTGCGTTCCCCGAGCATGCCGCGCAACGCACCGCGGTGCCCGATCCGTTCTTTGCCAACCAGGAAGATGCCGCGCCGGTGCTGGTGCCGATGCCGGACATCCTGCTGCCGGACGGACTGCCCGGGACCTTTGCGCAGGCCGGCGCGGAGCAGTGGATCGCGCGCGCGTTGACGGTCTCGTGCCGGCAGACTGCGCAGCGCTTGGGCGTGGTGCCGATCGGTGGCCTGCTGGTGTCGGACCGGCCTGCGGCCATGCTGGCCGCGCACCTGCTGGCGCTGGGCATGCAGCCTTCGCCGGTGGGCGACGCGACGGTGTTCCGCTACCAGGATCCCGCCGTAATGCAGCTGCTGTGGCCCGTGCTGGACGATGCCCAACGTGCTGCGTGGCTGGGGCCCGTGGTGCAGTGGTGGTCGCTGCGGCAATACTGGCAGCCGTGGGACCTGCTTGCCGAGCCGCCGTGCGACGCAACCTGGTGGCATGCACAAGCGCAGCCACCGTCGCAGCCGCTGCAATCGCCGCAGGCGCTGCAAGCCCGCACGGAGCCCTGGCAGTCGCCCGTCGGGCGACTGCTGCGCCTGTCGGCGGCGCAATGGCATCGTGGGGGCTTTTATCGCAGCGCGCAGGAAAGCTGGATGGACCTGTTCATCGAAACCCCGGACGTGGCGGACATGCCCGATGGTCCGCGCATGTTGCGCATGCTCGATGACGGCGCGGCACTGGGCCTGGTCTCCAACGACGCATTGAAGGACTACATCTGGCTGTCGTGGCGCGGCGCCAATGGCGGCTTGCCGGTGGACTGGACGGCCGACCCTTTCCGCGCGCGGCTGCACGCGGCGCTGGACCTGCTGCGCAGGCGTCCGGGCACCTATCTTTCCTCCGCATACCACGAGATCGCGCAACCGACGCACACGCCATGACCTGCAAGACACCCTGCCAGAACTGCAGCCGTACGGGCATGCCGATTCTCTTCACGCGCTACGCCGTGGGATATAGCGTGCAGCAGCCCACCATGGACACGCTGAAGCAATATGTGCCGCGCGGCCAGTTGCAGGCGTCGCCGCAAGGCATTGCGCTCAAGGCTGCCGCCTACAACGTGCGCATGCTGCGCGCGGGCTACCTGTACCTCCTGATCAGATGGAAGGGCGGCAAGCGCGCGATGCGCGGCTACGTGGTGCATCCGCACGGCTATCTGAATCCGTTTTCGGTCGGGCAGCCCGAGACCGCTACCGCCAAGGTGGCGTGCGAGCGCGATGCGCGGCAGGCCAACAACAGCCTGGTGTGGATCGAGGATGCGGCGAACGTCGAAGACATCTCGTATTTCTTCAACTCCGATCCGATCGAGGTCAGCCATCTACTCCATGACGTGGCCAAGAAATGGCCGAGCCATACGCAGACCTTCGACGTGGCCGGCTGGCTGAAAGGCACCACGGCGCAGAAGGACAGCGTGACCCCTCAGCAGCTCGACGCGCAAGTGGTGGAGTTTGGCGCGCTCAAGAACGACCGCCTGCGCGACGCCTGCGAGGCGATGATGTTCGGCCTGATGGGCGCGAACCCCGAAGAGCGCAAGTGGGGCGATTTCGAAGTGGACGTCGAAGGCCAGTCCTATGAGCCGTACGGCGGTTACGGCCAGACCTATCACTACAAGCTCACGCGCAAGCAGCCGGCCTACAGCGCCGCGCACGGCCCGCGCCTGGAGGGCATGCGCGAGTTCCTGCTGGCCAACCAGGGCGCGGTGCTGGCCTGCAACGATCCGATGGGCATCACGCAGGAACTGGGACATCTGCAGGCGGAGGCGCAGGTCGTCTACACCGCGTGGCAGGCGCGCAGCGCCGAGGGTTTCCATGGCACGGTGAGCAACGAATGGGTGTACCAGTCCGCGCTGGGCGGCGAAGCGCTGCGCGACCTGGTGAAGAAGGGCGCCATCGACGCAACGGGCAAGAAGATCGCCAGAGGGCGATACGTGCCGCAGATGCCTTTGTCCTATCCGGGCGTGCCGATCTATCCAAGTTCCCAGCCGACGACGCGACCCTACGACAAGGAAGAGGCGGCTCGCATGCAGGCCGAGGCCGCCGCCAAGGGCGACAAGGAATTCCGGGAATTCTTCGACGTCAACGCCGCAGCGGCCATTCGCGCGGCGCAGCAAGCTGCCTTCAACGATGGCGAAGCCACGAAGTCGCGACTCGGTGCCGACCAGCTTGCGTGGCTGGACAGCGATGCCCTCAAGCTGGTCGCCAGCCGATACAGCGCCGACGACAGCAAGATCAATCTCAGGGGCGGCGGCGCAGCGCTTTCGATGCGCCTGTGGGCGGCCTTGGCGGGCGTGGAAGTCAGCAAGGCGGGCCGCGACTGGCTGAAAAAGATCGATGAATGGCAGCACGAGATTTTCTCGCGGGCGCTGTCGTTCAATTCCGATACGCTCAAGCGCGCGCTGCAACAGGCCGAAGCGGCCGTCAAGGCATCGCAAGACGCGGCGCCGTTGCCCAATGCCGATCCGAAAGTGGCAATGGCAGACAGCATCACCACGTACTTGAAGCGGTTTGCCGCTCAGGTATCGCTTGGGGACAAGGCCATCGGTTTTCTGGAGGCGTTTCCGGCCATCAGCGAGTGCGACAAGCTGCAAAAATTCGCGTGGCCGTTGCATCTGGCATCGCTGATGTCCGTCAAGCTGATGCAGGGGATCAACGGCCTTCCCGGCAAACAGTTCGAGGCGGCAATCATGCGCTACGTGGTGCGCGTGTCGCTGGTAGCCATGGGGAAGAAGTCTGCGGAGCAGGCCGCGTCGCTGGCGCAGGCCGAACGCGACCGCGTCCGCAATGCCCAGCGTGCGATGGAGAACCGCTCGTTCCGCGTCGATTTCCGCGCCCGCGCCCCAGGCGCGCGCGCTGCTGCGCTCGCCGGCATCATGGACACCGGCTTTGCGATTCTCAAGGGATGGCAACTGACCGCCAAGGTCGATGCCCGATCGGGGATGGAGATGACCCAGAACATGCTGCAGGCGGTCGGCAGCATCATGGACTGGCGCGCAAAGGTTTATGAAGAGACGATCTACAAGGGCCTGCGGGCCCACGAGATTTTCACTGCCCCGGGCATGCAGGCAACGATGTCGCGTTTGCAGGTCTCGCAACTGAGAGCCCTGAGAATTTCCGCGGCAAAATTCCTGATTCCCGCTGCGATCATCGGCGCATTCTTCGATTTCATGGATGCCATCAAATCGATCGATCGCGGGCAGTGGCTGCTGGGCAGTGCCCAGCTCGTCAGTGCCTTGGGCGCTGTGTTTACCGTCGTCGGGACCGGAGTGGCGGCGCTGAGTACGGGCGCCTGGGCGACCGTGGCCGCGGTGCTGGGCGTGGTGGGCGTGGTATTGGCCGTGGTGGCGCTGATCGCGATCTGGATCCTCAGTGAAGACGAATGGGTGACCTGGCTGCGCGATAATCCGCTGAACCTGAAACGCAAGGGGCTCAAGCCTGTTCATGACAATCTGCAGGACACCCTGCAACAACTGGCAAATGCGCAAGGCGCGGTTTGATGCTGCGCTGGCGCTGAGGTGCGCAAGGCATGTTTACACAAGAAGCAATTTTTCATCACCAGCGTGGCAAGAGCCTGCAGCGCGCGCGTGACCGGATCGAGGCGGAGAAGCGTCGCAACTGGGCCGTGAACGAGCCGGGGCCGGCTACCGGGATCAACGTTCCCAATGCGTCGATCTTTGCCCAGAACGATGTCTACCTGGAGCTGACGAATCCCGGCTGGTCGTCGCAATGGCGGATGGTGTTCGGGCTCTCGTGGGTGATCCTGTGCATACCGATCCTGGTTTGGGTGACCTACGGCATCACCTTGCATCCGCTGTTGTTCAATGCGTATCTGCTCGGCCTGAAGCGCGTGGAATATGTACCGGAATCGGCGGTGCTGCTCTGGATAGGCTGGCTGTTGATCATGCCGCTAACGCTGGTCGCATGTTTGCTCGCGTATGTGAGCCTGAGGCGGCGCGGGGCGGGATCGGCATTCTTCACCTATGCCCGCGGCCGGGTCCGCTTCAATCGCGTCACACGCAAGGTCTACGTCTTGCGCCCCGGCTACGCCGGCGGCAGCCGCATCTTCGATTGGGACAGACTGGTGGCGCTGATTGCAGACACCCGCTCCATCCGGAACAAGCCGCTGGCCGACCGGTATCTGGTGCTCTATCACCGCGCGCGCGCGGAGGAGCCTGCGGATCAAGAGGACGCCATCTACGTGGGCGATGACCTGCTGGACGAGGAAGGTGTTGCCGCGCTGTGGGAATACATCCGCCTGTTCATGGAAGAGGGGCCGTCCGTCGACGCGATACCACCGAAGGCGCCCGCCAGCTATCGCAAGATTCCGCGCGACCTGCCGCCCGTCTACACCACGTACTGCGGCATGCCCGACCGTGACCAGTACAAGCTGGAACGGCGGCCCGGCATGATGGAAACGACGTATCACATGATCAGCCAGATGACTTGCACCTGGCCGCGATTTCCAGCGGCATGGCACAGCGATTCGGGCGTGGGCGAACCGGAGGATCGTCCCGTGCAGGCCGGCGCGGTCATGACGGCCATGGTCTATCGCGCCAAGGGCAAACTCAGCAAGGCGGACGAGGTGGAATTCCTGCGGCGCTGGGGCACCAAGGAAGCGCTGGCCGAAGCCATGGCGGCCTGAGCGCCACGCGTCCTATAAAAGTTCTGATGCGCACCAGCCGCACCGGCCATCGTCAGGGCGCAAACATGCCGTCGGTCGGCAACGACAGTTCGCCCTGATCGACGAAGCGGGTGCCGCCGATCGACGCGCCCGCCAGCGTGCCGCGCAATTCGTACGGAATCCTGCCGGCCGCCGCACCGCCAGCGAAGGCGAAAGCCTGGCGCAACGCGGTGAATGCCGGGACCGTCAGCGGCACGCTCAATACTGTCTCGCCGAAACGCGGCACCACGCCGGCCTCGTCGCTGACACCGCTGGCGAACGGTTTGCCGTTCAGGTCCAGCTGCAGCGATACGCCTTGAAATTCCAGCGGCGTGTCGTTGGGGTTCTGGATGCGCAGTTTCACATTGAACCGCATCTCCAGTCCCTCGCCCGCCAGCGGTTCCAGGCCCGCCACATTGACCCGCAGCGGTTCCCGGCCGGTCAGCCCGGCACACCCGGCGATGCAGGCGATGCTGACCGCGGCGAGGAAACAGCGGACGGCGCGTGTGAAACCGGTGGCTGCCATGGCAGGTACCTCGTTCTGGAAGTGGCGCAAGCCAGTGGATACGGCGGGACATCGCACCGATGAAAGCTCGGTGACCGACGTGGACTGATCCAGTGTAGGTGATCGGCATGCCACTGCGCGGGCGCAATCGCGCGGGTGCGCACCCCCTGGCTGGCCGTGTGCGCAACCCGCCGGCGGTGGTCTTGAAATTTCTTTGGCCGCGCCTATCTTGCCCTTGCTCAGGCAGTCGCGCCGCCATGTTGCGGTGCGCTGCGTGTTTCGATTTGTTTGTCGGTGGCAATGACGAGCGAACTGGAGCGCGTGGCCCGTTCGCCCTCATTGCGCGTTTCTCAGGAGGGTAGATCATGAGCGACTTTTTCTTTGGGGGCGACCTCTTCAGCGAATTCGAACGCCTGCAAAGGCAGATGGCGAATCTCGCGGGCGGCTTTCCTTCCAGTCTGCGTGCCGGCCGCACCGGCAACTTCCCGCTGCTCAATATCGGCACGACCGACGATTCGATCGAGATCGTGGTATTCGCGCCCGGCATGCAAGCCGATGGCTTCGACGTATCGATCGACAACGGCATGCTGACGATCAGCGGCGAGCGCGCGCCGATCGATGCGGCGCGCGCAGGCAACGGCGGCGAAGGATCGCGCGTCTATGCGCAGGAGCGTTTCGCCGGCAAGTTCCGGCGCGTCATCGAGATGCCGCAACAGGCCGATCCGGACAACGTGCGCGCGCGCTACGTCAACGGCTGCCTGACCATCAGCGTCGGCAAGCGCGAGGCGTCGCGACCGAAGGCCATCAGCGTCCAGTAAAGCCCAGGCATACGAGTCCCACAGGAGTCAGATCATGAGCGACATCGCAAACACCCAGGTGACGACCAGTGAACCCGCATCGGTGCCCTCAACCCAACCCCAGACGCAGCGGACGGGCGACAACCCATCGCAAGCGCGGCGGCCCACGGTGGTGCCGCCAGTCGATATTGTCGAGGACGCCGCGGGCATCACGCTTTTTGCGGATCTGCCCGGCGTCACGCGTGACAGCCTCGACGTGAAGGTTCACGACGGTCATCTGTTTATCGAAGGCGAAGCCATTGTCGATGTGCCGCCAAACCTGCGCGTGCAGCATCTGGAACTGCAGGCGCCGCGCTTTGCGCGCACGTTCGCGGTCAGCGCCGATTTCGATACGACGAAGATCGAAGCCAATCTCCAGAACGGCGTGCTGCGTCTGACGATTCCGCGCCGCGAGGAAGCCAAGCCGCGCCGCATCGTGGTCAACGCGGGCTGACGCCTGCAGCCGAGCGGAATCGCGATAGAACCAGCCGCCCCCGGCCGCCACGTATCGTGGGGCCGGCGGGCGGCTTTCTACTTTGGACGGCGCGGTTGTGCGATGCCTGAGACGGCCCCGCACCGGGCGCCGGCATTCGATACGACGCATATCATGCGTTGGCGCCGGCAGGCGCGAGTGCGCCTTCCCGTTCGAGCCATGCGCGAAACAGCGCGACCAGTGCATCGTCGCGTTTGTCGTCGGGCACGTAGGTGCAATAGCTGCGCGAGGGCAGACGGGGGCCCGTAAATGGCGTGACAAGCCGGCCCGCGGCGAGATCGTCCGCCACCAGCGCGGTTGGGCCCATCGCGATGCCGATGCCGTCGATGGCCGCTTGCAGCGTCAGGTAGAAGTGGTCGAACGTCAGCGCGGCGGCGGGCCTCAGCGCGGCAATCCGCGCGCTGGCCAGCCAGTCGGGCCACAGCCGTGGAAGACTCGAGGTATGCAGCAACGTATGGTGCCGCAGGTCTTCCGGTGCGCGCAGCGGCACGCGCGCCAGCAGCGCCGGACTGCACACTGGCAGTCTTTCTTCGCGCAGAAACGGCTGCATCGAATAGCCATAAAAGGTATCCGGGCCGCCGCGGATGATGAGGTCGTAGCGCTCTTCCAGGCTTTCCAGCGCGCCGTTCGAGGTGTCCACCCGGACTTCGATCTCGGGATGCGCGGCGCGAAACTTCGCCAGTCTCGGCACCAGCCAGCGCAGCGTGAAGGTGGCGGGCGCGTTCACGGACAGGGTGGGCGACTCCGTTTCGGGCACGCCGTATTGCGCCGTGGCCTGCGCAAGCTGTTCGAATAGCGGGCCGATTGCCTTCAGATACGCCTTTGCTGCAGGCGTCAGCGTTACGCGGCGGTTATGGCGTTCGAACAGCGGTGCATCGAGCCATTGTTCGAGCAGCCGCACATGTTGGCTGATCGCGCCGTGCGTCACATGCAATTCCGCAGCCGCGTCCTTGAAGCTGCCGAGCCGGCCGGCGGCCTCGAAGGCGCGCAGGGCATTGAGCGGCGGTAAGACTCGTTTCATTCGGATCGGATCAGTTTTTCTCGCGCGATGCGGCAATTTATCTGGTTTGTCGGGGCGCGACAAGATAGATATCCTGCATTCTTCCGGTGCTTTCCCGACGTCGCGCGGCACTGCGGCGGTATCCCAACCTTCCCACCTTTTCCGACATGCTCAGTCTTACGGGCGGCTTCGTGCTGCTGGCCGCCGTTCTCCACGCGAGCTGGAATGCGTTGCTGCATGGCAATCGCGACCGCTTCCTGTCGATGGCATGGATGAGCATCGCGATTGCGGTGACGTCCACGTTCGTGGTCGTGTCCCATCCGCTGCCCGCTGCCGCGAGTTGGCCCTACATCGTCGCGTCGGGGCTCGTGCATATCGTCTACAACATCAGCCTGGTGCGCTCGTATCGACGCAACGACCTTGCGCTGGCCTATCCGATCGCACGCGGATCTTCGCCGCTGCTGGTCGCGCTCGGCGCGGCGGTGTTTGCGCACGAGGCGATCGGACCCGTCAGCGCGCTCGGCATCGCGCTGACCTCGGCCGGCATCATCGCGATCGCGCTGCAACGGCATCGCGTGTCGCGCGCCGGTGTGCTCGCCGCGCTGGCGACCGGCGCGACGATTGCGCTCTATACCGTGATCGACGGCATCGGCGTGCGTTTGTCGGATGGCCAGCCGTTGGTCTATACCGCGTGGATGTTCATGTTCTATTGGCTGATGCCGCTGCTGTTCGTCGCGACGCGCGGCATCGCGCCGTTGTGGACGCCAGTGCGCGACGAGCCGCTGGCCGTGGCGTCGTCGCTGGCCGGTGGGCTGGTGTCGCTCGCGGCGTATGGCATCGTGATCTGGGCGCTGCAGTCGGGCGCGATGGGGATGGTGTCGGCGCTGCGCGAAACCAGCGTGGTGTTTGCCGTGCTGATCGGGCGACTGTTCCTGCGCGAAACGGTCACGACGACGCGCTGGCTGGCCTGTCTGGTAGTCGCCGCCGGAGCGGTGTGCCTGGGACTCTGACCCGGGTCGGCAAGCGCGCCTGGGCGGGCCACGCGTGCTCGATCGACGCCGGGCCTCGCACGACGCGACCGGTGCGGCTGGTGACCAGGCGGTTTTCAGGCGGCTTGCGTCGCTGGAACGTCGTTGCCTTGATGGGCGGGCTGGGCGGTGGCGCCTAGCATCAGGTCGAGGTTCTGCACGGCGGCGCCGGACGCACCCTTGCCGAGGTTATCGAACACCGCTGCCAGCAGCACGTGACCGTGCTCGCGGCTGCCAAACACGCCCAGGCGCATGTCGTCGGTGCCGTTCAGCGCTTGCGGGTCGAGCCGCGTGGCGTCGGCCGATTCGGCCAGCGACATCACCTGCACATGCCGTGCGCCCGCGTAGTGATCCGATAGGCAAGCATGCAGCGTTTCGATATCGGTGCCGGGCGCCAGCAGGTCGAGCTGCAACGGCACGGTGACCACGATGCCCTGGCGGAAAGCGCCATAGGCGGGCACGAAGATCGGCCGCCGCGCCAGTCCGGCGTGCTGCTGGATTTCCGGCGCGTGCTTGTGCGCGAGCCCCAGGCCATAGACCTGAAACGGCAGGGCGTTTTGGGCCTGCGGTCCCTCGTAGGTTTCCACGGCGCTGCGGCCGCCGCCTGAATAGCCGGACACCGCGTGGATGGCGAGCGGGTAGTAGACCGGCAGCAGGCCGGCTTGCGCCAGCGGGTTGAGCAGGCCGATCGCGCCGGTCGGATAGCAGCCGGGGTTGCTCACGCGCTGCGCGTTGGCAATGCGTTGCGCCTGGCCCGCGTTCATCTCGGGAAAGCCGTAAGTCCAGCCCGGCGTCGTGCGATGCGCGGAACTGGCGTCGATGACGCGCACGGCGGGATTGACGATCGATGCCACCGCCTCGCGCGCAGCGGCATCGGGCAGGCACAGGATGGCGATATCGCAGCTGTTGATTGCGTCGGCGCGCGCGCGTGCGTCCTTGCGCTGGCCGGCCGGCAAGGTCAGCACGCGCAGATCGTCACGCCCGCGCAGCCGTTCGTGGATTTGCAGGCCGGTGGTGCCCTGGTCGCCGTCGATGAAAACAAGCGGATAGCGCATGGGATGGGTCCTCGTAGGTGGCGTCGTGGTCGGCACCCGGGCGCGCGGCATTTCGTTGCGCGGCGCGCCCGGTACAGGAAGCGCAATCTTGCGCCGACAGCTAGAATCGCGAAAGTTGAATTTCATGACGTTGAAATTCGGATTTCGTGAACGACCGCTTGGGCGCAGTTCGCCCCGTCACCTGGAGTGCCGCATCATGCGCGAGATCAGCCTGGACCGCCTGCGAACCCTTGTCGCCATCGCCGATCTCGGTTCCTTTGCCGAAGCCGCGCGTGCCTTGCATCTGGCGCCGCCCACGGTCAGCCAGCACATCGCCGATCTGGAAGCGCGCGTGGGCGCGCCGTTGCTGACGCGCAAGCGCGGCGAGGTGCGTCCGTCATCGATCGGCGAGACGCTGATCGACCGAGCGCGCCGCCTGCTGGCCGATGCGGACCTGGCTCTCGACGATGTGCAGCGGCAGGTGCAAGGCCTGAGCGGCCGCGTGCGGCTCGGCGCCTCGACGGGCGCAATCGCGCACTTGCTGCCGCAGGCGCTGGCCGTGCTGGCCGAGCAGCATCCCGATATCGACGTGCAGGTTGCGGTGCTCACCTCGCAGGAATCGCTGTCGCGGCTGGCGGCCGGCACGCTCGAGATCGGCCTGGTGGCGTTGCCGCAGGCGCGCGTCGCGGGGCTGACCATCCGCCCCTGGCGGCGCGATCCGGTGCAGGCGTTCCTGCCTGCAAGCTGGCCGTGTCCGGCGCGCATCACGCCAGCGTGGCTGGCCGCGCGCCCGCTGATTCTTAACGACAGCACCACGCGGCTGTCGCGCCTTACCGCCGAGTGGTTCGCCACCGGCGGCTACCGGCCAGCGCCGCGCATCCAGCTCAACTACAACGACGCGATCAAAAGCCTGGTCGCCGCGGGCTATGGCGCGGCGCTGCTGCCGCACGAAATCACCACGCCCGCGCCAGATCCCCGCGTGGTGATGCGGCCGCTGCGCCCGGCGTTGTGGCGCAGGCTGGGGCTGGCGCACAGCGCCGAGCGCGTGGAGCGCGCCACCGAATACGTGCTCGATGCGCTGTGGGCGCTGCGGGCAAAGTAGGGCGAAGTAGGGCGTTACGCATCGCCGCGTTCGCTTCTGCAGGGCAGTCCCGCATCGGTATTCGCGCGGATTCATTTTCCTTGACGATTCAACGAAAATGGCGCTCCCGGCCTGGCAACGGCCGTCGATAACAAGAGCGTCCGCATGTCCCGCCTGTCCTCGCTGCGTCCCGTCATGCCGATCCTGATCGGCGCCTCGATCATGCTGTCGCTGGCCATGGGACTGCGACAGAGCCTGGGCATCTTCGTGCCGCCGCTGACGCGTGACATCGGGATTTCGGTGGGCGATTTCACCATCGCCGTGGCGGTACAGAATCTGACGTGGGGTTTGCTGCAGCCGTTTGCCGGCGCGCTGGCGGTCAGGACCGGATTTCGTCCGCTGATGCTGGGCGGCGCGCTGTTGTACCTGATCGGCCTGGTGTTGCTGGCGACGTCGCACGGCCTGTGGACCGTGGTGCTGGGCGCCGGTGTGCTGATCGGCATGGCGATGGCTTCGACGGGCACGGCGATGGCCATGGCCGCGGCTTCCAGCGCCGTTACTCCACAGGTGCGCAGCCTGGTGCTTGGCTGCGTGTCCGCATCGGGATCGCTGGGTGCGATGATCGCCGCGCCGCTGGGGCAGGCCATCGCCACCGGCTGGGGCTGGCGCACGGGCGTGGCGGCGTTCGTGGTGCTGGCGCTGGTGATGTTGCCCGCCGCATGGTTTGCCGGCCGCACCGACCGATTGCGCGAACCCGTCTCGCTGGCCAGACCGGAACTAAGCGGCCGGCAGGCGCTGATGGCGGCGCTGCGACATCCGCCGTTTATCGTCATGGCGCTGGCGTACACCGTGTGCGGCATGCAACTGGTATTCCTGACCACGCACCTTCCCGCCTATCTCGACGTCTGCGGCATGGATCCGATGCTGTCTGCCAAGGCGCTCGGCATGATCGGGGGTTTTAACGTGCTGGGCAGCCTGTTCTTCGGATGGGCCGGCGGGCGCGTCAACAAGCTGCTGCTGCTCGGCGGCATCTACGTCTGTCGGTCGCTCGGCTTCGTATGGTTTTTCCACACGCTGCCGACGCCTGAAAGTACGCTCGTGTTTGCCGCCGTGATGGGCTTCCTGTGGCTGGGCGTTTCGCCGCTGGTGCAGGGCTGGATTGCCCAGACATTCGGCCTGCGCTGGCAGGCGATGATCGCGGGCGTGGCGTTCTTCAGCCATCAGATCGGCAGTTTCATCGGCGCGTTCGGCGGCGGCTGGCTGTACGACCTGATGCAGAACTATTCGATGGCGTGGAAGATTGGCGCGTCGCTGGGACTGACGCTGGGGCTGATCCAGATCGCGTTTGCGTTCCTGGGAAACAACCAGACGCCGCGCCTGGCGCCGCAGGCGGAATAGGCGCGAACGCACCGCAACGCGGCGCGCGTGCGCCGCTCGTCCGTCACTGCGTTACTGCATCGCCGCGTCGATCTGGCGGTCCTTCGCTTCCCACATGGCCTTCAGCCATTGGTGCAACGCGCGCCGGAAGGTTGGGTCCGTGGCGTAATTGCCGGCGCAGAAGTCCGCCGGAATCGGCGTCTGCTGGATCCGCACCACGATCCTGCCCGATCGGCCGCAGGCCAGATCCCAAAAGCGCGGTGCGCCATCGGGATAGATGATCGTGGCATCGACCATCGAACGGAACTGGGCGCCCATCGCGTTCAGCGTGGCCGCCAGCGCACCGGCCCGGGGTTTGAGCAGGTGGCGATACGGCGACGCCTGCGCCACGCGCTTTGCTTCGGTAAAGCGGGTGCCTTCGGCAAACACCATGACGCTGGTCGGCACGAGCTGGAATTTTTCGCAGGCGCGCTGCGCGATTTCGCGATCGCGATGGGCCAGCGCCGGATTGCGGCGCAACTTCGCCTTGCTGTAGCGCTTGAGGAACGGAAAGTCCAGCGCCCACCAGGCCAGCCCGATGACCGGCACATACAGCAAGGTCTGCTTCAGGAAGAACTTGAGCAGCGGGATGCGCTTGTTCAGCACGCGCTGCAGGACAAAGATATCGACCCACGACTGGTGATTGCAGCTGACCAGATACCAGTCGTCCGGCTTCAGCTCAGTATTGATTTCGATGTCCCAGATGTCCGGCTGCAGGCGCGTGATCCAGCCGGTATTGCGCGAGATCCAGCCCGTGGCGATGGCGTTGAGCCACGGATCGACGCGCCGGCGCACGGCTGGCGTTGGGAATGCCAGCTTCACCAAGGCCAGCGGCACGATGGGCACGACGCTCAGCAGCGTGTTGAGCACCAGCAGCGTCACGCTGACCACGCCGGTGAGCCACGCCAGGCGCCTCTGCTTGCGGGGCGCGGGCCGGGCCGTCGACGGGGCCGGCGCGGCAGTGCTGTCGGAAGATGGGGTCGAGGGGGACGACTGCGAGGAAGACGAGGGGGAAGGCAAGGCGGAAGAAGAAGGAGAAGAAGAGGGCAAATTCATGGCCGTCAGTGTGCAAGAGCCGCGTCGGCCTGCGCTTGTCCGCGGTCAAGCCGGGCGGCGTTGCCTCAAGAAATTACGATTTGGTGGGGACGCCGCGCGTCGGCCCGGGCAAGGCCGGCCGGCGATGTCGGCGCAACGGCGCCGGCAGTTTGCCACGTCCAGCCACTGCGCGACAGGACCGATGACGATACGTCCGCAAAAGTGGCGCCAAATATACGCGGGACGGCGGTTTCTTGCTTGCCTTATCGTATCCCGGCTACAATTAAATGATAATGATTCGCAAAAGCATCTGGCGAAGCCGTGTTATGGGCTTCGCCAGGAACATTGCGACGTTCCGGGTCATCCGTTTTTTCTTCCGCCAATCGAGCCGATATGGCGGGTTCCAGCAAGCAGACCATGTCAGGCAGTCCGCCATCCCCCGCGCCGCACCTGGGCGCGTTCTATCGCGACCATCACGGCTGGCTGTACCGCTGGCTGCAGCGTCGGTTGGGGCACGGCGGCAGCGCCGCCGATGCGGCGGATCTCGCGCAGGACACCTTCACGCGACTGATCGGCACGCGCGACCTGGCGGCCGTGCAGGAACCGCGCGCCTATCTGACCACGGTGGCCAAGGGCCTGATGATCAACTGGCTGCAGCGACAGTCGCTGGAGCGGGCCTATCTGGAGGCGCTGGCGGCATGTCCCGAGCCGTTGGCGCCGTCGCCCGAGGATCGCGCCATCGTGCTCCAGACCTTGCATGACATCGATGCGATGCTCAATACGCTGCCGCCGCGCGCCAAACGCGCCTTTCTGCTGTCGCAGCTCGAGGGCATGAAATACGAGGCCATCGCCGAACAACTGGGCGTATCGCTGACGTCGGTCAAGCGCTATATGCAGCAGGCGTTTCGGGTATGTCTGGGCGCGATGTCATGACGCACGACGCCTCCATCGACGCGCGCATTCTCGACGAAGCGGCGCAATGGCTGATGCGCCTGCACGCCACCGATGCCAGCGCCGACGAGCGTCTGGCGTGCGCGTGCTGGCAGGCGCAAAGCCCGGTTCACGCGCAGGCGTGGGCGCGAGCCGAGCGCCTGATGGCGATGATGGGCGGCCTGCCGCCGGAGATCGCCATGCGGGCGCTCGATCGTCCCGCCAGCCCGGCGCGACGCAAGGCGCTCGCGCGGCTGGCCGGCTGGCTGGCCGTGGCGCCGGCGGCGTGGGCGGTAGCGCGGCTGGCACCCTGGGAGCAATGGGTGGCCACGCACGGCACCGGACGCGGCGAGCGGCGCGAGGTGCGGCTGGCCGACGGCACGCGCATCACGCTCGGCCCGATGAGTGCCTTCGATGTGGAGTTCGACGCGCAGCAGCGGCGCATCACGCTGCGGGCCGGAGAAATCCTGGTGGAAACGGCGCACGATCCGGCCGCCGTGGCCCGGCCGTTTCTGGTCGAAACCGCGCAGGGCCAGCTGCAACCGCTGGGCACGCGCTTCGACGTGGCAATCGAGGACGACGCGACGCGCGTGGCGGTCTTCGAGGGCGCAGTGCGTGCGCGGCCGCGTCGGCCCGGCGCCGAAGCGCGCGTGCTGCGCGCCGGCGAGCAGTCGGTCATGTCAGCGGCGGAGGTTGCGCCGCCAGCGGTGGCCGACGACAGCGTGGCGGCATGGACGCAAGGCATGCTGGTGGCCGACCGCATGCCGCTGGCGCAGGTGGCCGCGCAACTGGCGCGCTATCGCAGCGGCATCGTTCGGTGCGATCCGGCCATCGCGGCGCTGCCGATTTCCGGCGCGCTGCCGGTGGCCGACAGCGACCGCACGCTGTCGATGCTGATGGCCACGTATCCCGTTGACGTGGTGCTGCGCACCGCGCTGTGGGTCACGCTGGTGCCGCGCGGGCCCGGCGTCTGAGACCGGCAAAATTTTTCGTTCGAGCTGGTACTTTTCGCGCGTTCGGCTGGCAAGGGAAGAGAACCACCTTGCCATCCACCGAAGAGGACCGATTTTCATGGCCGTCATCCGCTCCCGTTTTTCCGAGCAACCCACCCATCGCGCCGTCAGGCTGGCCGTGCTGGCGATGTCCCTGGCTGCCGCCACGCTGCCGCCGCTGGCGCGGGCCGACTCGGCCGTGCAGGCCGACGCGTCCGCGCGGCAGGCGTTCGACGTCGCACCCGGACCGCTGGGCCGTACGTTGTCGAGCGTTGCCGCGCGCAGCGGGATCGCGTTGTCTTTCGATCCGGCGCTGACCGAAGGGCTCGCCAGCCCCGGCGTGTCGGGTCGGTACACGCCCCGTGAAGCGCTTGAAAAGCTGCTGGCTGGCACCGGCCTGAGTCTGGTGGAACGCCGCGATGGCAGCTTGATGCTGACGCCGGGCGGCGGCAACCGCGGCGCAGCCGAGGCCGATAACCACCGGCTTCCCGCCGTCACGGTTACCGCGGCCGGCGCCGAGAGCGGCCGTAGCGCCGTGGTTGGCTATGTGGCGCGCGAATCGGCCACCGCCAACAAATCCGATACCAGCCTAATGGCCACCTCGCAATCGGTGTCCGTGATCACGCGCGACCAGATGTCGGACCAGGCCGTGCAGAGCGTCAGCGACGCGCTCAAGTACACGGCCGGTGTCAACGCCGATCCGTATGGTGCCGACCCGCGCGCCGACTGGTTCTATATCCGCGGCTTCAACGCCGACGTCTACTGGGACGGCCTGCGCGTGCCGCAGATCGCCAATCGCGCCGGCAGCTACGCGGCGTTTCGTGTCGATCCGTCCTCGGTCGAGCGCGTGGAAGTGCTGCGCGGCCCGAGCTCCGTGCTGTACGGCGCGGGCAATCTCGGCGGCTTCGTCAACCTGATCAGCAAGGACCCGCAGGCCGAGCCGTATCGCGAGCTGGCGCTGGACTACGGGTCGCATAACCGGCGCCAGGCACGGTTCGATTTCACCGGCCCGCTCAACGACGATGGCACGCTGCTGTATCGCGTCAACGGCCTTGGCCGCCTCAGCGACACGCAGACCTACAACGTCACCGACAACCGCGTCAACATCAACCCGTCGCTGACATGGCGCCCCAACGGCACCACCAGCCTGACGCTGTCGGCCACCTACCTGTACGACGACATGGGATCGTCGGCCAGCTACGGGCCGGCGCTTGGCATGGTGACCCCGTCGCGCTTCGGCAAGATTCCGCCCAGCCTGCTGACCGGCGATCCATCGTTCGACAAGTACCGCAAGACGCAGGCGGCCGTCGGCTATCGGCTGGAGCATCGCTTCACGGATCAGGTCGTGTTCCGCCAGAACGTGCGATACACGCACCTTGATCTCGACTACAAGTCGCTGTTCGGCAGGTCGCTGGCGGCCGACCAGCGCACGCTGAACCGCACCGCGTACCAGGCGCAGCCAAACCTCAATGGCGTGCAGGTCGACAACAACGTGCAGGTCGATGTCGCGACGGGGCCGGTGTCGCACAAGATCGTCACGGGCGTGGACCTGCAATGGCAGGATTTCCACAACCGCGTGTGGAGCATCAACGGCCCGTCGCTGGACCTGTACGCGCCCGTCTATGGCCTGAATCCGGCGCTGCCGGTCAACGCCACCACCAGCACCGACCAGCAACAGAAGCAACTGGGCCTGTATCTGCAGGACCAGCTGCGCTGGGGCCACTGGGTGTTGTCGCTGGCGGGCCGGCAGGACTACACGCGCTCAAGCACGCGCAACAACCGCACTGGCGTCACGACCGATCAGGATCCATCGAAGTTCACGTGGCGCACCGGCCTGCTGTATGAGGCGCCGATCGGCCTGTCGCCCTATGTCAGCTATTCGACGTCGTTCCTGCCGACGCTGTCCACCAACCTGGCCGGCGATCCGCTCAAGCCCACCACGGGGCAGCAGGTGGAAGCCGGCGTCAAGTACCAGCCGCCGGGCAGCCGCTCGATATTCACGGTGTCGGCTTTCAATCTGACGCAGCAGAACGTATCCACCACCGATCCGGCCAATACCGCCAACACCATCCAGACCGGCGAGATCCGCTCGCGCGGCGTGGAACTGGAGGCGCGCACCAGCCTGATGTCGCGCCTGAACCTGGTGGCCAGCTTCACCTATCAGGACCCGGTGGTCACGCGCAGCAACGGCGCGGACCTGGGCAAGCGTCCGTACGGCGTGCCGCGCACGATGGCGTCGGCGTGGGCCGACTACACGCTGCCGCCGCTGCACGACGTGCGACTGGGATTCGGTGGCGGGGTGCGCTATATCGGCAATACCGCTGGCGACGCGGCCAACACGTTCGACGTGTCGTCGGTGGTGCTGTTCGATGCGTCGGTGCACGCCGATTTCGCCTCGCGCTGGCGTCTGCAGATCAACGCCGCCAACCTGTTCGACCGCGAATACGTGGCGGGCTGCAACTCGACGATCCAGTGCTACTACGGCAACGGCCGCACTGTGATCGCCACGCTCAGCACACGCTGGTAAGCGCGAAGCCGCCGTGCCGTAGGACTGCGGCCCCGGCGCATGCCGGACCGGTGGTCAGCCGCCGTGCGCGAGCGGCACGCTCATCGACGTCACGCGCCAGCTATCGCGATAGGCCGACAGCGTGGTGATCGACAGCGGCGCGATATCCAGTTGCCAATAGGCGGTGGGCGGGGCCTTCAGCGCGTGGATCAGCGCGGCCTTGATCACGCTGGCGTGCGTGATGACGAGGGTGTGACCGGCAGTGCCGGCCGCATCGCCCACAGTGTCGCCCGTGCCGGCGGTGTCGATCCCGGCGCTGACCCGATCGGCCCAGCGCCCGACGCGCGCGATGGCGTGGCATATCGACTCGCCGCCATGCGCATCCATATGCGGATCGACGAGCCAGCGCGCCAGCGCGTCCGCCTCCGACGCCGCGACGTCCTTGAGCGCCAGCCCGGCCCAGCGCGCGTAATCGATCTCGCACAGCGCATCGTCGATGTTTGCCGCAAGATGTAGCGCGCGCGCCGTATCGCGCGCGCAGGGCATCGGGCTGCGCAGCACGCGATCGACGTGTCCGATTGCCGCGCCAAGCGCCGCGGCGACGCTTGCCGCCGCGGCGCCTTGCGCGGGATCGAGCGGCTCATGATTGGGGAAGCGGCCGGCGCGCAGTGCGGCGGTGGCGGGGACGCAGAGCAGGGTCAGGCGGGTTTTCATGCGCGGTGAGGGCCAGTGGACTAGAATGCACGCAGTTTCGATGCGGGGAAGCTGGTTGGATTCCAGCACGGTCGCGCCACTGTATCTCACCCTGACGGCTTTTCACGCCGCGGCGGTGACAAGTCAGACCTCCGCAACGATGTCATCGACCCGCGACAGGACGCGTCATCCTGAAGGAGCCATCATGCAAGCCAGCGCCACGCTTTCGCCCGCCATCGAGCCGGTCTCGATCCCTGTTCGTGAACTGTTGCCGTGGGCCGTCTTCGGCAGCATGCTGCTGCTTCTGGCGATCTATTTCGTCGGCGTGGAAGAGGGCGCGATGGCGATCTTCAACACCATGTACGTCCACGAGTTCGTTCACGACGGCCGCCATCTGCTCGGTTTTCCCTGCCACTGAGAAGGCGCTCCCATGGTGAGAAGTCTGTTGGTCCGCGGCATGGTCGCGGGCTTTGTGGCCAGCCTGTTGGCGTTTGCTTTTGCCAAGGTGGTCGGCGAGCCGCAGGTGGCAGGCGCCATTGCGTACGAGGCGCACATGACGCACGCGATGGGCGCAAGCCATGCGCATGAAATGCCGGAACTGGTCAGCCGCGAGGTGCAGGCGGGCGCGGGGCTGTTTATCGGACTCGCCGTGTTCGGCGCTGCTGTGGGCGGCCTGTTCGCGCTGGTGTTTGCCTTTGTCCACGGGCGCGTCGGCGCGCTTGGCGCACGCGCGACGTCGGTGCTGCTGGCGCTGCTCGGCTATATCGCCATCGTGCTGGTGCCGTTTCTCAAGTACCCGCCCAACCCGCCAGCCGTTGGCGATCCGTCCACCATCGGCATGCGCACCGGGCTGTTCTTCACGATGATCGGCCTGTCGCTGGCAGCGATGGTGGTGGCCGTCGTGGTGGCGCGGCGCCTGCACGCGCGCGGCGATGCGTGGCGCGCGACGATCGGCGCGGGACTGCTGTTTCTGGTGCTGGCCGCGCTGGTCCACGCGCTGCTGCCCGAGATCAACGAGATCCCCGACCATTTTCCGGCCGTGCTGCTGTGGCGCTTCCGCGTCGCCGCATTCGGCATCCAGGCGGTGTTGTGGGCCGCGCTAGGGCTGGTGTTTGCCAGTCTGGCGCAGCCGCTGCTGCAAGCGCGGCGCATGCGCGCGGGCTGATTCGCCCGGTCCCGCTCGCGCCGCGCCTGTCATTTTTATCTCATCCCGCGCGATAAATCTCGCTGGGCTCGACATGCAAATACACATCGCGGGCCTGCGCCACGCCGGGCATCAGCAGGTCCAGCCGCGTAGTCGTGCCGTTGATCGCTTCCAGAAACGTCCATCCCAGGCTTTGATCGCCCGCGCGGAGCGTCACCGATTCTCCCGACGCGACGCGGATGTAATGGGTGTCGGGCGTAACGTCGATGGTGCGCGTGACGACCGCGGACGGGGCGGGATTGCCGAACAACGCGGCATCGTGGCTGGGCGCGCCGGCCCAGGCAAGTACGGGCGCAAGCAGCAGGGTGGGGAGCAGAAGGGTCTTCGGAGTCATGGTTCTGGAGGTTCTCGTTCTTGGTGTGGGCCCACATGGCAGTGCGGGCAGTGCGGCCCGATCCTGACGTCGCCGGCATGTCGCTGGTATTGCGCCGGCCCGCTGCCGACATCGATCCCGAAGTCGGTGCGGCGCGCACAGGCCGCTGTCATGCGAGCCATGCCCTGGAGCGATGCTTGCGACCGTTTGCGCGGAGCCAGTGGTCTGGCCGTCCGGACAGAGTAGACCGGGTGCGATGATTCTAAAAATGACTTGATTTCACCAAAGTCATTCGCTTTTTTCTTTTTTTGTCGAATCGGGCCGCCAACGGCGCGCATGGCCGTCGGGCGTGGGGGCGACGCGCGCGGCATCGACCGACGGTGTAGTATCCGTGCCCGAACCTGTACCGAACCTGTTCCAGTTGGAGAAGAAGATGATCGTTTTCGTTACCGGCGCCACCGCGGGATTCGGCGCCGCCATCGCCCGCCGTTTTGCCGGCGCGGGGCACCGCGTGATTGCGGCCGGCCGTCGTGAAGACCGTCTGGCGGCCCTGGCCGACGAGCTTGGGCGCGACAAGGTTTTGCCGCTGGTCCTGGACGTGCGCGACCGCGCCGCGGTGGCCGCCGCCGTGGCCGGCCTGCCGCCCGAATTTGCCGAGATCGACCTGCTGGTCAACAACGCCGGGCTGGCGCTGGGGCTGGAGCCGGCGCAGAGCGCCGACCTGGACAACTGGGACACGATGGTCGACACCAACGTCAAGGGCCTGATGTACATGACGCGCGCCGTGCTGCCAGGCATGGTGGCGCGCAATCGCGGCCACGTCATCAACATCGGTTCGACCGCGGGCGCCTACGCCTATCCGGGCGGTAACGCGTATGGCGCGACCAAGGCGTTTGTGCGCCAGTTCTCGCTGAACCTGCGCGCCGACCTGCAAGGCACGCGCGTGCGCGTGACCGATGTGGCCCCGGGCCTGGTCGGTGGCACGGAATTCTCGTCGGTGCGTTTTCAAGGCGACCAGTCGCGCGTCGAAAAGGTCTATGAAGGCGCCGATGCGCTCACGCCCGACGATATCGCCGAGACGGTATTCTGGGCCGCCACGCTGCCCGCGCGCGTGAACATCAACTTCGTGGAAGTAATGCCGGTCACGCAGTCGTTTGGCCCGCTGGCGATTCACCGCGAAAAGCACTGAGGCGTCGCCAGATCGGTTTTTTTTCGCCGGCGACGGAATAGAACCGAAGTCTCATGTGTTTATCCCCGTGAGTTTTCTCTCATCGGGGGTTCGCATTGACTGACCAATCTTCCAACCGTGGCGCGCGGCCTTGCGTGCCATGCCGGCTCGGCGCGATCGGCGCCGTCGTGCTCGTGCTGGGCGGCGGCTTTGCGTGGACGGCGGGATGGCTCACGCCACAGCGCCTGTCCACGCAGACCATCATCGATCAGTTCCAGCGCAACGCCGGGCTGCATGAGGGTTATCGGCGCAATCACGCCAAGGGCGTTTGCGTCGACGGCTTCTTCGAAAGCAATGGCGCGGCGGCGTCGTTGTCGAAAGCGACGGTCTTTGCGGCCGGGCGTACGCCGGTGACCGGGCGTTTCGCCATTCCGGGCGGCAATCCGCAGGCGCCCGATGGCAGCGTGCCGATCCGCAGTTTCGCGCTGAAGTTTACGCAGGCGGATGGTCAGCAATGGCGTACCGGCATGAATTCCGTGCCGCTATTTCCAGTGCGCACGCCGGAGCAGTTTTATCAGCAACTGATGGCGGCGCAGCCCGATCCGGCCACTGGCAAACCTGATCCCGCCAAATTGAAGGCATTTGCCGCGGCCAATCCGCAGGCGCGGCCGTTTCAGGACTGGATCAAGGGACACCCGCCGTCGTCGGGCTATGCCAACGGCACCTACTACAGCGTCAATGCGTTCTACCTGATCGATGCCGCCGGCAAGCGGCAGGCCGTGCGCTGGTCGATGCAGCCCGAGTTGCCCTATACGCCTGTGGGCGATGGGCAAAAAGCGCAGCCGTCTTTCCTGGCCGCCGCGCTGGCGCAGCAGCTTGCATCGGGCCCGCTGCGCTGGCGCCTGATGTTGACGCTCGCGGCGCCGGGCGACCCGACCGACGACGCCACGCAAGCCTGGCCTGCCGACCGCCGCCAGATCGACGCGGGCACGCTGGTGATCGAACGCGCCAGCGCGCAAGACGACGGCGACTGCCGCGACATCAATTTCGATCCGACCATTCTGCCCGCGGGCATTGCGCCGTCCGGCGATCCGCTGCTGGCGGCGCGCTCGGCCGCGTACGCGTTGTCGTACCAGCGCCGCACGCGCGAGGTCGCGCTCGATGCGCATCGCCAGCAGGCCGCGCAATGACAGGAGATCCCGGCATGAAGACTTCGCAGACGTCCCGCGCGCATGCATCGCATCTGCCGCCCGCGCACGGCAGCTTCAGCGCGCTGCAAAAGCTGCTCCATTGGTCGATGGCGGCGTTGATCCTGGCGATGCTGTTTGTCGGCGTCGGCATGGTGGCCACCGTATCGCGCGCGCATGACGTGTTGATCGACCTGCATCGGCCGCTCGGTGCCGCCTTGCTGCTGCTGGTGGTCGTGCGTCTCGTGGTGCGTCTGCGGCGCGGCGCCCCGGCGTTGCCGGCCAGCATGCCGCCGCCGCAGCGCGCCATCGCCGCGCTGTCGCATTGGGTGTTGTATGCGCTGATGCTGGCCATGCCGCTGATCGGATGGGCGATGGTGTCAGCGGGCGGCTATCCGGTGACGATGATCGGCGCATTTCATCTGCCGCCGATCCTGCCCGTCGACGTGCGCCTGTTCGCGTTGCTGCGCGCGCTGCACACCTGGCTGGCGTTCGCCTTGTTCGCGGTGGTGCTGATGCACCTGGCCGCAGCGCTGTTGCATGCGCTGATTCTGCGCGATGGCGTGTTCGCCGCGATGGCGCCGCGCGTGCGCCCTCGCAACTGATCGGAGCGGCGCGTTGCCGCTCAGGCCGGTACGGGCTTGCTGCCGAATGCGGCGAGTTCGGCGGCCAGGCTGCGCGCGGCCAGTTCCACCAGTGCACGGCCTTTTTCCGGTGTTGCCTGGCCCGGATCGGAACCCATCCGGCCGTCGGGATAGCGCGCGCGGAAATCGAGCGCTTCGCGAATAGGGCCCGACGGCGCAATGCGCGGCGCGTAGTCGGCATACTTGATCGCGTCGGAAAACGCCCATTGCGTGATGGCAATTTCCGATGGCGTGGCATGTGCGCCGTGTCCGGTCGGGAACTGCTCGCGCGCCAGTTCGCCCACGCCTTCGAGGTCCCACCAGTTGCACAGCTTCATCGCAAAGCCGGCGCGCCGGCCGGCAAAGCTCGCTTCGGCGTAGATCTCCGAAAACGCGGCTTCGATCGACGCGATATTGCCGCCGTGGCCGTTCAGGAACAGGATTTTTTCAAAGCCGTGCCGCGCCAGCGAGCGCGTCCAGTCGACGATTGCCGCGATAAACGTGGAAGGGCGCAGCGAAATCGTGCCGGCAAAGCCCAGGTGATGCTGCGCCATGCCGATGTTGAAGGTGGGCGCGACCAGGATATCGGCCTGCTTTTCTGCTTCGCGGCAGATGATTTCCGGGCACAGCCAGTCCGTGCCGAGCAGTCCCGTCGGCCCATGCTGTTCGTTGGAGCCGATCGGGATGACGATTGTCTGGTTGCGCTTCAGAAACTGTTCGACTTCGGACCAGGTGGAGAGATGCAGCAGCATGAAAGGCTCCTTTTTGCGGGGGAGTGAATCGTTATTGGCGGCCGGCGCGCGGCCTTGAACGGGCGCGCTTCAGCGCCGCGTCGGCATCTTGTTTGCCAGCAGGATCAGCGCGGCCACCAGCGGCATGACCGCCATGATCAGTACGCCGGGATGGAGGCTGCCGGTGGCGGTCTTGGCCCAGCCGATGATGGCCGGCCCCCAGAATCCGCCCGACAGGCCGATGGTGTTGATCAGCGCAATGCCGCCAGCCGCGGCCGGGCCCTTGAGGTATTCGGAAGGCATGGCCCAGAACACGGTGTAGGTCATCCACAGCGACGCGGTGCCCAGTGTCAGCAGCGCGAGCGTGACGGCGAGATGGCCGTCGGCCAGCGTGGAGCCGGCCAGCAGCGCGGCCGCGGCCAGCGCAGGGATCGCGGCGTGATAGCGGCGTTCGCGCTTGCGGTCGGAGCGGCGTCCCATGTAGACCATGCCGATGGCGCCGCCGACATAGGGCAGGGCGGTGTACCAGCCGAGCTGCACGGTGTCGGCCACGCCCTGCGCCTTGATCAGCGTCGGCAGCCAGAAGCTCAGCGCGTAGATGGCCGCGATCACGCAGAAATAGGCGAACGCCAGCACGTAGATGCGCGGGTCGCGCGCCACGGCGCCGAACGAATGCTTGTGCGCGACGGGCACGGCCAGATCCTGTTCGAGTCGGCGCTTTTCGTCGGCGCTCAGCCAGTCGGCGTCGGCGGGCCGGTCCGGCACCAGCTTGAGCGCCAGCACGCCCAGCAGCAGGCAGGGCAACCCTTCGATCAGGAACATCCATTGCCAGCCGGCCAGGCCGCCGTGACCGGCTAGCGAAGTCATCAGCCACGCGGAGGCCGGGCCGCCGACGATGCCCCCGATCGGCCCCGCCAGGAACACGATCGCGATCGCCCGCGCCATGCGCTGCGGTCCGTACCAGCGCGACAGGTAATAGATCATGCCGGGCGCGAAACCGGCCTCGAACACGCCCAGCAGGAAGCGCATCGCGTAGAACGTCGGCACGTCGCGCACGAACAGCATGCTGGCCGATGTGATGCCCCACAGCACAAGAATGCGGCTAAATGTCTTGCGCGCCCCGACGCGCGGCAGCATCAGATTGCTCGGAATTTCGAACAACACGTAGCCGATGAAAAAGATGCCCGCGCCCACGCCGTAGGCGGCGTCGGAGAACCCGAGATCGCCCTGCATCTGCAGTTTCGCGAAGCCGATATTGACGCGGTCCAGATACGCAAACAGGTAACAGACCAGCAGGAACGGCAGCAGCCGCAGGTTGATCTTCCGATACAGCGCGGCCGTATCGTCGATCGCGACGGGGTTCGACATCACTAACATTTGCCAGTCTCCAGAGCGTTTTGTAATCGATGTGGATGAGCTCGATAGTGGCAGCGCGAACCATTTACACCAACAGCAACAAAGTCCACACTTCGTTCTTCCCAGGGCAACGCAGGTGCGGGTTTTCAGTGGAAAAGTGACTTTTGGTCGATAAAAAGGCGTTTCGATGCGAGAAATCAATCAGCAACGGCTGCGGTATTTCCGGGAAGTGCTGGCGCACGGCACGATCCGCGGCGCGGCGGAAAGCCTCAACACGTCGCCGTCGGTGATCACCCGGCAGATTCGTCTGCTAGAGGACGAACTCGGCACCACACTGTTCGAGCGGCAGGCGCGCGGTGTGCGCCCCACCGAGGCCGCCGTGCATCTGCTGGAGTTCTGGCGTGGCTACCGCTCGCACCAGGAAAAGCTCGAAGACCAGCTCCACGCGTTGAAGGGCCTGCAGCAGGGGCTCGTGCAGATCGCGCTCAGCGAAGGCTATGTCGACGCGCTGATCAACGAAGTCATCGCGCCGTTCTGCGCGCAATATCCGATGGTCGATATCCGCATGGAAACGCTGCCGGTTGACGATGTGCTCAACGAAGTGGCCGAAAGCCGCGCGCACATCGGGCTGGCGTACAACCCGCCACTGCATCCGCGCATCGAATATCGCGCCAGCGCGGCGCAGCCAATCGTGCTGCTGACGCGCCACGATCATCCGTTGGCGCTGCGCGGCACCGCAGTCAGCGTTCACGACCTGATGACCTATCCGCTGGCGCTGATGCCGGAGTCCTACGGCATCGGACACGCCGCCAAAATGCTGGAATTTGCCGAAAACGTCCGCATCCGGCCCACGCTCGTCACCAATTCGCTTGCGGCGCTCAAACAGTTCGTGGCGTACGACAATTTCGTCACCCTGATCGGGCAATTCGCGGCCTATCGAGAGGTGGCCGCCGGGACGCTCGCCACGGTGCCGATCGACCATCCGCTGTTTCGCGGCACGCAGGCGCGGCTGCTGGTCAAGGCCGGCCGCCCGCTGCCGGCCGCGGCGCTGGAAGTGCTGGCCTTCATCCGGCAGCGGATGGCGATGTTTGCCCAGGCCGCCTGAATCACGTAGCCGCCGTCGATGGTGCGGCGGTACTTCCTACGTGAGCGGCTCGAACGATCTCGCTGCCCGGGGTCACGCCGCGCCATTCGCGCTGTCCGTGCCTGCCGTTGCGGCGTCGGCCGACCGCGTTGCGGACCATCGCGCAATCCAGGCGTAGAGCAGCGGGATGGCCAGCGTGCCGAGGACGGTAGCGCCGAGCATGCCGCCCAGCACGCCGGTGCCGACCGCGCGTTGTGCACCCGCGCCCGGGCCGGTGCTGATGGCCAGTGGCACCACGCCGAGAATGAAAGCCAGCGATGTCATCACCACGGGGCGCAGACGTTGCCTGGCGGCCTGCGTGGCCGCTTGCACGCGGTCGAGGCCGTCGCGGCGCAACTGCTCGGCATATTCGACGACGAGGATCGCGTTCTTGGCGGCGAGTCCCATGATGACCACCACGCCGACCTTGAAGTACACGTCGTTGGGCAGGCCGCGCAGCCACACTGCCGCAGCGGCGCCGATCAATCCCGCCGGCACGATGGCCAGCACGGCCAGCGGCAGCGTCCAGCTTTCATAGAGCGCAACCAGGCACAGGAAGATGAACAGCAGCGACAGCGCGAACAGCCACGGCGCCTGCGATCCGCTCTGCTGCTGCTCGAAGGCCCGGCCGTTCCAGCGCACTTCGTAATCGGGCCCGAGCTCGCGCACCAGCGCCTCGAGCCGCGCCATGGCCGTGCCGGTGCTGACGCCCGGCGCGGTGTCGGCGTTGATGCGAACCGATGTCAGGCCGTTGTAGCGTTCCATCGTCGACTCGCCGTTGCCCCATTCCAGCGTGGCGAAGGCGCCCAGCGACACCATCTTGCCCTGGGCGTTGCGCACGTGAACGCGCGACAGATGCTCGGGCTGCATGCGGAAGCGCGCATCGGCTTGCAGGATCACGCGGCGTACGCGGCCTTCGCGCGCGAGTTCGTCGATATAGCGCGATCCGATCGTGGCCGACAGCGCATGGTGGATCGCTTCCGCATCGACGCCGAAGCTCTCGGCCTTGCGATAGTCGATCGCCAGATCCAGTGCCGGCGTTGGCAGGCCGGCGGGCGCGCGGACCTCGGCGAACAACGGATCGGCCTTGGCACGCTCGATCAGCTTGTCGCGCGCGGCGTAGAGCGCCTGGCGCCCGCCTTCCTGCCGCGTGACCAGTCGCATGTCCAGCCCGCTGGTGCTGCCCAGTTCCGGTAACGCCGTGCCGTTGTAGGGATAGAGCTGCGCATCGCCGCGGCCCGGCCAGTGTTCGAGACCCTTGGTCAGCCGCGCCAGCACGATGTCCGCCGAGGCGGCGCGCCCGCGCTGCTGCCAGTCTGTCAGCGAAAGAAATACGCTGGCGCGTTGCTCGCCCGAACCGCCGTTGTTCCAGCCAAGCAGCGAAAACGTCGTCCTGATCGGAAACTTCTCGTGCTGCAGCCACTGTTCGAGGCGCGCGATGGTGTCGCGCGTCAGCGCCTGCGTGCTGCCCGGGGGCAACTCGACGTCGATCACCAGCTCGCCGGTGTCCTCCTCGGGCAAAAAGCCGCCCGGCAATTGCCACAGCATCAGCGCGCACGCCGCCGTGATCGCCAGATAGACCGCCAGCCAGCGCAGGCGTCGGCGCTGCAGGCGCTGGATCCAGCCCGCGTAGCGCGCGGTGAACGCGGCGAAACGCGCCTCGAACCAGGCCAGCGGCCCGCGCGCCGGGGCTGCGCCATGGCGCAACAGGCTCGCGCACATGGCCGGCGCCAGCGACAGCGCGAAGAACAGCGAAAAGGCAATCGAGATGGCGAGCGTCATCGCGAAATGGCGATAGATCACGCCCACCGCGCTGTCCATGAATGTCATCGGCACGAACACGGCGCACAGCACCAGCGTGACGGCCAGCAGCGCGCCGGACACCTCGCGCATCGAGCGCGCCGCGGCGGTGAAGGCGTCGACGTGTTCCTCGCGCATGATCCGCTCGACGTTTTCCACCACCACGATGGCGTCGTCGACGAGGATGCCGATGGCCAGCACCACGCCGAACAACGTGATGACGTTCATCGACAGCCCGAACGCATACAGGCACGCCACGGTGCCCAGCAGCGAAACCGGCACCACGATGCACGGGATCAGCGTCGCCCGCAGGTTGCCCAGGAACAGGTACAGGATCAGGAACACCAGCACCGTGGCTTCGCCGAGCGTAAGCAGCACGCGTGTGATCGAGTTCTGCACGAAGTGAGCCGAGTCATAGGAGATCTCGTAGGCCACGCCGGCGGGAAAGCCGCGCGCGGCCTCGTCCAGCGCCGCGCGCACCGTGCGCGAGGTGGCCAGCACGTTGGCGCCATCGGCCAGCTTCAGCCCCATCGACGCCGCCTCGCGGCCATCGACCGTGGAGCTGTAGCGGAAGTCGGCCGCAGCCATTTCGACACGGGCCACGTCGCGCAGCAGCACGGCCGAGCCATCGGCCCCCGCGCGCAGCACGATGCGTTCGAACGCGTCGGCGTTGGCCAGCGGGGCCGGTGGACGCACGATGGCCTGAAACGATTGCCCGGTCCGGGCGGGCGCGCCGCCGAGCTGGCCCGGCGTGACGCTGCCGTTGCGGGCGCGGATGGCGGCCTCGACGTCGGCCGTGGTCAGGCCGTAGGCGTGGAGCTGATCCGGATCGAACCAGACGCGCAGCGCGTATTCGGCGCTGTAGGGTTCCACCTTGCCGATGCCGGGCAGGCGCCGCAGCATCGGCAGCACGCTGCCGGCCGAGTAGTCGGCCAGGGCGGTTTCGGACATCGATCCATCCGACACCAGCGACACATACATGAACGGGCTGGCGCTGGCCTGATCGACGTAGACGCCACTGCGGCGCACCACTTCGGGCAGCAGCGGCTCGGCCTGCGCCACGCGGTTGCGCACATTGACCTGCGCCAGTTGGGGATCGGTGCCCTGGCGAAAACCGATGGTGACCGTGGCCGTGCCGGCTTCGCTATTCGAATCGATATAAAGCAGGCCCGGAATGCCGTGCATCTGCTGCTCCAGCACCGCGGTCACGCGGTCTTCCACGGTGCCGGCGGTCGCGCCCGGGTAGTCCGCGTAAAGGATCACCATCGGCGGTGCCACCGCCGGGTATTGCGCCACAGGAATCCGTTGTAGCGCGACCAGGCCGGCGACCATGGTCAGGATGGCCAGCACCCACGCAAAGGCGGGGCGGCGGAGGAAAAATTGCGCCATGTGTTGACGATTGACGATTGACTGCTGGCGCCGGCGGGTCGCGCCGCATGCGGCGGCGCACCGAGGCTCGGCGCGGATGGATAGGCGGTTCTATTAACTGCCGCCGTGGGAGGGCGGCGGGCCGGTGTGGCCCTGTGCGACGCTAGGGGCGCGGTCGGCGGGCCCGATGGCTCGTCGGGCGGGCGCTGCGCGCGCTTGTGGGTATGTCGCCCCGGCCGCGCTGGATGGGCGGTGGGCGAGTGTGGCGGATTATAAACATTGCACGTCATTGGTGCAAAGCCGATGCATGTGTGAGCGGCCGGCATCGACATCGCTGCGCCGCCCGATGCGTGCATGACGTTTTCGGTTTGCGCAATCGCGCACTGGCGAACTATCGTTGTTGAGGTGCAGACCTCGGCGCAGGACATCGATCAGGCCGCCCCCAAGGAGACGTCATGAGCAAGAAGTCAAATATCACGACCTGGATCCTGATAGCCATGATCCTCGGCGCGGGAGTGGGATACGCCTGCAACACCGCTTTTCCCGATCCGAAGGTGGCCAAGGAAATCGCCGGCTATATCTCGATCATCACCGACGTGTTCCTGCGGCTGATCAAGATGATCATTGCGCCACTGGTGTTCTCGACGCTGGTGATGGGCATCGCGCACATGGGCGATGCCAGCACGGTCGGGCGCGTGGGGGTCAAGGCGCTGGGGTGGTTCATCACGGCGTCGCTGGTGTCGCTGACGCTGGGCCTGATCATGGCCACGCTGCTGCATCCGGGCGTGAATATCGGCTTGCCGCTGCCCGACGTCGGCGCCGCTACCAATCTGAAAACCAACGCCTTCACGCTCAAGGATTTTGTCGCGCATCTGGTGCCGAAATCGGTGGCCGAGGCGATGGCCAACAACGAAATCCTGCAGATCGTGGTGTTCTCGATCTTCTTTGGCACCGCGCTTTCCACGCTGGGAGAACGCGGCGCGCGCATGGCCGGCGTCATCGAGGATCTGGCGCAGATCATGCTGAAAATCACCGGCGCGGTGATGTGGATGGCGCCAGTGGCCGTATTTGCGGCGATCGCCTCGACGGTGACCACGCAGGGACTTGGCATCCTGATCACGTTTGCCAAATTCATGGGCAGTTTCTATCTCGCGCTGGTCGTGCTGTGGGGCTTGCTGACGCTGGCCGGCTTCGTCTTCCTGGGCCGGCGTGTATTCGATCTGGTCCGGCTGATCCGCGAACCGTTCCTGCTGTCGTTCTCGACCGCCAGCTCCGAGGCGGCGTATCCGAAGATGCTCGATTCGCTGGACCGCTTCGGCGTGAATCGCAAGATTTCGAGCTTCGTGCTGCCGCTCGGCTATTCGTTCAATCTGGACGGGTCGATGATGTACTGCACGTTTGCCGTGCTGTTTATCGCGCAGGCGTATGACATCCATCTGCCGCTGGCCACGCAGATCACCATGCTCCTGCTGCTGATGCTGACCTCGAAGGGCATGGCGGGCGTGCCGCGCGCATCGCTGGTGGTCATCGCCGCCACGCTGAACCAGTTCGGCATCCCCGAGGCGGGGCTGCTGCTGATCATGGGGGTGGATCAGTTCCTGGACATGGGGCGCTCGGCTACCAACGCGGTCGGCAATTCGATTGCGGCCGCCGTGGTGGCCAAGTGGGAAGGGCAGTTGACCACCGGGCCCGTACCGGAAACCGAGCCCGATATCCCCGGGCCCGGACCTGACGCCGCCAAGGCGTGAAGCCATGCGCGCCGCCATTTCGAAAATCCTCGCGGCATGGTTAATCGCCGCGGTGTGGGCGCCGCTGGCCATGGCGCAGGATGCCGGCGCGCTGCACGGCACGTTGCGCAAAGCCAAGGATTCGGGCGTGCTGATCATCGGCTATCGGGAATCGTCGTTGCCGTTTTCCTACCTGAACCAGGCCCAGCGTCCGATCGGCTATTCGATCGATATCTGCAAGGCCATCGTCGAGACCGCGGGTGCGGAAATCGGGCGTGACCTGACTATTCAGTGGGTGCCCGTGACCTCGGAGAATCGTTTCGATGCGATGACGTCGGGCAAGATCGATCTGGAGTGCGGATCCACTACGCGCAATGCCGATCGTATGCGCACCGTGGCGTTTTCGCCGGTGATCTTTATCGCCGGCACCAAGCTGATGGTGCCGCACGGATCGCGCATCAAGACATTCCGCGACCTGAAAGGCAAGACCGTTGTGGCAACCGCCGGCACGACCAACGCCGACGCCATCGAAAAGCTCTCGACCCGCTTCAGCCTCGACATCAAGCTGATCCGCGCGCGCGATCACGCCGATGCATTCGAGATCCTGCGGCGCGGCGGCGCCGATGCCTATGCGGGCGACGATGTGCTGCTGTACGGATTTCTGGCGCGCTACGCCGCCGCCAAAAGCTTCGACATCACCCGCGATTTCCTGTCCTATGACCCGTACGGCGTGATGCTGCGCAAGGATGATCCGCAGTTTGCCGCCGTGGTGGACCAGGCGGTGCGCGGCCTGATGACTTCGGGCGAAATAGAGCGGCTGTACAAGCAGTGGTTTCTGGACAGGCTGCCGACCGGCGAGCGCATCGGCATCCCGATGAGTCCGCAGCTGGAAGACATCATCAACGCCACCCCCGAGCAGCCCGATTGAGGCGTGCCAGAGGCCGGAGCCCGCAGGTGTGTCATGCGCCACACGCATCAATTCATCGAATATCGCCGAAAAATGAAAGTACAGTTTCATGATTGTGCACTGCGATAGTGCAAACTGTACTCTTCTTCGTCTTGCCGTTCTGTACGCCCACAGCATCACTTGGGCGACCTAGTCTGCAACCATCGCATCGAGTGGCCGGACACCACAAAAACGGGCCGGACGCTCGGGCTCCCGTTCAGAAAGTCGCCCCCGATGAGTACTCCGACGCCCGAAAAGGGCCATGTTGCCCCCTATACGCACGCCGCCGCCGGTTGGGGTGCGCTCAAGCAGGTCGCCATCAATCTGGTCAAGGAAAAGGTTGCCGGCGGCAAGTACAAGACGCTGTTCAAGCAGAATCAGCCGGACGGCTTTGACTGTCCTGGATGCGCGTGGCCCGATCGCCAGCACGCGTCGACCTTCGAATTCTGCGAAAACGGCGTCAAGGCGGTGGCCGCAGAGGCGACCAGCAAGCGCGTGACCAACGCGTTTTTCGCGCAATACACGGTCGCCGAGCTGATGCGGCAATCGGACTACGAACTGGAACAGCACGGCCGGCTCACGCATCCGATGAAGTACGACGCCGCCACCGACAAGTACGTGCCGGTGGACTGGGATGAAGCGTTCCGCCTGATCGCCGATCACCTGCGTCGTCTGGACGATCCCAACGCCGCCACGTTCTATACCTCGGGCCGCGCCAGCAACGAAGCCGCGTTCCTGTTCCAGTTGTTTGTGCGGATGTATGGCACCAACAATTTCCCCGACTGCTCCAACATGTGCCACGAGGCCACCAGCCGTGGCCTGCCGGTGACGGTCGGCGTGGGCAAGGCGACGGTGCTGCTCGACGATTTCCAGCTGGCCGACACGATCATGGTGTGGGGCCAGAACCCCGCTACCAACCATCCGCGCATGCTCAACGAATTGCGCGACGCGTCGCGGCGCGGTGCGACCATCGTGTCGATCAATCCGCTCAAGGAGCGGGGACTGGAGCGTTTCGTCAGCCCGCAGCACGTCACCGAGATGCTCGGCGGCGGCGGCACCCGGATCGCGTCGATGTTCGTGCGTCCGAAGCTTGCGGGCGACTTCGCGCTGCTCAAGGGCATCGGCAAGCGCGTGATCGAACTGGACGACGCGGCCGTCGCCAGCGGCGGCAAGCGCGTGATCGACGTCGATTTCATCGCGGCCCACACTGCGGATTTCGACGCTTTCGCCGCTGACCTGCGCGCCGAAAGCTGGCCCGACATCGTGGCCGAATCAGGCGTGCCGCGCGACGAGATCGATGCGCTGGCGAACGTCTATGTCAATAGCGAGCGCACCATCATGTGCTGGGGCATGGGTCTGACGCAGCATAAGGAGTCCGTGCGCACCATCCAGCTGTTGTCCAACGTGATGATGATGCGCGGCAATATCGGCCGGCCCGGCGCCGGGCTGATGCCGGTGCGCGGCCATTCGAACGTGCAGGGCGACCGCACGATGGGCATCGAGGAGCAGCCGGACGAGGCATTTCTCAAGCGGCTGGGCGAAGTGTTCGATTTCGAGCCGCCGCGCGAGCACGGCCAGGATGTGGTGGGCGCGATCAATGCGATGTTGGCCGGCAAGGTCAAGGTGTTTGTCGGGCTGGGCGGCAATTTCTCGATCGCCACGCCCGACACCCCGCGCACGTGGCAGGCGCTGCGCCAGTGCGATCTGACCGTCAATATCGCCACCAAGCTCAATCGCAGTCATCTGGTGATCGGCAAGGATGCGCTGCTGCTGCCCACGCTGGGCCGCACCGAGATCGACGAGCAGGACGGCGTGGCGCAAGGCGTGACGGTCGAGGACTCGGTGTGCATGGTGCATATTTCGTACGGCATGAACAAGCCGGCCTCGCCGCACCTGTTGTCCGAAACGATGATCGTGGCGCGCATGGCCGAGGCCACGCTGGGCACGGCTAAGGTGGACTGGCGCTGGTACGCGCAGGACTATTCGCGCATTCGCGATGCCATCGGCAAGGTGATCCCTGGCTTCGAGGGCTATAACGAGCGCGTGGCCGTGCCGGGCGGATTCCACCTGACGCCGGCGTCGCGCAATCGCGTCTGGCGTACGGCCAGCGGCAAGGCGCAGTTCCTGGTGCTGCCGATCGACAAGGACACGCCGATCAAGCGCGCCCGCGACAAGTATGGCGACGACTTGCTGGTCATGATGACCACACGTTCGCACGATCAATACAACACCACGATCTACGGCCTCGACGATCGCTATCGTGGCGTGTTCGGGTTGCGTCGCGTGGTCTTTATCAACCGCGCCGATCGCGAGCGGCTTGGGTTTGCCGACGGCGAGCGCGTTGACATCACCAGCGTCTGGGAGGATGGTGTGACGCGCCGCGTGCAGGACTTCCTGCTGGTCGACTACGACATCCCCGCCGGTTGCCTCGGGGCGTACTATCCGGAAACCAATCCGCTGGTGCCGCTGGAAAGCATCGGCGACCGCTCCGGAACGCCGACGTCGAAGTCGATCCCGGTGCTGCTGCAGCGCGCCGCCTGAGCGGCCATCACCAAGCGCCGCGCGCGCCAGCCGGCGCGGCCGGCATCGCCTTTGCCTTCGCCTTCGCCTCCGGAACGGTAGGGTCGAATACACTTCGGCTGTTCAAACCGTATTAGCATCGCATCCGCTGGTGGCGCAGGCTGACGCCTGGGTTGCCGGTGCGTTCCGGACAACCCTGAAAGCGAACCTTGGTGACCCTGTACGAAAAGCTTGCCGCCGATATCGAAGCGCTGGTGCAGCAGGGCGTGCTGCTGCCGGGCGAGAAAATTCCCTCGGTACGGCAGGCCGCGCAGCATCATCGGCTCAGTATCACCACGGTCATTCGGGCCTATCTGCTGCTGGAATCGCGCGGCATTCTGGAAAGCCGGCCGCAATCGGGCTATTTCGTGCGCGCACGGCCCGGCGAGCCGGCCATCGAACTGCAGCCCTCGCGCCCGGCCGCCCGGCCGTCGGCGGTCGATGTCAGCGCGCTGGTGCTCTCCACGCTGCGGTCGATCCGGGCCGACGACGCGGTGCCGCTCGGGTCGCCGTATCCGGATCCCAAACTCTATCCGTGGCAGCGCATCATCCAGTACGCCAATGCCATCGGCAAGCGCTTCGATACATGGAGCGTGCTCGACGATCTGCCGCCCGGATCGCCGCAACTGATACGGCAGATCACGCGGCGGTATCTGGAAAACGGCTGCACCGTGGATCCGCACGAGGTGATCGTCACGATTGGCGCCACGGAAGCGATCAACCTGTGCCTGCAGGCGGTGGCCCGGCCCGGCGACACGATTGCCGTCGAATCGCCGACCTACTACGCGATGCTGCATGCCATCGAACGTCTGGGCATGCGCGCGGTCGAGGTGGCCACCGATCCCGTTGAAGGCATCGACGTGCAGGCGTTGGCGCGGCTGCTCGATGAACGCCGTGTCGCTGCCTGCATGGTGATGCCGAATTTCCAGAATCCACTCGGTTTCCAGATGTCCGACGCGCGCAAGCAGGCGCTGGTGGAACTGCTGACGGCGCGCGATACCCCGGTGATCGAGAACGATGTGTATGGCGAACTGTATTACGGCGATGCGCACCCCACGTCGCTCAAAACCTACGATACGGCGGGTATCGTCCTGCATTGCTCGTCGTTCTCGAAGACGCTGACCAACGCATACCGTATCGGCTGGGCGTTGCCGGGGCGCTACAAGGAGCAGGTGGAGCGGCTCAAGTTCCTGAACACGTTGACCACGTCGACGGTGCCGCAACTGGCCATCGCCGAGTTCCTGCGCAAGGACGGCTACGACTACCATTTGCGGCGCGTGCGCAAGACCTATGCGCAGCAGGCCAGCATCATGGCGGCGGCGGTGCGGCGGTTTTTTCCTGCCGGCACGCGCGTGTCGCGCCCCGCCGGTGGGTATGTGCTGTGGGTGGAACTACCGGAAGAAGTCGACGCGATGATGCTCTATCACGCGGCATTGGAACGGCGCATCACCGTGGCACCGGGACACATATTCTCGCCGGTGCCCACCTATACCAATTGCATCCGCCTCAATTACAGCGGCGCGTGGTCGGCCGAAATGGAATCGGCGGTCATCACGCTGGGCAAGCTTGTGGCGACCTTGCAGCAACGGGAGGAGACATGACCGATATGACCGACGACGATGCGGCGCAAGCGGAAAACGAAGCCCTCGATCCGGTTCTGGCGGCGATCTTGCGCGTGCTTTGGGAGCATGCGCGGCAGCATCGCGCGTCGACACCGGAATCCGATGCCGAACCTGACCGGCGCCGCGCCCCGACGGCAGATCCGTCAGCCGAAGACGGCAAGGCCCCCGACAACGGCCTGTCGCTGGCCCGTATCAGCAAGCGCGCCGGCGTTCAGATGAGCGTGCTGCGACGTGTGCTGACGCAACTTGCCGACGCAGATCTGGCAAGGGTGGCAATGGAAGAGGACGGGCGTGGTGCGGCGCGTTTGACAGAAGAGGGCGGCGCGCTATGCGAGCAATTGTTTGACGCGCCCGACCCGGGTGACGCGCGGGGTCAGGCGCCGGTTCGCCATTAGGCTGGCATCGCCGAAGGTGAGCGCCGACTGGCTGGCCGGAGCCGCGCCGGGCGTGGTGCGGTGTCGCCAAGTGCGGAGCGGTGGTGCGGGATCGGCGCGTCGCTCGCGTCCTGCGCGTCAAACCACCTTTCCGGGATTCATTAATCCTTGCGGGTCCAGGGCCGTTTTGATGGCGCGCATCATGGCCAGTTCGACTTCGCTCTTGTAGCGCCGGTTTTCCTCTCGCTTGAGTTGCCCCAATCCGTGTTCGGCCGAGATCGATCCATTGTGGGCGTGCACGCTGTTGTGGACGATCAGGTTGATGGCGTCCTGATGCGACAGGAATTGCTCGTGATCGACGCCAACCGGCGGCGACACGTTGTAGTGCAGGTTGCCATCGCCAAGATGGCCGAACGTGACCATGCGCGCGCCGGGATAAGCATCTTGCAGCAGCGCGTCGGTGGTCTCGATGAAATCGGCCACGCGCGAAATCGGCACGGCGATATCGTGCTTGATGTTCTTGCCTTCCTCGACCTGCGCCAGCGGGATATGTTCGCGCAGATTCCAGAAGTCGCGCGACTGCTGCACCGATTCCGCCACGACCGCATCGGTGACGACTCCCGCCTCGAAAGCGGCCTCCATCATTTTCTCGAAGATCGCGCGGGCGTGCTGCTCGCTTTCGCTGTCGGACAGTTCCAGTAATACCAATTGCGGATGCTGCGCCGTGAACGGATAGCGCAATTGCGGGAAATGCTTTGTCACCAGGCCGATGCACATCGCCGACATCAGTTCGAAACCGGTCAACATGGCGCTGGCGTGCGATTGCGCGATGGCCAGCAGAGCCAGCGCGGCGCGCGGGCTTTCCACGGCGGCAAGTGCCGTCACGCGTGCGCGCGGCGCCGGGTACAGCTTCATTACGGCGGCGGTGATGACGCCAAGCGTGCCTTCCGCGCCGATAAACAGGTCGCGCAGGTCGTAGCCGGTGTTGTCCTTGCGCAGGCCGCGCAGGCCGTTCCAGATTTCGCCCCTGGCGTTGACCACTTCCAGCCCCAGGCAAAGCTCGCGGGTGTTGCCATAGCGCAGCACCGCCGTGCCGCCCGCGTTGGTGGAAAGATTGCCGCCAATCGTGCAACTGCCCTCGGCAGCGAGCGAAAGCGGAAACAACCTGCCATGCTCGGCGGCCGCTTCCTGCAACTGCTGCAGGATCACGCCGGCTTCGACGGTGATCGTGTTGTTGAGCGGATCGACCTGGCGGATACGGTTCATGCGCTGCAGCGACAGGACCACCGCGCCGCGCGCCGCCACATTGCCAGCCGGCGGCGTGGCACCGCCGCATAGCCCCGTGTTGCCGCCCTGGGGCACCACGGCCAGCTTGTGCACATGGCAGGCCTGCATGACGGCGGCGACTTCCTCGGTACTGCCCGGGCGCAGCACCGCTAGCGCGTCGCCGGTGTAGCGGCCGCGCCAGTCGGTCAGGTAGGGCGCCTTGTCGGCGGCGTCGGTCAGCACGTTGTTCGCGCCGACGGCGGCGCGGCAAAGATCGAGAAAGGATTCGAGGTGCGCAGCGGTCATGACGGTCAGGATGGTTGGGCCGGGCGGGCGGCGGCCTTGGCGCGGCGCTTGTAGGGCCGCAGGTAAAGGATCGTGCTGAGGAAGAACAGCAGCGTCAGTGCCACCTCGCCCCAGGCCAACCAGACCGACGGCCCGCGGTCACTGGTGGCGCGCACGATGCCTTCCGTGAAATAAAGCAGGATCAGCATCGACGACCACTGCATCGTGTAACGGTTGCGCGTCCACACGCCGCGCAGCACGGGCAGCAGCAGCACGCACTTCAGGATCAGCCAAGAGCCGCCTGGGCGCAGCGGCGCGAGAAACCATTCCCACGCGATGCACAGCGCAATCAGCGCGATGACGCTGGCCATGGCCAGGCGCCAGAGTGCGGGCTGATGCAGGTCGCGGTCCGTGGCGGCGATCATCGCGCGCTCAGTTTCAGGGCGGTCTGGGCCAGTCGGCGGCCCATTGCCATGGCCAGCGACGCTTCGTGGTCGGTGACCGGACCGTGATTGTCGACGTGCGCATGGTGGCTTGGGCCGTATGGCGTGCCGCCGGCGGTGGTGGTCATCAGCCCGGCTTCGGAGTAGGGCAGGCCGACGATCAGCATGCCGTGATGCAGCAGCGGCAGCATCATCGACAGCAGCGTGGTTTCCTGACCGCCATGAAGGCTGCCGGTCGACGTGAACACGCAGGCCGGCTTGCCGGACAGCGCGCCGGAGAGCCACTGGGCGACCGTGCCATCGAGGAAATACTTCATCGGCGCGGCCATGTTGCCGAACCGCGTGGGACTGCCCAACGCCAGGCCCGCGCATTCTTCGAGGTCGCGCAGTTCGGCGTACGGAGCGCCTTCGGGCGGGATGTCCGGCGCGGTGGCTTCGCAGACCGTGGAAACCGGCGGCACGGTGCGCAGCCGCGCTTGCGCGCCCGGAACGCTTTCAATACCGGTGCCGATCAGTTCGGCCAGCTTGCGGGTGCTGCCGTGGCGGCTGTAGTAGAGGACGAGGATGTCGATCATGGATGCGAGAAGCGCGGCGGGCAGGCGAAACACCGATACGGAACGGAACGCCGCGGCGGCACGGGCGCGGCGCCGCCTGGAAGGCGAGACGGCGCTGCAAATCAATCCGCGTATTATAGTTGTGGCCCTGCCCGAAGTGCTCCATCGAAGACGCCAGTCGGGCATTTTCAGAATTGTCGTATCCAGGAGCCCGCCCCAGCATGCCTTTCGCCCCCGCCGTCCGCATCGCCCGCCTGCGCCGGGAATGGAATCTGCAGAAGGTGCGCGCGCTGGCTCGCTATGCGCTGCGCCGCGCCGGGCAAGACCGCCTGCCGCAGGTGTCCGCCAGCCTCACATTCACGACCGTGCTGGCCGTGGTGCCGGTGCTGACCGTGGCGTTCGCGCTGCTGGCCGCGTTCCCGGTATTCCGCGATTTCCGCGGGCAAATCGAGGCGTTCCTGTTTCAGAACCTGATCCCGGGCGGCAATATCAGCGACTCGGTGTCGCGCTACATCGGCCAGTTTGCCAAAAGCGCGCGCGGGCTGACTGCGCTGGGTCTGGGCGGCCTGATGGTGACCTCGGTGCTGACGATGCTGACCGTGGAGGACGCGCTCAATGCGATCTGGCGCGTCAAGCGGCGCCGGCCGCTGGCACAGCGGATCCTGGTGTTCTGGGCGGTGCTGACGCTGGGTCCCGTGCTGATCGGTGCAAGCCTGTCGATCAGTTCCTATCTGTTGTCGGTCTCGCTCGGCTACGTCGGCAATCTGCCGTTCGGCGTGAGCCTGCTGGTGGCGGCAGTGCCGGTGGCGCTGTCGGCGCTGGCCTTTGCGTTTCTCTACATGGCGGTGCCGTATGCCTACGTGGACTGGCGCGACGCGATCGTCGCCGGCATCGTGGCGGCCGTGGCATTCGAGGTGGCCAAGCGCGCCTTCGGCTATTTCATCACCCATATCCCCACCTACACGGCGGTCTACGGGACCTTTGCCGTGTTGCCGTTGTTCTTGTTGTGGATGTATGTCAGCTGGCTCGTGACGTTGCTGGGCGCGACGATCGCGGCCAATTTGCCTGTGATTCGCGAAGGACACTGGCGTCGCCGCACGTTCGCCGGCAGCGAATTCTTCGACGCGCTGGGCGTGCTGTACCTGCTTTACCGCGCGCGCGATGAAGTGCCGCGCAGCGTCGGCGAACTCGACATGGGGCGCAAGCTGCGTGTGGAAGCCGATTACCTGGCCGGGCTGCTTGGCAAGCTCAAGGCCATGCATCTGGTTGGCAAGCTGCAGCAGGATCGCGGCCAGGCGCATTGGGCGCTGCTGTGCGACCCGTCCCAGGTCACGCTGCGCATGCTGCACGATCGTCTGGTGCTGAATTTGGCGCGGTTGCCGCGCACCGCGCTGGCGCAGCAGATGCAGGGCGTGGAAGTGCTGCGCGGAATTCTGGACAACCCGCAGCTCGCTCAGACGCTCGAGGCGGTGTTCCGCCAGCAGACCGCCGGCCCGGCCGCCAACGAGGAAGGCGACGAGCGCGCCATAATCGAAGCAATGCCGGCAGGCCGGCACGGACAGGCCTGAGTCCGCCCTTACCGCGGCTGCGCGCGCAGGCGGCGCGGCGTCAGAATTCGATGCGGCCGCGCAGTATGTCCGCGTACATCACCCAGTCGCCTATCAGGCTGTAAAACGGGTGCCGGAACGTGGCCGGACGGTTTTTCTCGAAGCCGAAATGTCCGACCCATGCGAATGCGTAGCCGGACAGCAACGCGGCCAGCAGCCACCAGCCGTTGCCGGTGACCGCCAGCGCAACCAGGCACAGCAGCGCCACCGTCGAGCCCGCAAAGTGCAGCCGCCGGCAGGTGAGGTTGCGGTGCTCGTTCAGATAGAACGGGTAAAAGTCGGCAAAACTGGCGAATTCCTTGGCTGGGGCCTGGGCCATGGCGGTCTCCTGATGGTCTTGTCCGGCCGTTCTGTGGGGCGTCCGGTGGCGCGTTCTTTGGGCCGTGCTGTCGTAGCGTTCCGAAGGCAAGTGTAGTGCGCCGCGCGCTACCCCGCAGCGACGACTTTTCTTGCAAAGGCCGCCAGCAGGTCGAGCACCTCGTCGGGCTTTTCTCCCATCATGGCGTGCCCGCTGGGCACCGCGCTTACGCTGGCCTTGGACATCCTGGCGGCCAACGCGTGGGCGGCCTTCGGCGAAGTCATCATGTCCTTGGTGCCCACCACGAACAAGGCCGGGCAAGCGACGGCGGCGGCCGCTTCGTCGCCATGCGCGTAGCCGTTGCACGCGGAAAAATCGTTGTGGAACACATGCGCACCGGGGTTGCGCGCCGACACGCGTTCCATCAGCCGCTGGCTGCCGCCATGCATCCACGCGCCCGGTCCCGGGGACGACGGCTTGCTGGCCAAGCTCGAGATCGACCATTGGTTGACCATCGCGATGGCATCGCTCTCGCGATTGAGCGCAGCGTCGAGCAGCGCGTCGGAAACCTTCATCGGATAGGCGGTGGCCAGCAGCGCGATGGCGCGCACCGCGGCGGCGTGCCTGGCCGCGCATTCGAGCGCGATCAGCGATCCCATGCTGTGGCCGAACACCAGCGCGGGCGCCGTGACGCCGGCCGCGGCGACCAGCGCCATGACCCAGTCGGCCATCGCTTCGACTGACGTCAGCGGCGCGCCGGTGCTGCGGTTGTGGCCGGGCAGGTCCACCGCCAGGACGGAAAAGCCGTGATTGGCGAACCAGCGCGTTTGCAACGCCCAGACGCTATGGTCGTTCTGCGCGCCGTGAACGAACACCACGCAGGGCAGGGTGGGGTCGAAACGTTTGCCGCCGGTATATGCGTAGGCCTTCTGGCCCGAAATGGTCAGTTCCATTGCTGTCGCTCCGTCACGCCTTGGCGCCCATCGCCTTCTCGGCGGCTTTCAGGCCGCGCTTGAGGTCGTCGATCAGGTCGTCCGGGTCTTCGAGCCCGATCGACAGGCGGATCGTGCCTTCGCCGATGCCGGCAGCCTTGAGCGCTGCCGCGTCCATGCGGAAGTGCGTGGTCGACGCGGGATGGATGACCAGCGAGCGCGCGTCGCCCACGTTGGCCAGATGCGAAAACAGCGCCAGGCTTTCGATGAAGCGCTGCCCGGCCTTGCGGTCGGCCTTCAGGTTGAAGCTGAATACCGCGCCGCAGCCGCGCGGCAGCAATCGTTTGGCCAGCGCATGGTCGGGATGCGATTCGAGTTCGGGGTAGGCCACCGATTCGACCATCGGATGCGCGGCGAGAAACTGCACCACGCGCCGCGTGTTGTCGACATGGCGGCCCATGCGCAGCGGCAGCGTCTCGATGCCCTGCAGCAGTTGCCATGCCGCCATCGGATTCAGGCACGCGCCGAAGTCGCGCAGGCCTTCGCGCCGTGCGCGCAGCAGAAATGGCGCCACCGTGCTTTCCTCGGTGAACACCATGTTGTGAAAACCTTCGTAGGGCTCGGACAATTCCGGAAAGCGCCCCGATTTTTCGAAATCGAACGTGCCGCCTTCGGCGAGCACGCCGCCGATGGTGGTGCCGTGTCCGCCCAGGAACTTGGTGGCCGAGTGGTAGAGCAGCCCGGCGCCGTGATCGAACGGACGGAGCAGATAGGGCGTGGTGAACGTGGAATCGACCAGCAACGGGATGCCATGGTCCTGGCCGATCTGGGCCACGGTTTCGATATCGAGCACGTCCAGGCCAGGATTGCCGAGCGATTCGCCGAACAGCAGCTTCGTTTGCGGACGAATGGCGGCGCGCCAGGCGTCGATGTCGCGCGGATTGACAAACGTCGTCTCGATGCCGAAGCGGCGCAGCGTGTAGTGCAGCAGGTTGTGCGACCCGCCGTACAGCGCCGTGGACGCCACGATATGCGAGCCGGCGCCCATCAGCGTGGCCACCGCCAGATGCAGCGCGGCCTGGCCCGAGGCCGTGCCGATCGCTCCAGCGCCGTTCTCCAGCGCCGCGACGCGTTCTTCGAATACGGCCACCGTCGGGTTGCTAATGCGCGAATAGACGTGACCGGCGCGTTCCATGTTGAACAGCGACGCGGCGTGCTCGCTATCGCGGAACACGAACGAGGTGGTCAGGTGGATCGGCGTGGCGCGGGCCCCGGTGGCGGGATCGGGCGCGGCGCCGGCGTGCAGGGCCAGCGTGTCGAAGCGGCTGCCGGACGAAGTGGACATGGCGGGATCGGCTCGTATGGTCGAGCTGTGGTGGTTGTCTCGTGTCCGGCATCCTAGCACCATGCGGCACTTGCGCGCCCTCGGGGTTTGTCCGCCGGGGCGGGGCGCCATATTGTCGTCCCGGCGCCGCGGATCGGCCTGTAAGGCAGGCGGCGAGCCGTGCTCGCTTTACTTGAGATGGCGGTTTGGGCTAGCATCGTCCATCGGGTTTTGCCCCATCCATCAAATCAGCCTGGCGCCCAGGCATTTGCCGGTATCGGCAAGCGCAACACAAGGCAGCGGAGACACCACCATGAAAGTCAGCGACATCCTGCAGATCAAGGGCAACACGCTCTACACCGTCACCCCGGATACGCCGCTGCAGCAGGCCATTCAAACCATGGCCGAGCACGATATTGGGTCGCTGGTGGTGATGGAATACGGCGATCTGGTGGGCATGCTGACCTTCCGCGAGGTCATCGAGACGCTAGCGGCCAACCAGGGCACGCTGGGCACCTACAGCATCCGCAAGATCATGGACGATGCGCCGCTGACCTGCACGCCGGAGACCGATGTCAACGAAGTGCGCCGCATGATGCTGGAGCGCCACACCCGCTACCTGCCGGTGCTCGACAGCCGCACCCTGATGGGCGTGATCTCGTTCTATGACGTCGCCAAGGCCGTGGTCGAAGAGCAAAGTTTCGAGAACCGCATGCTCAAGGCCTATATCCGCGACTGGCCGGAAGAAAAGGAAGAGCGCGCTGGCTGACCGCGCCGCGTCCGGCAAATCCGCGATTCTTCTTTTGAGAATTGTCCTGTAGCGGCCAATGTCGGCTGCTGGCATGATGGCGACGACTGATGCCCTGGCGGGTCACCGGGGTCCACCAACGTTTGCCTTTCATGAGCCAAGATAGTCAGTTTCGCCTGCTGGGAGTGCGCCGCTTCGCCCCGTTTTTCTGGACGCAGTTCCTCGGGGCGATGAACGACAACGTCTTCAAGGTTGCCTTCACGTCGCTGGTGACCTACCACGCCACACTGTTCGACGGCGTCGATCCGCACAGCGCGGCATTCCTGATCTCGGCCATCTTCATTGCACCGTTCGTGCTGTTCTCTGCCACCAGCGGGCAGATTGCCGACAAGATCGAAAAATCCAGGCTGATCCGGCTGGTCAAGTCGCTCGAGATTGGCATCATGCTGCTGGGCCTGGCCGGCTTCTATCTGCATTCGGCGCCGCTGCTGTACGTGGGCACGTTCCTGATGGGGCTGCATTCCACGCTGTTCGGTCCGGTCAAGTTTGCCTATCTGCCGCAGCATCTGGACCAGACGGAACTGGTCGGCGGCAACGGCCTGGTGGAAATGGGTACGTTCGTGGCCATCCTGGTCGGCACGCTGCTTGGCGGCGAGCTGGCGGGCCTGGCGCGCGCCGACGGCACGTTGGTCGGGCCGTTCTATGTCGGCATGGCATGCGTGGCATTGGCGGTTGCGGGCCGCGCGGTGTCGCAAGCGGTGCCGCTGTCGCCGGCGCCCCAACCCGACCTGCGAATCAACTGGAATCCGTTTACCGAGACCTGGCGCAATCTTGCGCTGGCGCGCGAGCGGCGCGTCGTGTTCCTGAGCCTGCTCGGCATTTCCTGGCTATGGTTTCTCGGCGCCACGTTCCTTACGTCGTTTTTCAGTTTCGCCAAAGACGTGCTGGGCGGCGATCAGAACGTGGTGACGCTGCTACTTGCGGTGTTTTCCATCGGCATCGGCATCGGGTCCTTGTTGTGCGAAAGGCTGTCCGGCCGCCACGTCGAAATCGGGCTCGTCCCGTTTGGCTCGATCGGCATGACGGTGTTTGCCGTCGACCTGTATTTCGCCACCCACGGCCACACCACCGGCGCGGCACTGAGCGGCGTCAGCGGTTTCCTGGCGCAATCGGGCCACTGGCGCGTACTGTTCGACCTGTTCGGGGTGGCAATGTTCGGCGGGTTCTACAGCGTGCCACTCTACGCGCTGATCCAGAGCCGCTGCGCGCCCACGCACCGGGCGCGCATCATCGCCGCGAACAATATCCTCAACAGCTTCTTCATGATCGGCGCGTCGCTGCTAGGCGTGGCGATGACCCAGGCGGGTTATTCGATCCCGCAGCTGTTTCTGGTGGTAGGGCTGCTCAATGCCGTGGTCGCCATCTATATCTACACGTTAGTGCCCGAGTTCCTGCTGCGCTTTATCGCCTGGCTGCTGGTGCATACGATCTACCGCCTGCGCCGCGTCAACGCCGAGCGCATTCCGGAAGAGGGCGCCGCCGTGCTGGTTTGCAACCACGTGAGTTTTGCCGATGCGGTGGTGCTGATGGCGGCCAGCCCGCGGCCTGTGCGGTTCGTCATGGACCACAACATCTTCAAGGTGCCGCTGTTGTCGTGGTTCTTCCGGCAGGCCAAGGCCATCCCGATTGCACCCGCGCGTGAAGATCCGGCGATGCTGGAGCGCGCGTACGATGCCGTGGCGGCTGCGCTCCAGGACGGCGAGCTGGTCTGTATCTTCCCCGAAGGCAAGATCACGGCGACCGGCGATGTCAATCCGTTCAAGAGCGGTGTGCAGCAGATCATCATGCGCACGCCGGTGCCGGTGGTGCCGATGGCGTTGCGCGGCCTGTGGGGCAGCTTCTTCTCGCGCAAGGGCGCGCCGGCCATGAGCCGTCCGTTCCGCCGCGGCGTGTTGAGCAAGCTGGAACTGGTGGTGGGCGAACCTGTGCCGCCGGAAACCGCAACGCCGGAAGGCTTGCAGCAAATGGTGCTTGCCCTGCGTGGCGATTGGAAATAGCGATGATTACGCTCTATACCTTTGGCCCGGCATTCGGTCTGCCCGACGCCAGCCCGTTCGTCATCAAGGCGGAGTTGCTGCTGAAGCTGGCCGGCCTGCCGTATCAGACCAGGCGTGGCAATGTGCGCCGCGCGCCAAAGAGCAAGTTGCCCTATCTCGACGACATGGGGCGGCTGATTGCCGATTCCACGCTTATCCGCTGGCATATCGAGAAGACCTATCACATCGATTTCGATGAGGGCCTGACGCCCGCACAGCGCGGCACGGCGTGGGCGGTGGAAAAGCTGCTCGAAGACAACCTCTACTGGGCGGTGGCGCGTGTGCGCTGGCTCGAAGGCGACAACTTCGAGCGCGGTCCGGCGCAATTCTTCGGTTTCGTGCCGGCGCCGCTGCGCGGAATGGTGAAGACGCTGGTTCGTCGCAAGGTGCGTCAGATGCTGTGGGCGCAAGGCTTGGGACGGCATACCCACGAGGACATGGCGGCCATTGCGATACAGGGTGTGAGATCGGTCACGGACATCCTCGGCGACAAGCCCTATCTCATGGGTGATCGGCCATGCGGCGCTGACGCCACGCTATTCGCCTTCGCGGCGAGCCTGCAGTCGCCGGTATTCGAAACGCCCATCCGTGCCGAGGCCGAATCGCATGCGAACCTGCAAGCCTATCTGGCGCGCATGAAGGCGCGGTTCTATCCCGATTTTGCAGGGAGCGGCGTCTTTGCCGCCGATTTCGGCGCGATCAAGGGCAGAGACGAAGTAGGGGCGTCGGTGGCCAGTCGATAATCCTGTTGCTCGGTCGCGGGCGCGGGCGAGGGTGCCGTGGGATGCAGCGGAGGTGGCCCGGCTGTGCGGCGCAGGCACGATGCGCCGGCCCGACGCTGCAGGCCGGGTTCCGTCGTAACGTCTCTGCAATGCGCTAATGGCCTTACAATGTAGGCCGTCCCCAATTTCTGTGCGGTTTCGATCATGTCTGGCAATACTCTCGGCCTGCTTTTCACAGTGACTACGTTCGGGGAGTCCCACGGCCCCGCCATTGGTGCGGTGGTGGACGGATGTCCTCCGGGCATGTCGCTGACCGAAGCCGATATCCAGATCGATCTGGACCGTCGCAAGCCGGGAACGTCGCGCCATGTGACCCAGCGTCAGGAAGCGGATCAGGTGGAGATCCTTTCGGGCGTATTCGAAGGCAAGACCACCGGTACGCCGATCTGCCTGCTGATTCGCAATACCGACCAGCGCAGCAAGGACTACGGCAATATCGTCGAAACCTTCCGGCCCGGGCATGCCGATTACACGTACTGGCATAAGTACGGCATTCGCGACTATCGCGGCGGCGGCCGGTCGTCCGCGCGTCTGACCGCGCCCGTGGTGGCCGCGGCCGCCATCGCGCGCAAGTGGCTGCGCGAACAGTTCGGTACGGAAATCCGTGGCTACATGTCGCAACTTGGCGAGATCGCGGTGCCATTCACCGACTGGAAGCATGTGCCCGAAAATCCGTTCTTCGCGGCAAACGCGGAGATCGTGCCCGAACTCGAAACCTATATGGACGCGCTGCGCAAGGATGGCGATTCCGTCGGCGCGCGCATCGAAGTGGTTGCCAGCGGCGTGCCGGTCGGCCTGGGCGAGCCGCTGTTCGACAAGCTCGATGCGGACATCGCGCACGCGATGATGGGCATCAACGCGGTCAAGGGCGTCGAGATTGGCGCGGGCTTCGACAGCGTGTCGCAGCGCGGCACGGTGCATGGCGACGAACTGACGCCGGAGGGCTTTCGCACCAACAATTCCGGCGGCGTGCTGGGCGGTATCTCGACCGGGCAGGACATCTCGGTGTCGCTGGCGATCAAGCCGACGTCGAGCATCCGCACCGCGCGCGAGTCGATCGACAAGGCGGGCAATCCGGCAAGCGTCGAAACGTTCGGCCGCCATGATCCTTGCGTAGGCATCCGCGCCACGCCGATTGCCGAAGCGATGCTCGCATTGGTATTGATGGACCACGCGCTGCGCCATCGGGCCCAGTGCGGCGACGTGCGCGTCGATACGCCCCGTATTCCGGCACAGGCAAAATCCTGAGCGCCGCCTCGTCTCGCCCCGGGTCGATCGATCCGGGGACCTATCTCCGTTTCGGACTGTTCTATCTCGGCTATTACGGCTACGTCGGCGTGATATCGCCCTACGTCAGCCTGTTTTTTGCCGATCGCGGCTTCTCGCCGGTGCAGATCGGCGTATTGATGGCCTGCTTTCAGCTAAGCCGCATCGTCGGTCCCTATCTGTGGGGTTGGCTTTCGGACGTCACGCATACGCGCGTGAAACTGTTGCGGCTGGCTGCGATTGCATCGCTGCTGGCGTTCCTGACCGTGCCCGGCGTGCACGGCTATGGCGCGATGATGGCGATGATGATCGGACTCAACCTGATCACCAGCGCGATGTCTCCGCTAGGCGACGCATTGACGATCTCCACGCTGCGACGCAATGGTGCGTTCGATCACCGTTACGGGCGCGTGCGCATGTTCGGCTCGGTCGGATTTATCGCGTCGGTGCTGCTTGGCGGCGCGCTGTTCGAATACGCCGGCATGTCCGCGTTTCCGTGGCTGGCCAGCGGCATGCTGGCGTTGTTTGCACTGGTGGTGTTTGGCTTGCGCGATGCACCCGACGAAGGGCCGCGCGTGCGGCCGCCGCCGGCGTTGCCCCTGTTGCGACGGCCCGACGTGGCGTGGTTTCTGGCTTCCGCGTTCCTGATGATGTTTGCGCACGCGGCGCTGTATGTCTTCTATTCGCTGTACCTGGAGCAATTGGGCTACAGCAAACTCGCCATCGGCGTGATGTGGACGATCGGCGTGGTTGCCGAAATCGTCTTCTTTTTCTATCAGGGCAAGTTGTTTGGCGCGCTGGCATTGCGCACGATACTCGCCGGCACTTTCGTGCTTGCCGCGCTGCGCTTCGGCTTGACCGGCTATTTTGCCCGGTACGTCTGGTTGATGGCCGTCGTCCAGATCCTGCACGCGGCCACCTTCGCGGCGCACCATAGCGCCAGCCTCAAGCGGCTGCAGCGCTGGTTCGCGGGGCCGCTGCAGGGCCGGGGCCAGGCGCTTTATACGGGGATTTCCTACGGCGTCGGCGGCACCCTGGGCGGGCTGGCGATGGGGTGGACCTGGAAGACGCTGGCGCCGATGCACACATTCGGTCTGGCCGCGCTTGCCGCGGTGATCGGGGCAGGATGCGCCGCGATGAGCTTCCGCGGCGAGCGCCGGGACGCACAGGGTGCGTAATCGCGGCGCGTGGATTCCCGCGCATTGATCCCGAAACGTTGATTTCGAAACGTTAATTCCGGCGCGTAAGCGCCGCATCGAATCCTGGCATGTGAACTGGGTGCGCAGTGAGCTTGGCCCCGAGCGTTGCACCGGACGCTGCGCTGCGCAGCCTGATCCGCGCAGTGCTCCCCGTCAGGCCAGGAGTGTCGTCACGCGCTCCGCAATCGCCAGCGACGACGTCAGTCCCGGCGATTCGATCCCGAACAGGTTGACCAAGCCCGGCACGCCATGTGTTTGCGGTCCATCGATGCGGAAATCGGCCGCCGTCTCTGTCGGGCCGCTGATTTTCGGCCGGATTCCTGCGTAACCGGGCTGCAACGCGCCATCGGCCAGTCCCGGCCAGTAGCGTCGCACCTCGTCATAGAAGCTATCCGCGTCGTGTGGCGGCACGCTGTATTCGATTTCGTCGATCCACCGTACGTTCGGTCCGAAGCGAGCCTGGCCGCCCAGGTCCAGTGTCAGATGGACGCCGAGCCCGGCCGCTTCGGGCACGGGATAGATCAGGCGCGAGAACGGCGCGCGGCCCGCGAGCGTGAAATAGCAGCCCTTGGCGTAGTACTGCGGCGGAATGTGTTCGGGCGGGATCCCGGCGATACGCCGGGCAAGTTCCGGCGCGGTAAGGCCGGCCGAATTGACCACCGTGCGCGCCAGCAGCGTGGTGGCGCCTTCGTCGCCGCCCACTTCCAGGCGGATTCCCTCGGGCGTGACCGCGCCCGACAGCACCGGCGACTGGACGGCCAGCATGGCGCCGGCCTGCTCGGCATCGCCAAGCAGCGCGGTCATCAGGCCGTGGCTGTCGATGATGCCGGTCGATGGCGACAGCAGCGCCGCGTGGCATTCGAGTTGCGGCTCGAGCGCCCGCGCCTCGTCGCGCGTCAGCCATTGCATGTCGTGCACGCCGTTGGCTTCCGCCTTGGCGCGGATGCCGGCCAGCGTGGCCATCTGCGCTTCGCTGGTGGCGACGATCAGCTTGCCGCAGCGCTGGTGCGTGACATGATGGCTGGCGCAGTAGTCGTACAGCATTGCCTTGCCGCGTACGCACAGTTCGGCTTTCAGCGAACCGGCCGGATAGTAGATGCCGGCGTGGATCACCTCGCTGTTGCGCGCGCTGGTGATCGTGCCGAAGGCGTTTTCGGCTTCGAGAATAATCACCTCGCGGCCTTGCTGAGCGAGCGCACGCGCCACGGCCAGCCCCACCACGCCAGCGCCGATCACGACGCAATCCACTTTTTCCATCTGTCTCTCCTGTTTTCTTTCCGCCGGTCTGTACCGGGACTTATGCAAGGCCCATCCGTGTTGCCGCCGCGCTCAGGTGCGCGCTGGCCGCCGCGCGTGCGGCAACGGGATCGCCGCTGGCGATGGCTTCGACCAGCGCCATGTGTTCTGCATCCGCCGCGCGCGGGGTGCCCTCGCGGGCGTGCAATTGCGCACTGTTTTCCCACGCATGCTGGCGGGCCGCGAGCAACTGCTGGCCAACGAAATCGGTCAGGCCGGTAAAGCAGGGGTTGTGCGCCGCCCGCGCAATCGCGTGATGAAAGGCGATATCGGCTGCCGCCGCCGTCGCGAAGTCATCGGCGTGGCGCAGCATCGCGGCCAGCGCCTGTCGAATCCGCGCGAGATCGGCGTCGGTGCGTCGCAATGCGGCCATTTCAGCGCAAGCCGTTTCCACGAGGCGACGCAGCTCGAATAACTGGGCCAGCGTCGGGCCGCCATCGGGCGCACTGGCCACGCGCCAGACCTGTCCGCCCGGCGTCTCCGACACATAAGCGCCCGAGCCCTTGCGTGTCACGAGTACGCCATCGGCTTTCAGTAAGGCAATCGCTTCCCGGACGATGGGACGACTGACGTCGAATGCCTCGGCCAGCGCGGCCTCCGCGGGCAGGCGCGCGCCGACGGTATAACGGCCCGCACCGATGTCGTCGCGCAGCGATTGGGCGATGCGGGTCGCGAGCGAGGCCGGGCGGGGCAACGGATCCATGAGTATTGATATATGTCAGGCTGTCTGACAGATTTTGCGGATGAGTGGCGATTCTGCGTTGCTGTTCCATCCCAGTCAAGTATTGCATTGTCAGAGGGTGCGCAATGATCCACTTCGTGTTGGCTCCTGCGTACGCCAGCGGCGCCTTCCTCGAAGGTGGGGTCAAGGTTTTGTCACATTTTGTCGATAGCCCTCGCATTGAGCTCAGTGCCGGTGCGACAGCCCCGGCGGCTGCCATTCATCCCGATTTCCCGTGCGGGGCCGTCATCGCACCGCACGTGTTTCATGGAGAGTCAATCGCGCCATGATTCCGCTTTCTCCCCAAGACCTGCCCGTGGGGCAGCCGCTGCCATGGTCGCTACTCGACGGACAGGGCAATCTGATGTTGGGCAGCGGCAGCATCATCCCGGACGCGCGCGATCTGGCGCTGGTGTTCCGGCACGGCACGGTTTGCCGGCCCGATGAAATGCCCGAGGCGGGCAACGAGGCCGATGCGCAGGGCGGGTCGCGCCTCAGCAATGGGCCGCTGGGCCTGCAGGTCGGCACGCTGCTGCACGTGAAAACCCCCGGCGACAGTTCGCGCGCGGCCGCCAGCCGGCTGATCGGATTTATCGAGCAGGGGCTGTTCGTGACGTGGCCAACGCTGGGCGGGCGGGAGTTGTCGGTGACCGCCGGCGAGTCGCTGCTGCTGCGCGGGTTTTCGGGGCACGCGATCCACAGCTTTACATCGACGATCACCGCGGTGTGCCGCAGCCCGTTCCGGTATCTGGTGCTCTCCGCGCCGGCGCAGACCGAGCAGATGCCGGTGCGTCGCGCCGCGCGCGTGGCCACCCGGCTGGCCGCATATCTGCTCGACAACATCGACGAAGCAAGCCCGACCACGAGCGATGCCACCACCGAGGCGCAGGTGGGCGAGGGGCTGGCGCGGCTCGGTCTGCTTTCCGATCTCAGCACGGGCGGCGCGCTCGTGCAGACCTCGTCGCCGGCGCCCGCGGTCGGGCAGAAGGTGCGATTGCGATTTCATCTGCGCACCGCCTCGCTCGATGCGGAGGTCACCGTTGACGCCACCGTGCGCAGCGCGCCCGCGCAGGACGACGATGATTTTCCAGCGTTCGGCGTCGCGTTCGACGCGCTCGGCGAGCGCGAGCTGACGCTGCTGCAGTGCTTCATCTACGAGCAATTGCTGGCAACGACCTGCATGCCGGTTTGATGCGATGCGCATCGCATGTTTGAAACGGATCCTGCGTCCGCGTTAGTGCGTTGCCTCTAGCAACGCGCCTTGCCTTGCCGGCGGTTGGCATCTTTAGTTGTGCAGACAAAGACAAGACCAACCGTCGAAGAGGAGACATCGATGACGCCGACTCCCTGGCGCCGTGCCGCCGCATGGCTTTGCGCAGTGGTTGCAATAATTTTTTCGATGCTGCCGCCGCCCGTGCAGGCCGCCAGCGACTACGCAAGAACGCGCTATCCGATCGTGCTGGTGCACGGCCTGACCGGGGCCGAGAAGATGGGCGGCGTGCTCGATTACTGGTACGGCATTCCCGAACTGCTGCGCGCCAATGGTGCGACGGTTTATGTGGCCACGGTGCCGGCTTTCAACAGCGACGAAGCGCGCGCACTGCAGCTTGCCGAATATGTGCGCAGCGTGAAGCTGGCTACCGGAGCAGACAAGGTCAATCTGATCGGCCATAGCCAGGGCGGACCGACCTCGCGTGTGCTGGCCGCCATGTCGCCACAGGATGTGGCGTCGGTCACCACCATCGGCAGTCCGCATCGCGGCAGCGAATTCGCCGACCTCGTGCTCGATGTGATCAACGGCGTCAACCAGGTGCCGGTGGTCGGGTCCGTGCTCGTTGGCTTGGTCGCCGATGTGGCCAATGCGGTCGGCTGGTTCCAGGGCATCAGCAATGGCGTGGGCAACGGCGCAGCCATCGATCAGGACGCACTGGCTTCGCTGAAGATTCTGACCACGCGCGCGGCGGCCGCGCAGAATGCGCGGTTGGACGCGACGTTGAAGCCGGGCACACCGTCGGCGCTGGGCGCCAATTGTGCGACGGCGGGTGCGGCAATGGAGCAGCGCCAGGCGCGCGATGCGTCGGGCAATCTGGTGACCTATACACAGGCCGCGTATTCCTGGACGGGGCGAGGCGGCGCGATCGACCTGTTCCGATCCAATCTGCTCGATCCCACCACCGCGCTGATGGCCGCGACGGGCGGCCTGATGAGTCTGAAAGGTTCCGGGCCGAACGATGGGCTGGTTTCTGTATGCAGTAGCCAGTGGGGCAGGGTGCTGGCCACCAATTACTACTGGAATCACCTCGACGAGGTCAACCAGATTGCCGGCTTGTTCCAGGACGTCGATCCGCGCACGGTGATCCTGCAGCACGCCAACCGGCTGCGCAATGATCGGCTCTGAGCCGCGCCGCTTGCCGGTCTGGTCGTGGATCTGGCTGCCTGGGGTAGTGCTGGGCGCTGCGGCGTGGTTTGCATTGAGGCCACCGGAGGCGCTTGACAGTGGACCGTCCGCCATCCCGCCACACGCGCCGGGGATCGCCGACATGGCCGCAGCGCCGCCCGCGCCAGCGACGCGATTGCCCACGTTGCCCGACGTCGACGTGCCGCCCGGGCCGGAACTCGATGCGCACGGCAATCTCCGGCTGACACGCGCCTTGCGCAGTTACTACGACTATTTTGATGCGCTCGGAGCGGACGTCGCCATCGACCGCGCGGTGCGCGACGATATCGCGGCGCGCGTGCCGGAACCGGCGGCGTCACAGGCGTTTGCGTTGTGGCAGCGCTATCGTCAATATCTCGCCGCCGCGCGGTCGCTGGCCGCAGGGCGCACGCAGTTGTCGGCATCGGTGCAGCAGGCGTCGCTCGAACAAATTGAACGCCTGCGCACGCAATTGGCTGAGCGTCGCGCAATGCGACAGCAATATCTCGCCGATGTCGCAACGCTCTGGTTTGCCGACGACGATGCGTATGACGATGCGATGCTTGATCGCCTGGCGGTGGCGGCGCAGCCTGATCTCGATGCCAACGAACGCCAGCGCCGCTTGAATGCCGCCGAGGCCAGACTGCCGGCGGCGATGCGCGAGGCGCGCGCGTCGGGCGAGCAGCCGCTGCGGATTTCGGAAACCGTCGCCAGCATGCGGGCGCAAGGCCGCAGCACGCAGGACATCGCCGCGGCGTTGGCGCAGGACTTTGGCGGCGATGTGGCGCAGCGCTACTCGTTGCAGGCGCAGGCCGAGCAAGGCTGGAACGACCGGTATGCGGATTACGCGCGCCAGCGTCGGCAAATCGAACAGTCGACGGGACTGACCGAGGCAGATCGTCAGCAGCAGGCGGCGCAATTGCGTGCACAAATGTTTGCCGATCCGAGCGAGGCGCTGCGCGCGTATGTCACCGATGTGGCGGCGACAGCGGGCCGGGCCGAGGCGAATCGCTGATAGCTCGACACCAAGACTGCATGACGCAGGCGTCGCCAGTGGCGCGTCCGGTCGTAGAAGCAGAAACGCCGGCAGTCGTGGCGACATGCCGGCGTTTGTGTTGGCACTTCTGCGGGCACTTCTCTTGCGTTCACGTCGCCGCGCGGACCGGAAGTCCGGCCGACTGCGGCGGCGCTTACATGCCTACGTAATTCGGGCCGCCGCCACCTTCCGGCGTAACCCACACGATGTTCTGCGTCGGATCCTTGATGTCGCAGGTCTTGCAGTGCACGCAGTTCTGCGCATTGATCTGCAGGCGTTCCTTGCCTTCATCGTTCTGCACGAATTCGTACACGCCAGCCGGGCAGTAGCGCGACTCGGGGCCGGCGTACTTTTCCCAGTTGATGTTGACGGGCACGCTGGCGTCCTTGAGCGTCAGGTGCGCAGGCTGGTTTTCTTCGTGGTTGGTGTTGCTGATGAACACCGACGACAGGCGATCAAACGTCAGCTTGCCGTCCGGCTTCGGATATTCGATCTTCTGGCAGTCGGCGGCCGGCTTCAGGTAGACGTGGTCCGGCTTGGTGCGATGGATCGTCCACGGCGGATTGCGGATGCCGAGCTTGGGCAGCAGCCATTGCTCGATGCCGGTCATCAGCGTGGCCGTGGTGCGGCCCTTCTTGAACCACTGCTTGAAGTTCTTGGCCTGGAGCAGTTCCTTGTGCAGCCAGCTTTGTTCGAATGCGGCCGGGTAGGCGGTCAGCTCGTCATGCTGACGTCCCGCCTGCAGCGCGTCGAAGGCGGCTTCGGCGGCCATCATGCCGGTCTTTATCGCCGCGTGGCTGCCCTTGATGCGCGATGCGTTCAGGTAACCGGCGTCGCAGCCGACCAGCGCGCCGCCCGGGAACACCGTCTTGGGCAGCGACAGCAGGCCGCCGGCCGTGATGGCGCGTGCGCCGTAGCCGATGCGCTTGCCGCCTTCGAAGTACTGGCGGATTTGAGGGTGCGTCTTGAAGCGCTGGAATTCCTCGAACGGCGACAGCCACGGGTTGGTGTAGTCCAGGCCGACCACGAAGCCCACGGCCACCTTGTTGTCCTCCATGTGGTAGAGGAACGAACCGCCGTAGGTGGCCGGATCGAGCGGCCAGCCGGCCGTGTGCACGACCAGGCCAGGCTTGTGCTTGGACGGGTCGATTTCCCACAGCTCCTTCAGCCCGATGCCGTAGCTTTGCGGATCCTTGCCTGCGTCGAGCTTGAACTTTGCGATGAGCTGCTTGCCAAGGTGACCGCGCGCGCCTTCGGCGAAAATCGTGTACTTGGCATGCAGTTCCATGCCGAGCTGGAAGTTCTCGGTGGGCTCGCCTTCCTTGTTGATGCCCATGTTGCCGGTGGCCACGCCCTTGACCGAGCCGTCGTCGTTGTAGAGCACCTCGGCCGCCGGGAAGCCCGGGAAGATTTCCACGCCCAGCGCTTCGGCCTGCTGGCCGAGCCAGCGCACGAAGTTCGACAGGCTGACGATGTAGTTACCTTCGTTGTGGAAGCACTCGGGCAGCAACGGAGCGCCCTTGGCACCGGATTCGTCGAGGAACAGGAATTTGTCTTCGGTGACCGGCTGATTCAGCGGTGCGCCAAGCTCCTTCCAGTTCGGGATCAGCTCGTTCAGCGCGATCGGGTCCATGATGGCCCCCGACAGGATATGCGCGCCGGGCTCGGAGCCCTTTTCCAGCACGCAGACATTGACGTCGCCGCCCTTTTCCGAAGCCAGTTGCTTCAGGCGGATGGCCGTGGCCAGGCCGGCGGGACCGCCGCCGACGATGACGACGTCATATTCCATGGCTTCGCGCGGGCCGAACTGCTCGACGAGCTGTTGCTGATCCATTGTCTCTAACCCTCAGTGTCTTCTGGGCGGCAATACTGCCGCATGGTTGCAGCCCGTGGTGCGGGCTTGCGGTTTGTGGGATGCGGTGATTTTGCTCTGTGGAACCGGCACCGGGGCGGGGGGAGGCGGGCCCGGATGGGGCGCACGCGCGGCACGGGTCTGGTACCGTGCGGCATGCTCTGCGATCGGGCTATCGGCGGGTAACCGGCCTGACCTAGGCGTTTTTCCTCTTTCCCTTTGGGGGCCAAGTTCTTAGAATCTTCGGCATTGTCCGGGACTCGACACCCTCAGGCAAGTCATTTTTTGGAACGACCGTTCTTTTTTTGCTAAGCTGCGGCCGCGCCGCCTTACAGGCTGCTGTACGGTGCCCGGCGCGCCATCCGGCCGCGCCGGATGCCCAAATACCGAGGTAAATATGGGTTTGTCGATCAATCTGGAAGGTAAGGTCGCGCTGGTGACCGGTGCGTCGAGCGGGCTGGGTACGCGTTTTGCCAATGTGCTGGCGTCCGCCGGTGCCAAGGTGATACTGGCTTCGCGCCGCGTCGAGCGGCTCAAGGAACTGCGCGCCTCGATCGAGGCCGATGGCGGCAGCGCCCATGTGGTGCGCCTCGACGTCACCGATCCGGACAGCATCCGCGCCGCGGTGGCGCACGCCGAAACCGAGGCCGGCGCCATCGATATCCTGGTGAACAATTCGGGCGTTTCCACCACGCAGAAGCTCACCGACGTCACCGCCGACGATTTCGATTTCGTGTTCGATACCAACACGCGCGGCGCGTTCTTCGTGGCGCAGGAAGTCGCCAAGCGGATGATCGCGCGGGCCAAGGGTGCGGAAAAGCAGGGCAACCCGCTGCCACAGGCGCGCATCGTCAATATTGCGTCGGTGGCCGGTCTCAAGGTACTGTCTCAGATTGGTGTCTACTGCATGAGCAAGGCCGCCGTGGTTCACATGACCAAGGCCATGGCGCTGGAGTGGGCGCGTCACGGCATCAACGTCAACGCGATCTGCCCCGGCTACATCGACACCGAAATCAACCACCACCATTGGGATACCGATGCCGGGCAGAAGCTGATCCAGATGCTGCCCCGCAAGCGCCTGGGCCGACCCGAAGACCTCGACGGCCTCTTGCTGCTGCTGGCGTCCGACGCATCGCGCTTCATCAACGGCGCGGTGGTCACCGCCGACGATGGCATGGTCTGACCGCCGACCTTTCCGGGGGAGGGGGCTGGCCAAGAAGTAGAACAACGTAAAAAGAGACTTCTCGGAACCGGACCGGAGGCCGGGCGCAGAAATGGATCAAAACAACAAGGCACGGCGCGAAGCCGTGCCGCAGCACGTCGTCGACTCGACAATCATTGCCGAGGCGGCCGACGAAGCGCGCGACAGCGAATTCCGCATTTCACCGCGCATTGAGGACTGGATCGGCGTGATCGTCATGGTGTTGCTGGTCGGCATCACGTTCGCCAATGTGGTGGTCCGCTATTTCACCGACGAATCGTTTGCCTGGACCGAGGAATTCTCGGTGTTCCTGATGATCGTGCTGGCGCTGGTGGCCGGCAGCGCCGCGGTGGCGCGCGATCGCAACATTCGCATCGAATTCTTCTTTGAACGTGGCAGCGCCGCGCGGCAAAAGCGGCTGGCCATCGTGTCGGCCCTGGCCGTGGCGGCGATGTTCCTGGCGCTGGCCGTGCTGGGCGTGCGCATTGCCTGGGACGAATACACGTTTGGCGAGACCTCGCCAGGCATCGGGGTGCCAAGCTGGTGGTACTCGGTGTGGCTGCCGGTGTTTTCCGTGGCGATCGCGCTGCGCGCGCTGGCGCTGGCGCTGCGCAACGCCCGCGCGCTCAAGGCCCTGAAGCAGGGCGGGGAGCGTGCGCAATGACGATCGTCGCCATTATCCTGTTCGTGGTCTTTATTGGCCTGATGCTGCTTGGCGTGCCGATCGGCGTGTCGCTGGGGCTGGGCGGATTGGTCGCCATCGGGCTGTCCAATCTCGATACGCAGATGTTCGGTCTGCTGGCCGTGCCGCAGAATTTTTATGCCGGCCTGGCCAAGTATCCGTTGCTGGCCATCCCGATGTTCGTGCTGGTGGGTTCGATCTTCGACCGTTCCGGCGTGGCGCAGCGGCTGGTGACGTTTGCGATCGCCATCGTCGGACGCGGCCCGGGCATGCTGCCGCTGGTAGCGATCCTGGTGGCGATGTTCCTCGGCGGCATTTCCGGATCGGGGCCCGCCAATGCGGCGGCCGTGGGCGGCGTGATGATCGCGGCGATGTCGCGCGCCGGCTATCCGGGCGCCTACAGCGCGGCGGTGGTTGGCGCGGCGGCGGCCACGGACATTCTGATCCCGCCGTCGGTCGCGTTCATCATCTACAGCGTGCTGGTGCCGGGCGCGTCGGTGCCGGCGCTGTTCGCAGCGGGCATGATCCCGGGCATCCTGGCCGGCGTGGCGCTGATCGTGCCGGCGGTGTGGCTCGCGCGCAAGCACAACATGGGACACATCGAAGCCGCGCTGCCGCGCCCGCCGTTCTGGCGCAGCCTGCGTGAGGCGGCCTGGGGGCTGGTGGCGCCGTTCCTGATCCTCGGCGGCATGCGCGCGGGCTGGTTCACGCCAACCGAAGCGGCCGTGGTGGCGGTGGTCTACGGCCTGTTCGTCGGCATGGTGATCTACCGCAGCATCGGCATGCGCGACCTGTTCACGATCTTCCAGGAAGCGGCCGAGACATCGGCGGTCATCCTGCTGGTGGTGGCGCTGGCCGGTATCTTTGCCTATGCGCTGTCCACGCTCGGCGTGATCGATCCGCTGGCCAATGCGATCGCCCATTCGGGCCTTGGCGAATACGGCGTGCTGGCGCTGATCGTGCTGCTGCTGATGACCGTCGGCATGTTCCTCGACGGAATTTCGATTTTCCTGATCTTCGTGCCGCTGCTGCTGCCGATTGCCACGGCGTTCCACTGGAATCCGGTGTGGTTTGGCGTGGTGTTGACGCTGAAGGTGGCGCTGGGCCAGTTCACGCCGCCGCTGGCCGTGAACCTGATGGTTTCCTGCCGCATTGCCCGCGTACGCATGGAGGAAACCGTGCCCTGGGTGATCTGGATGTTGCTGGCGATGTTCATCGCCATGCTGATGGTGCTGGCTTACCCGCCACTGGCCACCTGGCTGCCCGATTATCTGGGCTACTGATTTGAATTGAACAACAAGATGAAACGAGGAGATTCCCGCATGAAACGCCGTGCCCTGCTGTTGTCCGTTGCCGCCACGATTGCCGCCGCCGCATTTGCCGCGCCGGCCGCCATGGCCCAGACCTACAAGTCCGAATACAAGATGTCGCTGGTGCTGGGGCCGGCGTTTCCGTGGGGCAAGGGCGGCGAAATCTGGGCCGATCTGGTGCGGCAGCGTACCAATGGGCGCATCAACATCAAGCTCTATCCGGGCACGTCGCTAGTGGCCGGCGACCAGACGCGCGAGTTTTCCGCGATTCGCCAGGGCGTGATCGACATGGCTGTCGGCTCGACCATCAACTGGTCGCCGCAGGTGAAGGAACTGAATCTGTTCTCCCTGCCTTTCCTGATGCCCGACTACAAGGCGCTCGATGCGCTGACGCAGGGCGAAGTCGGCAAGTCGATCTTTGCGACGCTGGAAAAGGCGGGCGTGGTGCCGCTGGCCTGGGGCGAAAACGGCTTCCGCGAGGTGTCGAATTCCAAGCATGAAATCCGCAAGCCGGAAGACCTGAAGGGGCTGAAACTGCGCGTGGTGGGGTCGCCGCTGTATATCGAAACCTTCAATGCGCTGGGCGCCAACCCGACGCAGATGAGCTGGGCCGATGCGCAACCGGCAATGGCCTCGGGCGCCGTCGATGGCCAGGAGAATCCGCAGAGCGTGTTCGCGGCCGCCAAGCTCTACACGGTGGGCCAGAAATACGTGACGACCTGGGGCTATGTGGCCGACCCGCTGATTTTCGTGGTCAACAAGCAGATCTGGGAAAGCTGGACGCCGGCTGATCGCGAGATCGTCAAGCAGGCTGCCATCGACGCGGGCAAGCAGGAAATCGCGCTCGCCCGCAAGGGCCTGGTCGAGGCGGGCGCGCCGGCCTGGAAGGACATGGAGCAGCATGGCGTCAAGGTGACGACGCTGACGCCGGCCGAGCACGACGCATTCCGCAAGGCCACTGCCAAGGTCTACGACAAGTGGAAGAAGCAGATCGGCGGAGATCTGGTGACCAAGGCCGAAGCGTCGATCGCCAAGCGCTGATGAAGCACGTATTCACCTGCGTGATGCCGATACGGTGGGGTGACATGGACGCCATGGGCCATGTCAACAACACCGTCTATTTCCGCTATCTGGAGCAGGCGCGGATCGAGTGGTTCGAGTCGATCGGTCGCAATGGCCGCGATGCCAATGGCCATGGGCCCGTGCTGATCAACGCCCACATGACCTTCCTGAAGCAACTGCGCTACCCCGGCAACATCGAATGCCGCGTGTACGCGGGCCAGCTCGGCCGATCCAGCTTCGAAACCCGCATCGAGGTGATCCGCACCGATCTGCCCGATGTGGTGTGGGCCGAGGGCGGCGCGAAGGTGGTGTGGTGCGACTACGCGCAGGAAAAATCGGTCCCGGTCCCGGACGAGATCCGACGGCTGATCGAGGCGTAACGGCGCTGGGCCTTCCGGGCCCCGGTCCTCTCCCGCGGCGATTGCGGGGTGTCCATCGTCATCGATCTGGCGATTCGCGCGGTGTTGTGGTGCGCCTGCCGTCGGCGCCGCGCGAGGCGCGCCAGGCGGGCGAGCCGCGCTCAGTGGTTCACCAGCCGCTGCACCAGATCGACGGCGGTATGGGCGCCGTATTTCTTCATCAGCCGCGCACGGTAGATATCCACTGTGCGCGGGCTGATCGACAACAGCTTGCCGATCTGCTTGCTGGTCTTTCCCTCCACCAACTGCGCCGCGATATCGCGCTCGCGTGCGGTCAGTTCGGCAGTGACGGGCCGTTTCTGGGACAGGTCCTCGAAGGTCCAGATTCCGGCGCCCAGCGGGTCCTTGCGATCGAGCGAGCGCCCCGTGACATGGCACCAGAACAGCTCGCCGCTGGCGCGCTTCATGATCCGTTCATCGGAATACAGCCCCTTGGTGTTCATCACTGGCACGATGCGCGCGCCGGTACGTTCGAACTCGTCGGCCGTCGGGTATAGCACCTGGAACGATTCGCCCACCAGCGCTTCGCGCGACGTGCCGAAGATCCGGCAGACTTCGTCGTTGCAATCCTCGATCACGCGGGCGCGGGACAGCACCAGGCCAACGGGGGCCAGATGAAAGGCGGTCTGGTAGTCGATGGACGGCATTATCCCTTATGTACTTTTACGTAATGGCGTTGCGGGGGCGCGTTGACGTATGCTGTCGGTCGGCAACAGGCGGCGCTGACCGCCGATTGTACCGTTACAATTTCCGCGCGTGGCCCTGGGTCATACGCGGGTCAAAACGTCGCCGGACAACCCGCACGGTATTGGGTGAGTCCGCATGAGACTACCGAGGAAGGAGCAACTATGAACAAGGTCTTCGCCAGCGCCGCCGAGGCGCTCGCGGGCGTGGTGCATGACGGCCAGACGATCGCCGTGGGCGGTTTCGGGTTGTGCGGCATTCCCGAGGCATTGATTGCGGCGCTGCGCGACAGCGGTGCCAAGCAGCTTACCTGCATCTCGAACAACGCCGGCGTGGACGGCTTCGGGCTGGGCCTGCTGCTCGCCACGCGGCAGATCAAGAAGATGATTTCCTCGTACGTCGGCGAAAACAAGGAGTTCGAGCGCCAGTACCTGGCCGGCGAACTCGAGCTCGAATTCACGCCGCAAGGCACGCTGGCCGAAAAGCTGCGCGCCGGCGGATCGGGCATTCCCGCGTTCTTCACCAAGACCGGCGTGGGCACCATCGTCGCCGAGGGCAAGGACGTACGCGAATTCGACGGCCAGCAGTATGTGATGGAGCGGTCGCTGGTTTCCGACGTGGCGCTGGTCAAGGCGAAGAAGGCGGACAAGGCCGGCAACCTCGTGTTCCGCCGCACCGCGCGCAACTTCAATCCGGTGTGCGCGATGTCCGGCAAGATCACCGTGGCCGAGGTGGAAGAGATCGTCGAAATCGGCGAAATCGATCCGGACGACGTGCATCTGCCCGGCATCTTCGTGCACCGCATCGTGCTGAACGCCAGCCCCGAAAAACGCATCGAACAGCGCACCGTGCGTGCCAAGTAAGGAGACAGATCATGGCATGGACACGTGATGAAATGGCCGCGCGCGCCGCGGCGGAACTGCAGGACGGCTTTTATGTGAACCTGGGCATCGGCCTGCCTACGCTGGTGGCCAACCACGTGCCGCAGGGCATGGAAGTGTGGCTGCAGTCGGAGAACGGCCTGCTCGGCATCGGGCCATTTCCGACCGAAGATGAAGTGGACGCGGACATGATCAACGCCGGCAAGCAGACGGTCACGACGCTGCCGGGTTCGTCGATCTTCTCGTCGGCGGACTCGTTCGCGATGATTCGCGGCGGCAAGATCAATCTGGCCATTCTGGGCGCGATGCAGGTCAGCGAGCGCGGCGATCTGGCCAACTGGATGATTCCGGGCAAGATGGTCAAGGGCATGGGCGGCGCGATGGATCTGGTGGCGGGCGTCGGCCGCGTGGTGGTATTGATGGAACACACCGCCAAGAAGAAGGATGGCAGCGAGGACATCAAGATCCTCAAGGAATGCAATCTGCCGCTGACGGGCGTGGGCGTGGTGAACCGCATCATTACCGATCTGGCCGTGATCGACGTGACGCCGGAAGGGCTGAAGCTCGTCGAGACCGCGCCGGGCGTGAGCCGCGAGGAAGTGCAGGCCAAGACCGGTGCTGCGCTGATCTGAGCGGCCGCGCAGGACAGCGTCGCAAAAAAGCCCCTGTCGGTGATTGCCGGCAGGGGCTTATTGCTTGCGGCCCGGACCATGCGCCCGGCGCGTGACGTAAGGCGCGAGGCATTCGGAGGAGTGCGCCGTCAGGTCTTGGCTTTGTTGTAGCTCGAAAACACCGCAGCTGCGCCGTCCGGCTTCACGATCAGTACATCGAACGGGTCCTTGCGTGGGCCATATTCCATGCCCGGCGAACCCGCCGGCATGCCGGGCACCGCCAGCCCGGCAGCCTTGGGCTTTGCGGCGATCAGCTTCTTGATGTCCGCGGCGGGTACGTGCCCCTCGATGCCGTAGCCATGGATGACGCCGGTGTGGCACGAGCCAAAACGTTCCGGGATACCGAATTTCGTGCGGTACGGCGCGGTGTCCTCGACATCGTGCGTGGTCACCTTAAAACCGTTGTCACGCAGATGCTTGACCCAGTCTTCGCAACATCCGCAGGTAGGAGTCTTGTAGACATCGATAGCCAGCGGCCTGGGCGCCTGCGCCAGGCTCGCCAGCGGCGACATCATCAATGCACCGCTGCCCAGCGCAAAGAGGGCAGCGCGGCGCGATGGACGACGCGTCATCATCGGGCTCCTTATTGCGCGACCCAGCCGCCATCCATGTTCCAGATCGCGCCGCGCACCTGCCTTGCAGCGTCGCTCGACAGGAACACGGCCAGCGCGCCGAGTTCTTCCGGCGTGACGAACTCTCCCGAAGGCTGCTTTTCGAGCACGAGCTCGCGTTTGGCCTGTTCGACGGGGATACCTTCCTTCTGCGCGCGCGCTTCGACCTGTTTCTGCACCAGCGGTGTGAGCACCCAGCCCGGGCAGATGGCGTTGGCGGTCACGCCGGTCTGCGCCGTTTCCAGTGCAGTGACCTTGGTGAAGCCGACGATGCCATGCTTGGCGGCGACATAGGCCGATTTTTCCGCCGATGCGACCAGCCCGTGCGTCGATGCCACGTTGATGATGCGGCCCCAGTTTTTCGTCTTCATCGACGGCAACGCGAGGCGCGTGGTGTGGAAGGCCGAGGTCAGGTTGATGGCGATGATCGCGTCCCAGCGATCCACCGGGAACTCCTCGATCTTGGCCACGAACTGGATGCCAGCGTTATTGACCAGGATATCCACGCCGCCGAAGTCTTTTTCCGCGTAGCGCATCATGTCTTCGATTTCGGCCGCCTTGCTCATATCGGCGCCGTGATAGCCCACCTGGATGCCGCTGCCGGCCCGCGCGATTTCCGCCTTTGCGCCGTCTGCGTCACCGAAGCCGTTGACAATAATGTTCGCGCCTTGCGCGGCCAGGGCCTGCGCGATGCCGAGTCCGATTCCACTGGTCGAGCCCGTGACCAATGCCGTCTTGCCGTTGAGCATGTAAGCCTCCGTCGGGAGTGTCAGGATGTGCTGTGGCATTGTACTCGCTGGGCGTACAATCCGGCTTTGGTTGATCGCCTGCGCATGCCGCTTTGCAGGCTTTTCCGAAGTCCCGCTTCGAATTACTGACACGCCGCAGGGAATGCGGCGGAAATCGCAGGGAGTACAGATGTCTTCCAGTCCGCGTCTTGGTTTCGTACAGTGCATCAGTCCCGCGGGCCTGCATCGCATGGCTTATCACGAATGGGGGGATCCGGCGAATTCGCGCGTGCTGGTCTGTGTGCACGGGCTGACGCGCACCGGGCGCGATTTCGATGCGCTGGCGCGAGCGATGTCGGACGAGTATCGCGTGGTCTGCCCCGATGTGGTCGGGCGCGGCCGTTCGGACTGGCTGGCCGATCCGCATTTCTACACGGTGCCGCAGTACGTGTCCGATATGGTCACGCTGATTGCGCGGCTCAACGTGGAACGGGTCGACTGGTTCGGCACGTCGATGGGCGGCCTGATCGGCATGGGCCTGGCGGGGCTGCCGAATTCGCCGGTGCGCAAGCTGCTGCTCAATGATGTCGGCCCGCGCATCGCGGCCCAGGCGATGGAGCGCATCGGCGCGTACCTGGGTCTGCCCGTGCGGTTCAAGACCTTCGAAGAGGGCCTTGCTTATCTGCAGACGATCAGTGCGTCGTTCGGCCGTCATACGCCCGAGCAATGGCGCGAACTGAACAGCGCGATCCTCAAGCCTGTACAGGGCGCCGAATCGCTGGAGTGGGGCTTGCATTACGATCCGGCGCTGGCCGTGCCGTTCAAGGAAACGCCGCCGGAGGCGGTGCTGGCGGGCGAAGCGATGTTGTGGAAGATGTTCGAGGCCGCAACGGGCCCCACGCTGATCGTGCGTGGCGCGCAATCGGATCTGCTGCTGCGCGAGACCGTCGCCGAAATGGTGGCACGCGGCAAGCAGGTCTCGACGGTGGAAATCGCCGACGTCGGGCATGCGCCGACGTTTGTCGATCCGGCGCAGATCGCGATCGCACGGAATTTTTTTCTTGGCACCTAAGCAATTTTCAGTTGAAGACAGCGATATGAGCACCAACACCCTGAAGCGCGCCCATGTGGGCAAGCGTCTGTCCGAATATGCCGTGCATAACGGCGTGGTCTATCTGGCCGGACAGGTGCCCGAAGTCGATCCCAAGGCCGATCTGCGCGGCCAGACGCGCGAAGTGCTGGGGCATATCGATCGCCTGCTGGCAGAGGCTGGCAGCGACAAGACGCGCATCCTGATGTGTCAGATCTTTCTGACCGACGTGACCCGCATCGGCGAGATGAACGAAGTGTGGGATGCATGGGTGCCGCAGGGTAATACGCCGCCGCGTGCGACCGTGGAGGCAAAACTGGCCAACCCCGATTATCTGATCGAAGTGGTGGTCACCGCCGCCCTGAACTGATGCCGGATGCTGTGAAATGGTGACGTCGACTGAGCTGACCGGTCAGACGGCCGGCGTTCCGGACGCCGGCTTGGTCGAACGGGCCCTGGCTTTCGTGCGCGAGGTGGCCGACGGCGCCACGCCCACGCTGCTGCCGACCGGCGAAAGCGTGCTGTCGCATGCCGAAGGGATGCTGCGCATTCTCGATGGCCTGCGTGTGGACGATGCGGCCCGTGCGGCCGCCTGCCTGTTCGCGGCCGAAGCATTCGTACCGGGCGTCGAAGACCAGATCGCATCGCGCTTTGGCGACGAAGTCACACGGCTGGTGAAAGGCGTACGCCAGCTGCTGCGGATCGGCGCGATCGCCGTGACGCAGGCGGACGTATCCGAGGCGTCCAAGTCGCAGGTGGCTGCACGGCAGGAGCAGGTCGAGGCGCTGCGCAAGATGCTGCTGGCATTTGCGCAGGACATCCGCGTGGTGCTGGTGCGGTTGGCGTCGCGGCTGCAGACGCTGCGCTGGCTGGCGCAGACCAAGAACCCGCCGCTGCCAGGCGTGGCGCGCGAGACGCTGGATATCTACGCACCGCTGGCAAATCGTCTCGGTATCTGGCAGATGAAATGGGAACTTGAGGATCTCGCGTTCCGTTTCGAGCAGCCCGATACCTACAAGCGCATCGCAAAACTGCTCGACGAAAAGCGCATCGAGCGTGAAGGTTTCATCGCCCAGGCCATCGAACGCCTGCAGTCGGAACTGGCCGCGGCGGGCATTCGCGCCGAGGTGTCGGGACGGCCCAAGCACATCTACAGCATCTGGAAGAAGATGCGCGGCAAGGAGCTTGATTTTGCCGATCTGTACGATGTGCGAGCGTTCCGCGTGATCGTCGACGATATCAAGGATTGCTATACGGTCCTTGGCATCGTGCACCACATCTGGCAACCCATCCCGCGTGAGTTCGACGACTACATTTCGCGGCCCAAGGCCAATGGCTACAAGTCGCTGCATACGGTGGTGATCGGCGACGACGGCCGGGCTTTCGAGGTGCAGATCCGCACGCACGAAATGCATCACTTCGCCGAATACGGCGTGGCCGCCCACTGGCGCTACAAGGAAGCCGGCGGCAAGGGCTACAGCGGACAGTTTGCCGCCGACAATGCCTACGACGAGAAGATCGCATGGCTGCGCCAACTGCTGGCGTGGAAGGACGATGCCGATCACTCCGTCGCGCACGAGGACTCGCCGTGGGAGCAGCTCAAGCATGCGGCGATCGACGATCATATCTATGTGTTGACGCCGCAGGCGCGCGTGGTCGCGTTGCCGCAGGGCGCCACGCCGGTGGATTTCGCCTATTACCTGCACAGCGATCTGGGGCACCGCTGCCGTGGCGCGCGCGTGGACGGCGCGATGGTGCCGCTGAACACGCCGCTGAAGAACGGCCAGACTGTGGAAATCGTGGCCGTCAAGCAGGGCGGTCCGTCGCGTGACTGGCTCAATGCCGAACTTGGCTATCTGGCCAGTAGTCGTGCGCGCGCGAAGGTGCGGGCGTGGTTCAACGCGCTGGATTCGCAGGAAACCATCGCGCAAGGCCGTGCGCTGATCGAAAAGACTCTGCAGCGCGAGGGCAAGACCGCGGTCAATCTCGACGACCTGGCGACGCGCCTGAATTTCAAGTCGACCGACGATCTCTACGCGGCGGTGGCCAAGGAAGAGTTCAGCCTGCGGCATGTGGAGCACGCGCTGCGCCACCCAGAGGGCGAGGCGCAGCCTCAGTTCAGCGAAGAGGATGCGGTCACCAAGAAGAGCCGCGCCACCAGCGTGGCGCGCGGCGCCAAGAGCGGCGTGCTGGTGGTTGGCGTGGATTCGCTGATGACGCAGATGTCGCGGTGCTGCAAGCCGGCGCCACCCGACGATATCGTCGGCTTCGTCACGCGCGGCCGGGGTGTGTCGATCCATCGCCGCAACTGCAGCACCTTTCTCCAACTGTCCGGGCGCGCTCCAGAACGGGTGATCCAGACCGAATGGGGCAAGCGCAGCGATGCCGTCTATCCCGTCGACATCCAGGTCGAGGCGATCGACCGGCAGGGTTTGCTGCGCGATATTTCCGAAGTGCTTTCGCGCGAGAAGATCAACGTGACCGGCGTGAAGACGCTATCCAGCAAGGGTGTGGCGCGCATGCAGTTCACGGCGGAAGTTGCCGAGGCCACCCAGTTGCAGCGCGCGCTGTCGATCATCGAGGATGTGCAGGGGGTGTTGCACGCCCGGCGAAAATAAGTTTATAATCTGCGCTTCGCTAGGCTCGTAGCTCAGCTGGTTAGAGCACCACCTTGACATGGTGGGGGTCGTTGGTTCGAGTCCAATCGAGCCTACCAACGAACAGGAAGTACCCTGCATCTGTCGGCAGTCGAAGGCCGCGGCATTCAGTTTCAGGCAGCAGATCCGATCAACCTTATCAGGGCACGGAAAAGCATCATGAACATGACAACTCGAACTACTACCGCTGGTTAGCGACAGTAGTCGAGGTGCGCCTTCGACCCGCAGAATAAAGCGGGGATTCAAAGAAAAACGCGGCCTTGGCCGCGTTTTTTTTCGTCTGTCGTCTACCAGCCTCCTGATAAGCTGCCGCGTTGCCCGCGACTGCGCGGGGCGGCAAGAAAGATTCGTAGCTGTTTCGTCCGGTGCATGCGTTGTCGCATCTGACGGATCGGCGCCACAAAAGTTGCTATGCTGCCGCGCCTAGGCCCCCAAGAAGCCGGCGTGGCGGAATCCAGAAGAGGTTCAAGATGATCGCAATCACGTTGCCTGACGGTTCCCGTCGTGAGTTTCCCGGTCCCGTCACGGTGGCCGAAGTGGCGCAAAGCATCGGCTCGGGGCTGGCCAAGGCCGCGCTCGCCGGCAAGGTCGATGGCCGCCTCGTCGACACGAGCCATACGATCGACCACGATGCGTCGCTAGCAATCGTCACGGACAAGGATGCCGACGGCGTCGATGTGATTCGCCACTCGACGGCGCACTTGCTGGCCTACGCCGTGAAGGAGCTGTATCCGGACGCGCAGGTGACGATCGGGCCGGTGATCGACAACGGTTTCTATTACGACTTTTCCTATAAGCGTCCCTTCACGCCCGAGGATCTGGCCGCTATCGAGAAGAAGATGATGGAGCTGGCGCGCAAGGACGAGAAAGTCACGCGCGAAGTCTGGAATCGCGACGAAGCGGTGGCGTTGTTCGAATCGATGGGCGAGAAATACAAGGCGGAGATCATCGCGTCCATTCCCGCCGATCAGGAAATTGGCCTGTATCGCGAGGGTAACTTCGTCGATCTGTGCCGTGGTCCGCACGTGCCGTCGACGGGCAAGCTCAAGGTCTTCAAGCTGATGAAGGTGGCGGGCGCGTACTGGCGCGGCGATTCGAACAACGAGATGCTCCAGCGCATCTACGGTACGGCGTGGGCCCGCAAGGAAGACCAGGACGCGTACCTGACGATGCTCGAGGAGGCCGAGAAGCGCGACCACCGTCGCCTGGGCAAGACGCTGGACCTGTTCCACCTGCAGGAGGAAGCGCCGGGCATGGTGTTCTGGCACCCGAAGGGCTGGAGCGTCTGGCAGGCCGTCGAGCAGTACATGCGTGGTCGTCTCACGGACGCCGGTTATCAGGAAGTGCGCACGCCCCAGGTGATGGATCGTTCTCTTTGGGAAAAATCCGGCCATTGGGACAATTACAAAGAGAACATGTTCGTCACGGAATCGGAGAAGCGCGACTACGCGATCAAGCCGATGAACTGCCCGGGCCATGTTCAGATCTTCAATCACGGCCTGCGCTCTTATCGCGACCTGCCGTTGCGCCTGGCCGAATTCGGCGCCTGCCATCGTAACGAGCCGTCGGGTGCGTTGCATGGCCTGATGCGCGTGCGCGGTTTCGTGCAGGACGACGCCCATATCTTCTGCACGGAAGAGCAGATCGTGGAAGAGGCGAAGGCTTTTAATGAACTGGCGTTTTCGGTCTATGAAGACTTTGGCTTCAAGGACGTCAAGGTGAAGCTGTCGTTGCGCCCGGAAAAGCGCGCCGGCTCGGATGCGATCTGGGACCACGCCGAAGAGGGTCTGCGCTTGGCGCTGCGCGCCTGCGGCGTGGAGTGGGAAGAGCTTCCTGGCGAGGGCGCGTTCTACGGTCCGAAGGTCGAATATCACATCAAGGATGCGATCGGCCGGTCGTGGCAATGCGGCACGCTCCAGCTCGATCTGGTGCTGCCGGAGCGTCTGGGCGCCGAATACGTCTCCGAGGACAATTCGCGCAAGCGTCCGGTCATGCTGCACCGTGCGATCCTCGGTTCGTTCGAGCGCTTCCTGGGTATCCTGCTCGAAAACCACGCCGGTGCGCTGCCCGCGTGGCTTGCGCCGGAGCAGGTAGTGGTCATGAACATCGCCGACTCGCAGGCGGAATATGCCGAAAGCGTCGTGCAACTCTTGCAAAAACAAGGGTTTAGGGCCAAGGCGGATTTGCGTAACGAGAAAATTACGTATAAAATCCGCGAGCACTCGCTTCAGAAGATCCCTTACCTGCTGGTGGTAGGCGACAAGGAGCGGGACGCCAATCAAGTGGCCGTGCGTGCCCGTGGCAATGTGGATCTGGGTGTCATGCCCGTCTCCGCGTTTGTGGATCGTCTGCAAAACGACGTCTCCAGCAAAGCCTGAGGGTGGAAAGCACGGCTTGTTTTTTTGTCTTCTTGAGGTAACGGAACATCGCTACAGACAAAGGTCACCGTATCAACCGAGAAATCAGCGCGCCTGAGCTGCGCCTGGTAGGGGTTGATAACGAACAGCTCGGCATCGTCAAGTTCATGGACGCACTGCGCATGGCCGAGGACAAGGACTTGGATCTCGTGGAGATTGCGCCCAACGCAGTTCCACCCGTGGCCCGCATCATGGACTACGGCAAGTTCAAGTACGAGGAAGCCAAGCGCGCCCACGAGGCCAAGCTCAAGCAGAAGATCATCCAGGTCAAGGAAGTGAAATTCCGTCCTGGCACGGATGATGGAGACTACAACGTCAAGCTGCGCAACCTGAGGCGTTTCCTGGAGGATGGGGACAAGACCAAGATCACGCTGCGTTTCCGCGGTCGTGAAATGGCCCACCAGGAAATCGGCGCGCGCATGCTCGAGCGTCTGAAGGCTGACCTGGAGGAACTGGGTCAGGTCGAGCAGATGCCGAAGATGGAAGGTCGCCAGATGGTGATGGTGCTGGCCCCCAAGAAGAAGAAGTAATTCTTGTGCGAAGCGACGGCCGGGATGCCACGTGCATCCCGGCGTTGTTTTGCGCAGAACCCGTGCGTGACCGGCAGGCATCGCCTGCTGTGCTGCGTACAAAAACAAGTGGATGCGGGTCTTGCAAGCGATGGCGTGAGCCGTCCACCTGCATGCATGTCATAGAGCTGGAGTTTTTCATGCCTAAGATGAAGACCAAGAAAAGCGCTTCCAAGCGCTTTACGGCGCGCCCGAACGGTTCGTTCAAGCGTGGCCAGGCCTTCAAGCGTCACATCCTGACCAAGAAGACCACCAAGAACAAGCGTCAACTGCGCGGCACCCAGGACGTCCATGAGACGAACCTGAAGTCTGTCCGTGCGATGATGCCTTACGCATAACCCCAAACGATAACGAAAGGAGTTTTACATGCCTCGAGTCAAGCGTGGGGTCACTGCACGGGCCCGTCACAAGAAAGTCATCGACGCTGCCAAGGGTTACCGCGGCCGTCGCAATAATGTCTACCGTATCGCCAAGCAGGCGGTCATGCGTGCTGGTCAGTACGCGTACCGCGATCGTCGCAACAAGAAGCGCGTGTTCCGCGCACTCTGGATTGCACGTATCAATGCCGCGACGCGTGAGCATGGCATGACGTACAGCGTGTTCATGAACGGCCTGAAGAAGGCTTCGATCGAACTGGACCGCAAGGTGCTGTCGGACATGGCCATCCATGACAAGCCTGCCTTTGCCGCCATCGTCAACCAGGTGAAAGCCACCGTTGCCTGATGCCGGTTTCGGAAGCGCCGGATGGCGTTTCCGGGCAAGCACCGACCGTAAGGTCTGATGAAACGGGGCTCCTTACCGAGCCCCGTTTTCATTTCGAATGCCGCGTCGACAAGACGGCGTGAGACACGTTGAGACGAGTCTCAAGCGAAATCCGACGCAGCATCCGAAATGCCTCACTGCACGTAACATTGCGCGCGTAGTGCCATCCCTTCCACGTACTGTCCACGTATTGCCGTCATGTCCCAGGATCTGGATCAAATCGTCGCCGACGCACAGGCCGCCTTCGCTGCCGCCAACGACAACGCCACGCTGGAAAACGAAAAAGCACGCTTCCTCGGTAAGACGGGCGCGCTGACCGAACTGCTGAAGGGGCTGGGCAAGCTGGACCCCGAAGCGCGCAAGACCGAAGGCGCCCGCATCAACCAGGTCAAGCAGCAGGTCGAGGCCGCACTGCAGGCGCGTCGCCAGGCGCTGGCCGATGCGCTGATGAATGCGCGCCTGGCCGCCGAAGCCATCGACGTCACGCTGCCCGGCCGCGCCGTGTCGCGCGGCAGCACCCACCCGGTGATGCGCACATGGGAACGTGTCGAGCAGATCTTCGGTTCGATCGGTTTCGACGTGGCCGATGGTCCGGAAATCGAGACCGACTGGATGAACTTCACCGCCTTGAACAACCCGGACAACCACCCGGCGCGTTCGATGCAGGACACGTTCTATGTGGATGGTCGCGACAGCGAGGGCAAGTTGTTGCTGCTGCGTACGCACACCAGCCCGATGCAGGTCCGCTACGCACGCATGCACGTGCAGAAGTACGCAGGCAAGCCGATGCCGCCGATCAAGGTCATCTGCCCGGGCCGCACCTATCGCGTCGACAGCGACGCCACCCATTCGCCGATGTTCAATCAGGTGGAAGGCCTGTGGATCGGCGAGGACGTGAGCTTTGCCGATCTGAAGGGCGTCTATACCGATTTCCTGCGTAAGTTCTTCGAGCGCGACGACATCCAGGTGCGCTTCCGCCCGTCGTACTTCCCGTTCACGGAGCCGTCGGCCGAAATCGACATGGCGTTCGGCAACGGCAAATGGCTGGAAATCTCCGGCTCCGGCCAGGTGCACCCGAACGTCCTGCGCAACATGGGGCTCGATCCCGAGCGCTACATCGGCTTCGCGTTCGGCTCCGGCCTGGAGCGCCTGACGATGCTGCGCTATGGCATCAATGACCTGCGGCTGTTCTTCGAAGGCGATGTGCGCTTTCTGCGCCAGTTCGCCTGATTGCCGCTGATGGCCTGACGCCCAGCACAGAACGCATATCGTCACAGACATTACAGAATACCTACCGGATCAGAAGCGCCATGCAATTCTCGGAATCCTGGCTTCGCACGTTCGCCAATCCTGCAAAGATCTCCACCGACGTGCTGTCGCACACCCTGACTATGGCGGGGCTGGAAGTGGAGGAGGTGGGCCCGGTTGCGCCGCCGTTCAACAAGATCGTCGTGGCCAGCGTGCTTGCGACCGAACGCCATCCCAATGCCGATCGACTGAACGTGTGCCAGGTCGATGCGGGCACCGGTGAGACGCTGCAGATCGTTTGCGGCGCGCCCAATGTCAAGCCTGGCATCAAGGTGCCGTGCGCGCTGGTGGGCGCCGTGCTGCCGCCGGCCGAAGCCGATGGCAAGCCCTTCGAGATCAAGGTGGGCAAGCTGCGCGGTGTCGACAGCTACGGCATGCTGTGCTCGGCGCGTGAACTGAAGCTCTCGGAAGATCATGGCGGGCTGATGATCCTGCCGGAAGACGCGCCGGTGGGGCAGGACATCCGCCAGTATCTCGATCTCGACGATCAGGTCTTCACGATCAAGCTGACGCCCAACAAGGCGGACTGCCTGTCGATCCACGGTGTGGCGCGCGAAGTATCGGCCCTCACCGGCGCCGAGCTTGTACTGCCCGACATGACGCCCGTGGCGGTGACGCTGCAGGACAAGCTGCCGGTCAGGATTTCCGCCCCCGACCTGTGCGGCCGTTTCTCGGGCCGCATTATCCGCGGCGTCAACGCGCGTGCCGCCACGCCGGCGTGGATGGTCCAGCGCCTCGAGCGCTCGGGGCAGCGCAGCGTGTCGGCCCTGGTCGATATCTCGAACTACGTCATGCTCGAACTCGGCCGTCCGTCGCATGTGTTCGACCTGGACAAGATCCATGGCGGGCTGGACGTGCGCTGGGGCCGCAAGGGCGAACAGCTCAAGCTGCTGAACGGCAACACGGTGGAAGTCGACGAGCAGGTCGGCGTGATCTCCGACGACAAGGAAATCGAGAGCCTGGCCGGCATCATGGGCGGCGATAGCACCGCGGTGTCACTCGACACGACCAATATCTATCTGGAAGCGGCGTTCTGGTGGCCGAATGCGATCCAGGGCCGCGCGCGTCGTTACAACTTTTCGACCGACGCGGCGCACCGCTTCGAGCGTGGCGTGGATTACGCCACCACGGTGGAGCATATCGAGCGCATTAGCGCGCTGATCCTGCAAATCTGCGGCGGCCAGGCTGGCCCAGTCGACGATCAGATCGTCAATCTGCCGCAGCGTCAGCCGGTCAAGCTGCGCGTGGCGCGTGCCGAACGCGTGCTGGGCATCGAACTCTCGTCGGCGGAAATCACCGATGTGTTCCAGCGACTGCAACTGCCATTCACGCGCACGGTTGGCGCCGATGGCGAGGTGTTCGAGGTGACGCCGCCCAGCTACCGTTTCGATCTCGAGATCGAGGAAGACCTGATCGAGGAAGTCGCGCGGATTTATGGTTTCGAGCGGATTCCCGCGCGCCCGCCGGTGGCGGAAAGCGAAATGCGTCCGACCAACGAAGGGCGCCGTTCGCAGCATGTCGTGCGGCACGCGCTGGCGGCCCGCGACTTCAACGAGGTGATCAATTTCGCGTTCGTCGAGGAGAAGTGGGAACGTGACTTCGCCGCCAACGACAACCCGATCCGCCTGCTTAATCCTATCGCCAGCCAACTGGCGGTGATGCGTTCGACGCTGCTTGGTGGGCTGGTCGACAAGGTGCGCTACAACCTCAACCGTAAGGCGTCGCGGGTACGCCTGTTCGAGGTGGGTCGTGTATTCCATCGCGACGCGAATGTTGCCGATGGCGGTCTGACCGTGGCCGGCTATCACCAGCCGATGATGGCAGCGGGGATTGCCTATGGTCCGGCCTTCGAAGAGCAATGGGGCGTGGCCACTCGCCCGGTCGACTTCTTCGACATCAAGGGCGACGTGGAATCGCTGTTTCATCCGCGCACGCCGCGCTTCGAGCCGGTTGCGCATCCCGCGTTGCACCCGGGCCGTGCGGCTCGCGTGATTGTCGACGGCAAGCCGGTCGGCGTGGTCGGCGAATTGCATCCGCGCTGGCTGCAGGAGTACGAACTGACCAACGCACCGGTGGTGTTCGAACTGGAGCTCGATGCGCTGCGTGACGTCGGTCTGCCGGCATACTCGGAAATCTCGAAATTCCCTGCCGCCGTGCGCGATCTGGCGGTGGTGGTCAAGCAGCAGGTGCGCGTGCAGGACATGCTGGACGCCATGCGCGCCGCGCTCGATAACGCCGGCCTGGGCCATTTCGTCCAGAGCCTGGCATTGTTCGACGAGTTCCGTCCGAAGGCCGCTTCGGCCGCCATCGGCGTGGATGAGAAAAGCCTTGCGTTCCGCCTGACCTTGCAAGATACTGGGGCGACCCTCCAGGACGAGACAGCCGACAGTGCGGTACGCTGCATGATCGATGCGCTGACGGCAGGCTTCGAAGCCCGGCTGCGCGGTTAAGCAGAACGCCAGCCATTGGAGCGCCCGGGCACAGCTCCCGGGCGGATCGCCACACAGAGTTAACAGAGCGATCAAGGATGAACGATCGAGACGCGATTTCCATGAATGCTGCAGATTTGGGCGAGGTGAGCGACCGGCACACTGCCTCCCTCGACGATGCATCGCCGGAAGCCCGCGCAACCGAGGTGCCGACCCTGACCAAGGCCGAACTCGCAGAGATGCTGTTCGACCAGGTTGGCCTGAACAAGCGCGAATCGAAAGATATGGTCGAAGCGTTTTTCGACGTGATTCGCGAAGCGTTGGAGCAGGGCGATAGCGTCAAGCTGTCGGGCTTCGGCAATTTCCAGTTGCGCGACAAAGCCCAACGTCCTGGCCGCAATCCTAAAACGGGTGAGATCATTCCGATCACGGCGCGCCGGGTGGTGACGTTCCATGCCAGCCAGAAACTCAAGAGCCTGGTCGAGGAGCGCGCCGATCAGGCGCATCCGGGCTGACGCATCGGCCGATATTTGAAGCGCCATGTTCGCGCGTCAGATTGCAGTCCGCCGTAGCGTCGCCCATACACCCCCCTCCTTTTCGCTCGACAAGCGGATTGCCCGCGGCGTTTGCTATAGGTATCCTGCAATGCTGCGCGCCGGACGCGCCAACCGAGTCTCGCCCTACGGCCTGACATCAGTCTCTTGATCGCATGACGGAAAAATCCAGCGAGCGCGTCGCGCTGCCGCCGATTCCCGCAAAACGCTACTTCACCATCGGTGAGGTCAGCGACCTTTGCGCCGTCAAGCCACACGTGTTGCGCTACTGGGAGCAGGAGTTCACGCAGCTCAAGCCGGTCAAGCGCCGTGGAAATCGCCGCTATTATCAGCACCATGAAGTGCTGTTGATCCGGCGAATCCGCGAACTGCTGTACGAACAGGGCTTCACGATCAACGGCGCGCGTAATCGTCTCGACGAAGGACGTCACCATGGCGCCGCCATGCCGTTGGAAAAGGATGACGCGCAAGTTGCGTCCGGCAACGCTGCACAAGTACTGTCGGTGGACCTAAACACGCTGCGCCGCGACCTCGTAGAGGTGCAACATCTGCTGGCACAACTCAAAGAGATTGCGCGACACGAATAAATTGCCTGCAACCCCTAGCCATCGGCAATGGCTCTGATATAATCTCGTTCTTCTTCGGGGCGTAGCGCAGCCTGGTAGCGTACCTGCATGGGGTGCAGGTGGTCGGAGGTTCAAATCCTCTCGCCCCGACCAGATATAGCCCGCACAATCACTAGGTTGTGCGGGCTTCGTCTTTTCTGATTCCCGCTTTTCTAATCCCGGATGTTGGAGAGTGTCCAATATCACGCGGCAGGCGGCGTCAATTTCACCACCGAGAGAGCGGCACGTCGTGCTGCTTACTGTATCCCTCGGTCGTCGACCTATCGGCATACGCGCCGGCCATCCGCAGCGCTTCGACGTCAAAGCCCGCGTCTGACATTCGTCAGTGCTTTCGTGCGAATGCCTTTCCTCACATAGTCAATCTCGCCCAGCTTCGAGTGGTCCAGCGCGTCGCCGTGTCTCTCGGCTCCGCATACCGCGGCGTTCGTTGCCTTTCCATGGCGGTTCACGTAGCCCTTGACCAAGTGCGACAGGCCGCCTTCCAGCCCGTCGACCTCCACCCACGATCCGGGCATTGGGTAGTAGTCGGCGAGGATGGAGTTGAAGTCGTTCTTGCAGATCGACTATTGGAAATTCTCAAAAGCATCTCGATTAACGTTTATAAGAATTAAAAAATTCTTATATCGGTATGTAATGTATTTTTGTTTGTGATTTAAATAAAAATAAATATCTGTAAATCATAAAAATATTATTTAAGATTTTATTCAGTTTCTGTTGTTTGCGCGACGCATTGGCTGTTCTCGCTTGTCGGATAGCGGCGTAAGGTTTTGACGCACGAGAATGTCGGCCTCGCGTCGCAAGCGACGGCCTGTTCGGAGAACGCGATCACGGCTGGTAAGGAGCAAGCAACAGTGATGGATGTGACGGATGAACTGAAATCATGGGGCGACGGGCTGCCAAGGTCCGTGACCAGGCTGCAGCCCTATCACCTGAAGGTGCTCGGAGCGAATAGTGCGGCCGGCCTCTCCGTGGTGTCATTCGAGGCTGTAGAGCGCCTGGGCGAGCCCTACAGCGTCAAGATCCGATTGACCCATCCAATGGATCTGGACCGGATGGAGTACGTGCGCCGTGACGCCACTTTCTCGATCGAACCCGGCGACGGCGTGGAGCCCCGGCAATTCTCCGGCTGCATCTTCCGCTTTTCAAAAACCCGTCAGACCCGCGACTTCTGCGCCTATGAAATGGAGTTGCGCCCGAAGGTCGCCTTGCTGACGCTGACCAAGGCAAGCCGTGTCTATCAGAGAAAGACCGCGCCGCAGATTATCGAAGCCATTCTTCGCCGCCACGGCCTGGAAGGCCACCAGTTCGCTTTCAAGATTCGTCGCCAGTATCCGGAGCACCCATTCCGGCTCCAGTACCAGATGTCCGACTGGGACTATATCCGGCTGCTTATGGAACAGGAGGGGCTATACAGCTATTTCCTCCCGAGTCCGCATGGCGCTGTCTTTGGCGATGTGTTTCAGGTCTGCGACGACATCGACCACTATATTTACCAGCCGGAGTTGCGGGTTCCCTATCGGGAAACGGCTGGTCTGGAATCGGGTATTGAGACGGTATTCGATATTCAGACGCACGTGCATACGGTGCCTGAATCGTTTCGCACGGCCGACTACAACCCGGCGGATTCGTACGAGCGCAAGGCAGGCGAGGCCAATGTCGCCCGCAAGGAAACGGGCAATTACGGCCAGTCCTATGTCTACGGCACGCACCACCTCGATATGGCGGGCGCCAAGTGGGAAGCGCAACTGCGCCACGAGGCGGCGCTGGCTGGACAAATCGTCTATGAAGGCCAGAGCAATGTCCTGGGCCTGCGGCCTGCGCGCATCCTGCGCATGGACATCGACCTGCCCGATGCGCCGCACGGTCAGGTGATCATGGAAGTCGTCCATATTGGGGCGCGAGACCAGGCTTACCGCAATACCTACCAGGCCATTCCTTCGGATCGACGCTTCCGACTGCCGATCGATGAGAGCAAGTGGCCGCGCATCGCGGGCACCCTGAGCGGGCGCGTGACGTCTCCTGGCAAATATAAGTACGCCTATCTGACGCAGCATGGCCTGTATGTCGTGCGCCTGGATCTGGATTTCGAGGATTGGCCCAACGGCGGCGAGAGTGTGCCGATGCGTCTGGCGAAACCGTTTGCCGGAGCGCGGCAGACCGGTTTCCACTTTCCGCTGATCGATGGCACGGAGGTCGCCATCGCCTTCCGGGACGGCAATCCGAACAAGCCATACATCGCGCACGCCCACCATCACAGCCGGCACGAGGACCTGATCACCAATCGGGATCGCTGGCTGTCGCGCAACGTCATTCGCACGCAGGCAAACAACAAGCTGCGATTCGAGGACTGGGAGGGGCAGGAGGGCGTCAAGCTGTCCACCGACTACGGTGGCAAGACGCAGCTCAACATGGGCTATCTGGTCGATCACAAGCGCCAGAAGCGTGGGGAAGGTTTTGAGTTGCGGACGTCGGGGTGGGGGGCTTTGCGGGCCGGCAGGGGGATGTTCATCTCGGCGGATGACCAGCCGAACGCGAACGGGCAGCAACTCGACATGCAGGGTGCCGAAGCCACACTACGGCACGCGATGGACATGCTGCGCTCGCTCAATGACTCGGCCAATGCAGCGAAGACCTGGCTCGCAGAGGTTGACCAGCAGCGTGCGCTGATCGAGCAGTGTCTGGTGGGCCTGAAGAAGCCCGCGATTCTCGCCAATGCCCCGGCGGGCGTTGGCATCGCGAGTGGCACGGATATGCAACTGACCGCGCGCAAGCAGATGTTCGTGACGGCAGGCAATGGCCTCGACATTGGCGTTCTCAAGCGCATGACTGCAGCGGCGGGCGAGGCGATCTCGCTCTTTGCCGCAAAACTTGGTATCCGAATCTTCGCCGCGAAAGGCAAGGTCCAAATTCAGGCCCAGGGCGATGATCTGGAACTGATGGCCCTCAAGAACGTTGTGGTCAGCTCATCGTCGGGCGAAGTCATGATCACCGCGTCCAAGGGCATCACGCTTGGGGATGGTTCGGGAGCTTACCTGAAGATCGCCAACGGAACGATCGAGCTGGCAAGCCCCAGCGGCAAGATCGACGTCAAGGGCAATCTCAATATCGATGACCCCGCCGGTGGCAGCTTTGTCTTCCCCAACTGGTCCGCTGTGCCCGTCAAAGATATCAAGGGCGATATGAGTTTTGGTTTCTCGGAATAGGCAGAACATGGCAAATACGACACCGACAAACACGCCCGATACCAAGGTCAAGCTGCTGGCCTTTGCCTTTCCGTTCCGAAAGAAAGGAGAAGGGAATGCAGCAGGTAAGAACATAACCGACGAGCACGAATTCCACGCGCTGCTGAAAAAGGAAGCATCTGGCCACTACGCCGTCAGTGCCAAGGGCATGTGGCACGGCGGCATTCATATCTCGGAAGGCGGTGCGGGTGCCTCCCTGGACCTGAAGTACGGCG
>NZ_VZOW01000018.1 GCF_008801835.1 Cupriavidus pauculus | reverse complement strand
GTTCGCTGCGCTGTTCTTGCACCAGACGTACGGCCCGCTCTCGGACCTCGGGGGAAAACTTGGTTTGCTTGCTCATGGCTCCATTCTCTCAAAGAGTGGAGCCTCCACTAAACCCGGGGCGGTTCACCCGTTGCGAGGCGGTTCCATGCGTTAACGATGTCTGGATCCGCATCGAAACGAGCAAAGCCAGAGTCGAGTTTATGTTCATTGAAGAACAAATGCTCTTTAACTGTACCAATTCTCGCTTCTGACCAACCCGTATTGGCTGCGATCTTACCAATATCAGTTGCATCGCCTCGTATATTTGCATATGCAGCCTCTGCGCGATCCCAGCTACTTAGTGCGTCGGGATTTAGCACCTGGCGCGCGCCAGTCTGCTGCATACGCGTCACAAGTGCGTCCTTGGCTAATGCTGCAGCATCTGCCCGTGCAACAGCTACTTCAGCCCTGGCCACCACCGAGCCGGTAGTCAGCGGCAGCGTCGCGAGACCGATGACATTATCAATCCGCGCGTTGCGCTGTTGCACCGGATTGAGCGTCTGCAGCGTCGCAAAGTTATACCGCGATGGAGCAAAAGAGGCATAGAGACTGCCTGCAGCGTTCACTACAGCGCCAAGAACCTTACCTGTTGCCGTGTGCTGCATCACATGCTGCAGGTTGGGATCTCCCCAGAACCGCTCCCAACCGTCCGGCTCGATTGCTCGAATCTCTCCTGGGCTGTTCTCGGCATCAAACGCAGCCATTTCCTCCGGCGTCATGCGCTTGGCATGCACCGTCACCTCTCCGCCCGGCCCGTATTCAACCCACTGGTCCGCCTTCGCCGAAACCGTCACTTCAGGCAAGGTAGGCTCTGCAGCGGCCGAAGTTGCTGCCATTGGAACATCAGTAATGCGACCAACACGCAGACCGTCGGGTCTGGTGTACTCGCTGTACTTCGGTTGGCCACCGCCAAACTCTGAGCGATCGCTTGTGTTGATGGCCTCACCGCCAAAGGCGTCGGCATACCGTTCGCCTTGGGTCCGCGGCTGGCCGATATCGCTCCAGCTGAAACCCTCGCCACCGGTACTGGCCGCCACCGGCGGATCATTCCAGACCTGAGACTTCTGCAACTCCGCGATCTTATCGCCCAGCACATCTTCGCCCTGGCTGCCGCTTGCACTGGAGCTCTTCCCCGCCAAGCTACTGCCCAGCGCATTGCCAAACGCGCCCGCCGCGTTCAGCCGCCCGAGTCGACCGTCGCGCTGATGCCGGCCTCGGCGGCCGAGAGTACCCCTGCGACAGCCCTTGGACTACTGCGATTCCGCGAAACTCCCCGCACCGTTGCGTCGCGCAATATCGTGTCCGTGATCATGCGACACTCCGGCCGCACAACGGAAGCAACAACACGCCTCTATGGGAAGCGATCATACAATCCAAGTGCGATGCTGATGTCCCTTGGCTGGCGTTCATACTCCGGCTAATCGGGCCTAGCGAGCTCGGGGCACACCCAGTCGCCGATCCTCATGAGACTCACCCAGAAGAATAAGATCAAAAGTCATATAAAGCGCGGATGCCATCTGTGCGACAAGCACAGCGTCCCTCGAGTACGAAGCTTCATTCTCAAGAATCTTTGCAGTGACATACAAGTCGTTAACGATCTGCCGAGGCAATTGCTCAGATCCTTTTAGCAGTCGCGCCAGCTCTCTAGATGCTTGATCCAGCCGCTCAAAGGCTTGCCGCTTAATCTCCTTCGTGGTTTGCAGCGCTGTCACTAGCTCCATCCCACTGCTCCGCAGCTCCGCAGCGACACTTTCAACATTACTCATCAATTCTTTTCTCCAGACCTAAATGTACCGACGCCGCCAGTAAACATGCTTCGAGTTACTATGGGAGACACCGCCGTTTGACTCAATGGTGCAAGTGGGCTGTAGATGGCTTGCACAGGAATCGACCGATACACGGAAACTTCCTGTGCCCAGATTGCACGGTGGTAAGCCATGGACTCTCCATAAGTGCTCGACCGCGCCAATCCCTTCCAGACCTCGACTTGGTCACCCGCAGGCACGCGGCTAAGGTTGACAGCAACAAGACCGTTTCCACTGCTATATCCCTCAACTGCAACATTGAGATCGCGCGTAGTCGATATCCACGGACTATTCAACTGCGCGCCACCACGACCCGGACCCGCGTTCAGAACGTGCTCGACCGCAGTCCAGTTTCCACTCGGTGCCTTCGCCGTCAAGCCAAGGCCATTGGCCAACGCCTGCGCGTCGGTGGCGGTCAAAGCTCGGTAGGAAGTGTTACTCAAAACACTGCTTTCTGCCAAGCGTAGCCCTTGCCCTAGCGATGCTACGCCACCCAAGAAGGGGATGCCTTGATCGATCCCCTGCGCCAAAAGACGAGAACCCGAAACATCGTAAGTCGTTTTGTAAGTGAAGGTGGTGCCGTCCCCACCATCGAAAATCCGAGTTAAGCCCGTTCCGATATTATCCCCACCGTGGAAAGCCAGCGGCACCCCGATGACCGCACCAGCACCAGTGGAGCTCAACCCGAGGGCCCCGGCCACTTCTGCCACTCCTCCGACCACTTGCACCGTTCCCCGTGCTGCATCCGAGCCACGGAAATAATACTTGGCTTGATCCCATGCCATGCCAACCTTCTGACTGATGGGCAAATCGCTGCCCAATATGTTCCCAAGGGAGGTTGCCCAGCCGGGATCAGGTTGAATCGATCCGGCACCGCCAGTTGCTACCATTTGGACCTCGGACAGTGGCGTCCCGACAATCGCCGGGGAAAGAACCGATTGGCTCATTGTTCCGTTGTTAAACTGGTACCAGTCCCGCCCCTGTCCGTCCGTACCGCTGGCCGTGACCTGCGGCATGCTGACAAGCGATTCATACGAGGGCGTTGGCGAGCTGGTGGGCTCCGGCGCAAAGTAAGCTGGTGCACTCGCCGCGAAGGTTCCAGTGCTCGTTGGACCTCCCACAGCCAATTCATTCGCGGCCATGTCCCGCAGATCGCTCACGCGCGATTCGTGCAGCGCTTGCCCCGCAAACGAAACGTTTCCTCGCGAGACACCCGTCACAGGGTCGGCCTGCTCGTTGAGCAATCGCTCCTGCCAGTTTGGCTGGCTGCTGTTCTGCTGAGCCAGGCTACTACCCAGCGCATTGCCAAACGCATCAGCCGCGATCGTGGTGACATCAATCCGACCACCTCGCGCTGCCGCTGTACTCACTCCTGCGGAAAATGCCGTCACCGCCCCTTTCGCAAAGCGACCGGCAGTGTCCACGCCGAGGCGATCACCAAGCGCCTCATTCACGCCGGCCCCCACGGCGGCGCCGACGGCCGATCCGACCACACCCTTCCAGTTGAAACTCTTTTGCAGGCCTGTCGCAACACCGATACCTTGGGTGACAGCACTGGTCAATGCGCCCCTGATCGCGGCATTTCCAATGGCGCTACTAACGACGTTCACACCACTGAGACCACCTGCCACACCTCCCCCAATCGCTCCCAGTGCAACGGCCTTCCAGTCAAAACCGTTTTGAATTCCTAGCGCCATGCCTACGACTTGGCCCGCTACTGCACCGGCCACGCCACCAACGGCTCCCGCCATAGCCATGGAACCGGCGGTATAGGTAACCGCGGTTGTCCCGGCGGCCGTCGCTCCAGCTGCGGTGGTTGCTCCCGCAGCCGCTGCAGTTCCCGCTCCCGCACCGCCGCCAGCCACCACGCCGTTGGCCAGATAGTACTGCTGCGAAATGACCGCTACGACAATAGTTACCGCGGCCACGATGATGGATCCGAGCATCCCACATCCACCACCCCCGCCCGCGCTCGGCATCGGCAGGTTCGGCGTCGTGTCCCCAACAACCTTACTCGAGTCATACGGCTTGAACACGCCACTGTCGTTGTGGATGCCGGTTGCCTTGTTCGGGATGTTCAGCGTCTGGCCAACGCGCAGGTCGCGGTCGGAACTCAGGCCGTTCGCTTCGGCAATGCGGTACCACAGCGCCGAATCCCCGTACGCGCTGCGGGCGATGCTCTGCAGTGAGTCTCCGGTCTGCACCGTGTAGCTGCCCGGCGCCGCGTTCGGATAGTTGGCCACGATCGGCTGGTAGCCGAAGTCGTAGTCAGCGTTGTACGAAAAGTTCGGGTTGCCCTGGCCGTCCTTCGGCGTGACCGGATTGATGCCCACGCCGTGCTGGCCCAGCACCTCGCCGTTCACCACGAGTTGGCGGTTGATGTTGCCGCCCTGGTTGACCTGCAGCACATGACCGGCTAGGTCGTTCACGAACGTGCGGTTGTTGGCCGGCTTGGTGGAGTCCGTAACGCTAACCAGGTTGCCGTTGACGTCGTAGTTGCTGGTCGTCGAACCCGGGTTCATCTTGTTACTGGTTCCCGAGACCGTGCCCTGCTTGTAGCCCTCGAACCGCTGCATGCTGTACGCATACCAGTTCGTGTAGCCACCATCGTAGTCGGTCAGCGAGTAGTTCAGCACGTTGCCGGCGGCGTCGTAGGTGTCGTAATTGACGTCCGACTTCAGCGCGCCATTGCTCTTGAGCGTGCGCTGATGCAGCAGACGACCATTGGCGTCGTACTGGTTGATCCGCAACTCCATGCCGTTGGTCTGATCCTGCGGCACACCTTCGTTGAGCTTGGTGACGTAGTCCACCGGCAGGTTGCTGGCGCCAGACACCATTACACGGCCCGCGCCGTCGTAGTAGCGGTGGTCGATCTGTACGCCGTCACGCACCACGCTGGTCAATCGTCCAAGATTGTCATAGCGGTACAGCTCCTCGACGACGCCTTGGGTGCGAACAAACGATGTCGGCGTAGTGCCGTAGATCGCCTCACCGGATTCCTGATAGCCGATGATCACCGACTCGCCGCCGGCGGTGACCACCTTGTTACCGTAGTAGCGGTCGCTGGTGCGGTTGCCGTTCAAGTCATAAGTAATGGCATGGCCCTGCGCGCCAAGATTGCCGTAAGGGTCCACGCCGTCCACGATTGTCTGGCGGTTCATCGCGTCGTACCTGAAGTACCGGCCAGCATCAGAACGGTTGTTGCCGTCCACGGAATGCTGCTCGATGTACGTGCGATTGCCCACGGCGTCGTACTGGAACGAGATGTGGACCTGCCCGTCGGCCACGTCGCGCAGGCGATTTAGTGCGTCATAGGCCAGGAAGTTGTCCTGATATACCACACCGCCCTGCGTGGTTTTCTCTCGCACGCGGTTGCCCGCCAGGTCATAGGCATACGTGGTGACCTGGCCCAGCGCGTTATCGTTGACCTGGGTGACCTGGCCGGCCGCGTCGTAGTAGTAGTTCAGGCTCTGACCTCGCGTATTGCTTTGCGCGATCAGCTGCTGCGCGTTGTCATACGCGTAGCTGTACACTGCGCCGCCGATATCGGTGTGGTGCGTGACTTTGCCGAAGTAGTTGTAGCTCCACGTCGACGCCATGTTATTCGGGTCAACTTCGGCAATTTTGTGGTTCAGCGCGTCGTAGGCCGAACGCGTCAGCTGCCCCATGGGTTGCGTGGTCGACAGCAGGTTGCCGCGCATGTCGTATGCATAGCGAGTCGCGGCGCCGGCGCCGTCGATCTGCATGGTCAGGCGACCGGCCTGGTCGTAGTAGTACCGCTCCGTCACGTTCTGCCAGCCGGCACTCTGCAGGTTGTAGTTGTCGTCGATATAGGTGACGTCAGTGCCTGCGTGGATCGTGCTTGTCAGGCGGTTTGCCGCGTCATACGTATAGCGCGTGAGCCAGCCCATGGCGTCGAGCATCCCCAACTTGTTGCCGAAGGCGTTGTAGCGATAGCTCACCACACCGCCGTCGGCGTGCAGCTCGGCCGTGACATTACCGGCTGCATCGTAGGTCTTACCAATTCTTGGGCAACCACCACGAACTACTTCGACCTGCGCGGCAACCAGATCGCGACGGTCGATGCGCTGGGCTACCTGACGACGAACAGCTTCAATGCGGCGGGCAATATAGTCGCGCAGACCGAATACGCTTCGGCGCTGGGCGCCGGCACGTGGTCGATATCGGGCTACGGTACGGTTTTGAGCTCCGCCGAAGACCGGACGACGACGTACGCGTTCGACCGTGCGAATCACAAGACCAGCGAGACGCGCATCAATGTCGAGTACAGCACGGCGTCGAACGGCGCCAGTACGCGCGGCAAACTGACGACGTCGTACACCTATGACGCCGTGGGCAACCAGACCAGCGTCACCGACGCGCTGGGCAGCAAGACGTACACGTACTATGACGCGCTCGGCCGCGTGCGTGCGATTGCCGCACCTTCGATCGCCAGCACCGAGAGCGGCAGCACACTGGTACCGCTGACCGAGTTCTGGCGAGATGCATACCCGAGGCAGGCATCGACTTTTCAAACTTGGACGGCAGTCGGTCGTACAGCCGGTTTGCTTTCTATGGACAGTCCAAGCTAGCGACAGCGCTTTTCGCAAAGGAGCTCTCCCGACGGCTGGCCGGGGCGAAGATCTCTGTCAATTCGATTCACCCCGGGGCGACGCGCGGCACGAACCTTAATGCGAATGTGAGATTTCCTCTCAACGTGGTGTTGAGTGTGGCGCAGCTCTTCATCAAGTCCATCTCGCAAGGAGCCGCGCCTCAGGTTTTGCTGGCGGCGCACCCGTTGGCAGAAGGCATGACCGGAGACTATTGGGCGGACTGCCAGCCGGCAAAGGGGAGCCCGCTTCTGGAGAATTCTGAGATTTCGAGGAAGCTATGGGACTTCTCTGAGAATTTCTTTTGGAGTCTACGCGCGTCGTGCTCGTAAGCGTTGGAATCTGGCGTCGTGGCTGAGGTAGTTATCCCGCTCGGTCCGGGCGGCACTACTCGGTGGCAAGGCTTCGCGGGGGTCCTGCCAACGTCATAGACGTGATGGAAATTTCTGGCCCGGGCTAGAGCAGACGGGAAATCGCGCGGACCACGAATTACGCTTAATGCGTCACAAATGAGCAAAAAAAGATAAAGGGCAACCCTAGGGGTTGCCCTCGTCAAAACGATCAAAACCGGCTACGCATTAGTTAGAGCCAATGCCACGCCCGGTGCGGGTTTCCCGGCAATCGGGGGGTGGCCATTGGCGTCAAGTAATGCGTTCATTGGCTCTTAGTAATGCTTAGAGCCAATGCGACGATCTACTGAAGCGATGTCGATTACATCGACACGGTGTCAGCCACTTCCTTGAAGTCTTCGATCTGGTCGAAGTTCATGTACTTGTAGATCTTGTCGCCGTTGGCGCTCAGCACGCCCATGTCGGCCATGTACTCTTCCTTGTTGGGAATGCGGCCCAGGCGCGAGCAGATGGCGGCAAGTTCGGCCGAGCCGAGGTACACGTTGGTGTTCTTGCCCAGACGATTCGGGAAGTTACGCGTCGACGTCGACATCACCGTTGCGCCTTCGCGCACCTGTGCCTGGTTGCCCATGCACAGCGAGCAGCCCGGCATTTCGGTGCGCGCGCCAGCCGTGCCGAACACGCCGTAGTGGCCTTCCTCGGTCAGTTGCTTCTGGTCCATCTTGGTCGGCGGCGCCACCCACAGCTTCACAGGGATATCGCGCTTGCCTTCCAGCAGCTTCGATGCGGCGCGGAAGTGGCCAATGTTGGTCATGCACGAACCGATGAACACTTCGTCGATCTTGGCGCCGGCCACGTCCGACAGCGTCTTCACGTCGTCGGGGTCGTTCGGGCAGGCAACGATCGGCTCGTGCACGTCGGCCAGGTCGATCTCGATCACGGCGGCGTATTCGGCGTCGGCATCCGGCTCCAGCAGCTTCGGATCGGCCAGCCACGCTTCCATGGCCTTGATGCGGCGCTGCAGGCTGCGCGGGTCCTGGTAGCCTTCGGCGATCATCCACTTCAGCAGCGTGATGTTGCTGTTGATGTATTCGATGATCGGTTCCTTGTTCAGGCGCACCGAGCAACCGGCGGCCGAGCGTTCGGCGGAGGCGTCCGACAGTTCGAAGGCCTGTTCCACCTTCAGGTCGGGCAGACCTTCGATTTCAAGGATGCGGCCCGAGAAGATGTTCTTCTTGCCTTGCTTGGCCACGGTCAGCAGACCCTGCTTGATCGCGTACAGCGGAATGGCGTTGACCAGATCGCGCAGCGTCACGCCGGGCTGCATCTTGCCCTTGAAGCGCACCAGCACCGATTCCGGCATGTCCAGCGGCATCACGCCGGTGGCAGCGGCAAACGCCACCAGGCCCGAACCGGCCGGGAAGCTGATGCCGATCGGGAAGCGGGTGTGCGAATCGCCGCCGGTGCCCACGGTGTCGGGCAACAGCATGCGGTTCAGCCACGAGTGGATCACGCCGTCGCCAGGACGCAGCGAGATGCCGCCACGGGTGCTGATGAACTGCGGCAGCGTGTGGTGCGTCTTCACGTCGACCGGCTTCGGGTAGGCGGCGGTGTGGCAGAACGACTGCATCACCAGATCGGCCGAGAAGCCCAGGCAGGCCAGGTCCTTCAGCTCGTCGCGCGTCATCGGGCCGGTGGTGTCCTGCGAGCCCACCGAAGTCATCTTCGGTTCGCAGTACGTGCCCGGACGGATGCCCTTGCCATCGGCCAGGCCGCATGCGCGGCCAACCATCTTCTGCGCCAGCGTGAAACCGCGGCCAGTATCGGCCGGGTTCTGCGGCAGGCGGAACAGCGTCGACGGCGGCAGGCCCAGCGATTCGCGGGCCTTGGCGGTCAGGCCGCGGCCGATGATCAGCGGAATGCGGCCGCCGGCGCGCACTTCGTCGAACAGCACGTCGGACTTCACCTTGAATTCGGCGATCACTTCGCCATTCTTCAGGGCCTTGCCTTCATAGGGGCGCAGTTCCACCACGTCGCCCATTTCCATCTTCGACACGTCGAGCTCGATCGGCAGCGCGCCCGCGTCTTCCATCGTGTTGTAGAAGATCGGCGCAATCTTGCTGCCCAGGCACACGCCGCCGAAGCGCTTGTTCGGCACGAACGGGATGTCTTCGCCGGTGAACCACAGCACCGAGTTGGTGGCCGACTTGCGGCTGGAGCCGGTGCCGACCACGTCGCCCACGTAGGCCACGAGGTTGCCCTTTTCCTTCAGCGATTCGATGAAGGCCACCGGACCGCGCTTGCCGTCTTCTTCCGGCTGGAACGCCGCGCCTTCGCGCTTGTTCTTGAGCATGGCCAGCGCGTGCATCGGGATGTCCGGGCGCGTGGTGGCGTCCGGGGCGGGCGACAGGTCGTCGGTGTTGGTTTCGCCGGGCACCTTGAATACGGTGATCGTCAGCGATTGCGGCAGCTCCGGACGGCTCGTGAACCATTCGGCATCGGCCCAGCTTTGCAGCACGGCACGGGCGTTGGCGTTGCCCTTGTCGGCCTTTTCCTTCACGTCGTGGAAGGCATCGAACATCAGCAGCGTCTTCTTCAGCGCTGCCGCGGCGACGGCGCCCACTTCGGCGTCGTCCAGCAGCTCGATCAGCGGCGAGATGTTGTAGCCGCCCAGCATCGTGCCGAGCAGTTCGGTGGCGCGGGCGCGCGAGATCAGCGGGGTCTTTTCCGAGCCGAGCGCCACGGCCGCCAGGTACGAGGCCTTGACCTTGGCGGCGTCATCCACGCCGGCCGGCACACGGTAGGTGATCAGGTCCACCAGGGCCTGTTCCTCGCCCGCCGGCGGGTTCTTGATCAGTTCGATCAGCTCGGCGGTCTGCTTGGCGGTCAGCGGCAGAGGGGGAATGCCAAGCGCGGCGCGTTCGGCAACATGGGCGCGATAGGTATCAAGCATGGGAACCTGCTGTTAATTGGGTTGTAACGGTACGGCTTTGTCTCTTGTGGACCGGCAGCGCGGAGCCGCCGGGTGCCGCGTGATTGTAATCCTAAGTCGGACCGAGATCAAATGTCTTATATCTTATATAAGAGTTAAATTGTGCAAACTCAGTCTGGACAAGGGCTAGCGGATACAAGACCGGTCCGAATCTACAGGTGATCGCCCGCCGATCCATGCTGACGGGCGCTGCCGATGGGCTTCCGCATGGCAGCGCGACGAACCCCGGATCGCACCTTTTACGTCACTTTTATCGAGCCCAGGGGCCACGCCTTGCGCACTTGCGGGCGATTTTCTGGGCGTTGCGCGGCAGGCATGGTCTTAAGTTCCGCCGGCCTCAATCGTTAACCAGTTTGCAGGCGCATATGGCGCGCCGATGCGCCCCTGCGTCCGACGCCCGCCCAGCTCAAACGGCCAAGCTGAGCGGGTTTCCCCCTTTTTATCGGCCCTTTGCTTGCCTGCGATTCGGGAAGAATGGCAGGCATTCCGACACAGGCATCTCATGGCGAACACGCTTTCCCCCTCCCAGACTGGCGGCACTTCGAGCAAGCGCGGCCGACTGATGCTGATCGGCGGCGGCGTGCTGGTGGTGGCGCTGGCCGCTGGCGGCTTCTTCCTGGGCAGCGTTCTGAGCGGCAATCACAACAAGCAGGCGGCTCCGGCCGCGCCTGTGGTGCCGCCGCCGATCTTCGTGCCGCTGGATGCGTTCACCGTGAATCTCAAGAGCGATGACGGCGACCGCTTCCTGCACACGGGGCTGTCCCTGAAGGTGGCGGACGCCGACACGCAGGCGCGCCTGGCGCAGTACCAGCCCGAGGCGCGCAGCCGCATCCTGCTGCTGCTTTCGTCGCAGCAGCCGGGCGATCTGGCCACCGTGGAAGGCAAGCGCAAGCTGGCGCAGGACATTCAGGCGGCCATCAGCCAGCCGTTTGCCCCCAGCCTGCCGCCGCAAAAGATCCTGGACGTCTTGTTTACATCGTTCGTGGTGCAGTGATCCACATCCTGCACCGCGAACCCGGAGCCAAACCGAAATGAAACTGCCCGCCGCACTTCCTTCCTGCCGCCGCGCCCGGCGCGGCGTCTGAAGCCGGACATGGACCGTTTCATCCTTACAGCCGTTCACGGGGCAGGACACTAGATGGCCTACGACAAGTTCCTCTCGCAGGACGAGGTAGACGAACTACTGAAAGGCGTTTCGGGCGAAACCGATTCGCCCGCCGCGGCCAACGTGCCGGCCGTCGAAGAAGGCGGCGTGCGTCCGTACAACCTGGCCAACCAGGAACGTATCGTACGGGGCCGGCTGCACACGCTCGAGATCATCAACGAGCGTTTTGCCCGCCAGCTGCGCACGGCGCTGTTCAACTTCATCCGCCGCGGCGCCGACATCTCGGTCGGTTCGATCAGGATCGAGAAGTACGGCGATTTCGTGCGCAACCTGCCGGTGCCGACCAACCTGAATCTGGTCCACATGAAGCCGCTGCGGGGCACCGCGCTGTTCGTGTACGACCCGAACCTGGTGTTCCTGGTGGTCGACAACCTGTTCGGCGGTGACGGGCGTTTCCACACACGCGTGGAAGGCCGCGACTTCACGCAGACCGAACAGCGCATCATCCGCCGCATGCTGGACCTGACGCTGAACAGCTACAGCCAGGCCTGGCGCACCGTGCATCCGATCGAGTTCGACTACGTCCGCTCGGAAATGCACACCAAGTTCGCCAGTGTGGCCGGACCGAACGATGCCGTGGTCACCACCGCATTCCATATCGAACTGGGCGCCGTGGGCGGCCAGCTCCATATCTGCATCCCCTTCTCGATGATCGAGCCGCTGCGCGATTTGCTGATGAATCCGCTGCAGGACGAAGTCGAGGTGGACAAGCGCTGGCTCGGCCAGCTTTCCACCCAGTTGCGCGCCGCCGAAGTCGATCTGGTGGCCGAATTCACGCATATCCGCAGCACCGTGGCCGAAGTGCTGGCCATGCGCGAAGGCGACGTGCTGCCGATCGAGCTGCCCGAGAAGATCTTCGGGAAGGTCGACGGCGTGCCCGTCATGCAGTGCGGCTTCGGCACGATGAACGGCCAGTACGCACTGCGCGTGGAACGAATGATCAACTACCAAGACAGCGATTCCAACAAGGAAACCGATCATGACTGACGGCACTCAGGACAAGCCGGTCGATCCGATGGACGATTGGGCCAGCGCCCTCGCGGAGCAGACCAGCGCCGAGCAAACGGCGCCCGCTGCCGATGCGGCCGCCACCGCGCCTGCGCCGGCGCCCAGCATGCCCGCCGCCACGCCGGCTGGCGCCAACGTGTTCCCGCCGCTGGCGCCGGACGCGCCGAGCGGCTTCCACAACGATATCGGGATGATCCTCGATATCCCGGTGCAGCTCACCGTCGAACTGGGCCGCACCAAGGTGCCCATCAAGAACCTGCTGCAACTGGCGCAGGGCTCGGTGGTGGAACTGGACGGCCTAGCGGGCGAACCGATGGACGTGCTCGTGAACGGCTACCTGATCGCCCAGGGCGAGGTGGTGGTGGTGAACGACAAGTTCGGCATTCGCCTGACGGACATCATCACGCCGTCCGAACGCATCCGGAAGCTCAACAAATGACAGCCGTTGCGCGCCGGCCGGCAACTGCCGCGCGCATCGCCCACCGCATCGGCCGCCGCATCGCCCACGCTGCGCTCGCCGCGTGCGCGGGCCTTGCCGCGACCGGCGTGCGGGCCGCCGACGTGGTGCTGAGCACCGCGCAGGCCGGCACTGCCGCCAGCGGCGCAGCGGCCGGCCATCTCGCGACGCACACCGCGCCCGTCATCAGCAGCGGTTCCAGCCTTGCGCAGGCGGGCATGGGTCTGTTCGCGGTGATTGCGCTGATCCTCGGCATCGCCTGGCTCGCGCGCCGCGTGGGCCTGGTGCGCCAAGGCGCGGGCAATGCATCGATCAAGGTGGTCGGCAGCCTGATGCTGGGCGCACGCCAGAAGATCGTCACGGTCGAAGTGGCCGGCACCTGGCTGGTGCTGGGCGTGTCGCCCAACGAAATCCGCCCGCTTCATACGCTGCCCGCCCAGCCGGACACCGGTGCCAGCGCGGCCTCGCTACCGTCCCAGCCAATGCACGGCGGCTTTGGCGAGCGCCTGATGCGCGCCATGCAGGAAAACCTCAAGAAATGAATTCGCCGCGTGCCGCCGCCGTCCAGCGGCAACCCGTGAAGCCCTTCGTGCGCCCGTCGCGCGCGGCCGGACTGCTGCTTGCGCTGCTGCCGCTGGCGCTGTGGCTCGCGCCCGAAAGCGCGCTGGCGCAGTCGCTGCCGGGCATGACCAGCCGCCCTGCGGCAGGCGGCGGCCAGGTATGGTCGCTGTCGGTGCAGACGCTGGTGCTGCTGACGTCGCTGTCGTTCCTGCCGGCGGCCATGCTGATGATGACCGGCTTCACGCGCATCATCATCGTGCTGGGCCTGCTGCGCAATGCGCTCGGCACGGCATCGTCGCCGCCCAACCAGGTGCTGGTCGGCCTGTCGCTGTTCCTCACGTTCTTCGTCATGTCGCCGGTAGCCGACAAGGTCTACAACGACGCCTACAAGCCGCTGTCGGAAAACAAGATCAGCCTGGAGACGGCAGCGCAGCGCGCCGCCGTGCCGGTGCGCGCGTTCATGCTGCGCCAGACGCGCGAAAAGGACCTGGCGATGTTTGCCCAGATGGCCAAGACGCCGGAAATGCAGAGTGCCGACGACGTGCCGTTTGCGGTGCTGGTGCCCGCCTTCGTGACCAGCGAGCTGAAGACCGCGTTCCAGATCGGCTTCACGATCTTCATCCCGTTCCTGATCATCGACCTGGTAGTGGCCAGCGTGCTGATGGCGATGGGCATGATGATGGTGCCGCCGGCCACCATTTCGCTGCCGTTCAAGCTGATGTTGTTCGTGCTTGTCGATGGCTGGCAACTGCTGCTGGGGTCCCTGGCGCAGAGTTTCATGAATTGAGCGGAGACTGACATGACACCGGAAATGGTCATGACCATCGCCACGCAGGCGATGAAGATGACGCTGATGCTGTCCGCCCCGCTGCTGCTGGTGGCGCTGGCCGCCGGCCTGGTGGTGAGCCTGTTCCAGGCCGCCACGCAGATCAACGAAATGACGCTCACGTTCATCCCCAAGCTGGTCGCGCTGTTCGTGACCATGGTGCTGGTGGGGCCGTGGATGATCAACACGTTCGTCGATTACATGCGCGAAGTCTTCCAGGGCATCCCCGCCCTGGCGCACTGACCCGCGATCGCAAACAGGCAGGCGCAAGCGTCGTGTTCGAGGTCACCACCGACCAGATGTACGGATGGATCGCCACGTTCTTGTGGCCGATGTTCCGTCTGCTGGCGCTGATCATGACGGCGCCGCTGTTCAGCGAGTCCGCCATTCCGCGCCGCGCCAAGGTCCTGCTGGCGGCGGCGCTGTCCACCATCGTGTCTCCGACCATCGGTCATATCCCGACCGCGCAGGTCTATTCGTTCGACGGCTTCCTGATCATCCTGAACGAGATCGGCATTGGCGTGGCGATGGGTTTCTCGATGCGGCTGGTGTTCGCGGCCGTGCAGATGGCCGGCGAAGTGATCGGCCTGCAGATGGGCCTGTCGTTCGCCTCGTTCTACGACCGCTCGGCAGGCGGGCAGACCATGGTGCTGTCGCGCTTTCTCAATATCGTGTCGATGCTGCTGTTTCTGGCGCTTGACGGTCATCTGATGATGCTGGCCGCGCTCATCGACAGCTTCCAGGGCGTGCCCATCGCCGGCGTGCCGTTGTCCGGCCATGGCTGGGGCATGGTGGCGCGCGCCGGATCGACGGTGTTCGCGGCGGGCACGCTGCTGGCGCTGCCGATGATCGCCGTGCTGCTCACGCTGAACCTGTCGATGGGCATCCTGAATCGCGCATCGCCGCAGTTGTCGATCTTTGCAGTGGGTTTCCCCGTGACGCTGCTGGGCGGCATGCTGTTGATGCTGCTGATCATGCCGCAGATGGGCGTCTACATGCAGCACATGATCGACGCCGGCTTGCAGACCGCCGCATCGGTGCTCGATCAACTGGCGCCCAACTAGGCGGCCAGCCGATCCGGGCTGGCGCACGGCGCGCTCGCCAGGGCCCCAGCCTCAGGGCAGCGCGCCCACCTGCTTGAGCACGGCGCGCGCAATTTCCTGGCGCTTGGCGCCGACTTCCGGCTGAGGCATGTCGAGGTTCATCGCAAATACATAGGTGTCATCGCCATGCGTCACCCAGCCCACCCACCAGCCCACGTCCATCTTGTCCGCCGTGGACCAGCCGGTTTTCGCGCGCAGGGTGTAGTCGGCGGTCTTCTCGATGGTGAGGATGTCGTCGAGCGCCGCGAAGCTGTGCGCCGAGATCAGCGGCACCTGGTGCGCGGCCGCGTCGCGCAGGAAATCGACCTGCTGGTATGTGGAGATACGCAGATGACCGTTGAGCCAGAAGCGGTCTACCGGGCCTTCGACATCGGCATTGCCGAAGTGAGCGGCGCTCAGGTACTTGCGGTATTGCGCCGTGCCCACGCGCCGCGCCAACGCCTGGTAGGCGGGCACGCACGAGTTCTTCAGCGCCACGCGCAGCGACACGTCGCCATTGCACACCGCCGGAAGGATCGGCTTGCCGTGGTGCATCCAGACCTTGCCGTCCCACGGCAGCTTGTCGTTGTCGACGTCAGCCACCGCGCCGGTTTCCAGGCCGATCAGCGCATTGAAGATCTTGAACGTCGACGCCGGCGAATAGGCGATCGCGGCGCGCTTCGGGTTGTAGGTCAGGGTGCGCTGCCGGCGCACGTCGTACACCACCATCGTGCCGTCGACCCCGGCGGCATCGAACAATGGCTTGGCGTCGAGCGGGACGTCGGCGGCATATGCGGCCGAAGCCGCGGCGGCAATCGCGCTGCCGAGCAACGCGGCGCGCAGGAATGAACGGGCAATACTGTTTGGCATATCAACACGCTTGTAGTGAGGAGGTTGTCGTCATGCTGACGGATGGCAATCCAGGCCCGGATCGTGGTGCGCAGCATAGGCAATGGCGCGACACACGCCAACCGCCACGGCCGTAACACGCGTAACATCTCGTCCATGTCCGCCTCCACCATCCTCATCGAACTGGCCGCGCCGCATCGCGTGGCAGGGCAACCGGCGCGCTATCAATCGGTCTGGTTGCTGGCGCGTATCTGGCTGGCCGTAGCGCGCGATCGCGAAGACCTGACCGCCGCCGCACTACGCGCGCGCTTTGCCGACGCCGCCGACGTGCGCATGATCGTGTCGCGCGCATTCGCGGACTTCGCGCGCTGGCAGATTCCAGTGGGATGGGGTCCCGACAAGGCGATCGGCCTTTCGGGGCTGCGCGCCACGGGCCGCAGCCGCGGGCCGTTCTGGATGCCGGCGGCCGCCGCGCGGCGCCTGCGTTTCACCGCGCACGGCAAGCCGCTGGGCGCGGCGGGCGTGGCGCGCTGGCTGGGCCAATCGAACGCGCGCGACGCCGACGCGATCGCCACTGGCGCGCCGGGTTCGACATCGGCGTCTTCCGCATCGGCATCCGCGCCGGCGCAGGACGGCCTGCATTATGTGATGCGCGACATGGCCTTCTGGCGCCATCTGACGCAGGCGATGCGCGGCGCGCAGGACGGCTTTGCCGGCGCACTCGACAGCAGCGTGGCCGAATCGTTTCGCGCGGCGCAGCGCTCGGCAGCCGACGACTTCCAGCAGGCGCTGTCGCTCCTCAAGGAAAGCCTGGCGTGGCGCCGCAGCGACCGCCTGGACAAGAGCCGCGCCGCGTTGCGCCGTTTCGAACGCATCGTGGTGGCGGGCGGCGTCAATGCGGCGCTGCCGACGTTCGCCGCGATGGCGCATGTGGTGCGCGCGTGGGAACACTACGCGCGCAGCGATCTCGATGCCGCGCGACGCGAACTGGCGCGGCTGGCCGGCGATGCGGAACTGCGCCCAGTGGTGCGCTACAACCCGCGCATCCGCTTTGAATCGCTCAACCTCGATGCGCTGATCAACAAGAGCGTGGCGCTGCGCCCGGACGGCGCCGATGCGCCAGGCCCGGCACAGCGCCGGCATGCCGCACGACACGCGCTCGATGCGTTTTCGGGCGCGCTGCAGGCTGCTTACGAAGCCGATTCGGTCGATGCGGTGCAGCATGCGGCGGCGAATATCGGCTGGTCGCTATGGCTGTTCTGGCAACACGGATTGGTCGACGAGGCGCGCACGATGGCCGCAGGCGATGTGCAGCGCCAGTCGATGCGCTGGCTGGGGCTGTCCGAATGGATTTGCGACCGCTTCGGCGTGGGCGGTGGATCGGCATGGAACACGATCTTCCTGCTGCGCGTGGCGCGCGGCGTTATCGATGTGGCTGCCGCGGCGGCATCGCTCGGCGCATTCCGCGCGCAACAGCCGCTGACGGTTGGCGCGGCGATCGATGCGCTGCGCCCATTCCATGCGCCCTTCGCGCCGGCCAAGGGATTTACGCGCTGGTCGTCGGTGGCGGGCTTCGCGCTCGACGAGCACGATACCGGGCGCGTGCGCTTCAACGCGCTGCAACTGGCCAACCTGCTGCTGGAGACCGCGTGGTATCTCACGCACGAACAGGGCGCATCGGTGCAGGCCTATGCGGCGATGGAGCGGCTTGCGGTACAGATCGGCACATTGCGCGCGAGCGAACGCGGCTTCTTTCACGCCGGCATCCGCGGCTTTCCGCCTGAATTGCGCGCCGCGGCGGCCGAGGCTGCGCGCGCACAACGCAAGGCGCGCGCCGAGTGAAGCCTGGGCGTCATATTTCTTACATGCGCAGCAGGTAGGGTGTCTCCCCCAAACAGGGGAGAAACCACAATGCGCACAAAAAAGACCCTCGGCTGGACGGCCGGGATGGCGGCGCTTGCCGCCGTGGCGGCCTTGCACGGCTGCGGCAGCGATGACAACAACGGCACCGGCAATGCGCCCGCAACGCCTCCGGTGACCACTCCGGCTGACGCCGCCACGGACATCGCCAACATCCAGGCCGCCTGGGTTGAGATCGGCGATGGCAACCAGGCCATCGCGCGCGCGATCACGCGCTACGTGCCGTCCGCCGATGCCGGCGCCAACGGCGCGTGTCCGCTGCTGACGGTCAACGGCACGGCGTCGCGCATGACGCTGCGCGTGGCGCCAGCCACGGCGCCGCTGCGCACCACGGCCAGCGCGCCGGCCGATTCCAAGCCTTCCGAATTCCCGGTTTCCGTTTGCGAAGCCACGCTGCCCGCCACCGCAACCAGCGCGGCAATCGGCACGCAGGCGCTGCCGCTGCCCAAGGCGACGCCGCAGCGCATCGTGGTGCTGGCCGATACCGGCTGCCGGCTGAAGAAGGCCGACAACGCATGGCAGGCCTGCAGCGACACCGAGGCATGGCCGCTGGCGTCGCTGGCGGCCACGGCGGCCGGCTTCAATCCCGATCTGGTGCTGCATATCGGCGACTACCACTACCGCGAGAATGCCTGCCCGCCCGACATCGCCGGCTGCCAGGGCAGCCCGTGGGGCTATGGCTGGGATACCTGGCAGGCCGACCTGTTCAAGCCCGCCGCACCGCTGCTGGCCAAGGCGCCGTGGGTGGTGGTGCGCGGCAACCACGAGGAATGCGCGCGCGCCGGCCAGGGCTGGGCGCGTTTTCTCGATACCCGCCCGTACGACGCCACGCGGTCGTGCGACGACCCCGCCAACGATGCCACCGGCAATTACGCCGACCCGTACGCGGTATCGCTGGGCGGCGGCTCGCAGGTGATCGTGTTCGATTCGGCAAAGGCCGGCAAGACTGCACTGGCGACCAACGATCCGCAGTTCATCGCCTACCAGAAGCAGTTCCAGACCGTGGCAACGCTGGCTGCAAAGCCGGGCATGACCACCACGATCTTCACGAACCATCATCCGATCCTGGGCTTCGCACCGGTGGCCGGCGCCAATCCCGCACCGGGCAACCTGGCGCTGCAATCGGTGATGTCGAACCTGAACGCGCAGGCGTACTATCCGCCCGGCGTGCAGGTGGCACTGCACGGCCACGTGCACGATTTCCAGGCGATCAATTTCGCATCGGCGCATCCGGCGACCATCGTTTCCGGCAATGGCGGCGACAATCTCGACGTGGCGCTACCCGATCCGCTTCCCGGCGGCAGCGTGCCCGCGCCGGGCACCACGATCGACAGGATCACGCATCACGCAAGCTTTGGCTTCCTGGTGATGGACCGTCGCGCCGCGCCGTCCACGGGCTGGCAGTTCAAGGCCTACTCGAAGGCCGGCAAGCTGATGGCAACCTGCGACCAGACCGGCAACACGCTGGCGTGCGACAAGACGGGATTCATCGCGCCTTGAGCACCTTGAGCACCTTGAGCACCTTGAGCGCCGTGGGCCACGTTCGCCTCGTCGTCATGGCGGCGCTGGCCGCGGCATCGTTGCCGGCCGCGCCGGCCACTGCGGCAGAAACCACGCTGCTGCCCGGCGCGCCGCCCGCGGTGGTGGTGCGCACCATCGGCGCCGGCACGCCCCAGGTGGCCGCGAAGATCGACGCCACCAGCGCCGTGTTCCGTCCCGATCCCGCGCTGGCGGCGCTGGGCCGGCGCATCTTCTTTGACACCCGACTGTCGATGCCGCGCGGGCAGTCGTGCGCAAGCTGCCATGATCCGGCGCGCGCGTTTTCCGCCACGCTGCCGGCCGGCAGCCCCGGCGTGACGCAGGGCAGCCGCCCGGGGCACTTCAGCCTGCGCAATCCGCCCTCGCTGCTTTACGTGCGCTACGTGCCGCGCCGCCATTTCTACCAGGATGACGATGCTCCAGCGGCGGCGCCGTTCGGCGGCCTGTTCGCCGATGGCCGCGCCGACACGCTGGCCGAACAGGTGCGCGGGCCGCTGCTCGATCCCAACGAAATGAACAACGGCACGCCAGCGCGGCTGCTGCGCAATATCAACGCGACGGACCTTGCCCCGGCGCTGGCGGCCCGCTTCGGCGGCGCGGTGCGCGACGACCCCGAGGCAATGCTGCGCGCGCTCGGCACGGCGCTAGAGGCCTACATGCAAAGCGACGAGATGGCGCCGTTCACATCGCGCTTCGACGCCTACCTGCGCCACCGCACGCCGCTGTCTGCGCAGGAAATGCGCGGGCTGGCGCTGTTCAAGAATCCCGACAAGGGCAACTGCATGAGTTGCCACGCGCTGTCCGACACCGCGCGACGTCCGGAACGATCGTTGTTCACGGACTTCGGCTACGACGCCATCGCCGTGCCGCGCAATCGCGCGCTGCCCGCCAATCGCGATCCACGGCATTTCGACAACGGCCTGTGCCAGACCGCGCGCACGCTGCGCTGGCCCGAGCCCGACCAATGGTGCGGATACCTGCGCACGCCGGGCTTGCGCAACGTGGCCGTGCGCCAGCGCTTCATGCACAACGGCGTGTTCACCACGCTGCGCGACGCCGTGGCGTTCTACAACACGCGCTCGACCGATCCGCGCAAGTGGTACGGCGGCGCGGCCACGTTTGACGATGTGCCCGCCGCCTATCGCGACAACATCAACGTGAACTCGCCCCCCATGAATCGCCGGCCGGGCATGCCGGCCGCACTCACCGAGGGCGAGATCGACGATATCGTCGCGTTCTTGCGCACGCTGACCGACGCCGCCTACGAAAACGCGATGCCGCCCGCCACAGCAAGCCGCTGAGCGGACGTTGCGGGGCGCACCAGGCCACCCGTGGCGGGGAGCTTGAAGAACGCCACGGCCTCGGTCAGCAGGCGGCCCTGTTCCTCCAGCGATTTCGACGCCATGGCCGCTTCGTGCACCAGCGATGCGTTCTGCTGCGTCACCTGATCGATCTGAACGATGGCCTGATTCACCTGCTCGATGCCGCGGTTCTGCTCGCCCGACGCGGCGGCGATTTCCTCGACGATGCGCGTCACGCGCGCCACCGCCTGCGTCACCTCGCTCATGGTCTGGCCCGCCTCGCCGGCCAGCGTGGAGCCGGCCTGCACCTGCGACACCGACGCCTCGATCAGGTCCTTGATTTCCTTGGCCGCGTGCGACGAGCGCTGGGCCAGGCTGCGCACCTCGCTGGCCACCACCGCGAAGCCGCGCCCCTGCTCGCCCGCGCGCGCGGCTTCCACCGCGGCATTGAGCGCCAGGATGTTGGTCTGGAAGGCGATGCTTTCGATCATGCCCGTGATGTCCGCAATCTTGGCGGAACTGGCGCTGATGCCTTCCATCGTATGGACCACGCGGCCCACCGTGGTGCTGCCCATCTGCGCCACGTCGGCGGCGTCTCGCGCCAGTTGGCTGGCCTCGCGCGCGTTCTCGGTGTTGTGACGCACGGTGGCCGTCAACTGCTCGATGCTCGCGGCGGTTTCTTCCAGCGATGCGGCCTGCTGCTCGGTACGGCTCGACAGGTCCATGTTGCCGCTGGCAATCTCGCCCGTCGCCAGCGCGATGCTGGCGCTGCTTTCTCGCACGCTGGACACGGTTTCGGTCAGCTTGTCGTTCATGTCGCGCAGCGCGCCAAGCAGGCGCCCCGTCTCGTCACGCGAATCGACGGCGATATGCGTGCCCAGTTCGCCGCGCGCCACGGTGTGCGCCACTTCCACCGCGCGCTGGATCGGCCGCGTGATCGCGCGCGTCAACAACAGCCCGCCGACGATGCCGAACGCCACGGCCGCCGCCGCCACCACGATCAGGAACAGGCGCTGGCGCGCATAGTCGTCGTTCAGTTGGCGGATCATCTCGTCCTGGCGCTCGCGCGTGAAGCTGGCGTAGTCCTGCGTCGCCTTGACCAGCGCGGCCAGCAACGGCCTGCACTCGGCGTTCATCTTGGCAATCGCGGCATCGTTCTTCTTGTCCAGCGCCAGCGCCACGATATCGGTGGCCACCGGGCCGTAGCGGCCTTCGATCCGGTCGATTTCCGCCACAAGCTTGCGCGCGCCTTCGCTGACGCCTTCGGCCATCACCATCTGTTTGAGCTTGCCCAGGCGCTCGCCCACTTCGGCATGCGCCTTGAACACGTCCGCCTTTTCGAGATCGAGATCGGCCTGGGTGGTCACCAGCACCAGATTGCGCGCGGCAATGGCGCGGCGATCCACCGCCGCAAGCATTTGCGAAGCCATCTGCGCGCGTGCGTTCAGCCCGTTGATATAGGCGCTGAAGCCTTCGGTAGAGCGGCTCAACGCCCGCAAGGAAAGCCCCGACACCACCAACACCACGAGCGCCAGCGTGCCAAACCCCGCGAGGAGCCTGGTCTTGATCGATAGATCACGGAATTTCACGGTTAACCCCTCTCTTTCCCGAATAGGCCGGACGGCAGGCCAATGGCGAACGCGCCATGACGGCGGTCGTGGCGCACGTGTATCGCTGACGGATCCCGTTCCTCGGTATCGGCACTTCGTGCGACGGCCAATGCACTGGCCGGGCACGAATTTGGCGGCAAGGCGCCGTGCTCTGTGTGGTTATGCGAGGCTAACGGCAAGGCGGGCCCGGATTGAGCCCTACGCGCGGAGGGTATGACGGCGAAAATACGTCGGTGTTTACGCTAACCAGCGTATTCCCGGGTGGGCGCCGGGCCGGCAGCCCTACTGCCAGCGGAACGCCGCGGCGGCATGCCGGGGGGGCAGCCGGTCGGCTTCGGCAAACAGCTTGCGCCGCAACGTGCCCGGTGCATAGGCGGTCTTGTAGCGCCCGCGATTCTGCAGCTCCGGCACCACCAGATCGACAAAGTGCTCATAGCTTTCCGGCACCACGGTGCGGCTCAGGTTGAAGCCGTCGATGCCGGTTTCATCGATCCACGATACCAGCGCATCGGCCACCTGTGACGGATCGCCGACGATGGCCGGGTAGCGTCCGCCCAGTTCGAACAGGTCCAGCAACTTGCGGCGCGTCCAGCCGTGCTGCGCGGCGGTGCGCGTGGCTGATTCGATCGCATTGCCGCCGCCGTAATCCACCGGCTCGTCGAGCCCGTACTTTGCAAAATCCACGCCGGTGCTGGCCGCGAAATGCGCCAGTCCCGCCTCGCGGCTGGCATGGTCGCGATATTCGGCATGCAGCGCGCGCGCCTCGGCCTCGGTTGCGCCCGTCACCACGGCTGCGCCCGCAAACACCTTGATATCGCCGGGATCGCGGCCGGCTGCCACCAATTGCTCGCGCAGCGCGCGCACCGTCTGGCGCGCCGCTTCCTTGCTGGGCGGCGAGATGAACACGCATTCGGCATGGCGCGCGGCAAACTGCTGGCCCCGCCCGGAACTGCCAGCCTGGAACAGCACCGGAGTGCGCTGCGGCGACGGCTCCGACAAGTGATAGCCTTCCACGCGGTAGTGCTCGCCATGGTGGCGCACCATGCGCACGCGGCGCGGGTCAGCAAACACGCGCGCCGCCTTGTCGCGCCGCACGGCGTCGTCGGCCCAACTGCCTTCCCATAGCTGGTACAGCACGTCCATGAATTCATCGGCGCGGTCGTAGCGCGCATCGTGCGCCAGTTGTCCTTCCAGCCCCATCGCGCGCGCCGCGCTGTCCAGGTAGCCCGTCACGATATTCCACCCCACGCGTCCGCGCGTCAGGTGATCGAGCGTGGAAAAGCGCCTTGCCAGCAGATACGGCTGCTCGTAGCTGAGATTGACGGTTACGCCAAATCCCAGATGCCGCGTCGCCGCCGCCATTGCGGGCACCAGCAGCACCGGGTCGTTGACCGGCAACTGGATCGATTCGCGCAGCGTCGTATCGACGTTGCCGCCATAGACATCGTAGGTCCCGACGATATCGGCAATGAACAGGCCGTCGAACAATCCGCGCTCCAGCGTGCGCGCCTGATCGATCCAGTAGTCGAGCGAGTGATAGGTGTCGGAGCGGTCGCGCGGATGCGTCCACAGCCCGTGATTGATATGGCCCACGCAATTCATGTTGAACGCGTTGAGCAGGATTTGCTTGCCAGCCATCACAGCGCTCCGTGCCGCGGCGGCAGCTTGTCGTTGAGGTAATAGTTGCCCACGGCGTGATACTTCCAGCGCACCGGATCGTGCAGCGTGTGCGTGCGCGCGTTGCGCCAGAAGCGGTCCAGCCCCAGGCCGTCCAGCGTCGATGCAGTGCCGCCCAATTCGAACAGCTTGCTGCCCGCCAGCAGCGACGCGGTGGTGGTCAGCGCGCGCGCCTCCGCGACGGCGACCGACGCGGCGGCCACGGATTGCTCGTCCGCTGCGCGCTGTGCGGCATCGACGAATCGCCCGGCCCGGCGCACCAGCGCTTCGGCCGCGCGCAGCCGCACCGCCACCTCGCCCACCTGGTGGATGGTCAGCGGATCGTCCGTGGCGCGCGCCACCCGGGCGTCGATCCACGGGCGCGCGTGGTCGCGCACGAACGGCAGCGCGGCGGCAAACGCGCCACGGCCGATGCCCAGATCGATGGCCGCATGCAGGATCTGCGCAAAAGGACCGATGGTGGTGGGCGCTTCGAACGATGCCTGGAACGGCACCACCCAGTCGCGCTCGACCCGCACCTGATCGAACGTCACGGACCCGCTGCCGGTGACGCGTTGACCGAAGCCATCCCAATCGTCCTCGATCGACACGCCCGCCGCGGTGCGCGGCACGAACGCAATCTGCGTCACATCGCGGTCGCCTTGCCGCGCCACCACCAGCGTGGGAATCCAGTGCGCGTACAGCGCGCCGGTGCAGTAGAACTTCTTGCCGTCGACGCGATAGCCGTCGCCGTCCGGATCGATACGGGTGCGGCGCTTGAAGTCCTTGTGGCCGATTTCGGCCAGCGCATTGCCAAAGCGTTCGCCGGCCAGCGCGCGTTCGTAGAAGAACCGCTGTTGCGCCGGCGTGCCGCCCACGCGCAACACTTCCAGCGCGTAGAAGTGGTTTTGCGGAATCTGCCCGAGCGACCCGTCCGCCGCAGCGACCAGCGCGATCACTTCGGCCAGCGTGCCGGCCGACACACCGGCGCCGCCAAATTCCCGCGGAACCGTGATGCCCCACAGGCCGCTGGCGCTGAACGCTTCCAGTTCGGCCCACGGCAGGCGGCGCTCCCGATCGCGCAGCGCCGCTTCCGGCGCAAACCGTGCGGCCAGTTGCGTGGCCACGGCGATCGCCTCGGCGTCGTCGGCGATGCGATGCGGCACTAGATGCGGCGCCGCGGCGGGCGCGGGGCGGCGAGCCGGATCCGCTTCGGCCGGCGCGGGAGTGTAGAGCAGCGTCATGTCAGTTCCAGGAATGCCGTGCCGGCAGTACGTCGTTCAGGTGGAAATTGCCGATCAGATGCAGCTTCCAGCGGACCGGATCGTGCAGCGTATGGGTGCGCGCGTTGCGCCAGTGGCGATCGAGGTTGTGGCGCGCGCGCGTGGCCGACGATCCGGCCAGTTCGAACAGCTTTTCGCTGGCGGCCAGTGCCACTTCTGTGGTCAGTACCTTGGCTTCGGCCACGGCCAGCGACGCGCGCGCACTGTCGCGTGCCGTCACCGGCGCGGCGGCGATCTCGTCCAGCGTGTGGCCAGCTTCCAGCAGCACCGCATGCGCGGCATGCAGATCGATGGCCAGCCGTCCCACGTCGCCGATCAGGTAGGGATCGTCGCTGGCGTGCGCCACGCCGGCGTCGATCCACGGACGCGCGTACTGGCGCACGAAGGCCAGCGCGTCGTCGAACGCAGCCTGCGCGATGCCCTGGTCGATGGCTGCCTGGATCAACTGCGAAGTGGGGCCGAACAGCCCCGGCCGGTCGGCCAGTTGCCAGATCGGCAGCACGTCTTCCTCGGACACCGCCACGGCGTCGAATGTCACCGTGCCGCTGGCCGTGGTGCGCTGCCCGAACGACGACCAATCGTCGATCACCGTCAGGCCGGGCGCATCGCGCGGCACCCAGACCTGCACCGCGCGATCGTCGTCATCGAGCGCGCGCACCGGCACGCGATGCGCGAACAACGCGCCCGTGGAGTAGAAGCGCGTGCCGGTGAGACGCAGGCCGTCCGGCGTGCGACGCAGGCGCGTATCCGATTGCAGTACGGTGCCGCTGGCGGCCGAGCGGCGCGGCGGGCCGGCATTGCCAAGCCGGCGACCGGCGAGCACTTCGCCGTAATAGCGCTGCTTCTGCGCGTCGGTGCCGATTTCGCGCAGCACGCCGAGCAGGCCGAAATGATTCTGCGGAATCTGGCCCAGCGCCGCGTCGGCGGCACTCAGGATCGCAAAGACCTCGGCCAACGTCGCATACGACACGTCCGCGCCGCCGTACGCGCGCGGGACGGTGATCGCACCAAGGCCGCTGGCCGACCAGCGATCCAGTTCAGCCCACGGCAGAATGCGTTCGCGGTCGCGGCGCGACGCGCCATCGGCAAATATCGCCGCCAGCTCGCGCGCCGCGTCGAGCGCCTCGGCATCGCTGGCAATCCGGCGGATGGAAAGGTCGGAAAGTTTGGTCATGGCGCATGGCGTTCAAACGATGCGGCCGAGTCTACGGACGCCGCGCGCAAATCCCAAAGACGCATTTCAACGCTGGTTATGCGCAAACGGTTTTTGCGGCGCTAGACTGGAGGTTCGGCCCGTCATTGCGGAGGCCGACTTCCTGTACCATGTTGTCCTGACGCCGCCCCGGTAGCGCCGCCGTCCATCGCCACGGTTGCCTGGCACGGTTTGCGCGATCATCACCACTGTGACTGAACACTCGACGCCCCCATCCGACGTGCTCGCATCCCTGCGGGCCGCAACCGCCGAACGCCACGCCATACTTGACCGGGCGATGCCGCTCGCGCGCGAGGTTCCCACGCATGCCGACTACCGCGATCACCTGCTGATCCTGCGTGCATGGCTGGCGCCGCTGGAAAACTGGCTGGTGCGCTTCGACGATGGTCCGCAGGACGCCACGCGGCTGCCGGTCGTCACGCGCACGCCGCTGATCGAGCGCGACCTGACGCATCCGTCCATTCCGGCCGGCGCCACCGCCGTGCCCGATATCGATATCGACAGCCTGCCTGGCGATGCGGCATTCCGCTGGGGGCTCTGCTATGTCATCGAAGGCTCGCAGCTCGGCGGCACCGTCCTGTATCGGCAACTGGCGCAACGGCTTGCGCCGCACCCGTTGCAATATCTCGGCGCGGGGCAGTCGCCCGGCCCGCGCTGGCAGCAATTTTTACAAGCGCTGCGCGCCGGCGTCACGACATCCACGGACATCGCGCTCGCGTGTGAAGGTGCGCGCCGTGCCTTCGACGACCTGATTGCGCGCATCCCGGCCGATACGGCCACCGTCGCCAGCCAGTGATCGCGCACGAGTCCATCATGTCAGACGCCGACCGCCAGCCGCCGCGCGCCACACAGGTAGACACCGCGGCACTGTTCGATGCGCTGCCCGAGTCCTACCTGGTGCTCAACGGCCGCCACGAAGTGGTCCAGGCCAACGCGCGCTATCTGGCCATGGCGGGCCGCACGCTCGACGACGTGCTGGGCAGGTCTGTGTTCGACATCAACCCGTCGCTGTCGGCCGCGCAGACGGCGGCGCGGCGCGAATGGCTGATGGCCACGCTCGGCGATCTGCAGGACGGCGAATCGCGCCTGTCGCCGCTGATCCGCTACGACGGCCACCCCACCGGCAACGGCGAGGGCGAACGCTATTGGCAGGTCAAGGCCACGCGCCTGAGCGGCTTCGATCACGAGGAGGGCTCGGTGGTGCTGCTGCACGTCACCGATGTCACCCACCAGATCGTGCAAACCGAGCAGAGCCGGCGCGAACACGCCAAGCTGCGTTCGCAGGCCCGCCTGCGCAAGCTGCTGGTCGACGAAGCCAACGCGGCGCTGCAAACGCATCGCGAGCGGCTGGAAGAGCTGCTGTCGTTTGCCAAGGTGGGCGCGTGGGAGCTCGACATCGCCACCGGGCACCTGTCGTGCACCGACCAGTGCAAGGCCAACCTGGGCCTGGGCCCGCAAGACTCGGTCGACGAAGCGCGCGTATTCAACGTGCTGATGCACCCCGACGACCGCCGCGACGTGCGCGCCGCCATGGACAGGGCCATCGAAACGCGTACGCACTTTGAAGTCGAATACCGTGTGATGTGGGGCGACGGCAGCCTGCACTGGCTGATGTCGCGCGGCGCGGCACGCTATCTGGGCGACGGCACTGCCCAGTCGATGATCGGCTTCACCATCGACATCACCGCGCGCAAGGCATCGGAGCTGCGCTATCAGGCGATCGCCGAAGAAGAACAGCGCGCGCGCGAAGTGAGCGAGCGCGGCGCACGCGCCATGGACCACTTCGTCGCGGCAGTCAGCCACGAATTGCGCTCGCCACTGCATGCCATTCTCTGGTGGACCACGCTGCTGGAACGCGCCGGCGACCCGACGCATGCCACGCGCGCCGCACAGGTCATCGAGCGCAATACGCGGCAACTGGCGCGCATGGTCGACGACCTGCTCGACAGCGGCGCGATCGCCACCGGCAAGCTGTCGGTCGAGCTTCGCCCGCTCGACATGGCGTTGCTGGCGGCCACCGTTGCCGAAGACCTGCGCCTGGATGCACAGGCGCGACAGGTCACGCTGATCGTGGCCGAGCCGGTGCCGTGCATGGTGATGGCCGATGAAAACCGGCTCAAGCAGGTGGTGCTGAACCTGCTGACCAATGCGCTGAAATTCGCCGAGCGCGGCTGCGTGGAAGTAGCGGTGACGCCCAGCGGCGACCACGCCGAGCTATCGGTGCGCGATACGGGCGTGGGGATTGCGCCTGAAGCATTGGAGCGGATTTTCGAGCGCTTCGAGCAGGCGCATCACGATCGCGCCAATCGCGCGCCGGGGCTGGGGCTAGGGCTCTGGATGGTGAAGAACCTCGTGCAGATGCACAACGGCACGGTCACGGCGCACAGCGAAGGGCTGGGCAAGGGCGCCACGTTCCGCGTGCGGGTGCCGCTGATTGGCGCGGCGGCCGTCGATGAAAACCTGCAGGCAGGCGCCGCTCGCTTCGGGGTGCGGGACGATTCCGCGCGCGTTCAGCGCGATTGAGCGGAAGCGGCGGGCTTGCGCGATTCAGCGCAATTCAGCGTGTCTCAGCGCGTGTAGGGCGGCGGTTCGTTCAGCACGGCCCAGAACACGCCGAGATCATTGATGGCGGCCATGAAGTCGTCGAACTCCACAGGCTTCACCACGTACGCATTGACGCCGAGATCGTAGCTGCGCAACAGATCGCGCTCTTCTCGCGACGACGTGAGCATCACCACCGGAATACGGCGCAGCAGCTCGTCGCTGCGCACCGCGCGCAGCACCTCGTGGCCGTCCACCTTCGGCAGTTTCTTGTCCAGCAGGATGACGGCAGGGTTCTCTTCGGGGCGATCCGCGTAGGGGCCTTCGCGGCGCAGGAATTCCAGCGCCTCGGCGCCATCGCGCACGGACACCACCGGGTTGGCCAGCCGGCTTTTTTCCAGCGCGATCAGCGTCAGCTCAATATCGTCAGGGTTGTCTTCCACCAGAAGGATCGGCCTCAGCACGCTCGTTCTCCACATTCTTCAAATCTTTAAACACCGGGCGATACGGCTGCCCGGACGACACCGCGGCAAGTCGCGCGGCGGCTTGCGCGGCCGTCTCGCTGGTGCCGCCTACGCCGTCCTGCACAAACTCGTGCGGCAGCGCGAACCAGATCGTCGCGCCGCGATTGACTTCGGCTTGCGCCCAGGTCTTGCCGCCATGACGCTCGATGATGCGCCGCACGTTGGCCAGCCCAATGCCGGTGCCGGGAAATTCCTCGGCGCGATGCAGGCGCTGAAACACGCCAAATAGCTTGTCGGCATAGCGCATATCAAAACCAACGCCATTGTCACGCACGAAAAACAGGTCGTGTCCGGCCCATTCGTTTTCGCCTTGCACCCTGCCCACTTCGATCCGTCCCGGCGGCGCATCGGCATCCAGGCCGCGCGTGCCGGTGAATTTTACAGCGTTCGCGATCAGGTTTCGCATCACCACGTCCATCAGCACCGGATCGGCAGTGACGGTGCCAAGCGCGCCAATCTCGTATTGGAGCCGCCGCTCGCCGATATCCTTCGATTCCTCGGACATCAGGCGTTCGGCCAGCGCGCGCATATCGATGCGCTGCGGGCGCAACGCCGCGCGCCCCATCTGCGAGAACGCCAGCAGGTCATCGACCAGCTTGCCGCCGAAGCGCGCCTGCGCAATGATCCGTTCGACAAAATGGCGGCCGCGGTCCGACAGTCGGGTGTGGTCCATCTCGCGCAGCAGATCGGCAAAGCCGACGATATGGCGCAGCGGCGCGCGCAGATCATGCGAAATCGAGTACGAGAAACCTTCGAGTTCGCGATTGGCGCGCCCCAGCTCCAGCGCCAGTTGCGCCAGTTCCTCGGCGCGGCGCAGCACGATGCCCAGCAGCGCACCGCGGAATTCGGCGGCGATCTCGAGTTCGGCCGGGCGCCACGCCGTCGAGCGGCCGCGCACGGTCTGGGTCCACACCTCGAAACTCTCGCGCGGGGACAGCGAGCTGGAAAGCGACGACAGCTTTTCGCGCGGATCGCCGGCCCAGTGGATGGTGCGAACCACTTCGGCGCGGAACCAGATCACGTAGTTGCGGAACAGACGCGACAGCGACAGCACCAGCGCGCCTGCCGCTTCCGGACCCACGCCGCACGCGTGCGCTTCGGGCCAGTCTACCTCGAGCTGGTCGGTGGCCAAGACATCGTCCTGGCGCGAATCAAGCCACGTGATCAGCTTTTCGATCACATCGTCGGGAGGCGCATCGCCCATGCGCACGATGCGGCCTTCGAACACCGCCACGGCGCCGGTGGCATCGACCAGCGCCAGCAGATCCTCGGCGTCGCTGGTGATCGATTCAACAAAATCGTCCGTGTTGGCCATGGCCGCCAGCAATTGCGCCTGGCGCCGGCGCAGCGTCAGGCGATAGTCGGCTTCGGCATGGTCTTCCTTGGCCTCGACCTGCAGCGACAGCAACTGCGCGATGTGTTCGCATGCGGCGCGCACCTCGAACGACGGCAGCCGCGCGGTGGCGTGATGGCACGAGATCAGTCCCCACAGCTTGCCGCGCACCACGATCGACATCGACATCGACGCCCACGTGCCCATGTTCTTCATGTACTTCACATGCACGGGCGAAATACTGCGCAGCGACGCATAGGTGAGATCGGTCGGCTTGCCGGTGGCCGGGTGCAGCGCAGGCACCAGCGGCGCGGCCACGTAGTCGGCGTCGGCGATCAGGCGGATGCGATTGCGCACATAGAGCGCGCGCGCCTGTTGCGGGATGTCCGAGGCCGGGAATCGCTGGCCGAGATAGCTCGCGTAGCCTGGTTCCAACGATTCCGCAATGACGTGGCCGTGTCCGTCCTCGTCGAACGAATACACCATGGTGCGGCCGAAGCCGGTGATGCGATGCACTTCCTCTGCGGCCAGCCGGGCCAGGCCCTCGATATCGTCGACATGCTGGAGGCTGATGCTGAAGGAGCGCACCAGCGGGTACATAGACGCGAACACATCGGCGGTGCCGCTGGCCTGCTCCAGTTCGACGATATCCACGCCCTGATGGCGATGCACCACAATCGCCAGCGGCGACCACGCAACCGACGGGTCGCGCGTGCGGCGCGGATCCTCGATCGAGCCGGCATACAGCGGGATGCCTTCCGCATCGAGACGGCCCAGCGCGGCGAGCGCGAGCGGCGCACCGGCGCCAATCACATCGGCCAGCGGGCGACCGATCACTTCGTCGATATTGGTGCCGGCCAGCAGCGCAACGTTCTTGCTGGCCTGCACGATGGCGCCCGCACTGTCGACACTCACGAGAAATCCGTACGGCTGAATGCCGCCCGGGATGTGAATGGGCTCTTTGGCGCAATCGTTGGGCGCCGCCCTTGTCGATATGGAATCCATGCCTGCTCCGCCGATCTGCATGGGCCGGATTTTCGCACAGCGCCTGCAGCGCTGCCGGCTTTGTGCGCAATTGACAGCAATGGCAGCGGGGGCGGTAAAAACTACAAGTTGCGGAAGGCAAAAGCTGGCCACGATGAGCGGATCTACAGCCCGCGATATGGGCTGCGATCTGGCTGCAGTTCGGTATCTGATTTGACATCCGGCACACCATCCGGTCCGCGATCCGGCGTCCGTCCCGGCTATCGCGGAGCGCGATCCGGTGGGTGCTTCATCGTCAATATTTGGCTTGCCAGTCACGGTACGTGCAGCTAGTCTTTGCGAGACCCCACCCAATCCCGGAGCACGCATGACACACGTTGCGAAATACCTTCAGCGCTGGTTGGCCCTTGCTGGCTTGCTGGCGGCAAGCGTTGTCATGCCGGCGCATGCCCAGTCCACCCAGACTCCGGGAGCGGCGGCAGCCATTTCGGAAGCCGTCCAGGAAGGCGGCAGCCCGTACCGCCCACCTTCGGCCGGCACCGCCAATCCCGCGGAAGACAAACGCGCGCGCTGCGAGGCGCTGCTCGATGAAATCGGCGGCACGTCAAAGCGGCGCGGCTATGCGTCGCCGGGACAGGCGACCACCAATGCGCAGGGCCGCGCGGTGCCAAAGATCGAGCGCGACGATGCGCGCAAGCAGTTGGAAGAGACTTATCGCGCTAACTGCATGTAGATGCGGCCAGGGGCCGATTGCACGCGGTGAAAGCCGCCGCACGCGCCAATGACAAAGGGACGGGGCCATCCAACTGACCCCGTCCCTTCTCGCTTTCCGCCGTTGCAGCCGTTCCAGCCGATCCCTCGCACAGGACTCGACGGCCGGCGCGGCCCGAACGGGGTTATTCGTTGACCGCCAGCTCCGTCTCCGGCACCACGAAAGCGGGCTTCTTCTGCTTGGCGCTGCGCGAGCGCCACGCGGACCATGTCACGGCCGTCACCAGCAGCGCGGAAATCACCACGAACGTGCAGCTGATCGGGCGGTCGATAAACACCATCATGTCCCCACGCGACAGCAGCAAAGCGCGACGGAAGTTCTCCTCGACCATTGGTCCCAGCACGAAGCCAAGCAGAATCGGCGCCACCGAGAACTCCAGGTACATCAGCAGCGCGCCGATCAGCCCAAAGGCCAGCACCTCCCAGATCTGGAACAGGCTGCTCTGCGTGCTGAACACGCCCACCGCGATAAAGAACATCGCCGATGGGAACAGGTAGCGGTACGGCACCTGCAGCAGTTTCACCCACACGCCGATCATCGGCACGTTCAGGATCATCAGGATCACGTTGCCGATCCAGAAGCTGGCGATCAGGCCCCAGAAGATGTCCGGGTGATCGCTGATCAGTTGTGGCCCCGGCGCGATGCCCTGGATCATCAGGGCGCCAAGGATCAGCGCCATCACCGCATCGCCCGGAATGCCCAGGCTCATGGTCGGGATGAAATCGACCTGCGTCTTGGAATGCGACGATGCTTCCGGCGAGGCCACGCCCGCGATCATGCCCGTGCCGAATTTCTCGGGCGTCTTCGAGATCTTGCGCTCCAGCGCGTAGGCGACGAACGTGGTGATGGTGGGACCGGTGCCCGGCATCGCGCCAAACAGCGTCCCCACACCCGTGCCGCGTACCATCGGCCAGAACGCCTCCTTCAGTTCCGCCCAACTGGGTCGCATATCGCGGATGCGCAATTTGGCGTTGCTGGTGACCGCTGTCATGCGGTTCACATTGAGAATGAAGTCGGCCACGCCGAACAGGCCCATTGCAATCGCCACCAGTTCCAGCCCGTCGCTAAGCTCGGGAATGCCGAGCGCAAAGCGAAAAGTGCCGGTGTTGACGTCGGTGCCCACCACGCCGCACAACAGGCCGAACAGCGTCATGGCCACGCCCTTGAGCGGCGACCCGCGCGACATCGTCGACCCTGCCAGCAAGCCCAGCAGCATGATCGAGAAGATCTCGGCGGGACCGAACTTGAATGCGATGGCGGTCAGCAGCGGCGATGCGAAGATCATCACCAGAATGCCCACCGATGCCGCGAAGAACGAGCAGATCATGGTGATGCCCAGCGCCGTACCGCCCTTGCCGGCGCGCGTCATCGGGTATCCGTCCAGACAGGTCACCGCGTGCGGCGGATGCGAGGGCAGATTCAGCAGGATGGCGCCAATCGCGCCGCCATATTGCGACCCGTAGAAAATGCCGGCCAGCATCAGGATGGCGGGCACCGGGTGCATCACGTATGTCAGCGGCAGCAGGATCGAAATTGCCGACAGCGCACCCATGCCGGGCAGCACGCCGATCAGGTTGCCAACCAGCACCCCGAAAAACGACCACATCAGGTTGCTTCCCTGGAATGCGACGCCGAAGCCGAACCAGAGATCATGCAAGGCATTGGAAACCATGGCGTTCAGCCTCCCCAGGTAAACAGCGGCAACTGCAATTGCAGCGCCCACGAGAACACCACTGCCGCGATCACGCACATGGCAATCGCCAGACAAGCAGCCTGCTTGATGGTGTTGTTGCGATCGCCAAGCGCCGAGATGAATACGATGGCGAAGGTTGCCGGAATCATCCCGCCGTACTTGCCCAGCAACAGGAATGCCAGCGTGCCCAGCACGATGCAAACGGTGCCGCGCAGATCCGGCGCGGCATGGCTGTGGCCATGGCCGGTTGGTTGCGCCGGGTCGCTCGCCTCGCCGCGTGCTGAGGCAGCGATCAGCACGCCGACCAGCGCGAGCAGCGTGCCCACGGCAACGGGAAAGAATCCCGGGCCCATATGGCTGAGCGTGCCGGTGTGATATTGCAGCCCCGCCATGACGGCAGCCAGTCCCACCAGTACCATCAGCGCGCCGCCGTAGTAATCCTTCTTGAAGCCGTGCGGCTGATTCATGCGCCGGCCCTCCCTTCTCGGCGCGGCGTAGCGCGCGTCGATGCCGGGCAGCTGCGGGTATATCGATCGAACATCGTTCTGTCTCCTTCAAAGCCCCCGCATACGGCGGGTCAGACGGAATCTACAAACGATGTCTTCCAAGGGCCTTTCATGCGGCTTGCAGCGAGCTTACAACTTACATCATGTCGTGATGTATTTCGGAGATGACACGAAGACGTCGGTGTAATCCCTGAATTGAGAGACAGGCACTGCCGCGCTTGAATGTCTTTTCCCGGGACAACCATGGCGGAGCATGATTGGCCGCACGCCAGCGGTGTCTCGCTGCTTATCGGTGCGCGGGTGCAGGGGCCAGCACGGAAGCGTCGATGTCGCGCAGCGTCGGGCAACCGGTCAGCGCCATGGCGATTTCCAGTTCGGTCTGCAGTAACGTCAGCATGTGCGCGATGCCAGGCATGCCACCGACCGCCAGCGCATGGAGCACCGGCTGCCCCACCAGCACCGCCGTGGCGCCCAGCGCGATCGCCTTGACGATATCGGTGCCGCGTCGCACCGCGCCGTCGAGCAGCACCGGCACGCGGCCGGCCACCTGCGCGGCAACAGCGGGCAGGCAATCGATGGTGGCGGGAACGGTGTCCAGCGTGCGGCCGCCGTGGTTGGAGACGATGATGCCTGCCACGCCAGCGCGCAGCGCGGGGTCGACATCGCGCGGATTCAGCAGCCCCTTGACCAGCACCGGCAACGACGTGCGCCGGCACAGCGTCTCGATGTCGGCCCAGGTGGGCGCGTGCTGCAGCATGCCGCGGAATAGCGGACTGCCGTGCGTGGCCGTCGTCGGCCGGTTGGGCGGATATGCATCGAGATTGACGGCGCCCACGCCGGCCGGCAGGCAAAAGCCCGCGCGTTGCTCGATATTGCGCACGCCGCTGACCACTGCATCGATGGTCACCACAATCGCCTTGTAGCCGGCCTGCTCGGCGCGTTGCAGCAGGTCGAACGTATCCTGCTGGCGCGGCTGACAATAGAGCTGAAACCACAGCGGCGCCCCACTGGCGCTCGCGATGTCCTCAAGCGTGACGCTGGCCTGCGTGCTGACGGTCATGCAGGTGCGCGTCAGCGCGGCCGCCTGCGCGGTGGCAAGTTCGCCATCGGGATGCACGAGCCGGTGGAACGCGGTGGGCGCCAACAGGATCGGATAGTCGAGTGTTTCGCCCAACAGCGTGCAGCGCGCGGACGCCGCCGACATGTCCACCAGCGCGCGCGGCATCAGCCTGATCCGGTCGAAGGCGGCGCGGTTTTCATGCTGGGTGATGCCATCGGCGGCCGCGCCGGCGATGTAGGCGCGAATGGCCGGGTCCACGCGCTCGTGGAAGCGCCGCTCGTAGTCCTGCAGCGATACGGTGTCGGGCGGAATCTGCCGATCCATCACAGTTCGGCCCAGCGGCGCAGCAGGTTGTGATAGTGATTCACGAGCGCCAGCACGGCGTCCTGATCGTCGCCGAGTTGCTTGCGGATCGCGATGATGGCGAGATCGAGTTCGTAAAGCATGGCGCGCTGCCCATCGTCCTTGACCATCGACTGGGCCCAGAAGAACGATGCCCAGCGCGCGCCGCGCGTGACCGGTGTCACCGCATGCAGCGACGATGCGGGATACACCACCAGATGCCCCGCAGGCAGCTTTACGGAATGCGATCCGTAGAGATCGTTGATCACCAGCTCGCCGCCCTCGTACTCATCGGGATCGGAGAGGAACAGCGTGCTCGACACATCCGCGCGAATCCGCATGCCGCCGGTTCCCGGCACAGTGCGGATCGCATTGTCGACATGAGTGCCGAACGTCATCGCCTCTTCGTAGCGATTGAACATCGGCGGCAGCACGCGGAGCGGCAGGGCGGCGGAATGATAGGTGGGATTGCGACCCAGCGCCGTGAGCACCAGTTCGCCCAACTCGCGCGCCTGAGCGCTTTCCACCGGGATCTGCAGGTTGCGCTTGGTCTGGGCGGCAAGGTCGCCCGCGCTCACGCGGCCATCGACCCACGGCGAAGCCTCCAGGCACTGCCTGCAATGGCGGATTTCTTCGGCGGTCAGCACATCGGGAATCTGGACGAGCATGATGATCTGAAGGCGCCTGATCGGCGCTGGGGCGGGGGTTGTGCGCGATTGTAGCGGCTGGCCGGGCGGGCAGCGCGCCAACGCCTCGGCTGGCGCCCCGCCCGGCCGGACCGGTCAGGTGTGGCTCAGAACGTCATGCCGACGTTGAGCAGCACAGTCCTGCGCGAGGTGGGCACCGCACGCACGGCACCGAACGACGACTGGTAGTTCAGGTGGTTGGTGAGGTTGTAGCCGTTCAGTGAGATGCGGTACTTGCCCTGCTTGTACGCGATCATCGCGTCCAGCGAGAAGTTGTCCGGCATCTTCGCGGTGTTGGCCGAATCGGCCCAGTAACCGGTGGCGTATTGCAGACCACCGCCGATGGTCAGTTGGCCCGGCACCGGCAGCAACGTGCGCGGAATGTCATACGCGGTCCATAGCGTGACGTTGTGGCGCGAAACGCCGGGCGCCGCGTTGCCCACGATCGACGCAGTGCTCGCCGATGTGACTTCGCCACTGACATACGCATAGGCGACGTTCGCGGTCCAGCCGCCGACGATGCGGCCGCTCAGGCCCAGTTCCAGCCCGCGGATGCGACGGCCCTCGCCGGAATCGGAAAAGCCGTTCGTGATGTCGCCCGTAATCGGATCGACGGTGTAGGCGTTGGTCTTCTTGGTCTGGAACAGCGCGCCGGTCAGGCCCAGTCGCTTGTCCAGGAAATCGAGCTTGGCGCCCACTTCGATCGTATCGGCGCGTTCCGGCTCGGCGTTGACGCCATTCTGCGGCACTTCCGATGCCACACCGCCGACGGCCACGGCGATGTCGGTGCCGACCGGGCGATAGGTGCGCGAGAACGACGTGTAGAACATGTAGTCTTTGGTCGGTTCCCAGATCGCGCTGATGGCCGGGCTCAGCTTCTTCGAATCGGCGGCGCCGCCCAGCGACGATGCGCTGGTGGCGTATTCGCTGCGGAAGTAGTCCCAGCGCAGGCTGCCAAGCAACGAGATCTGCTCGGTCAGCCAGACGCGGTCGTTCAGGAACACGCCGATGTCGGTGGCGTTGGCGTCGCGCGTGCCGGTGTACGACACGCTGGCGTTGGGACTGTTGTAGAACACCGGGTTGACCACGGTCTGGTTGTTGTTGCGGCCGGTCCAAGTGCCCTGGTCGCGGTGGTCGCGCTGATAGATCGTATCGAGCCCCACCATGGCCTTGTGGCGGAAGCTGCCGGTCATGAACTCGCCCTTGGCGCTGAGCACATTCTGGATGCCCCAGCCACGCTGCAGGTATGTCGTGCCGCCACCGGCGCCATACGGCAGTGCCACGTTGCGCCCGGCCAGCAGCGATTGCAGATTGGCGTACGTCAGCGAGCCGGGGTTGGTCGACGAGAAATCGCGCTCGTAGAAGCTGAAGCGCGTGTCGTTGCTGATGGTGATGCCATTGTCGAGCTTGGTCATGAAGTTCGACGACACGATATGCGCATCGGTCGTGTCGCGGTCGGTGTTGCGCACATAGGACGTGGACGAACGGATGCCCGGCACACCGTAGCCGGTCAGCGGACGCAGGATGCCGTCGCCGCCCTGCGCCAGCGGCACGCCGAAGTCGGGCGCGCCGCTGCGGTGCAGGTACGAATAATTCAGGTGCCATTCCGTGCCGGTGCCAAGGCCCGTGCCGAAATCGATCGCGATGCCGCGGCGGTCGTCGTCAACATGGTCGCGATCGGCCACGCGGCCGTTCTGGAACAGACCGTTGACGCGCAGGGCCGACGTGTCGTTAAGGCGGAAGTTGCTGTCCAGCGTGGTGCGGTACGTGGCGTCCGAGCCAAAGCCCTGGTCGATGCTGGTGCTGGTGTTGAGGTTGGCTTTCTTGGTGGTCTGGTTGATCAGGCCGCCGATATTGCCGACGCCAAAGCTCTCGCCGGACGGGCCCTTGATGACTTCGACGCTTTCGGTGTTGAAGGCATCGCGCTTGTATGCGCCGAAATCGCGCAGGCCGTCGACATAGATGTCGCCCTTGGCGGACAGGCCGCGAATACGGAACTGATCGCCATTCTGGCCGCCGTTGCCCTCGCCGGTTGAAATCGTGATGCCCGGCACGTTGCGCAGAATCTGTTCCAGCGAAGTGGCGTGCTGCTGCTCGATAACTTCCTGCGGCACCACGTTGATCGTCTTCGGCGTCTCCTTGACGGTGGCGGGCAGGCGCGAAATGCCGAGCGGCATGTCGTTGGTGTTCTCGCTGGCGCGGCCCGTGACGGTGACCTGCGGCAGCACGCCGGTGCGCTTGCCTGCTGCCGGGCCGGTGCCGGCGGGTGCGTCGGCCCCTGGCGCGGCCTGCGCATGGGCGACCAGCGGCAGCGCCGAGGCGGAAATCACGAGACCTGCGGATGCGCCTGAGACCAGCAGGCGGATGGCATTGGCGATTTTTCGTTGTTGCACGAAAGGCTCCAGAGAAAAGGACGATCGGTCATGACGTGCCGCCGAGCCTTTTCGCTGGACACACTTGCTTTCCTCCCCGTCAGAGGCAAACGCTGTATTCCGACGCTGCCGCATGGCAGGCATCAGCACCCGTCAAAATGAGAATGATTACTATTTGATGTTGTGCGGTTATGTTCTTTTGTGGCGAAATGTGGCAAACCCACGACGCGCTGAACGATTTCGCCACAATCGCCAGCCGGTCTGCGCCGGTCGACGTTGACTGCAAACGGTTGCCGGGCACGGCTTGGTGTGACGGGAGGAAGAGTGACGGCGGTCCGAAGCCGGCCGCCCGGACATCGGTCGATATCGGATAGCGGCGGCAGGCGCCTAGTTGGGCAGTTCGATCACTGCGCGCAGGCCGCCCTCGGCGCAGTTGTGCAGCGCGATGTCGCCGCCATGGGCGCGAATGCATGAGCGCGCGATGGCCAGGCCCAGCCCCAGACCGCCCGTGTGTGCGCTGCGCGCGGCGTCCAGCCGCGTGAAGGGCTCGAACACGCGCTGCAACTGCGCGGGGTCGATACCCGGGCCGTGGTCCTGCACTTCGATACGCAGCACGCGGCGCGCCTTGTCGGCCAGGACACCCAGACGTACTTCGCCGTAGCGCGCGGCGTTGTCGAGCAGATTGTTCAGGCCGCGTTTCAGGTGAACGGGCCGACAGCGATAGCTCATGGCCGGATCGATCTGCAGCGTGCAGGCGATGCTGCGGCCCTGGATCGTCTGCTGGTCGACGATCTCCTGCACCAGCGCGGCGACGTTCACTTCCTGGGTGGGCTCGCGCAATGCGTCGTCGCGCACGAAGCGCAGGGTCTCCTCGACCATCACGCTCATGTCGTCGATGGTCCGCACCATGGCGTTGCGCAGCGCTTCGTCTTCGATCAGCTCCGCACGGATGCGCAGCGACGTCAGCGGCGTGCGCAGGTCGTGGCCGATGGCGGCCAGCATCTGCGTGCGTCCGTTGACGAAGCGCACCAGGTTTTCCTGCATGTCGTTAAAGGCCTGCGTGATCTCGCGCACGCCACTGAGACGGTCCGGCGGCGGAAGAATGACCTGTTCGCCGCGGCTCACGCGCTGCGACGCCGCGGTCAGCAGCTTGAGCGGCCGCATGATCCGGCGGCCGAACAGCAGCGCGATGAGGGCCGTGGGCAGCATGCCCACCAGCAGCGAAAAGCTGAGCACGCGCGACCAGTGCGCCGGCAGCGTAGTCGGCCAATGCCGGCTCTGCAGCCAGCGGCCGTCCGGCAACTGGATATCGATGTCGAGCGCCCACGCACTGGCGCCGCCCAGCGCCGTTTCCAGCCAGTTCGTTGCGTGCCCGGAGCGCGGTCTTGCGTCGTCCTGCTGCAACTGCACGTTCACGGAAGCGTGCGCGGAAAGATTCAGCATGCCGCGCAAGCGCTGGGCGATGCCATGTTCCACGCTGCCCATCGCGTCCGGCTTGAGCGGCAGCGCCCGATCGGCCAACCGGAATGCGGAGTCGGGCAGGCTCAGGTCTTCCAGCAGCGCGGGCGCGTCGGGCGATCGCGCGGCCAGTCGATAGGCCGACAGCACGCGCGATTCAATCGAGCGCACCGCCAGCGGATGGATCGTGACGTTTTCCGCGCGCCACCACGACAGCACGAGCACCGCGATCACATGCGCGGCCACCATCGCCAGCAGCCACAGCGCAACCAGTTGGCCCGACAGGGTGCGCGGGGCCCACCTCATGCGTGTTCGACCGAGACGCGCGTGGCCAGCAGATAGCCGTCGCCGCGCACCGTCTTCAGCATGTTGGGCCGACGCGGATCGGGTTCCAGCTTCTTGCGCAGCCGGCTGACCTGGCTGTCGATGCTGCGGTCGAAGGTCACCGTTTCGGAACGCTGCGTCAGATCGAGCAACTGGCTGCGGCTCAGCACACGGTTGGGGTTTTCGACCAGCGCGCGCAGCAGATGAAACTCCGCGGTACTGATCGGCACGTTCTCGTTGGTGGGACTGCACAGCTGGCGCGTTCTGGTATCGAACGCCCAGCCGTTGAAGCTGAAGCGGTATTCGGGCTGCGCCGGCACTTCGATCGGCTCGCGCGGCTCGGGCGGACGATTGCGCCGCAGCACGCTGCGGATCCTTGCCACCAGTTCGCGCGGATCGAACGGCTTGACGACATAGTCGGCGGCGCCAATCTCCAATCCGGCGATGCGGTCGGCCTGATCCGCCATCGCCGTCAGCAGGATGACCGGCGTTCCCACCCGCTCGGTCACCGAACGGCACAGCGACAGACCGTCCTCGCCGGGCAGCATGATGTCGAGCACGATCAGGCTGAAGCGCCGCGCCTCCAGCCGCTGACGCATCGCCTTGCCGTCGCCGACCGCTTCCACATCGAAATCGAAGCGGCGGATATAGGTGGAAAGGGGATCGCGGATGTCCTGGTGATCGTCGACGATGAGGATGCTGGGGCGGCCGTCCATGCTGCGGTCACGACTTATAAACGAGAATCATTCTCGACATTCTACCGGAAATGTACGTTTTTCAACACGCTTTCCGATATTTCCGATACACCGCGGTGGACTGGCCGGCGCTCGTTCCCTGTCCATCGTTGCCGGGCGCCGTGACCGGCGCGTGGGCGAGCCGCCAGACGCCGCCCGTCCGCCGAACGTCAGGCGTCAGGAGGCTAGATCCACTGGTCGTTTGCGACAGTGCGCTCGCTCGTCGCGCCGTCGCCGGTATTGGCCACGCCGCGCGGCTCGATCAGCAGCACCTTGACCTCGCGCGCGGCGCAGGGCTTGTGCTCGACACCCCGGGGGACGACGGCCATCTGGCCAGCGCGCAGCATGATCGAGCCATCGCCGGATGGACCGCCGCGCACATCGATCCGCAATTCTCCGTCCAGCACGATGAACGTCTCGTCGGTCTCGTCGTGCTTGTGCCAGATGAAATCGCCTTCGAGCTTGACCACCTTGAACTGGTAGTCGTTCATCTCGGCCACCACGCGCGGCTGCCAATGGCCGTCGATCAGGTCGATCTTGCCCGCCATGTCGATGGCCTGGCATTGGCCGCGCGACGCGGGGGCGGCGGTGGAACGGGGGGATGCGGACATCGTTGTCTCCGGTGGGGTTGACGTGTCCTGCAGGATAGATCGCCGGCGGCGCGCGGTATTGAACGATCGTGGGCGGACCGGTTCAGGCGCGCGGCGCGTTGGCCGCGATCTGCTTCCAGCGGCCCGGCGTGAGACCGAAGGTCTTCAGGAAATGGCGCGTCATGTGGCTCTGGTCGGCAAAACCGGCGCCGGCCGCCGCGTCCGCCAGCGACGCGCCCGTCAGCAACAGGCGCCGCACCACGTCCAGCCGGCGCATGGTCAGATAACGATAGGGACTCGTGCCGTAGAACGTGCGGAAATCGTGCGAAAGGCTCCAGCGGTCGCGGCCGGTGGCGTTTTCGAGTTCTTCCAGGGCCACCACGCGCGTGACATTGGCGTGCAGGAAATCGCGCGCCCGGCGCGCCGCGAAGTAATCGCCCTGCCCCGGCGCGCGGCCCCGGACGGCCGGCATGCCCGACACCGCAGCCAGCGCGTGTGCCAGTTCCGCCAGCGCGTCGCTCTGTTCAAGCGGCTCGAATGTGTGGCCGACGCGCTGCAGCAGGGTTTCCGTGGCCGCCGCCATCCGCGCATCGCTGGTCACGCCGCCTTCGACGAACGGTAGCGCGCGCCCACCGAGTGCGTCCTGCAACAACGCCGGTTCCACATAGACCATGCGGTAGCGAAAGCCCTCGCCCGTACCGGCCTGACCGTCATGCGGCTCGTCGGGGTGCAGCACGATGGTGTTGCCGGGCAGGCTGTCGCGCCGGCTGTGCCGATAGTTGAAACGCTGCACGCCAGCCAGCGTGCGGCCGATCGCGTACGTATCGTGCCGATGCATCGCGTAGGCGTTGCCCTGGAACCACGCCTCGATGCGCTCGATGCCGTCTACCGGCTGGGTGCGCACCACCCAGTCGGGGCGTGCGCACGCTGGATGTCTTGGCATGGCGCTGTGGGTGAAAGTGCGCCGGATCGGCGCGGCCCCAGAGAGTGCCACAGGAATCGACCAGGCGTGGCAGCCGGGTCATTACTGACGCAGCGACGGCCGCTTTCCCCGATCCTGAAAGCACCTTTCACATTGCGAAATTTCGCCAGAAATTCGCGCGCGACGCCCTTCCGCTGCCTGAAAAATCGTTCCACATCACGAAATCAACAACCTATCCCATTGAATCATAACGATAAATTTACTCTTATATCTTATATAAGACCTAGGTGCACCACAGCAAAAGGGCCATACAATCTTTTCCACGCTGCTTCGCTTCGGCGCCTCCTGGCGGCACACGCAACCTTTGTTAAACGTGCTTTTTTCTTAGGAATTTCCCATGGCCCAGTATCAAGACGACATCAAGGCAGTTGCCGGTTTGAAAGAGCAACACGGCAGCGCGTGGAATGCGATCAACCCCGAGTACGCCGCGCGCATGCGTGCCCAGAACAAGTTCAAGACGGGCCTGGACATCGCCAAGTACACCGCCAAGATCATGCGCGCCGACATGGCTGCGTACGATGCGGATCCGACCAAGTACACCCAGTCGCTGGGATGCTGGCACGGCTTCATCGGCCAGCAGAAGATGATTTCCATCAAGAAGCACTTCAAGAGCACCGAACGCCGCTACCTGTACCTGTCCGGCTGGATGGTTGCCGCACTGCGTTCCGAGTTCGGCCCGCTGCCGGACCAGTCGATGCACGAAAAGACTTCGGTCAGCGCGCTGATCCGCGAGCTGTACACCTTCCTGCGCCAGGCCGACGCCCGTGAACTGGGCGGTCTGTTCCGCGAACTGGACGCCGCCACCGGCGCAGCCAAGGCCGCCATCCAGGAAAAGATCGACAACCACGTGACGCACGTGGTGCCCATCATCGCGGACATCGACGCGGGCTTCGGCAACGCCGAGGCAACCTATCTGCTGGCCAAGCAGTTCATCGAAGCCGGCGCATGCTGCATCCAGATCGAGAACCAGGTGTCCGACGAGAAGCAGTGCGGCCACCAGGACGGCAAGGTCACCGTGCCGCACGAGGACTTCCTGGCCAAGATCCGCGCCATCCGCTACGCCTTCCTGGAACTGGGCGTGGACGACGGCATCATCGTGGCCCGTACCGATTCGCTGGGCGCCGGCCTGACCAAGCAGATCGCCGTGACCAACACCCCGGGCGACCTGGGCGACCAGTACAACTCGTTCCTCGACTGCGAGGAACTGTCGGCCGACCAACTCGGCAACGGTGACGTGATCATCAAGCGCGACGGCAAGCTGCTGCGCCCCAAGCGCCTGCCGAGCAACCTGTTCCAGTTCCGCGCCGGCACGGGCGAAGCGCGTTGCGTGCTGGACTGCGTGACCGCGCTGCAGAACGGCGCCGACCTGCTGTGGATCGAAACCGAAAAACCGCATATCGCCCAGATCGGCGGCATGGTCAGCGAGATCCGCAAGGTCATCCCGAACGCCAAGCTGGTGTACAACAACAGCCCGTCGTTCAACTGGACGCTGAATTTCCGCCAGCAGGCCTATGACGCGATGAAGGCCGCAGGCAAAGACGTGTCGGCATACGAGCGCGGCCAGCTGATGAGCGTGGAATACGACGACAGCGAACTGGCGAAGCTGGCCGACGAGAAGATCCGCACCTTCCAGGCCGATGCATCGCGTGAAGCCGGCATCTTCCATCACCTGATCACGCTGCCGACGTACCACACCGCCGCGCTGTCGACCGACAACCTGGCCAAGGAATACTTCGGCGACCAGGGCATGCTGGGCTACGTGGCCGGCGTGCAGCGCAAGGAAATCCGCCAGGGCATCGCCTGCGTCAAGCACCAGAACATGTCCGGTTCGGACATCGGTGACGACCACAAGGAATACTTCAGCGGCGAAGCCGCCCTGAAGGCGGCGGGCAAGGACAACACGATGAATCAGTTCTGATATCTGCCCTACGCTTCGGCCCGGCGCCGCGCCGGGTCAGCATACAGACGCCAATCCACCCGGGTTGGCGTTTTTTCTTTGCAGACCGCGGGGATGACGGCGCGCGGCCCGCCAAAGCGCAATAGCTGACGATTTCAGATGCGTCCGAGGCAAAGGCTGAACAGCGCGAGCCGGCCGGAAACACGGAGCTTGCGATAGATGCTGGCGACGCGATGTCCCACTTCGTCTCGCGCCAATCCCGTCCGCTCGGCAATCTGCACTTCCGACAGCGAAGTCAGCAACAGGAAAAATATGTCACGCTCGGGCGATGCCAGTGCGTTCACCACGGCCTCGGGCAGCAGCAATCCGCCATGCCCCGGCTGCCAGGCCGTGACATCGCGCGCAACGCCGAATCGCAACTGATTGGTTTCAAGCCAGCGCGCCGACCAGCGGAAATGAACGCTTGCGCCACTGCGATGCCGATAGCGGTTCTCGAAGCCTTCGCGACGCTCGCCGGAAAGCACCCGTTGCGCCTCGCGCATCGTCATCACGCGATCGGCGGGGACGACGAGGTCCAGCATGCGTACGCCAACGAGATCGGACGCGGCATAGCCGAGGCTTGCTGAACAGTGCCGGTTGACGTACTGGATCACCCCCGCGGCATCCACCAGGAAAACGTTCTTGTCGGAGCGATCCGCAATGTCGAGAAGAGCTTGCTCACCTGTGAAAGCAGTCATGGCCGGCCAGCCGCACGATGAAGTGGTCCGATATTGACACAATCGGACGCGGCTTTGACAGCTCGTTTTCCGCACAGGTGGCTTCGGCAACGCGTGCGGCGGCGGATCGGGACCAGCGCTGACTGGCGTGGTGGCCGGCGAGGTCGACGCGATGGTCCGAGGCCATCAAGCAACGTGCGGCGTCGGAATCGAAAGTCTGGGGCGAATTCATCCGCAAGCGCGGCATCCAGAGTTCCTGAGGCGCAGTGCAAAAGGCGGCGGGTCCATACATGCTGCTCACAGGCGGCCTGATGGCACGACCCGCAGTCCATGCGATAGCGATGACTCAGCCCGCCATGTCGAACACGGCTGCGATAAGTGGCCGCTTCTTTCGGACTTCGAGACAGCACAGCGAGTAGCCGATGCCCAGCAGCGGTTCGTCGACGGGGATAATCCGGAGGCCCGGCAGCGGAATGCACTCGATCTCCGTCACGAAGCTGATGCCGATGCCGCTGGCCACCGCGTGCAGGATGGCCTCGCGGCTATTGATCTCCATGACACACAGCAGCGTCACGCCGTTCTGCGCGGCCGCGTTCTCTACGTGGTTGCGTGTCTTGGAGCCCGCCTCCCGCAGGATCACACCCTCGTCGGCGATATCGCGCATGGTGAGGCTGGCCCTGCCGGCCAGGCGGTGATTGTCCGGCACTACCGCCACGATGCGCTCACGCCGGAACGGCATGATATGGAGCCCCTCCACGGGGTCCGGTTCGGCAAGGATGCCAACGTCGATGTCAAAGTCCTGCAAGCCACGCAGCACGGACACTTCTGATCCGATACTTACGCTAAGTTCCAGCGACGCGTGCCGGCCGCGGAAGCGCCGAGCCAGATCCAGCGCAATCGGTGGCGAAACGCCGCCAACGCGCACGAGGCCGGCCTTGAGCTTGTGGACGCTGTGCAGGAACTGCATGGCCTCGTCTTCCAGGCCAAACAAGCCTCGCGTGATCCCGTAGAGCTGCTCGCCGCTGTCGGTGAGCAGGACCGTGCGGCCTGTCCGATAGAACAGCTCCACGCCGAAGCGCTCCTCCAGTGCCTTGACCTGGTCCGTGACTGTCGGTTGGCCGATGTGGAGATACTGTGCGGCCGCAGTGAATCCTCCGGTACGGGCCACTGCGTGAAAGCAGCGAATCCATTTGTAGTATTGGTGGAACATGGGTCTCGGTCCGGGGCGCGCCATTCATGAATGGCGTCTAGCGAAGAGTCTCCCACAGGCACCTCTCGCCGTGCATGCAGGGTTTTCCCCATGGCGCGCGTGGATCTATCGTTTTCGGCCTTCCGCAGCCGCCCAAAAGCGATTGGACGCGATATCTCGCGGCTCCCACACTGCTGTCAACGGATGACGCGCACCGCGCGGTCCACGACAAGCAGAAGAGAGAGGAGACCATGATTCATTCGTACCACAACCCCGTTTCGATTCACTGCGGCACGGGTAGCCTTGAACTGCTGCCGCAAGTGTTGCGCGGGCGCCGTGCAGTGGTGGTGACTTTCCCGGAGGCTCGCGCACTGGGGTTGGTCGCGCGGCTTGAAGCACTGCTTGGCGCCGACCTTGTTGCGGTGATCGAGGACATCCAGCCCAACCCCGACGTGGCGCAATTGGAGGGCCTTTACAACAGCTTCTGGTCAGACCCGGACGCGTGCGACGCGATTGTCGCCGTGGGTGGTGGAAGTGCCATCGATACCGCCAAAGCGCTGATGGTCGGCACGGCGAACTGCCAATTTGGTTCGCTGGTCGGGCTGCTGGCAACCGGCATGCCATTCACGCCCGCGCGGGTCAAGTCGCTGATTGCGGTGCCGACCACCGCCGGCACCGGCAGCGAAGTGACGCCCTGGGCCACAATCTGGGACGCGCGCAATCAGAAGAAGTACTCGTTGCACCTGGATGCCACCTGGCCGGAAGCGGCCATCATCGACGCGAGCCTGATGCTGTCGGTACCACTGGGCACCACGGTATCCACGGGGCTCGATGCACTATCGCATGCGCTGGAATCGGTCTGGAACGTGAATGCCAACCCGATCTCCGATACCTACGCGATCTCGGCCGCAGAAGACATCCTCGAAACGCTGCCGGCCCTGATCCACAACGCCTCCGACATCATGCTGCGCGAGCGCATGGCCATGGCCGCGCTCAAAGCGGGGCTGGCGTTCTCCAACACCAAGACGGCACTGGCGCATTCGATCTCCTATGAGATGACGCTGCGCCATGGTCTGCCGCACGGCATCGCCTGCTCGTTCACGCTGCCGATGGTGCTGGAAAAAGCCTGGGCCTGTTGCCCGGAGCGTGACCGTGCGCTGCAACGCTTGTTCGGGCCATCGCTGCCCGTCGCGCAGGACAGGTTGCGCGACTTCCTGCAAGGCTTGGGCGTCAAGACCGAGTTTGCAGACTACGGGGTGTCCAACGACGAAGCAGACGCCATCATCGCCCGTGCAATGGATGGCGCACGCGGCAAGAATTTTATCGGCGCCATGTACGCCGCCTGACGACACAACAGCGCACCGGCGAACCACGCCGGGCCAAACATGATGTGAGGAGACAAACATGGAAACCGCCGATCGCGTGCCGGTAGGCACATTCGTTGCCCCTGCGGAGCAGACTTTCCGGCGCGCGCAGTGGCGCATGCTGCTGGCCGCGATGTTCTGCTACCTGTTTTTCTACACCGGACGGCAGACGTTCGGGTTCGCCATTCCCGGCATCCAGCAGGAATTCGGGCTGTCCAAGGAAGTCCTCGGATGGGCGTCGACGTGCCTGCTCTGGTGCTATGCGGCCGGGCAGGCCATCAACGGCAATCTCGGCGACAAGTTCGGCGGCCGTCGCGTGATGACGGCCGGCGCCATCCTGTCGTGCGCCGCCAACTGGGTCGTCAGCTTTGCGGTGGGCTTCAAGAGTCTGGCGATTCCCTGGGGTATCAATGGATACTTCCAGGCCCTTGGCTGGGCACCGGGCAGCCGCCTGCTGTCCAACTGGTGGGACGCGGGCGAGCGCGGCAAGGTCTACGGCTTCTACGTCTTCGCCGCAGGCTGCGCGTCGGTGCTGTCGTTCGTCACCTCGATCCTGGTAATCAACATCCTGCACCTGGACTGGCGCTGGATCTTCCGGCTGCCCGTGCTGTTGATGTTGGTGGGCGGCATCACCTTCTTCCTGGTCGTGAGAGAACGTCCGGAGGAGCTTGGCTTCCGCTCGCCCGACACGGGATGCGGCCGCGCTGGCGCCGAAGAGACCGACGCATCGGAAAGCTCGTGGTCACGCTACAAGGCGGTGCTCAGCAATCCGCGGCTGATGATCGCCGGCCTCTCGATCGGTTTTCAGAACGCGGCGCGCTACGGCCTGATCGTCTGGGTGCCCGTGCACTTCCTGGGCAAGGACTGGAGCCGGGCTGACACGTTCATCAATCCCGCATGGATCTCGGTGGCGCTGCCGGTCGGCATGGCCTTTGGCGCGCTGTCCAACGGCTGGATTTCCGATCGACTTTTCGGGTCCAGCCGCAGCAAGGCCATCGTGCTCTACATGGTGCTGGGCGCGATTGCCTCGATGATCATGTACCGGTTGCCAATGGGCATGACCGCGATCGGCGCGCTGTTCCTGGCCGGCTTCTTCGTCTACGGACCGGCGTCGTCGTTCTGGGCGCTGTGTCCGGACCTGGTCGGCGCACGGCGCGCCGGCACGGCCACGGGCATCCTGAATTTCTTCTCCTATTTGCTGGCGGGCCTCGGCGAGCCGCTGATCGGCCGCATGCTGGATCATTCTGGCAACACGTCGCTGGTGTTCCCCATCGTGGCCACGAGCTGCGTCATCAGCGCAGTCATCGCCGCCTTCATCCGTCGCTGATCACAGCGCAAGAAGCCATGCGCCGGCCCTGCCCGGCGCCTCTCCCCCGCGGCATCCCTTCCGGTTTTTCCACGAGCTTGTCCCGCCTGTCGGGCACGACGACCATGAACGCTTTGCATCCCATTCCCACGCTCCGCCACGAAGCCCTGCGCATCGCCGGCGAAAAGGTCTACCGCGACGACGTGATCGAGGTGACCTATCCCTACACCGGCGAAGTCATCGCCACGGTATCCAAGGCCACGCGCGACGACGTGCGCCGCGCCTATCGCATCGCCCGCGACTACCGGCCAACACTGACGCGCTACGAGCGATATCAGATCCTGATGCGGGCCGGCGAGATCATCGCTTCGCGTCTCGACGAGATCTCGCGCACGATCACGATGGAATCCGGCCTGTGCCGGAAGGATTCGCTGTACGAGGTGGGCCGCGCGTCCGACGTACTGCTGTTCGCCGCCAACCAGGCGCTCGTGGACGACGGCCAGGTGTTCTCATGCGATCTGACGCACCATGGCAAGCGTCGCAAGGTTTATACGCTGCGCGAGCCTCTGTTAGGCGTCATCACCGCGATTACGCCGTTCAATCACCCGCTCAACCAGGTAATCCACAAGGTGGCGCCGGCAGTAGCCACCAACAACCGCATGGTGCTCAAACCAAGCGAGAAAACGCCGCTCGCGGCTTTCCTGCTCGCTGACATCCTCTACGAAGCAGGGCTGCCGCCGCAGATGCTGTCCGTGATCACCGGCGATCCAGGAGAGATCGCCGACGACATGCTGACGCATCCCGACGTCGACCTTGTGACCTTCACCGGCGGCGTGTCCATCGGCAAATACATTGCCAGCAAGGCCATCTATAAACGACAGGTGCTGGAGCTGGGCGGCAACGATCCCATCATCGTGATGGAGGATGCCGATCTTGAGGAGGCCGCCACGCTGGCCGTGAGCGGTTCCTACAAGAACTCGGGGCAACGCTGCACGGCGATCAAGCGCATGCTGGTGCAGGAGTCAGTGGCCGACAGATTTGTCGAACTGCTGGTGGCCAAGACCGAGGCGATCCGCTATGGGGATCCGATGGATCCGAATGTCGACATGGGGACCGTGATCGACGAGGCCGCAGCCATCCAGTTTGAACAGGCGGTCAACGAGGCGATTGCGGCGGGCGCGCGGCTACGCTACGGCAATTTGCGGCGCGGCGCGCTGTATTCGCCGACGGTGCTGGACAACGTCGATCCGGAGATGACAGTGGTGAAGTACGAGACGTTCGGGCCGGTGTCTCCGGTAATTCGATTCAAGGACATCGATGACGCCATCCGCATTTCCAACGGTACGGCCTATGGGCTGTCCTCGTCGGTGTGCACCAACCGGCTCGACTACATCACGCGCTTTATCAGCGAACTGAAGGTGGGCAGCGTCAACGTGCGCGAGGTGCCCGGTTATCGCCTGGAGCTGACGCCGTTCGGTGGCATCAAGGATTCGGGGTTGGGCTACAAGGAGGGTGTGCTGGAAGCAATGAAGAGCTTCTGCAACACGAAATCCTACTCGCTGCCCTGGTAATCCTGCGCAAGCCCGCGGCGCGGCCATCGCCTCGCCGCCGGCGCACTTCCCCGCGCGCCAACTCTCCCTCTGGCGCCACTTGATCCCGCGTCTTCCCTTTCGTGTCTTTCCCGTGATTTCCACGACATCAGTCCGGCCAGAGGCCGGTCCCTGTTTTCCGAAGCCGACGACGGCGGCGTTTCGCACGTCAGTACTCAGTCGTGCCCGGTGGCTTTTTCGCAGAGTCGCTGCAGGTGGATTGGGAGAAGGCGACGGGTCGATCCGTGACAAGGACACCGGCCGCTTCACGATCATGGATCGCATCGACGACGTGCTGAACGCGTCGGACCACCGCATGGGCGCGATGGAGATCGCGTGCCGCCGGTGTCGAACCCCAGCGTCGCCGAGGCCGCCGTGGTAGGACGCCCCGACGACACGGCCGGCGAAGCGATATGCGCGATCGTGGTGCTCAAGCGCTCGCGTTCGACCGGCGAAGAGGCATGAAGATTGCCGCCGAACTGCGCGGCTGGGTGGGCAGACTCAACTGACGTGGTTCAGGGCCAAGCGCAGGATGTCGAAGTTTCGCAAACGCTGGCCCGTCGGCGCCGCCACAGCACGGTTGAACAGCAACGGCACCTTCTGCTCAGACAAGCCACCATGCGAGCGCAGCGGGGCATCGAGGCCGCTCAGGTCATGCCGGGCAGGCGTGGTGCCGATGACGGTCAGGCGCTCGCTGACCACCACGAGGTCGCCGATGCGATCCGGCGGCAGCTCGAACCGCTCGGCGGCCTGGGCCTTGTCGAGGACCAACTCGATGCCGGGCACGGCGGCGATGGCATGCTGGATGGCGGCCACGTCGGCATCGGGCGAAACGTACACGGTCGCGTACGAGCCGAGTGCGCCGTGGTGGGCCACATAGGGATCGGTGATAGGCAGCAGTACGCGCGCAGCGGTATGGCCAAAGCGCGAGTCGAGCCACTCCTGGAGGAACAGGATGTTGGCCTTACCGACAGAATCGGTCTTGGCATTCATCCCGTGGTCGGCGGTGATGCCGATGACGGCTCCCATTGCGTCGAGCCGCTGCAGGTAGCTGTCCATCATCGCGTAGAAGGCGTTCGCTTCGGGAGTGCCCGGCGCGTACTTGTGCTGGACGTAGTCCGTGGTGGACAGGTACATCAGGTCGGGCCGCGTGGTCTCCATGAGGTACACACCAGCGGCGAACACGAATTCCGACAGGTCGGCGCTATAGACCGACGGAAGGGGCTCGCCCACCTTCGCCAGCACATCTTCGATGCCATTCTCGGCGAGCGTGGCCTCATTGGCCTTTTCCGCCGAGAAACAGATGCCTTCCAGCCGGTGGCCCAGTAGTGCGCGCAGCTTGTCCTTGGCAGTGACCACCGCCACGGACGCGCCCGCACGTGCAGCCTCAGCCAGCACGGTGGGGGCCCGCAAATAGCGCGCATTGTTCATGAGCACCTCGGCATTCGTCTCGGTATCGAAGAAGAAGTTGCCGCAGATGCCATGGATGGCGGGCGGCACACCGGTGACGATGGAGAGGTTGTTGGGATTGGTGAACGACGGCACCACGCAATCGCCGCTAAGCACCGTGCCGCGCTGGGCCAGGCTTTCGAAAAAAGGCGCCACGCCAGCCTGCACGGCGAGATTGATGTATTCCTGCTCGCAGCCATCGATACACACGATGACTGTCGGGGCTGTCGGAAGCTGGTAGCGATGCCCGTTGACCTGAATGTCCTTTCTCATGTTCGTCTCATCCTAAATGGGGGGTGAGACGATCTTAATTTGGAAGATTTTTTGACACAATCGACGATATCTCGCCTATTCTGTCAGAAAAATTCACAGGTAAGGACGATATGCCACATAAGCTACCGCCACTCAATGCGCTGCGCATTTTCGAGGTGGCCGTGCGGGCAGGAAGCTATTCAGCAGCGGCCAGGGAACTGCATCTTACGCACGGCGCGGTCAGCCGCCAGATCGAGATCCTTGAAAATTGGTTGGGCCAGCCGATGTTTGTCCGCCAGGGCCAACGCATGGTGGCGACGATTCACGCGGAAGCGTTCGCGCGCGAAATCAGCGCGGCGTTCGATCATATCGGCGCGGCTTCGGAGCGCTACGGCAAGATTGCCGCGCAGAAGATCATCCGGGTGAATGCGCCCGCGACATTCGCGATGCGATGGCTGATTCCGCGGCTGGCCGACTTCCACGCGCGGCATCCCGACGTCGAGGTGCGCGTGTCTACGGCATTCAGCAACGAATCGAATTTCCACAGCACGTTCGACGTGGCCATCCGGCGATCCGCCGACCTGAAAAGCCAGTTCGAGGTGGAGCCGATCTTCAGCGAGGTGCAGACGGTGATCGCCAATCCCGCCCTGTGGCAGGACAGCGCGATGCGCGATGTGCAAGATCTGGCCGAGGCGGTGTGGCTGTACACCGAGACCCGTCCCGGCGATTGGGAACACTGGCTGCAGCATGCCGGCATCGCGTCGGTTCGCCCGCTGCGTACGCTACGCTTCGACCATTTCTTCGTCACGCTGCAGGCGGTGGTGGACCGTCTTGGATGCGCCATCGGCGCATTCCCGACGCTGAATGTCGATCGAGTCGACGGCAGAATCGCGCTGCCCTTTCCGGACATCGTCGCCCCGGGCAGCACGTACTTCAGGCTGCTGCCGCGCGATGCCGACAAGCCTGCCTATCTGCGCGATTTCCTCACATGGCTGTCGGAGCAGGGGCAGCAAGCGTGACCGGCGTGATGGCCATCGTCTTCGATTGATCCATCATGCGCACTTGGATAACAGGTCTCCCACGCCGTAGCGTGTGCCGTCGGTAAAGACGTCCGGACGACGGATGGCGCCATCGGTGAAGACGTCCCGGGTGCCAATTCTTGCGCCATCGGAGAACGCGTCACGCTTTTTATCGGTCGCCGCAAGCGCGGGCAGCGTGACGGTGGAGACTGCAATCAGCAGGCCAAGTGCCATGCCGCGTGTTTGAGCATTCATCATCGAGATCCTTCTGGTTGTGAAACTTGCGCGGTGCACGCCGATCGGTCGGCGGAAGGCCGCGTGCAGGCAATGGCGAGCAATGCGCCGAACAGGCCCACGTTCTTGAGAAAGTGGTTGAGCTGGTTGCCGTAGCTCGCGGCATCGGCAGCCCAGAACGCGTGGAAGAGGAACGTTGCCGGCACGACAAACGCGGCCAGCGTGGCGGCGGCCAACCGCGTTTGCCACGCCAGGAACAATGCCGCGCCGCACCCGGCCTCCACGATGATCACCAGGGTCGTCAGCAGCGGTGCCAAAGGCAGCCCCATTTGGCTCAACCGGGCTGCCAGGGCTGCAAAGCCGATGGCCTTGAGGGCTCCGGATATCAGGAATAGCGCGCCGATCATCGCTTGCCCGATCCGCAGGCCGGCTGGACATCCTCCGGCGCGATCGAGTCGCGTCAGGGTCTTCAAATTCAGGTCCATGGAATATTTCCGTTTCTCGTCACAAAATTTGATGAGCCCGAGAGTAACCTTTCCACTTGCGCCCTGAAATCGCCAATAGGAATAATATCTGTGCCGTTCAGGCAAAAATCACGACGCCGCATCGCCCTCTTTCAGCAAGGGTGCCAACCAAGGGATATACACATGAAGGGATCGACCGGCAGCCGGCTGGATGCGGTGGAAATGTTCTGCGTCGCGGCGCGAATGCAGAGTTTCACGGCCGCTGCCATCCACCTCGGCACGACGCCTTCTGCGGTCAGCAAGTCTGTCCAACGGCTGGAAGCCAGGCTTGGACTCAGGCTCTTCGCACGCACGACGCGGGCCGTCCGCCTGACCGACGAGGGGCAGCTCTACTACGATTCCTGCCAACAGGCGCTCGACCGTATCAACGAAACTGAAACGGCGCTCACCCACGCGCAAGTCCCCAGAGGCATATTGCGTGTGAGCCTGCCATACAGCTACGGCATCAAGCGTTTGATCCCGTTAATTCCGCAATACATGGCGCGCTTTGCCGAGCATGTCAGCATGGAGGTATCGCTGAGCAATGCGGCCGTCGATTTTGTGCGACAAGACTTCGACATGGCCGTGCGTATCGGCAACGTAGCCGATTCCCGCCTGGTGGCGCGCCCGTTGGAAAACGTTCGGCGCGTGGTCGTGGCCACACCGGAATACCTGCGCCAGCACGGCCGTCCGCGAGAACCAGGGGATCTGATGCGCCATCAGTGCATTGGCATGCTGATGCCAGACACCGGGAGATGCCTGCCGTGGGAATTCCGGTCGGACGACGGGAACGTTTCCGAAGTGGCGCTTCGCCCTGCCCTGGCTTTCGATCACCCTCTCGGTGCGCTAGCCGCCGTCACCCATGGTGCCGGCATCGCGCAGCTACTCGAAGTCACGGTGCGAGAGGATTTGGCTAGCGGGCGATTGGTTGAATTGCTGCGCAAACATGCGCCGCCCGTGCAGCCGGTGTTCGCTGTCTATCCAAGCCATAGATATATGCCAGCGAAAGTCCGCGCCTTTATCGACTTTCTTCTGGAAACGCTGTGAGGCGAGCGGAAAGAGATATCGACTATCGGCAATCGACTATCGGCTTTGGATCGAAGACCGCAATCAATCAATTGTCAAAGCCGACGCCGACGAACGCCGCCAAAACACTCCTGTCGGCCTGCCAACGCTCCCATCGATCGCTAATCCCAACAAGCAAGTTACTTATGAGTTAAAAAAACCCCACGCAACCGAAGTTGCGCAGGGCCTGAAGCGCTTTCCCAGATTGGGTTAGGTTGGGTTACGGCCTGTCGATCGAGATCGAATAGAAGGCGGGGTTGCTCGGGCTGGCATTGATCGCGACGGTTAGACCCGTGTTGGACAGGCTCATGCCGATGGTTTCCGCGGCGCCTGGAATGCCATTGACCGGCGCGACAACCGGACGATAACGAAGGCCGATAGACGGCACGTTGTCTTGCCATGTGTCGAGGCGCCCATCATTGCGCTGGCGCGTATAGGTATGGGTCGTTGCGTCGACGGTAATCACAGTGTTGGAGAACGTGGTGATGTCCGTGACGCCCGCGGGATTCAAGACTGCGTCCCAGTAGGCGTTGGTGAATCCCACTACCGGCAATGCGCGTGCCACCGGGTGCCTTGCGACCATGAACCCGTTCGCATGCACGATGACGATGGCCAATTGCCCGTCCACACCCTTGAAGCCGAAGGCGCGCGCCGTACCGCTGGAGTCGATCAGGTCAAAGCCACCGTTGGCGTTGACCGAGAACGTTGGCAGGTCACTCGCCGGCCAGGGTTGGCCACAGCCGCTCATTCCGCAATCGGCAGCTTTGGTGAACTTGCCTGTGCCATCCACATTGAACTGGATCAGGCCCGAGCCGTAGTTGCCCGGATTGGTCGCGCGCTCGAAGCTCATTGCCACCCAATCGCCCGCCAGTTCGGACAGCGGAATGGTCTGCTCCGGAATCAGAAGGCTCGCCGCCCCGGCACGGCGCTCCACCCCGATTCCCGATTTGGAAACCAGCAGCCTGGCGTCGTTATTGCCGAAGCGGCAGGCTTCCGTGGCATTCGCCTGGTACGCCTCCGAGGCGCTGGTGGCGTCATTGGTGCGCGTCAGCGCCACCGCATCGACGGTGAATCGCTGGATCGTATTCGCGGTCAGATCCAGCTTGTGGTATTTACCACTGCGGTAGGCCGCGCACGTGGCAGACGCGGGATTCAACAGCGTCTTGATGCCGTCCGTCGAACCCTTGTTGCTGGCCACTGCATCCGACAGATCCGCGATGGAGGTCTTCGACGTCGCAAGCGCAGCGCCCAACGTATCCAAACGCTGATCCAGCGCGTTGCCCGGCGTACCGCCATGGGCGGCCACGAGCGTATCTTTGAGCGGATCCATGCCGGCCAGGTCAACCGTGCCGCTCAAGATCAGCTTGACTGCGTCAATGGCGCCGCTAAGGCCTTCGGCGTTCAGTTTCGATTGCGCGCTGGCGTCGAAGCTGTCGAAAAAGTCCTTCGTGTTGCCGCCGGCCAGCGATGCCGTGATCAGCTCGGTCAACGGCGTGATATTGGCGACGGCGTTCATGCTCGTCCCGGCCTCCACCACCGAATGCAGCGCAATGCCGTCTGCCGTAGTGACACTCAGCACGCACGGACGCTTGGCGTCCGGGATGCTGATGACGAACGTGCCGTCGGCGGCGGTAGTCGCCGTTCCGCTGCCGGAGGCGCATTTGGCCTGCACTGTGGCATTCGCCAGTGCCGCGCCTACGGCGGCCGTACCGGAAACCTTCGTCGTAGGCGTCGTCGATGCCGCGGGTGTGGCCGAATCGGAACCGCCACCACCACAGGCACTCAGTGCCGCTGCGGCGATAGCCGCGAGAATAATTCTTGTTTTCATAGACCGAATTCCCCCTGTCGTTTATTCAGAAAGCGAGAGACGTATATCGATGTCTTCGCGCTGCGATTCTCTGAAAGGCAATCTTCGCGCGCATCGTTCATTTGAATGAAACGCCGTCAATCCCCCGTTTCGAAGGGCACGATTTGGTACGTCGTTGTGGGAAGCTGACACCAGCCCGCTAGAGGCTTGCCGGCGTATGCGTCGGTCAGAAGGAAACCGGATTCCCTGGGGAGGAAAGCATGCTACGAGACGATCTTATCGGCGACCTCTATGAGGCTGCGCTACAGCACGACGGTTTTCTTGAAGTGTTTCAAACAGTTGTCGAAGCGCTGGGGGCAAGCGGATTCCACATGTTCAGTTGGGACTCGGAACGCAACGCTCCCCATCTGTCCGCCTACACGTCGAACCGAGAGTGGGATTCAGTCGTGGCGCTTTATGACCAGTACTATGGCGCGCTGGATCCACGACGCGACGTGGTCGCAAAATCCGCTATCGGCCAATTCCAGTTTTGCCAGGATTACCTTAGCGAAGCGGATGTCGCGCGAAGCGAGTTTTACCAGGACTTCCATATTCCGACAGGCTTCCGCTATTTGGCCGGTGCGCGCCTGGCGCGGCCCGGCTCGGATGACATCCTGCTTGGCTTGTTGCGGACGAACGATCGACCGGCCTATACAGACAATGAGCGCCACGGTATCCGCAGTATGGCTATCCACCTGCAGCGCGCAATCAACCTCTGGCAGGACGCCAGCGTGCTGCATCGTGATGCAGCAGTCGGGTCGGAACTGATGGCCCAGTTGGGCGTTGCAGTGCTGGCCCTCGATGACGATTTAAAACTTGTATTCGCCAACAAATCGGCGGAAGCATTGTTACGCGCTACAACCTCTTTAAAACTCAGTCATGGGAAACTGTCGGCAACCGTCGCAGCCGAGAACGTGAGGTTGCAGGCGGCGTTGACCCATACCGTCAGATCGCGCCAGGGGGAAAACGTAGCGCTGCGTCCGGCACCGGGCCTGCCGCCGGAAGTTTTTCTGGGCATCAGCCGCCTGTCGGGGCCTGCTACGCGCATGGCGCTGGGTCATGCAAAAATTCTCGTGACGGTCAGGCGCAGGGGTACTGTGCCAATGGTTCGCGCCAGGCAGTTGCAGCAGGCATTCGGGCTGACCGCGGCAGAGGCGGCTGTCGGCGAAGCGTTAATCGGCGGCAAGACGCCCGACGAGTATGCGATTGCTGCCGGCGTATCCGTCGCGACTGTTCGGACCCAGTTACGCGCAATCTTCGAGAAAACCTGCTCGCGTTCGCAAGCAGAAGCTGTCGGTGCCATGCTCCATCTTCCACCGCAACTCCCCTGAACTTCGCGAATCCCTGGCGCCTGTCGGCTCGATGCCGGAATTTGCCAAAACCCATGGGCGGGGGACTTGCCGGTCAGGGGGCAGTTCCTTCGGACAGCAACTCGGTCTTCAACGCCGTCGACCGGATCCAGCCCGCGAAGGCGTCAATGGCCGCCTGCCTTGGATGATGCGCGGTGGCCACCAGGTAGAAGCCATAGCCTGGCAGGGATAGTGGATGCGCCTTGACCAGCGTGCCCATGCGCAATTCATTGCCGACCACCACATCGCTGCATATTGCGATGCCCTGCCCGGCAATCACTGCGTCAATGGCATGCAGTTCCTCGCGAAAGCTCAGGCCGCATTTCACGGAGAGGTTCATCAACATCGGATCGATCATGCCCGCGGTAGCGAGCCATTTGTGCCACGTGGGGGCATCCGGATCCCGGTTCATCCAGTCGAAATGGATCAGCGGAAAGCGCAGCAGATCCGCGGCGTGTTGAACGGGCCCGCCATTCGTGGCAAGCACTTCCGGCCGGCAGATGGGAAAAAAGGTGTCCCGGCAAATCTCCTGCACGACATGATCGGGCGGCGAAGTTCGCGCGTAGCGGATCGCGATATCGCACTGCCCCGCCCGCAGGTCCAGGACGGCATCGGTGCCGATGATTTCCAGCGCAATCCCCGGGTGCAATGCACGCCACTCGGGGAGTCGGGGCACCAGCCATCGGCTGGCGAACGCGTTCGAGCTTGTCACCCGCAGCGGCGGTTGATGGTCGGTCGCCGCAATCGATGCCACGGCACTCGCCAGTGCATCGAAGCCATTGCGCAGCGCCGGAAATAGCTGCGCGCCTGCACCAGTCAGGGCCAGTGGGCGGGGGCGCCGCTGGAACAGCTGCTGGCCGCACGTTTCCTCCAGCAACCGGATCTGATGGCTGATGGCAGTCGGCGTCACACCGAGTTCTGCCGCTGCAGCCTTGAAGCTCCGGTGCCGGGCCGCGGCCTCGAAAGCGTGTAGCGAACGTAGGGGTGGCAGTTTGCGCATGAACTGAGTGTAGGTGAGCAGAGCTCATCTGCCAGATGAGTTCTTAGAGCTTGCTTCGTTTGCTGCCAGCATCAAGCATGTAGGCGGAAGCCGCGGTGCAGACGTCGCCGTGCGGGATATGGAAAGGGGGCAGCATGGATACGCATCTCATCCCTCGGCGTGCCAACAGCGGGCCGGAGCAAGCCGGCTCGAGCATGGAGCGATTTCGCCAGAGTTTGACCGGCGAAGCGGTCCTGCGCGGAGAGGACGGCTACGACAAGGCACGCCAGGTCTGGAACGGCGCAATCGACAAGCGACCGGCGATGATCGTGTACTGCGCCGACGCCGCGGATGTCAGCCGCGCCGTGACGTTTGCCCGGTCAGCCGGCTATCAGATGGCCGTGCGCAGCGGAGGCCATAACGTAGCCGGCCTGTCCGTCTGCGACGACGGCATCGTGATCGATCTGGCGCGCCTGAAACGGATCGAAATCGATCCGGTACGCCGCATTGCGCGTGCGGGTGCAGGCCTGACGCTGGGCGAATTCGACAGTGCGACCCAATCGCACGGGCTGGCGACGACGATGGGCGTCAACAGCGATACGGGCATCGCCGGGCTGACGCTTGGCGGCGGCTTCGGCAAGCTGGGCCGCAAGCATGGGCTCGCCTGCGACAACCTGATCGCGGCCGAGATCGTGCTGGCCGATGGCCGCATGCTCAGGGCCAGTGCCACCGAGAACGCGGACCTGTTATGGGGCCTTCGCGGCGGCGGCGGAAACTTCGGCATCGTGACGGCATTCGAGTACCGGCTTCATCCTGTCGGGCCAAAGCTTCTGACGGGATCCGTGCTGCATCGGTACGACGAGGCACGAGATGCCCTGCGCTTCCACCACGCGTTTGCGAGCCAGGCGCCGGACGAACTCAGCGTCGACGCAGCCCTGGTGACCACGCCATCCGGCGAACGTTTTTTGAGCCTCTCGGCCTGCTATGTCGGACCGATTCCCGAAGGCGAACACGTGCTCGCGCCGCTCAGGGACTATGGAACCCCGGCCGAATGCCGGTTTGAGGCGGTCCCTTACCTGCAGATCCAGAGCGCCGGCGATGCCATCTTTCCCCGCGGGCGCCGCTACTACTGGAAGGCACAGTTTCTGCGCGAGCTCACGGATCCAGCCATCGATGCGCTGCTAGACGCCTACGCAAACGCACCTGGCGGCGGCATGTCACTGCTGGTTTTGCAGCAGGTCGGCGGTGCGATCGCTCGGGTGGCGAGGACTGAGACAGCCTACGTCAATCGCGATGCGCTCTACGACTGCTTCCCGATCTCGATCTGGGACGACCCGGAAGACGATGACGCGCATGTACGGTGGGCGCGTGAAACCTGGGACGCGATCCGGCCGTTTTCGACGGGTGGCGTCTATGCGAACAATCTGGGCGAGGAGGGAGAGGACAGGGTACGGGCCGCCTATGGCGAAAACTATCAACGGCTCGTCGAAATCAAGAACAAATACGACCCAGACAATGTCTTCCGTCTGAACCAGAATATTCGGCCGGGCCCGGTAGCTTGAAGCAGTCTCTGCCTCACCAGGGAGAGAACCCTACAACCCGGGCGCGGCGCCGCTCAAGCCGTCGCGCTTGTCCTTCGGAAATTGACACTGCATTCGCTGGGCGGTGTGTGCTCCGCTGTCATGCCATCGAGGGCGATCGTTTTCCGGGTGCTTTGTCGAGCGCCGCGAGTTTCCGAGCCGATCTACTGCTGGTGGCCGCGGAGCTGATACGCATGTTTTGCCACGTAACTGCTACTCGTTTTAGAACGCGAGTCAGGCCATAGTTCGCCACTCAGATCCCCGTTTGAAAACGACCTCATGCGATTTCTGCAACGCTGCATGGCACGAATACGTCGGCTGCAACCCGTTTGCGGCGAGCATCTTGACATCGCGGAGACCGTCGCCCTTACGGCGTGCATGGCTGGTTTGCTCGCGGCCAGCCTGATCCGATCTCGCGATGCCATCGTGCTGGTGATCGCGGTATCGGCCTGCTGCGCAGCTGTGTACGCGGGTTACGCTCTTCGCCCCAAAGCAAGATTGCATCGAGCGGCGTGCATCGGTCTTCGCCGCGGGGAGTTCCACGTCGTCTACCAGCCCATCGTCGACATGCGCACGCAGCATTGCGTCGGCATGGAAGCCCTGCTCCGGTGGAATCATCCAAAGTTCGGAGCCGGGGGCACGGCGGAATTCATCGCAGAGCTCGAAGGCACCCGCCTGATCGGTGCGTTGAGCTGTTTCGTGCTGCGCGAAGTGAAGAGTGCACTGACCCATCTGCCGCTTCCTCAGCACTGGCATATATCGGTCAATATCTGCGCGCGGCATTTGAGGGAAGACCGCTTTGTTGAGAATATCTGCGAGGCCGCCGGTCCGGTGCTGGAACGCCTTGTGCTGGAACTCACCGAGCGCGCCTGCGTGGAGCGCACACCGCGGGTGGTCGCGGCGCTCAGCCGCATAAGCCAACACGGCGTACGACTGTCGCTCGACGATTTCGGCACGGGCTTCAGCAATTTCGACTTACTCGCGGACTTTCGATTCGATTACGTCAAGGTGGATCGACGATTTCTGGCGATACGCGGCGAAGCGCGAATCCAATTCTTGAAAGCGGTAGCCGCATTGGCGCATGCACTGGGAGCGAAAGTGGTTGCGGAGGGCGTCGAGTCTGCTGCGGAAGACGATGTGGTACAGCGCTCCGGAATCGACCTCGCGCAGGGATACTGGTATGGGAAGCCGATGACGTTCGATCAGATCCGGGCGTCCGCGTGGGCAACGGCGCCGATCAATGTGGACGAGCAGGACCGGACAGTTTAGTGCTGCAACGTGTTTCGTCCGCGCATAGGGCGCCCAGTGTCGCGACTGCTTTATCAAGCCGCGCCGACCACGGATATCCATAATTCACACGCACATGGTTGCGAAAGCCGCCGTCCGCAGAGAAGATGGGCCCGGGTGCAATACTGATGCCACTGCCGAGCGCAGCCAGGAAGAACTGAATCGCGTCTACGTAATCCGGAAGCGTCACCCACGTGAAATAGCCGCCGCTGGACTTGGTCGCCATCGTATCGGCCGGGAAGTATCGGCTGATTGCGTCCAGCATCTGCGATTGCTGTTGCGCCAGTTCACGACGTAGCTTGTGCAGGAAACGTTCATAGCCGCCATGCTCAAGATAGTCAGCAATGGCGCGCTGCGCGGGCATGCTGGCCGATAACGTGGTCATCCATTTCGCGCGCTCCAGCCTGTCCGCGAACCTTCCCGCTGCCGCCCAGCCGATACGATATCCAGGCGCCAGACACTTCGAGAACGAACCACAATGGATGACAAGGCCGTTCCGATCGAAGAATTTCGCAGGGCGCACCGGATGCGGACCAAAATGCAGCTCACTGTAAACGTCGTCCTCGATGAGCGGCACGTCATGTTTGGCGAGCAAATCGACTAACGCCTGCTTGCCCGAATCGCTCAGCGTTGCCCCGGTCGGATTGTGGAACGAGGTCATGAACCAGCAGGCGCGCACCTCATATTGCTGTAGCGCACGCGCCAGCGCATCCAGATCATGACCCTTCACCGGGTCGACAGAAATCTCCACGACATTCAGCCGTAGACGCTCGATAGCCTGCAGCGCTGCATAGAACGTCGGCTTTTCGATCACGATCACATCACCGGGAGCGGTCAGCAACTGCGCGCTGAGCGTCATGGCTTCGAGTGCACCGCTCGTGATGACGATCTCGTCGACGGGGATTGTCATTCCCGCCATCAGGTAACGCAGTGAAATCTGCCGGCGCAATCCTTCATATCCCGGAGGCAGGCCGTCCACCATGCTGGCCACGCACGCCGTACGATTGACCGTCGCACACGACTTTCCGATGCGCGCTATCGGCAGCAGCGCGGGGCTTAGGAACGCTGAGCCAAGGGGCACCGTCTCGGGTTGCCTGACCGTCTTGAGTACCTCAAAGACAAGGTCGCTGACATTGACGTTCTTCGGGTCGACGCGGGGCGGGGCAGCGGGACTCGCTTGCGGTACTTCTAAAGGGCCCGGAGACACGAAATAGCCCGAACGTGGGCGCGCCCTGATCACGCCCCTGTTTTCGAGCAGGTAGTAAGCGCGAAATACCGTCGCAGGGCTCACGCCCCACGCCTTGCACGCCGTGCGAACCGAAGGAATGCGCGCGCCTGGCGCCAGATCACCGCGCTTGATGAGCTCGGTGAGCTGGTCGGCTAACCGCTCGTACCGTTTCATCGCGTACTCCTCGCAGGTCACGCCCTTGCTATCGGATCAGCGGCGCCGCTCACCCGTCCACATTTAGAAGATAGCCGCTTTCCCATCTGATACGGCTTTTCTTTTTCTTTCTGCTTCTATTAGGTAGGCACACACACAGGCAAAGTGCGACGCAGTCCGGCTGTACTGGTTCCGAAGCCTGGCCTGCATATAACGGGTTCAATCGATAACAATTCTCGGGGCGGCCTTTGCGGCGGTCCGTACCCACATTTTTCGGGGTGCCAGAGTCCATGGGTCTGGAAATATATAGGCCGGTAGCGGCGGAAAGCTCCGCGGGCACCATCACCGCGCGTATTTCGGCATTCATACTCCTACTACTCATCTGGCTGGGCTTCGCCATATGGGCCGGATGGGACAGGGGTAGCGAATTACGCCGGATCCAGGTCGATGCCGACCGTCTTGCCTATACCCTTGGCCAGCACGTCGAGCGCACACTGTCCGATGCGGACCAACTGACCTCCCTGGTAGGCGGCGCTGTCATCGAACGCGGTCCGGACTTGCCGCTCGCCGAATGGACCCGAAACGGTCATCTCAGTGCCGAGCCCTTCCTTCAGACCGAGATCCTGGACGAAAGCGGCGTCGTCAGGTCATCGACCAATCCGACCTTCGAAGCCATCGACGCAGGCGATCGCGACTATTTCCGCGTCCATGCCAACAATCCCAGGTCCACCTTGTTTGTCAGCAAGCCGCGGCGGGAGCGTAATTCGGGGCGCTGGGTAGTCCTGCTTTCCAAGGGAATCGTCGCGCCGACTGGCCGTTTCCTGGGCGTCGTCGTGGTGTCGCTGGACCCAATCTCACTGACCAATATCTCCAAAAGCATCACCTATCTGGGCACCCAGGGTGCAGTCGGTCTATTGGGTACCAATGACTTTATCTACAGGGTGCGCTGGAGTGGCGCGGCTTACGACCCCGGCCAGGCGGTGGCGGCGAGTTCCGTAACGCGACGAGCCGTTGTAGCCGCCGCCCACGCCGACGCGCTGGAGAGCACCCAGCTGGACGACGTCGAGCGCATTTATGGCGTGCAAAGACTGTCGAAAGGAGACCTGGCGGTTGTGGTCAGGTACAACCGGCATGAAGCGCTAGCGATGTACCGCGGCAGGCTGATAGTCGTCGCTTGCATCGCAAGCCTGGCATCCGCACTGATCATCTTCCTCCAGATGGGCCAGGCAAAGTCAATCATGACGATGGTGAAGGCGGCGAAGCGTGCCGCAGTGGTCAGCCGCAGGCTACGGGAAAGGAATCAGCACCTGCATGCGCTGTTCTTTGCCGTGCCAGGCGGCGTCGCCATTTTCAACAAGGATCGCCTGGTGGAAGACACCAACGGCGGGCTGTGCGACATCCTGGGCGTTTCGCCCGGTGACTTGCGCGGCGCCCCGTCACAACGATTCGTCGACCTTCTGTACCGCGGCCAACGTCCCACGCGGGACTCAGCCACGCCGTCCGAACTGCTGGCGGAGATCGACCGGATCGCAGCCTCCCACGACTTCAGCAGTCTTATCGAGTTCGATATAGCGGATGCCTCCAGCTATGCGATCCGCGTAGTGCATACCAGCGACGGCGCAGGCTGCGTGGTGTCTGTCTGCGACGTCAGCGCAATGCGGCGAGAGGAACGGGCGAGGTCCCATTTCATCGATACCGTGGAAGCCGAAAACAAGGTGGCGATCGCAAATATCGTCGGATATGCCGACCTTCTCGCCGCCGATCTGATCCCCCCGGAAAAACGCCTTGGCATCTGTCGCACGATGCGTTCGCAAGCCCAGCGCATCAGCCAGTTCGCTTCCAATCATCTTCAACTGACGCGCCTGGAAACCTTGGGTGCATCCGAGATGACCTCTCGCCGGGTGGATCTCGCAGCGCTCGTGCGCGATGTTATTGAGGAAGGACGTATGAACGGCAATGGAGTGACTCTGGAGGGCGCGCGAGGGCCAGTCTGGGTGATGGGCGACTCTGCCTCACTCGCCAGCGTGATACGGCATCTGCTCGAGAACGCTGTGAAATACGGCCTGGGAAATGACGTCAACGTGTCGGTCGCCAGAGCAACGGATGAAAGCGGCAACGCCGTGCTGAAGGTGACCGACCGAGGCATGGGAATCAAAGTCGACGAACTCAGGCTCGTGTGCGACAAGTTCTTCCGCGGCAAGCACCAGGATGGGACGGCCGGCGATGGTCTGGGCCTCGCGCTCGTGCGCGAAATTGTGCTGCTGCATCGCGGCAATATTTCTCTTGAAAGCGAGGTCGGCACAGGCACCACGGTGACGGCGCACCTTCCGGCGGTGGTATGACTCGCCAGCCTGCGGGGCTGGTGCATCGCAAACTGAGCCGCAGCAGGGCTGCGAAGGCTTCTACCAAAGCCTGCGCAAGACGCGGAGGGAGATCCCGCGCAAGCGGCATCGCCCTCGAACCCTTTTTTCAGACGTGCGCCGGTTTTTGCTCCTCCTCTGCCGGGCTCGCCGTCTGCGCATCGGCGGATGACTTCTGCACGCGCACCGCATTCGCGCCCGAGTCGTAGGTGATGGTCACCTTGTCGCCATCACGCACATCGCCCCGCAGCAGTGCATCGGCAAGTTTCGATTCCACTTCGGCGCGAATCTTGCGCTTGAGCATCCGCGCGCCGAACTCGGGGTCATAGCCAATCTCCGCCAGATGATTGCGCAGCGAATCGTCGAACGACAACTCGATGTTCTGCCCAGCCACGGTGCGCCGCACACGCTCCAGTTGCAAATCCACGATGCTGCGGATCTGCGCCTTGCCGAGCGCATGAAACACCACCACCTCATCCACCCGGTTCAGGAATTCTGGCCTGAAGTGATGCCGCAGAACCTCCATCAGACGGTCGCGCAGCTCAGGGTAGTCGAGTTGCGTCTTGTCGGCGCGCATATTATCCTGAATCATCTGTGAACCGATATTGCTGGTCGCGATGATGATGGTGTTCGTGAAATCCACGAGACGCCCTTTGCCGTCGGTGAGACGGCCTTCGTCGAAGAGCTGCAGCAGGATGTTGTGCACCTCGGAATGTGCTTTCTCGATTTCGTCGAGCAGGACGATGCAATATGGGCGGCGACGCACCCGCTCGGTCAACTGCCCTCCTTCCTCATAGCCGACATAGCCCGGAGGCGAGCCCACCAGGCGCGCCACCGTATGCCGCTCCGAGTATTCGCTCATGTCGATGCGCACCAGCGCGTTTTCGTCGCCGAACACCGCAGCGGCGAGCGCTTTGGCGAGTTCGGTCTTGCCCACACCGGTTGGGCCGAGAAAGAGGAAGCTTGCGGTCGGCTTGCCGCCTTCGGTGAGACCGGCACGTGAGAGCCGAACCGCCTGCGCGACGGCGCGGACCGCCTCGTCCTGGCCGACCACACGCTCCCTCAGGCGATCTTCCAGGCTCAGCAACTTCTCGCGGTCTTCTGCGGTGAGTTCGGACACCGGCACGCCAGTGAGCGCCGCCACGACCTGCGCGATGTCCTCAGCCGTGACCTCTTGCGAACTGGTCCCGCGTTCCTTCTTCCACGCTTCGGTCGCCTCATCAAGTCGCTTCTGCTCGGAGACGATCTTGGATTCCAGTTCCTTTGCCTTGTCGAACTGCTTGGCCGAGCTTGCCGCGTCCTGTTCCTGGCGCGTGCGACGGATGGACGCCTCGATATCGTGCAGTTGCGTCGGCCGCGAGTTCGATGAGATGCGCACGCGGGCGGCTGCCTGGTCGAGCAGGTCGATGGCCTTGTCCGGCAGGAATCGCGCGGCAATATAGCGGTCCGACAACTTCGCCGCGGCCGCGATCGCCCCCTCGGTGATCTTCACCTTATGGTGCGCTTCAAGGCGGTCGCGCAAGCCGCGCAGGATCTCGATGGTTTCCGCGACGCTTGGCTCGGGCACGTTGACGGGCTGGAAGCGCCGTTCGAGCGCCGAGTCCTTCTCGATGTACTTCTGGTATTCGTTGAGCGTCGTGGCGCCCACGAGATGCAGTTCGCCGCGCGCCAGCGCGGGCTTGAAGACGTTGCCGATATCGAGCCCGCCTTCGCCGCCACCCTGGCCGGCACCGACGATCGTATGCAGTTCGTCGATGAAAACGATCAGCCGGTCCTGGTTCTCGACGATCTCGTCAAGCACCTGCTTCAACCGTTCCTCGAACTCGCCCCGATACTTTGCGCCCGCCACCACGCTGTTGATATTCAATTCGACGACGCGCTTGCCGCGCAGCACCTCTGGCACCTGGTCCTGGACGATGCGCTGCGCAAGTCCCTCGACGATTGCCGTCTTGCCAACGCCCGGTTCGCCGATCAGCACCGGATTGTTCTTGCGCCGTCGGGCAAGAACCTCGATAGTCGTTTCGATTTCCTTGTCGCGGCCGATCACCGGATCGAGCTTGCCGCGCCGCGCGAGTTCGCTGAGATCGCGCGCGTACTTGTCGAGCGTTGGCGTGGTGGAGCGCCCCTCGACGGTGCCTTCCTCGGCACCCTTGCCGACCACCTTGACGGTCTTCTGCCGGAGCGCATGCGACGATAGCCCGTACTTGCGCAGCAACTCGCCTGCGAAGCCGTCTTCCTCTTCGACGAGCCCGATCAGGATATGCTCGGGTCCCACGTAGCTGTGGCCAAGCTCCCGCGACGCGGTGAGCGCGTTCTCTAGCGCGCTCTTTGCGCGCGGCGATACGCCGATGCGTTCGTCGTCTGTCTTTTCGCTACGCGTGCCACGCGGCGCATTCTTATCGACATCCTTCTTGATCTCTTCGGGATCCAGCTTGAATTCGCGCAGGATCTCCTGCACCACGTTGTTATCGGCGAGTGCGAGCAGCAGGTGCTCTGTATCGACTTCAGACTTGCCGAACTCGACCGCCTTTTGCGCGGCTGCCTGCAATCGGTCCAGGCCGCTCTCACTCAGGAACGTCTGCAGGTCGACAGCTTCGCGCGCACGGCGATGCCGGCGCGGCCGGCCGCCCGGCGAGCCCGCGCGAGTACCCATACCAGCGCCGCCGTTGCCGCCTTCCCCTGCACTCGCGCGCGGCTCCTCCGCCTGGCCGAGTGCATGCCAGCCGCCGCGCCTACCTTCCATCGGCGGCCACATATCGTCGAAGAGACTTTCAAAGAGACCGCCGTGAAAAAGCGACTCAAGCGGAGAGAGGCTGCGCTGGTTGCGTGCCATGAACTGCACATAGTGCTCGTTGCACAGCGTCAGCTGACGACGCTGGCCGTTCTCAGTGATCGTGATCTGCGAAGTCGCCGGTTTTCCGCAAACGCTGCAAGTTGCCATGATGTGCTCCGTTGGAGAGGCGGTGGAGTTTGAAAGCGAGGAGTTGTACGTGAGTGGTGAAAAAATGCCCGCCCTGCGCGCAGCAGCGCACCGGTTGATCATCGACGCGCGCGCACGGCATGGAGCGATGGCGCCGAGCGCATCGCGCTACGGGATCTCGATGCGCCGCGTCGCCCAAGGATCATTGGCCGGCGTGCCGCGATGTCGCAGCCCGCTGTCAGCTCTTGGCATATTCGAACTCCGGCAGCTTCTTCAGCGCTTCCTTGCTTGCACCCGGGAGGACGGCCTTCGGTGCCATTTGCTTGAAATGCTGAACGGGGATGGCGACACGATGCGTCGCCATTCCAAGAAAGCCACCCACATCGATAATTGCGGCCGAGAGCGTGCCATCCGGTGCGATGATCAGGTCATCAACCTTGCCGATCTTTTCGTTCTTGTCGTTGTAGACATCGGTGTGGATCATCTTCGATGCGCGCCAGCCTGTTGCAACGACTTGGGCTTCGGTGACGGTGACGCCAAGTGTCGCCTTGCCCGCGATAGGCACATCCTGCGCGATGGCGCTAATGGCCACCAGGCCACCAGCGCATAGCGCGAGCACAAACGACGACAGCCTGGCGGCCGAGATGAGGTGAGTCTTCATGGTGTTCTCCGACATACGCAACGTGATAGGTGCACGCCGGACGCACAATGCGTTCACGCGTGCAGCAGCGCGTTCTGCCTGTCGCGAAGGACGGGCCGCCAGTTCCGCGCGTCGAGCCCGAGGCGCGCGCAGATGGTTATGGCGCGAGTATCGTCAAGCATATGTCCGGCAGACGCGCGCTTCTTTCGGGTTCCTGCCCAGAGGTGTCGGATTCCTGCGCGTGTTGGTCACTCACGGATCGAGCCGCGAGCGCGTTACCGGATCGTGGGGTGGTGATGCGCGAGGCGGAACGCACGGGGCGTACAGCCTGCATAGCGATGAAACACCTCGGTGAAGTGCTGCTGAGTCTGAAAGCCTGCGCGTGCCGCGACATCGATCAGCGGAAGACTTCCTTCGAGAAGCATCAACTGCGCAAATTTCAACCGCTTGGTCGTCACGTAGAAGTGTGGCGCAAGCCCCGTCGCATTCTTGAAAGCATGCGCAAAATGCGAGGGGCTCATATGTAGAAGCGCAGCGAGGTGTTCCACCTGGATGTTTTCCGCAATGTGTTCGTGAATGAAAAGTTCCACGACACTCAGCTTGCTCTGGGAGAGACTGGTACCGGCCTCGCGCGTGTCGGCGTTGCGTCCGTAGCGGCACGCGAGATGAAGTGAGATGACGTCGGCGAACGCCGCGAAGCACATGGGGTCGGGGCCTATGTTGGAGTGCAAAGTGATAAGGATGTCGGCCGCTTCCCGTAGGAAAGGATCCCACGCCGTGAACCAGCACGGGATGTCGCAGGTCCCGTTGCCGAGTGCCTTGCGAGCGGCTTCCCTCAGCGTAGGCGAATGCAGCGCAAGGACGAGGCCGCGTGGATCGTCATTGTCGACTTCAATGCGAGCCCACGCCGGCACGATTGCGATGAACGGCGCGCTGACGCTGATATGGTGATCCGGCCGCTCGCTGCCTCCGACTGTGCTCGCATGCGCGGTGGTCCTGTCCGCCGGTATCACACACAAGATCCATTGCGCCGACTTTTCGGCGCAGTCCGTGCAGAACGCACCGATCGAGTGACAGTGGAGACACCGCGATTCTGAGGGACGAGACATTTGCGCTATGGGGAGCGTTTGCCAAGAAGACGGATCGATCTTGCTGCATCGAAACGAATTCTAGTGGTCCATGTCCGTCGGTGTTAGAAATGTTTTTTTTCATGCATAAACCCGGGCCGCCTTGTCACACGCCCGACTCACGATCGCGCGTGGCGCGCTCTGCAATTGCGGCATCGACGGGATCATCGCGCTGCCGCATCAGCCAGTAAACACTACCGAGCGCAACCAGGCCAGCCGCAAGTGCGGCGATGTGAGCGGGGTCCGTGGCGGGATCGAGGATGATGAACTTGCGCGCTATCGCAAGCATCGCCACGAGGATCACAGTCTTGACTTGCACAATGTGATCTCGCCTGAGCATGACGCGGATAATCGAATGCTTGAACTCCATTGCGATCAACAGCGTCATCACCATGCCAAAGACCGCCTGGAAGACCGCATGATCAAGGGGATCGAACGCCCCGGACAGCAACAGCACGACGACCGCCCGGATCAACTGCCAAAGCGATACCAGGACGACCACCGAAATCACGATGCTCAGGATATGGGCGATGACCTGCTCGAAGCGCTCATAGAAAGTCAGCATGCTCCATTGCGGCCGAATCTTGTCGAGGTTCAAGGAAATGGGTAGCTCTCATTTGCTCATCGATTGAAAAAGACGGCCAACCCCGCACGAACGCCTCTTACCAGACACTCACGATTTGCGCGTCCCGCCCGTCATCCTTCCCCGCAGGCTGTGCGCCAGCATCTCGCGCCCGGAACCGAGGCACCACATGCGTGCCAAGTTCTTCCACCACCTCGGCCGCACTTCGGCGGCCGTATTTCAGATTCAAAATGACGTGGTCAACGCCAATCTCCTGCAGCGCATCGAGCAAGTCAATGAGATGGCGCCTGCCTAGCTTGTATCCCAAGTGAATTGGCGATGCTGCTGTGGACGGCGATGCGTCGAGGTCGATATACAGCGACTGTAAGAACGGCTTGTACTCGGTCCCGGATTGCACGATAACTTCTTGTCTCCATTTTTCTACGAACGATCGCTGCAGATGAGGAGGACGGGGATAGGTGATCCACCCGCAGCTATGTTTTGCGATCCAATCGAGCGATTGGCGACTGTGTCCGGTCACAAAGAGCGGAATCTCGTTTGTCGTCGGCTTTGGAATGAGGTCGGCACCGATGAGCTCTCCGTCACTCCATCTGACATGCGCAAAGCTCGTGCGCTGAACCCATCGGATCACCTCCACCCTTTCGCGGAAAATCTCCCCGCGCCTTTCCGGATCGATGTTGAACGCTGGAAATTCGACCGGACGATCGCCGGAGGCGACTCCCAGTAGCAGACGGCCATGACTCAGTTGATCGACGCTCGCCGCTGCTTTGGCAGTATGCAAGGGGTTGCGCAACGGCAGCGCGATCGAGGCCGTGCCAAGCGCGATTTTCGAAGTGTGGGCGGCCATAAATCCCATATAGACCCACGGATCGAACACCTGGCCGACGTCGCCAAAGCTTGGATCTCTCAGCGGCACATCACGGAACCATAATGCTGAAAAACCTAACGCCTCGGCGCGCTTTGCAAGTGTTACCTGGTTCTGCATGGTCGGCCGATCTCCCTCGAAAGCTTCAATGGGAAAGAACAATCCCAAGCTAAGAGAGCCGGACGAAAATGTGTGCTCAAATGCCCTGTGCCGCTGGTAAGGAACAGTACTAGGTTGGTACATCTGCATGCCCCCCTTCTGTTTCATGCCCTTCCCTAGCCAGCAGCCCGCACGTCACAGCCGGGGTAGACCACATTTTCCAGCACGGTAGACGCATCGCAGCGGTCTGTCTTTCGCGATGCTGCCGAATTTTGTTGGCGTTCTGCCGCCGCCAAGGCCGCAGGATCGTGACACATCTCAGCAGAAACCAAAAAGAAGCCCGCGCGGCGTCACGGCTAGACTGCGCGTAGAACGGGGATCCCGTCGATTTGCTTTGACGCCGACGCTTCTGTGCGTCTGTGGCAACACGTTTCGGCCCGAGTCGGAAACACATGGAGCGAATATGCCTGATACGGAGATTGCCCCCGAACAAGCCCGGCAGCATGAAGCTCCAGTTTCCCTGCACAAGCTGTTCGAACCCCTAAAGGTGGGCCCCTACACCCTGCGTCATCGTGTCGTCATGGGGCCGCTGACGCGTTCGCGCGCTAACCGGGCAGGCAACATTCCGTCGCAGCTCAACGCCTGCTATTACGCGCAGCGTGCAACGGCCGCGCTAATCATCAGCGAAGCGACCCAGGTGTCGATGCAGGGACAGGGCTACGCATGGACGCCTGGGATACATACCGCAGAGCAGGTTGAAGGCTGGCGACACGTAGCGGACGCCGTGCACGACGCGGGCGGTCTGATGTTCATGCAGCTGTGGCACGTAGGACGCATATCGCACCCCTCATTGCAGCCCGATGAAATGCTGCCGGTTGCACCCTCTGCGATCCAGCCGAAAGCGGAGGCGTTTATTGAGAACGAGCGAGGCGAAGGTGTTGTCGCGCCCTGCGTCAAGCCGCGTGCGCTGCAGGTCGAAGAAATGCCGTATCTGGTGCGCCAATACTTCCGGGCAGCGCGCAACGCAAAGGCTGCCGGTATGGACGGCGTCGAAGTACATGGCGCGAATGGATATTTGCTCGACCAGTTCCTGCTGTCCGGCACGAACCACCGCACAGACGAATACGGCGGATCGATCGAGCGTCGGGCCAAGCTGCTATTCGAGGTGATCGAGACGGTTTGCGAAGTGTGGGGACCAGAAAAGGTGGGCGTGAGGCTCTCTCCTCTTGGCACCTTCAACGACATGCACGACGACGATCCCGAGGCGACCTTTTCATACGTCGTAGAGAAACTCAATCGATACGGGCTGGCATATTTGCACATCGTGAATCCCGCGTTGGCAGCGACCGGTGCGGATGTGGCTTTCATCGAACGCGCGGAACGCATGAGCCAGATGATTCGCCGCACCTATCGTGGTGTGCTGATGGTCGCGGGCGGCTTCGACGTGAGCAGTGCGGAAAGATGGCTCGAGGACGGCAACGCGGACCTGATCGCATTCGGACGTTTGTTCATCGCCAATCCCGACCTGCCGGAACGCTTGCGGTCGCACGCTCCGCTCAATTCGCCGGATCCTTCCACGTTCTACGGCGGCGGTGAGCGCGGATATACCGACTATCCATCGCTCGCGCAGGAACGCGGGGAAGCGCCACGGTCCGTCATCGATGGGCGCTGGAGATAGACCGTCGCCGATGGCAAATTCGCCGGCGTTCGCGACGATTTTCGATGGACGCAGAGCCGGCGACCGATCACGTTGAAAGGTGCACCATGGCTGACACTACCTGGGTTGTCGTCGCCGACGGCAGCCGTGCTCGAATCTTCGAGACCCCGGGGCTCAAACTGGACTTGCGGGAAATTGAAGACCTGGTCAATGTCGTCCCCGGTGGAACGACGCTAAGCGAGAAAGACCGCGAGAAATTCGCAAAGACCGTCGCCGACCACCTCGAACAAGGAAGGCTTCATCACCGATTTCATCGATTGCGCCTTGCCGTGGAGCCAAAGTTTCTCGGCATGCTTCGCAAGCGTCTGAGCGAGGAAACGCGTCAGATGATTTTCGAAGACATCAACGAAGATCTCTCGGCCCTCGATACGCAGCAAATTCAAGCGCACCTGGCAAGGCATTGAAGGCGACGTCGCGGTCGTAGCGAACGTTGTTCAAGCCATCTTCACGATCAAAAAAAAAGACCCGCCACATATAAATCAGGGCGGGTCTTTCGATAAAGTTCGAGAAGAATTTAATTTGTCAACGTCGCCTATGTGTCCCTAATGTAAGAGAAAAGCATCAGGAAATCGGGCATCTCCGCAACAACACGCATTCGGCGCAATCCTGCTCATCAGCACTCGGCAGGCCACTGCTGCTGGCCAAACAACTTCTTCAACGCCTTTCCATCATTTCGCTCATCCTCAAGCGCAACCTGATCGATTAGGCGCCTCGTACTTTCGTCCGGTGCATACCTGGCTGAAGGCTCCGACAGATATTTTCCTGCGACGGATATCAATTCCGTACGTAGATCAAGAATGCGCAGCGGGGCGCTAGATCCGTAAATTCTAACTTTCGCAAACCAAAAAGAGTCCGAGAACTCCGCAAAGATCTCGTATCCGAACCCACGATGTAGCGTCAATGGTCCGACTTGCTTGTCAATCCATGCTTTTGCTGCACCGACACCAGCATCCAAGGCGTCTGCGAACGATCGGTATCGCTCAGATCCCACATAAATTTGATGCTCCCGAGCTTCAGTCTCACGCAGGTCTGTTGCCACCTGAAACTCGGCTAAGTAGCGTGTACTGGCAAAGGCTCGCTTCGGCATCTTTACAGTGACTATGGGCGAAAATCTGCCGTCCTCGCTACGGGATGTGCTGCACCGAATGGGATAGCCGCGATACGTCAAAGACAACTGTTCGCTCATCCCGGTCTCAAAAAGGTCGCCCATACGCACCAATCGCATCATTCCTGGACGCTATATACCGGCCTCAGTCCCGAGGCGCACTCAACTCTTCGGCCTCAAGCGCAGAAAGCGTTGCTCCGATCTCGAAACTCAGAATAGCAAAATATGAACTCCGAGTCAGACCGGTTTCGCATTTGCAACCTTTTGGTTCAAGGCCGCCTCAGCATCGATTTGCACCCCGCGCTCGTCCTTCAGGAGGAGCAAAGGGCCACAAAAATCACATCTGTTTGGTGAAACGCTCCTCATTTTGGGAACCAAACACGAGGGTGCACCGGGACTGCAAACATCCCAATCACCAGTACTCATCCTTTTGCTGGGCCATCTGGCGGAGAAGCGTCCAAAAAGGCGTTTCATCCTTGCAACCGTTTTAACCGATCGGGCGTCTAGTCGTTCGCCCTGATTGGGCAGTCTAAAAGCGGATTATTTATCTCATTATTTATTACACAAACAGCATAAAGAATTGTAAGCGATACAATTCGCCGCAAAAAGCGCCTAATAATCTACGTAAAGATCTAGAAACATTTAGTTACATCGTCTCGAAAAAGGTACGCCACAAAAAACCCTCTTTATAAAAATCAAGCACTTACGACGAGTGGCACGTTCGTCGCTGTATATCCGCCACAGGCAGCGAGGCGGCCCCAAAACAAACGGAGCCACCGAGACTGCAGAACCCGAGTCACGGATACCGAGGACGGGGAAAAAGGGGGCGAAATTAACCAGCACCCAGGGAGCGAAAGCGGCCGGCACGCTGCAGTGCCGGTCCGGACTGGGAGGGCCTCGGCCGCCAAGTCAGCAGATTGCAGCAAATTCAGGTGTGGGTCGGATCCCTGGAGAGAAGTTGGATCAGTTCCACAGTGTCCAGCAGGATGCAATGCGTCGAGCCGAATGGTGCATGCATCGGACATCGTCAAGACGGCCTTTGTGGCGCGGTCTCGTCCCTGAGCCAGGTGGAATCGGAACAGACACCACACACCTTCGTGGTAGCTGGCCGGTTTGGCCTCGGCCGGTTTCCGGCCGAAACCTTGTGCCCGATCTCCAGCGGGCGCTTTTTTCCACTAACCATGACGTGAAGGAGAAGGACATGAACTCCATGTTCAATGGCATCAAGCAATTCGCCCAGGAAGAAGACGGCGCAGCCGGCATTGAATATGCCCTGCTGCTTGCGTTCGTGGCCCTGTGCATGGTCGCGGCAGGCCCTGCCGTCAAGACCGCAGTGACGAAAATCTGGACCAGCATCCAGACGGCACTCACGACGGCAGCTGGCTGAGCGGCGCGCAGCCCGGTGCAACGCGCCACGCACCGGGCTGCAGTATCGCTAACGTTGGCGCACCACTCGCCCGAACATCGAGCGATCTGAATCACGCATGAGAGGCTGCCATGCATGTCACAAACATCAGCTCCGTCTTTGACCCACTCACGTCGGCCTCCTTGATGGCTGTGCTGGGCATGGCGGTCGTGACGGATGTGAGCAGCCATCGAATTCCAAACCGGCTGGTTGCCGCCGGCACCGTCGCCGCGCTGGTGCTGCAAGTTTGGCAACACGGTTCGGGCGACGGAACATGGCGATGGGCCACGGGACTTGCCGCCGCCTTCGTGCCATTCCTGCTGCTGTACATCGTGCGCGCCGTCGGCGCAGGTGATGCCAAATTGATGGGATTTGTCGGCGCGCAGGTTGGACCCAATGCTGTGCCGGAGATTCTGTTGGCGACTCTACTGGCCGGCGGCGTGCTGGGTCTGATCGTAATGTTGTGGCGACGTGAATCGCGTCGCACGCTGCATGCAGTCATCGGCGCACTGCTTTGGCTGCCATTTGCAGGACATGCCTCCTCCATGACAGAGGCATGCGCAACGACGGAGGGTCAAGGCAGCTCCACGGCATCTACGGGTGCCAACAGAATTCGCACCATTACTCGCCTGCCCTATGCGGTGGCAATCACAACAGGCGTGGCACTGGTCATGACTGGCGTCATCTGACACGCCAGGCAGGACCATCGTAAGAAAAAGCAAGTCCGATAGCAATCAACGGACACGGGAACGGGAGATCGATCATGGCCATGAAGCTTCGCAATACCGTCAGCCCCGCGAACGCGCGCCGCTGCCCGTCACGCCACTTCAGTGGGACACCACGTGCTGAACCACCCGCGCAAGCCGCGCGCACCGTGCGACAGCACATCGGCTGGGTGTTCCACCACTAGCGACCTAAGAGCTGCACCACCGGTTTCACAACGTTGTATGGCGCACCGCATACGCCGTGCCGCCAGGGGCGCCTGCGTCCTTTTCACCAGATCGGCCAGATCGGACCAGGCATCGCGAGTAAAGGGAGGAACATCAAATGAGAAACGTACGCACCCTGATGATGCTGCTCGTGGCGGCTCTCGCCGGCCTGGCGGCAGTTGTGTTGGCCTCGCGCTGGATGGTCGAGCAGAGCGCCGGCAGCACGGTGAAAGTGGCCGTGGCCAACACGGATATCAACCTGGGGCAGCGCCTGGCACCCGAGTTCGTGAAACTGGTCGAATGGCCGCGTGAAAGCCTCCCACCGGGAACGCTGAGCGATCTCAAGACAGTGGATGGGCGCGTGACCAAGGCCAGCGTGATGCGCGGAGAACCGATCCTCGAATCGAAGCTCACCCCAGCCGGCACGAAAGGTGGTCTCTCGGCGGTCATCGCCGAAGGCAAGCGTGCCATCACGGTCCGCGTCAACGATGTGGTGGGCGTCGCCGGCTTCGCCTTGCCCGGCAGCTTCGTCGACATCATCGTCAACACCCAGAAAGCCGGCATGAAGACCAACACCGCGACCGAAGGCGAGCAGTCGATCTCCAAGATCGTCCTCGAGAAGATCCTGGTGCTCGCGGTGGCACAAGAGGTGAATCGCGACGAAACCAAGCCCAAAGTGGTCAACGCCGTCACGCTGGAGGTATCACCCGAAGAGGCCGAGAAGCTCGATCTCGCCCGCAGCGTAGGCTCCCTTTCGCTGGTTCTACGTAATCAGGTGGAAGCCCGTCCTGTGGAAACCGCTGGCGCCACCAAGCGCAGCTTGCTCAATGAGCCCGTCATCCAGGCCGCTGCGCCCGCCACACCGATCGCCAAGGCCATTCAAGTCGTACATCGCCTCGTCGAACGCAAAGTCAATACCAACTGCGTAGGCGTGATCAGCGGCATGCAACAGGACAAGGAGTGCTTCTGAGCGCGCGAGCCAAGCGCCAGAAGCCACCAACCGGGGAAATCATCATGAAGACCAGCCATACATCGTCAGGCCGCACGCGTGCCACACGCATGCACGGCGTCGTTCGACTGAGCGCCCTTTCCACTGTGGCCATTGCCAGTGTCTGGCTTGCCAGCACCCAGGTGCAGGCCGCAGAGGAAACCGCTGCGGCGCAGCCAGCACGCATCGCCGCCAATGGGCCGATTCAGCTCACGATAGGCGCTGCCGCAGCGCCTGCGGCTCCCGCCGATAGCGGCGCTCGCGGCCCAAGTTGTAGTGGCGCAGCCGCCGAACCCGAACAGGTGACGGTGCCCATCGGCAAGTCCCGCATGCTGCCGTTACCTGAGCCGGTGCGCACTCGCACCTTGGGCAACCCAAGCGTGGTCCAGGCCATGCTGGTGTCGCCGCAGACGATGTATCTGCTGGGTCTTGATATCGGCACGACGAACATGATCGTGCAAGGGCGCAGCGGTCGCTGCACCGTCATCGACGTAACGGTGGGCGCCGATCCCGGTGGCCTGCAATCAACGCTGCGTTCACTCCTGCCGGGCGCGCGTGGAGTACAGGTGGCAGCCGCCGCAGACAGCCTGGTCCTCAGCGGCAATGTGCCCGATTCCTCCACCGCGCAACAGGTGATGGACATCGCCAATGCGTATGTCTCCCGTCAGTCGCGCAGCCCCTTGCAGGCGCCACCGCAGGCGCTCGGGACACCGGCCAACGTCGCGAACCCCAATATGGGAATGATGATGGGCGGCATGATGATCCCGGTCGCCAATACGCTCCAGGCCAGCGGCATGCCACAGCGCAGCAGCAAGATCATCAACATGATGTCGGTCGATGCGCCACAGCAGGTGATGCTCGAAGTGAAGGTAGCCGAGGTCTCGAAAACCCTGATCGACCAGCTTGGCGCGGCAGCCAACCTGCAGGGCGCATTCGGCAGTTGGCAATTTGGCCTGCTGGCGAATTTCCTGTCCGGCAGCGCAGCATCGCTCACCGGCATCAAGAGTAACAACCTGCCGTTTTCCTTCCAACTCGATGCTCAGAAGGGGGACAGCCTGGTCAAGATCCTGGCCGAGCCGAACCTGATGGCCATCAGCGGCCAGGAGGCCAGCTTCCTGGCAGGCGGCAAGGTCTACATACCTGTGCCGCAGTCCAACATTGGCGGCGTCACCACCATTGTGCTGCAGGAAGAAACCTTCGGTGTGGGCCTCAAGTTCACGCCGACGGTACTCGCCAACGGCCGCATCAATCTCAAGGTGGCGCCTGAAGTCTCCGAGCTGTCACCGACAGGCGTAGCGGTTACCGCGCCGAACACCTCCGGCTCGACCATCCTGCCTCTGATCACCACGCGGCGCGCGTCTACCACGTTGCAGGTGATGGACGGACAAAGCTTTGCCATCGGCGGACTGATCAAGAGCAACGTGACCGGCAGCCTGAAGGGCCTGCCAGGGGCGGGCGAACTGCCAGTGCTGGGCAACCTTTTCCGCAGCACGAGCTTCCAGCAGGACCGCAGCGAGCTGCTGTTCGTGGTCACGCCTCGCCTGGTCAAGCCGCTGCCGCCGAACTATCCGATGCCCACCGATTCGTTCGGACCAGCAACGAACGGTGAGGTCTATATCAACGGCAACATGGAAGGACATCCGGTACGCGTGCCAGACAACCTCGCCCGGCCTGCGATGGCCCCAGCACCCGCGACGCCGGCCGCACCGATGTCTCCCGCCCTGCCAGCCGCGCCAACCACCAGCATCGGACCGGTTCCCAGCGTGAGCGTCCAGCCCGTCGACATGTCGCCGAACTCGGGGCAGCCACTGGGCGCCCGGCCCGCCGACGCACCGCAGCCCGCAAGTGGCGGCTTTGTGCCGACCGCCTCCTTGCCCCCAGCGTCGCCCACTTCGGCCCCGACGGCCGTGACGATGGCAAGCGACACCATCCAATAATCGACCTACGGACAGGTGAACACCATGAACTCCAAGACACGACTCATGTACGCGGCCGCGGCCACCTTGCTCAGCACCGGCCTGGCCAGTTGCATGAACACTTCGCCGATCTGGGACGCGAACTTCGGTGAATCGGTGCGTACCGTGCGCATGATGCAGACGCTCAATCCTGATGCGACATACACCAACACGGACCCGGTCACCGGGGTTGACGGCCGCGCCGCCACGTTCGCGATGGACCGCTACGGTCAGTCCTTCCGCAACCCACCGACCGATAACAACACATTCGTGATTGGCGTTGGCAGCGGGACGATGGCGTCGCCGGCGCAATAGGCACGACCGCCCCGAATCATCCGGATTACCGAGGGAGATGTGACATGGCTAAGCTGATACTGGTCGCCGCCGACGATATACGTGCACGCCAGATGCTGGCGCTGGCGCAACAGGCTGACACCAAGCGCCAGCCGCAGTTGGTGTGCGTAGACCCGGCGAAAGCTCTCGGGATGCCAGGGCTGATCCACGCATCGGATTTCGTGGTCCTGCAGGCTGACGAGTTCGGAATGGACGTGTTTGAGCACCTGCGTCAGCGATTTCCGGAGCCGGGGGATGTGCCGTGCATCCTCGTCACACCGCAGCCATCAGCCGAGCTGCTAATGCGCGCGATGCGTATGGGCGTGCGCAGTGTCCTGCGCTGGCCGCTCGACCCCCGCGAGTTCAATGAGGAACTGGCCCGCCTGGATACCCGCGCGCAAGTGGACCCGGATGCCCAAGCCCGGACCTTTGCCTTCACGTCTTGCAAGGGCGGCAGCGGCACCACCTTTGCGGCGGCGAATTTCTCCTTCGGGGTCGCGCAGCGCGGCAAGCGCGTGTTGTTGCTGGACCTGGACCAGCAGTTCGGCGATGCGGCATTCATCGTCACGGACAAGACCCCGCCCGCCACGCTTGCCGATATTTGCCATCAAATCGACCGGCTCGACGCTGCATTGCTGGATGCCTGTGTCACGCATGCGCACCCGAATCTCGACGTCATTGCAGGTGCAGGCGATCCAGTCAAGGGCGCCGACGTCAAGGCGGCACATCTGGAACGCATCCTTGATCTCGCAAAGCCCGCCTACGACGTACTGGTATTCGACTTGGGACAGGCCATCAACCCTGCGTCGATCATGGTGCTTGACCACAGCGAGGTTATCCATTCCGTGGTGCAACTAGAGCTGCCCTACCTGCGCGCGGGGCGGCACATGATGGAGATCTTCCGTTCGCTCGGCTACCCGCCAGAACGCATGCAGGTCATCCTCAACCAGTTCGGAAAACACGCCCCCATCACTATCCGCACGATGGAAGAAACGCTCGGCGCCCGGACGGCGCATACATTGCCCACCGACGCTAAAACGGCCCGCGAGGCCGCCAATCAAGGCGTTCCTGTGCTGCAGCTCGCTCCGAACAGTGCGATGTCTCGCGCGTTCCAACAGATGGTGGACATCCAGTTTCCCGCGCCCGCGAAGAAAGAAGAGGGCCTGCTCACACGCCTGCTCGGGCATCGCGGCGACTCGAGCCAGCCGCTGCCCGTCAGCCGGCACGCTTAACCCCTGGGGAGAATCGAGATGTCACTGCGCGCACAACTCTTCGAAAAGGCCGGCGAAACGCCGATTGACCGCGTGCCAGAACGCACCGCAGAACGACCTGCGGAGCGCGCTCCGGTTAGCTCTGGTGCAAGCGCTGCCTACCAGCAACTGAAGGCAGACATTCATGAAGCGATCATCGAGCGCGTGGAGCTGGAGAAGCTTCAGCGACTGAATCCCGAGCAGGTCAAGCGTGAGTTGGCGGTGCTGGTGGAGCGCATTATCGACGAACGCAATATCCCGATCAACGAAGCCGAACGCCGCCGCCTGGTGTCCGATGTGCGGGACGAAATGCTTGGGTACGGTCCACTGGAACCGTTGCTGTCCGACCCCACGATTTCGGACATTCTTGTCAACACGGCACACAAGGTGTACGTCGAAAGAAGGGGCAAGCTGGAGCTGACCGATGTCACCTTCCGCGACGATGCGCACCTCATGAAGGTCATCGACAAGATGGTCTCCCGTGTCGGCCGCCGCGTCGATGAATCGAGCCCGATGGTGGATGCGCGCCTGCCCGATGGATCCCGGATCAACGCCATCATCCCGCCGTCCGCGGTGGATGGTCCGCTACTGTCCATCCGGCGTTTTGCTGTGAATCCGCTAATGGTGAAGGACCTCGTCGAGCTCCAAACGCTGACGCCGCCGATGGCCCAGTTAATGGAGGCCATGGTCAAGGCCAAGCTCAACATCCTGATCTCGGGCGGTACCGGCAGCGGCAAGACGACGATGCTCAACATTCTTTCGGGCTTCATCCCGGAGAGCGAGCGCATCGTGACCATCGAGGATGCGGCCGAACTGCAGTTGCGCCAGGACCATGTGCTGAGGCTCGAAACACGTCCGCCCAATATTGAAAATCGGGGCGAGATCACGCAGCGATCGCTGGTGCGCAACGCGCTACGGATGCGTCCGGACCGCATCATCCTTGGGGAAGTTCGCGGTGCGGAAGCTTTGGACATGCTTCACGCGATGAACACCGGTCACGAAGGGTCGCTGGCGACTATCCACGCCAACACCCCGCGCGATGCTCTCACCCGCCTTGAAAACATGATCAGCATGGCGGGATTGGCGCTGCCGCCGCGCACCATGCGCCAGCAGATCACGTCGGCCATTACAGTGATTCTGCAGGTATCACGACTGGCGGACGGACGGCGCAAGCTCATGAGCATCCAGGAAGTCACCGGCATGGAAAGCGACGTAGTGAACATGCAGGAGATCTTCACGTTCAAGCGCACCGGAGTGGACGCGGAGGGCCGCGTCAAGGGCTACTTCTGCGCCACTGGAGTCCGTCCGCATTTCTCCGAGCGATTGCAGGCATTCGGATTGTCCGTGCCCGAGCGGCTATATGAGCCGTCGGTGCGATTCGACGTCTGAGCCAATGCGCAACCAAACGATGCAATAACGGAGACTCGCCATGGACAACACACTGCTCGGGTTCGGCGTCTGCCTGTTCGTGGCCATTGTGACGGCGGCGACGTTGGGCTACCAATGGTGGCAGCGTCGGCATAGCGCCGCAGCGCGACGGTTCGGACGGCGCTTGCGGGCGGTGGCATCCACACCGTGGCAAGACGATGCCGCCGCATCGATCATGAAGGCCCGCAAGCTCGCCCATTCGCCCTTCATGACCATGCTCCTGCGCAAGTGGCCGCACACGATTGCGGTGGAACGGCTACTCATGCAGTCGGGGCTGAATTGGACGGTGTCGACGTTCCTGACGATGACGCTATTGCCGCCTATTGCGTTGTGGGTAGTTGGAAGAATTCTCACGCTTCCAGAGGTTCCTGTCGTCGTTGCCGCCTTGGTCTGGCTTTTCATACCCGCCTTTCACGTGCGGCGCGCCCGGGATCGTCGGATGCAACGCATCGAGACGCAATTGCCGGAAGCCGCGGACCTGATCAGCCGCGCCCTGCGTGCCGGCCACTCGTTCTCAAGCGCCCTCGACATGGCTGGTGACGAACTGCCCGAGCCCATCGCCGCCGAGTTCCGCACAACGTTCGACGAGATCAATTTCGGCACCTCCATGCACGATGCGCTCGGCGCACTGGCGGAGCGCGTACCGCTGCCAGACCTGCGCTATCTGGTTATCGCGGTCCTGATCCAGCGCGAATCGGGCGGCAACCTGGCCGAGATTCTTGGAAACGTCAGCCACATCATTCGCGAGCGGATGAAGCTGATGGGCCAGGTGCGCGTGCTGTCGGCGGAGGGCCGGCTTTCCGGGATCATCCTGTCGCTGCTGCCCTTCGTCGTGGCCGGCGCGATGTATGTCCTGAATCCGGAGTTTCTTGATCCCTTGGCCAATGACCCCGTCGGCCCCTGGATTGTGGGATACGCCTTGCTGCTGATGGGACTGGGCTTGCTCTGGATGCGTCGGATCGTGCGCATTCATGTTTGAATGAGGAGTCTGCGATGAAAACCGGTCAGATCCTGATCCTTCTGCTGACGTTTGTGCTCACGTTCGGCGCTGCTTTGCTTGCCATGTTGCTCATCCAGCCCGACGTCATGCGTCGGCGCATCTCCCAGGCGACTCAGGCGCCCGCGCCGGAGGCACAGACCGATCCGCAAGAGGAGTGGCTCCAGCGCATGGCACGTGTATCAAAGCCGCTGGCAAAGCTGGCTGTGCCCAAGGAAGGCTGGGACACTTCAGCGCTGCGTACGCGCTTCATGAACGCTGGATGGCGCAATCCTTCGGCCATCCCCGTCTACTTCGCCACCAAGACGTTGTTGGCGATCGCGTTCCCGTTGATCCTGTTCGTCGCAACCGGTGGCGTGGTCAGCGAGGACAATCCCCGGCTGCTGCCCATATCGCTGCTGGCTGCCGCCATCGCCGGATTCTATTTGCCTGACCTGATCCTGCGTCGGCGCATTGTGCGGCGCAAGGAGGAGATCTTCGAATCCTTTCCCGACGCGCTGGACCTGATCACAGTCTGCGTTGAGGCGGGCCTTGCGCTCGACGCCGCGCTGCTGAAGGTGGTGGAAGAACTCCGCGTCAGCGGGACTGCGCTGTGCGACGAGTTGGAGCTACTGGTGCTGGAACTGCGCGCCGGCTTGTCCCGCGACAAAGCCTTACGAAATCTGGCGCTGCGCACGGCCGTGGAAGACGTTGACATGCTGGCCAGCATGCTGATTCAGGCCGATCGCTTCGGCACCAGCATTGCTGAGTCGCTGCGCGTGCAGGCCGACACATTGCGAACACGTCGACGTCAGCGCGCGGAGGAGCGTGCGGCAAAAATTGCCGTGAAGCTCCTCTTTCCACTGATCTTCTTCATCTTCCCCTCACTGATGGTCGTCTTGCTTGGCTCCCCTGCCCTGCAGTTCTATCGATCCCTGATGCCGTTCATGATGGGTGAAGGTAGTTGAGCCTTTTGCAAACGATCGCGACGTCGCAAACGGACAAGGCAAAAAGAGGGAGACCATCATGCGCCAACGACTGAAGTTTCCGTTTCGGACAGGACGGCAACGCGGTGCCAGTGCCGTCGAGTTTGCGCTGGTGGCCCCGATATTCTTCCTGCTGCTGTTCTCGGTTGTCGATTTCGGCATGATGATGTGGGCCAACCTGACGATGCAGCACGCTGTCCGCGAGGGCGCACGATATGCGGTGACTGGCCAGGCGAACCTCGATCCGAACGCCAGCGCGCCGCAACGCTATCGCGCGGTGCTTGAGAAAATCCACGATACCTCGCTAGGCGTATTCGACATGTCCAACGCTCAGGTCACGACCTGGGTTAACGGGTCGTCGCAGCCAAATGGTGCGGGCATGTTCGGCAACGCGGGCGACATTGTGGTGATCCAGGTGACGTGCAACTGGCCCTTGCTGACGCCCGTGGTGGCGGCGTTCTACCAGGCCACGGGCGGGAAATACAAGTTCAGCGTCGCCGCCACGATGCGCAACGAGGCTTTTTAGGGTGCGACCACAAGCGAGGACTGCCATGAATGCCACGAATGCGACCCTCCGGCCCACAAGGCGCCCGTCGAAGCCGCGCGTGCCGCCTGCGCGCAGAACAATGCGTGGCATCGCGGCCATCGAGTTCGGCATCCTGCTGCCCATCTTCATCTTTCTGACCTTGCCGGTCATCGACTTCGCCCGCGCCATCCAGGCCAACCTGATTTTGGTGAACCTGACCCGTGAGGGAGCGAGCCTGGCGTCCCGCACCTCTCAACTGCCGCAGACGATCATGGATTCTCTTGCGCAGACGACCCCTCCGCTCAACATGGGGCAGCGCGGGATGATCTATATCACCAAGGTGATGGGCAATGCAGAGAACTGCAATAAGAGCGGCACGAACTGCACCGTCCGAAATATCGTCATCGAGCAGTACCGCTGGACGGATGGCTGGGGCATCGGCGGCAGCGCGCCCGCCAGCAAGGTCTATGGCTGCGGGAGTTACGCGAGCAGCGATGGCTCGTGCCGGAACCTGCCCTCGCCTGGAACCTCTTCTCCTACCGCCAATGCCATGACGGGGAAGCTCTCGGATGGCCAAGTGATCTACGTAGTGGAGACCTGGTACAGCTTCAACATGTTTTTTCAGGGGCTGACGATGGGTACGCTCAAGATGCCCACGCTAGGTCCCAATCTCTATTCGTCCACGACGTTTTGAGCCACGGGGGGGAGACGCCATGACATCCATCAAGTTCGGCACGCGTCCACATCTACGTATTCAGCGGCAGCGTGGGCAGATCACGATGATTGCCGGTGTGCTGATGATTGGCTTGCTTGGTATCGTCGGTCTCGGGATCGATGGCGGAATGTCCTACGTGACCAAAGCGCGATTGAATGCCGCCGTCGATTCGGCCGCGGTGGCAGCCGCCCGCGCAGTCACCAACGGCACGACACAAGCCGAGCAGACCGCCGCAGCGCGCCAGGCAGCAACGGATTTCTTCAATGCAAACTTCCCAAATGGCTATCTGCGCGGCACGCCTACCCTCAACGCGACAAGTGTGACCTTCGACCAGGGAAAGGTCACCATCGCCGTGTCGGCAACCGCTTCGATGCCGCTATCGCTGATGAAGGTGCTCGGCTTCAACAACGTGGTGGTGGCGGCGGCATCCACGACGATTCGCAAAGATCTGGACATGATCTTCGTGATCGACTCGTCCGGTTCCATGAGCCCAGTCTGGAGTACCGTGCGCAGCAACGCGAACAGCTTCCTGAACCAATTCAGCCCCTCTACCGATCGCGTCGGTTTGGTGCATTTCTCCTCCGGCGCCGTGTCGGATATTGCGATCCGCACGTCTGCCCGAGGCTTCGACCGGCCGACGATGCAAAGCACCATTACCAACCTTCCGAACGGCGGCAACACCAATTACGCGGAAGGGCTATGGCAGGCGCGCTCGCAGTTGAACAGCATCCCGCAAACCAGCCGATCCAGCCTGCGGGTAATTGTCTTTTTCTCGGACGGTCAACCCAATACCATTGCGGCGGCCTACCAGACGAAGAATGGCAACACTTGCACGGGCGGCATCACGTCGGCAGGAGGCGTTGACGGATACTTCGCGATTGATCAGCAAGACTCCACTCTGAATGGAAATTGCAACAGCGTGTCGAACAACAAGGCACCGGCGCAAATGCCCGCCTACTACAACGCGCACAATCCTACTGATACCGAGTTCAAGATCGTTGGCAGTACGCCAAATACCGTGACGTCATCGACAAGCGGTGGAAATCTGGCCACAAACGTTGCCAACGCGTCCACCAACGTGCCATTGGCGATGGCGTCGTCGTTGCGCGACCAAGGCGTCTACATCTTCACACTCGGTCTGGATGGCAATGGTGGATTTGACGCTGACCTTCTCAAAAACATGGCAAATACCCCAGATGCTTCAGCGTATAACAAGGCACAACCGAGTGGCATCTATTGCTACGCAAAGACCATCAACGATTTGCGGCCTTGCTTCTCGAAGTTGGCCTCTGAAATTCTGCGTATTTCTCAATGAAGCTACGCGGTCACGCTTGCCGACGGGGGGACCGTGCACCCCTCGGTCAAATCGATGGCAGAGCGATGGTTCTGGACCGCCTTATTGTTCCGCCACAAACGGTGGTACGCGAGATTAAAGTTTGCACGAGTACGTACCAATTTTAGCTCACCCTAAAAATTTTTAAATAATCAATAACTTAGGATCATCACACTACAATTATGATTCGAATGATCCACAATCATTCCGCATTTTCAATGCCTGGCGGCCGGAGCCGCGTACGCGAGATTGAAGTTGGTACACAAAGGCACTCAGATAGTCAACCTACTCGCTCAGACCCAACCGGATACGAAGGAATTACGCCATGCTCGTCGCTACCTCTACCCTGTACCGGCAGGGCCAGCAGTACTCCGAACACCCTGACTTCCGAAGCTGTTTCCATGATTTCTCCCCTCCTTTGATGTTGTCTATCGAGCCTGGATGCGGCACAGGAGGACGTACTTCCGGTTGGAAAGTCGCAGATCAAGGCGATGCGGGAGGGCACAGTCGCCCTGGAAAATGAAGCCAGACGAGGTGGCTCGAAAGAATGTGTTTCTTCTCACCAGTTTCCCCGGGGGAAGGCACATGGCCTGACGGGTAGAATCCCGAGAAATTAACTCGTGAGGAATGCGCATGCTCAGAGAGAAGGTATTCAAGTCGGAGAGAGCGCGTAAGCAGGCGCTGCTAGCTGGAGATCTGGCTGCCGCGCATGCCGCACAGGTACAGAAGGTAAATGCGCTGCGGGCCACGGGCATGCTAGTTCCACCTGGCACCATTCCTACATACTTGGCTGCAGCTGACCTCGGCGCGAGGACGATCCGCCAAATAGCAGCGACCAATGCGATGGCGCTGGAGGACCGCGTTACGTGCGAGAATTTCGAAGAGCTAAAGGAATTCGTAGGAAACCTGTATGGCGTGGATCTCAGCAATACCACGCTCCTGCGGGTTCCTCCGGAGGTTTTGGCCGAGCTAGCCGGGGGCGAACTCGCAGAGGCGATGGCGCTGAGCTGCGGCATTGACGAGCACGTGGTAGTGCTTCCGAACTCTGGTTTCCAGTCATACGATCTGGTCGCACACGAACTTGGCCACGCCGCAGAGTTCACGCTTCGCCGACAGCTTGATACTGACTGGTGTCTGTTCAATCGCCCGATCGTATCGGAAACCACGGCGTACTACGCTCAGTTTCATCACCTCCTTGCCTATGGGAACCCAACTCGCAGGCAAGGCGCACTCGCTGCATTTCTACCAGCTTACCTAGCAACTCAGTACATCTTCACTGCAGACGGTGGCACCAGGAAGGCGAAGGACGCCCTTAAAACGGAGCGTTTCGCGGCGTTCAAGGAAGCCGATTGCTACTCCTTGGCGACATTGGAGGCGCTCCTTCGGCCTTTTGAAGACCGTCCCTTGGTTGAAACCTATTGCCTACCCGTGGAAAAGCTCTTCAGCATCCCACTTGCATTAAAGCTGCTGTATAGGCCGCTCTACATGCGAAAGCTCGCCATCGCGAACTTCCATGCGCCTCTCGATGACATTCTCCGAGAATTGGAACTGTCTCCTCAGGATGTGCTGGACTTCACGAACCTGGATACGCCCTTCGACGCTTTCATCGCCGGCCATCGGCTTGACCAGTAGCTGTACACACAAAGCCAATATCCGTCTCTACCACCCTTGCAGCGACTACATGCGTACTTCGAGAAGTATCTCGAGTACTCGGCCATCGCGGGTTTTCGACAGGGTTGGTTGCTCGGGGCCCTCGTCCTGGGAATCGCGAATGCGAGCCCGGCGGTGCGCAAGCGGATTCGCGTGGCTTGGGCCCACGCTCATTTGACTGTGTTCGACTGACTGCCTTTGATTGGACTCAGACGGATAGAACGCCACTGGCCCGCGACCGGCTCTGACCGGACCCGAAGCAGATATCCGCTCAAGTGCAGTCGTCGGGCGCCAATCGCGCGGATTCGAAATCTTGCGCGGGAGCTTCCCACAGGGCGCCCCCCTCTTTCAGAAATGCTGCGATTACCTGATCGATTTCCATCGCTTCGCGTTGTAGATCGACGATCGTCGTTACCACATTCCTCGAAAGCAATTCGGCTCGCGCTTTCTTGTGGTAGTGCGCCGCGGCGATCTTGAGCTGCGGTGGATCCGACAGGTACTGGACGAATTCCTCGGGAGTCGGCGCTGCGCCCTTCCACAGCCGAGCAAGCTCCATACGCATTCTTGGCGCAGTGGACTCTTTGCTTAGCGGAGCCGTGTTGACGCCGATACTTGGTGAATCGAAGAATCGCCGAATCAATCCCTCGTCTGCAAAGTAGATTCCGTCAACGGGTGGGCGCGCATAGGGAAGTGAATTGAGCACACAGAACACACGCTTTTTACCGACGGCGTTCGGAATTCGTTCAGACAAAATTTCAGGATAGTCGTCCAGGCCCTTTCGAAGGCGACGGACTTGCTTGATATGTGACTGAACCGTGTGATTGTAGTAGTGAATGGCGATGGGGCTGTCGCCCGGTAAACTACGGTTCTTACACTCGAAGAAGAATGCATAGTCGCCCCAAGTGAAAGCCACGTCGTAGTCGAACATTTCATTGCTCGGGCCACGCTTGGTTAAAATGTTCTGAGCGTCGAACTTCCACTCGCGGAACATACTCAGAATGCGTCTCTCGAAGAGATTACCCTTATCTTCGATGTCGCCGTCTTGGCTGCTGATGCTGGACAGCACGAGCTTTAGGAGATCAGCTTGAGCCATGGTCCATCCGAAAAGCATAAACGTTTCGTCAGCGCAACGGATCAGTGGGCAGTCATAGAGATCTCGGCTAGATCGCTTGAATGTGGCTATACCGAGGAAACTGTCAACTGCCGGATACGAAAGACCCCAGCGGCCGAGAGTGCTCTCCAACTCTGCGCGAGTCAGCTTTTGGAACACGTCGCCTGCTTTATTGATGTGCTGCGCGCTCATCAACTGAAGCGATGCAAAACCTCTTAGCAACTCGCCGACAGTGAGTTGCACGCCCTGTATTCGTGAAGTCTGAATGTCAACGGAAAGAGCGTTGTGAAGACCCTCGGCTGCATGTCCCTCTTCAATGGAAAGAAAACTAGCCGGCGGGAGATCTACTGTCGCGTCAGAATTCAGTGCTACCTTACTGCTGAGATTAGTCTCAGTGATTAAGCGGAACAAGGTCTGCCGTTGACGCTCATCAAACCGCTCGCCGGCTATGACTACAAGCGCTTCGGCCTCGAGGTTAGCCTCGAATTCAAGAGTTGTATCGACATCCTCCAGCCTCTTGTCGTTAGAACCGACCCAAATGGGCTTGTCGTGAATGACTTTTATCTGGCCTGCCAAGAAGCGAGTCTTCTCGTCGACGTTTTTCCACAACTTCCACAGATGCGCTGTCGCATAGTTGCCGACGATTGGTTCCGCTTCCCTCTCGGCCATCGCCGGGAGCGCCGGCATAACGATCTCATCCTCGACGTTGAAGTAGTTCTCACGGTAGGCTTCCATCATGAAGATGTTGAAGGCAGCTGCCGCGAGGTTGTGGACCACCGCGTTGGGGTTGTACCGGTTGCCGTCCAGATCCGAAATCACGGGTTCTGGTATGAGCGCCGGAACACCCGTCAAGGAACGTCCAATATCTGCGTGAATTTTCTTGGCAGCGCTCTGGAGCATTGTCAACGTCGCAGCAATTCGCTGGGGTCCAGTCCATTGACTGGTTGGTAGTAGGCGTTCTGATTCGAAGACCGCGGCGTACCCTGTGTCGATTGCCTCGAATTCAATCCGCATGTCGCTGATGGCCTCGACTGCGTCCGTGAAACCGGAGCTCCTCAGCCGGCTTTCCAGCGCGTCAAGGAATTGATTCCGTCGCATACCGGTGTCGTTGGGGCGTCTGCGAACCATGGAGTCCGAGTGATAGACCTCCTTTACCAAATTCTCGACATCATCCTCAGACAGTGGCGACTCCAGCAAATGCGCATCAAGTTTCTTCCAGTTTAAGGCCTTGATGAGCTTCTTGATGAGTTCGACGTCCATACTATCCCTTCGATACTTTCGATGGCTATTCTTTTCGCATTTCACTGGCGGGCGAGTACAAGCGCCCAGCATCAGGCGCACACAAAGATGCGAAAGTCCATGCGCCGGCTGCCACCGGTTCTACCCATTACAACGGCACGCCTAACCGCCGGCGGCGAACGGCCGCCTATGACTGTCGCTGCGGCCTGTGCGCGCACCGGGGCAACGTGTTGGTACAACTATTGCCCCACCACCTTCATCTCGCGCTGAGGGTCGACGGACGGAACGACCGAGAACGGACATTCGCGCGCTGCAACCCAGCGGCCGATCATGGAACACTACCCCGTGGCATGCAAGCGACTTCCGCCGAAACGACTTAGGCTGACGGGCGTTGCGGCGTGCGCAGTCGTCTGCAGTATTCGTTGCCGCCAAGCTCAATCGCTTGGAATAGCTTGTTCACCGCTGCCTCATAGCCCCATACCAGGAGATAAGCCACCATTGATACGCAAGCCAAACCAACGACGACACCCACAGCCGAGAGAACTGAGTCCGGCGTGGCGTTTAACGCCTTCCCCCATGAGTAATTGAACCATGCCACGATCAATCCCGTGAGCCACTTCATGGCGACGATACGAGCTCGCGCCCGCTCCTCGAATGGCCTAATGGTTTTCTTCAGTGTCTCGACGTCTGCATCGCTAGCGAGTTCCCGCGCGCCTAGATGGCGCACTACGAAGAGGACAGTGTCGTCACTTATCTCTCCGGCTCCGTAGGTGCTCGGCAATGAGAAGACGACCATCACCAGCGCAGCAAGCGTACACAGAAATGGAATACCCTGCGCCAGCATCTGATTGTCCAATCCAAGCCAATGGACAATCCAAACACTGGCCATAAACAATCCGCCATTTAACAGACCCCAAAGTGATACCACGGAGAGCTTCGCACGTACACCCAACCACAGAAAGCGGAGGGGAAAGTAGACGTATCGTTGAAGGGCTGCGATTAGCCGCCAAGGCGATTCCACGCGATCAATGAGGTGCGCTTCCAATGCTCGCAAGATAGCCAGCGCATCCGAGAGAATAGTCATTTCGGTCATGTTTGTAGCTGGGGTGCAAGAGACTGATACATGTCTAGTATCGGCTGGTCCTGCAACAACCTTTAGATGCGTGTGTCTGTCGTCCGCAACCGGCCCGAAAGAAGACGGGCGCCCTGTCCGCGCGAAGAACGGCGCGGCAACTGCGTTCTCGGCACCATGGTTCGCGACGTTGTTGGCGACGGCCTTATCTACACTTTCACAATCCCGGGGCCGGGTCCGGTAGTGCCAGTGTCCGGGCTTACGAAGACCGCCTACAACGTGAGACTCACCCCGAAGGGGAAGGCATTGGCTTCCGCCTCCGTGACGCGGTACCACTGTGGCAGATTCTGAGAAGAAGTACTTGCCCACTGCAGGTGAGACCATCCACTTGGCCACCTCGGAGCGGGACCGTTCATCTCAGCGGCCAAAATCTAGCCGTTTGCAGTCATCGACGAAGAGGAGAATCGTCCAATCTTCAGCGGCACTGACGAGTGACGGTTAGAACTGGCTCCTCTTGAATGCGTCACCTGATATCGGGGCGCAGATGAACAGCACGCCTGCGCTGTCCTCCGCAAGCAGCGCGACGTTCTTGGCGACGCGTGGCTGGATGAATTACTTGCTCATTGCCGGGCCAGCGCATTTTCCTCCACTGTCGTCGCTTTCGGTCGATGGGCTACGAAGCCCGTACTGCAATAGAGTGCCGCAATTTCAGGCGACTGAATCGCACCATCCGTCTGGGCCAAAGTAATGCCAGCCTCCAGACCATCTTCGAGAAAACTGAAGAAATCCGCACATTCTTTGTTAGGAATCTGACACGCAGTAGGATAGACATAACCCGAAGGGAACAATAGGCTGGCTACTTGTCGCAGCCAATAGGCTATACCATCTCGAGTCCCGCTAACGTTATCCTTTCTGCGAAACAAACCATAGGCAACGAACTTCACCACCTCCGCGGCCGCCCCGTACTGCATTGACACACTGGGTATGCCGAGAAGCAAGTCTCTCGCAAGACCAATTGCATACGGGCGATTGAGAGACATCGCCAAGTGGGTCGAAGCCAACTCTAGCGTCTTGATCGCTAGATCTGGCTGCTGAAGTCCCCATAGGATGTCTTCTGCATGTAGAGCAAAAATAGAGCGATTGTGCAGCGCTGAACCGAGGATGAAACTGGCGTGTTCGCCTCGCGAGATTGCGCCGTCGCTCAGGCTCTTCATGGCCAGGAGATAGGGAAATAGTCCCTTGATCCCAAATACCCCTTTGGCCCAGCTTCTAAGGCGCTCATCAATCGAGAGCAATGCTGCCCCCTTCTCGAGGCACAGAGCCAGTGCATCATAGGTGTCCGTATCGAGCAGATCCTTCAGAAGGAGAAGCTCATTGGGCGTTTGCTCTGGCCCATACACCGGGCAGATTTCGCAGTACGTCTCAATAAGTCTCAACGCCTCAGTGTATTGGCGAGCCTTCCATTCGCGAGCATCCTCAGTGACCGGTAGAAATGCAAACTGCCCATCAATGTCCGCCGCGTGAGCCACGGTTCGCGAATCTAGGGCTTCTACTTCTGCCTGCTTGAAGCGATCGTACGTGCCTCTACAAACATACACACGCCCCAAGGTTGAAAGAAGCTTACCTTGCTCAAAGCGAACGAGTTCGGCAAGTGTGATTGCGTCCACTACAACGGGCGACGCCCGATCTCGCAGCAAGGACATTGCGGCGTCAAACTCTTGCACCGAACTGACCCCGCTTGCGAGTGGCGGGTTTCGCTGATCCCAACCGAAAACGAGCTGCATCGCGCCCGCACCCATCATTCTGGCGCAGAAGCCCAGCGGCAACTGGCTCTCCGCGTATTGCTCCATTACAGTCTTGCTATGCCGAGATTGAGCCTTGAGTTGCTCATGAATGGGCGTGACATCTAGCCCCCCATCCTCCTTCTCCGCGAGCGTGAAGATATGAAGGTCAGGCGCCGGCTCCAGCGATCGCGAGAAGAGTTCGTGTGCATGCTCGCCTAGTCCATGATGAGCATCGCCGATCTCGACTATCGTGAAGTTGCGCACGTCGAACGCACCCGCCACTTCGACCGAATCCCCACGTTCACGGCCGATCAGCTGCTTTGCCAGCGAGCTATCAGCCGCCAGAAATCTTGCGGCTTTGGGAAGATCAGTCATGTTGAAGGGGTCAATAACAATCTTCACGACGCTCTTGTCTGCCCCCTCAAGCGTCACCCAGGAGCCGGGTGTGACGACAGGAAAGCCGGAGGCGCCCTGGCTGGGTCGGTGACCCATCAAAACTGCTGTCAAATAGGCGGAGGCCGCAGCGACATCCTCCATGTTTGAACGGAACATGCGATAGAGGCGTGCATACCCATGCTCCGGTCGACCATACTTCAACTCGGCCGTCGCAAGTTTCGCAATCTGTTTGGGTGTCCCGGTGAGATGTTCCGGTGCCTCACTGAAGGCATTGCGAATTTGGGCTGGCGGTCTCGTGTGAAGCACCACCTGGTACCAGTGGACCCAAGCCTCAGCGCGTCCTGGGTGTGCTTCGCGATGCAGCTTGGTAAGTCGCTCAAGCGCGCTCCAATCATTAGCCTCCTGCGCCACACTCATCGCCAGCCGACGGAATGCATCATCGGAAAGCCACTCCGGTGGCGCCTTTTCCAAGAGGTCTTTCGATTTCCTACGGTGCCCACTCAGTAGGAGCGCACGCAGACGTCTCCTCTGAATAGGAAGACTGCGGATTCCCGAGTCCACCGATTCCAGGAGTGCTACTGCATCCGATAACGCCTCGGCGCGAATCAAGGTATCAACGACGATGAGGCACTCGGACGCACTGCCCCCCCTTGAAATTCGGCTCTTTATTGCTTCAACGAACCTGAGTGCTTCCGTAGCCCGGTTTGCATTGAACATGAACCCGGCAAAGGCATTGAGTGTTATCAGATCGAAACCATCGACGGGCATTTCGCTGATCTCTTGCAGCACTTGTTCGGATTCACCAGAATTGCACCTGCATACCAATCCAAGCAGTTTGAGGACTGGCTTGTTCTCCGAGGTGTATTCCTGCAGTGCGTGAATGATGCATGCGAATGCTTCGGCATTGCCTTGATTGGCAGCCGTTTCTGCTACGATGAGCAACCCGTCGTCGTCCAGCGCGTCGAGGTGTGTCATAGCGAATCTGATCACATCATCATACCGTTGAAGAAAGCGTAAGGCTCCGACATGCAGTGCAGCAATACGCTCGGCGTACTCAGGGATCTCCGATTCGATTCGCTCGCACATAGAAAGTGCGATTCCAGGAGCGCCGGTCAACATGTGGGCTAACGCCACGTGTGCAGCGGCCTCGGCCCTGTGCTGATCGTTCTCTATCCGCCACAGTTCACTCGCCGCAGGCTCAAACGCACGTATTACCTCAGCGAGACCCTCGCGCAGCGGTTGCGAGTACGCGTCAAATTCCGCCAAGACGCCGTGCCTGCCGGCAACGCCAACAATTATTCCGGCTGCCCCTTTTCGCGTGAACAGGCCCGCATTCTTCGCCGTCAGAGCTCGACGGGCGTATGTCACCGCCAAATCGCTCCGCTGCCGATAGAAGGCGTAGGCCATCATCTGCAACGCGTCGGCCTCGTCCCTATATCGCGCCGGCAAGCTGGCCTCACTCAAGTCCTCCTGCTCGCAAATCCGAGCGTTCGTAGACGCCAGCCAAACATGAAGCGAATGAGGAAATTGGCATAGTAGGCGCTTGCCCTCGGCATTGGCGAGTTTTAGATCTCCTTGAATAATGTGCGCTCGGATCTTATTTGCAGCGATGCGCTCATCGTCCGCAAAAATGTCATAGGCGCGTAGAAACCATTCTGCCGCCACTTCCTCGCGATTCTGCTGCCAGTGCGCAATGCCATTCTGGAGCGTCCACCGTGCCTTCTGGTGGGGATCGAAGTTCTCGATGTCAGTTTCGAGAACAGCCAACATTTCCTGTGCCGCCTTAAACTCCAAGGTCCGCAGCAGATCGTTCACCTTGTCCAGTTGCCTGGTGACAATCCCGTTCGGGGAATCAGGTCGGCCCATCGGCAGCATCTGCATTAGCGCCGCCTTTAGTGTCGCCTCCATTGTCGCGGGCATAACAGCAATCTGCGCCTCCGTTCTCTCGCCCTGCGCGCGCAGGGCAGCGATTGCCCCGCCCGGACTATTTGGCGAGTATTTCGGATGCAGTGCATCGTGTCGCTGGATATGGTTGCAGATCTCTGTCCAGGATTCCACTTCCACCGTAAATTGCCCACGAGCCTGACGAGCGTCGCTGATTAGCTGCGCGTGACTGACAAGCGCCGTATCGCTTGCTGCGGTCGTAGCAATGATCAATCGGGCAATCTTCCAACCAGCGGCGTCGGCAGCAGCAACCTCATCGTCAACGGTCCTGGTAGTTACGCCGCCATCGACATATCGCTTGCATTGAATGCCAACTCGACCGGCGTTAGACATAACAAAGATGTCTACACCGCCCTGCTTCTGCCCGGATCTGCCGTTCCTCTTTGGAGTCGGATCCTCGAACACGACCCCATAGACATCGGTGCACATGTTTTCGAAGCTGTCAGCATTCGCCGGCTTGGAGATCTCAATCTCGAATGCGCGCATTCTGTACGCCTTTCGCGTTCTGTGTCGGAGCGTGACCCTTGCGTGTATTGCGTGGCCATGAATTCCCGCAAGCGATGCTTCGCAGTTTGCGCCGTGGTCGCGAGTTGAGTATGCACGACCGCAATGGAGGTCGTCCTGCATTGCGCCCGACTCGTTAAGCGCAAACCAAAATAGCCGGACCGGAAGCATAGTGCGAGCGCCAGAGGCGGCGCTGCCGACGTTGGAGCACACAGCTTGCTGACATCATGGTCCCAGAAATGCCGCGCTGGAGTAAGGCGTCGCATATCTCGCACTTGTCCGATCGGTGCTTCTAGCCTTCGCCCGGGAATCGGGTGCACCCTGAATTTCGTCCTCCCGTTTCCCGCTATTGAGCTGGAAATTCAGAAACTCAATGATCTCGAGATCCGCCTCCTCGCCATAGGACTCCCGAGCCTTGACTCGCGCGGGAATCACAATCACGCGGCCATCATGCAGCCAGTAGGCGCAGTTCCCATAGGGTGGGATCACGATTGGCGCCAGCGGCGGCGCTCCACGCGCGTCCGGATGCTCAAGCCGCCATTGCTTGGCGCACTCCGTGAGCGCAGCGGCAGCTTCGCTCCCACAATCGTCCTCGCGATTTCCCCATAGACCAAACTGTTCTTCCGGATCGCCCAATGGCCTCGCTCATACCTTCCGCCAGAAGCAGTCCATAGACCGTCCCAAGCGTTTCCTCCAACCGTTCTGTTTCCACACTGCGCGCCCAGTTTCAGATATCGTGCATCAGACTAACAACAGTGCATAAAAGGCAGCGAACTAGACTCGCTCACTCCTCGGCCATAAGCGCTCCCCCTCGTTCACCAAGGCCTGCATGCGGCTTAGGTGCATGATACGTTTGACGGCAACCTCATCGATCGTCACATATCCGATCGGCACGTGGACCGACTGAGTCAGTGGCATCATGACTGATACCACTGCCAAGGCTCCAGGAACAATTAGGATTTCGAGCGCGATCGGTGACTTCCCCGCCGGTGCAAGAAGCCCTCGGTCAAAGATTCGCTGAAATAACAACGACTCCTTGCCCCCTACGGCAGCGGGGGAAACCAAGGCTGTAGAGATACTCCCCCCTTTGGTACGGGCCCGCACGATAGCCCGAAGCGATTCAAGCGTAGAAGGCAGGTCCTCTGTCGCCCCCCATCGCGCTCCCCCAGGTCGTAGCCAGTGGAGTTCGCAGCGATCATCTTTCCCAAGATCAAGCGTCACCTCATCCAGCAGTTGCGCAATCGCCTTTCGGTTTCTTTCGACATAGGGATAACCTACCAAGGGAATGGTGATGTCAGCCCCGGACCTCAACTCATAAGAGTACCAATCCGCGACATCAAATGTTGCGTCACTGCGCATCCAGCGGCCGAGATCCTCCTTTCCCACGAGTCGTACAAAGTCATTCAGTGCCACCTGACTTGGTGATGCCTCGTCTCGCTTCGCAAGCTCAACGATCATGGCCTCCGTCAACCGCCGCGTCCGCGCCCCGCGGTCATAATCCTCAAGCTGTAGTCGCGATTCAAGTTTCGGCACCGGATCCAGCTTAAGAACCTCGTTGCCACCGATCTGCACAAAGCTGTAACGACCCGGATGGACATCCAGAATCGAATACAGATTCCATTGGTCCGCATTCTTATCGCTACGTGCGATGCGCAGATAGTCCCGGAAATTGTCGTGAAACGCTGTACGTGCTTCGCTTTCAGTCATGGCCTGCATCGCCGGCAGCGATACGAGATGCTGTACGTTGCGAAGCCCACGACCGCTTACCATATGTTTGGTAACAAGATCGAACCACACGTCCGCATGCATTGGTTCGGCAACCGTAATCGTCGGCGTCGTTCCGTCTGACGTTCGGAATAGCTCCCTTGCCGACGCATGCAGCGTAAGATTGTCGCCATCAACCACGACTAAGCCTCGGGTCTGAAGATCAGAAATCACAATACCTAGATCCTGGCCTTCGAACCCAAAAAATCGGGCGAGCCTAGCGGCTTTAATAGTCTGGACGACGTGAAGCGTACGAAGGACAAACTCGTCAACCATTGGCAATCGTCTCTCCCTCGTGCGCTCCGCCGCAATGACGAATTGCCTGCACGGTAGATTGAAACCAAAGGTATTGGTCTCGAAAGTATCGATCACAGTCATTTTTACGTGAGATCCTCGAGAGTAATGACCTTCGAGTTAGAAGTGTCCTGTCGCATGTATTCCAGTTCCTGCCGCATCGGAGATTGTGCGGGGACGCGATCCTCCCACATCCCGCAGTCTCCTACGATGATGAGCCGCTCCTTCGCTCTTGACGTGGCGACATTGCAGCGATTCGCATTGGCCACGTGTCCGCCAGATCCGCCTGGGTTGCTGCGCACCAGGGAGAGAATGACAATCGCATTCTCCTTGCCCTGGTAGGCATCCACGGTGTCGATCCGCACCAGGCGTCGGAACCGCGGTTCGAAGGGCTTTCTGGACCAGGCGGTCTCCAATTGGCGCTTCTGGCCACTGTACATACAGATCACGCCAATGGGCGTTTCGTCGTCCAATCGCCCCAAAGCATCGACGAGCTTGCTGTCCGCAGCCAGCCCTTCCAAAGCACGCACGACCGCATCGACCTCAGCGGTATTGTAGTAAGTTGTTTCGCCTTCGTGCTGGGACTCTCTGCAACCCTGCTCGGACGCCGTGTTGATCCAGACCAGCGGATGGGCAAGCCAGGAAAGCTCGATACTCGAGGCCTCCAACGTTGGCACACGCTCACTCGACGTATCGAGTCGTATATCGTGGGACTCGTAGAAGCATTGAGAGACCATGGCGCAAATAGCCGGGTGCATTCGATACTGCTCGGTCAGCCGCACGCCAATCTGCAGCCCATAGTCGGATGAGAACGCCCGTTCAAAGTCACTCCGCGTAAGCTCTTCCGGCTCAACATCGGGAGTGTAAGTGCGAAGATCGTTCAGCATTTCGCGATCCAACATGGGGCGGAGCTGAAGGTGATCGCCAACCAGCAGCACGCGCTTTGCCATCTGGATGGGTACAGCAAGTTCTCCCGGCGTGCAACGCGCGGCTTCGTCCACGATGACCCAATCAAATAGTTGCGAGTCGATCCGGATACGCGTCTGCCCGACCCCCACGCACGTCGCGGCGACAACACTGCGCGTCTTAGCAAGAAACTCCTCGAAGTTTCGCCCGGGTGACCCCAATGAATGCAGCCAATCGTTGGTGAGCTTCAACGCGCGGTTGGCCGCGTTGACATCAGCAGGTGAGACCTGCGGATGCTTCGCGACGAGACCGGCGACCAACTCTTCATACTCCTGCAGCGCCAGATCCACGTTGGGTTCCCGGCCTGAGAGCTTCTCATATGCAGAGCGAAACGCTTGATGCACACGCGACCGCTGCACGCGATTGCGATCGCGGTCGCTGGCTAGCTGGTCCGGGTGCTCCTCCAGGGCGTCTTCCACGTTGGCGCAGCGACGCGCGAGAACGCCCACTTCCTTGTCCAGATCAAACAAGTCAGACGCGTATGCCCGATCAACCCCGAGCGCTGTGGCAAGCTGGCTGAAGCGGAATTTCGCGCCGGCTTCAAACTTCACGCGATATCGTTCACGTAGCTCCGCAGAATGGTAGGGCCGGATTCGTTCCGTAATCCCTTTCGAACCAATGCGCAACAAGCTGGGACGCGTGCTTCGGCTCTTGTGCAATCGCAAGAGAGAGTCCACGGCATTGTTGACCGCTTCGTGAGACTGGCTTGCAATCAGAATGCGCTGAGATCCTCCGCGAGTCAGCAGCCAGTGCACAAGCGAGGCAATGAAACGCGTCTTGCCAGTGCCCGGCGGCCCTTGCAGCAAGCCTACCGGCCCACTCGTCAGGACTTGGCGGAATGCGTGCCGCTGCCCAGCATTGAGGCCGTAGTTGGCCAACTCGTCATCCGGGACCGCCACATCGAACTGCAGGGGATCGAGTCGCTGCGCGGGATCAAAGTAGTCGATTAGATTCGAGATTACCGAGCGATACTCGAGAATCCGGCGCACAGCCCTAGCGCGCCGCTCCATCGATGTCTGCTCGCGTCGTCCTGCCAGCCGGAGGCGATCACCGGCGGCGATGCGACCTCGGTCGCATACGATGCCAATGGCGGCAGGAATTGCGCTGGAAGGCAGATCAACGTATCCAATCCGGCGGTTTCCCGCGTACACCTCGATAACATCCTCATCATCGAAGTCGAAGTCTTTCCCCAAGTTGTCGTAGGTACACGCGATAGTCTGATCTCGCTGGGAGAGCACCTCCGTGACCGCGATCTCGACACGAGCATCCTCTTCCAGCTCGACAAGCTTTCGCCAATGCCAAGCGACGTCGAACTGGAAATCGCTGGGTAACACCAACGCGCCTCGCGAAGGAACGGCGAATCGCGGATGCCCGCACAAGTAGGCATAGAGCGCATCGAACCCGCTCTCGCTACCGCCCCCCAGTTCCAAATGGAATTGGAGGTTGTCGTGGCCCGCCGCGGACTCGTAGGCCAACGCCGTGAAAGACGTTTTCCTAAACCAGTGTTTGTGTAGGCGTTGGCCGTCACCGGCAAGTTGCAGTTGGGCCTTCGCGGTTGTGAGCAGGAAGTTGGTGCGCCCGTCATCTTCCACCTTGCGGCGAACATATATCCGGTCTGCATCGCCAAACCCATGAGTATCCAACGATGTGCGCACGTCAAACACATTGATTTCAGGAGCACTGGCAACTGCGACGGCCTTGGCCACCAGCGAAGAGGCTCGCTCCAACGACTCGATGACCGGCTGATCCAACTCTGTTCGCAGTTCTTCGAGTAGCGTCGTGGCCAGAGCGCCGGCATCGAGCTCCATCAGAAGACATGACACCTTCAAGGCGGCATATCGATCGATGGCCATCTGATTCAGATGCTCCCAGTTCGTCGGAGACATGGACGGTGTGCGAACCGTGCCATCCCCCGTGGGTGCGATATCGAAGGGATCGATGAGCACCGCGGACGCGTTGTCCACCTCGATGAGTACATTGTTTGGCGAGATATCGGCGTGCTCGCAGCCGAGTTCATGCAAGGCAGTGACCGTACGCAGAATTTGTTGCGCAAGTCGTAGCGAAGCATTTTCCGGAAGTGTGGCGAGCGTGGCGACCGGCACGCCTTCGGCGCGCTCATAGACGACGAACACGCCGACGGGCGACAGACCACACGCTACGAATTTCGGCATCCCGTCGACAGGCTTTCCCTGTAACTTCTCCACGCTTTGCAGGAGCCTGAGCAAGGCGCAGTCGCTGGCCAACGAACGGTTTCTTTGCAGGGACATCCACACCTTGACCATGAAGACCCGGCCGTCCTTCTCGTGCGAATAGGTGTGTTTCTGCCCCACTGTTGTGCCAGGTGCGGTGGGTGGCCATGCCGTAAAAGGGACGATGCTCGTCTCAAACCGGTCTAACAGCGTTGCATCAAATACGTCCGGCGCTGCGCTCTCCACCAAGGCGGAAAAGGCCTCAGTCAGCGCAATCGCATCCACGAACCGCGCGGTCGGATCCTGCGCCAACCCGCGGCGAAACCATCCCTCCAGGATCAATAGCTCTTGCGGCAGCGATGCGATGAATTTGTCAACGTGGACATTGAGGAGACTCCTGCCGGTCAGGATGTGTGCCGCAAGATAGGTACACGCATAAACGTCGCGTTGACGCCCTGAACTGGGCACACCGGTGACATCCTCTGGAAGGAACGTCGCGTAGCCGCGCAGTTCGCTGAGCCAGTCCATGACAGACGACTTGTCCGGCAATTGGCAGGACATGAACCCCGTGAGCGCGACGTCACTATGACTACCAATCCACACTGCGCGTGGGCCAATGTCGCGATGGGTGACATTGACACGATGCAGTTGCGCCACAATATTCAGCAGGCTAGCGGTCATCACGACTCTGTCCTGCATGCGCAGATCGTCGTCCTGATGGACGAGATATCGGTCGAGAGGCTTCCACCCGGCCCCTAAATGGCGCACCTCGAAGTGATCTGTGGAGATCTCCTCCTCCGGTGCGATCGCTTCCCGGAGGACGCGGTCCCGCGCAATCAGATCGCTGCCCACATCTTGGAGATAGGCCAATGCGTTGGTTTCGCGCAAGGCCACCAGCTTGCGCGTTTCGCCACTGTTCAGGCCAACGGGTAGCCGGTCAAACGACCACGTCCGCACCATGGCCTTGAGGCGGGGTTCGCTGCGCCTGTGTGCAAAGTGGTCCTGCCACACCCCCCGGGGATGAACGAAGACATCACTCTCCGTCACCGCGTGACCAGACCAGTCCATCTCCGAGCGCTGGAAGAGTTTGGCGTTATTGAAGATCCGGTCAAACTCCGACTCCAGCTGGTGCGCCTTTTTAAGCTGAAGCTGGCCCTTCGGCAGGTAGTGCTGTCGCTTTAACGGATCGCCAATACAACAGGCTTCGGCCAGCGTTAGTGTTCGCGCAGCCTCGTGACCCGGCAGCTTTGCACCATCAGCGGTGCCTGTGAATACGACACGGGCTTCGACGCGAAACGCGCCGGCCAAGAGACTTTCGCTCTTGATCACCGACCTGAGCTTCTTGGCCTTTTCCTCGCTCGCGGCAACCGCAGAGCGACCGCGAGGCGCTTTTCCTACAAACCAACGATCACCTCGACATGTGAGCGTGCCGTTCCAATCCTTGATTTCTAGCAACAGAACCTGGTCATCAGTCACCACCACGGCGTCGATTTCCATGGCCGACTGATTTCGCGGAAAGCAATTCAGCGACACGTAGAACAACCACTCCGGCGGGAACGCCTTTGATAGCGCATCAACTCCCTTTATCTCGCGCGGCATAATTCCAGCACTACTGAGATACCTTACGCGACAGACCATCCCCCCTCCTCAAACTTAGATTCTTAAATTTTCGATATCCGAAATGAGCCCACCAAACGCTCCAGCGTTTCGCCGACCTTCGCTGAACAACGCTAAGAAGGTGTCACCACCGATGGTGGCCCAAACGCCGAGAAGGTGCGTGATACGGTTTAATTGATCATTTCCTCACACAGCACCGCAATCTGTGGACCCCCAATTGGTAGGGGCCTCTCCGAGAGCAACGCCGAGGCTTCGGGCCTCGGAGACTGCCCTCTCAGCGGCGCTTCAGGGTGGTTCGGCGCAGCCTGCGCGTTCCTGCTGTGACCGCCAACAGAGACTGCCTGCCCTATCCTTCTGTCGGTGCAACGGATCACAAGTGATTGGGAAGGCGAGCGTCTGCCGAGGGGATGGGCGCGGCTGCGATGACGCAGGCGGAACGACAGGTGCTACTCCAGCCTCGAGGCAGCAGGGGATAGCTACTGCACCCCGTTCCGCGAGTCATCTTCGCCTTCGCCCTCCCCCTCCTCCGGAACCGGACGAGGCGTGATCACGGCATCCTTCAGCGAAGGCGACGCAGCCGGGGCCTCTGGCGCCACCACGATGGGCAATCCGAGCTTCTGTGCGACCTCATTGAAGCGCGTCAGGTCCTCTTTCTGTCGGGCAGCTTCGCGGGCTTGACTCTTTGCAGCCATTTTGACGTTGAAGGTCTCCCTCGCGGGATCGCGATTGGCCACCTCCATGATCCTTCTGCTCGCTTCCTGCGCACGCCGGCTGGCCTTCGCCCGGGAATCGAGCACACCCTGAATCTCGTCCTCCCGTTTCCCGCTATTGAGCTCGAAATTCAGAAACTCAATGATCTCAAGATCCGCCGCTTCGCCATAGGACTCCCGAGCCTTGACTCGCGCGGGAATCACAATCACGCGGCTACCATTCAGCCAGTAGGCGCAGTTCCCATAGGGTGGGATCACGATCGGTGCCAGCGGCGGCGCTCCACGCTCGTTCGGATGGTCTTGCCGCCATTGTTTGGCGTACTCCGCGAGCGCAGCGGCAGCTTCGCTCCCACAATCGTCCTCGCGATTTCCCCCATAGGTCACATTGTTCTTCCGGATCGCCCCACGACGTAGCTTGCAATCGTCGTACGTGGGCAGTGTGCGCCACAAAAGGTCGGTCTCACTCCAGGGAGCGCGTGCGTTGCCACGCCGCGACTCCAACATCGCAGCGTGGATGCCAACACGCGTGTTCGGCGTGCCTTGTACCCGCATGCTGAGCGTCAGGCCCAGGCTGTCGGATTTCCAATTGGTATTGATCGATGAGACGGCTTCCGCGACCATCCAATCACAGCCTCGGAGCGATGATTGCACCTTGTCCGGAATCTTTCCTCGCCGTCTTTCGGCACGATAGGTCTTCAGTCGCTCCGCGGTGATCACCCCCGTCGGCAAGGTCGCGACCCTTGCCTGCAATGACGCTCTGGTCTGCTCGATCAGCCAGCTGTTCTTCAGAGACGTCTCTTGATCGCGCACCTGCGTCTGTACCAGCCCTCCCCCACTTTCCACATCGCCTTTGTCCTCCGGCACTTTGGTCCGCCCCCATTGCAGGCCGATGCCGAGCAATTTTGTGGCCACCTCTAGGAACTGACGGCCGCGCCCAGGCCCCCGGTCAATGAAGATTTCATCGATGGCACCGGATACGATACCCGGCGGCACTTGCTCGAAGCCGAGCTGGCGCAATCGGGGCGCCTTATCACTGAGTGCGTTGTAGAGGGCATAGCAGTAGCACAGAGCGCTTTCTGGCCGCATCGTCAGATACCAGCCAACAATGCAGTTGCTGCGTCGCGCGATCACCAAAATAAGCGTGGGCGGGCCTAGCACAAGCTGACGGCCATCCTCCTCCACAACGATGTCAATGAAATCGAGGACCAGCCCATCCATGTCGACGACAAGCAGCCGTTCCTCGCATAGGTCCGAGGCATTGCCACCGGTCGGCAAGTCGACGAGGGGCGGAAACATCTCCGCACGCAACTCATCCAGCATCGTCCGCTTGTGGGCGTTGATACTAAACAACGAGGGGATATGCGCGCCATCGATGCCGGGAGGATGCGGGTCGTCTCGATGACCAGGAACAAAGCTAAAATTGTCGCGCACGTACTTGTAGAAGGACTTGCGCTGTCGCAATCGCGCAACGGCCTCCTCCCAGTTCTCTGAATCAAGGCGATAGGCAATGATCGCAGCCATCACCCGAGCTCGCCAGAACTCGTTAAAGCGGATCAGCATGCAGTGATGCTTCAGTTCGTAGGCCGACCGCACTCCGGGCTTTTTTCTTTCACGGGAATCGCCATGGGATTGGCGCTTGGCACCTGAGTGCTCCGTAAGCGGGATCACAGCTGCATCGTCCGCACCATAGTGCAGCCACTGTGCGACCAGTTGCGCGATGCGCGCGGGCCGTAGTTGAAACTGATCGCCGACGCAGCGAATTGCACTATGGAAGACGGCCGGATCAAAGAAGATTGCGTCGATGCTACCAATGCCAGCGCAGGCACTCACTACCCGGCCCGTGTCGAGCAGCGCAGCGATGATGGCAAGTCGCCTGGCCCAACGACGCGCATCGACAGGCGTCAGGCCCTCCCCCTTGCTGTACATGTGTGCCGTACGCTCGGTGTCGGGGACCTCGACGAGTCCCCCGCCAGCCAGGGCCCGCTCCACCTCGTCAACCGGAACCACCACCAGCGGGAACTGCGTTCCGGCGCTGCCCCCATCCAGCGGATAGAAGGCGAGCCGGCCCCGACGCGCGTCGAAGCGTACAAAGCGGTAGCGCCCATTGCCGCCCTTCCCGCGTGGCCAACAGAAAAGCCGGTTGAGTTCGACTGGGCAGGTCGCCGTTGTCATGCGAATGCTCGTCGTCGCAGCAGATGCAGCGTTTTGCGGGGTCCCAGCTCGTAGCACGGGTCAATCCACACCATACCGAGCGCGATGCTCGCCGCGAGCAGAACATAGGCCGCATCATCACTGCACTTCAGAGCCCGTGCGAGTTCGTGCATGGTGTCATCCAGCACCCCTGTGTTGGGCGAGCCTCCCAATCTCGCAGAAAACTGCACGGCAAGCGGGCGCAAGGCATTCAGATCGCAGCGATGCAACCACTGGCAACAGGTGATCGCGTTCTTGACTTCGATGTCGGGCAGATCGCGCGGCTGGAAGTATTCAAGCGTCACGTCCTTGCCGCGCAGAAGCACTGTGGCACGCTGCCATTCACGGCGGTGATAGCACAACCCGTGCAGATGCACCTTTCCGCGACGTGCCGCAAGCTCGACGCTGAGCATCCGGTGGATGACGGCGTAATCATCGGCGTACACGATCGCCTGACGCCCCTCGCCCTGCAATCGCCCTGTATCAATGACCGGATAGTTGCAGCGAATCTCCAGCACGTACGGACACATCTTCAGATGGTAGTCGGCACGCCGCTGAGCCATGCTCTGGAAGAAGTAGGGCTGTCCGCCCCGCAAGTTGAAGCTGAAGCCCTGAAGACCCAGTCCGCCGCGTTTGCCCTTGGCAAAGAGATCATGCTGATAGGCCTCGCCGGTGGGCACGCCGAGCGCGTCGCGTTCGTCTACCGGGAGTGTCGGCCCGCTCACACAGTGCTGCGCCAGGGTGTGATAGCAAAGACCAGACGACACGTCGTCGCATGCGGGGTCAGCGTTCGCCTCCCGGGGCATGTGCTGCGATTGGTGAACGTCGGCCGCGCGAAGGAGCACAGACTTTGCTGTCGTGCGCGAGAGTGCCGAGGACCTATGTTTTGCCATCTTCGCGAATCTTGCGGTCGATGTAGACGAGCTTGCTCTTCACCTGTTCCCGGGTAAGGGCAGCAATCTCGCTTCGGGACAGATCGAGGGCACCCGTGGCAAGGTGGGCGTAATCGATCAGCTTAATGTACAGGTGGCGGCGCTCCCATTCTTCACCGGTCTCTGCCTCCGTGGCGAGTGCAGCGACGAGCTTTGGCAAGCGGCCGCGTTGCGTCTGGTACGTCGCGTACCGGACTACGCCATCGAGCAGCCGCTTCACAGTGATCCATGGCGCATGCAGATCCTGGCGCATGGCCTTAGCCTTCCTGCGCACCTGCTGAGCCCAGGCCTCGTCGGTCGCCTGCCAACGCTCCTGCAGTCGTTCGGCACAGGCGAACTGATCCCTCAACCAGCGCGGCGCGTGCAAATCGACATAGGTCAGTTCATCGCGCCAAGCGAGCTCGAGATCTGACAGTCTCAGGTGGGGCAACCGCTTCTTGAGCGCCATGACCATGGTCTGATCGAGTTCTAATCGGGCAACATCGGGCTTACGATCGACCTGCAGAAACGGTTGGCCCACACCCGTGCTGGCAGCCCCGGTCACCTTCTGGTCCGCTTGGCCCAGCAGCGCAATCGCTGCTCTCACCGAGCCGAACATCCGCCGCAGAGCCACCACGTTGACGATCGGGCTGCCTGAAAAGCCATGCCCATAGGCTACCCGCGCAGCACTGGTTTCACCCGCGCCGCGCATGCGCAGCGCATTGCCTGGACTCAGGTCCGGCCCGGATTCCCCCCCATGCAAGAGGTCGCCCGGCATTGCCTGGTTCGCCGACAGGATCAGACCTTGCTCTCGTACCAGTACCTGCAGTGTCGGGCCGTTTACACGTTCGGGGTCCACCCTGAGCAAGGCCTGAAAATCCTGCGCGATCTCGTACCACTCCCTTTCATGGGTGAGGACGCGCTTGTCCACTTGCAGTGATTTGCCGCATTGGCATACCTCGGTGGGCGCCGGAGGCAGCCCGCGATGACGGCATGCCTCACTGCAGGCCGCACACATGCGTCGTATGGGCTCATGGTGCGCCAAACACATCTCCCATCCCTTCAGCATCCCTGAGCGCAACCAGATCCCGATCCCGACGTGTTCGATCTGCTCCTGTAGGCACGATAGGCACACGCCAGGATTGATACAGAAGGAGTGCAGATTCGCTCTCTGCAACTTGACCGCCCGAGAACCCGGTCCCTTGAGCATGTCACGCAGGAACAGTTGCCCCACATGGGGTTCTTCGAAGGCCATCGCCATGGGCAAGAAGCTGTGCTGGTACGCCAGTTGGAGCGGGGGCGGAACGAGCGGGCTGCCGATGATGGCATGCAATTGCTCGAGTTCGGTGCCAAACAGGGGCAGGTCGCTACAACGGAACAGTGCCGCGATCTGCGCCTGCCCGATCTGGCCCGCCGCAACAAGGCAGCGCGCCGCGCGTGCCGCATAGGCACTGCATAGCTCCTCAGGCTGAATGGCCAGCATGTTTCCCAGCAGGTGCTTGCTCATCTCCGCTTCCTAGGGCGTCGGCCTTGCGATGCCTCCTCTCTACGCATCCGACGGCCTTCAGCATGTCGCGTACGATGTCCCATCGCTCCGCCTTGACCAGCGCATACTCGTCAATCCCCATCTGCCGACAGATGGCACGCCGGGAGAACCGCACGCGCCTCCCGGCTTGCACCTCCGTCTGCATTTGCTTGAGTGCCTGGCGCAGGCGCGCGGCCACCGCACAAGCCCTTCCCTTTGGTCCCGGATCGACGCGCCGGCCTCTGTCAGTTGGCCAGGCGACTGGCCGATGGGCAGATAACCACACCGGGTCATGATGCTGGAGCCAGGACCATGCATTCGGCTCGTAGTGCTGCAGTTGGTTGGCGGACATCCAGGGATAGCGCCGTTGCACCGCCAGCCATGCCGCACGCGCACGCCGGCGCAGCCGTTCCGCAAAGCCGTGATTGCATTGTGCGCGGTAACCCCTCTCTCGCACGATCCGGTGCACGGTGGCCTGACTTGTCAGGCACAGGCCAGCGATCTCCAGACAGGTACAGCCCTGCGCCAGCAACGCAGGTATCTCGTCCCGGGTATAGTGCCGTCGACGGTCGACCGGACAAGGGCCTGGCCCATTCGGTCGCTTGACACCCCAGCCGGCACGCGTTTGGGAACGGGCACCCCGTGGCGCGGCCGGGAACCGATCGGCCGCCAGCGTGGACGAGAGAAACCAATCCAGCAGGACGATGTATAGCGGATGCAAGCGGCGCTCCTCGTCCCCCATCCAGCCGCAGAGCGCCGCAAGCCGCCTGGGCTGCGTTGCAAGTCGCAAGAGTGGGCAAGGCAACCCCACCTGCGCACAAAACGCATTGAAATCGGCCTGGAACTGTTTTGCGTAGTAGCGTCCGTCAGAGCGGTAATAGCCGGCCTGCGCCGTGCGTCTGCGCAGGACGTCGCGGGCCTCGTGCGGATCCAGCTGGGCAACTGCGAAGCTGGTCTGCGCAAACGCCAGTTCGTGTGCGGTGGCCACCTGCGGCCGACGGTTCAGCAGCGCCCCGTCGATCTCGGTAGCCAGTACAAGACGCGTGCCATGCCGCCAACATCCCCTAACACCCGGCACATAGTGCGGATAAAAGTCCGCCTCGACACCGTAGTTGCGCCACGCCTCCGCGCAGCACACCACGCAAAGCTTGCGCGCGACCGTGCCCACCGTCAGCCAGGCGGGCAGATGCCATTGGCTTATCGCCCCCTGCCCGTCCAGCAGCCTGTGGCTGAAGGCGTCAACTTGCCGCGTGGCCAGGCCGATGGCGCAGTAACGGAACAGGGTATGCAGATCCCGCAGTTGCTCTCCAGAGCCCATCAGGCCGCCATACATCTCGGCAAGTGGATGCAAGGGGCAGCTAGCCGTACCGAAAGCGAGATTCCTCATCGCGGCGACACGATGCAGGCCCGTTGCCTCGGCCAACGGGTCGTTCAACGCCCTCGCCATGCTGCTCGCTGCCTCAAAGGCCGGACGGACACACAAGGGGACAAAGGTCTTCGGGCATGCCATGGCGCTAGCCCCCCGGCGCCCCTTCCGTCCGCGACAGCCGTATGACGGGATCCCTGGTCATTGCCACAGGGAACCAATCGCGGAGTTCACGCGCCTGCAGGGACTCGAGCGGCCTCTTGCCTGAGCTCATGAAATGGGTCCAGCATGCAAAGGGCACTGCCGCCGCACCCCTGCAATTGACCAGGTACAGCTGAGGCAAGGCACTGTCGGCCACGCTCCGCGACTCGGTATGCATCAGTCGAACGAACTCCGCAATCGTTGCTTCGATCCATTCCCGCTGCCCAAAACACTGGGTCGCCACCTTCAGCAATGCATCGGGCACCTCGCCGTCGAGCCCGAGAGCCGACCAGTAATAGGGGATCGTCGCGCGGGCATCGGCAGGGCTGAGTCCGGGTATCTCGTAGCACTGACCCGGGAAGAGATGGCAATACTCGGGCACCAACGGACTATGCACGATGGCCGAGGTCACGAACGCCGCCACGGGCACGCCCCAGTCCCGGATCTTGTGCAGCAGGCCCCACACGGAAGACAGTCCGGCCGAGAGATGCCGGCGATCAATTCCGTAGACCGCCAGCATGCCCACATGCAGACCCGCCAGGATCTGCCGGAGGTGAGCCTCGTGCGAGCGAATGTTGGTGAAGCGTTCGCTGCGATAGAGCTGGGTGTCTTCGACGTCGTCAATGGCATCGCAGATATTCAGGTAGAGGTCGGCCGGAAACGGGCGTTCTGGCATGCGCACCGGCAGCAGCCCAATCTGCTCAATACTCGCGGAAGACTCGCAGATCGTCCCGTCAGGGAACCGTTCGAACACGTGTTTGTGCTCAAAGAAGGGGCCAATCATGGCCTGCATGGCGCTCAACAGCTTGACGACTTGCATGGTGCACGGCGCCGTGACCAGTAGCGACTGGGGGATGGCATGCACGGCGGTGCTGCGCGCGACTTCCTTGTACCCCCAGCCACTCCAGCCTACCGCACGAAAGTAGGTCCGGTTGATTTCCGACAGCGACTCCCCATACGCGGCCGTCGCAAGCCAGATCATCTCTAGCATGCGTTCCACCACCTCCAACTCTGTCAGCGTCGGGACAAATACGCGGCCCAAGGCATAGAGTTGCTGCAGCTCGGGCAAAAGGCAGTCGATCACCGATGCTGGTGGCTCGAGTTGCGCGGCGTCCATCAACCGCTGCGACAGCGCCTTGCGCGGCTGCCCGATGGGCGGCAGCCGGTTCAGCAGAAAACTCCGCGCTGTCAGGTCGGTAAAGATCCGGGCAGGCTGTATGGATTCGGGTGGCGCAGGCACCTGGACTCGTCCGCGTCTATTCATGCACGCCCTCCTGCCCGACGTCGCCTGCCGAAAGCGGCAACGGTCGCCGATCTGAACACAGCACGCTGACCGGCAGTGCGTGGCCCAGCCGTTTGGCCATCCCTTCTCAACACCGCTCGCCCTGCTCCGGGCACCCGGCAGGCCATCAACCCGGCGCTCAAGAAGGGGGGGCACCTTGATGGTAGTCCTCCGTGCATACTGCGGTGAAATGGCATGACCACACGCATGGGTAAGCGCGCTGTAGCGATTCGATACAGACAGTGTCATGCGAATGCTGCAGCCGCTAACCGGTGCGGCCCTTAGCTCTGGGAACTGCGCCACCAGCGCGCCATGGCACCTTGTCGCCGAGCGGCCTCGGTACGCACATAGCGCGAGGTCGTGCCCAGCGACGCGTGGCCCACGTTTTGCTGCACCACCTCGATGGGCACGCCGCCAGCCAAAGCATGACTCACGTGAGTGTGGCGCATCCAATGGGTGCTCGCACACAGCAGTCGCGCCGCGGCCGGCGCGTCCGCGGCCACAATGCGGGCCGCACAGCGCTGGAAGAACGTCTTGATCTGCCGATGAAAGGTGCTGGGCGCAATCGGTGCGGCCGGATCGATGGTCTGCGGGCGCGCCCAGGGCGCCCGCTCGGCCCGGTCGGTGGCCGCCCCCAACAGCGCCACCCCGGACGCTTGGCGCGGATCGTCCTCCAGGCCCCTCGCGCGCAAGTACGCACCGAGCTGCGCGATCCGGTCTGGCGGCACGGGCACCTCTCGCAGTCGCCCGCCCTTGCCCACCACGCTCAGCCACCAGGCATCTGCCGCCCCGCCATCGCCTTGCCGCTCGCAACGCAGATCGTCAGTCGTCGCCGCAATGAGTTCCGACAGCCGAAGCCCCGTCTCATACAGGAGCGGCAGGGCGAGCTGCAGGCGCTGATTGGCCGAGGTCTGGGGCAGGGCCTCGAGCTCAGCCAGCACAAAGGCCCACTGTTCGGCGGACAGGCTGCGACCTGGATCGAGCCCCGGGGTCAGCGTGCGGGGCGCCCGCACCGCACGCCAAGGATTGCCGCTGAGGTAGCCCTGGTCGACGAGGAACGCGTACAGGTTGCCGAGCACGCCCAACGCGTAGGCGCAGGAGGCCGGCGAGAGCGGTCCGGCCAGCGGCCGCCAGCGCGCGCTCCAGCGCGGCTGCGTGCGCACACTGCACCAGTCGGCGGGTGGCGCCAGCAGGAAGCCCCGATAGGCCACGGCGTCCTCGATCGTGGCGGAGGACAGCGCGCAGCGCCGCACGAGCACCACCCACAGCAGGAAGCGCTCGGCCTCCTTGCGGTACGCCCGCTGCGTCGCGTTCACTGCCCCTTCCGCGCCCACCGCACCATCGCCCTTGCTGGCGAGCCACGCGAGGATCGCGTCCCGGTCGTTATCCGCGGTGAGGCGACACTGCGCGCGCGGGCAACGGTAGGCGCCAGTGCGGCCGTCCAGGGCCGACGGCGGCGTAAAGCGCTCGAGCGGCACGCATGCGCTGCATGGGCTGCACGCAGCCTCGGTCGTCATCACCGGTGTCTCCGCCACGTGAACCTCGGGCACCGGCACGGCCCCGAGCGTGTCGCCATGCGCGCGCAGGAACGCGGTGATCGCGTGCGCCTTGCGCGCCCCGATGCCGCGCAGGAGGCGCCACCAGCCCGGCCCCTGCGCGCGCAGGAAGGCCACCAGATCGCCCAGCGTGGTCAGGTGGGCGCGGCGCAAACGTGTGGCGACTGCGTCCACGAGCCACGCCTCGCAGCCGTCCGCCGGCGACACCGGCTGGGCGACCTGCGCCTCGAGTGCGTAGATGGCGTCAAGCTGGCGGTGCAGCAGCGCCGTGCGGCGGCGCTGGCGGGCCAACGCCGGGCCAAAGGCGGCCTCGTAGGCACTCATTTGCTCGGCTTCACGGAACCCATCGAGGCCTTCGGCCCGCGCAAAGTCCGCCAGGGACGGCAGCGGCGCGGCGCCCGGGGGCGCGAGATCGAGCCGCAGCAAGCGGGCACGGGCGAAGTCGCCACCGCGCGCGGCGGCCGCGCCGAGCTCGCCCCGGATCCAGGCCGTCATCCGGTGCACGCGCGGGCCACCATCGAACGCGCCCGCGTCCGCGAGGTAGCGCGCCCACATGGTGTGCGGGGATAGCCCTTGCGCCACCGCGCGCAGGAAGGCGAAGTGGCCGCGGTGCAGGCGCGGGCGCACCACGCTATAGCGGCCGCGGGGGCCGCGCGGCGGCGGCGCAGGCGCCTGCAAATCTGAGGGAATGGACGAGGACGAGGCCATGGCGGCTCCAGGCGTCGGGGAGCGCACGGCACGGGCGGGAGGCAGCACACGGGCCGCAGGTGTCGGCCGATTTACGATAGCAGATAAGACGAATTATCCTGCAGTGGACACGCGCATTTTACGGGCCGCTTTGGACACCTAGGAATCCGTGGAGCGCGGGGATTTGCTGAGGGAGAGTTTTTAGGTGCAGCAACCCCACGCGGAATGTAGGTTGTTGCATTTATTTCGTGGCCGACGTCTTGCCGCCGCGCTCAATGGTCCACGATTTTTGCTCTTCGCAATGACAAACGCCTACGGCGGCTTGCCAAGGTCGTTCAACATTTCATGACTGCCTTGCCATATGAACTCGACAGCCATTCCCGTTTCTGCCGCCCATCCACGCCACTTCACAACGTGCTCATCCGACTGCTGTCGACCGGACTTTGAGCGGCTGATTCGCCCATCGGGTAGGTCCAGCAGCACGCAAACAATGAAACGCGTCAGCTTCAGGGTCCGACTAGTGCCGTCCTAATCGATTCGTCCAGTTGTGCCCACTGCGAACTCCTCATGGCGCCGAAGTACTTCGATTGCCATGCCCACTCGGTACCGTCCGGATGCACAACATGCGCCTCAACACCGGAGTCCGGGCGCCCTTTACGAATGAACACAGATCCCCGAGGACAGGACATCCGGGCCAGCTGGGTACAAAGTTCCTCGAAAGCGTCCTGCTTCGAGCCATTTATGGGCTGTATCGAAGCCCAATCTAGGTCCATGGTTTTACGGGAAAGCACCTTGGTTCTGAATTAGCGTTGTTGCGACGAGGGGGCTACCGGATTGGCGGCATCAAGGGTATTTCGAAATGACGTGGACCACGATACTGCACAACGTAGCCGATTGCGAGATCTGCAACGGACGACGCTTACGGCGTCGATTCGCTTCAGCGCCCACGTCTCTTTGCATCAACGCGAACGTAACCGCCGTACAGCGTCAACACCAGTACATGCGTATCGCCCAGGTCCGCCAATACCTCGGTGACTTTGCCGACAAAGTGACTCGTCGATGCAACCCTCGTCGCTAGGCGCTCGAAGGCGTCAATGAAAGTTTGGTCTGCAATTTGCGGTAAAAAGAAGTCCCGCGTGAACAGGAATCCTGCACCTATTTTCCATTTTTCGGCCTGTTCATATCCGAGCGAAATCCGCGTGCATCGCTTGTATTCCATTTCCATTCTGGCGTCGCTGATATCTGGCTCGATGACAAACATATGTGGGTGCAACGGCTCCAGAAATGCCGATTCTCCCGCATTCAAACTCAGGAAGCCGACTGGCTCCCAGCCCGCGCGGAGTTTCTTAAGCAAGTCGAAGTATGCGTAGAAGTCATCACGAACTTCGAAGTCGTCACTTGTCGACGGGATAGGATGGCTAGTCCCGCGCAATGTAAGCTGGCTTTGTGCCGTACATTGCTGACCTTGACTGCTCACGTCAAGCAACCAATCCAGAGGATTCGTACTTGTCGTAGTGCGCGTAATTTTTACCCGAGCCCGATGATCTCCCTCGCTGGTGTATTCATATTCGGCCGCGAGGAGCACGGCCCTTCCCCAGATGCATTCATTGGACAAATCACCGGTGACGCGGTGGCGAGCACACAGCTTGACATGTCCCTTGTACAAGTATCGCCCTTGTCGCACCGCGCCGTAGCACTTTGCCCAAGCCCAGCACAGATCGATCAGTGCCTGACTTAGCGCGACATCGGCAAATGCCCCCCCGCGGCACGATTCGCCGCCTGTGAAATCAAGGTCCTTCACCGCCTTCTCTCTGCCCGTTTGCCCAATGGATTTCTCCACGGCTTGCGCAATTTCCGTTCTTCGCGAGAAGGTCATATCTGCATCGTCATTGGCCGGAGTGGAGAGGAAACGTCCGCTGAACAGCCCACGCAGATTCTCTTCAGTCGCTCGAATCAGGATGGAGGTCCTTCGCTCAAAAACCTGGTCCCTCTGCTCCCGTGTAAGAACACGTGCGTCGGGATCGCTTCGAATGGCAACATCCCAACAGTACGCTAGAAGACCATGCAACGCGTCGAGCGATCTGGATGGCGATATGTCGTCGCGGGACCCGAGTCCTATCACCAGAATCGAAACATTCTGCTGGACCGCCTCAATTCCAGGCTGACCAGTCAGCCAATCTAGGCGACTGAACAAGCGCTCCCGCAAATCGGCGACGCTAGCAGTCGCAAGAAAGTCTCGAAGATCCGTGGGGAACCCTTCGACCGTGCACAAATATGCCGCCAGCTTCCGTGCCGCCTCGTCGCTCTCTCGAGCGGCGCGCCTCCACACATCGATACCCGTCTCGCCATCGAACTGTCCATTACGCTCACTTCCAACCATTCCGCGTGTCAGGAAGTGCATGCGCACCGAGCGATCTGAATTTCTCTCGGCCAATGTCCACAAGCTTGTGATCGCGGCCCTGACATCGCGGGAAGCCAGCGTAATCGTTTCGGGGGAACTCTTCACCTGCGTGGTAATTGCCTCGTGAAGTGTGCTTTTGTCGAAGTCCTCTCCACACTCAAGATATAGAGCCTCCCCCGCTTGCAACTTTAGCCAGGCCTCCACCGATCTCCACATCTGATAGTTGTAGCCTGCGAGCGACGCGACTGCCTGACGCGACGGAACACCTGTCAAGGGCGGAGGAATAGCGGTCGATGCCAAGAGAATAACTCCCTGATTAACGATGCTCTTACGAAGCTGGCTATTCTGCCCGATTTCGACGAATAGCCTCCCAAGCTGTCCGCAAATTACAAACCTCCCGTTGCCCCGGCAGACTTTATGACCTGACTGGATGCTAACGATTCTGGAACGGCCCTATCATCTACCGGCTCGGCGTCCGGTTCTCGATCTCTCTGAAGCTAATGGCGAGGCATTCAGCGCGAGCCCGCTTCCACTTTGCTGCGATAATTCACGTCGACGGCAGCCAAAAAGTAATTCCTTCTTGAACCCGAAAGCCAAGTCATGAAATTCTCATCCGTCGGCGCTAGATGGCGCAATGCTACGCTGGACCAGCGCTTTTACTTGCTGGCCGAAATGGGAGCTTTCCTAGCAGGAGCTCTCGCCATCGTGTTGCGACCTAAGGACCTCCCCTCGCTTTCAGGGCTCTCGCTGAGCGTCTTGCTACTGGCTGCATTTGGATTTCTAGCCTGGGCCACGCCTCGCGCAATCAGATTGGGACGCTCGCAGTATGGAAAATATCTTATCTGTTGCTCAATGCACTCGCAGTTCCGTTCGCAATTGGCGCTAGTCGGCGTATGACGGCGGCAGCTACACAATTGCCGCCGCAATCCTTTGATCTGACCGTAACGTTGTTCGCCCTGCTTGCCATGCCAATGATTTTGGGCAGTGATTGTTGTCGTAGGGTTGCTCCTCGGCATATGTATTACCGGACTGGCACTCCTTAGTACCGTGACCGCTATTGCGATGGCGGGCTGCAGTTCCATCGTCATCGACGAGCGGCTGATACGGCTCGTCGATGACGGACTGGATTTCACGCATGCGGCCCGCTATCCATCCATCGATCACGACCATCAAATGCGACTTCTGGACAACGGCGCCGTGGTATATGCACGGCGGACTGGGCTGAATGTGCAACTTAAGGTGTGCGAAGCCCTAAATGCACAGTGTCCCGATTGAGCTTGCCCCCGCAAAACGAATCCCTTGCTGAGGTTAAACTGAAGCAAGGAGAGATGTGATGACAAGCAAGACAAAGCGGGCGCAGTACACGCTGGAATTCAAGCTGGAAGCGGTACGGCTGGTG
>NZ_VZOW01000017.1 GCF_008801835.1 Cupriavidus pauculus | reverse complement strand
CACAGCCGGCCCCAGGCCGGATGGCGCGGCAGCGCAACAAGGCCGAGCCAGGCCGCGCGCAGCGCGCCGCGCACGAACGCCGCCGCGCGCCGGCCGCGGCCGCGTGCGGAAGGATCGGACGACGCAGAGGAGGGGGCGAGCGCAACGGCGCCTTCGCCGCCCGGGCGTGGGGATGCAGAACCGTCGTTGGGGGCGGTGGGGCGGCTGGACATGCGCAGATTATCCGACAATACTAGCCGCTCTCCAAAGTGGTGCACACAAGCGCCACCGCGATCTTTCACGGCGCCTGTCTCGATTGCAAAGTAACTGGAATGACTGTCCCTGATCCGACGAGTTCCGCCGCGGGCAACGCCCCGGCATCGGCTGACCCGCAGCGCCATTTGGATGGCGTCGGAACCACATCGATCCTGGCGTCGCCCGGTACGGGACCGATCGGCAACATGGCCCACGGGGCGTTTGCCACGATGACGGCGCAGGGACTGGCCCCCGCCGATTGCGAGGGCCACGTATTGTACTCGCCCGCGTACTCGCATTACGCGCGGCGTGTGCTTGCCGCGCGTGCCGATCTGCCCGCCCTCGTGGAGGCTGCGGCGTCGGGACAGATCACGCGCGCGTGGATGGAAGAGCGTCTGCGCGCGTTGCAGGCGCCGTCGGCCGATGCCGAGGCCGCGGCGGCCCAGGCGCTGCGCCGTTTGCGTGCCGAAGTCATGTGCCTGGTGATCGAGCGCGATCTGCGCGGCCTGGCCACCTTGGCCGAGATCACCGGCGCCATGACCGATCTGGCGGAACTGTCGATCCAGCACGGGTTGCGCGTGCTCGGCGACGACCTCGCCGCCACATTCGGGCGGCCCACCGGCGCCCAGAGCGGCGAAGTGCAGGAACTGGTCGTGGTCGGCATGGGCAAGCTTGGGGGGCGCGAGCTCAATGTGTCGTCCGACATCGACCTGATCTTTCTCTACGACGAAGACGGCGACACGCAAGGCGGCACGCGCAGCCTGTCGAACCACGAATATTTCGTCCGGCTGGGCCGACGGCTGATCACGCTGCTGTCCGATGTCACCGCCGACGGCTACGTGTTCCGCGTCGACATGCGCCTGCGCCCCAATGGCGACGCGGGCCCGCTGGTTTGCAGCTTTGGCATGCTCGAGGAATATCTGGTGGTGCAGGGGCGCGAGTGGGAGCGCTATGCGTGGATCAAGGGGCGCGTCGTGTCGGCTGTCGATACGCCGCACGCCGAACGCGCCGCCGCGCTGCTGGGCCGCCTGACCACCCCGTTCGTGTTTCGCAGATACCTCGACTACGGCGTGATTGCGGCGATCCGCTCGCTACATGCGCAGATTCGCGCCGAAGCGGCCAAGCGCAGCGGCGGCCTGGCCGGCCATGGCGTGAACCAGCGATCGTTCAACATCAAGCTCGGGCGCGGCGGCATCCGCGAGATCGAGTTCATGGCGCAGGTGTTCCAGTTGATCCGGGGCGGCCAGGATCCCGCGCTGCGCGTCCGTCCGACGCTCGAAGTGTTGGACGTGGCCGTGGCGCGCAACCTGTTGCCGGCCGGGCAGGCCGAGCAGCTTGCCGACGCCTATCGCTTCCTGCGCCAGCTCGAACACCGGCTCCAATATCGCGACGACGCCCAGACCCATCATCTGCCCACTTCCGATGAGGAACGCCAGGCCGTGGCCAGCATGATGGGCTGCGAGAACTGGGACGCGCTGGTCGCGCAGATGAATACGCTGATGGAGCCGGTGGCGCAGCAGTTCGAGGCAACCTTTGCCGATCCGTTCGCGGAGGACGAGGCGGCGCAGAGCGAACCGCTCTGGCCGGCGCTGGTGCGAGAGGAAATGGCCGCGCGTGCCACGCAAAGCAATCCCGGCGACGAAGACGGCACCGATCCGCAGTCGTCGCCATGCCAGGCGCTGCAGGCGGCGGGATTTCACGATTGCACCGGCCTGTACGACCGCCTGCGCGCGATCGGCACGTCGATGCGCTATCGCGCGCTGTCCGAAACCAGCCGCGGCCGCTTCGATCAACTCGTCAACCGCGCGCTCGACCTGGCGGTCAAGCAGGGCGATGCGGATGCCACGATTACGCGCTTCCTCGATTTTCTCGATGCCATCAGCCGCCGCGCGTCGTACCTGTCGCTGCTGTCCGAGTATCCGCAGGCCATGGATCGCGTCGCCCAGACGCTGCATGCGTCGCGCTGGGCCGCGACGTACCTGACGCGCCATCCGCAGCTGCTGGACGAACTGCTCGACAGCGAAGCGCTGGCCGGCGCGCCAGACTGGGCGGCGTTCCGCGAACGGTTGGCGGAGCGCCTGCACGCTTCGGACGGCCAGATCGAAACGCAGATGGATATCCTGCGCCGCGAGCACCACGCCGAGACATTCCGGATCCTGTTGCAGGATTTGCAGGGGTTGCTGACCGTCGAGCAGGTAGCCGACCGGCTGTCGGATCTCGCCGATGCCATGCTCGAAGTCACCATGCAGGCCGTCTGGCGCCAACTGGCCACGCGTCATCGCGACACGCCGCGCTTTGCCGTGATCGCCTACGGCAAGCTCGGCGGCAAGGAACTGGGCTATGCGTCGGATCTCGATCTGATCTTCCTGTACGACGACGATCACGAGCGCGCGCCCGACGTCTACGCCGCGTATGCGCGTCGTCTGATCACCTGGCTCACCAGCCATACCGCCGCGGGCATGCTGTTCGACGTCGACACGCGCTTGCGACCGAACGGCGCGGCCGGCCTGCTGGTCACCAGTTTCGATGCGTTCCGCCGCTATCAATTGCGCGAGGGCGACAACACCGCGTGGGTCTGGGAACACCAGGCGCTGACGCGGGCGCGCTTTGCAGCCGGCGAGCGCGAGCTCGGCACGCGCTTCGAGGATCTGCGCGACGAGATCCTGCGGCAGCCGCGCGATGCCGTGGCGCTACGCGATGAGATCGTGCAGATGCGCGCAAAGGTGGCCGAAGGCCATCCGAACCCGACCGACCTGTTCGATCTCAAGCACGATCGCGGTGGCATGGTCGACATCGAATTCACCGTGCAGTACCTGGTGCTGCTGCATAGCGGCGCGCATCCGGAACTGACGCGCAATGCCGGCAATATCGCGCTGCTGCGCATGGCGGGCGTACTGAACCTGATCGACGCCGGCCTGGCGCTGGCGGTGGGAGACGCATATCGGCTGTTTCGCGCGCGTCAGCACAAACTGCGGCTTGACGGACAGGACCAGGCGCGCGTGGCGCCCGACAGCGTCAGCGAGCAGACCGGCAACGTGCGGGCCCTGTGGCGCGCGGTATTCGGTGAAGGCTGACGCGCGGTGAACGACGATCCGCGGCTGCCGGGCTGGCCCGCCATGCTGGCCACGGTGGCCGGCGTGGCCGCACTGGCGGCGCTGTTCACGTTCATGCCGTGGCTGCATGCGCATGGACTGTATCTGCGCGATGCGGTGCGCATCGACGGTCAGTGGTGGCGCATCGTCACGGCGATGTGGGTCCATCTGGATGGCAAGCACTACATTGCCGATGTGGCCGCGACGAGCGGTTTGCTGCTGCTCGCCGGACGCATCGCGCGCGTGCGCGCGATGCTGGCGGTGCTGGTGATTTCGGGGCTGGCGGTCCAGGTGGCGTTGCTACGCCTGCCGGCCATCGGCTGGTACGGCGGGCTGTCGGGCGCGGCCCACGGCCTGGCGCTGTGGACGGCCCTGCGGCTATTGCAGGCACCCGGCGTGTCGCGCCTGATCGGCGTGGTGACCTGCGTGATTGTGCTGGGAAAAGTGTGGCTCGAACAATCGTGGCTCGCGGCCATTGTGTTCGATCCGCAGTGGGGCTTCGGCGTAGTGCGCGCCGCCCACGCGGCAGGGGCCGTGGCCGGCCTGGCCTGCTGGCTGGCGCAGGAATGGTGGATCCAGCGGCGCGGCACTTGAATCGATCCGCAACGCGGGCGGGGCGATCGGCGGCTGCCTGGTGTGCTAGCGCAGGCGGTTACCTGAGGCTCTCATCTGAGGACCGCGTCGTGATGCGACTGGCGGGTCGGCGATGTGGCGGAGCGATGGACGCCGTGATGCGCCGCGGCATCGCGTTAGCCACGCAATCGGCGCCGACGCGCGTCATACAACGCGCTCGGCGCAGCGTTTCACCCGCCCCAGCAGCGCTAGACCTTGCGCCGCAGTGCGAAGCCGCCCAATCCGATCAACAACAGGCACACCGCGCTCCACGGCGAGAACGCGCCGCCGCCTCCGCCGCCTCCACCGCCGTCTGTCCCACCCGATGACGACCCCGACGAGGATCCGACCGCCGGAGGATTCGGCGCAAGCGCCAGCGCCGCGTCGGCGTCGAGCAGTCCGGCGCCGCATTTTCCGCTGTTGCCGCTCGCGGTGCAGAAAGTGTTCGCAGGATGCGCGCGCGCCGTGTTCTTCAGCACGGTCGTGACCTGGGCCGGCGTCAGCGAGGGATTGACGGCGAGCATCATGGCGGCGACGCCGGAAACCATCGGCGCGGCAAAGCTCGTGCCTTGCGAATCGGTGGTCGTGTAGGCCCCCGGCGACGCCGTGCCCGTGTTCGACAATGTGCGGATAAAGGACTGACCGGCCGGCGACGCGCAGCTCACCGGCTGTCCGCTGCTGTTCACGATCACCTTCGAATTGCCGCAGCCGCCGCCCGGCGCGCTCAGCGTGACCTGCGGGCCGACATTGGCGTAGCTGGCGTTCTCGCCGTCGTTGGCGTGGGCGGTCACGGCAATCACGCCGCTGCAATCGGCTGGCGCCTCGACTGCGCCGGCGGAATTGCCGGCGGCTGCCACCACGATGGCGCCGGCCGCGTTGAGATCGTTGACGGCCTGTTGCTCGATGCTCGAACAGGTGCCGCCGCCGAGGCTGATATTGATGATGCGCGCGGGCGTGGTGTTGTTCGGCACGCCGGGCACACTCAGGCCGCCCGCCCAGCGCATGCCGTCGACGGTATCGGAAAGCAGCGCGCCGCAGCGGCCGGAAACACGCACGGGCTGGATACGCGCGGTTCAATCTACGCCGGCAATGCCTTGTGAATTATTGGTGGCGGCTCCCAGCACGCTGGCCACGCGCGTGCCGTGCCACGTGCTATTCGACGCCCCCGATCCATCCGAACAGGTCGTGCCGTTCGGCACGTAGTCGCCGGGATCGGTCGGATCGCTGTCGCGGCCGTCGCCATCGACGGAAACGGTCGTCGAGCTGATGAAGTCGTAGCCCTGCACCAGCCGGCCAGCGAGATCGGGATGCGGCAGATAACCGGTGTCCACCACGGCGATCACCACGCTGGCGCTGCCGCGGCTGCGATCCCAGGCGCGCGGCAGGTTGGCGCCGCCCACCACAGTGGCCGGCGACTGCATATAGAGCTGCTTGGCGGCGAAATCGGGGTCGTTCGGCACCGTGTCATGCAGCCGCAGCCAGCGGTCCGGCACGGCGTCCGCCACGCGCGGATCCTCGCGCAGCCGCTTGGCCACGGTTTCGGGGTCGTCGCCCTTGTTGTCCTTGACGGTCAGCAGTTGCAGCGCGCCGGCCATCGGCCGCTTGACCGACAGCGCAAGCCCGGTGTTCGATTCCACGCGGCGCATGCGCGTGGTGTCGGCGCTGGTGTCCACGGTCTGGCTGCCATCGCGCCACCGCACGATGTAGTTGCCCGTGTACACCGGCGCCTGCCGGGCGACCGGCGCGTCGGCCTGAGCGGCGCCGGGCGCGCCGAGCAGCGCGGCGGTGGCGACCAGCAGCGCTGGCACGATGGACCGGTGGTACTTCAGCTTGGCGTACGGCATCTGCGCTCCTGTGGAGATCCAGTGTGCGACTGCTGATCGATGACTTCGTGCTGACGGCGGCGGCGCGGCGCGCCGGGAACTTTGTTGCCTTGGCGCCGCGCAGATTTAGTTCGGAGGCATGTCGCGACCGGTGGGCATGGCGCGATGGGGCTTCAGCACCCGGTCCGGCGTTGCCGATTCCACGCGCGGCGCCGCCTGCAGCGTGGCCACCGCCTGATCGAGCGTGACATCGGCCTGCGCCGTGATGGCCGTCACCAGCCATACGCCGCCGGACATCGGCCGCTTGACCACATAGCGCACCGGACCTTGCACATCAGCCAGAAGTTTGCCTGCGTCCTCGGATACTGTCACTTCGGGCGCGGTGAACTTGACGAGGATATCGCCGATGGCACGATCGTCCGTGATGCTGCCGCGCGGCGGTGCGAACGACTTCGATTCCGACGCGCAGCCCGACGCCGCGAACAGGGCGGTCAGCGCCAGCGCGGCAGCGGAGACAGCGGCGGCGCGGCGCAGGGGCGATGGCGGCTTGCGGTGGGTCATCGGTTTCAAACTCCTGTATTCATGGTGCCGGGTGGACGTTCAGATCGCCACGCGGCGTGGCTTGCGGCCGCCACCTTCGCGCGGGGCATTGGCCGGCGTTGCCGACTCGGCAGCGGCGCGGGCGCCTTGCGCCAGCATCTCTTCCGCATGTTGCATCGTTGTGGCAGTGACCGTGGCACCGCCGAGCATGCGGGCGGTTTCGTTGACGCGGCCGGCGGCATCCAGCACACGAATGCGCGAGCGCGTGATCGCGCCTTGCTGGCCGGGCTGGCTGTCCTTGCTGACCAGCAGATGTGTGCCGGCCTGCGCGGCCACCTGCGGCAGGTGCGTGACGCACAGTACCTGGCGTGAACGGCCCAGTTCCTGCAGCCGCCGTCCCACCACCTCGGCCACGGCGCCGCCAATGCCAGTATCGACTTCGTCAAAGATCAGCGTGGGTGTCGGCGCGGCCTCGCTGGTGATGACCGAGATGGCCAGGCTGATACGCGCCAGTTCGCCGCCCGACGCCACGCGCGCCAGCGGTCGGGCGCTGACGCCAGCGTGGCCGGCCACCAGGAATTCGATCTGTTCGAGACCGTGGCTCTGGCCTTCGTCCAGCGGATTGAGCGCTACTGCGAAGGTGCCGCCGGCCATCGACAACCCCTGCATGGCGTCGGTGACCGCCCTGGACAGCGCGTCGGCTGCCGTCTTGCGCGCGGCCGACAGGTGCTGGGCCAGCGTCAGATAGGCGGCGCGCGACGCTGCTTCGCGTGCCAGCACCTTGTTGATGTCCTGTGCGGCCTGCAGGTCGTCCAGTTGCTGGCGGCGCGCGATCAGTTCGTCGCACAGTTGTTCGGGCGCAAGCCGGTACTTGCGCGCTGTGGCGTGCAGCGCCTGCATCCGTTCTTCCACCGTCTGCAGGCGTTCAGGGTCCAGTTCGAGCCGGTCGACATAGCGATTGAGCGAATGCGCGGCTTCTTCCACCTGCACCAGGGCCGGCTCGAGCGCGGCGAGCACGTCGCGCAGGCCGGCATCGACGTCGGCAAGCTGTTGCAGCCGGTGCACCACGCCGTTGAGCACCGACATCACCGCGCCATCCGATTCAGAGAGCGCGTCGAGCGCGGCACGGCTACCGTCGATCAGGCCGGCGGCATGCGACAGGCGGTTGTATTCGGACTGGATGTCTTCCCATTCGCCCGGCTGCGGCGCGAGCTTGTCGAGTTCGCCGACCTGCCATTCCAGCCGTTCGCGCTCCAGCTGCATCTCGCGCGATTGCAGCTCCACCGCCTCGCGCTGCTTCACGCAGGCACGCCATGCGCGCCACGCTTCGGCCACGGCGGCGGCCTGTTCGGTCAGCCCGGCGTGGGCGTCGAGCAGGCGGCGCTGGGCGTCGGGACGCAACAGCAACTGGTGCGCATGCTGGCCGTGGATATCGACGAGCTGGTCGCCGACCTCGCGCAACTGCGCAAGCGTGGCGGCGGCGCCATTGATGAACGCCTTGCTGCGGCCCGAGGCGTCGACCGTGCGGCGCAGCAGCACAGTGCCGTCGTCGCCGGCCAGCTCGCGTTCGGCCAGCCAGGCGTCCAGGGCGGGATGGGTATGGAAGGTCGCCCCGATGCTGGCGCGCGCCGCGCCTTCGCGCACCACGCCGGCGTCGGCGCGTTCGCCCAGCACCAGCGCCAGCGCATCGATCAGGATCGACTTGCCCGCGCCGGTTTCGCCGGTGAACACGGTAAAGCCGCTGGAAAAATCCAGGTCGAGCGCATCGACGATGACGAAATCACGGATGGACAGGCTGCGCAGCATCTTGGGCGGGTGGCGATGGACGTGAGACGAAGGGGAGGGGGCTTACAGCCGGTTGTCTTCGGTCGGATATTCGTGCCAATGCAGCTTCTTGCGCAGCGTGGCGTAATAGTTGTAGCCCACCGGATGCAGCAGGCGCACCGTCTTGGCCGAGCGGCGCACCACGATGCGGTCGCCGGGCAGCAGCGAGGCCAGCGACTGCATGTCGAAATTCACGCTGACGTCGCGCGCGCTGGCCACTTCGATCGTCACTTCGGCGTCGTGCGGCAGCACGATCGGGCGATTTGACAGCGCATGCGGTGCAATTGGCACCAGCACCAGCCCGGACAGCGTAGGATGCAGGATCGGCCCGCCCGCGGCCAGCGCATAGGCGGTGGAGCCGGTGGGCGTGGAGACGATCAGGCCGTCCGAACGCTGGTTGTACATGAAATAGCCGTCGACCGAAACGGCGAGCTCTACCATGCCGGAAATGCCGGAACGGTTGACCACCACGTCATTAAAGGCCAGCGCCGAGAAGATGACGCTATCGTCGCGGATCACGCTCGATTCGAGCAGCATGCGCGATTCCTGCTCGTAGTGCCCGGTCAGCATTTCCGGCAGCGTGGTGGTGACGTCTTCGAGCGGGATGTCGGTCATGAAGCCCAGCCGGCCGTGGTTCACGCCGATCACGGGCACGTCGCGGCCCGCCAGCTGGCGCGCCAGGCCAAGCAGGGTGCCGTCGCCGCCCAGCACGACGGCGACGTCGGCCTGCTGCCCGATCTCGTCGGGCGTCAGCACGGGATAGCCGGTCAGGCCGGTGGCCATTGCGGTTTCGCGTTCGAACACCACATCCTGCCCATTGCGGGAAATACAGGAGGCCAGTTCTTCGAGCGGGCCTTCGATACCGGCGGTCGAATACCTGCCCACCAGGGCAACGGTCTTGAACGGCGGGCGCGCGGCGGAGGTCTTTGAGGGGGCAGACATGGCGGGATTAGACCATACCGGCGTGACCATTGTCAGCATTGGGGCGCAACGGCGCGCAGCCGTGCGCGGCGACGCCCGAACGGGCCAGTTTTGATTAAAATTCCGACACCATGGATGAACGTTCGAAAACGCTTCTCAAAACCCTGATCGAGCGCTACATCGCCGAGGGACAGCCCGTGGGCTCCCGGACCCTGTCGAAATTCTCGGGTCTGGACCTGTCGCCCGCGACGATCCGCAATGTGATGTCCGATCTCGAGGAAATGGGTTTCATCGCCAGCCCGCATACGTCGGCGGGGCGCATTCCCACGCCGCGCGGCTATCGGCTGTTTGTCGACACGATGCTCACTGCGCGGCCGCTGGAGCGCGCGCCCGAGCTGGCCGCGCAACTGGCCGAGTTGCAGGACCAGATTCAGGGCCAGATGGCCAACCAGCAGCTCGGCCCGCAACGGATGATTACCGCCGCGGCCCATACGCTGTCGAACCTGTCGCATTTCGCGGGGGTGGTGATGACGCCGCGGCGCGCGCAGTCGTTCCGGCAGGTGGAATTCATGCGGCTGTCGGACAAGCGCATCCTGCTCATCATCGTCAGTCCGGAAGGTGACGTGCAGAATCGCATCATCCAGACCGACCTGTCCTACACGCCGGCGCAACTGATCGAGGCGGCCAACTTCTTCAACGCCCACTACGCGGGGATGAGCTTCGATGCCGTTCGCGATCACCTGCGGGTGGAACTGCAGGACCTGCGGCGCGATATGTCGACCCTGATGCAGGCCGCAGTCGAGGCCGGCAGCAGCGCGATGGCCGAGGATAACGGCGAGCAGGTGTTCATTTCGGGCGAGCGCAAGCTGCTCGAGGTGGAAGACCTGTCGTCCAGCATGGACAAGCTGCGCCGTCTGTTCGATGTGTTCGAGCACAAGACCAGCCTGCTGCAGTTGCTCGATGTGTCGAGCCGCGCGCAGGGGGTCCAGATCTTCATCGGCGGAGAAAGCCAGCTGGTGCCGCTCGAGGACATGGCCGTGATCACCGCGCCGTACGAAGTCGATGGGCAGATCATCGGCACGCTTGGCGTAATCGGTCCCACTCGGATGGCGTACGAACGCGTGATTCCGATTGTCGACATCACCGCGCGGCTGCTATCCAGCGCGCTCAGCCAGAACTCGTGACCCGCATTGCGTGTCTGTCCACTGCCGGCCGGACCACCCGGCCGGCGGTCTTCCCCCAAGAATCGGCATCTCGCAACGGCCGCGGCCGTTGCAAACGGAAACCTCATGACGTTTTCGCCTGAACCGGCATACCAGCATGGCCAGCCGCCGCGCACCGCGATCCTGTTGATCAATCTCGGCACCCCGGACGCGCCCACGCCCAAGGCGGTGCGCCGCTATCTGAAAGCCTTCCTGTCCGATCCGCGCGTGGTGGAAATCCCGCGGCTGCTGTGGCTGCCGATCCTCAATGGCCTGATCCTGCCGTTCCGCTCGCGCGCCTCGGCCATCAAGTACGAGTCGATCTGGCTGCGCGAAGCGCATATGACCGGATCGCCGCTGCTGGTCCATACCGAACGCCAGGCGCACGCGCTGCAGCAACTGATGCACAAGCTCGGGCACGACGTGACGGTGGCCTGCGCGATGCGCTACGGCAATCCGTCGATCGAATCGGTCATGGAAACTCTGCGCCGGCAGGGCACCGAGCACATTCTGCTGCTGCCGCTGTATCCGCAGTTTTCGGGGACCACCACGGCTACCGCGTTCGACGAGGTGTTTCGCGTGCTGGCGACGTGGCGCAACCAGCCGGAACTCCGCCTGGTCAAGCATTTCCACGATCACCCGTCCTATGTCGAGGCGCTCGCCAGCAAAGTGCGCGATTACTGGGGCGAGCACGGCGCGCCCGATTTCGCGCGCGGGGACAAGCTGATCCTGTCGTTTCACGGCCTGCCGCGCCGACTGCTCGATCTCGGCGACCCCTATCATTGCGAATGCCTGAAAACCGGCCGGCTGCTCGGCGAGGCGCTTGGCCTGCAGCCGGGGCAGTATCAGGTGACGTTTCAGTCTCGTTTTGGCAAGGCTGAGTGGCTCCAGCCCTATACGGCGCCGACGCTGGCGGAACTCGGCAAGGTCGGCACGCACCGCGTGGACGTGTTTTGTCCCGGATTTCCGGCGGATTGCATCGAAACCCTGGAAGAAATCGCCATGGAGGGGCAGACCGAATTCCGCGTGGCGGGCGGCAACGAGTTCCACTTCATTCCGTGCCTGAACGACAGCGAGGCTTGGGTGGCGGGCATGGCGGATATTGCGCTGCAACATCTGCAAGGCTGGCCGCTCCGGCAACCGCATCCGCATGAACTGGAGGCGCGGCGCAGTCGGGCGCACGCACGTGGCGCGGCCGCGTAGGCGTATTGCTCAAGGACAAGACATGCAGGTGAATTTCGAACCCGATGCGCGTATGCGAATCGACAAATGGTTGTGGTGCGCGCGGTTCTTCAAGACGCGCTCGCTGGCGGCCGAGGCGGTCGAGCGCGGGCGTGTGACCGTGAACGGTCAGCCGGTAAAAAACTCGCGCGAGGTCAAGCCGGGCGATACCGTGGTGCTGGAAGCGCACCAGCAGCGCTGGGAGGTGACAGTCAAGGGCGTGCCGGCGTCGCGTGGGGCCGCGCCCATCGCGCAGACGACCTATGCCGAAAACCCGGAAAGCCAGGTGCGGCGCCAGCTGGAGGCCGATCGGCGGCGTTTGCAGCCGGAGCCGACGGCGCAGTTGCAAGGCCGGCCGACCAAACGGGACCGCCGGCGGATCGACGACTTCAGAGGGTGATTCGGAAGGTGGATTTGCGAATGCAGGCACGCCGCCGCAGCGAGGCGCCGCGGCAGTGCGAACATCAGAGGATTAGCGGACGTATGGGACGATGTAGTGCTTGAATACGGCCTTGCCACTGCCATACTCGGTGTCGCGCGGTGCGACCGCGTCGGACAGGCAGATAAAGGCCGTCATCGCCGACAGGGCGGCAATCAGGCAAAGCGTCACGACAGGCAGCTTGTGCATGGCGAATCTTCCAAAGGATGCACCAAATTGATCCACCTTAGGCTCCCGTTATTTTTGTCATTTTTTCTTGCATTGAATCTTAGTGTTTGCGATGCAGCAAATCAATGACGCCGCTCTTTCATCGACCGCCGCTTTGTAACGGCGTATTTCGGCGTCTCTGAACCTCCACACTTGAAAATCTGGAGGGGCGTCGCCAAGTGCGGCTAGACTTGCCTGCCTGGCATCCGAATCACCCGACGGCCCGTTCTTTTTGCGGGCCGTGCTTTAGCTTTGATACGAATCGACATGGAAGAACAGAATCTGACGCCAACTCCCGATATGCAGCAAGCGGCCCAGGCAGCCGCTTCCCCGCAGGCGCCCGACGCTGCAGCCACGGTTGCCGACGACGTCGCCCGGCTGACGCAACAGGTTGCCGAACTGGAAGCCAAAGCCAAGGAGCATTTCGACATGTACCTGCGCGCCACGGCCGAAGGCGAAAATATCCGCCGCCGTTCGCAGGAAGAGGTCGCCAAGGCGCACAAGTTTGCGATCGAGAACTTCGCCGACAACCTCGTGCCCGTGATGGACAGCCTGCAGGCCGCGCTGGCCGACAACACCGGCGACCTTGCCAAGCTGCGCGAGGGCGTGGAACTGACGGCGCGCCAGTTGGCCGCCGCATTCGAGCGCGGCAAGATCGTCGAGGTGAACCCGGTCGGCGAGAAATTTGACCCGCACCGTCACCAGGCCATTTCGATGGTGCCGTCCGAGCAGGAACCCAACACCGTGGTCAGCGTGCTGCAACGCGGCTACATGATTGCGGATCGTGTACTGCGTCCGGCACTGGTAACGGTGTCGGCGCCGCGCTGATCGCGCCGATGTGAATGTTTGAAGACGCCCGGTGGCCGCAAGGTCCCCGGGCGTTGTTGTTTTCTGGAGGATTCCCGATGTCAGACGATCAACCGGCACACCTGGACCATCGCGCATTCGACGCGCTCGATATGCGGCAAGTCGATCCCGATTCGATCGATGCGGCCATCGCCGCTGCAGGCGACGAACTGGTCTGCGTGTTCTTCTGGGGCGTGGACTGCTTCAACTGCGAAATGGCCAAGAAGGCGATCCTGGCCAATCCAGAGCCGATCCGTGCACTGAATCTGCGTTGGCTCCATGCCAACGTCTACGCGCACCCGGAGCTCGGCCGCCGCTTCGGCCTGCACGGCATCCCCGTGTTCATGTTCTTCCACAAGGGCAAGAAGCTCGGGCGCGCCACGGGCTGGCATGGCCACGGGCAGTTCGCGGCCGCGGTCGGCAACGCCCGCCTCAAGGCGGAAGGCAAGCCGCTGGCCGGCTGATCGCGCCGGAGCGCTGTGCTGCCGATCGGCGGTCGCGCTTGACCGTCGATCGTGCCGTCACTTCGACGGCCATCGATCCGGTCGTCGGCCGCGGCCGCATGACCGCATCACTGCATCACCGTGAGAGCGCGTAGCCGATGCGGAATTGCCACGGCGTTTTCTGGTTGTAATAGAGCAGGCTTTCGCCGTAGCCGTAGAAATACCCGGCCATCAGATAACCGGCGGTGCCGGGCAGCAGCCGCGCCAGCGGGTACGTGGCCTGGGCATCGATGCTGCCGTAGCCCTTGCGTGTGCCTTTGCGCAGCGTAGCGGAAAACTCCCAGGAATCGGGTCGCCCGTAGGCGACGTTGAGATCCATGTAGCCGCGATAGTGAGCGATGTCCTCGTTGTCGCTCTTGCCCACGTACCCGTAGATTTTCGGCGCCACGCGCCAGTGCCAGTCGGTCTGGTCGCCGAAGTACATGGTGGGCTTTACGAACAGCGTATTGATGCCGCGCGAGTCGTCGCCGGCGCGCCCATTGGATTCATGTTCGAAGCCCGTGGCCACGGACAGGCGGCTGATTACGCTGTTCTTTACCCCGGTATCGGACAGGTAGTAGTAGAGACTGGGCCGGTAGTTGGTGTCCTTGAACGGGCGCGATTCGCCCGCCAGGTCCCACAGCGAAAACTGCGTGTAGGCGAAGTACAGGTTGTCCATCACGGACTTCGAATTCGGGTCCTCGCCCTGAAAGATCCGGTACTTGAAGCTGATCTGGAACTTTGCATTGGCGCCGTTGTGGGCGCCAAACATCAGGTACATCGGCTCGTTGAACGACAAACGCTGCGCGTCGCGCAGATCGGCCGGGGCGGGCGGCGGCGCGTTGCTTTCGGCCGTGACGATGGGCGTGAGCGGCGGTTTTGGCTGCGCGTCCGCGCTGGCCGTCTGTGCCGGCGCTGCCGTCGGCGTTTCAGTCCGCGCGGCTGGCGACGCCTGCGCAGTCGCCGTGCCGCCTGCCGCTGGCGCGCGATTGAGCGATACCAGCACCGGCGCCGCGTCGATGCCGGTCACATCGAGCCGGATCTGCCCGCGCAACGTGGCGGGCCACTCGGCGCTGTAGCTTAGCGTGCGGTTTTCCCCGCGTTTCAGATTGAGGATCGTCGGGCCGTTATCGACGCGATGCAGCGTCATGCGAATCGGCGTCCCTAGATCGCCGGTAGCGGTGATCTCAAGCGTTTCAGGCGCCGCGTAGCGGCGTGTCTGCTGATCGGCGCTGACCAGCAGCGTAAGCGTAAGGGGCCGCGTGGCGTCGATTTCGCGCGCGGGCTGCAGCAGTGCGACGGCGCCATGCGCACTCAGCGGAAATTGCAGCGTGCATGTGAGCGCAAGGGCCGACAACGACGGAGCAACCGCGCGGCGCCTGACGGCGGGCGAGAGCAGATTCAATGGCATTGGGGGCGATAGCACGCCGCACCGGCACACGATCGATCTTCGACCAGGTGCCGCGGACGTGGCAGAAGTTGCAACTGCAGAAGCCTACCACGTGCCGCAAAGCCGTCTTGTGACGAAATGTTCGCAATCGAGGCCGACCCAGACCGATGCGCGGGGCGCTCAGCCCAGCCAGATCAGCCCGCGGCGCGGCGCTTTATGTCGTCGACATAGGCCTGGCCATCGGGCGGCAGGCCGTTGCGCTGGGCATTCCACAGCATCTGGCCGAGCGCCTCCATGATCTGGTGTTGCGCTTCGTGCGGCGAATCGAGCCGGCGGCTCAGCGCCTCATAGGCGGCGCGAATGCCGGGCGGCTGATCGATCGACACCTGTTCTGAAATCGACAGGTGCATGGAGAGATGCAGGAACGGATTTGTCTGGCCGCCTTCGGGCGTGTAGTCGCGCGTGAGCGCGCCTTCGGTGTCGGTCAGCAGCGCGTGATATTCGGGATGCTGATCGATCCAGTCGACCGCAATGGCCTCGAGCGGCGTCAGAACGTTGCCGCCGGTGCGCTTCTGCCATGCATCGCAGAAGAAACGGCGGACTTCTTCTCTTGAGGGATTGAACATAGTGGCCGCTATTGTAGTGCAGCGGTCCGAACGGCGTCGGCCGCGCAATCGGCTGCCGCGGCGGTTGCGGGCGTTAGTAGAATGAGCGGTTTCCGATCCTCATGGCTGCGATGACCGCTTCCGTCTCTGACATTCCCGGGCACGCCCGCGACAAGCTTGCCGGCGTGCTGCTGATCGCGCTGTCCGCCAGCGCATTTGGCGCCATGGCGATTTTTGCGCGATTCGCCTACGCGGCCGGCGCGGACGTCTACGGGCTGCTGGCGGTGCGCTTTGTCCTCGCCGCAATCGCGATGGGCGTGGTGCTGCGCGTGCGCGGCATCAGCCTGCCGCCGTTGCGGCGCGTGCTGGCGCTGGCGGCCATGGGTGGCATTGGTTATGTGAGTCAGTCGTACTGTTTCTTTTCGGCCCTGAACCATGCGCAAGCCAGCCTGGTCGCGCTGCTGCTGTACCTGTACCCGTTGTTCGTGACGATCCTGGCGGCGATTTTCCTCAAAGAAAAGCTGACGACCGCGGCGGTGATCGCGCTGGTGCTGTGCTCGGTCGGCGCGGGACTGACCGTGGGCGGCGGGCAGGGATCGCCGCTCGGCATCGCGCTGGGCCTGGCCGCCGCGGTGATCTACTCGGTCTACATCGTCGTTGGCGCGCGGGTGACCGCGGGTGTCAACGCCATCGCCACGACCACGGTGATCTGCACGGCCGCCGCCGTTGTTTATGTCGCGATCGGCATCCTGCGCAGCAGCGCGGGCGTGCCGCCGCAGTTTCCCTCCACTGCGGGCGGCTGGCTGGCCTTGCTGGCGATTGCCCTGGTTTCGACGGTGCTGGCCATCCTGACGTTCTTTGCCGGCCTGCAGCGACTGGGCGCGGCGAAGGCGTCGATGCTGTCGACGCTGGAGCCGGTGGTGACCGTGCTGCTGGCTGCCGCGTTGTTGGGCGAACAGATCGGCATGGCGCAGGTGGTGGGCGGCGGGCTCATCTTGCTGGGGGTGCTGTGGCTCACGCGCCGCGCCAGCGGCGCGCCGGTGCGCAGCGCCGACGAACGGAATTGAACGGATTCATCAAAGCGGTTGTGGGTCAGCCGCGTCGGCTTGGGTACAATCGCGCTTTCTTCCTTCATGAAAACCGGAAAACGCGCAATGAAACCCGTCGATCAGGCCGTGCTTGCACAATTGTTCACCGAGGCACGCACTCATAACGTGTGGCAGGACAAGCATGTGGACGATGCGCTGCTGAAGCAGATCTACGAAGCCATGAAGTTCGGCCCGACCGCGGCCAACAGTTCGCCGGCTCGCATCGTGTTCGTGAAGTCCGCCGAGCAAAAGGCGCGGCTGGTCGAGTGCGTATCGGCTGGAAATGTCGATAAGACGCGCAGTGCCCCAGTGACGGCCATCGTCGCTTTCGACAACGCTTTCCACGACCAACTGCCGAAGCTGTTTCCGCACGCCGACGCGCGCGCCTGGTATGCCGGCAACGAGGAAAAGATTGCCCGCGACGCGCTGATGAACAGCTCGCTACAAGGTGCGTATTTCATTCTGGCGGCCCGCGCCCTGGGTCTCGATTGCGGCCCGATGGGCGGTTTCGATGCGGCCAAGATCAATGCGGCGTTCTTCCCGGACGGCAAGTGGTCGGTCAACTTCCTGATCAATCTTGGCTATGGCGAAGCGGACAAGCTCTATCCGCGCCTGCCGCGCCTGTCGTTCGACGAAGCCTGCAAGATCGTCTGAGCCGGATTCGCTTCGTTAAAAAAGCGACCCTTGGGTCGCTTTTTTTTATTTGTCGAAGCGCTTGACGCGCTCAGGCCGTCCATTCGGCGACTGGATTGCACGACAGGTAGCGCACCGGCTGCGCGATGCCCAGGCGTGCGCGCGCGGCCTCGAGCGGCTCGTGCAGCAGCTTTTCGTAATCCTCGCCGAGCAGCCAGCTGGCGCGGCGGCCCAGCCGATAACCCTCTATCACGGCGCGCGCGAATGCGGTGCCGCCGGAAACGCGCAGGCTTTTCAGCGATGCCGCGATGGCGATAAAGGCCCAGCCCTTGCCGCCCGTCTGCGCGTAGCTGAACGCGACCAGCGCCGCCTCCCCGAGACTTTCATCGGCGCGATAACCGGTGAGCACGTGCCAGATATCGTGGATGTCGCGCGTGCGCCGCCCGAACCACATGTACGCGTCCTCGACCACGGGTTCCTGGTCGAGATTCGAGACCTTGGCCAGTCCATCGGCGCTGTAGCCGGTGCGCTCCAGGAACGCGCGGTACGCGGCGCCGACCGTGCCCGGTGCGAACTGCGCGATATAGGCGGGATCGCTCAGGCGCTCGGCCAGCTCGACACGTTGATAGACCATGCGCCGGCCCTCGACCGTGCCCAGCAGCCGACTGAAATTCCTTGGCATCGACGGGCCGTTCAGCGCGCGCATGATGCGGAACACCTGGGCCGTATCGTTGCCATCGGCCATCAGCTTGCGCACGGCTTGCAACGCGGTGAACAAGTCCTGCTTGTAGGGATTCGATTCGGTCGACGTGGCCATCCGGGGCTCCTCGTATCCAGTGTTTCGTGGAGATCTGAACTATGCGGCGACGGCTTCATGCAACTGCAGCGCCGCGTCGCGAACGAAATCGACGCTCGTCTGCACCGCCGTCACCGGCAGCATATGCCCGCCGTTCACCAGCGTCAGGCGCGCGGCCGGCAGCTTGGCCACGAAGGCCTCGCCATTCATCCGGTAGTCGAGGATGCGGTCTTCGCGTCCGAACAGAATGCTGACCGGTACGCGCAGATCGCTGTATCGCGGCAGCAGCGGCGGCAGGCTGTGCGCCACACCGAGCAGATCTTCCGATGCGCCGATGAAATGGCTCGGCCGCAGTGCCAGCAGGCCGCCGCCGCGCGTCGGGAAATCGGCGGGCACGGCATCGGGGCCGAAGACGATATTCATGACCTGTTCGCGGCGCCGGATCGACATCGGAATCACCAGCGTCCACGCGATCAGCTTGCGCACGAAAGCGCTTTGCACGGCCATCGCCCGGAACACTGGTGACACCGCTTCGGGCGGATGGGTGAGCGGGGCGATCAACGCCAGCCCGCCCACGCGGTCCGGATGATAGGTGGCCAGCGCCAGCGAAATCGCGCCGCCCAGCGAGTGGCCAACCACCAGCGGTTTGTGCAGGCCGAGCTGGTCGATGAGCGCCGCCAGCGTGTCGGCCTGCGCGCGCAGGTCGGCAGCCGCGCCCGGTTGCCGCGTCGAATATCCCGCGCCGGGGCGATCGACGGCGATCACACGGAAGTCGCGCGATAGCGGCTCGATCATGCCGTAATCGAAATTGGCCAACTGGCCGGACAGGCCGTGTACCAGCAGCACGGCAGGGCCGTTGCCGCGTTCGACCACATGCAGTCGCGCGCCGGGCACATCGACAAAGCGACCGGTGGGCGGCAGCGCGGCCTCGATCTTGCGCGTGGTGCGCCAGGTGAACACGAAAAGCAGCGCCAGTAGCGCGGCGCCTGCCGCGGCAACGGCGAGTACAAGCACGAGCAGGACGTTCATGGTTGGGTCCGGGCGATCGGGTTGCTGGTGGGTGCGGTGGCGGCCTGCGCGGTGTCGAAGTGCAGCACGCCGTCGTCGATGCGGCCATGGCGGATCGTCAGCATGTCCATGAGGTAATTCTGATAGACGCGCCACGGTTTGCGATGCCCCTGCCGCGGCAGCACATGGGCCGCGCGCTGGACGTAGCCGGAGCTGAAGTCGAGGAACGGCGCTGCCTGGACGTCCGGATCGACCAGTGGCATGGCAAACCGGTATGCGCGGCGATCCATGAACCGCAGCAGCCGGCACACGTATTCGGCAGTGAGATCGGCCTTCAGCGTCCACGATGCATTGGTGTAGCCGAACGCCAGCACCAGGTTGGGTACATTGCTCAGCATCATGCCTTTGTAGGCCAGGCACTCCGATGGCCGGCGCGGTTTGCCGTCGACGGTCAGCGCGATGTCGCCGAGCATATTCAGTTTCAGACCGGTGGCAGCCACCACGACGTCGGCGGGCAAGGTCTTGCCCGATTTAAGCGCAATGCCGTCGGCGGTGAAGCGATCGATCTGATCGGTCACGATCGATGCGCGGCCGTTGCGGATTTCGCGGAACAGATCGCCGTCTGGCACCAGGCAGACGCGCTGATCCCAGGGGTTATAGCGCGGCGTCAGATGCGTATCGACATCGAAGCCCGGTTCAAGCTGCGCCGCGGCCATGCCGACCAGACGTTGCTTCACCTTCTGCGGCCGGCGTCGCGCCAGCTGGAAGAAGAACATCCCCAGCAGCACGTTCTTCCAGCGCGTGGCGCGATAGGCCAGCCGCTCCGGCAGCACGCGGCGCAGGCGCTGCGCGATCGCGTCTTCGCCCGGGCGCGTCACGATGTAGGTGGGCGAGCGCTGCAGCATCGTCACGTGCTGCGCCGTGTCGGCCATCGCGGGCACCAGCGTGACGGCCGTAGCGCCGCTGCCGATCACCACCACACGCTTGCCCGCATAGTCGATCGATGGGTCCCAGAACTGCGGATGGACGATCTGGCCTCGGAAATTTTCTTCGTCCGGAAATTTCGGACGATGCCCTTCCGCATAGCTGTAATAGCCCGCGCAAACATAGAGCAGCCGCGCGCGCAGTCGCTGGCGCAAACCGTCCGCTGAACGCTCGGCTTCCACGGTCCAGCACGCGTCGTGGCTGCTCCACGCCGCGCTGACGACTTTGTGGCCGAAACGGATGTGCGGGGTGATGCCTGCCTCGTCGGCGGTTTCGCGGATGTAGGCCAGGATCGACGGCCCGTCGGCAATGGCCTTGGCGCCGCGCCAGGGCTTGAAGCGGTAGCCGAGCGTGTACATGTCCGAATCCGAGCGGATGCCGGGATAGCGGAACAGATCCCAGGTGCCGCCTACGGCATCGCGGGCTTCCAGGATGGCGAAGCGCTTGTCCGGACAGCGCTGCTGCAGGTGCCGGGCGGCACCGATACCGGAGAGGCCGGCGCCTACGATCAGTACGTCGAGAACTGCGTCATCGGGAAGCGGGGCGGTCATGACGGGAGCCGGTCGAGTTGGGGCTTCTGACAACATAGGTTGTCAGAAGCGATCTGACAATAGGGAATGTCATAATGGCGCGCATGACCACCGAGCTCTCCCCCGCGCGCCGCTATCGCGGCGCTGACGCCGACGAGCGCCGCGCCCAGCGACGCGATCAGCTTATCGCCGCGGCCGTGCAAGTGTACGGCGAACGCGGCTATCAGAACGCCACGGTCAAGGCCGTCTGCGAAGCGGCGGGACTGACCGAGCGATATTTTTACGAATCGTTTGCCAACAGTGAAGCGTTGCTACTGGCGTCGTTTCAAACAGTCACGCACCGGCTGCTGCATAAACTCGAGCATGCCGGCGAGGCGGCGGGCGGCGACGGCCAGCATCGCGCGCTGGCGATGCTGCGCACCTATTTCGGCACGCTGCAATGCGAGCCGCGCTCGGCGCGGGTGTTCCTGGTGGAGATTCGCGGCGTCAGCAAGCCGGTGGACGAGGCGCTGGGCGTGTCGCTGCGCGAGTTTGGCGGACTGCTGGCGCGCACCTTGCTGCCCGGCTGCCCGGCTGCCGATCCAATGCTGCTCGCGGGGATCGCGGGCGGCATCATTCACGTGGCGCTGCATTGGATCCGCGAAGGCTATGCACCCGACGTCGAGTCGGTGGCGGCCACCGCGTTGCGGCTGGCGCTGGTGCTGACACACCGCGCGCCTTGATGGCGGCGACGCCTACGATTTCGGCGCCGGCGTCTTTTCCCTGAACTCGCAGAGCGGCTCGATCGCGCAATGCCAGCATTCGGGCTTGCGCGCCTTGCACACGTATCGGCCGTGAAGAATCAGCCAGTGGTGTGCATCGTGCAGGAAGTCTTTCGGCACCACCTTCAACAGTTTCTGCTCCACTTCGTCGACATTCTTGCCCGGTGCCAGGCCGGTGCGATTGGCCACGCGAAAGATATGGGTGTCGACCGCGATGGTCGGATGGCCAAATGCCACGTTGAGCACCACGTTGGCCGTTTTCCGCCCCACGCCCGGCAGCGCTTCGAGCGCTTCGCGCACGGGCGGGACCTTGCCGCCATGCTGCTCGACAAGGATCCGGCACGTTGCCATCACATGCTTGGCCTTGGTCTTGTACAGGCCGATCGTCTTGATGTATTCGATCAGCCCATCCTCGCCCAGATCCAGAATCTGTTGCGGTGTGTGTGCCACGGGAAACAACTTGCGCGTGGCCTTGTTCACGCCCACATCGGTGGCTTGCGCGGACAGCAGCACCGCAATCAGCAATTCGAACGGCGAACTGTATTCCAGCTCCGTTTCCGGCGTCGGATTGACTTCGCGCAGGGTTTCAAAGATCGCAAGGCGCTTGGCGGGATTCATCGCGGAGGATTGCTGTCGTCGTTCTTGTTCTGGCTGCCGGCGTCAGCGGGATCGTCGGCGCGGCCTGCATGATCGGCGCCATCGGCACCATCGGCATGATCGGCGTGATCGGCTTCGGGCGGGGCTGTGCCGATGGCGAGCCGGGCACGGCGCGCCTCTGCGGCATCGATCTGCGCCTGCACGGCGGGCGACACGTTTTCGGTGTTGCGCGGTTTTGCCGCTGCGGCCTTCTGGCGCGCGCGTTCGATCGCCGCCTGGATGATCGCTTTCTTGCGCGCTTGCGCGGCCTGTTCGGCTTCGCTCGCGGCGGATTCGGCCTGCAGCGCTTCAAGCTTTGCGGCGGCTTTGGCGGCGAGGCGCGCGTCGTTTTCCGCGCGTTCGCGCACCAGCCGCTCGCGGCGCGCCAGATGACGGACGTGCGCGATGTCGGCCTGCTCCTGCGACCATGCCGCCCAACCAGTCTTCGCGCCGGTGACCGGGATCATGGCGATGCAATCGACCGGGCAGGGCGCCACGCAAAGGTCGCAGCCGGTGCACCAGTCCGGCAGCACGGTATGCATCTGCTTGGCCGCGCCGACGATGGCATCGACGGGACACGCCTGGATGCAGAGCGTGCAGCCGATACACAGCGACTCGTCGATCCGGGCCACGGTGCGCGGCTGTTCGATGCCGCGCTCGGGGTCCAGCGGTTGGGGTGCCACGCCCAGCAAGGCGGATAGTCGCACCACACCCTCGGCGCCGCCCGGCGGGCAGCGGTTGCTTGCGGCCTCGCCCGCGGCCATGGCTTCGGCGTAGGGGCGGCAGCCATCGAACCCGCATTTGGTGCATTGGGTTTGCGGCAGCAGGGCTTCAAGGCGGTCTGCCAGGCTGTCGCCGGCAGCGATCGATTGGGTGTGGATCACGACGTAAAACGGTTTTCGAGGGGAGCGGCTGCGACGTGGCGGGTCTGTGGCGCGCCTGCGCGGCAAGGATTATCCCCGATTTCGCCGCAGTGCAGAAAAGGCGATCATGCGGCGTCACTCGATAGGGGAGAGGCCGCCGCAAGCCGGGTGACACGCTATGCCATAATCCGCGCAACTGACAGACGGAATTTCATGTCGAACGAGCCAAGAACCAAGCGGGATCCCGAGGGCACACGCCGACGCATTATGGCGGCAGCCACCGAGGAATTTGCCAAGGGCGGTCTGGCCGGTGCACGCGTCGACCAGATCGCACGTCGCGCCGAAACCAACGAGCGCATGCTGTACTACTACTACGGCAGCAAGGAAGGCCTGTTTTTGGCCGTGCTGGAAAGGCAGTACGCCGAATTTCGTGCCGCCGAAGAGCAACTGCATATCACCGATGAAGATCCGGTGGCGGCGGTACGGACCCTGGCCCGCTTTATATGGGACTGGTATTACGCGCATCCGGAATTCATCCGCCTGGTCAACAGCGAAAACCTGCATGAGGCGCGTCATCTGAAGAAATCGGCGCAACTGCATGAGCTGATCAATCCGGTGGTGGACGTGCTGGCCGATGTGATTCAGCGCGGACAGAAGCAGGGCGTATTTCGCGACCAGATCGATGTGCCGCAGTTCTACCTGACGATTTCGGCGCTGGGCTATTACGTGCTGTCCAACCGCTATACGATCAGTGCGGTGATCGGTCGCGATGTGGCGTCGGAAGAAGAGCATGCGCGCTTTGCCGAATTGCACACCGATATGCTGCTGTCCTACCTGACCAATCGTTGAACCGACCTTTCTGATCGGGACGGCGCCAAGACAAAACGCCCGCGAAAAATTCGCGGGCGTTTTGTCTGGCGGCTTGCCGGATCAATACTTGCGGATGAATTCGCGCAGTTCCGGATAGATGTTCTCGCGCCAGCGACGGCCCGAAAAAATCCCGTAGTGACCGCACTTCGGCGCAGTGATGTGCTGCTTGCGCGTTTTCGGAATGCCCGCGCACAGGTCGTGCGCGGCTGCGGTCTGGCCCGCTCCGGAGATATCGTCGAGTTCGCCTTCGATCGTCAGCAAGGCCGTGCCCTTGATGTCCTGCGGACGCACCGGCGCGCCGTCGATTTCCCACGTGCCGTTGGCTAGGCGGAATTCCTGGAACACCTCGCGAATCGTATCCAGATAATATTCGGCGGCCATGTCGAGTACCGCGTTGTACTCGTCGTAGAACTTCACGTGGGCCTCGGCATTGTCGGCATCGCCTTCGATCAGGCTCAGGTAATAGTCGTAGTGCGATGACAGATGGCGATCCGGGTTCATTGCCACGAATCCCGCATGCTGCAGGAAGCCCGGATACACCTTGCGGCCGTGGCCGGGATAATTGGCCGGCACGGTGTAGATGACGTTGTTCTCGAACCACTCGAACGATTTGTTGGTGGCCAGCGAATTGACCGACGTCGGGCTTTTGCGCGCGTCGATCGGACCGCCCATCATGGTCATCGTGCGCGGCGTCTTCTCCCCGGCCGAGGCCATCAGCGAAATGGCCGCCAACACCGGTACGGTCGGCTGGCAGACGGAAATCACATGCAGGTTTTCGGCGCCGATATGGCGGATGAATTCCTGGATGTAATAGATGTAGTCGGACAAATGGAAGCTGCCGCTTTCCACCGGCACCATGCGCGCGTCGACCCAGTCCGTGACGTAGACCTTGTGGTCCTGCAGCAAGGTGCGCACGGTATCGCGCAGCAGCGTGGCGTGGTGGCCGGACAGCGGCGCGCAAACCAGTACGACCGGCTCGTCCTTGAGCAGCTTGATGGTTTCCGGGTCGTCCGCGTAGCGCTTGAAGCGGATCAGTTTGCAGAATGGCTTTTCCAGCACGGCCTGTTCGACGATGGGAATGTCGCGGCCGTTGGAACGGACAGCCTTGATATCAAAGGCTGGTTTTTCGTATTCCTTGCCGAGCCGGTAGAGCAGCTCATATCCCGCAGCCATCCGCGGCGCACCGGGAATCAGCGATAACGGGCTGAGGGGATTGGTAAATGTCTTGGCTGTCGCCTGAGCCCAGGCGGTCAACGGGTTCAGCATCGAGCGCTGAAATTCATGCAATTGGTAAAGCATGCTTGTCTAGCCTTTCTGGTCGCGAGTGCTTGTCGCGCAACGATTATGCCCGCAATCGAACGATCGTGCTCTGCAGCATATGCCGCCAACTTACCCGACCAAGCAGGGAGGACGATAGGACATCGGCCGTAAATCCTGATGACAACGCTGAAGAAAAGAAAAAGGCGACCCGGAGCGCACTCCGGATCGCCTTTTCATGTCGCGGGTGTTGCTTTTTTGCGCAACCGCCGCGAGGCGTCTTTGCGGACGCCTGGCTTAGTAGACCGCTGCGATAGCGTTTACCACGGCGTCGATGTTGCGGCTGTTTAGCGCGGCCACGCAGATGCGGCCGGTGCTGACGGCGTAAATGCCGTGTTCGGTGCGCAGCGTGTCGACCTGAGCCGAAGTCAGGCCCGAGTACGAGAACATGCCGCGCTGGGCTTTCACGAACGAGAAGTCGCCGGGCACGCCCTTGGCGGCCAGCTTGTCGACCAGGGCGTTGCGCATCAGCTTGATGCGGTCGCGCATTTCACCCAGTTCTTCTTCCCACATGGCGCGCAGCTCGGGGCTGTTCAGCACGGTGGCCACCACGGTGCCGCCGTGGGTCGGCGGGTTGGAATAGTTGGTGCGGATCACGCGCTTGACCTGCGACATCACGCGCTGTGCCTCTTCCTTGCCGGTGGTGACGATCGACAGCGCGCCGACGCGTTCGCCATACAGCGAGAAGCTCTTCGAGAACGAGCTGGACACGAAGAACGGCAGGCCCGATTCGGCAAACAGACGCACTGCGGCGCCGTCCGGGTCGATGCCTTCGGCAAAGCCCTGGTAGGCCATGTCCAGGAACGGAATCAGGTTGCGTTCCTTGACCAGTTCGACCACTTGCTTCCATTGGGCTTCGTTCAGGTCGACGCCGGTCGGGTTGTGGCAGCAGGCGTGCAGAACGACGATCGTGTTGGCCGGGTACGACTTCAGCGATTCGACCATGCCGGCGAAGTTCAGGCCGTGGCTGGCGGCGTCGTAATAGGCATAGTTGACCACCGGGAAACCGGCGGCTTCGAACAGCGCGCGGTGGTTTTCCCAGCTCGGGTCGCTAATGGCGACGGAGGCGTTCGGGTACAGACGCTTCAGGAAGTCGGCGCCGATCTTGAGCGCGCCGGTGCCGCCAAGTGCTTGGGCGGTCACAACGCGGCCTTCGGTGATGAGGGCCGAATCCTTGCCGAACAGCAGCGTTTGCACGGCCTGGTCGTAGGCGGCAATGCCTTCGATGGGCAGGTAGCCGCGCGGCGTGGCGGTGGCCAGGCGCGCTTTCTCGGCTTCCTGCACGGCGCGCAGCAGCGGAATTTTCCCTTCGTCCGTGAAGTACACGCCAACACCCAGATTCACCTTCGTGGAACGCGTATCGGCATTGAATGCTTCATTCAGGCCCAGGATCGGGTCGCGCGGGGCCATCTCGACGGCAGAAAACAAACTCATTTGGAATCTCGTGGTCAGCTGTGTAACAAAACGGAGGGCGTAGAATGCTTCGGACTGCGCTGTGGCTGCGTCGGAACATGGTCCGGTCGAATCCGGGGCGTCTGACACTCCTGACAGAACCTGACAGCAGCGTTCAGGCACACTGGCCTTGAACCGATCCGCGCAACCCCAAGATTCTAGCGTAATCCGCCAGTATTCCTCAGGTTTTTCCCTACGTTTATGACGAATCTCGCCGAAGTCGCCCCCGCCCTGGATGAAGACAAATTCGTCTCTTTTCCGGGGTCGCCGTTCCAGCTGTACCAGCCGTTTCCGCCCGCCGGCGACCAGCCCGAGGCCATCCGGCAACTGGTGGAAGGGGTGCAGGACGGACTCTCATACCAGACGTTGCTGGGCGTGACCGGCTCGGGCAAGACCTTCACAATGGCCAATGTGATCGCTCGCCTTGGGCGCCCGGCCATCGTTTTCGCGCCGAACAAGACCCTCGCGGCGCAGCTTTATTCGGAATTCCGGGAATTTTTCCCGCGCAACGCGGTGGAGTATTTCGTCAGCTACTACGACTACTACCAGCCCGAGGCCTATGTGCCTCAGCGCGATTTGTTCATCGAGAAGGATTCGTCGATCAACGAACATATCGAGCAGATGCGCCTGTCGGCCACCAAGAGCCTGCTCGAGCGTCGCGACACGATTATCGTGGCGACCGTTTCGGCCATTTACGGTATCGGCAATCCCAGCGAATACCACCAGATGATCCTGACGCTGCGCATGGGCGACAAGATCAGTCAGCGCGACGTCATCGCGCGTCTGATCGCGATGCAGTACACGCGCAACGAAACCGATTTCCAGCGCGGCAGTTTCCGCGTGCGTGGCGATACGCTCGACATCTTTCCGGCCGAACACGCCGAAATGGCCGTCCGTGTGGAACTGTTCGACGACGAGGTCGACTCGCTGCAGTTTTTCGATCCGCTGACCGGCCGCGTGCGGCAGAAGATTCCGCGTTTCACGGTGTATCCGTCCAGCCATTACGTCACGCCGCGCGAAACCGTGCTGCGCGCGATCGAGGACATCAAGGTGGAATTGCGCGAGCGGCTCGATTTCTTCTACAAGGAAAATCGGCTCGTCGAGGCCCAGCGCCTTGAGCAGCGCACGCGCTTCGATCTGGAAATGCTTTCGGAACTGGGTTTCTGCAAGGGCATCGAAAATTATTCGCGCCATCTTTCAGGAGCCAAGCCGGGCGAGCCGCCGCCCACGCTGGTCGATTATCTGCCGCCCGATGCGCTGATGTTCCTCGACGAATCGCACGTGCTGATCGGCCAGTTGAACGGCATGTACAACGGCGACCGCGCGCGCAAGACCACGCTGGTCGAATATGGCTTCCGCCTGCCGTCGGCGCTCGACAACCGGCCGCTCAAGTTCGACGAATACGAGCGCAAGATGCGCCAGGCGGTATTCGTGACCGCCACACCGGCCAATTATGAAAAGGAACACGCGGGGCAGGTCGTGGAACAGGTGGTGCGTCCCACCGGACTTGTCGATCCGATTATCGAAGTGCGGCCGGCCACCACGCAGGTGGACGACCTGTTAAGCGAGATCCACCTGCGCGTGAAGGTCAACGAGCGCGTGCTGGTGACCACGCTGACCAAGCGCATGGCCGAACAGCTCACCGAATTTCTGTCCGAGAACGGCGTCAAGGTGCGCTATCTGCATTCGGATATCGATACTGTCGAGCGCGTCGAGATCATTCGCGATCTGCGGCTTGGCACCTTCGATGTGCTGGTCGGGATCAACCTGCTGCGCGAGGGCCTCGATATTCCGGAAGTGTCGCTCGTGGCGATTCTCGATGCGGACAAGGAAGGTTTTCTGCGTGCGGAGCGGTCGCTAATTCAGACCATCGGCCGCGCGGCGCGCAATGTGAACGGCATGGCCATTCTTTATGCCGATCGCATGACCGATTCGATGAAGGTGGCGATTCAGGAAACCGAACGCCGCCGCATCAAGCAGACCGCGTACAACGAAGCGCATGGCATCGTCCCGCGTGGCGTGGTCAAGCGCATCAAGGACATTATCGACGGCGTGTATGACGCCAACGAGGTCAAGGCAGAATTGACCGCCGCTGCGGAACGCGCCAAATACGAGGATATGAGCGAGAAGCAGGTATCCCGGGAAATCAAGCGTCTGGAGAAGCAGATGCTGGACCACGCCAAGAATCTCGAATTCGAAAAAGCGGCTCAGGTGCGGGATCAATTGAGCAAGCTGCGCGCGCAGGTATTTGGCGGCGCCGCGGACGGCGACCATCTGCTGCCGCCGTCAAGTTGAGGGGATACCGGATCAGCTTCTGATGCGCATGCGGCGCGAAGGCATCCTATAGTGGTTAGGGCCTGTTTTTGAACAATGGGAACCCAGACTCTGCCGCCAACCAGGAGCGCGCCATGGTGACACAGTTCGAATATGGTGGTTATGCCGTTGTGGCCCGCGCGATCCCGCATGCGGGCGGCGGCTTCGCCGGAAAGCTGACGATTGCCGATGCATTTGGCGAGCCCGGCGGACCCACGTTTGAAACGGAAACCGGCGCGGCCCAGACGCCCGAGGCGGCACTTGCCCTGGCTGAGGCCGAAGCCATGCGCACGATCGATGCCGGCGAAGTGAATTGACCCAGGCCACGGGTCAATACAAGACACAGTCGGCCAGGAGACATTGATGGCCTACCGCAGTGAATGGAAAAAGAAGGTTTTCGACACGCACGAGATCCAGGTGCTGGTGAAACTCCGGACGCCGATCGAATGGGAATACACGGTGCGAGTTTGCCGCAAGGGCACGAATATTCGCGCCGCTGGCACGCTGCTCGAATCCTCCCCGCCGAGCGAGCATTTCGCGACACCCGAAGACGCCGAGACCGCCGGTTTCGCGCGCGGCCGTCAACTCGCCGAACAGCTTTAGCCGGCGATTGCGCATCGGCGCCGGTGCGCGGCAGGTAGAATCGCGCCGATGAAAAAATACGCCATTCTGATGTGCTGCATGGGCAATATCTGCCGTTCCCCCACGGCGGAGGGCGTGCTGCGCGCCAAGCTGCAGGCCGCCGGCCTGGCCGATCAGGTCGAACTGGATTCGGCCGGCACGCACAACTATCACGTTGGGCGGCCGCCCGATGCGCGCAGTCAGCGCCATGCGCTGCGGCGCGGTTACGATCTGTCGTCGCTGCGCGCGCGTCAGGTTGACGTGACCGATTTCGACCGCTTCGATCTCGTGCTGGCCATGGATCACGCCAATCTGGCGGCGCTGCGCGCGCTGCATCCCGACGGCGCCGCGAAGGTGCGCCTGCTGATGAGCTTCGCAGGCGATGCACGCGCAGACGAAGTGCCCGATCCCTATTACGGCGAAGGCGATGGATTCGAGCGCGTGCTCGACTACGTCGAGGACGCCTGCGACGGCGTGATCGCGTTTCTCGCACAACGGCTGGCTTGACGATGCGTTTGCTGTTTCGTAAATGGCGTGAATCGCGCAGCGCCAGTCTTCAGCTCGACGCCATCCTGGCAGCGGCCGATCCCGACGCGCCGCTGGCCGAGCGTAACGCCTGGCTGGTCGAACTTGGCTACTGGCTGCGGCGCGACGGCAACCCCGGGGTGGAGCAAGACGGCGATGCAAGCGCTGCGCGCCGCTATCCCGAGCACGTGCGCCTGCGCTATCTGCTGCAGGTTCTGGCGCGCCATCCCGAGTGGTCCGACAGCTTCGCCCGCACGGTGCGCGCCATCGTGCGCGACAACGATCCAACCGCGCTGTTCTGCGATACCGGCGTGGCGTCGCACCCTGGCATCTGGGGCGAGATGGTCGACCGCCTGCAGGCGCGGTTTCTGCCGCCGCCACCCAATCGCAGCGATATGGCGGCATTGTTCGCGCTGCTGTTTGTCGACGACAACGACGCCGAGTGGGTGGAAGCGCTCGACAACGAACTCGTCGAGCGCCTCGGGATGGCCGTGTTGTCCGACGCGGACGAGGGCGTGGAGCGCTTTCACGTCGCGCGTGAGGCCACGCTGACGACCAGCATTCAGGTGCTGGTGAGCCACGTCAAGGCCACCGGGCTGAGTCAGGCAATCCGCTCGCGCCTGCACGGGCGCGTCGAAGACACGCCGTTCTATCGGCTCGATACCGCCATCGTCGCGCTCTGCGAGGAAGGCCTTGCGCATGATGGCGCAACGTTCGCGCATCGTCTGAACTACTTCCGGGCCTTGCTCGACGGCTGCCATGCCGCGGCGCGCCAGGTCTACGACGACCTCGAGGAAAACGGCGTATCGGTGGAGGTGGTGTTCCAGATCGAGCGCATGAAGGCGCAACTGTCGCGTATCGACCTGCTGCTCAATGCCTGGGTCGATCCTTCGCGCCGCGAACGTCATGCGCACCTGATCGCCGAACTGATTCGCTCGACGCAGGCGCGCCGCAGCGTCGGACATCTGCTTGGCACGTCGTTCGCGCAGCTGGCGCGCAAGGTGGTGGAGCGTTCGGCCGAAACGGGCGAGCACTACATCACGCGCGACCGCAGGGAATATGGCGAACTGATGCGTGCGGCAGCGGGCGGCGGATTGGTGACCGTGATCACGGTCTATCTGAAGTTCCTGATCTATGGCCTGCACCTCGACAAATTCACCGAAGGCTTTCTCGCATCGCTGAACTACGCGGGCAGCTTTCTGGCGATCCATTTCGCGCATTTCACGCTGGCCACCAAACAGCCCGCGATGACCGGTCCGGCGCTCGCGCACCGGCTCGATGGCGCGGGGCGGCCGGACGGGCGCGAGCTGTTTGTCGATGACACGATCGCGATGATCCGCTCCAATGCGGCGGCGATCTTCGGCAATCTTTCGGTGGTATTTCCGGTGGCATTCGCGCTGCAATGGCTCGCCGCGAAGCTGCTCGGCACCAACCTGATCACGCCAGCCAAGGCCATCGCCACGATCGAATCGTTTTCGATTCTTGGCCCGACGCCGTTGTATGCGGTGTTCACGGGCGTGTTGCTGTGGCTGTCGAGCCTGATCGCCGGCTGGGCCGACAACTGGTTTGCGCTGCATCGCGTGCACGACGTGATGGCTTACAACCGTCGCCTGCGCTATGTGCTGGGACAGCGCGGCGCCACGCGCCTGGCGGATTTCTGGAAGCGCAACCTGTCGGGCATCACCGCCAATGTGTCGCTCGGATTCCTGCTGGGCCTGGGGCCCGAGATCCTGAGCTTCGTCGGCCCCCATATGGAAGTGCGTCACGTCACGCTTTCCACCGGATCGGTGGGGGCGGCGCTTGGCGTGCTGGGCGTCAATGCGCTGCGCATGCCGTCTCTGTGGCTGGCCGTGGCGGGAATCGCGCTGATGGGTGTGCTGAACGTCGCGGTGAGCTTCGCGTTGGCGTTCTATATGGCGTTGCGATCACGCAACCTGCGGCGCGTCGATCGCAAGGCGTTGGTAGGGGCGGTGCGGCGGCGCATCGTCAGGCATCCGATGTCACTGTTGATTCCGCCGCGCAGCAAGCCGGAGTCCCCGGCCGCGGAACGCTCATCGTTATAGCGGGTGGAACAGTGCGTTGCAGCAAGGGGAACTTGACTGATTTAGTCGGGATATCGTAAACTCGACCGAAATTCTCAAGTATTCCCTCTCCCCGAGCATCATGAGACTGACCACCAAAGGCCGTTTTGCGGTAACCGCCATGATTGACCTGGCCATGCGCCAGGATCAGGGACCCGTCACCCTGGCCGGCATCAGCCAGCGTCAGAAAATTTCCCTGTCGTACCTCGAGCAGTTGTTCGGCAAGCTGCGCCGCCACGAAATCGTGGAAAGCGTGCGCGGCCCGGGCGGCGGATACAGCCTCGCCCGCAAGGCCGAGGACGTCACCGTGGCGGACATCATCATCGCCGTGGACGAGCCGCTGGACGCCACGCAGTGCGGGGGAAAAGGCAATTGTAACGGCGACGACGGATCCGGGCGCTGCATGACCCACGAACTGTGGGCCACGCTGAACCAGAAGATGGTCGAGTACCTCGACTCTGTGTCGCTGAAACATCTGGTCGACCAGCAGCGCGCGCGGCAACCGGCGGTGTTGCACGACATGCGCGAAGACGCCGCGCAGCAGCCAGTGACCGTGGCCCGTGGCAAATCGGGGAAACAGGAAAAGCCCGCACGCGCCCGCATGGTCAATTCGGTCTTCAGTCTTGCGCAGTCCTGAGCAAGATTGCAGTAACCGATCTAAACTATTAGTAGGCAGTACGCGATTAGCGATCCCTATAAGGCAGTCATAACGATGAGCACCACCCCACATTTCCCGATCTATATGGATTACTCGGCGACCACGCCGGTGGACCCGCGCGTGGCCGACAAGATGATTCCGTACCTGCGCGAGCAGTTCGGCAATCCCGCTTCGCGCAGCCATGCCTATGGCTGGGACGCCGAGCGCGCCGTGGAAGAGGCGCGCGAGCAGGTGGCGGCGCTGGTTGGCGCCGACCCGCGGGAAATCGTGTGGACGTCTGGCGCCACCGAGTCGGACAACCTCGCCATCAAGGGCGCGGCCAATTTCTACTCGGGCAAGGGCAAGCACATCATCACCGTAAAGACCGAGCACAAGGCCGTGCTGGACACCACGCGTGAGCTGGAACGCCAAGGCTTCGAGGTGACGTACCTCGACGTCAAGGACGACGGCCTGATCGACATGGACGTGTTCAAGCAGGCGATCCGCCCGGACACGATCCTGGTTTCGGTGATGCTCGTGAACAACGAGATCGGCGTGATCCAGGACGTCGAGCAGATCGGCGAGATCTGCCGCGACAAGGGCATCATCTTCCATTGCGACGCCGCACAGGCCACCGGCAAGGTGCTGATCAACCTGGCCACGCTGAAGTGCGACCTGATGTCGTTCTCGGCCCACAAGACCTATGGCCCGAAGGGCATTGGCGCGCTGTACGTGCGTCGCAAGCCGCGCGTGCGCATCGAGGCGCAGATGCACGGCGGCGGCCACGAGCGCGGCATGCGCTCGGGCACGCTGGCCACGCACCAGATCGTCGGCATGGGCGAGGCATTCCGTCTGGCCCGCGAAGAAATGGCCACGGAAAACGAGCGTATCCGCATGCTGCGCGACCGCCTGTGGAACGGCCTGTCGAGCATGGAAGAGGTGTACCTGAACGGCTCGATGGAACATCGTGTGCCGCACAACCTCAACGTCAGCTTCAACTACGTGGAAGGTGAATCGCTGATCATGGCCATCAAGGACGTGGCCGTGTCGTCGGGTTCGGCCTGCACGTCCGCGTCGCTGGAGCCGTCGTATGTGTTGCGCGCGCTCGGCCGCAACGACGAACTCGCGCATAGCTCGATCCGCTTTACGGTGGGCCGTTTCACCACCGAAGCCGAAATCGACTACACCGTCGAGCTGCTCAAGAACAAGATCGGCAAGCTGCGCGAATTGTCGCCGCTGTGGGAAATGTTCAAGGACGGCGTCGACCTGAATTCGATCCAGTGGGCTGCGCACTGAACGCAGGCCAGGCAACAAGAAAAACCCCATAAAGATTCGTCAGAGGTAGCCAAAATGTCTTATAGCAACAAGGTTCTCGACCACTATGAAAATCCGCGCAACGTCGGCTCGTTTGACAAGAACGACGACGCGGTGGGTACCGGTATGGTCGGCGCCCCGGCCTGCGGCGACGTGATGAAGCTGCAGATCAAGGTCAACGAAGCGGGCGTGATCGAAGACGCCAAGTTCAAGACCTATGGTTGCGGCTCGGCAATCGCCTCGTCTTCGCTGGTGACCGAATGGGTCAAGGGCAAGACCGTGGACCAGGCGCTGGAGATCAAGAACACCCAGATCGCCGAAGAACTGGCGTTGCCGCCGGTGAAGATCCACTGCTCGATCCTGGCGGAAGACGCCATCAAGGCGGCCGTCGAGGATTACAAGAAGAAGCACGGCGGCGCCGAGCAGAAGGCAGCCTGATACCGCTCAGGCGGCCTGCAGCTTCAAATGGGTTGGTGTGACCTCGCGTGACGGCGCAAGCGGCGCGAGGTGTTCGACAGCAAGGCAAAGATGATCACAATGACCGAAAAGGCGGCGACGCACGTCGCCCGCTACCTGGAACGTCGCGGCAAGGGCGTGGGCCTGCGCCTGGGCGTGAAGACCACTGGCTGCTCGGGCCTGGCATACAAGCTCGAATACGTGGATGAACTGCTGCCCGAGGATCAGGTATTCGAGTCGCACGGCATCAAGGTGATCGTGGATCCGAAGAGCCTGCCGTACATCGACGGCACCGAGCTCGATTTCGCGCGTGAAGGGTTGAACGAAGGTTTCAAGTTCAACAATCCGAACGTCAGGGACGAGTGCGGCTGCGGCGAGTCGTTCCGGGTCTGACGGCCCGCGCCGCCTGCTTCGGTTTGCGACGCACGGGCGGCAACACGACAAGGGGCGGCATGACCGCTCCTTTTTGTTGTGAATGTTTCTTGAAAGACGCGCTTTGAAAGACGATTTCTTTTCGCTGTTCGGACTGCCCGCCCAATACGACGTCGATGAGGCCGCGCTCGACGCCGCCTATCGCACCGTTCAGACGCAGGCGCATCCGGACCGCTTTGCCAATGCCGGAGACGCCGAGCGGCGCGTGGCCATGCAGTGGGCCGCGCATGCCAACGAAGCGTACCGGACGCTGCGCCAGCCTCTGAAGCGCGCGATCTATCTGCTGCAATTGCGTGGCGTCGACATCCAGGCCGAGAGCAATACGGCCATGGCGCCCGCGTTTCTGATGCAGCAGATGGAATGGCGCGAGGCGCTGCAGGATGCGGTGCAAGCGCGCGCGGTCGACCAGCTCGATCGTCTATTGCGCGACCTGCGACAGGAAAAGCGCGAGCGGCACGCAGCCCTCGGCGCGTTGCTAGACGCCGGCGACAATGACGCCGCCGGCGGCGCCGCGCGCCAGTTGATGTTTATCGAGAAGATCGAACACGACGCCAGCGAAGCGATCGATCGTCTCGAAGATTAGAAGATTCCCATGGCACTGCTCCAGATTTCCGAACCCGGCATGTCGCCGGCGCCCCATCAGCGACGCCTGGCCGTCGGTATCGATCTTGGCACCACCAATTCCCTGGTGGCCGCCGTGCGCAACAGCATCCCCGAAGTCCTGCCCGACGACAGCGGCCGTTCGTTGCTGCCGTCCGTGGTGCGCTATCTGCCGAACGGCACCGCGCATATCGGCTACAAGGCCCAGGACGAAGCGGTACGCGATCCCAAGAACACGATTGTTTCCGTGAAGCGGTTCATGGGACGCGGCCTGCGCGATGTCAGCAATATCGAACACAGCCCCTACGATTTCGTCGACGCGCCGGGCATGGTCCAACTGAAGACCGTGGCGGGCGTGAAAAGTCCCGTCGAGGTGTCGGCCGAGATCCTGGCCACATTACGCCAGCGCGCCGAGGATTCGCTCGGCGACGATCTGGTCGGCGCGGTGATCACCGTGCCGGCGTATTTCGACGATGCGCAACGCCAGGCCACCAAAGACGCCGCGCAACTGGCGGGCCTGGACGTGCTGCGCCTGCTCAACGAACCGACCGCCGCGGCGATCGCGTACGGACTGGACAACGCAGCCGAAGGTATCTATGCCGTGTACGACCTGGGCGGGGGCACGTTCGATATCTCGGTGCTCAAGCTGACCAAGGGCGTGTTCGAGGTGATGTCGACCGGCGGCGATTCCGCGCTTGGCGGCGACGACTTCGATCAGCGCCTGCTGTGCTGGATCGTCGAGCAGGCCGGCCTGCAGCCGCTGTCCGCCGAGGACATGCGTCTGTTGATGGTGCGCGCCCGCGCCGCCAAGGAAGCACTGTCGTCCAGCGACAGCACCGTGATCGACGCCGTGCTGGCCAGCGGCGAGATCGTGCATCTGCCGCTGACGGCCGCGACGTTTATCGAAATCACCGCGCATCTGGTGCAGAAGACGCTCGCGCCGGTGCGCAAGGCGTTGCGCGACGCCGGTGTGACACCGGATGAGGTGAAGGGCGTGGTGCTGGTTGGCGGCGCCACGCGCATGCCGGCCATCCGCAAGGCGGTCGGCGAATATTTCGGCCAGCAACCGCTGACCAATCTCGATCCGGACAAGGTCGTGGCGCTCGGTGCGGCCATGCAGGCCAATCTGCTCGCCGGCAATCACGCGCCAGGCGAAGACTGGCTGCTGCTCGATGTCATTCCGCTGTCGCTGGGCGTCGAAACCATGGGCGGGCTGGTCGAGAAGATCATCCCGCGCAACAGCACGATCCCGGTGGCGCGCGCGCAGGAGTTCACCACCTTCAAGGATGGCCAGACCGCGATGGCGATCCACGTCTTGCAGGGCGAGCGCGAACTGGCCAGCGACTGCCGGTCCCTCGCGCGCTTCGAGCTGCGCGGCATTCCGCCGATGGTGGCCGGCGCGGCGCGCATCCGCGTGACCTATCAGGTCGATGCGGACGGCCTGCTTTCTGTATCGGCGCGCGAAACCAATTCGGGCGTGGAAGCGTCGGTATCGGTCAAGCCGTCGTACGGTCTGGCCGATGACGATATTGCGCGCATGTTGCAGGAGAGCTTCCGGGAAGCGGAGCAGGACATGAAGACGCGGGCGCTGGCCGAGGAGCGCGTCGAAGCCGAGCGTCTGATGGAAGCCACCCAGCGCGCGCTGGAAGTGGACGGCGATCTGCTGGCGCCGGAAGAACGCGCCGAAGTCGAAGCGCTGATCGCCAAGGTTGGCGAGATTGCCCGGGGCGAAGACCATCACGCGATCAAGGCCGCCGTTGAGGCGCTGTCGCACGGCACCGACGAATTCGCCGCACGCCGCATGAACCGCTCGATCAAGAGTGCGTTGGCCGGCAAGAAAGTGCAGGAGATCGGCTAAGCGCCGACGCTACAAAGAGAACAGGATAGAAATGCCACAGATCATCGTTTTGCCCCACGTCGAGTTGTGTCCCGAGGGAGCCGTCTTCGAAGCCAGCACCGGCACCAGCATCTGCGACGCGCTGCTCAACAACGGTATCGAAATCGAGCACGCGTGCGAAAAGTCATGCGCATGCACCACCTGCCACGTGGTAGTGCGCGAGGGCTTCAACTCGCTTGAAGATGCCGAGGAAAAAGAGGAAGACCTGCTGGACAAGGCGTGGGGTCTCGAACCCAATTCGCGGCTGTCGTGCCAGGCGCTCGTCGCTGACACGGACCTGACCGTCGAAATCCCCAAATACACGATCAACCACGCCAAGGAAGGCCACTGAGCCTGCCGCCCGGAGTTTCCCCGATGAAATGGACTGATACCTACGATATCGCTGCGGCGCTGTACGACAAATTTCCGGATGTGGACCCTTTGACGGTGCGCTTCACGCAACTGCGCCAGTGGGTGCTGGAGCTCGATGGATTCAGCGACCTGCCAGAGCGTTCGGGCGAGAAAATCCTGGAAGCGATCCAGGCCGCCTGGATCGAGGAAGCGCAGTAAGCGGATTTTCGACTCACGTCGTCACGAGCCAATCGCGGCGGCGCAACTCGAAAGCATGACGGCCTCTGGCGGGGACGCTAGGCCGTCTCAGATAACAAAGCCGGCACATGGCCGGCCTTGTACACGCGCCGAGTGGCGCCCGATATTTCCGCGGCGCTTCCGGCGTATCAGCCGGCGTATCAGCCGGTTACCAGCACGCCGCGCTCCAGATGCACACGCTGGCCCACCTCCACTCCCGGCGGGTTCTGATAGGTGAAGGTGCGTCTTGAGCCGTCATCCATCTGTACGCTGACACGGTAAGACTTGTTGGTGTTCAGCTTCTTCTCGGCATAGTTACCGCCAAAGCCGCCTGCGGCAGCGCCCGCTACCGTACCGAGGATGCGGCCATTGCCGTTGCCGATCTGATTACCGAGCAAGCCGCCCACAACGGCGCCGCCCACGGCGCCAAGTCCGCTGGTCGGCTTTTCGGCTTCCACCACCTGTACGCCTGTCACGTGTCCAGCGGTATGGCTGGGGCGAGCCGCCGGCCGGGGCTCGGCCTGCGCCTGCTGAGCCGGCGCGCCCGGCGGCGGCGCCATGCCGGACGCCTGCTGGGCATCGTAGGCGGGTGGCCGCGTGGTCGAGCCGGGTGCTGGCATCTGACCTTGCGCAGCCTGCGCCTGCGTACCCTGGGCCGCGCGCGCGGACGGATAGGGTTGGGGCTCGCTGTACGAGGCAGTCGCGTTCGACATCGATGCCTCGGGGGTGCCCTGACTGGCCTTGCCGGTCGGCAGCACGCCAGTAATGGCGGCAACCGCGGTCAGGCTGGCGATGACAACCGCCACCGCAGCGGCGCCGATCAGCGGATGCAGGCGGCGCGACGGTGGCAGGGTAGGAAGCGATTCCGGACCAGACATTGTTTGTTCTCCGACGACTACGGGACGTAGTAGATACTTGAAGTCTGTCCGAAGCGCGCGCCAAATGCCGTTTGATTTTGTAAGTATCTGTAGCTGAATTGTTCTTTTAAATTCAATGGGTTAGAGATCTTTTGCGACGGCCTGCCGGCGGCTCGTTGTTACAAGTGGCCGTGCGCGCGGACCGGAGCCTGCAGAAATGAAAAAGCCCCGCCAAAAAGGCGGGGCCTGTCATGCGCGGTGCGGGTCTTGCCCGCCAGCGCAACTGCTTAGTCTTCCCGGCGCAGGTGCGGAAACAGGATCACGTCGCGAATATTCGGGCTGTCGGTCAGCAGCATGACTAGGCGGTCGATACCGATGCCGCAGCCGCCCGTCGGGGGCATGCCGTATTCGAGCGCGCGAATGTAATCGGCGTCGAAATACATGGCTTCCTCGTCACCCGCATCCTTCTGCTCCACCTGCTTGCGGAAACGGTCGGCCTGATCTTCGGGATCGTTCAGTTCCGAGAAACCGTTGGCGATTTCGCGCCCGGTGATAAACAGCTCGAAGCGTTCCGTAATGCCCGACTCGGTATCCGATGCGCGCGCCAGCGGCGACACTTCGACCGGATAGTCGACGATAAAGGTCGGCTCCCACAGTTGCGATTCGGCGGTTTCCTCGAACAGCACCAGTTGCAGTGTGCCCAGGCCAGCGTTCAGGAACTGCGGCGCGCTGGTGTTGATCTTGAACTTGTTCTTGAGCTCGCTGCGCAGGAAGTCGGCATCGGCCAGCTGCGCGTCGGTATATTCGGGCGCGAACTTCTGGATCGCCTGGCAGATCGTCAGCCGATGGAACGGGCGCGACAGATCCAGTTCGCGGCCTTGGTAGGTCAGCACCGCGCTGCCGCTTGCGTCGATTGCCGCTTGTCGGATCAGGTTCTCGGTGAAGTCCATCAGCCAGCGATAGTCCGTGTAGGCCGCGTAGAACTCCATCATCGTGAATTCGGGGTTGTGGCGTGGGCTCACCCCTTCATTACGGAAGTTGCGGTTGATCTCGAACACACGCTCGAAGCCACCCACGATCAGGCGCTTCAGATACAGCTCGGGCGCGATGCGCAGGAACATCTGCATGTCCAGCGCGTTGTGATGCGTGATGAACGGCTTGGCCGCCGCGCCGCCCGGAATCGGATGCAGCATCGGCGTTTCCACTTCCATGAAGCCGGCGTCGGCCATATGGCGGCGCAGCGACGACATCGCCTTGGTGCGCGCGCGGAACGTGTCGCGAGTTTCCGGCGAGACGATCAGGTCGACGTAGCGCTGGCGATATTTGAGCTCCTGGTCGGCCAGGCCGTGGAACTTGTCCGGCAGCGGGCGCAGGCTCTTCGACAGCAGGCGCAGTTCGCGCACCTGCACCGACAGCTCGCCCTTGTTGGTGCGGAACAGCACGCCGCGCGCACTGATGATGTCGCCCAGGTCCCAATGCTTGAACGCCGCGTAGACATCCTCGCCAACCTTGTCGCGCGTGATGTAGAACTGGATCTGGCCGCTGCCGTCCTGCACAGTGGCAAAGCTGGCCTTGCCCATCACGCGCTTGAGCATCATGCGCCCGGCGATGGCCACTTCTACCGGATTGGCTTCCAGCGTCTGGCCGTCGGTCTCGCCGTATTGCGCATGCAGCGCGCCGGACTGATGCGTCGGGCGGAAGTCGTTCGGAAAGGCTACGCCCTGCGCACGCAGGGCCTGCAGCTTTTCGCGCCGCTCAGCGATGATCTTGTTCTCGTCTGCGGCTGGCGCTTCGGCGGCCGGCGTGCGGGTCTGTTCGGTCATGATGTGAGTTTCGGTCGCGCGCAAGCAAGCGCCCGCGCGCGTCAGTCGGTTCAATGGTTGCGGATGTCGTCGAGTTCGGTCTTGCCGAAATCGGCGCGGCCAAGATAGGTGACGATACGTTGCGCCACGTCTTCGGGCGACGCCAGCTGGTCGTTGGCCTTCAGGTCGCGGAAGCGTTGCACCTGCGCGAAATCGGCGCCGCGGATGGTTTCCTGCATGCCCGTGTCCACCACGCCCGGCGCCAGCGCCACGGCGCGCACCGCGTGCGCGTCCGGCAGGTTGCCGTACTCGGCGTTGACCGAGCGGATGAACATGTCCAGCCCCGCCTTGCCGGCGCAGTAAGCGCTCCAGCCCGGCACGGGATTGCGCGCCGCGCCGGACGAGATCGCCAGAATCTTGCGCGGGCAATCGAAGCGCGAGGTGCCTGTGATGAACGCGCCCGTCATCGTCATCGGCGTAACCAGGTTGGTTTGCAGATGCGGCACCAGCGTGTTCTCGTGCAGCGACGTGATCGGGCCGATCGGTTCCACCACGCCTGCGTTGAGGATCAGCGTGACGCTGGCCGGCGCCTCGTCCACGGCTTCCAGTACGCTCGCCAGCCAGCCCGCCGACGGGCCCGGTTGCGCAAGATCCTGCAAGTGCCAGGCCACCGGCACGCCGCTGGCCGACGCCTCGGCCTCCAGCTCGGTATTGCGGCTGCGTGCCACGCCAATGATGCGGTTGCCCGGCTTGAGCAGCGCGCGCACCAGCGCCGCGCCCAGGCCGCGCGAGGCGCCGGTGACGATATGGAGATGGGTGGAGCGGGGCGTTACGGTGGTCATGGCGTGGACCTTGTCTTGTGCAACGGCGAGATGGATGACGTGGGGTTGTCGCGTGCATCGTGGCGTGTGGCGCAGGCCACCGCCACGATGCATCGCAGGTCTTGCGGTATTACAGGCCCTGTTTCAGGCTGGCCTCGATGAACGGATCGAGGTCGCCGTCCAGCACCTTCTGCGTGTTGGACATTTCCACATTGGTGCGCAGGTCCTTGATGCGGCTCTGGTCCAGCACGTACGAGCGGATCTGGTGACCCCAGCCCACGTCGGTCTTGCCGGCCTCGAGCTTGTCGGCCTCGGCCTGACGCTTGCGCATCTCATGCTCGTACAGGCGCGATTTCAGCATCGACATCGCTTCGGCGCGGTTGCGGTGCTGGGAACGGTCGTTCTGGCACTGCACGACGATCCCGGTCGGGATGTGCGTGATCCGCACGGCGGAGTCGGTCTTGTTGATGTGCTGCCCGCCCGCGCCCGAAGCGCGATACGTATCGACGCGCAGATCGGCCGGGTTGACTTCCACCTCGAACGAATCGTCGACCTCGGGGTAGACGAACACCGACGAGAACGAAGTATGGCGTCCACCCGACGAATCGAACGGCGACTTGCGCACCAGTCGATGCACGCCGGTTTCCGTGCGCAGATAGCCGAACGCGTAATCGCCTTCAACCTTGATCGTCGCGCTCTTGATGCCCGCCACGTCGCCTTCTGATTCTTCCAGCACTTCGGCCTTGAAGCCCTTGCGCTCGCAGTACTTCAGGTACTGACGCAGCAGCATTGACGCCCAGTCGCACGCCTCGGTACCGCCGGCGCCGGCCTGGATGTCGATGAACGCGTTGGCCTGATCCATTTCGCCGGAGAACATGCGGCGGAATTCCATGTCGGCGACGATGGCCTCGAAGCCTTTTACGTCGGCCTCGATCGATTCCAGCGTCTCGTCGTCGCCTTCCTCGCGCGCGAGTTCGAAAAGCTCGTCAGCGCCGTTCAGGTCTTCCGTCAGCTTGCCGAGCGTTTGCACGACGGCTTCGAGCGCCTTCTTTTCCTTGCCCAGATCCTGGGCGCGCTTGGGGTTGTTCCAGACGTCCGGGTCTTCCAGCAGTCCGTTGACTTCGTCTAGGCGATTTGCTTTGACATCGTAGTCAAAGATACCCCCGTAGATCTTCCGTTCGCGAACGGAGATCGGAGATGGCACCGGAGATGGCGTTGAGGCGTTCTGCTTCCATGAAAATTGAGATTCCTGCGCTTGAAAAACGTTGAATTATAGCGGATTGGCGCCGGAAACCGGCCTCGGATCGCGCGCAGCCGGCATATATTCCGGGCGAACTGTTCGTGCAGCGAACAGTCTATTGCGAGACTTTCACCCATTTGGGCGACAATAGCGGCCACGATCAGGAGTTTTCCGGACGCATGACAGGACATCTCGCAGCAAATCACGACGCCCGTGCCACGCCCAGCCGCCGCAGCGCGCTGGGATGGCTGGCCGCTCCCGCCCTGGCCTTGATGTTGGCCGCCTGTGGCACCACGCCCAGCGAGCCGGCGCCCGAAGGTTACTACCGCGTCGAACGCGGCGACACGCTTTATTCGATCGCGCGCCGGCATAACCGCTCGGTTGCCGAACTGTCGCGCTGGAGCAATCTGGCGGACAACAATCAGATCGAAGTCGGACAGCTGATTCGCGTCAGGCCGCCCGCCGGCGCAGGGATCTCGGCGGCCAAAGCGGCGGACAAGGCTGCCGCGGCCGACAAGCCGACACGCAGCGCCGCGCCTGACCCCGCATCGGCCAAGCCGCCAGCCAGCGCGATCAGCCTGCAATGGCCGGCCGACGGCCGCGTGACCGGCCGCTTCGCGCCGCCCGCGGAGAAAGGCTTGCGTATCGAAGTGCCGGCCGGCGGCAAGGTGCGCGCCGCTGCGGCGGGCTGGGCCATCCACGTCGGGACGCTGCGCGGCTACGGCCAGATCGTCATCGTCAAACATAACGACGACTGGCTGACGGTCTACGGCAATCTGGACAAACCGCTGGTCAAGGAAGGCGCGCGCGTTGCCACGGGTCAGGAGATCGGCAGCATGGACAACGCTAGCGAACTGCATTTTGAAGTTCGGGGCAACGGCAAACCGATGAACCCGGCCAATTACCTGCCGTCGCGCGGCTGACCGGCTGACCGGCTGACCGTCTGACCGGCTGACCCGCTGACCCGCTGACCCGCTGACCCGCGGAACGGTTATTGCGCGTGCTCTACCACCAGTTGCACGCGCGTCGTCCCGTTGAAGGTGTTGTTGTCGAGACGATAGGCTACCGTGGCGCTGGCGCCGTCCAGCGCGTCCGGGTGGTTGAACCAGATGGCGTCGAAGCGCTGGCTACCGCGTCCCAGTTGCAGTTTCAGGTGCTTTCCCTTCAGGACCGTCTGCCGCAGCACATCAAACTCGCCTGAGAACGTGGGCGGCGGAAAGCCCTGGCCCCAGACATGGCCTTCGAGCAGCGTCACAAATTCCGGACAGAAGCAGGTGTCGTCGATATCGCCGTCGGTTTCAATCACGCGCGCCAGTTGTTCGTCGTTGAGCCATTCCCGACCCACCGCTTCGAAGGCGGCGACAAACGTGTCGAAATCCGCGGCGCGCACGGTCAGGCCGGCCGCCATTGCGTGGCCGCCAAACTTGACCAGCAGCCCTGGGTGCCGTTTTGACACCAGATCCAGCGCATCGCGCAGGTGAAATCCGGGAATCGACCGGCCCGAGCCCTTGATATGCTCGTCGTCGCCAGGCGCGAAGGTGATCGTCGGACGATGAAATTTCTCCTTGAGCCGCGACGCCACGATGCCGATCACACCCTGGTGCCAGGTTTCGTGGAACACGCTCACCGTATATCGCGACGCGGGATCCAGCCCATCCAGCGGCTGTTCCAGGATCTGCATGGCTTCCTGCTGCATGCCGGCCTCGATATCGCGCCGCTCGCGGTTCATCCCGTCCAGTTCCTGCGCAATCTCCCAAGCGCGGTTGGCGTCGTCGGTAAGCAGGCATTCGATGCCGAGAGACATGTCGGCAAGCCGCCCCGCCGCATTCAGACGCGGGCCGAGTCCGAACCCAAGATCGAACGTGTTGGCGCGCGACGCCTCGCGTCCCGCGGCGCGGAACAGCGCCGCGACGCCGGCGTGCATGCGGCCGGCGCGCATGCGCTTGAGTCCTTGCGCAACGAGGATCCGGTTGTTGGTGTCGAGCTTGACGACGTCCGCTACCGTACCCAGCGCAACCAGGTCCAGCAGCGTTTGCAACGGCGGCTGCGTGGCTTGTGTAAACACGCCGCGCTTGCGCAGTTCTGCCCGCAACGCCAGCAGCACGTAGAACATCACGCCGACGCCGGCCAGGTTCTTGCTCGGAAACTCGCAGCCCGGCTGGTTCGGATTGACGATCACCGCCGCGTCGGGCAACACCGCGCCGGGCAGATGGTGATCGGTCACCACGACGTCAATGCCGCGCATATTGGCCGCCGCCACACCGTCGACGCTGGCGATGCCGTTGTCGACCGTCACAATCACATCCGGCTGTTGCTGGGCGGCCAGTGCGACGATTTCGGGCGTCAGGCCATAGCCATACTCGAAGCGGTTCGGCACGATGTAGTCGACGCGCGCCCCCAGCATCCGCAGGCCGCGTACCCCTACCGCGCAAGCGGTGGCGCCATCGCAATCGTAGTCGGCCACGATCAGCAGCTTGCGTTTCGCGGCAATGGCGTCGGCAAGGTATTCGGCGGCGTGGCCGATGCCCTTCATCGCCGATGGTGGCACCAGTTCGGGCAGATCGGTGGCCAGTTCGGAAGGGCTGAGCACGCCGCGCGCCGAGAGGATCCGCGCGAGGGTGGGATGCAGTCCGGCGGCCGCCAGCGCGTTCGCGTGGTCGTCGGAATAGTTACGGATGGCAATCCGGGTCATGGGCGAGTTCGGTAGTTTTGGATCAGGCGGCCATCGCCAGATTGGACAGCAGCGCGCGCCAGTCCCCGCGCGTGCCAAGGCCGCGCCAGAACTTGCGCAGATCCGCGCGCGTGACGGTGAATTCGGCAAAGTGGTTTTCGCCGCCGAGCACCAGCGTGACGGCCTGGAGCCCGCCTGCGGCAAGCGCGTCCAGCGCCGGCTGGAACCAGTCGGCGTCCAGGCTGTGCATCCGTTCGATCCATAGGCCCCAGTCGGTGGCGATATGCGCTTCGGTGGCGTCGGCGAGCATCGTCAGTACGGAGCCGTCGATGCGTTCGATATCGGCGAAACGCGCTGGCTGGGCGGCCAGCCGGCTGCCGCCCGCCAGCGCCAGCCCGGCCAGGAACGGATCTTCGGCGAGCACAATATCGGCAAGCCGGGCAACCGGCGCGGCCGCCCCGCCGCCGTGCAGCCACACCGAGTTGATCGGAAGTTTGCCTTCGGTTTCGCGCGCGGCGTTGACCGGATGGTCGTGCCACGTCATCTGGATTTCGTTCTGCAGCCGCCGCCATTCGCGCGCCCGCGCGCCGGCCTGCATCCAGATATCGATGTTGCGCCCAGTGGCGCGCACGGGCGTGGTGGCCACCAGATCGCCAAAGACGCCCTCGGGCACATACCAGCGCGCCGGATGGGGCGCATCGAGCGGGATGCCGGCTTCGGCAAGGAGGTCGTCGATCGCCGCACGCAGCGCGGCGGCCTCGTCGGCACGGATGGCCAACTGGTCGGGATGCATCAGGACCAGGTGATCGCGCGCCGCATGGATATGCACCGGCTGGAGACAGGCCCACGCACCGGCAGGCTCGATTGCCCCGGCCGCCGCCTGGTTGGCCGCCGACCCCGCAGCGGCATGGTCGGCCAGACGCATAAAGGGCGCAGTCGGCACCCGCACGGTGTCCAGCCCGGCGCGGCCGGCCAGCCAGCGCTCTTGCGGCAGCGTGCGCAGATAGGGATCATCGTGGTTCTCGCGCGGGCCCGGGGTGGCGCGGGTCAGCAACTTTCCGAGCGCGGGCAACTCCAACTGCCGCAGTACCGCGCCGGGAACGACATCGTCCGTGGCGTCGTCGCCGGCGCCAGGTGGGACGGAAAAAGGCACAATCAGGGTCAGGTGCGTCATCATGGTTGCCGAGATTGTAAACTTCCGGCTGGCCGGCGCCACATTTCCGTCTTTCGGGGCGGTCATGCCAGGCGCCGACGCGTTTCTAGAACAACAGGACTCCTCTTGAACTTTCCTTACGAGTGGCAGATCGGCTGGCGATATACCCGCGCGAGCAAGCGCGCCAGCCGCAACACGTTCATTTCGTTCATTTCGATGATCTCGATGCTTGGCATTGCGCTGGGCGTGGCGGCGCTGATTGTGGTGCTGTCGGTCATGAACGGTTTTCAGAAGGAAGTGCGGGATCGCATGCTGTCGGTGCTCTCGCACATCGAAGTCATCGGCGCCGGACCGCTGCAGGACTGGCAGAAGACGGCCGCCGAAGCCGAGCGCAACAAGGAAGTCATCGGCGCCGCGCCGTATGTGGCCGCCCAGGCGATGCTTACCCGCGACGACGCCGTGCGCGGCGTGCTGCTGCGAGGCGTAGATCCTGCGCAGGAACCCAAGGTGTCCGATGTCGCCAGCCAGTTCCGCGCGGGCAGCATGAACACGCTGGTGCCCGGCGGCTTCGATATCGCGCTGGGCAGCGAACTGGCCAATGCGCTGGGCGTACGGGTGGGCGACAAGGTGACGCTGGTGGCGCCGCAGGGCACCATCACGCCGGCCGGCATCCTGCCACGCCTCAAGCAATTCACCGTCAGCGGCATTTTTTCCTCGGGTCACTATGAATTCGACAGTGCGCTTGCGCTGGTCAACATGGAGGACGCAGAGGTGCTGTTCCGCCAGAACGGTCCGACGGGCGTGCGCCTGAAGCTGCAGGACATGCAGCGCGCGCCCCAGGTGGCGCAGGATCTCGCCACCACGATGAGCGGCGACCTGTATCTGCGCGACTGGTCCAAGCAGAACCGCAACTGGTTTGCGGCGGTGCAGACCGAAAAACGCATGATGTTCATCATCCTCACGCTGATCATTGCGGTTGCCGCCTTCAACCTTGTTTCGACGCTCGTGATGACGGTGACCGACAAGCAGCCGGACATCGCCATCCTGCGGACGATGGGCGCCCAGCCGCGATCGATCATGAAGATCTTTATTGTTCAGGGCGTGGCCATCGGCTTTATCGGTACATTGCTGGGCGTGCTGGGCGGCACGCTGATCGCCACCAATATCGACGTGATCGTGCCGTTTATCGAACGGGTGCTGCATGTGCAGTTTCTGCCAAAAGATATCTATTTCATCAGCGAATTGCCCTCGGATCCCCGCGTGAACGACATCGCCACCATCGGCATCATTTCCTTTGTATTGGCCACCCTGGCCACGATCTATCCGAGCTGGCGTGCGGCCCGCGTAAATCCGGCGGAGGCGCTGCGCTATGAGTGATTCGACGCTGCTTCAGGATGTGTCCGCGCCAGTGGCGCCACACGCTTCGGCGCAGGCCGGCGCGCCCGTGCTGGTCGCCGAAGGATTGACCAAGCGATTTCGCCAGGGCGGGCTCGACGTAGAAGTCTTGCGCGGCGTGGACGTGCGCATCCATGCCGGGGAAAAGGTGGCGATCGTGGGCGCCTCCGGATCGGGTAAATCCACCTTGTTGCATGTGCTGGGCGGGCTCGACAACCCTGACTCCGGGCGCGTGGCGTTGCACGGCAAGCCCTTTACGGCGCTGCGCGAGAAAGAGCGCAATATCGTGCGCAACCGCTCGCTCGGCTTTGTCTATCAGTTCCACCATCTGCTTCCCGAGTTCACGGCGCTCGATAACGTTGCGATGCCGATGCGCATCCGGGGGCTGCCGGAGCGCGAGGCGCGTGACGCCGCGCAAGCCATGCTCGAACGCGTTGGCCTTGGCAAGCGATCGAAGCACCGCCCCGGCGAGCTGTCCGGAGGCGAGCGTCAACGCGTGGCCGTGGCACGGGCGCTGGTCGGACAGCCGGCTTGTGTGCTTGCCGACGAGCCCACGGGCAACCTCGACGACCACACCGCCGGCGGTGTCTATGACCTGATGCTCGAGCTCTCGCGCACGCTCGGCACCAGTTTCGTGATCGTGACGCACGACATGGAACTGGCAGGCCGCTGCGACCGCATCTTCCGGCTGCGCGACGGCCTGTTGCATCCGGAACGCTGACCTTTTTCGCCCGGGATCTCCGCCATCATGTGGATCGACACCCACTGCCATCTTGACGCCAGGGAATTCGATGCGGACCGCCCGAGCGTCATGGCGGCCGCATGCGCGGCGGGCATCTCCGGCATCGTGCTGCCCGCCGTCGCGGTATCCAACTTTGACGCCGTGCGGGCGCTCGCCCACGGCCAGTCCGGGAATGCTCCGCAATGCGTCTACGCGCTTGGCATTCATCCGCTCTGTACGCCCGGTGCGGGGCAGTCGGATCTTGACGCGCTGCGACGCGAAGTGGCCGCATCGATCGATGATCCTCGACTGGTCGCCATCGGCGAGATCGGGCTCGACTTCTTCGTGTCCGGGCTGGACGCTGCGCACCAGACCTGGCTTTACGTGGAGCAGCTCAAGATCGCGCGCGAGTTTGACCTTCCCGTGTTGCTGCATGTGCGCAAATCTCAGGATCAGGTCTACGCACAGTTGCGCCGCGTGGGTGTTCGACAGGGCATTGCCCACGCGTTCAATGGCAGCCATGAGCAGGCGCGTCGCTATATCGAACATGGCATGAAGCTCGGGTTTGGCGGCAATGTCACCTTTTCGCGCGCCAAGCAGATTCGCCGGCTTGCGGTAGACGTGCCGATCGAGGCGATCGTGCTCGAGACCGATGCGCCCGACATCGCGCCTGCGTGGCTGTCGGACGACCAGTTCGGCGAGCAACACAAGGCGCGCAACACACCCGCTGAAGTGGCGGGCGTGGCGGACGTGGTGGCCGGACTGCGCGGGCTGGCGCAGCGCGATCTCGCAGACATCATGTGGCGCAACTCCTTGGCGGCGCTGCCTCGACTGGCAGCCTTCGCGGACATCATGGCGCCGCGTTGAGCCGCCGACAAGCGACATCTCGCAGATTTAACTCATTGACACATCGACGTATCGCGCGGACACGTTTTTGCCTGCGCTTACGCGGTACAACTACGCCCATCGATAACTGATGGGGACCTCCGATGCGTGCAGTGCTGCTGGCATTCGTGGCGGGCTGCTGGCTGCTGCAACAGCAGTCGGCGCTGCCGGCGGGCCGGCTATTGGCGGCCGGGGGCGGCATCGCAGCGGCGTTGTCGCTTGTGGCCTGGCGCATGCATGGATCGCGCGCAGCATGGATGCGGATCGCGCTGTGCATGGCCGTGGCATGCCTGCTCGGTTTTGCCTGGGCGGCATGTCGCGCTGAAGTGCGGCTCGCACGCTGGATCGATCCCGGGCTGACCGGCCGCGACGTCGAGATCGATGGCGTCGTCGCAGGTTTGCCTGATACGGCCGCTCACGGCACGCGCTTCGTCTTTCTTGTCGAGTCCTGGCCCGCCACCGCAATGCCCGAAGCAGCGCGACGGCGCACAACGCCCCAGCATCTGATCCTGACGTGGCAGGACCCGCCCGAGCAGTTGCAACCAGGGCAGCGCTACAGGATGACCGTTCGCTTGCGACGCCCCCGCGGTCTTGCCAACCCTCATGGCTTCGACTATGCGTACTGGCTGCTGTCGCAGGACATCGATGCGACTGGCTACGTGAGCGCAGGCGCGGCGCTCCCTGCCACAGGCGCGACGGCATCGGGTGCTCGGCCTGTTCCGACGGCTGTCCGCGTGACCATACTGCGGGCCCGGATACGCGATCACCTGCGCGCGTCTCTGCCTGAGAATGCGCGGTTCGGGCCGATATTGCTGGCGCTTGTCATCGGCGATCAGCGCGGCATTTCGCCGGCGGACTGGGATGTATTCCGACGGACCGGCATTGCGCATCTGGTCAGCATATCCGGGCTTCATATCACCATGACCGCGGGCCTTGCCGGGGCAAGCGCGCGGCTGCTGTGGCGACGCTCGTTCGGATTTGGCGGTCGAATGCGCAGACCGCTGCCTTTGCTCTGGCCCGCGCAGAAGGCCGCACAGGTTGCGGCGCTGCTGTTGGCCCTGGTGTACGGCGCGATTGCCGGCATGCAGATTCCTGCGCTGCGCACGGTGACCATGCTCGCCGTGGCGGCGATTGCGCTGTGGGGGAATCGCTGCCCGCCAGCGTCGTTGGTCCTGATCTGGGCCGCGGCGCTGGCCATTGCGATCGATCCCTGGGCCGTGATGCTGCCCGGCTTCTGGTTGTCGTTTGGCGCCGTCGCGGTAATTTTCCTGCATGCGCAAGGCGATTCCGATCAGGAGCTTGCGCGCGCCGGGCCACCGTCCTCGCTCAAGCGCGCAGGCGGGCGAAGCGTGGCGGCGAAAGCGGCGGCGTGGTTGCCGGAAAGCTGGCGCGCAGCGCTAAGCGGTGCTGCGCGGACCCAATGCGCGGTGACGATCGGACTCGTGCCGTTGACGCTGGTGCTGTTCGGGCAGGTTTCGGTGGTGTCGATCCTTGCCAACGCTGTGGCGATTCCCGTCATCAGTCTGCTGGTGACACCGCTAGCGCTGACGGGCGCTGTATTGCCGCAGGCATGGTCGGCGGTCGTGCTTGGCGTCGCGCATGGGGTGCTCGTGTACCTCATCGATGGACTGGCGTGGCTGGCGCGCCCATCGTGGGCGGTTTGGGAAGCAGCACAGCCGGGGATCATCGCCACCGTGTTGTCGCTCTGCGGGATTGTGCTGGTACTGACGCCGTTGCCGCTTGCGATATCTAAGGCATCGAATGGATCGAATGCATCGGACCACCTGGCGTGGTGGCGGCAACGGGCACGTCGGCTGGGTCTGGTGGCCATGCCGCGCAAAGCCGTGGTGCGCGGCGCGGGCGTGCTGGCGATGATCCCGATTCTGGCTGGCATGCGTGAATCCGTTGCGAAGGGCGAGTTCCGTATGACAGCGATCGACGTGGGGCAGGGTACGGCGGTCCTTGTGGAAACGCGCGCGCATGCGATGCTCTATGACGCAGGCCCGGCATATGCGTCCGGCTCCAGCGCGGGCGGCCAGGTCATCGTGCCGTTCTTGCGGGCCAGTGGCGTCCGGCAACTCGACATGGTGATGATCAGCCACGAGGATGCGGACCATGCGGGCGGCGCGCGGGACGTGCTAAAGGCCGTGTCCGTGGCGCAGGGTCTTACAGGCGCACCGCGCGATCATGCGCTATTGCAGGGCGGCGACCTCGAGTGGCAGCCTTGCGCCGAGGGCCGCCGCTGGAAGTGGGATGGCGTGGCATTCGAGATCATTCATCCGCCCGAAGACGCGCTGTCGCAAGCCACAGTGAGCAGCAATGGCCGAAGCTGTGTGCTGCGCATCGCGACGGCGCATCGCAGCGCCCTGCTGACGGGGGATATCAGCGAACGAGAGGAGCGGGCGCTGATCAGGCGCAAGTCGCCGCAGGACTATCGCGCTGACATTTTGCTCGCGCCGCATCACGGAAGCGGCACATCGTCGCATGCGGCATTCCTGCGTGCCGTGCGCCCGGAAATCGCGATATTCCAGCTCGGTTTCGCCAACCGCTACCAACATCCTCGCGCCGATGTCTGGCTGCGCTACAAGCGCGCCGACATCGCCCGGTATCGCACCGACGAAACCGGCGCAGTGTCCGTGGTCACGGACAAGGAGCGCTATGTCGTGCAGGCGTATCGGGAACTGCATCGCCGATACTGGCGCGATGTTCCGCCAATGCAGCGCTGAGCGAACGAAATGGCTGACGCAATGAATCTCGATCTATGCGTTCTTTCCGCGCGTTTTCCGTGCAGGCGGCACGGCGTGCCGCACTTCCCGTCCCTTGGTCGGGCGGGCCGGTTTTGGCGGTTGGGCTTTGGGGGTGCCGCCGTCGGCCGACGCGCCGGCGATATCGGCGACGAGAGGCGCGGGCTCCGCGCCCGCAATGCGGCGTTCGCGCAAATGCGCCTTGGCGCGCTGCAGCCCAGCGGCGACGGTCTCGGCGCGCTCCAGCGCCACGCCGGCGGCGAGCACGTCGCCCAGCACCAGGTGGCTGATCCGCGAAGTCATCGGCGTGTACACCTCGCTATCTTCCTCGACGTCCGAAAAAACGCAGACGTCGGCCAGCTTGGCGAGCGGCGATCCGCTGTGCGTCAGCGCCAGCACACTTGCGCCACTGCTTCGCGCAAGCGTGGCCGCAGCCAGCATGTCCCAGGTGCGGCCGCTGTTGGATACCAGAACGGCAACATCGCCGGGGCGCAGCAGCGCGGCCGACATGCTGAATACATGGGAATCCGAATAGGCGGTGGTGGGAATGCCGAGGCGGAAAAACTTATGCTGAATATCGAGCGCCACGATTCCCGAGTTGCCGCAGCCATAGAACTCGATGCGACGCGCGTTGGCAAGCAGGCGGATGCCGTGTTCGATCTGGTCCGCCGAGAGCGCGTTGCGCACGCTCATCAACGTGGCGATGGTGCGGTCGAATACCTTGCCCGCGATGTCAGCCGGCCGGTCGTCGGCCTGCACGTCCTGATGAACGAATGGCGTGCCGCCACCAACGTTCTGCGCGAACTGCAGCTTGAATTCCTTGAAGCCGTCGTAGCCGAGTGCGGCGCAAAAGCGGGCGATGGTCGGCTGCGAAACGCCGGCGCGCTCGGCAAGTTCCGGCATGGACAAGCGGATGACGCTCGCGCCGTGCCGCGCCACGTAATCGGCCAGGCGGCGTTCGGACGGGCGCAGCGTGTCATAGACGGCAAGGATTCTGTCGCGCATGGTGTGGTGTGCGGGAAATCTTGGAAGTGTTTGCGGAGCCCGGTTGTTGCGTCGAGTCCTGAATTTGTAGAGATTCTACACAGAAACGTGGCCGATCCAGCGCGCCTATTCGGGATTCTGGACTCGGGATTAACCCCAATTTGCGCCTTGGCAAGCATTATTCAGATGTATTGCCTATTTCGGTGTCTGATTGCAACTGGCTATAATGTAGAAAATCTACATGCGTCGCGGTCCCAGGCGGAACGCGCACGTCTCCCACAAGGATGATTTCCGACATGTCCCAAGCAGCAAGTGGCAACGTCCTGGCCGTCGTATCGGCCGTTACGCAACGCATTGTCGAACGCAGTCGCGTCAGTCGTGCCGCCTATCTGGCGCGCTGCGAACGCGCGCAGCAGGAACTCGGGCCGCTGCGCGGCATGTCCTGCGCCAACATTGCGCACGGCTACGCGGCATTGCCGGCCGACGACAAGCTCCGGCTGCGCGTCGAGCATGCGCCCAATCTCGGTATCGTGACCGCCTACAACGACATGCTGTCGGCCCATCAGCCCTACGAGCGGTATCCGGCCGTGATCCGCGAGGCGGCGCGCGCCGTGGGCGCGGTGGCGCAGGTGGCGGGTGGTGTGCCGGCGATGTGTGACGGAATCACGCAAGGCAATGCGGGGATGGAGCTGTCGCTGTTCTCGCGCGACGCCATCGCCATGGGCACTGCCGTGGCCCTGTCGCACAACACGTTCGATGCGGCGCTGATGCTGGGCGTATGCGACAAGATCGTGCCCGGCCTGCTGATGGGCGCGCTGCAGTTCGGCCACTTGCCGATCGTGTTCGTGCCGGCCGGTCCGATGGCCTCGGGCTTGTCGAACAAGGAAAAGGCGCGCGTGCGCCAGCTCTACGCTACCGGACAGGTGGGGCGCGATGCGTTGCTGGAGGCCGAATGCGCGGCGTATCACGGCGCGGGCACATGCACGTTCTACGGCACCGCCAACAGCAACCAGTTCCTGATGGAAATCATGGGATTGCACATGCCCGGGTCGGCCTTCGTGCATCCGGACAGCGGGGTGCGCGACGCGCTGACCGTGGCTGCGGCGCAGCGCGCGCTGGCATTGATCGCACGCGGCAGCGAATACACGCCGCTGGCAAGCATCGTCGACGAGCGTGCCATCGTCAATGCAATGGTGGGCCTGCTGGCCACCGGCGGTTCCACCAACCATACGATTCATCTTGTGGCCATGGCGCGCGCCGCGGGCATCATCATCGACTGGAACGATTTTGATGAGCTGTCCGCCGCCACGCCGCTGCTGGCGCGCGTTTATCCGAATGGCTCGGCCGATGTCAATCATTTCCATGCCGCGGGCGGCGTGGCCTTCGTCATCGCGCAACTGCTGGAAGCGGGCCTGCTTCATGAGGACGTGAACACCGTGGCCGGGCGCGGACTGAAGCACTACACCCGGGAGCCCGTGATGGTCGAGGGCGTACTGCGCTGGCGCGACGGGCCTACGGTCAGCGGCGATGCCTCGGTGGTCGCTCCGGCCAGTGCGCCGTTTTCGCCGGAAGGCGGCTTGCGGCTGATGGCCGGCAATCTGGGGCGAGGCGTCATCAAGGTATCGGCCGTGAGCGACGAACATCGGATTGTCCAGGCGCCGGCACGGGTGTTCGATTCGCAGGAAGCGCTGCAGGCCGCGTTCGATGCCGATGAGTTGAACCGCGACGTGGTGGCCGTGGTGCGCTTCCAGGGTCCGAATGCCAACGGCATGCCGGAGCTGCATCGTCTGACGCCGGTACTGGGCGCGTTGCAGGACGCCGGGTACAAGGTTGCGCTGGTCACCGATGGCCGGATGTCGGGCGCATCGGGCAAGGTGCCGGCCGTGATCCACGTCGGCCCCGAGGCGCTGGCGGGCGGCCCGCTGGCGCGCGTGCGTGATGGCGACATCATCCGGATCGACGCGGTGGCGGGCACGCTGGACCTGGTCGGCGACAACGCTGTGCAGGGCGAATTTGCCGCCCGCGCACCGGCTGTCGCGCAGGTGGACGGTTTCGCCAGCTTCAGCATGGGGCGTGGCCTTTTCGGGCTGTTCCGCCGGCATGCCCGCGGCGCCGAGGAGGGCGGCAGCGCGCTGGACCTTTCCGAGGCCGACGCTATCCAAACCGGATCCGCCGTCGCACAATAGGCGAACGTCCAACTGGCGATCGCATTTCTCTGACATCCCGTATTCCCCGGCGCGCAAGCGGCCGGGGCACCGCCGTGCCACATGGCTGCTGCACGGCGGCTACCGACAAGGATGGCAACACCATCCGACACATGCTCGATGGAGCAGACATGATCTATATCCTGATGGGCGTTTCCGGCAGCGGCAAGACCACCGTGGGCCAGATGCTTGCGGAGCGCCTGCACTGCGGCTTCCATGACGCCGACAGCTTCCACAGCGAGGCCAACAAAGCGAAGATGCACGCCGGTACTCCATTGACCGATGAAGACCGCTGGCCGTGGCTCGATGCCATGCGTGCGGCGATCGACGCCGCCCGGGCCGAGGGCCGCACCCATGTATTCACCTGTTCGGCATTGCGGCAGGTTTATCGCGACCGGCTGATGCCGCCCGGGGGCGGCGTGACCTTTGTGTTCATGAAGGGCGACGCGGCGACGATCGGCGGCCGATTGTCGGCGCGCTCGGACCACTTCTTCAACCCGGCGTTGCTGCAAAGTCAGTTTGATACGCTCGAAGAACCGGGCGACGCCCTGGTGCTGGACATCCGCCAGACGCCGGAGGCGCTGGTCCAGGACATCCTGGAAAAATGCCCGCCGGACGCCGTCTCGTGCACGGGCCAGGCCGCGCGCTGAGCGCCTGGCAAGCATCTTGCTAAACCGAATCGCGTACCGGCGCCTGTCGCGCGCGCAGTTCTTGCGCGATTCGCCGGTGCGGATATGCTGAAAGAGTTGACTCGACAAGGCATCGACAAACGGGTGGCCGGCGACATTGTCTGGCAGTAGCCGTAGCAGCACGCGGGGGACGGTTGGCGGCAGAACGCCCATTTCCACGAAGGAGCGGCCATCATGGCGGCGCGGTTTTTCGACGAGATGCTGGAAGGGCGAGAGGACGGCACGTTGACTGCCATCGAGGCGGGTCAGGTGTTGCCGCACGGGGCGGTCCGGCCCCATTACCGGAGTTTCACCGAATGGTTGGGCAGGCAGTCCGCTGCCACGATGGACAACAAACGGACCGAAGCCGATCTGATATTCCGGCGCGTGGGCATTACCTTTGCCGTCTACGGCGACAAGGACGAGTCCAACAGCGGTACCGAGCGGACTATCCCGTTCGACGTCATCCCGCGCATTTTCCCGGCGAGCGAATGGGCCACGCTGGAACGGGGACTGCGCCAGCGCGTAGCCGCGTTGAACCGGTTCATCCATGACATCTATCACGGGCAGGACATCATCCGCGCCGGCGTGATCCCGCCAGACCAGATCTACAACAACGCCCAGTACCGGCCGGAGATGCTGGGCATCGAGGTGCCGCGCGACATTTATGCGCATATCGCCGGCATCGACGTGGTGCGTGCCGGGGCGGGCGAGTTCTATGTACTGGAAGACAACCTGCGGGTGCCGTCGGGCGTGTCGTACATGCTGGAAAACCGCAAGATGATGATGCGGTTGTTCCCGGACCTGTTCGCGCGCAATCGCGTGGCGCCCGTGGCCCACTACCCCGACCTGCTGCTGGACATGCTGCGCAGCGTGTCGCCGCAAAACATCGCCGATCCTACCGTGGTGGTGCTGACGCCGGGCATGTACAACTCGGCGTATTTCGAACACGCCTTCCTGGCTCAGCAGATGGGCATCGAACTGGTGGAAGGCAGCGACTTGTTCGTCGAGGACGACCATCTGTACATGCGCACCACGCAGGGGCCGCAGCGTATCGACGTGATTTACCGCCGCGTCGATGACGATTTTCTCGATCCGCTGGTGTTCCGGCCCGATTCGACGCTGGGCGCCGCGGGCTTGCTATCGGTCTATCGCGCCGGCAACGTGACCATCAGCAATGCGATCGGCACCGGTGTGGCGGACGACAAGTCGATCTATCCCTATGTGCCGGACATGATCCGGTTCTATCTCGGCGAAGAAGCCATCCTGTCGAACGTGCCGACCTATATGTGCCGGCGGCCCGATGACCTGCAATATGTGCTCGACCACATGGAGGAACTGGTGGTCAAGGAAACGCATGGCGCGGGCGGTTACGGCATGCTGGTCGGGCCGGCCGCGACGCGCGCGGAGATCGAGCGGTTCCGGGAGGTGGTCAAGGCGCGGCCCGAGCAGTACATCGCGCAGCCGACGCTGGCGCTGTCGACCTGTCCGACATATGTGGAATCGGGCATCGCGCCGCGCCATATCGACCTGCGACCATTCGTGCTGTCAGGCAAGGAGGTGCGTATGGTGCCCGGCGGCCTGACGCGCGTGGCGCTGCGCGAAGGATCGCTGGTGGTGAATTCGTCCCAGGGCGGCGGCACCAAGGACACGTGGGTGCTGGAGCGCTGATTCATGAACGTCGATCGCCGGGAGAACCCATCATGCTGAGCCGTACCGCCGACCACCTGTTCTGGATGGCCCGCTACACCGAGCGCGCGGAGAATACTGCGCGGATGCTTGACGTCAACTATCAGACCTCGCTGCTGCCGCAATCGGCCGAAGTGGCCGAGCAGGGCTGGTGGGCCATGCTCGATATCTCCGAGCTGACGCAGGCCTATGATCACAAGTACGGGTTGCTGCATCGTGACGACGTGATCGACTTCATGGTCCGCGACATGACCAACCCTTCGTCGATCATGAGCTGCCTGCGCGCCGCGCGCGAAAACGCACGCGCGGTGCGCGGATCGCTGACCACGGAAGTGTGGGAGACGATCAACACTACGTGGCTGGACGTGCAGCGCATGATTTCCGAGGGAGAACTGCGCGACGATCCATCGCGTTTTTTTGAATGGGTCAAGTTCCGCTCGCACCTGGCGCGCGGCGTGCAGTTCGGTACGATGCTCAAGGACGATGCCTTCCATTTCATGCGGCTGGGCACATTCCTGGAGCGGGCCGACAATACCGCGCGGATCCTTGACGTCAAGTTCCAGGCGTCCGGCCGCGACGACGGCGATCCGAATCGCGAGCAGAACGACTTCTATCACTGGGCGGCGGTGTTGCGGTCGGTATCGGGCTTCGAGGTGTATCGCAAGATCTATCGCGCCGTGATCACGCCGCAGCGCGTGGCGGAGCTGCTGATCCTGCGTCCCGACATGCCGCGTTCGCTCGTGTCGAGCCTTGATGAAGTCGTGTCGATCCTTGCGCTGGTGGCCAACCAGCAGTCGTCCGAGACCGAGCGGCAGGCTGGTAAACTCCACGCCGACCTTAAATACGCGCGTATCGACGACATTTTTGCCGTCGGACTGCACGCCTACCTGACCAGCTTTCTGGAGCGCATCGGCGATCTCGGCAATGGCATCAGCCGGGATTTCCTGGTTCCGCTGCTGGCCGCCTGATCCGCCTCGAAGTGCCCGATGCGTCATGCATCGGGCAGGGGGCCTGCTCTGACGGTAATGCGTGCTGGACGCGACAAGCACTGTGAAATACAAGATCCGCCACAAGACCGTCTACCGATACACCGAACCGGTGCGCCGAAGTGTGCACGAATTGCGACTTTCGCCGCGTTCCGGCCCGCTGCAGGCGGTGCAGGCGTGGACGTTGTCTGCGCCGGGCAACTTGTCCGAGGCGCGTGACGGCTTTGGCAATATCGTCCACAACTTCACCATGACGGGGCCTGCCCGTACCATCGCCATTTCGGCCACCGGCGAGGTGGAGGTCATGGCGGCGCAGCGCGGCGACGATATCGCCGACGCCAGCCATGGCGCGTTCCACGATGCGCCCGAAGCCGGCGAGGCGCGTGTTTCGCCGCTTTATTTCATGACGGCCACGCCCTTGACGCAGGCGCCCGCAGAAATGCAGGCGTTTGCCGCCCCGTACCTGGCGGCTGGCCATGACGTTCCCGCATTGCTGGCGCTGGCCGAGGGCATCGCCGCACGGGTTCGCTACCAGGCAAATTCCACCCACGTGGGGACGTCCGCGGCCGAGGCTTTCCGGCTCGGCAGCGGCGTTTGCCAGGATCAGGCGCAGGTCATGGTGGCCGCGTGCCGCGCACTCGGTGTGCCGGCCCGGTATGTCAGTGGTTACTTCTTCGATCCAGCTGCCACCGAGATGGCCAGCCACGCCTGGGCCGACGTTTGTCTCGATGCCGGCCGCGGCCTCTGGTGCAGCATCGACGTAACGCACGGTTGCGTGACCGACGCGCGCCATGTGCGCCTCGCCGTGGGGCGTGACTACGCATCGGCTGCACCGATCCGGGGCATCCTGGAGGGCGGAACGGGCGAGACGCTGGAAGTCGCCATCGATATCACGCCCCTGGCCTGACCTCGCCGCAATGGTTTGCATCGTCCGCGCCCGCGCGTTGGCGCGGCCACGAACAAACGGCGTGCATGTCTGGCGACCGGCTAGAATGCAAGCTTGCCGTCGCCCCAAAATCACACTTTCTATGACGTATTGCGTAGCCATGCGGCTCGATGCCGGCCTGGTATTCCTGTCCGATTCCCGAACCAACGCTGGCGTGGATGCGATTTCCACCGCCCGCAAAATGACCGTCTTCGAAGAGCCCGGCGACCGCGTAATGGTGCTGATGACGGCCGGCAACCTGGCCATCAGTCAATCGGTGCGGCAGTTGCTGGCCGAGGCGCGGGAAGAAAAACGCTCGCTCTGGACCGCGCGGGACATGTTCGAGGCGGCCACCATCGTCGGCGAAGCGGTGCGTGCGGTGCACAAGCGCGACGCGCAGGCGCTGCGCGAGGCTGGTATCGAATTCAACGTCAGCATGATCTTTGGCGGGCAGATTCGCGGCGAACGCACGCGCCTGTTCAACATCTATGCGGCCGGCAACTTTGTCGAAGCGACGCCGGAGAATTGCTATTTCCAGATTGGCGAAGCCAAGTACGGCAAACCGATTATCGATCGCGTGGTGTCGCCGTCGCTGCCGCTGGGCGAGGCCGCCAAGTGCGCGCTGATTTCGATGGACTCCACCTTGAAATCGAATATCTCGGTGGGCCTGCCGCTGGACCTGCTCGTCTATGAAGGCGATTCTCTGCGGGTGACTCGTTTCGTCAATATCGACGAGAAGAACGCCTATTTCCGCATGATTCGCGACACCTGGGGACATCGTCTGCGCCAGGTGTTCGGCGAGATCAGCAATCCCGAGTGGGACGCGAGCGAGCCGGCCGAGTTTCCGTTGGCCCGTGATGAGGCCGATCGCTGGGGCCAGCCGGTGCGTGCCCGCCGGGAGCGTTGACCGAAGTTAACCCACGTCGCTTTAACGGCGCAAACACAGTTGGTGCGCCGCTGGTACGCCCCCACAATTGCTGTTTCAGTTTCTCAAGTAGACCATTCGGTCTCGACAGCAATTACAGATGAGACTTCTTCTGCTTCTCCCCGATGCCTATTGGGCGCTGATGCCGCGTCGTAATCATCCGGGCGAATTCGGTCTCGTGATTTGTGCCCATGGTCGGGAAGGTGTCGTGGAGATGGGCGGGCAACTGCTCAATGCCGCGCAAGTCGCCGCACAAGTCGTCGCCTTGCCCGACGAGCGGCACATTACGGCGGTCCATCTCGTCGCCTGTTCGACGGCACGACCGGCGCTCCGCTCGTCGCTGGGGATGCCCAGCGACGCCTACACGTCCAGTTTTGCCGCCCAGCTGTCGACGCGTTTGCCGGGGCGGCTCGTATTCGGTTACGTGAATAGTCCCTCCATCAGGAGTATGGCGGAGCCCGCTACGATGTTCCGATTTGCCGAGGAGTTCGGGCGTGAAGTCGCGCTGCGACTCGCTTCGGTCTGCCTCGCGGAACTCACGCAGAGCAGACATAAAATCCATTTAGTGATTTTCCTGGACGGCCGTGCGCTCACCCAGCGTTTCCCGATCGCCGGCATAGAAGGAAAAACCTACGCGGTTCTCTGAAGACGACGGCCCGGCGCGGCGGGACAGTCGGTACACTTTGCGTCAATTCGCAAACGTTCTGATAATTGTCATTCGCCCCACGCCATGCGCGACCTCCTGCTGTTTTCCCACGCCAACGGGTTTCCCGTCACCACATACCGCAAGCTGTTTGGTGCCCTGGACGACGCGTTTGAAATCCGCGCCGTCGAGCGTTATGGCCACGATCCGAAATTTCCGGTCACGCGCGAATGGCCGAATCTCGTCGAGGAACTGCTGCACGAAATGGAGCGGGCCGGGCGCGGGGGCAACGATTCGCGCAAGGTCTGGCTGGTCGGCCATTCGCTGGGCGGATTTTTGTCCCTTATGGCGGCGTTGCGCCAGCCGCAGAGCGTGCGCGGCGTCGTCATGCTGGATTCGCCGATCATCGCTGGCTGGCGGGCATCGCTGCTGCGTGCCTCCCAAGTGCTGGGACTCGATGAAAAGCCGAGCCCCGCCGCGGTGACCAAGAACCGCCGCACGCATTGGCCCGATACCGAATCGGTGTGGACGCATTTCCAGGCCAAACGCAATTTCCAGGTGTGGGATCCCGAGGTGCTGCGCGATTACGCCGAGCATGGCACCGAGCCGACCGGCCGCGCCGCCGAGCGCAAGCTGCGCTTCGATCGGGACGTCGAATATCGTATCTACCGGACCCTGCCGACCAGCCTCGGGCGGCGCGTGGCGCATGGCGCGCCAGTCCCGGTGGGATTTGTCGCGGGCACCCGATCGCGCGAAGTCCGGCAGGTGGGGTTGGGCGCCACGCGCAAGCTGGTGGGCGATCGCCTGCGCTATGTCGAGGGCGGCCATCTCTATCCGATGGAGCGGCCGCTGGAGACCGCCGAAGTGGTGCGCGGCCTGATTGGCCAGATGCGCGCGGAGGGGCGCTAGCAGAGCCTCCGGCCGTCATCGCGGGGCCGTGCGGCGCATGCGCCGCAGCCATGCCAAAGGCGCGGCGAACCGCTGCCAGACGCTGCGCTGTCACAATTTCCGGGTCGGCGGGCGACGGGCTCTCATGTATAATCCCGATTTCCCCGGCAAGCTCGGTTTATGACCAAATTCGTCTTCGTCACCGGTGGCGTCGTCTCTTCTCTCGGCAAGGGCATCGCTGCTGCTTCGCTCGCGGCTATTCTTGAGTCGCGCGGCCTCAAAGTCACCCTCCTCAAGCTCGATCCCTACATCAACGTCGATCCCGGCACGATGAGCCCCTTCCAGCATGGTGAGGTGTTCGTGACCGAAGATGGCGCGGAAACCGATCTCGACCTCGGTCACTATGAGCGCTTCGTATCGGCCAAGATGCGCAAGTCGAACAACTTCACGACTGGCCAGATCTACGAATCGGTGATCCGCAAGGAGCGTCGCGGTGAATACCTGGGCAAGACCGTGCAGGTCATTCCCCATATCACCAATGAAATCCAGGCTTTCGTCGAACGTGGCGCGGCCGCTTCGCACGATGGCAAGGCCGACGTGGCGCTGGTGGAAATCGGCGGTACCGTGGGCGACATCGAATCGCTGCCGTTCCTGGAAGCCGCACGCCAGATGAGCCTGCGCATGGGCCGCAACCATTGCGCCTTCGTGCATCTGACGCTGGTGCCGTTCATCGCCAGCGCCGGCGAGCTGAAGACCAAGCCCACCCAGCACTCGGTGCAGAAACTGCGCGAAATCGGCATTTCGCCAACGGCGCTGCTGTGCCGTGCCGACCGCCCGATCCCGGACGACGAACGCGCCAAGATTTCGCTGTTTGCCAATATTCCGCAGGAAGCCGTGATTTCGGTGTGGGATGCCGACAGCATCTACAAGATCCCGCAGATGCTCAATGAGCAGGGCCTCGATCGCCTGATCTGCGAGGAACTGCGCCTGGATCCGAAGCCGGCCGATCTGTCGATGTGGCAGAAGCTGGTCAACGCGCAGGAAAATCCCGAGCACGAAATCACCATCGGCATGGTCGGCAAGTATGTCGATCTGACCGAATCGTACAAGTCGCTGATCGAGGCGCTGCGTCACGCCGGCATGCACACCGCCACGCGCGTGAACATCGAATACATCGATTCGGAAGAACTCGAATCGGGCCATCTGGAAGTGTTGCAACCGCTCGACGCGATCCTCGTGCCCGGCGGTTTCGGCAAGCGTGGTACGGAAGGCAAGATTCGCGCGATCCAGTACGCTCGCGAGAACAAGGTGCCGTATCTGGGCATCTGCCTGGGCATGCAGTTGGCCGTGATCGAATTCGCGCGCGATGTCGCCGGCATGAAGGACGCCAATTCGACCGAATTCAATCTCGAGACCGAACATCCGGTGGTGGCTCTGATCACCGAATGGGTCGATCGCGATGGCAAGGTCGAGCAGCGTTCGGCCGATTCCGATCTCGGTGGCACGATGCGCCTCGGTGCGCAGCGCGTGCCCGTCAAGGCCGGCACCAAGGCGGCCCAGATCTACGGCGCCGAAGTCAACGAGCGTCATCGTCACCGCTACGAAGTCAACAATCACTACGTGCCTGAGCTCGAGAAGGCCGGCATGGTGATTTCGGCCCGTACGCCGACGGAAAACCTGCCGGAAATGATGGAACTGCCGGAATCCATGCACCCATGGTTCGTGGGCGTGCAGTTCCACCCGGAATTCACCTCGACGCCGCGTGACGGCCATCCGCTGTTCAAGGCCTACGTGGAAGCCGCGTTGGCCTCGCAACAGCGCAAGGGCGCCTGACGCGTCGCGACGAAGGAGTCAGCCATGAAACTGTGTGGATTCGACGTCGGCCTCGACAAGCCGTTCTTCCTGATCGCCGGTCCGTGCGTGATCGAGTCCCAGCAGATGGCGCTCGACACCGCCGGGGAACTCAAGGCGATCACGGCCGAACTGGGCATTCCGTTCATCTACAAGTCGTCTTTCGACAAGGCCAATCGGTCCTCGGGCAAGTCGTTCCGCGGGCTTGGCATGGAGAAGGGGCTTGAGATCCTCGCCACGGTCAAGCGCGAGATCGGCGTGCCGGTGCTCACGGATATTCACGAGATCGACGAGATCAAGCCCGTCGCCGCCGTGGTGGACGTGTTGCAGACCCCGGCATTCCTGTGCCGCCAGACTGATTTCATTCGTGCCTGCGCGCAGAGCGGCAAGCCGGTGAATATCAAGAAGGGTCAGTTCCTGGCGCCGCACGACATGAAGAACGTGATCGACAAGGCGCGCGATGCGGCACGCGAAGCCGGCCTGCCCGACGACGTGTTCATGGCTTGCGAACGCGGGGTGTCTTTCGGGTACAACAATCTTGTGTCCGACATGCGCTCGCTGGCGATCATGCGCGAAACCGGCGCACCGGTGGTGTTCGACGCCACGCACTCGGTGCAACTGCCGGGCGGGCAGGGCACGAGCTCCGGCGGCCAGCGCGAATTCGTCCCGGTGCTGTCGCGCGCCGCAGTCGCCACTGGCGTGGCGGGCCTGTTTATGGAAACCCATCCGGACCCGAGCAAGGCCATGTCCGACGGCCCGAACGCGGTGCCGCTGTCGCGCATGAAGGAACTGCTGGCCGTGCTCAAGGACCTCGACGCGCTGGTCAAGCGTGCCGGTTTCCTGGAAGACAACTTCGGCTGGCCGGCCTGCGCCTGAAGCCGCTTGCAGTATCCGCCGCCCGCGTTTCGTCGCGGGCGGTGTCGCTTCTGGATCCGTTCACGCCGACGGAACAGTATCGAAAGACAATACAAAAGATTCGGAGATAGCGCATGGCCCCCGGTTATATCATCGCGTACGTCGACGTGACGGACCCCCAGCAGTACGAGCAGTACAAGGTGCTCTCCACCCGCGCCATGCAGGCCCATGGCGCCGAAGTGCTGGTGCGCGGCGGCAAGACCGAGCCGCTCGAAGGGCAATGGGCGCCCACCCGGGTGGTGATGCTGAAATTTCCGAGCTACGCGGCCGCCAGGGCCTTCTACGATAGCGAGGAATATCTGGCCGCCCGCAAGTCCCGCGAGCACGCGGCACGGATGAACATGATCGTCGTGGAAGGCGTCTGACACATTTGTCGGGCATCGTGCCGGAAGCGGCCATTGCGCAGCAGATTGAAGATTCAACGTCCTGAGAGGAAATATGAGTGCAATCGTAGATATCATCGGTCGCGAGGTTCTTGACTCGCGCGGCAACCCCACCGTCGAATGCGACGTGCTGCTGGAATCCGGCGTGATGGGCCGCGCGGCTGTGCCGTCGGGCGCGTCGACGGGCTCGCGCGAAGCCATCGAACTGCGTGACGGCGACAAGTCGCGTTACCTGGGCAAAGGCGTGCTGAAGGCCGTCGAGCACATCAACACCGAAATCTCCGAAGCGATCATGGGCCTGGATGCGTCCGAGCAGGCGTTCCTGGACCGCACGCTGATCGAACTGGACGGCACCGACAACAAGGGCCGCCTGGGCGCCAATGCCATGCTGGCCGTGTCGATGGCCGTGGCCAAGGCTGCCGCCGAGGAAGCCGGCCTGCCGCTGTACCGCTACTTTGGCGGTTCGGGCGCGATGCAGATGCCGGTGCCGATGATGAACATCGTCAACGGTGGCGCGCACGCCAACAACAGCCTGGATATCCAGGAATTCATGATCATGCCCGTGTCGCAGACCAGCTTCCGTGAAGCGCTGCGTTGCGGCGCCGAAGTGTTCCACGCGCTCAAGAAGATCCTGTCCGACAAGGGCATGTCGACCGCGGTGGGCGACGAAGGCGGTTTCGCGCCGAACTTCTCGTCGAACGAGGAATGCCTGAACACGATCGTGCAGGCCGTCGAGAAGGCCGGCTACAAGGTGGGCGAGGACGTGCTGCTGGCGCTCGATTGCGCGGCCAGCGAGTTCTACCACGAGGCCGAGGACGTGTATCAGCTGGACGGCGAAGGCCTGAAGCTGTCGTCGACGCAGTTCGCCGATTACCTCGCCAACCTGTGCGACAAGTTCCCGATCGTTTCGATCGAGGACGGCATGGCCGAAGGCGACTGGGAAGGCTGGAAGACGCTGACCGAAAAGCTGGGCAACCGCGTGCAGCTGGTGGGCGACGACCTGTTCGTGACCAACACCAAGATCCTGAAGGAAGGCATCGAGAAGGGCATCGGCAACTCGATCTTGATCAAGATTAACCAGATCGGCACGCTGACCGAGACGTTCGCCGCCATCGAAATGGCCAAGCGCGCGGGCTACACCGCCGTGATCTCGCACCGTTCGGGCGAAACCGAAGACAGCACCATCGCCGACATCGCCGTTGGCACCAACGCCGGCCAGATCAAGACCGGCTCGCTGTCGCGTTCGGATCGGATCTCGAAGTACAACCAACTGCTGCGCATCGAGGAAGATCTCGGTGACATCGCCACGTATCCGGGCAAGAGCGCGTTCTACAACCTGCGTTGATGTCTGACCCCGAGGCGGTTCATGGCCTCGGAATAAAAAACGCCGTCACTGGTCTCCAGGGCGGCGTTTTTCTTTGTTGGGATGTGGGGTGAATGCAGCGGTATCGTTTCGGGTGTGGGCAAAGTTGCGCCTTGTATCTTCTTTTGTTTTGCAATCTTTGATCGCTTGGTGGATCATTGATGGCGGTCATAAACGGCCGACCGCCAATTTTCTTTGCGCCTTTTGCCCCAATGCGCCTGATTTCCCTGCTGCTGTTCGTTCTTCTGCTTGCCATTCAGTACCCGCTATGGCTGGGCAAGGGCGGCTGGCTGCGTGTCTGGGACCTGAATCGCCAGGTCAACGAACAGACTGCGCACAATCAGGCGCTGAAACTGCGCAATGCCAAACTCGAAGGGGAAGTGAAGGACCTGCAGGACGGCACCGGCGCTATCGAGGAACGTGCCCGGTACGAGCTGGGTATGGTCAAGGAGGGCGAGGTTTTCGTGCAGTTCGTGGCGCCCGCGCCGAAGGTCAGCGCCACGCCGCCGCTGCCGCCGCCGCCCAACTCCGTCGCCGGACGCGGCGGCCACTGATTTCCGCTGTCACCAAGGCAGGCGCGCTGCCGCGCGCTGCATCACCACCATCCGTACGGATAGCCACCCCAGCCATAGCCGCCCCAGCCGGGCGAGCTGATGCCCACCCCACCGCCCCAGTGGCCGCCGCCCCAGCCGCCGTAGAACAGGCTAAGGCTCGTATTCGGATAGGCATAGGCCGCGCGGCTCCAGGCGGCTGCCTGTTGCTCGCTGGCCATGACGGTGGCCTGCTCGCGAAGGAGCTGCTGGTTCAGTGCGCCAAGCCGTTGGCGCTCGGCCTCGCTCAGTGGGGCGGGCGCGATGGCGTCTGGGGCAAGCCGGGACGTGGCCGGTGCGCCGTCGATGTCGCGTGGGACAGGGGCCGCACAGCCGGCGACCAGCGCGGCCGTCGCCACGGCGCCGGCCAGCAGGAGCGGGGATCGAGAGCGGATGGACGCAATCATTTCAAACTCCGATAGCTATCGCGTACAAGATTGCCATTGGACCACTCCGACAGTGCGTGTGGTTCCGCACGCAGGTCGACCTCCCGCAACTGTCGAGCAACTGTCGCGCGTCAGTGCTGCTGATTCGCGCCGTCGCCAGCGCCGGTCGCTACCGGGGCGGTGAACAACTGCGCCGCGTCGACCGGGTCGAAGGCATAACGCTGGCCGCAAAAATCGCAGTGAATTTCCACTTCGCCACGCTCGGCGATGATGCTTTCGACTTCTTCCTGCCCGAGCGATTGCAGCATTCCCGCGACTTTGGCCAGGGAGCACGAGCATTGGAAGTGCGGCGTCATCGGCTCGAATACGCGCAGACCGGCATTCTGCAGCTCTTCCCAGAATAGGCGTCGCAGCAGCGTTTCCGGCAATTCCGCCAGCAGTTCGTCCGCTTTCAGCGTGGCGCCCAACTGGCAGGCGCGATCCCATGTATCGAGATCCTGCGCGCGGCCTTCGGCGTCCAGCGGCGCACCGGTCTCGCCGACTTCGGCGCCGAGTGTTCCCCCGTACGAGGGCAGTTTCTGCAGCAGCATGCCCGCCGCCACCTGATCGTTCGACGCCAGCCACAGCCGCGTGTCCAGCTGTTCGGACGCCTGCATGTAGTGCTCCAGCACTTCGGTCATGGTGGCCAGCGGCCCATGTTCGTCTGCCAGCGGCACGATGCCCTGGTAGGGCTGCTGGCCCGGCAGCTTGTCCTGCGGGTCCAGCGTGATGGCGAAGCGGCCCTTGCCGTGCACGTTGACGAGCTGTTTCAGCGACGCATCGTCGGCGATCTCGGCGTTTTCGGCGATCTTGGCGGTCGCGCGCAGCGAGAGATCCGACAGGCACTCGACCACCAGCATGCGCACCGGCCCATCGCCATGCAGCTGCATTACCAGCGCGCCATTGAACTTGAGATTGGCCGACAGCAGCGCCGCGGCTGCCATCATCTCGCCCAGCAGGCGCCGCACCGGCGCCGGGTAGGCGTGCCGGTTCAGCACTTCTTGCCAGGTGGCCTCCATGCGGACCAGTTCTCCGCGCACGGGGGCCGCGTCGAACAGGAATTTCTGGAGGGTGTCGGGATTGGAGGAAGCAGTCACGGTTCTGTGGATCTTTGTTGCGTTGATGCGTTGCCGGCGAGTGTCAGCCGATACGCTTGAGTTCGGTCTTGTAGACGGCCTGCCGCTGCGAATAGGTCTGCGCGTTGCGATAGAGGTTGGCGACGTCGTTGTCGGTCAGTTCGCGCACTACCTTGGCGGGCGCGCCCAGGATCAGCGAGCGGTCCGGGAACACCTTGTTTTCGGTGACCACGGCGCCCGCGCCGACCAGGCATTCCTTGCCGATCACGGCGCCATTGAGCACCACCGCCTGGATGCCGATCAGCGAACCTTCGCCGACCGTGCAGCCGTGCAGCATGGCTTGGTGCCCGACGGAGACCTTGTCGCCCAGCGTCAGCGGCCGGCCCGGATCGGTATGCAGCACCGAGCCTTCCTGGATGTTGGTATCTTCGCCCACCACGATCGGTTCGTTGTCGCCGCGGATCACCACGCCCGGCCAGGCGCTGGCACGCGCCTTGAGCGTCACGTTGCCGATGATGGTGGCTTGGGCAGCGACATAGGCTTCGTCGTGAATGGTCGGGGCGATATCGCCGAGCTGGTAAAGCGCCATGGGGTCTCCTGCAGGAATGGGTGTAATTGGGGGCCGCCGCGCGGATTAAAAGAGCCGGGCAAAGCGTCAGGTAAGGCCCGGAATCCGATGCCGGCATGGTTTCAGCCAGGCTCTACAATGGCGGCTTCCCGAATTTTACGCCTATGCCAGTGATCGCACCTGCCGACATCGCTGAACCGCCACTTTCCGCCCGCCGCCGCGCGCTGGAAGTGTTATGCATGACCGATGCCAGGGCCAAGGCGGCCGCGGCGCGCTCGCTGTACGCGGCGCTGCGGGCCGCTACTGGCATCGTGATCGATCCGGATGAATGTCTTGTGGCAGAGCCGTCCCGGGTGCCGGGCCGTCCGGCACTTCCGGAACTGGTGCCGCCGCAGCAGGTCGAGCGCCGGCGATCGATCCACACCACGGCCGGCCGGGCCAACATGATTCACGCGCTGTGCCATATCGAATTCAATGCGATCAATCTGGCGCTGGACGCGGTGTGGCGATTTCCGGGCATGCCGCTCGACTATTACCGCGACTGGCTGCGCGTGGCCGACGAAGAGGCGTACCACTTCAGCCTGCTGGCCGATCACCTCGAGACGCTGGCGGCGTCCTATGGCGACTTCCCCGCGCACAACAGTCTCTGGGAAATGACCGACAAAACGTCGGGCGATGTGCTGGCGCGCATGGCGCTGGTGCCGCGCACGCTGGAAGCGCGCGGGCTCGACGCCTCGCCGCCGGTGCGCGCCAAACTGGCCGAAGCGGGCGACGCCGCGGCTGCAGCCATCATCGACATCATCCTGCGCGACGAAGTCGGGCATGTGGCCATCGGCAACCATTGGTATCGCTGGCTGTGCGCCCAACGCGGGCTGGAGCCCGTGGCCACGTATGCGCAACTGGCCGCGCAATATCGCGCGCCCAAGCTGCGCGGTCCTTTCAATCTCGAAGCCCGGCGCGCGGCCGGTTTCGACGAGGACGAACTGGCGTGGCTGACGGCTTCGGCCGGCTAGCTCGCCGCGCCCTTCTGCGCGCGCTCCTGTTCCATCAAACGCAGCACGCGGCGCTGGATCTTGCCGGTCGTCGTCATCGGCAACTGGTCGATAAATTCGATCGCCTTCGGATATTCGTAAGGCGCCAGCTGGCCGCGCACGTGCTGCTGCAGTTCGGTCACGAGCGCCGCGTCGTTATCGAACGACCTCGCGATGGAAGGCGTCAGCACGATGAACGCCTTGACGATGGCGCCGCGCTCGGGATCGGGCGACGGCACCACGGCGCAGTTCGATACGGCTGGATGCTTGAGCAGGCAGTTTTCGATTTCGCTCGGTCCGATCCGGTAGCCCGATGACTTGAATACGTCGTCGGCGCGGCCCTGATACCAGAGGTAGCCATCGGCGTCGACGCGCGCCAGGTCCCCGGTGCGGCACCAGCGCAGGCCGTCGTATTCCGCATACTTGCCGGCCGTGGCGGCTTCGTTCTTCCAGTAACCGAGGAAGAAGACCGGGTCCGGATGGCCGTGAATGTCGGTTGCGCATACGGCCACTTCGCCGTCTTCGCCGGGCGCACACGGTTTGCCGTCTTCGTCGATCACCGCCACGCGATGGCCAGGGTAGGGGCGTCCCATCGATCCGGGCCGCGCAGGCCAGCCAAGATGCGCGTCGTCATTCTGCGCGGTGCAGTTGCCGACGATGTAGTTGATCTCGGTTTGGCCGAACATCTCGTTGACGGTCACGCCGAGCGCATCGCGGCACCACGAAAACACGGTCTCGCCAACCGCTTCGCCCGCGCTCATGATCGCGCGCAGCTTCAGCTGGTAGCGCTGCGCTGGCGACGGGCACGCCTTCATCATCTGCTTGAGCGCGGTGGGAAACAGGAACGTGTTGGTGACGCCATACCGTTCGAGCAGCTCGAACGCGCGCTCGGCCGAAAAACGGCCCTGATAGCCGACGATCGGCTTGCCGAAATAGAGCGCTGGCATCAGGGCGTCCCACAGCCCGCCGGTCCAGGCCCAGTCGGCGGGGCTCCAGAACACGTCGTCGTCCTGCGGATACCAGTTCTGCGAGCAGACGAAACCGGTCAGATTGCCGATCAGCGCGCGGTGCGGGATCACCGCGCCCTTGGGCGGCCCGGTGGTGCCGCTGGTGTAGATCAGCACCGCAGCCTCGTCAGCCTTGGTTTGTTCGGCCGTGAATTCGGGCAGTTGCGCGGCCAGCAGCACATCCCAGTCCAGATCGCCGCGTCCGGTGGCCGCGCCCACCCCGATCAGCGTTTTGAGCGTCGGGCATTCGGGCCGCGCCGCCAGCAGGTTGTCGATCGACGTCTCGTCGCCGATTGCCACGCGCGTCTCGCTATGATCGATGCGGTACGCCAGCGCTTCGGGCCCGAACAGCATCGACAGCGGCATGGCAATCGCGCCGAGCTGGTAGACCGCCATCCCGGCGATCACGGTCTCGATACGCTGCGGCATCACGATCGCGACACGATCGCCGCGCCGCACGCCGATTTCGCGCAACGCGCGCGACAGCCGGTTGGCTTCGGCCTGGATATGGGCGTAGGTGTATGACGCGCGCCTGCCGTCTTCGTGTTCGGTGTGGACCGCGATGCGGGACGCCGTGGCCGGGTCGCGCGCCCAGCGTGTGCAGCAGACATCGGCCAGGTTGAAGTGCTCGGGCACGTTCCAGCGGAACGATTCGTACAGCGCGTGATAGTCGTCACGACGCGTGGCCGGCAAGGCGGTCATGCAATGTCTCCATGGTTGTGGCCTGCGCGGGATTTGGCGTTATGGCTATAATCCGGCAAGCGAACGATCGTTCTATTTTTATCCGGGCCGCCGCGTGGCCATGCCGTGCGCGCATAAGAAGACCTGGGCACAGAGGGTAGACACCATGACCATCACGGAAACTTCGCGTTCCGAATTTATCACGCTGCGCGGCCTGCGCACGCACGTGCGCCAATGGGGGCAAGCCGGTGCGCCGAAGTTGTTCATGCTGCACGGCTGGATGGATGTGGCGGCGTCGTTCCAGTTCCTGGTCGACGCATTTCAGCACGACTGGCATGTGATCGCGATGGATTGGCGCGGGTTTGGCGAAACGGACCATCCCACGCGCTATCCGGGCACGCAGTCATACTGGTTTCCCGACTATGTGGCCGATCTGGAGGCGCTGCTGGACCACTATCAGCCCGATGGCCAGGTGGATCTGGTCGGACACAGCATGGGCGCCAATGTCGCCTGCATTTATGCGGGCGTGCGGCCGGAGCGCGTACGGCGCGTGGTCGATCTGGAAGGTTTTGGGCTGACGCGCACGCGGCCCGAGCAGGCGCCGGGACGCCTGCTGCGCTGGCTCGACGAGATGCGCGAGCCGCCCGCGCTGAAGACCTACGACAGCGAGGCCGCGGTGGCGGCACGGTTGCAGAAGACCAATCCGCGCCTGCCGGACGACCGCGCCGCGTTTCTGGCCGCGCACTGGTCGCGCCGCAATGAGCAGGGACGTTGGGAGATCCTCGGCGACGCCGCGCACAAGATGACGAATCCGACGCTGTACCGCATCGACGAGATCATGGCCATCTGGGCCAAGGTCACGGCGCCGGTGCTGCATGTGGAGGCACGCGATTCGGCAACTCTCAAGCACATCGCGCACAAGCAGGACATCGACGAATTCCGCGAGCGCTTTCGCGCGTTCCCCGATTTTCGTGAAGTGTTCGTCGACGACGCCGGCCACATGCTGCATCACGATCAGCCGCAGGTCGTGGCGAAACTGATCGAGGATTTTCTGCGCTGAGCGCGGCGCGTTGCATCGGACGCTGGCTCGCAATGGCCGCGGCCAAGCCGCTCAGCCGTGGGTCAGCTTTTCTTTCAGGGCGGGGTTGTTGCTGGTATGCATATGCACCAGCGCCTTGTTGGGAAACGCGTAGTGGTATGCCTTGCGCAGCGCCAGCGCGGCTTCGTGGAAGCCCGACAGGATCAGCTTCTGCTTGTTCGGATATACCGCGATGTCGCCCGCCGCAAAGATGCCGCGGCGCGAGGTTTCATACGTGGTGGTGTCTTCAATGGCGATGCGGCCCGCGCGCATGTCCAGATCCCATTGGGCGATCGGGCCGGGCTCGGAAACCAGCCCGTACAGAGCCACCAGTTCGTCGGTTTCCAGCATTCTTTCGCCATCGCGCGTCTTGATGCCGGCATGCGTCAGTGCGCCGGTGTCGCTGGTGTGCAGGCTGCCGAGCATGCCGACCACGAAATCCATTTCCCCGGCTTCGACCGCCGCGCGCATCGCATTGACCGTGTGATCGGCGGCGCGGAAACCCTCGCGTCGATGCAGCAATGTCACGCGCGCGGCCACCTTGCGCAGCGCCAGCGCCCAGTCGAGTGCGGAATCGCCGCCGCCGGCCACGATCACGCGCTTGCCCGCAAAACGCGACACATCGCGCACCGCGTAATGCACGTGGCGATCTTCGAGCGCGGCGGCTTCCGGCAGCGACACGCGTTGCGGCGCAAAGGCACCCGCGCCGGCGCAGATCAGCACCGCGGCGACATCGAAGCGCTTGCCCGCATCGGTGGTCACCAGCATGCGGGGATGGCCGTCGGCGTCCGTGATGTCGGTGACAGAATCTGCGCGCTGGCTGAAGTGCATCGGAAATGCGAACGGCGCGCATTGTTCGAGCAACCGATCGACCAGATCCTGGGCCAGGCAGCCGGGCACGGCCGGAATGTCGTAGATCGGCTTTTCGGGGTAGAGCTCGGTGCATTGCCCGCCGGCGCGGTCCAGCACGTCGATCAGTTCGCATTTGAGCCCCAGCACGCCGGCCTGGAACGCCGCGAACAGGCCCACCGGCCCCGCGCCGACGATCAGCACATCGGTCCGGACGGGTTCATGGGGGTGGGCGAGGGGAGCGGTGGACATGGCGGGCTGGGGAGTCTTGAAACAGGGCCCCATCATACCTTGCACAGGGCGGCAATCCGGACACGCCACCTTTGCCGGGAGGGCTAAAAACGCCTGTCGGGAGTAGAATGGCCCCCATGAAAAACGCGCACGACATCAACGCCGACCTGCACTGCCATTCGACCGTGTCCGACGGGATGCTGCCGCCGTCCGACGTGGCTGCGCTTGCCCATGCCGGCGGTGTGCAGTTCTGGGCGTTGACCGACCACGACGAAGTCGGCGGCCAGGCCGAGGCGCGCGCCGCCGCCGAGGCGCTGGGCATGCGTTATGTGCCGGGCGTCGAGATTTCGGTCACGTGGGCCGGGCAGACGGTGCACATCGTGGGCCTGCAGATCGACCCGTTCCATCCCGATTTGATCGACGGACTGGCCAAGACCCGCGATGGCCGCGCGCGGCGCGCGCAGGACATCGGCGAGGCGCTGGCAAAGGTCGGGATTCCCGGCGCCTATGAAGGCGCGTTGCGCTATGTCGGTAACCCGGACCTGATCTCGCGCACCCACTTTGCACGCTGGCTGGTCGACGAAGGCCGTTGCAAGACCATCGGCGACGTATTCAGCGAATATCTGTCGGAAGGTCGCCCCGGCTTTGTGCCGCACCGCTGGTCACGCCTGTCCGAGGCTGTCGGCTGGATCCGCGCCGCGGGCGGCATCGCCGTGATGGCGCATCCGGGCCGCTACAACTACACCGACACCCAGCACGACGCGCTGTTCGACGAATTCACCGAGCTGGGCGGACGCGCCGTCGAGGTCGTGACCGGCAGCCACACGCCCGACCAGTTCCGGCGTTATGCCGACGTGGCGCGGCGCTACGGCCTGATGGCGTCGCGCGGGTCGGATTTCCACGGTCCCGGCGAAGGCCGCGTGGAGCTCGGCACGCTGCCGCCGCTGCCCTCCGACGTCACGCCGGTCTGGCACGATTGGTGACCTGCGTCCTTTTCCAAGGTTATTTCCGCGCCCCATGTCACAGTACTTCGAAATCCATCCGGACACCCCGCAGGCGCGGCTGATCAAGCAGGCCGCCCAGATCGTGCGCCAGGGCGGCCTGATCGCGCTGCCTACCGATTCCAGCTACGCGCTGGCCTGCCAGCTTGACGACAAGGCCGCGGTCGAGCGGCTGCGCCGGTTGCGCGAAATCGACGACCGTCACCATCTGACGCTGATGTGCAGCGACCTCTCGGAACTCGGCAACTTCGCGCGGGTCGACAACCGGCAATACCGCTGGATCAAGGGCGCCACGCCCGGCCCCTACGTGTTCATTCTCGAAGCCACCAAGGAAGTGCCGCGGCGCCTGTCGCATCCGGCGCGCAAGACGATTGGCGTGCGCGTGCCCGAGCATGCGGTCGCGCTGGCATTGCTGGGCGAACTGGGCCAGCCGCTGATTTCGGCCACGCTGCAGATGCCTGGCGACGAAGCGCCGATGAACGATCCGTCAGAAATCCGCGCCAGGCTGGAAAAGCGGCTCGACCTGGTGATCGACGGCGGCCCCGCGCCAGCCCAGCCGACCACGGTGATCGACCTGACCAGCGGCGAACCGGAGTTGATCCGTGTGGGGCGCGGCGACATCGAACGATTCGGACTGAATGCCGCAGCCGCCTAGCTTGTCCTGATGGCTGCGTTTTTTGATACATGGCGCGCAATACGCCGACATACCGGACAGCCTGGCGCTCCGGTAGCCCAATAGAATAGGCCGCATGGATTCCTCGCTCGTCCAGACTTTCGCTGTTTATGCCTTGCCCGTGTTGTTTGCCATCACGCTGCACGAGGCGGCGCACGGTTATGTCGCCAAGTATTTCGGCGACGATACGGCCTGGCGGCTGGGGCGCGTCAGCCTCAATCCGATACGGCATATCGACCCGATCGGCACGGTGGCGGTGCCGTTGCTGCTTTACTTCCTGACCGCCGGGCAATTCGTGTTCGGCTTCGCCAAGCCCGTGCCCGTGGTGTTCAGCCATCTGCGCAACCCGCGCTGGCATGGCATGTGGGTGGCGCTGGCTGGCCCCGCCAGCAATATCGTGCAGGCGTTTTTCTGGGCGCTGGTGGCCGTGGGGCTTTCGTTGGCGCAGGTCCAGGAGCCGTTCTGGAGTCAGATGGTGCGGGCCGGCGTGATCGTGAATACGGTCGTTGCCGCGTTTAATCTGTTTCCGATTCCGCCGCTTGATGGCGGACGCGTGCTGACGGCGTTTCTGCCGCGCCGGGCCGCCGAAGCAGTCGCCCGCATCGAACCCTACGGCATCTTCATCGTGCTGGCGCTGGTGGCGGCTGGCGTCATCACGCAGATCTGGATGCAGCCGGTGATGACCGCGTTGCTGTCGCTCGTCGAACTGATGCTGCGGCCGGTGCTGATGGTGCTGCAGTGACGGCCATCGGTTCGCGTGTCGCCGGGGCACCTGTTCCCTGTTTCCGGTTTGCCTGTTCCCGGTTCACTCGTGCCGGCCTGCGCAATCCCGTTGCCGACTGTTAGTCCCGCATGATTCCGACACACTTCCCAACTGGCGCACCTTCCACCTGGCTGACCCGCTGGGCGCATCTGATCCGGCCCGGCGGCCGCGTGCTCGATCTCGCCTGCGGCAGCGGCAGGCACGCCGCATGGCTGGCGCAGCGCGGCTTTGCCGTGCTGGCCGTCGATCGCGACGCCGCGGCAGTTGGCAGCCTGCCGGACGGCGTCGAGGGTCGCGTGGCCGATCTGGAGCAGGGCGCGTGGCCGCTTGACGATGCCGGTCCTTTCGATGCGGTGGTCGTCACGAACTATCTGCATCGTCCGCTCTGGCCGCATCTGCTGCGGGCCGTGGCGCCGGGCGGCGTGTTGATCTACGAGACCTTTGCGGCGGGCAACGAAACCGTGGGCAAGCCGTCGCGCCCGGATTTCCTGCTCAATCCCGGTGAACTGCTCGATGTGGTGCGCGGGACCCTGCGCGTGATCGGCTATGAGGACGGCACACTGGAAGCGCCGCGCGTGGCTTTCGTGCAGCGCATCTGCGCCGTGAGTGAAGACCTCGGCGCCACGCCCGAGGCCGGCCGGCAAGTGCCGCCGGCGCGCTACCAGCTGCTCGTGTGACGCCTGCGCGCCGGCCCGGGCGGTGTCAGCGCCACCGCGTCGCCACACGTTACCTGCGCTAACGTTTTCCCTCATTGATAGGGGGCGCGAACGTACTAAGGGTTCCGGTACAATCCCGGTTGTTCGAAATTCCGACTTCCCAGAGCTATGACACAGATTACCGGCAGCATCGTGGCCATCGTCACCCCGATGCATGAGGATGGCAGCCTGGATTTTCCGGCCCTGCGCTCCCTCATCGACTGGCACGCGGCGGAAGGCACCGATGGCATCGTGATCGTGGGGACCACGGGCGAGTCGCCGACCGTCAACGTCGAGGAACACTGCGAACTGATCCGCGTCGCCGTTGAACAGTCGGCCGGACGGGTGCCGATCATCGCCGGCACCGGCGGCAATTCCACGCGCGAAGCGATCGAGCTGACGGCCTTTGCCAAGAAGGTGGGCGCCGACGCATCGCTGCAGGTCGTGCCGTACTACAACAAGCCGACGCAGGAAGGCATGTACCGCCATTTCCGCACCATTGCGGAAGCCGTGGAACTGCCGGTGCTGCTTTACAATGTGCCCGGCCGTACCGTGGCGGACATGACCAACGAGACCATCCTGCGCCTGGCGCAGGTGCCGGGTATCGTCGGCGTCAAGGAAGCCACCGGCAATATCGATCGTGCCGCGCAACTGATCAAGGGCGCGCCGCAAGGGTTTGCGATCTATAGCGGCGATGATCCGACGGCGGTGGCGCTGATCCTGCTGGGCGGTCATGGCAACATCTCGGTCACCGCCAACGTCGCGCCGCGCAAGATGCACGAAATGTGCATGGCCGCGCTCAAGGGCGATGTGGTGACGGCTCGCCGTCTGCACATGGAGCTGATCGACCTGAATCGCGCCATGTTCGTGGAAGCCAACCCGATCCCCGTAAAGTGGGCGCTCCAGCAAATGGGCAAGATGGAAGGCGGTATCCGCCTGCCGTTGACCCCGCTGGCCGAAGGTCAACACGAAACCGTGCGCCGCGCGCTGGCAGCGGCTGGCCTGCTGGGCTGAAATTCGCCGGCTGAACGTTCGGCTATTTGCCGATTCTTGAAACCAGGATTACGTGTCAATGAAACAGAAGCTTAACCGTCGCGCCGCGACGCAAGTTCGCCGCGTCGCAGTGGTTGCGCCCGTGTTGGCGCTGACGCTGATTGCCGGCTGCAGCAGCATCAACGAGGCTATGCAGCCCGACAAGATCGACTACAAGTCCCAGGGCAAGAAGACCGCATCGCTGGACATTCCGCCGGACCTGACCAAGCTGGAAGGCGATCGCCGCTATACCGTGCCCGACGCGGCCGGTACCTCGACGCTGTCGACCTACCAGCAGGCCAACAAGACGCGTGAAGCGGAACCGGCCAACAACGTGCTGCCGAGCGCCCAGGGCATCCGCATGGAGCGAGACGGCAATCAGCGCTGGCTGGTGATCAGCAACGGCATGCGCGCCGACCAACTGTGGGAGTCGCTGCGCGGTTTCTGGCAGGAAAACGGCTTCCTGCTGACGCAGGATTCGCCGCAGACCGGGATCATGGAAACCGACTGGGCGGAGAATCGCGCCAAGATTCCGCAGGACATCATCCGCAACACGATCGGCAAGGTTTTCGACGGCCTGTACTCGACCTCCGAGCGCGACAAGTTCCGTACGCGCGTGGAGCGTGCACAGAACGGTCAGCTTGAAGTGTTTATCAGCCATCGCGGTGCCCAGGAACAGCTGACCGGCATCGACAAGTCCACCACGGTCTGGACGCCGCGTCCCGCCGATCCCGAGCTCGAAGCCGAATTCCTGTCGCGCCTGGCCCAGCGCCTGGGCGTGCAGAAGGAGCAGGCCGACATGATGGCGAAGAATCCGACGCCGGCCGGCATCGGCGCCGCTCCCGCGAATGGCGCCTCGGCGCCGGCCGCCGCCACGGCTGGCGCGGCTGCCGCAGCGGCCACCGGCGCAGCGGCGAGCGCGGACAGCAAGTCGTTCCTGAGCCAGGTTAATGGCACCCCGGCATTGCAGTTGCCCGAGCCGTTCGACCGCGCATGGCGCTCGGTGGGACTGTCGCTCGATCGCGTGAACTTCACCGTCGAGGATCGCGATCGCGCGCAAGGCCTGTACTACGTCCGCTATGTGGATCCGAAGCAGGCCGTGGACGATCGTGGTTTCTTCTCGAAGATCTTCACCAAGGCCAACGACGGCAAGACCGCGAAGAAGTACCGCGTGGCGCTCAAGGGCAGTGGCACCGGCACCACGGTGACGGTGCTCAACGACGCCGGCCAACCGGAAAATACCGACATCAGCAAGCGCATTCTGTCGCTGCTGGACGAACAGCTGCACTGATGGCTGCAAATGCAGCCGAAACGATGCCGACGGCGCCCGCCGTCGGGCATCGCCTCAAGCGAGCGCATCAATGATGCGCTTTGCTTTTTTGGGCAGCGGCAGTGAAGGCAATTCGCTGCTGATCGAGGCCAGCGATGGCACAACCGTGACGCGCGTGCTGCTCGATTGCGGCTTTGGCATCAAGGAGACGGCGTTACGTCTTGCGCGCCTGGGCGTGACACCCGACCAGCTCGACGCTGTGCTGGTGACGCACGAGCATGGCGACCATGTCGGCTCCGCTTACGCCTTTGCCGCGCGCCATGCGCTGCCGGTCCATACCAGCCACGGCACTTGGCTGGCAACGTCGCACATGCGCGGCGCGGATCGGGCTGACGTGCGCGTGTGCTGCGCCGATCATCCATTCGCGATCGGCGGAATCGAGATCCATCCCTACACGGTGCCGCACGATGCACGCGAGCCATTGCAGTTTGTACTCACTGACGGCGCAGCGAAGCTTGGCGTGCTGACCGATGCAGGTATGGAGACGCCTTATGTCACCGCGCGGCTGGCAGGCGTCGACGCATTGATCCTGGAATGCAATCACGACCGTGAAATGCTGCGTAATTCGGCCTATCCGTTTTCACTGAAGCGTCGCATTGGTGGGGATTTCGGCCATCTGGCCAACGATATTGCCGCAAGTATTCTTTCGCAGGTACTGCACGACAAGCTGTCGCGCGTTGTGGCGGCGCATCTGAGCAAGCAAAACAATACCCGTGAACTGGCATCGGGAGCGCTGGCTACAGTGCTGGGCGTGTCGCCCGAGGAGATCCTGATCGCGGATCAGGCCGAAGGATTGGACTGGCAGCCGGTGCGGCCATAATCGCCGAAACCTTGACCCCACGAATGTGGGGAGGCCCGGATAATCGCGGGAAATAAAAAAGCCGACCCGAAGGTCGGCTTTTTCAATCGGTTAAAAACCGATTACTGCTTGGCAGCCGGAGCCGAAGCGTCAGCAGCCGGAGCCGAGGCGTCAGCAGCCGGGGCCGATGCATCAGCAGCCGGAGCAGCGGCAGGAGCCGATGCGTCAGCAGCAGGAGCGGCAGCGGCCGGAGCCGAAGCAGCGGTGTCAGCGGCCGGAGCGGCGGCTTCTTCCTTCTTGCCGCAAGCGGCCAGGGCAACAGCAGCCAGCAGGGATGCGATCAGGAGAGACTTCTTCATTGTTCGTCCTTTAACTTTTAATAAAACGAAAACAGGCGATGAATAATTACCGGTAATTATCGCTCTTGTACTGCAAATATGAGGCTCTCCCGGGTGCCGACAGTGCAGTGGTCCACAGTACTAGCCAGCGGGCGATTATATCCGCGTTTTCCCGCCTTGTGTACAGTCGAAATTTGCCGGTTCACTCTGTTACGCATTATTACACCCGTACCGGCGCAAATTGCATCCACCCTTCCATCGCCCAGTCGTGGAGCGTATCCATCAGATCGGGCAGGGCAGCGCAAGCATCGACTTCGTCCGCGGTCAGTTGGCGTTGATCTGCCAGCCGCCGTAGCCACTTGGCAAGTGGGGCGGGCGGCTCGTACGCTTCGCCGTTCAAAAAGAAATGCGTGCGATCGTAGAGCGCAATCGTTCCGGGAGCAAGTACCACGCCATGTTGTTTGGCAAGTTTTGCGAACTGCTTGAGCGTAATTTCTGCAACGTCGTTGAAGTGCACCGACTGCTTGGGCTCCGACAGATACGACCCGAGGAACTCGGACACCATACCGGAATTCCACTTGAGCGCCTGCAACTTTTCGGACACGGCGCGGGCCAGCCCGGGAGGCAGTTGCGCTGGGGTGGAGGTCGCGGCCTCGCCTGCGTCCGCGTAGCGGCCGTCAAGTCCCTCGTTGCCTTCCACGGTCTCCGAAAGCCAGGCCAGAAAATGGCCTGCCAGCTCGCGATAGGCGGGGGCCCGGAAGCCGATCGAGGCGGTCATGCATTCGCCCTGCGCGACGCCGTCATGCGCGTACTGCGGCGGCAGGTAAAGCATGTCGCCCGGTTCGAGTACCCATTCCTGCTCGGCGCTGAAGTCGGCGAGGATCTTCAGCGGCATGTCCGGAATCAGATCCAGCTTGGTCTGTGACGAAATCCGCCAATGGCGGCGGCCCGATACTTGCAGCAGGAACACGTCGTAGGAATCGAAGTGCGGCCCCACGCCGCCGCCATCGGTTGCATAGCTGATCATGACGTCGTCGAGCCGCGCGTCGGGTATGAAGCGGAACTGGCTCATCAGGTCGGCCGCAGCCTGATTGTGAAGATTGACGCCCTGCACCAGCAGGGTCCATTTGCCGGTCTTGCGCGACGGGAGATTGTCTTCGGCGAAGGGACCGTGCTCGAGCTTCCAACGGTTGCGAAAGTACGACACCAGTCGTGATTCAACATCCTCTTGATCGGCCAGATCAAAAAGCGCTTCGCGCGACACAGGTGGCACGATTCCAGGCACAGCCTGTCGAATCAGCAATGGTTTGCGGTGCCAGATATCACGCATGAAGGCCGCGGGGGTCATGCCCCCGAGCAGCGTGAGCGGCGCGTCGGGATCAATGGGTCCCGCAGGCAAGGCCTGCGCGTATAATGCGGAATCGCTCATGGAGTCAAGAATTGAAAATCGCTAAGAACACGGTGGTGTCCGTGGTGTACAAGCTGTCGGACGCGCAGGGCAATCTGATCGAAGAGTCCGATGAGCCCATGGTCTACTTGCACGGCGGCTATGATGGCACGTTCCCCAAGATCGAGGAAGCGCTGGACGGCCACGATGCTGGCTTCGAGACCCAGTTGCAGCTCGAACCCGACGATGCGTTCGGTGACTACGATGCGGAACTCGTGAAGGTCGAGCCGCGCGATCGCTTCCCGGAGCCGCTCGAAGTCGGCATGCAGTTCGAGGGCGTGCCCGAGGACGGCGATGACGAGGATTCGATCGTCTACACGGTGACTGACGTTGCCGAAGACAAGGTGGTGCTCGACGGCAACCATCCGCTGGCCGGCATGGCGCTGCGCTTCTGGCTCAAGGTTTCCGAGGTGCGCGAAGCCACGGCCGAGGAAGTCGAGCACGGCCACGCGCATGGCGCATCGGGAATCGAAGTGGTCGACGAAGACGAAGACGGCGACCAGGAAAGCCCGCGAACCCTGCACTGATCCCTGATCCCTACAAGCTAATCTGGGCGATACGCGACAGGTCATCGCGGACATGAGAAAGCCGGCAATTTTGCCGGCTTTTTCTATACTTGGCCCCCGCTCGCGACCCATGCCAACTCTTGAGGCAGATCAGATGAAATGGCGGGCAATACAATGAGCGTCATAGGGCGGACGTCATTGAGCGAGTGTCAAACGGCGAGTGTCATACGGCGAATGTCATACGGCAAGCGGCCGTGACGCTCCGGCTATTTTGCTCCCGGCGCATCCTGCAGTTCCACCTGAAAGACGGATCGTGTGTCCGGCGTGATGACCAGTTCGGTCCAGCGCGATGGCGTGCCAATCGGCAACGCGACACGTGTGAAATTGTTGACGACCTTTCCCGACGCATCGCGCAGGGGTTTGTCGACGCTGAAACCGTTGTCGCTGGCATGGACGAGCAATACCTGCCCCGCATACTTCGTCGCCAGTTCCCGCAGTTGCCGTTTGAACTCCAGGTATCCATCGCGCGACTTCCTGCGCAGAAAGCCGTCGAGCAACGAAGGCTTGCCGTATTTTTCCCACCCGTTGCCAAACAGCGGATCGGCATGCGCAATCACGACGATGCCAGGTAAATCGCGCTGCGCCGCCACCGAGAATGCGCGGCTCAGCCATTGGCGATTGGCTTCGCGGCGGTCTTCGAATTCGCCGTTGCGGCCGCCTTCGCTGCGATAGTGATTGTTGTCGCCGGGTAGATTCAACCCCACCACGAGCACATCGCCGATGACCAAGCGAACGTTCTCGCGAAAGCTCCGGAACATCGCCTGGTCCGACTGGCGCACCACGGGCAAGGTGCGCCGCCCCAGCGTGTTGTCGATCGGGAAGAACAACTCGCGCAGCCGGTTCAGCCGTTCCACCGCATCGAATCGGCCATTGATCGGTTTCTGGCATTCCGCCCAGTCGGTCTCGCCTGGAACGTAGAGCAGCGGTAACGGCGAGTCATCGAGCACGCGCAGGCGCGCGCCCAGCACCGCGTCGCCGCAAGATTCCGTATCGCCCTTGATGCCGCCGGCATGCACGATCAGCGACACTTGCTGCGCATTTATCGAATCGAACAGCGCGGTCATCTGGTCCTCGGCCGCCGGCCATTGGGGCACGTCGGCAATCAGCGCCAGCCGGGTGATCGGCGCGGCTGCCTTGGCCGGCGGTGCCACTTTGCTGGCGCGCGCAGCGAAAACGGGCGCCGCAGCCGCTGCGGCGCAGGCCAGGAAGACCGCCATGACGACGGCCTGCGGGACCGGATGCCGGGCGCTCATACCTTGCGCGCGGTCTCCGCCAGCGCCTTGAGCCGGTACAACGCGTCGAGCGCATCGCGAGGCGACAGGCTGTCCGGGTCGAGATCGGCCAATGCTTCGAAAGCGGCGGCCTGTTCCGCCGACAGGCGGTGATCGGCGGTGCCGCCGGCTACGTCGTCGATGTCCTCGTCGGGCGGCGCGGCTGGCGCGGCGAACAGATCCATCTGGGGCGTCGGCGTCGCGTCGGCCGATTGCTGTTCCAGCCATGCCAGATGCTTGCGCGCGGCACGTATCACCGGCTGCGGAACGCCCGCCAGTTGCGCGACCTGCAAGCCATAGCTCTGGCTGGCCGGTCCGTCCTGGACGGCGTGCAGGAAAACGATGCCGTCGCCGTGCTCCACCGCCGACAAGTGCACATTGGCCGCTTGCGGAAATTCCTGTGGCAGTTGTGTCAGTTCGAAGTAGTGCGTGGCGAAAAGCGTGTGGCTGCGATTGTGCGACAGCAGATGCCGCGCGATGGCCCAAGCCAGTGCAAGGCCGTCGAACGTGGAAGTGCCGCGGCCGATTTCATCCATCAGCACCAGGCTCGACGGCGTGGCGTTGTGGAGAATGCCGGCGGCCTCGGTCATCTCGACCATGAACGTGGAACGACCGCCGGCCAGATCGTCGGCCGCGCCAATCCGCGTGAAGATGCGATCCACCGGGCCGATGATCGCGTGACGAGCCGGCACCCACGCGCCGACACACGCCAGCAGCACGATCAGCGCGGTCTGGCGCATGAACGTCGATTTACCGCCCATGTTGGGGCCGGTGATCAGCAGCAGCTTGCGCGCTTCTGTCAGATGGCAGTCGTTGGCGATGAACGCGACCGATTCCGCGGCGAGCTGGCCTTCGACCACCGGGTGACGGCCCTGTGAAATGTCGATGACGTTTTCGCTCACCCGTTCCGGCTGGGTCCAGTCAAGCGTCTGCGCGCGCTCGGCCAGCGTAGCCAGTACATCGAGGCGCGCCAGCGCGCCCGCCACCCGGCGCAGGCTGCCAATATGCGGCAACAGCGCTTGCAGCAATGCCTCGTACAACTGCTTCTCGCGCGCCAATGCGCGGTCCTGCGCGGACAGCGCCTTGTCCTCGAAGGCTTTCAGTTCAGGCGTGATGTAGCGCTCGGCGTTCTTGAGCGTCTGGCGGCGACGGTAGTCGTCCGGCACCTTGTCGGCCTGCCCATTGGTGACTTCGATGTAGAAGCCATGCACGCGGTTGTATTCGACGCGCAGGTTCGCGATGCCGGTGCGTTCGCGCTCGCGTGTTTCGAGATCGATGAGGAACTGCCCGCAGTTTTCGGAAATGTCGCGCAGTTCGTCGAGATCGGCATCGTAGCCTCGCGCGATGACGCCGCCATCGCGGATCACGGTCGACGGTTCCTCGGCCACGGCGCGGATCAGCAGGTCCAGGCAGTCCTTCGGTATTTCGAGTTCTTCCAGCGTCTGCGCCAGCAATGCCGATTCTTCGGCGTTGGTGATGCAACCCTGCACCGCTGGCAGCGCGCGCAATGTGTCGCGCAACGACGAAAGATCCCTGGGGCGCGCCGACAGCAGCGCCAGCCGGGCCGTGATGCGTTCCACATCGGAAAGCTTGCGCAGCGCCGTGCGTACGGTGTCCGGGCCCTGGGCGATCAGCGTGCCGATTGCCTGTTGTCGTGCGCGCGGCAACGCCGGGTCGCGCAGCGGATGATGCAGCCAGTGACGCAGCGCACGGCTGCCCATGGTGGTCGAGCAGGTGTCCAGCAACGAGAACAGGGTAGGGGATTCGCCGCCGCGCAGCGTCTCGGTCAGTTCCAGGTTGCGACGCGTGGCGCTGTCGAGCCCCACGAACTCGGACTCGCGCTCGACGATCACGCCTTGTACATGGCGCAGCGATTGTCCCTGCGTGGTCGCCGCGTAGTTCAGCAGCGCGCCGGCCGCGCCGAGCGCCGCGCCCAGCCCGGTGCAGCCGAACGGCTCCAGGCTGGCTACGCCGATCTGCTCGCGCAGACGGCGCGTGCCGGCTTCCTGGTCGAAGTGCCATTCCGGCAGCCGCGTGCGGGCGCAGGTCAGCGCGGGCAGCTCGATGCCGTCCGCATACAGCAGCTCGGCCGGGCGCACGCGCTCGAGCTCCCGTGCGAGAACGCCGGCTTCGCACTCCATCAGGCGCAGTTCGCCGCTGGCCAGATTCAGCCATGCCAGGCCGGTTTTGCCGACACCGCGCCGCGTGGTCTGCTGATGCACGGCCATCAGGTAGGTGTCGACCTTGTCGGGCAACAGCGCGGCGTCGGTCAGCGTGCCGGGCGTGACGATGCGCACGACCTTGCGTTCCACCGGCCCCTTGCTGGTTGCCGGGTCGCCAATCTGTTCGCAGATGGCCACCGATTCGCCAAGCTTGACCAGCCGGGCGAGGTACTGGTCGACCGAATGAAACGGGATGCCCGCCATGCGGATCGGCACGCCGCCCGACTGGCCGCGCGCGGTCAGCGTGATGTCGAGCAGCCGGGCAGCCTTCTCGGCGTCGTCGTGGAACAGTTCGTAGAAGTCGCCCATCCGGTAGAACAGCAGCGTGTCCGGGTGGTCCGCTTTGATGCGCATGTATTGCTGCATCATTGGCGTCTGCTTGTCGGCCTTGTCCGCCTTGTCTGCCTTGGTGGACTTCGTGCCGCGCGGGCCGCTCGTGCCGTTGTCGGCGCCTTCGGCGGCCGCCAGCGCGGCGGCGGAAAACGCGCCGTCGGCGTTGTCGAGCGGTTCATCCGCTGGCGCGGCGGGATTGGAAAGGGTTTCTGCGGACATGCATTCCTCGCGGGCAACGCCCCGAATGGGGTTGCCGATATATCGGTAGCCGCGGATCCTGGCCGGGCGCTGCGGCTGTGCCGGCAGCGCTCCCGGCCGGGCCGCGACGCAAAGCGGCATTTTACTGCCAGCCCACGACCGCCGACCGATCCCCGAGTCTCATTCTCGAATGAGATTCTTCGCTTTTTTTTGGATTCTGGACCGGTGCCGGGGATGTTGCGTCGACGGCGGGGCGGGTTTGCCACTCGGACGCGCCGTGTTTGAAATCGGTCAGCGGCAGCGGGCTGGCGGGGAATGTCGCGCGCGGGGCGGCGTTTTCAGCGAGTTTGCGTGGATCGCACTGACCTTCTTGGCGACGATCGTCGGCATTGCACCGAGTGCGCTTTTGCTGGTCTGGACCGTGGCGCACGGGCAGCCGTGCCGCTGCCCGCAAGGATGCGCCGTGACTCGATTACTCGGCGAGCGGCTTGGCCGCCGGTTTGGCGTTGTCCAGCGAATAGGGCGACAGCAGACGCACCATCTGGGCGAACGCCTTCGGATTGCCGGCGAGCACCTCGCCCTGTTCCATCTGGCGCGATTCGCCCGCGTAGTTGCCGACCAGGCCGCCGGCTTCGGTGATCAGCAGCATGCCGGCCGCCATGTCCCACGGCTTCAGGCCGCGCTCGAAGAAACCGTCGAGACGGCCGCACGCCACGTAGGCCAGATCCAGCGCGGCCGCGCCCGGGCGGCGCAGACCGGCGCAGCTGCGCGTCATCAGCGCGAACATCTCCAGGTATTCCTCGACGCCTTCGAGATCGCGGAACGGAAAGCCGGTGCCGATCAGGCAATCGGCCAGCTTGTCGCGGCGCGTCACGCGGATGCGGCGGTTGTTCAAAAACGCGCCGGCGCCCTTGCTGGCGGTGAACAGCTCGTCGCGGGTCGGGTCATAGACCACGGCCTGCGAGGGCACGCCCTTGTGCAGCAGGCCGATCGACACTGCATATTGCGGAAAGCCGTGAATGAAGTTGGTGGTGCCGTCCAGCGGATCGATCACCCAGGTGTATTCGTTCTGCTCTTCGCCCTCGGCCCAGGACTGGCCGGACTCTTCCGCTAGAATGGCGTGCTCGGGGTAGGCGGTGCGGATGACCTCGATGATGTTCGCCTCGGCGGCGCGATCGACCTCGGTCACGAAATCGTTGTGTTGTTTGCGCGAAACGCGCACCAGATCGACGTCGATGGACGCGCGGTTGATGATGGAACCCGCCTTGCGGGCCGCCTTGACGGCGATATTGAGCATCGGATGCATGAATCTCTCCAGGCGGCGGATGGGGCGCGTCTCGGCGCAAAGCAGCGCCAGGCATGGCGTATGCGCACGATCTGCCCGGCATCGGCCGAACAACACAACGGATTGTAGAAGAACGAGGCGCGTCGCCAGTCAAGGCGCCGCGCCGCAATTTGAAGGCTGCATTGTATAGGAACCCGGCCCGTCGCACGAGTCGACGCTTGCGCATCGTTGCGGACGGACCCTACCCGAATGACTGAAGCATTGAATTCCCAGCCAGGCCAGCCGCCGGCGCCGGCCGTTTCGAGTGATCCGTCGGACATTTTTTCGCGTGTCCGCGTGGTGCTGGTCGAGACCAGCCATCCCGGCAACGTCGGCTCGGTGGCGCGCGCCATGAAGACGATGGGTTTCGGCGATGTGCCGGGCAGCCTGGTGCTGATCTCGCCGCGCGAGCCCGACGTGCAGTCGCATCCGGACGCCGTCGCCATGGCCAGTGGCGCCGACGACGTGCTCGCTGGCGCGCGCATCGTCGATTCGCTCGAGACCGCGCTGGCGGGCACCGCGTTTGCCGTGGCGATGACCGCGCGGCAGCGCGAATTTGGCCCGCCGCGCCTGCTGCCGCGCATGGCTGCGGCGCAGGCGCGCAAGATGCTGGTCGCCGACCGCGCCGCGGAAATCGCCTTCGTGTTCGGCAACGAGCGCTACGGCCTGCCCAACGATGCGGTGCTGCGCTGCTCGGCGGTGACCCATATCCCGGCCAATCCGGCCTACGCGTCGCTGAACCTGGCGCAGGCCGTGCAACTGATCGCCTACGAGATGCGGCTGGCGTTGCTGGAGGCCCAGGAAGCGCCGGGTGCCGCGTCGGACGGCCTGCCCAATATCGGCTATGCTGGCGAGCCGGCCACGGCGGAACAGATCGAATCGATGTTCGGTCATCTGCAGGCCGGGCTGGCGGCGATCGGCTTCCTCGATCCCGCCAATCCGCGCAAGCTGATGCCGCGGCTGCGGCGCATGTTTGCGCGCGCGGGCCTCGAGCGCGAGGAGGTCAACATTCTGCGCGGCGTGGCCAAGTGCATGCTGCTGGCGCGCGCGCCGCACGATGGCAAAGGCGCCGGTGACGACGATGGTGGCCACGACGAGCCCCGGATAATCGGCAACGATAAAGGCTGATCCGTGATTTCGATTCAGGCAGGTTCCAGACAGGTCGGCTCCGACCCCGCAGCACGCGGCGGGCGGGGCGCGCATGGCTGCGCACGGCGTCTGGCGCGATGTTGAAGCCGCGGCGTTCCGAAAAGCCCTGATGGCCACATGGCCGGCGGCAGGCGCATAAATCTCTTACACTCCCTGCTCGCACGCGCCCCGGCTGTCCCCCAGATCCAGCAACCCGCGCATGACCGGCTTATGACCGCGCCGGCGACCGTTCGCATGCTCCGCGTGCCAACGGCGCTCAAGGCATGGCAACACGACACGACAAAGATGTTCACTCGCCTGAAGGAAGATATCGACGCCATCATGCGGCGCGACCCCGCCGCCCGCAGCCGCCTCGAAGTGCTGACGTGCTATCCCGGCTTGCATGCCGTGATCTTTCATCGCGTGGCCAATGCGTGCTGGCGCGCCGGATTTCACTGGTTGGGGCGCTGGATCTCGCATTGGTCGCGCTGGCTGACCGGCATCGAGATTCATCCCGCGGTCAAACTCGGACGTCGCGTGTTCATCGATCACGGCATGGGCGTGGTGATCGGCGAGACCGCCGAGATTGGCGACGACTGCACCATCTATCAGGGCGTGACGCTGGGCGGCACGTCGCTCTACAAGGGCCAGAAGCGCCATCCCACGCTGGGCGCAGGCGTGGTGGTCAGCGCCGGGGCGAAGGTGCTGGGCGGATTCGAAGTGGGCGAAGGCGCGCGCGTGGGATCGAACGCCGTGGTGCTCAAGCCGGTGCCGCCGGGCGCCACCGCCGTGGGAATCCCGGCGCGCATCATCATGCCCGATGCGCCGGCGACCCAGCAGGCCGCCAAGCAGGAATTCTCTGCCTACGGCATTACGCCGAATGCCGACGATCCCGTGTCGCTGGCGCTCAAGAGCCTGATCGACAACGCGGCCAAACAGCATGACCGCATCGAGGCCGTGCTGGCCGCGCTCGACCGCCTCGGCGAACATCTCGAGAACACCCCGAACGATCGTTTCGACGCAAGCGAGCTGCGCAAGCTGATGAAGTGACCGACTGGCACGCCGTGCGGCGCGGTGCTGCAGGCCCGCGGATGCGCATGGCTGTTAGTCCGCCTGCGCCGTGTTTGCCGTCTGCGGCAGCACGCTGAATCCGTCGGCGTCGAGCACCAGCACCGCGGCCCGGGGATGATGGCCATCCAGATCCCAATCGGTCAGCACCCAGCGCACGCCGCCCGCGTGCTGGTGGCGTGCGGGCCGATGCGTGTGGCCATGAATCAGGATCGGCGCTTCGTGTGCGGCCAGCAGGGCATCGACCTCGCCAGGCGCGGCGTCGCCGTAGGTGGGCGGGGCGGCGTCCTTGTCGTGGCGGGCGCGCCCGGCTTCGCTGTCGGCGCGCAGGCGCCGCGCGATGGCCTGCCGGGCCGCAAGCGGCAGCAGCAGGAATAGCCGCTGCACCCAGCGCTTGCGCGTCCAGCGGCGAAAGCGCATATAGCGCGCGTCGTCGGTGCACAGCATGTCGCCGTGGCTGAGCACGATGCGCTGGCCGGCGCAGACAATGACGGTCGGGTCGGGCAGCAGCGTGGCGCCGGCGGCGGCCGCAAAGCGCTGGCCGATCAGGAAATCGCGATTGCCGTGCATCAGGTAGACGGCCACGCCGGAAGCGGACAGCGCACGCAACGCGGCTGCCACGTCTGCGGCAAACGGGGTGTCGGTCTCTTCGTCGCCGACCCAGAATTCGAAGAAATCCCCGAGTATGAACAGCGCCCGCGCCTGCACGCGGGCCAGGTCCAGCACGCGCTGGAACGCCGCGAGCGTGCGCGGCATGCCCGGCGTCAGGTGCAGGTCGGAAATGAACCACGCCGGCGAAGGCACCGCGATCGGTGCGTCCGCCGGCGTGCGGGTGGATGCGGTCATGCGCGTCGGATGGCTACGTTCACCTTGAGCGGCATGCCGCGGTCCGGTCGGAACGAGGGAGTCGATTTACTCGACGATCGTTGCCTTCTCGATCACCACGTCTTCCAGCGGCACGTCCTGGTGGAAGCCCGAGCTGCCGGTGCGCACGCCCTTGATGGCGTCGACCACCTCGGTGCCTTCCACGACCTTGCCGAACACGGCGTAGCCGAAGCCCTGCGGCGTGGGCGAGCTGAAGTTCAGGAAGTCGTTGTCGACCACGTTAATGAAGAACTGGGCCGTGGCCGAGTGCGGCGCGTTGGTGCGCGCCATGGCAACGGTGTAGCGATCGTTCTTCAGGCCGTTGCCGGCTTCGTTCTCGATCGGCGCATCGGTGTCCTTCTGCTTCATGCCCGGCTCGAAGCCGCCGCCCTGGATCATGAAGTTCTTGATCACGCGGTGAAAGACGGTGTTGTCATAGTGGCCCTTGCGCACGTACGACAGAAAATTCTCCACGGTCTTGGGCGCCTTTTCGGCGTCCAGTTCGATGGTGATGACGCCTTGCGTCGTTTGGAGTTGTACCTTGCTCATGGTTACCTCTGTGCGGTGACGGTGATTGCCGCGCGCCAGGCGCGGGTGCTTACTTGGTGACGACCGTGGCGGACTCGATCACGATCGGCGCGGCGGGCACGTTGCGCATGGCGCCGTACGCCGTGGTCGGCGTGGTCTTGATCTTGTCGATCGTGTCCATGCCTTCCACCACTTTGCCGAAGACGGCATAACCGTTGCCATCGGGCTGCGGGTAGTCGAGGTTCGGATTATCCACCACATTGACGAAGAACTGCGCGGTGGCGGAGTTCGGATTCGACGTGCGCGCCATGGCGACGGTGCCCGCCTTGTTCTTCAGGCCGTTCTGGGCTTCCAGCGGAATCGGCGCGCGGGTAGGTTTTTCCTTCATGTCGCGGTCGTAGCCGCCGCCCTGCACCATGAATCCATTGATCACACGATGGAAGATGGTGCCGGAATAGAACCCGCTCTTCACATATTCCATGAAGTTGGCGACGGTCTTCGGCGCGGCGTCGGGATAGACCTCGATGGTGAACTTGCCGGCGGTGGTGGCGAACTGCACGCGCTCGGTCTTCGCCGCGGCCGCGGCGGGGCTCGCGGCCTGCGCCAGGGCGGCCAGCGGGGCCAGGGTGGTGGCGGCCATCAGGCCGGCCAGGACGATGCGACGGGAAAGGGTCATGTCTGGACTCCGTGATTCAGGTGAGGCAGATCGGGGTGCCGCCTTGTCGCCGCGAACGACGCACCGGGGTGCGCCAAAACGGGCGGGCAGACGAAGCGAAACGAGCCTAGCGCGCCCGCGGCGCGCTGGCCGGGGCCTTGCGTGTCTCTGGCGTTGCGGCAGGCGCGTCGGCGTTCTGCGAGCCCTGCAGCTGGCGCAGGCTTGCCGCCGCGCGGCCGTCGCCCGGATTGCGGCGCACCGCGTTGCCGTAGGCCTGTTCGGCCAGGCGGCGGTACACGTCGCCAAGGTTGCTGTACGCGATGGCGTAGTCGGGCTTGGCGTCGATGGCCAGCAGCAGTTCGGCCTCGGCGCGCTTCAGGTCGCCGCGCTTGGCGTACAGCAGCGCCAGGTTGTTGTGGGGCTCCGGCAACTCGGGGAAATCCTGCGCCATTTCGGCGAAAGCCTGGATCGCGTCGTCGTCGCGGCCGAGCTTGGCCATCGCCCACGCGCGCTGGAATCGCGCCTGGGCATTGCGCGGGTTGCTGGCCAGCACCTTGTCGAAGGCCGCGATCGCGTCGCTATATCGCTTCTCGTTCACGGCCTTCTGGGCCGGCGCCATGCCCGGGTCCGACGAGATCGGTCCAGACGGCGGCGCGGGGGGCGCGGACAGCGACAGCGGGCCGTTCTGCGCCAGCGCCGGCGCGGCAAGCAGGGCCGCCGCCATCGCCAGCGAGCACGTCAGCGCGGAAAGGGTTCCGCCGCGACGGGCAGAGGCAATGGTCGGGATGGGCAGAAGCAGGCTCATGTAAGGGCGGTCCGTTATACTCCGCGGCATTCTAGCAAAGCGGCAGGGCGTGCAGCAGCGGCCGCACGGTCTGTCCCCGGCAATGGCGGTTGCGCATCAGGCCGGACCAGAAAGCTTCCGGTAAGATATGGGGCCCGCGCGACGTCTCGCGCGCGTCCGGCATCGTCATCCAATCACATCGCTACATGCAGCAACTGAACATCTACAACACGCTTGCGCGTGAAAAGCAGCCTTTCGTGCCCATCGAACCCGGCAAGGTACGCATGTATGTGTGCGGCATGACCGTGTACGACTACTGTCACGTCGGGCATGCGCGCGTGATGGTGGTGTTCGACATGGTGCATCGCTGGCTGCGCGCGGCTGGCTACGATGTGACGTACGTGCAGAACATTACCGATATCGACGACAAGATCATCCGTCGCGCCGCAGAAAACGGCGAGACGATCGGCCAGTTGACCACGCGCTTCATCCAGTTCATGCATGAGGATGCGGCGGCGCTCAATATCATCCGCCCCGACTACGAGCCGCGCGCCACCGAGTACGTGCCGCAAATGCTCAACATCATCGAAAAGCTCGAAGCCAAGGGACTGGCCTATCATGCGCCCGATGGCGACGTGAATTATTCGGTGCGCAAGTTTGCCGGCTACGGCAAGCTGTCCGGCAAGTCGCTGGAAGACTTGCGCGCCGGCGAACGCGTGAGTGCCAACGACGCCAAGCAGGATCCGCTCGACTTCGTGCTCTGGAAATCGGCCAAGGAAAACGAGCCGCCGGAATCGAAGTGGGATTCGAAGTGGGGCAGCGGCCGTCCCGGCTGGCATATTGAATGCTCCGCCATGAGCTGCACGCTGCTGGGCGAACATTTCGACATCCACGGCGGCGGCGCGGACCTGCAGTTTCCGCATCACGAGAACGAGATCGCGCAATCGGAAGGCGCCAGCGGCAAGCCGTTCGTCAATGTCTGGATGCACAACGGCTTCGTGCGCATCAACGACGAAAAGATGTCGAAATCGCTCGGCAATTTTTTCACGATCCGCGAAGTGCTCAAGCAATACGATGCGGAAGTCGTGCGCTTTTTCATCCTGCGCGCGCACTACCGCAGCCCGCTGAACTACAGCGATGCGCATCTCGACGACGCTCGACATGCGCTGACGCGCCTGTACACGGCGCTGAAGGAAACCCAGCCCGGCGGCTGCGCGGTCGATTGGGACGAGCCTCACGCCAGGCGTTTTGCCGAGGCGATGAGCGACGATTTCAATACGCCGATCGCGGTGTCGGTGCTGTTCGACCTGGCCAGCGAAGTGAACCGCACCGGGTCGCTGGCGTCCGCGCATCAGCTCAAGGCGCTGGCCGGCACGCTGGGCCTGCTCGAGCGCGATCCGCACACGTTTCTGCAAGGCGGCAAGATGGCCGATGGCCTGTCGGCGGACGACATCGAGGCGAAGATCGCCGCGCGCAAGGCCGCCAAGGCGGAACGCGATTTCGCGCAGGCTGACCGCATCCGCGCCGAACTGCTCGAATCGGGCGTCGTGCTGGAAGACAAACCGGGCGGCGTCACCGAATGGAGGCGTGCTTGAACGCTGTCGCGCGCAAGCCGAAAACTGCCGCCGCCGGCCCCAGGCCAGCGGGCAAGACGGCGGCAAAGCAGGCGCCGAAGGTGTCCGCCAAATCCGCGGCAAAGGTCGCTGCCAAGGCGGCTGCTCCTGCCAGGGCCGGCGCCGGCAAGGGCCGCAAGCCCGAACTGCCGGAAGCCAGCGCCGTGCCGCTGCCGGTCGAGACCGTGGTCGACGCCGTGCGTCCCGCCTATTGGGACGAAGCCTGCGCGGACCTGATGAAGCGCGACCGCATCCTGCGCAAGATGATCCCGACGTACGGCCCGGCGCACCTCGTGTCGCGCGGCGACCCATTCGTCACGCTGGCGCGTTCGATCGTCGGCCAGCAGATTTCCGTCAAGGCAGCCCAGTCGGTCTGGGAGCGCCTGGTGACGCTCTGTCCACGGCTGACGCCGGCGCAGTTTCTGAAGGCCGGCACCGACCAACTGGCCGGCTGCGGCCTGTCCAAGCGCAAGGCCGAGTACATCACCGATCTCGCTGAACATTTCAAGGCCGGCAGCGTCCATGTCAATGAGTGGTCCGGCATGGACGACGAGGCCGTGATTGCGGAACTCACCCAGATCCGCGGCATTGGCCGGTGGACGGCGGAGATGTTCCTGATGTTCAATCTGATGCGGCCGAACGTGCTGCCGCTCGACGATGTCGGGCTGATCAACGCGATTTCCGCCAACTACTTCAGCGGCGAGCCCGTGACCCGTAGCGAGGCGCGCGAGGTGGCCGCCAACTGGGAACCCTGGCGAACGGTTGCCACTTGGTACATGTGGCGCAGCCTCGATCCCTTGCCAGTGACGTATTAGTGACGTAGCAGGGTGTTTGGAAGCAAAAACAGTGTTGATTTCCGTTCTAAGTGCGCTGTAATCAACTTAATGGGTGGCGGAAACCTGAATATTTTCCGGTAGAATGCGCCCCTTCACAGACAGGTCCGCGTCTTTATGAAAACCACCTTCCTGGATTTCGAGCAGCCGATTGCCGAGCTCGAGGCAAAAATCGAAGAACTGCGTTTTGTGCAGGACGATTCGGCTGTCGACATTTCCGAAGAGATTTCGCGGCTGGCCGGCAAGAGCCAGCAGCTGACCAAGGATATCTACGCCAGCCTGACCCCGTGGCAGGTTGCGCAGATCGCGCGTCACCCGCAGCGTCCTTACACGCTGGACTATGTGCGCGAGATCTTTACCGACTTCCATGAACTGCATGGCGATCGCGCCTTTGCCGACGATCTTTCGATCGTGGGCGGCCTGGCGCGCTTCAATGGCCAGGCGTGCATGGTGATCGGCCACCAGAAGGGCCGCGACACGAAGGAACGCGCGCTGCGCAACTTCGGCATGTCCAAGCCCGAGGGCTATCGCAAGGCAAAGCGCCTGATGGAGCTGGCCGACAAGTTCGGCCTGCCGATCTTCACGTTTGTCGATACGCCCGGCGCATTCCCCGGCATCGACGCAGAAGAGCGTGGCCAGTCGGAAGCCATCGGCCACAACCTCTACGTGATGGCCGGACTGAAGGTGCCGCTGATCGCCACCATCATTGGTGAAGGCGGCTCGGGCGGCGCCCTGGCAATCGCCGTGGGCGACGTCGTGCAGATGCTGCAGTTCGCCACCTACGCGGTGATCTCGCCGGAAGGTTGCGCGTCGATCCTGTGGAAGACCGCCGAGAAGGCCCCCGAAGCCGCCGAAGCGCTGGGCCTGACTGCGCATCGTCTGAAGGCGCTGGGTCTGATCGACAAGATCGTGAACGAGCCGCTCGGTGGCGCGCACCGCGATCCGAAGGCGATGGCCACGATGTTGAAGCGCACGCTGGCGGAATCGCTGCGTCAGTTCCAGGGCATGAGCGTCAAGGAACTGCAGGCGCGCCGTCACGAACGGCTGATGGCGTATGGCAAGTTCAAGGAAACCGGCGCGCAGGAATGATGTGAGCGCCGCAGGTTCCGCGCCCGATACGCTCGCGCAACTGACCGCAAAGGTCGCACAGGCTCTGCAGGCCGGTGCGGCCTTTGTTGTTTCTGGCGCGTCGGCGCCGGCGGCGATTGCGGTGGCGTTGTCCGGCGGACGCGATTCCGTAGCCTTGCTCCACGCCACGCGCGCCGCGCTGCGCGAGGGCTGGCCGGCGGCGCGACTGGTGGCGCTGCACGTGCATCACGGCCTGCAGCCGCAGGCCGACGCCTGGACGGCGTTTTGCCAGACGCTGTGCGATGGATGGCAGGTGCCGCTGGCCAGCGCGCGCGTGACGGTCGCGCCAGCTGCTGGAGAGGGCATCGAGGCGGCGGCGCGGCGCGCCCGTTACGAGGCCCTCGGGCGCATGTGTCGCGAACATGGCGCCGGGCTGCTGCTGTTCGCGCATCATCGCGACGACCAGATCGAAACCGTGCTGATGCGCTTGTTTCGCGGCACGGGCGTGGCCGGCATGGCGGGCATGCCGGCACGGCGTCCGCTCGATGCACGCGGCGATGTGCAACTGCTCCGTCCCTGGATCGACATTCCGCGCGCGCAAATCGACGACTATTGCGCGCAAAACCGGCTGCAATGGATCGACGATCCTTCCAACGCCGACACCCGCTTCGCGCGCAACGCGCTGCGCGCGCATCTGCCCGCGCTGCTGCAGGCGTTCCCCGCACTTCACGATAACGTCGCGCAGGCGGCTGCGCATTTCGCGCAGGCGGCCGGCATGCTCGACGCACTGGCGCAGCAGTCGCTGGCCGCGCTGGTGCGCGCAGGGCGCGACGCCGACACCTTTTCCGAACTCGACCTTGCCGGTCTGCGCGCCTTGCCCGCCGAACATGGCGATGCGGTGCTGCGCCACTGGCTGCGCGATCTTGGCGTGCAGCCGCCATCGACGGCGCGCCTGGCGGCGATGCGTGCGCAACTGATCGAGCACCACGGCGGCGAGCCTGCCATCGCGCACGACGGCCTGGTACTGCGCCGTTTCCGCGATCGCGTGCTGGCGTGCCGGGCCGCGCCGGTGGCGTCGCCCGCGCCGTTCTCGTTCGAGTGGCGCGGCGAGACGCGCATCGTGGTGCCCGCATGGCACGGCGAACTGCACTTCGCGCGCGACGACTCTTTCGGCGTCCCCGAAGACGTGTTGCGCGGACCGTTGAGGCTCACGGGCAGGGCAGGGGGCGAGCGCATCGTGCTGCGTCCGGGCGGCCCGGCGCGAGCGCTCAAGCAGGCCTACCAGGAGGCGGACATCCCTGCGTGGCGGCGCGCGCATCTGCCGCTGCTATGGCGGGAGCAGACGCTTGTGCTGGCGGCCGGACTGGGCATGCATCGGCGCTGGCCGGCAGATTTATCGCATGCGCCGCGCTGGCGCGTGGAGTGGATCGCGCACATCGATTCCGCGCCGCCGCAACCGCCGGGCCACGGAAAATAGGGACAGATCTATTTTTTTATGTGAGTATTTTTCACATAAAAATGACAGCAAATCCGCCACGTTTTTGCCCATTTTGACCCTTTCGGCCTTTACCAGCAGCCAGTCTTGGTGTAATTTCTTCGGCTTTGCACAATCGTCGGCGTCGACTAGAAGATGGCTCTCATCGTTCACAAATACGGCGGCACTTCGATGGGTTCCACGGAACGCATCAAGAATGTCGCCAAGCGCGTAGCCAAGTGGCATCGCGCCGGTCACCGCGTTGTTGTGGTGCCTTCGGCCATGTCGGGCGAGACCAATCGCCTGCTGGGTCTTGCCAAGGAAATTTCCGCGCAGCCGGACCCGCGCGAACTCGACATGCTGGCATCGACCGGCGAGCAGGCCAGTGTGGCCCTGCTGGCCATCGCGCTGCACGGCGAGGGCATCGATGCGGTGAGCTATACCGGCTGGCAGGTTCCGGTGAAGACCGATTCGGCCTATACCAAGGCGCGCATCCAGTCGATCGACGACGAGCGCATCCGCGGCGATCTCGACGCCGGCAAGGTGGTGGTCATCACCGGCTTCCAGGGTATCGACGAGGAAGGCAACATCACGACGCTGGGGCGCGGCGGCTCGGACACCTCGGCAGTTGCCATCGCCGCGGCCATCGAGGCTGACGAATGCCTGATCTACACCGACGTGGACGGCGTGTACACGACCGATCCGCGCGTGGTCGAGGACGCCCGCCGGCTGGACAAGATCACCTTCGAGGAAATGCTGGAAATGGCCAGCCTGGGCTCCAAGGTGCTGCAGATCCGCTCGGTGGAGTTTGCCGGCAAGTACCGCGTGAAGACCCGCGTGCTGTCGTCGCTGACCGACCCCCTGATGCCGCTCGAACAGGAAATGCATTCGGGCACGCTGATTACTTTTGAGGAAGAGTCTGATATGGAAGCAGCCGTCATCTCTGGCATCGCCTTTGCCCGTGACGAAGCCAAGATCACTGTGCTGGGCGTGCCGGACAAGCCGGGCATCGCCTACCAGATCCTGGGCCCGATCGCCGACGCCAACATCGACGTCGACATGATCATCCAGAACCAGTCGGTGGACGGCAAGACCGACTTCACCTTCACCGTGCCGCGCGGCGAATACCAGCGCGCGCTGACGATCCTGAACGACGGCGTGAAGTCGCACATCGGCGCCGGCAGCGTGTCGGGCGACCCGAAGGTGTCCAAGGTATCGGTGGTGGGCGTCGGCATGCGTTCGCACGTCGGCATCGCCAGCAAGATGTTCCGCACGCTGTCCGAAGAGGGCATCAACATCCAGATGATCTCGACGTCCGAAATCAAGATCTCGGTGCTGATCGACGAGAAGTACATGGAGCTCGCCGTGCGCGCGCTGCACAAGGTATTCGAGCTGGATCAGGCGTGATCCGACTCTGATTTTTTTCTGGCGGGATTGTTGTGGATTTTGCGCTCGGTCATCGAAATTTCATTGACCAGCTACAGCACCCTCGCTAGAATACGCGCTTCGTTGTGCGGCTCCCTCGCACAACGCAAGTTTGGGAGACGTGGCCGAGAGGTCGAAGGCACTCCCCTGCTAAGGGAGCATCCGGGCCAAAACCTGGATCGAGGGTTCGAATCCCTCCGTCTCCGCCAGTAATGGCGAATGTGGACCCCAGCCCTTGAGGGGGCTGGGGAATCCGCTAGGAGACAGTCTTACACCGCTGCACCTTCCGCGTGTCACTTACACCGAGGGAGAGTCAGCGATGCACATCACCCGCCGAAACGGCGTCTACTACTTCCGCAAGAAAATCCCCGCTGACCTCGTTGCCATCTACGGCAAGCGAGAGATCATCTACAGCCTCCGCACCAAAGATCGTCCTATGGCGGCCCGCCTTGCGCTTCGTGCTGCCGTCCAGCTTGATGACGAGTTCAGCCTGAAGCGCGGTGAGCCGGTGCCTCCCGAGCGGATTGCTGTAACGCCGGACCAGACTGCGCCTCTGAGCACGCAGGGCGCAGCCGAGCGGCGAGCGCCGAAGTCGAACAAGGTCACGCTGGCCTGCCTTATCCCCATCTGGCGGCGCGAGAACAATCCCACTGACAAGACTGCGGACGCGGTGGCTCGCGCAGTATCCGAGGTGGGCAACCCCCACATCGGAACGATCACGCGGGCGACCGTGGCTGCCATGCGGGATAGGTGGCTGGAGCGGGGTAACACCGCTTCGACCGTCACCAAGAAGGTCGGCTTCATCCGTCTGCTTCTGACAGTGGGCCGCAATCGCGGCCTCATCGAAAGCAATCCTGCGGAGGGGATGGCCTTACCTGCGGATACTCGCGCAGTGGAACTGCGGCAGCCGTTCTCAACGAGGCAGGTAACTGCCATCCTCTCTGCGACTGCCGAGTATCGGGACACCGAGCCGGCGAAGTTCTGGATTCCCCGCTTGGGCTATCTCACGGGAGCGCGGCTCAACGAGCTTTGCCAGCTTCGCACTTATGACATCCTGAACAAGGAGGGCTTCTGCGGCCTTCAGTTAACCGATTACGGCGAGTACATGCCGGGCGTGCCAATGACGTTGAAGAACGCTGCTTCGCGGCGTTGGGTGCCTTTGCACCCGTCCCTAAACTCGTTCGCTGAGTGGGCTGCGACGCTGCCACCCGGCCCCATCTTTGGGCTGAAGCCAAACAAGTATGGAGTGGTTTCGGACAGCACAAGCAAGTGGTTCGGGAAACTGTTGCGTGCAAAGCTGAAAATCGCGGATAGCCGGCTGACGTTTCACAGTCTGCGGCACGGAATGGCGGACATGCTTCGCATTGCTGGCGTAGCCGACGTTGTGCGGCATGCCATCCTTGGTCATGCGGAGCAAGGAGCTTCGGGAGCCTACGGCAGTGGCGACCTCCCGGCGCCGCTCTTGGCTGACTGCATTGGGAAACTCAAAGCGTTATAGAGAGAGTTTCTCCGGGCACAGGCGTTTCGGGAATGACACCTGGCGGCGACACTCCCGAATTTTGACGTTTTACTTTCGCCAATAGGGCGAGCCGACCCGAAGAGGCAAGGCCTTCAAGACTTCGTTGAACGCAAGCAATTGACTTGCGGGTTCCTTGTACACATACCGACGCAATAATTCAGGAACAGCGCCTGTTTTGCCATCTTCAGAGAACACCAACGTAATGATCTGGAACTGCTCTCCCTTCTTGCGCTTTTCTTGAATTGCGTAGTCAACTTCGGACGCAAGATAGTTCTCATCCCTATAGTTGGGCGTTATGAAGAACACGGCTGCGCAAGAATCCGAGAAGCCCTTAAGCAGCGATCTTTCAAGTTCCGCGCCAGCGTTCATCGCGTCTTCATCCAGCCAGGGGTCGAAGCCCAATTCGCCCAGCGTCTGCTTGAATTGCCGTACAAGCGGCTTATCGGCCGACTTATGGCTCAGAAAAATCTTCATTGGTGTCAATCCAAGCGCCATCTCGTGCCGGCGCATCATTACTTCGAATTCCTCATCCGTGAATCCACTCGGCGGGCAAAAGACGAGCGCATCTTCAAGCGTTAGACGATGCATCTCGATCAAGCGGCGGCGGATGGCTTCCTTGTTTTCTTCAGTTATCGTTGCCGCTCCGACGATCTCCGGCGTGAGGACACCCATGCCGTCATGCAAGCGCATGGCGGTTGAGCCTGTATGTTTGAAGATGATTATGAACCACCCGCAAAATTGACCAACCAGGAGATTGCATCCAGATACCACCGGCCAACGGGCGGCCAGCGACGGGTGCTTCTCGCGGACACGATTTGCATAGGGGTCTTCGATAATCTCTTTGATCTGTCGAAAGACTTTCTGACTGTTGTTCTCACTCATCTGCGTATCGTTGGTTTCTTTTCAAATGGGGTACGTAGCGTGATGTCGGCATACCACCATCGGCAGCATTGACATCGCGCTCACGGCGCTACTTCGCCGGAGGAAAGGCGATTACTTGCGCTCCTGCGCTGGGGCGAGTCTGCTCGATCTGCGGAGCATCTCTCTTCAGCCGCACAGCGTCCAGAGAGGACACGCTTGATTGCTGGCTAAAGAAGCCTGAAGGTAAGCTGCACAGTGGCTCAGTAGCATCTGCGCCGAAGCCGATCGCGTCCAGAAGTCCGCCCTTAGTTAAGCCGCCATCAGAGAGGAGTAGGTTGACGGTGCGGGGCAGCAAGCGAATCTGCTCAAAGCCTACGCGCTCATCTAGAGGCTCACCTTTACGCCAGCCACGAGCACTGTAGTTCTTCCACAGCCGCACAGCGTACTCCTCGTCAATGATGTCGAGTTGTTTGCACCGCATAATCATGGCACCAATTGACACCTTCCAGCGGGCCTTCAGCGCGACGAAGGTATCCAAGCTGGGGCGGATCAATTCAGCCGCAAATGTTTCAGCGGGTAATAGGAACGCCGCAGCAAACAAATGCGCTTGGCGTTCAATCTCGGGGTAACGTGTCTGGAACTCGATGTTGTCGATGTCGCGATGCAAGACAAGGTGGCCAAGTTCGTGCGCTGCATCGAATCGGCTCCTTACACCATTAGCCTTGTCGGCCGCCAGGAATACGTACGGTCGCCCATCTGTGTCGAACCATTGAGACGCGCCGTCCATGCGCGTGAAACCAAGTTCTTCACGCACACAGATAACACCAGCGTTCTCCATTGCGAGCACGACATCCGAGATGGGGCCAAGCCCCAAATTCCACATGCGGCGGCACTCTGCCGCTGCCTGTTCAATGTCCGCGTCGGTGATCTTGAGATGGTCGTTCGCACCGAGACGCGGGACATTTATGGCAGGCCAATCTACCCATTCTTGCAGCACCAGACTGATTTCGTTCAACCACTTCAGTCGAATGTCTGCGATCGTTTGAGCTTCTTTCGTAACGGAGGCAGTGCTCCTGTAGAAGCAAACTTTGTCACCGTACTCCGGCACCTTGGCAAGGAACCATGAGCTAGGCATGCAAAGTTCCTCCGCTATCCGTTCCAGGGCGTCTGCCTCGGGAACCTGATCTCCTTTCTCCCACTTCGAAACTGTGCCCGACGACCGACCGACCTTCGCCGCCAACGCGGTCTGCGTCAGTCCTTTGCAAAGGCGGGCCTGTGTTAGGCGTTCAGGCTGAAAGCCTGCTACTCCTGTACGCATCATTAACCTTCAGAATCGCCCATACGGCGTTTCAACTTCCCGAATGCCAAGTCGGGTACGTCGATTTGCTCGGCGGGGTGGTACGCGGCCATGATCTCCGAGACCGGTACAAACAAATGCCAGTCGCGCAGATTTGAGTAGGGCACTCCTACCATCACACTGAACGGGACTGACTGGGGTTGTCCTCGATGTTGCCGGACCGCAACTATTAGACAGCCAAGACCTTCGGGGATTGGATTCTTGAGACCATTGAAGAGATCGGATTGCGTCGGTTCGAGGGGGCCATTGACCGCTGCAATTGCATTGCGATGCTTGGCAGGCCGCGGAGTGCAGTTGTTGAAGGGCACACAAATCTGCCCGAAACGGATCTCCCCGCAAGCAACGAGACTGAACCGCTCACCTTTCGGTTCCGTGTGCGGGGCGGCGGCCTCCATGCCCGCTACCACAGCAGCCTTGCGCAGCGCCGCGTTTGACCCGTAGTGCTGAAGCTGCGGCAGCACCCTGAAACGCTCAGGTTCCTCGTATGTGCTGGCCGCTTGGTGCGCCACAAAGTGCGCGGTTTCAATTTCTTCCACTACTTGTTGGAAGAACAGGGCCGGCGTCCGCGACGCGATGTACTGGATAAGCTGGTCCTTCATCGGACGCTCGACAACTTGCAGATTCAAGTGACGCTCCATCGACATGAGACTCGGATTTGACCCTATCTTTTCTTCGTTTTGCATCGAAGTGCTGCTTAGTATAGCTGTTATTAAGGTGTTGGCCAAAATTTTGATTGGCATTTTTGCGGGGCTACACACGGCGCGCGCGAGGCCGATTCCCCCCGTGTGCACCCTCCCGAACGCGCCCGCGAACTGATGCGGGTGCGCGCATGATTCACGTCGCGTCCGCGCCCGCATGAAATGCATAGCGCGCCCAGCCGGAGTGGCAGGGCCGCGCAACGAGCCGGTGCAGGGCGGGTATCCAGTGGGCCAGAAGTTCACGGTTATGAACCGGGCCGGGCGGGCCTCTCCTGCTTGGGTCAAAAGTTACGATTGACGCTTAATGCTCTGTGGGCCAGAATGCAGTGTATCTTCTGACCCAATGGAGCAGCCATGACCCGAATCGCCTACTACCGCGTGTCCACCGCCGACCAGTCCATAGAGGCACAGCGCGCTGCACTAGGCGGGGGCTTTGACCATGAGTTCATGGACGAGGGCGTGTCCGGGGCAACACAAGCGGCGAAGCGCCCCGGCTTTGCGAAGCTGCTTGAGTTCATCCGTAAGGGTGACAGCCTGCACGTGTACGCCATCGACCGGCTTGGCCGGGACAGCATCGACGTACAGCAGACCGTGCGCGTCCTCCTAGACAAAGGTGTGATGGTGGAAGTCCGGGGGCTGGGTCAGATAAGCGCAACGGGTGCGGGTGGTCTGCTGTTGGCACTCATGGCGCAGATGGCTGAGTTGGAGCGAGAGCGCATTAGGGAACGCACAGAGGCAGGGCGAGCCGTGGCGCGGGCCAGTTTGGCAGCCACAGGCCGTACACATCGGGGTAAGGCCAGCCTCGGGCGACCAGTGGAGCATGACGCCGCTTCCATCGCAGCATGGCGCACCCAGAACAAGGCCAGCATTGCAGAGACTGCCCGGCACTTCGGCACGTCTGAGAGCACTGTGAAGCGAGCCGTGAGGGGGTAACAGTCTGGCGCAGCGCGCGTACCGAGTACGCACTGTTTTCTCGGACTTTTCGATAGGTACTACGTACCTAGTGGAGCGTGGATAGCTCGCCCTGCGGCTACGGCGGCGTGAAAGCGCAAGCACGGGGGCGACCGGGCGCGGCCACCCCGTACAGATTGATAGGACGCTCACCCCGCTGTGTGCAACGCGCTGCCGCTGTTACAAAAATGTTCGATAGTTGACACAAGCGGGTTGGGACTTTGCCAGGGGCCGGAGGATTTCCCTCACTTCACCTACCCGGAAACCCGCGTAGTAGAGCCGTTTCCTTCATTACCCCCGAATACTCGCAGCGTGACGGCGCGTGGAATCTCCGTGTCTGCTGCCTCGAAATGTACCCATGCGTGGTACATCGATTGCTATTGAAAGGGATGCGGGAGCCAGCCTAGGATGCGGTCCTCGCGTAGACAAACGCGAACGGGCTTGGCCGCTCGGGATCAATAGGCGCACTTCCGCCACGGGCGGCATTATCATTTGTGCGTTGCCTCAGCACGCCCCTTCAATGGCGGGCCGGGGCGGGGACACCTTCGGGTGTGCCGGTTTCCTATTGACCGGTCGGCCAACCTCGCTTCCGGTCCGCCGCCCCCATCTTGGCCGATGCGCGGCAGACCTCCACTCTCTCAATAGGAGGCCGCATCATGCGCCACGCAGTAACCCACACCACTCAGCATTCCAACTCCCCCATCTACAGCCAGGACGAGCACGATGCCGCCTACGGCCTCGGCCAGTTCGGCGCGAAGTACTGGCCTGCCGCACGCAAGGCTATGCCATCGGGCAGCACGCTGCGGGATTGGCGGGACAAGTGCGCACGGGACTTCATCGCCAGCATGAGCGCGGATGGTCATGGACTGCTGCCGTCGATGTTGGCCGGCTTCTATGACGAGGCGGACGACCGCTACGGGCTGCACGAGTTGACGGTGGAATCGCGGACGGCCATCGCTGCCGGGGACACCGTGTTGTGCATCGACGTGGAGGACGCCGAAGACTGGCTGACGCTTGGTAAGACGTACCGGGTGAACGCCGTTGAAGGCGGCGCGCTCGATACTGAACGCGGAGCATGCGTGATTCTGGTTATCACGGACGACAGCGGCGACACCGAAGGCTGGCACCACGCTTCTCACTTCATCCCCGCCTGACCTACCGGCCCGCGCCGGTAGTACCCAAAGGGCTGGCCTATCAGCCGGCCCTTTTTTTGGGCTGGAACATGTGCCGATCTTTTCGTTGCACGACACAGACAATACCCGACGTCCTTTTCGTCCTACGACAAGATAACTAACGCCATCGGTGCTACACCGAGGCGAACACCCAACGTCTATTTCGTCCTCTGACTGAGACACACACCCATCCCTCACGGGGCGGGGTTGTGCCGTCTGGACTTAGGCGTGCTGCGTACTCGGTACGCACTCTTTCGTGGACTCCTCAATAGGTACTTTGTACCTGACCAAGGGCAATCAAATGATAAACGAGGTAAAAGACAGTGCTCAGGCACACGCAGAGCGCGCCAAGGAAATCGCTGCCCTTGGCAAACTCGTCCAGAGCGGGGCCATCTCTATTGATGGCGTATCGCCCAGCAAGCAGGCGGAGGTGCGGAAGTATCTTGAAGGCGACGGAGCACGTGGAATGTCTCCGCAGCAGTTCCATGCCCAGCAGCACGCCGAGCGTATGCGGTACTTCCGCGAGCGCAGCGCCCGAGGACTCAGGACGCACCGCGCGTCACAGAAGGATCACGACTACATCGTAGAGACCATCCTTGACACCGTGGACTTGGGGGCGAAGCCCACTGTGAATCCTCTGGTCCGGGAGTACGCCGAGCAACAGGGGTACTCGCCCGAGTGGGCCGACAGGGTGGCAAATAGCAAGCAGCCCAAGCGAATGGGAAAGTCGCTGAAGGCCCAGCAACAGCACCCTGTTATCCAAGACCTGAAGGGAAACCACATGTTCACGCAAACTCATCAATCCGCCCTGAGGAACGCCACGTACCGGGGTCTAGCCGAATTGCTGTTCTCTGGCTCGCAGTTCACCCGCGAGAAGCGAGCGATGCAAGCTCGCATGGACGCGCTGGAGGCACGTCTTGCCGTCGCCGAGGCGGATGTGGCCCGCGCTAACGTCCGCCTTGACGCAAAGGACGCAGGACTTGATTGGAAGGAAAAGGCCCGAGCGATCCTTGCAGCGGAGCCGGGAATCTCCAAGCGGGAAGTTGCGCGCCGGGTCGGTATGCACGAGAGCACCGTGCGCAAGTACGTATCCGGTCTGCACTGAGCCATGCCCAAGGGACAAGGCACCCGGAAGCACGATCGCCGATGGCAGATGCACCACCAGCAGCCCCGAGCACGCGTACTTACCAAACGCATTCGGGAGATTGCCATCCGAGACACGGCGTTTGCTGATGAACTACGGAAGCGAACCGAGCCAGCCCGGATTGACGCGCTGGTAGCCGGTCGGGGCATCTTCTGGAGCGAGACACCATGCCCGCGTTGTGGCAGTCCGCATCGGCGCGTGTATGACCGGGCCTGCTGGACGTGCTGGAGTACGCGCTACCGAAAGCCGGAGGTATGGGATGCCATTCGAGCGGGTCGCGGGTACGTTGGTGGGAAGCGCAGTAGAGACGGCTGGCTGGATCAGCAGGACATACGACGGCGCACACGAGCCGGCGAATTCAATAGCATCACTCAGGGCGACATCACTGCCCATGAGCACCCGGACGGACGGCTGGAGATAACCCAGCCCCCGGACCTCAAATGCCCCGACTTGCGGGCGATACATCCAACCCGACTATTCCAGTTACTGCATCAGCATCCCATGTTTGTGGAGGTGCTGCGCCGCGCTGGATGGTCTATCGATTGAAGGCAAAGAGCATGAGCAACACAAAGACACACCCGCTGGAAAACGACGCGAGCGAACGCGAGTACTTCGAGCGCATCTCGCAGCATAGCAACGCAGTAGGCCAGTACCGCCGCCTTACGGAGAAGCTGACCGGCTACCTGCCCACATGGGCCGCTCGCAAGACGCCGGGGCGCAAGTCCAGCGCAGAACGGCCCACGCTTGACGTAACCAATCGACGAGGCCGCTGAATGACGCGCCGCTTCCACAAGCCCACGACGCAGACGGTGCGAGCGCGTGAAGCGCGACGAAGTAAGGCGATTCGTGATGCGGACCTGAGTGTGTCGCTGAGTCAAGCGGCAACCCGGAACGCCGCCATGATTGAGGACAGGCTTGCGGGGATGAGTACACAGGAAATTGCGGGGAAATACAACGCACCCCTGGGCCTCGTTTCGCTAGTTACCGATACCTGCGAGCCGTTTTGGGGCTAGTCAACGCACCGCAGTAGCGGCCCCCAACTCACCTCTAATCCCCGGCGTCGTGTCGGGGTTTTCATTTCTTGGCGCGCTCAAGTAGCGCGTCCAATACAGGAGATTAACAATGGCAGTTCCCGACTCTTTCGCTCTCAACTCCGACGGCGGAGTAGTTCTACAGGACGCAGTGCAGACAAGCGCCCCAGCCACGCAGATCAACGGCTCGGCCTCAACGACCGTACCCCAGGCAATAGGTGCACAACTCGCGCCCACCGATTGGAACGGTATCGCCGATACGGGCCTGCGCTCGCTCGAAGCGGTGAACAAGCTGGCTGACGGTGTGCTCAAGCCTTACGTTGAGCGCATGGAGAAGCGGCAGTATTTCGAGGGTATGTCGAAGGTGGTTCAGGGGCAAACGCTCCAGCAGGTTGTCAAAGACGACCCGTGGTACATGAACATCTTCGGCCCCTCGGCCACGGTGCGTGGCGCACAGGCCATGACGGCAACCACTGCGCTCCAGCAGGCAGAGACGGACTTCCTGTCCAACATGGACACGCTGCGCCGGCAGTCGCCCGATCAGGTGAGGCAGTTCCTCGTGCAGCAGGCGACGAACCTGGGCAACACGGGCGATCCTCTCGTGGACGCCACAGTGCAGTCGAAGCTGGCCGAATCGTGGGGTCCGATGCTGAAGACCCACATGCGGGAACACCTCGCGTGGCAGCAGCAGGACATGCTGGAGAAGCAGACCAACCTGAACCTGTCCATCGGCAACGGCATGCGCGCGCAACGCAACGCGAACTCCACCGGCTGGGACCCGGCTGAGAAGGAGGCCGCCTACGCGAATGCCGTGGCCGCCGCCGCGCCGGCTCCGGGGCAGTCTCAGGATTCGTGGAACCGTGGAATGGCGCAGTCGCTTGTCGCCTCGCTACAGAACGGCAATTTCGACCACTACGAGGCGATCAAGGCCAGCCCGCTGTGGAACCAGATCAACGTGAAGGTACGCGAGCAGATTGAGGAGAACATGCCTCAGTTTGTCATGAAGGACGCGCATCAGAATCCCGCGATCACGAGTCTGACGAACAACCTCGCGGGCTTCGAGTTCACGCTCGCTCACGGTTCATCGGGAATCACGACCGAACGTGAGCTGGACGCGCACATCGACCAGTACAACGACAGGTTCTCGCAGCGCACTGGCGCAGGCGCACCGCTTATCGACAACGCCAAGCGAGCGGCCCTGCACAAGCAGTGGCTTGCAGGCCAAGCGGCCATGCAGAAGGCCACGGCGTCCGCTGCGGCGGCAGACGGCAAGTACGTCGATTCGGCGAACGTAGTCAGCCAAGCCTTCGCTACGGGCAACTACTCCGTGCTGAAGGGGCTGGAGTTGGACGGTAAGGCCGTGGCCGACACGATGAACGAGGCGTTCGACCGCGAAGTCGGAAGCAACGACCCCGCGCGCGTCACGAATTACTTCCGTCGCGCAGCGCAGGTGTCTGTGGCCGAGAGCATGCGCAGTCCGAAGTTGGAGCAGATGCTTCAGACCGGCATCAATGGTTTTCTTACGGGCGGCAGTGCCGCGCCGACGAAGGAGCAGATTCAGGCGTTAGCCTGGGCGGGGGCGCTGTATCAGTCGGGCGACAATGGGCCAGAGGCGTTGGTGAACTACCTCGGCGCAGAGAAGGCCGCGAAGGTGGCCGGCTTCCTGAACAGCGGCACGGACCTGAACGACCCGAAGGAGGTTGTGGAGTTCCGCGCCGCGATGCAGAAGGGCCGCCCCGACATTTCACCTACGGGGGACGAGCGCAAGAAGGTGCGTTCGGTCATCCAGTCCGAGAACCCCGGCTGGCTGAAGCAGTTGGTCCCGTTCCTCGGCGGGCAAGGCATGCTGTCGAGGTACAAGCTGACGGACGAGACGGTAGCGAACCTGGAGAAGTCTGTGGCACCGGATGCCGTGCGCTATGCGACCGCGTACAACGTGCCGCTGGAGACGGCGACAAAGATCAAACTGGCGGACACGCTGAAGAACGCGGACTTGCTACCCGGCACGATCATCCCGGCACAGCGCAACGTGCAAGGCGACCGGTCGCTCAACGCGGCGGTGAACCGCATTCTTCCCGGCGTAGGCGTGCAGTCCACTGAGGTGTACCAAACGGCAGTGCGGAACCTCATCAACGCACAGCTTACGGCTGGCGTGAAGGCGGCAGGCGGCGACATGTCGAATTTCAGCCCCGACGATTTCGTGATTCGCAGCGGGCAGCAAGTCGGCAACGGCATGCTGACCGTCTTCATGTTCCCGAAGGACGCCACGAAGGCCGCGACGCTGGGGCCAACAATTGTGAACCTCCTTCCTCAGCCTGTGGCTGATGAAATCTCCCGCCTCACCAAAGAGCGCGGTACGCGCAAGGCCGAGGTGTCTGCGAAATCCCCGACCCTCGATCCGCAAGGATTCGAGGAGAAGCGAAAGCAAGCCATGCGTAAGGCCGGTATTCTCATTGATTGACGCAGTCAGTTGTTGCGATGGCGAATAGGCGGGCCTCGCGCTGTCTCGGCTCGCCGTTCTTTCCTCGGCACCCATCGGTGGTGGGGTGTTGGGAGAGAGCAACGAGGCGGAAGGCGTTCTCGGTTAGATTCGTAGATGGGGTGGCGCGGGCTTCGGCCCGAGTGCCGCCTCGCACGAACACAGAACGATAAATGAGGTCGGGTCGATGGGACGTAGGAGAAAGGAGCCGTCGCTGAGCGACGTATTGTTGGATTCGCCTTGGTGGGTGTCCGCAGCACTGGCCGTGGGCGCGTACATTGTCTTTCGCTGGGCCTTGCCCGCTTCGTTCGCATCGAATCCCTTCCTCGCGGGCATCGTGATGATGAGCCAGTCGCTGGCATGGGTTCCAGCAACGATGTTCGCATTCTTGGGGCTGTTGTCGTTCATCCGCGAGAGGCGGCAGAACAACGGTAGCGCACGGGAGCAGCCGGAGCCTAGAGAGCGGCGCTCATCTGTAAGACAGCCACGTCAGGCCAGGCCAACTCCGTCGGAGCCAAGGCAGCGAGCCAGGGCGCCCGATAAATCAACCGCCTCCCAGCGACCAGTATCGCCAGCAGAGAAGCCGGAATTTAATGGCTGGACACTAGACGCGCTCAAGATTCTGGAGTGGAAGCGATTCGAGTTGCTGTGTGTCGGCTACTACGAGGCGATGGGGTTCACCGTCAAGACAGTGCCGCATGGCCCGGACGGCGGAATCGACGCCACGCTATACAAAGCAGGGCTGGACGCCCCGGTTGCCGTCGTGCAATGCAAGGCTTGGAGCAAACCAGTTAAGGTGGTTGAGGTTCGCGCATTGGCTGGCGTAATGCATGAGCACAAGGTGCGCAGGGGCGTGTTCTGGTCCCTGTCTGGCTATGTGGGGCGACCGGTGCAGGAGTCGGCGGAGCGGGCCGGTATCCAGTTGCTTGACGGCCCGGCGATCATTGAGCGGATTCGCGCGCTGGACCAATACAAGCAGGCAACGCTGCTGGCGCAGGCATTTAAGGGGGACTACCGGACGCCGACATGCGCGGCTTGCGGGGCGAAGATGGTTGAGCGTAGTGGCAAGGGTAAGGCGTTTTGGGGGTGCGAGACGTTTCCCGTGTGCAGATTCACGCTCCCCCGCGCTTCATAACTCCGCGTCAATCCAACTGTTCGGCTAGGTCTTTTACGCGCAAATGTGTGTATCGGGCGAGCATTCGGGGGTCGGTATGGCCCGTTATCTTCGCCACTTGCATCTCGGACAGCCCTTTCTCAAAAAGCCGGCTGGTGGCCTCGTGGCGCAAGTCGTGGAAGCGGAAGTTCTTCAGTTCGGCGCGTTTCACCGTGCGATCAAACGCTAGTTTGAAGGCGTTGACGGTGAGGCCGGGAAATACTGGGCCGGTGCCGATTTCCCCGTCACGTCCAAGATGGCGGGCAGCGACACGCCGAAGCGAGTCCAATGCCGCCATTGCTCGCTTCGACAGCGGGACGCCTCGCGGCTTGCCATTTTTCGTGTCGATCAACTGGATAGCGCGGTTCTGGAAGTTGATCCGCTCCCATTCGAGGTTGAGAATTTCACTCCGACGCATGGCCGTCTCAAGGGCCAAGTCCAAGATGGGTAGCACGAAGGGATTTCTTGCGGCTTCCCCAGCAGCCCGCAAAGCTTCTTCCTCTCCGGGCTGAAGACGACGCTCCCGGCCATGCGGGTTCTTGGGGCGTCGTACTGACACCAGCACGCTCTTGCAGAGAGATACATCCCATTCGTAGACCGCCAGCTTGAATACTGCGTTGAGGATGTTCAGTTCCCGATTGACGGTGCTCGGCGCAACGTCTTGCAATCTCTGGTCCCGCCATTCATTGATGTCATGGCGGGTCAGGTTCGTCAAGTGCATGCGGGCTAGTGGGTACTTCAGGATGCTGCGGATGTGATTAGTCTCCGCCTCTGCTCCCTTCTTGCTGCCCGTCTCATCAGTTAGGCGGCGGTGGAGGAGGTCAGCCACGATGCGTGGGCGGTCTCTGAACTTTTTGAGCATCTTCGCCTGAGCTTGCTCTCGCGCCGTCACCCGGGAGCGTGCCCGTAGTTCCGGCGTCGTGGCGCGTATCCATGTCTCCGCTTCCTCTCGGCTGCTGAAGACCTTTGATGTTATCGGCATGCCCGTGAGTCGAATCTTCGCCTGGAAGCGAGCCTCGTTGCGCTTGGTGAAGCGTTCAATGATGGTGCCCATGTACGTCATCCTTGTAAGTGGATGCACGGTACTTGGTGCTTTGCGCCCCGTTCCTCGGTGCAGTTTATAGCCCGCGCCATCGGCCGCAGGTAGGCGAATTGTGCCCGCGCTATGGAGCCTCTGGAATCCGGGATACTGCTACACTAAAGCCTTCCACGCGGACTGCGTGGTGTAACAGTCGAATAAGAGACGTGGCCGAGGGAGCGGCGAGTGTAACGAGCCGCAAAGCCTTGCGCAGCAAGGCCTACAGGTCGAAGGCACTCCCCTGCTAAGGGAGCATCCGGGCCAAAACCTGGATCGAGGGTTCGAATCCCTCCGTCTCCGCCACTACATCGTATTGGCGGCGAACCCCGGAAGATCGCGGTCTTCCGGGGTTTTGTTTTTTGGAAAACACCCTTTCACCGCTGCACCTTCCGCGTGTCACTTACACCGAGGGAGAGGCAGCGATGCACATCACCCGCCGAAACGGCGTCGATTACTTCCGCCGACCAAGCGACATCAAGCGACGTACCGCCAGCCCTGCCAGCTACGGTGCCGTGCGCGCCCGCGCGTTCCTGCGAGGCCCAAGTTGCTTCGAAAAATATCCCGAGGCAGACCGCCCCGACGCGCCAACAGTTGCCCCGGGGTGTTCCAGTCCATCGGGCGAGCAACGACGCCGCTATTGCAGCTTGAGCGCCTGTGGCGTTGCGGTGGCTGAGCGAACGAAGCGGACAGACATGGCGTTCGCCCACTAGTCGCAAAGGCTCGCTACGATGCGTCCCGCCAGCATTCCACGGCTTACGGGTTCAACATGCAGCGTCTCAGAGCTTGGGCTTCTATAAGCTATGCAAACCGCTATCGCATTCTCGATTGGGTAACGGTGCTCACCTCATCGACCGCATCCCGCATACGCTCCGAAACCAGCGCATTCCGACGCACCATCGACGTCCCTTAGGGATTGACCGGATGTCGCCCCGGACGACTTGATTTCGTTGGGTTTTCTAATTTTTAGTGAATTTTTATTCACTTTATGTTGACGCGTCTGTACTTGCCTTCGACCGCAAATTGCCCATAATGCAAACGTTTGCAAAAGAAGGAGTTCAAATATGGAGACGCAAGAAGCCCGGCCAGCACCGAAGCCGGTCAGCGCGCTGTCGCTGATCGAAGATGAGGATTCGATAACCGAGGTCGTCCTGCAGGCGATGGCGGGAACGGAGGACCTGCGCCTGCGCGGCGTGATGGCTGCGCTGGTATCGCACTTGCACGCCTTCCTGCGTGAGGTCCGGCCGACCGACGAGGAATTTGAGGGGGCGCTGGCGTTCATCGCCGCCCTCGGCCACGCCACGCATGCCACGAATAACGAAGTGGTGCTGGCAGCCGATGTGCTTGGCTTGTCGACGCTGGTCACGACGATCAACAACAACACGAATGGCGGACGCACGCCCGGCGCGTTGCTGGGGCCGTTCTATCGCGCCAACGCGCCGCGTTATGCGTGTGGCGACTGCGTCGTGCAAGACGAGTCGCCTGGCCTGCCGCTGTTCGTCAGCGGCACGGTGCGCGCCACTGACGGTTCGGCGCTGCCCGGCGCGATGGTGGAGGTCTGGCAGGCGTCGCCGGTGGGCCTGTACGACAACCAGGACCCGCGCCAGCCTGACCGCAACCTGCGCGGCGTGTTTCATACAGATGCCGACGGCAACTATCACTTCCGTACCGTGCGTCCCGCGGGCTACCCCGTGCCGACCAATGGCCCGGTGGGCACGTTGCTGGCCGCCCAGCGTCGCCATCCGTACCGCCCCGCGCATATTCATTTCATCGTGGCCGCACCCGGCTACCGCACGTTGGTGACGCAGGTCTTTGCCGACGACTCCGACATTCTTGAGACCGATGTCACGTTCGGCGTGCATCGGCAACTGGTCGGCGCGTTTCAGCGTGTCGAGGTGGGGCGCAGCCCGTGGGGCGACCTGCCGGCGCCGTTCTACACGCTGAAGTTCGACTTCACGCTAGAGCCAGGCGAGCAAACCTTTCCGACCCCTCCCATCGATTGACCACACGGCTGAACGCCTATTTACCGCGCCATACCATGACCACTCACTCACTATCCGGCAAGATTGCCGTCATCATCGGCGGCACCGGCGGCATCGGTTTTGCCGCTGGCCGCGCCCTGGCCGATCTGGGCGCCAGCGTCGTGCTGACCGGGCGCGATGCCGCGCGTACCGCGAAGACGGTCGAAGGGCTGCCCGCCGGCAACCACATGGCAGCGTATGCCGAGGTGGCCGACAGCGCCTCGCTGCGCAAGCTGGCTGCCGACGTGCAGCACCATTACCGCCGCGTGGACATTCTCGTCAACACATCGGGCTTCACACGCGCCATTCCACATGGCGATCTCGATGCGCTCGACGACGACCTGATCGACGAGCTCTTTGCCGTTAATTGGCGCGGCCAGTTTGCCGCCATTCGTGCCTTTGCGCCGGCATTGCGAGCCAGTGGTGCCGGCTTGGTCGTCAATGTCGGGTCGATTGCCGGGCGCACGGGGCAGGGCAGCAACGTGGCCTACTGCGCCGCGAAGGCGGGGCTGGACGTGATGGCGATGTCGCTGGGTCGCGCGCTGGCGCCCGAGATCCGCGTCCTCAATGTCTCTCCGGGAGTGGTCGATACGGCCTTCGTTCCGGGGCGCGACAGCACGTTCAACGAGCGGGCCGCCAAGACCACGCCGCTGCGCCGCATTGGCCATGCGGAGGACGTGGCCGATGCCATCGTCGCGTGCGCGACCTCGCTGCGGTTCGCCACGGGTACCACGATTGTGGTCGATGGCGGCCGCCAGCTTGGCTAGTACTTTCTCAGGCCCTTAACTTCCATTCTTCCATGCACGCAAGAAAGACCATCATCACCTGCGCGGTGACCGGCAATATCGTGACCCCCGAGCAGCACCCCGGACTCCCAGTGACGCCGGCCCAGATTGCCGACGCGGCGCTTGAGGCGGCTGAAGCGGGGGCGGCCGCGGCGCACATTCACGTTCGCGATCCGCAAACGGGGCGGCCGTCGATGTCGCTCGACTACTACGCCGATGTCATCGACAGGATCCGCGCGCGCAATCGCAGCCTGATCATCAATCTCACGACGGGGCCAGGCGGGCGCTTCGTGCCCGACGAGAACGAACCGCGCGTCGCCGCGGCAGGCACGACGCTGCAGCACCCGCTCAAGCGCGTCGAGCATATTGCCGCCTTGCGCCCCGATGTGTGTTCGCTCGACCTCAACACCATGAACTCGGGCGGTGACGTCGTCATCAATACACCCGCCAACGTCCGCAAAATGGCCGAAGTGATTCGCGGCGCGGGCGTCATGCCGGAGCTGGAAATCTTCGATTCCGGGGACTTGAACATGGCGCTCGATTTCATGCGTGAGGGGGTGCTCGAGGGCCCGGGTTTGTGGACCTTCGTGCTCGGTGTGAAGTATGGCTTCGCGGCCACGCCCGAGACGATCTTCTATGCCCGCAACATGCTACCGGCAGGTGCTCAATGGTCCGCGTTCGGCGTCGGCCGGGCCGAGTTTCCGATCGTCGCACAGGCCTGGCTGGCCGGCGGCCACGTGCGAGTGGGCCTGGAAGACAACATCTACCTGGAAAAAGGCGTGCTGGCGCCGAGCAATGCTGCGCTGGTGGCCAAGGCGCGGGACATCGTCAAGTCGCTGGGCGGAGCGATCGCATCGGCATCCGAGGCGCGCGCGCAGTTGGGTCTGCGCGAAGCCTGAGCGCCGCGCACTTTTTAAACATTACTGATCATCCATACATCATGAACACCATTCAGGTTCAACGGAAAGCTTCGACCATCGACGCGCTCGAGCTGTCGCTGGTCGGGATGCCGCGGCCAGAGGCGGGCGCGGGCGAGTGCATTGTCGAAGTGGTTAGCGCGGGCGTGAATCCCAGCGATGTCAAGGCCACGCTCGGCCTGATGCCGCATGCCGTCTGGCCACGTACGCCGGGACGCGACTACGCAGGCGTTGTTATCGATGGCCCTGGCCAGTTGATCGGGCAGCAAGTGTGGGGCAGTGGCGGCGAGCTTGGCATTCGCCGCGACGGTACGCACGGCAAGTACCTGCGCATCAGCGCGGAGGCCGTGCGCGCCAAGCCGCACGCCATCTCGCTGATCGAAGCCGGTGCCGTGGGCGTGCCGTTCATTACGGCTTATGAAGGCCTGCGCCGCGCCGGCATGCCCAAGGCGGGCGACGTGGTGCTGGTCGCCGGCGGCAATGGCAAGGTTGGCCAGGCCACGATCCAGATTGCCACCGCGCTCGGCGCACGGGTGTTCGCGGTGGAACGCAAGTCGGAGCCGTACCGTGGCCACGCCAGTAGCGCGGTGCGCATGATCGATGCCAGCCGGGAAGCCATTGCCGAGGTGGTGCGCGACGAAACCGGCGGCCATGGCGCGGACATCGTTTACAACACGGTGGGCAGCCCCTATTTCGAGCAGGCCAACCTGGCCATGGCGATTGGCGCCACGCAGATCTTTATCTCGACCATCGAGAAGCCTGTGCCCTTCGATATCTTCGCGTTCTACCGGGGGCAGCACACCTATGTGGGCGTGGACACGCTGGCAATGGACAGCCAGGCCTGCGCCAAGATCCTCGACGCCCTGGCGCCGATGTTCGCCGCCGGGCAACTCAAGCCGTTTCCGGTGCTGCCCGACTATACCTATGCGCTGGCCGACGCCAAGGACGCCTATCGCGCGGTGCTGCAGGGCGCCCCCGAACGCGTGGTGCTGACGCCATGAACACGACCCGATTTGCCGAGGCACCGGCCTACCATCCGGCCAACCACGACGGCATGCATTGCCTGCGGCTGCAAGGGCACGAGGCGGGCCCGTCGGAGGCGCTGTGGATGGGCGTCTCAGTGATCCTCCCGGGCGGCCATACGTCGCTCGATGCGTCGCCCGTTGAGAAGCACTATGTCGTGCTGGAAGGCACGGTCTGTATCCGCACCCCGTCGGAGACCGTCACCCTGGGGCGGTTCGACTCCGTGCGGCTGGCGCCGGGGGAAGCCCGCCAGGTATCCAATCCGTCCAACCTGCCAGCCATGCTGCTGCTGGCCATGCCGTATCCGCCGCGCGCCGTGCCTTAGTTTTTTTAGCGGATCTGCAAACGTTTGCAGATCCGCGTCATCCGCCACGACCCATAACAAAGGAGGAGACCCAGGATGCAAAGAAGAGCTTTCCAACGTCGCCGTCTAGTGCCGCTGGCGCCGCTGGCGCTGATGTCGGCCGGTGTTGTAGCGCCGGCCATGGCAGAAAACAGCGTCACCATCTACGGCCGGCTCAATACGGCCATCGAATACTCCAGTGCCAGCACGTCCACCGATGGCACCAGGCTTGGCGGCAGGGCGCGGCTGACCAACAACCGCTCGGTGTTCGGGTTTCGGGGCGAGGAGGATCTGTTTGGCTCGCTCAAGGCCGTCTGGCAGATCGAAAGCAATGTCTCGCTCGATACCGGCCAGGGGCAGATCGCGGGGCGCAACTCCCGTGTGGGACTGCAGGGCGACTACGGCCTGGTGTTCATGGGGCACTGGCAGACGCCCTACACCGAATCAACCGCCAGCTACGATCCGTACTACCCAACAACGGCTGGCTACATGGCGCTGATTGGCAACGGATCGACGTCCAGCTCCGACAACGTGCAGGACACCAGTTCCTTCGACCGGCGCCAGAAGAACATCGTGCAGTACCGCTCGCCCCAGCTCTGGGGTGCCAGCCTGTGGCTGGGCTGGGGGCTGCCGGAGGAGAAGACCACCGTCCCGAGGAACCCGGCGCTGTACTCGGCGGCGCTGGTCTACGACCAGGGGCCGCTTAGCGCGACGTTCGCATACGAAATCCACCAGCATTACCAGGCGGCCGGGCGCAACGACGATGCCCTGAAGGTGGCGCTGGCCTACCAGTTGCTGCCGGGCACCCGTATCGCTGCGGTCTACGAACATCTGCACTACCGCACCGATACCGGGGATCTGCAGCGCAACGGCTACTACGCGTCCCTGGTGCAGAAGCTCGGCCCGGGCAGCGTTCGCGTGGGCTTTGCCTTCGCACCGAACGGGACCGGATCGTCCACTGACACGATCGGCTTCTTCCGAAGCGGCCCGGAAACCGGTGCCATGCAGTTCACCGTGGGCTACGACTATCCGCTTTCAAAGCGGACGGCGCTATTTGCCTACTACAGCCGCATCAACAACAAGAAAAACGCGATCTACGACTTTGCCATCAACGAGCTTGGCGTCAAGGCCGGCGCCGATCCGCAGACGTTTGCGCTCGGCATGCGGCATTTCTTCTGACGCCACGACACGTCACTGTTGCGAGGAGACCATCATGATTCGACAGCTTTTCCGCCCCCGTACGCTCCAGCCCCTTGCCGCGTTCGCGCTGGCGGCAGCGGTGGCTGTACCGACAATGGCTGGCGCGCAGCCGCAGTTTCCTGCCAAGCCGATCCGGCTGGTGGTGCCGTTTTCCGCGGGCAGCGCCACCGACATCCTGGCGCGCATCATCGCCACCAAGATGGGGGAGGGCGGCCATTGGCAGGTCGTCGTCGACAACCGTCCGGGCGCGGGCGGCACGCTGGGCGCCACTACGGTTGCCAAGTCGGCCCCTGACGGCTACACGCTGATCCTGGTGTCCGTGGGGCACGCCATTAACGCCACGCTCTATCCGAAGCTGGCTTATGACACGGTGAAGGACTTCGCGCCCGTATCGCTGGTGGCGTCGGTCCCAAATGTGCTGGTGGTCAATGCGGCCAGCCAGTACAAGTCGGTCCGTGACATTGTCGCGGCGGCCAAGGCCCGGCCGGGTGCGATGAATTTCAATTCGGCCGGATCGGGCAGTTCCACGCACCTGAGCGGCGAGATGTTCAAGATCCAGGCGGGCATCGACATCATGCACATCCCATACAAGGGCACGGGTGAAGGATTGACCGATGTGATGGCGGGGCGCGGCGACATGATGTTCGCGCCGACCGTGTCGGCGATGCCATTTGTCCGCCAGGGCAAGCTCCGCGCGCTGGCGGTGACCACGCCCAAACGGGCCGCCGCGCTGCCGGATGTCCCAACCGTGGCGGAGTCCGGGCTGCCGCACTATGCCTTCGACTCCTGGTTTGGCGTGCTCGCGCCAGCTTCGACGCCCAAGGAGATCGTCAACGCGATCAACGCCGAAATCGGCAAGGCGCTGGCGGCGCCGGACGTGCGCGAGCGCCTGGCAGCGCAGGGCGCGGAACCCCGACCCAGTACCCCGCAGGAGTTTGCCAGCTATATCCAGGCCGAAATCGTCAAGCTGGCGCCGGTGGTCAGGCAGTCGGGCGTGCGCGCCGGGGAGTAAAGGGTGCAGGCACGGCAGACGCTAGAATGGCGGACCTCAATGAACCAGCCTGGCGTCCGCCGTCCCATGTCCGAGCGCAAACGCGTGACCATCAAAGACCTTGCCGCGGAGGTCGACGTGCATTATTCCACGGTGTCGCGTGTGATGAACCCGGCAACGCGCCACTTGGTGGCCGAAGAGGTGGCCGCTCGTATCCTGAAGTTGGCCGAGGCGCGCGGTTTCCGCCCCAACCGCATCGCAGCCGGGCTGCGCACGCAGCGCTCCGGGCTGGTCGGGGTGATCCTTCCCGATATCGCCAACCCGGTGTTCCCGCCAATCCTGGCGGGCATCGAATCGGTGCTTTCACGGATGGGCTATGTACCGATCGTCGTGAATGCCGGCACCGAGCGCGCGCGCCAGCGCTTCGTCGTGGACCAGATGCTGGCTCGCCAGGTGGAAGGGCTGATCCTGGCGACAGCCGAGCGCGACGATCCGCTGCTCGAATACTGCGTGAAGGTGGGCATCCCCGTGGTGATGGTCAATCGCGGCGAACCGACGGGAAGGGCGTCATGCGTAGTCAGTGACAGTGCGCTGGCCATGGGGCTGACGGTCGATCACCTGGTGTCGCTGGGCCATCGATGCATCGGGCATATCGCCGGCCCGGCCAGTACGTCGACAGGCGAGTCGCGCCGGGAGGGCTTCCTGCATGCAGTGAAGCGGCATCGCCTGCGCCGCGCCCAGTATGTGGTCGTCGAGGCGGAAAGCTATGGCCGCGAAGCAGGTCGCAAGGCCTGCGCGCAGTTGTTTGAAGCCTTGCCCGGCCTGACCGCCATCGCCGCTGGCAATGATCTGGTAGCGATGGGGTGCTACGACTATCTGCGCGAGCACGGCATCCGCTGCCCGGATGACGTTTCCATCGTCGGTCACAACGACATGCCGTTCGTCGATGCGCTGACGCCGCCGCTTACCACCATCCGCATCCCCGTACACGACATGGGCGAGCAGGCCGCAGAGCTGCTGCTGCGCCGGATCGCCAAGCCACTTACCGCCAGCGTCGTCGTCGAATTACGGCCGGAGCTGGTGGTGCGCGGGTCCACCGCGGCACCCCCGGCAGCCAGCTAGCGCAGGTGAAGCGGGTTCGCGCGGCGGCTACGGGGGCGAGTGCAGCGCGCATGCCGGCTCAAAACGCGCATGGAATGCAACGTAGGGACCCGCCGCCCGTCATTCAATGCACGGGAATCGCGGCATTGAGGATCAGCACCATGATCAGTCCGACAGCCGCAACGATCGACTGGACCACCGAGATGGTCTTTGTCGCTTCGCTCATGGTCATGCCGAACGATTCCTTGACCATCCAGAAACCCGCGTGATTGGCGTAGTTGAAGAACAGCGATCCGCAACCGATCGACAATGCGAGCAGTGGCAGATTGAGGCTCGGATCGCTGCCGGCGAGCGGTGCCAGCAGGCCCGCGGCGCCGACGATGCCAACGGTGGCGGACCCGGTCGAGACCGATAGCAGCATCGCGATCAGCCAGCCAAGGATAAGCGGCGGGAATGCGAGTTGCTGCGTCAGATGTACGATGGCGTCGCCCACTTTAGCGCTGGTGAGCATCTGCTGAAACGCGCCGCCGCCCGCGATGATCATGATGATCGAGGCAATCGGCTTGAGGCTGCTGCCCAGCGCGCCGCGCAGTTTCTCGGCATCGCCGCCGCGCGAGAGCACCAGCGCCACAATCGCGAACATCACGCCCAGCAACATGGCAATCAACGGATTGCCGAGGAAGCTTGCCACATGCAGCACGGCGCTCCCCTTGGGCAGCACCGTTTCGGCAATCGCATGCGCGAGCATCAAGATCGCGGGCAGCAATGCTGCGAGCACGCCGGTCCCGACGCCGGGCTGCCGGGCGGCGGCCGCTTTCTCCGGGAGGGTGAACTGGTCCAGGAGAGCCTGGTCGGGCCGGGTATTCATGCGCGGCGAAATGAAGGCGCCGTAAAGTGGACCGCCAAGAATCATGGCGGGAATCGCCGCGATAAAGCCGTACAGCATCGTGGGCCCCACGGATGCTTTCAGACTGGCGATGGCCGTCAGCGGACCGGGGTGGGGCGGCACCATGCCATGCATGGCGGCCAGCGCGGAAATGACCGGGACCCCCACATAGACATAGGCCGAACCCTTGAAGCGGCTGTTGCTCTCCAGTTTGCGGGCGACACTGAAGATCAACGGCAGCATCACCACCAGACCGACTTCGAAGAACATGGGAATGCCGACGACAAAGGCCACCAGTGTCATCGCCCACGGGATCATCCGATCCGAAGTGCGCTTCAGAATCGCATCTGCAATCTGCTCTGTGGTCCCGGCATCAGCAAGAATCTTGCCGAGCATGGCGCCGAGCGCAATCACTACACCCACCGCGCCGAGCGTTTTGCCTGCACCATCGACTAGATGCTTGACGATGCTTTCCGGGGCCATGCCAGTTGCGAAGCCGACGCCAATGGAAACGATGAGCAGCGCCAAGAGCGGGTGCATCTTGATTCGCGACACGATGAGCGCGACGAGCACGAGTACGCTGACGAGGGCGGTCAGCAACAATTGAATATCCAGGGGTGTCATGAGGTGTTAAGGCGAGACAGCGAGGGGTCCATTATCTTTCTATTAGTCATTTGAGTGGAAGATTCCCCTCATAGGACCCTCAAACAAGCTCTCGCCCTCGGGCGGATGAGCAGCATGATGCGTTACTGGCTGTGAGAACTGTACAGCCGGGTTTCGATCTGGTCCTGGCATCGGGCCGCAGTTTTCCTTCTGGGCTGACTCCATGACCCGCCCGCGCAATCCCGCTAGGCGGAGTACAACATTTCATCGATGGTTGGAATCGCTTTAAAAGCCGGTTTTGCGAAAAAATAGCCTTGCATCAGACGCACTCCATGCGCAACAAAGAAATCACGCTCGCCTTTGGTTTCGATGCCTTCCGCAACCACGCGGATGCCGAGGTCGTGGCACATCGATATGACACTTCGCACGACGCGCTGACGCACGCTGTCAGTGTCGATGCCGCGGAGAAGTCCCATATCGAGCTTGATGATGTCGGGCTGAAAATCTACCAGAAGCGCAAGTCCCGAGTAACCCGACCCAAAATCATCGATTGCAGTGAGAAAGCCGTATTCCTTGTAGGCTCTAAAAATATCGACCAGGTGATTTCGGTCCGCAAGATGTTCACCCTCGACCGTCTCGAAGATGATTCTTTCAATCGGGAAACCATTCGCCTGCGCCGCGTCCAGGGTGCTTCGTATGCAGACCTCCGGCCGATAGACCGCGTTGGGCATGAAATTGATTGACAGAAACGCGTCCAGACCTAACGCCGCAGCACTGGCGATTGCAGTCTGCCGGCACTGTTGGTCGAACTGGTATTTCGTTGCATCGTCGATTTGCGATAGCACCGAATGCGCAGATTCCCCGTTTGCACCCCGTACCAGCGCCTCGTACGCGAACACCGCTCTGGCGTTCACGTCGACGATTGGCTGAAATGCGAAATCGATCTCAACTGGCAGGGGTTTCGTGTCCTTGCATCCAGAACATCTATTCGATTGACTGGCCACAGCGTCGTGGCCATGAATCTTGAAAGAAGCCATTTCTCTTTGCGCCGTTTCTATTTTCTGTTTGGGATTGCACCTACCGGCGCCGTGGCCCGGCACCCGTGGAGTTGGAGCGGGTGCCTTCTTCTCTGACAGAAAGCGCTACGTCCTTCGGCCCCGCAGTGGCGCCGCGCACACAATTTCGCCCCGCTTGTTTTGCGGCATAGAGGGCGCGGTCACCGGCAGCCAACAGGGCTTGCAGTGTCGGGTTTTCATCACCGAGACTCGCTACGCCAAGACTGATAGTCGCTTTGAATTGTCCGACAGCCGTGTCAATAAGTGCTTGCTCGACGGCGATGCGCAGTCGCTCCGCGACCGCCATTGCTTCCTCTGCTGTGGTGGACGGAAGCAGCAGGACGAATTCCTCTCCTCCGAGTCTCGCGACAATGTCGGACCTTCCCAGAAGCGCTTTTGCTTCACCAGCAATCCGCTTCAAAACCTCGTCGCCAGCCTGATGGCCGCCCGTGTCATTGATCCGCTTGAAGTGGTCGGCGTCCAGCATAACCAGCGACAATGCCCGGCGGTGGCGTTCGGCCCGTGCAACTTCGGACTCCCCGATTTCAAAGAAGTGAGCGCGGTTCGTTACGCCGGTCAGGTGATCTGTTGTAAGAAGCCGCGCGAGGTTGTCGCTGTGAACTTTTCGTTCCGTAATGTCCCTCAACACCACCGAATACCCGGAAATCTCGTCGTCCTCCTCACGAAGCACAGAAACGAGAACTTGCCCCCAATAGCGCCGACCCGCTTTCGATTCGCACCAGAACTCCTCTACGTGCCAACCATCTTCGCGCGTCAGCGCGATGTGCTCGGGTGAACGGTGCAAAACAATCTCATCGTTGGCATAAAAGCGCGACAGCGTATGCCCGACAACTTCCGCCTCACGAAAACCCGTCAAGCGCTCAACAGATGGATTCCAGCTATCGATGCAGCCGTGGGCATCGAGCGTAAAAAACGCAAAATCGTTGACGCCGGTATAGATTCCGGCAAGCCATGACTCGGTTTGTCGTGCTCGGCGCTCAGCGGCAACCTGGCGGGAGATGTCCGTCAACACCATCATCAGCACATCCACATTCACTTTGATGATGGAACATGCCAGGACGACTGCGCCATCCTTGGCCGGGGTTACGAAAACCCGATGGTTTTCACACACAGGCCCCCGCTCCGCTTCGAAACTGGCCGCCAGATGGCGCAGCTCTGGGGCCACCGACGCAAGGCTGTCGAAAATATTCTCGATGTTCCCGCCTTTTACCAGAGGCATGAGCAGTTGCGCGGCAAGCGGATTCATCATGTCAACGCGGCCAGATTTGTCGCAGCGAACAATCCCGACCGGCGATAGATACATGAATGAGAGCAAGGATTCGTACTCGGACTCCACGTCGTTCTTGTCGGTATTCGGCCCGCTCAATTTGCTGTCCTCCGCTCGATCAGGACAAAATGGGTCGCGCAGCCGAGCGCTTTCAGCAGCCTCAACCGTACCGGCGTCGGACGCATGCGCAAGGTCAGGACGTAGGGAATGATGTCGTCGAGCTCGTCCGCGTCGTCGAATCGTTGCGCAACCATGAAGTTGTTCATGCACGGCGCGACTTCTTCAAAAAAATGCTTGCCTAGCACTCGCTTCGGACTCAAGCCCGCGTTTGTCGACTCGGTGGCGTTATAGACGGTAACAGTCCCGTCCAGCGTAAATCCGATTACGCCGAATGGGAGCGCATCTACCTCTTCGGCAGCTGATGTAGCCAGTTCCTCTATTCGCACCTCTTCGAATTTCTGGTTCACCTCTTTTCCTTTCTGGATCTACTTTTAAAAAGTTGAACACTCTGGAACATTTAGCCAAGCACGTATGTAACGTTGGCAGGCCTCAACGAATAACAAATGGAATGCCAGCATAAAATCTGGCCTACCATGTCATCGGCTGAAAAAGCTAAGACTTTAGCGCAGGTGCCAGAAAGTTGTTCAGGAGGTCGGGATGCCTCTAGCCGACCGATTCATGCGGGTCGGCCACGCCCTCCTGTGCGTCCCGGGGGGACCGAAAGGCGGCGAGGAGCGATCGCACTAACGCGCCTCAAGTCTGTCCAGACGCAGTCGGTGGCGTGAATCCGTCAGCCGCCATAGCGCTAGCCATGCGGCTAATACAACTGCGAGAATGCTTCCCCCCGATAGCAGGAACATCAGCAGAATCTGGTAACGAGCTGCCTCGATCGGGTCCATACCCGCCAGGATCTGGCCGGTCATGATCCCTGGAAGGGTAATGATGCCGGCGGCGGCCATCGTGTTGATGGTCGGTAGCAGTCCACTTCGAACTGCCTGCCGCAGAATCGGGCGGAGCGCGGTCTGCCGGTCGGCACCGAGTGCCAGCCGCGCGTCGATGGCCTGACGTTGATACCAGGCGGCATTGAACGTCGTCTGCAACGTCAGGCTCGCTGCATTCATCGCATTGCCAAGGATGATGCCGGCCAGTGGGATGGCGTGGCGAGCGTCGTACCAAGGGGAAGGGCGCAGCGCTGTCACCAGGGCCAGTACGGTAATGAGGATTGTCGGGGCGCTCACCGTGGCCAGCCCCAAGAGGAATTGCCAGCGACGGTCCAGACGCCGCTCCTGCCGGCTTCCCGCTTCGCGGGCCGCGGCAAGAATCATTGCAACGACGAGCAGGAGGGTGATCCAGGGAGATGCGATGGCGAATACGGCGCGCAACACCAGGCCGACGAGAAGCAATTGCACAACCATGCGAACCGCGCCGAGCAGCAGCATGCGATGGATCCCCAGGGACAACGCCACCGACAGTGCAGCTCCGGCGACGATAAGCAGGCTCGCCAGAACCAGGTCTCCTGAGGTAAGCAAAATGGGATTCATGCGGAGACCCTCTCAAGGCCGGTGGCGCAAAGACGAACGCGATCGCCCTGCAAACGGATGGCCTGTTCAGGACTGTGCGTGACGACAAGCAATCCGGTCCCGTCGGCCATCAGCCCCTTCAGTAGTGCTTCCACCGCCAAGGTGGAATCCTCATCGAGGCCCGAGGTCGGTTCATCCAGTAGCAGGAACCGTGGACCGAGGACGATTGCTCTCAGCAACGCCAGTCGTTGGCGCTCTCCGGTCGAGAGATGGCTGACGTGCGCGGTCAGGATATCGGTGCGCAGACGCAGCTTGACCAGCAACGGCGCCAGCGCCGACGGCGTGCAGGTATCGAAATGGCTCAGAACATCGTCGGCCCACCAGCCGGATTCCGCGGCAACGTATGTAACCTGGCGACGCCAGGCCGGGCCGCTCAGGCTGTCGCGAGACATGCTGCCGATGCGGACGTCGCCCGTACTCGGAATCAGATCCGCGATCATCCTCAACAGCAGACTCTTTCCAGATCCCGATGGGCCCGATAGGGTCGTGCACCGTCCGCTGAGTACGTCGAAGTCAAACGGGCCGCGGCCGTGGCCGGCGAGTTGGCGGATGTGGAGGTGGCCGTCCATCTGGCGCTAGACGCTGTAGGTGGGACGCATAGGATACCTGCTCTCGCTTAAGCGAGGATTTTGCCGGCATGCGGTCCACTGTGATCCCGCCGCCGTAAATGGCAATCGAAAGCTCAACCTCCCTCACGCTGCAGTCGCCAGGGCGCCGGTCCTCGCCACAGCTGCCAGTGTCTGCCGGATGCCTTCCTGATAGGACGTCTTGCGAATCGGGCCGATCAGTTGCCGCAGCGCTGAATCGTCCATGATCAACGGCTCGGTCATCAGATAGTTCATCTCCACCATCTCTCGCATGAATGGGTTGAACAGACCGATCAGGCGCAGCATCGTCTTGCCCGCCACGCGTAATTTGAGCTTTCTGCCCGTCAGCCGCTCCATCTCCGACACCAGCTCGCGCTGCGTCGTGACGCCCGCACCGGCCAAATTCCAGATCTTTCCGAACGCAGCGGGCGTATCGAGCAGCCGGGCGACGACCGGTCCCACGTCGGGCACGAAGACGAACTCGTGCGGGCAGTCGATCGGCCCGACCATGTCTGCGGTGCCGCCATTCACCGCCGCCAGCGCTGCGCGGTGCAGCAGGCTGGCTTCCACGCCCGGGCCGTAGAAGTCCGGCAAGCGCAGGACGGTCGCCTTGATGCGGCCGGCTTTATGCGCTTGCATCAGCAAGTCTTCCTGCGCCTTGCGCATGCGGCCCTTGAACGTGTGCGGCGCTCGCGGGTGGTCCTCGCGCACCGGATTGGATCTTGCCCTGCCGTATGGGTACACGGTGCCGATAAGGATGATGTTCTTGACTCCCGCCGCGACGGCGCCCTCAATCGTTCTTTGCATCAGTTCGGGATGCAACTCGAACTGCCAGTAGTTCACGCCGACCATGTACACGAGCGTCTCGATGCCTTCGGCCGCCGCCTGCACCGACGCGGGCGAGTTCGGGTTCCACGTGACGATCTCGGCGAGCGGATCGGCGCCGAACGCCTCGCGCAGGCTGGGTTCGCTCCGGCCGACCACGCGATAGCGACGCCCCTCGCGACTGAGAGCGGCGGCGATGCTTTGACCGATGACGCCTGCGGCGCCGAACAGGGCTACTTTGGACATGACGGTTCTCCTGGGACTTCGATTGATTGCGCCGTTGGAAGCCGTAGATTGCCAAATGGACGGGCAAACGAAAATTGCCTAGAATCGCATCGCCGCTATAGAAAAATGCATACCATGACGCAAAGCGAACCGAACTGGGAGTGGTACCGGACCTTTCTGACGGTGCTGGAGACTGGTTCGCTGTCGGCGGCGGGGCGCGCGATGGGTCTGACCCAACCGACCGTCGGCCGACACATCGATAGCCTTGAATCGGCGTTGGCATTGAAGCTTTTTACGCGCTCGTTCGATGGCTTCGCGCCCACCTCGGCTGCACTCGAACTCAAGCCCTATGCGGCCAGCGTGGCCGCTACCTCCGCGGCGATCCTCCGAGTGGCCAGCAGCCACGGCTCAGGGGTTCGCGGCACGGTGCGCCTGAGCGCCAGCGAGGTGATTGGCGTAGAAGTACTGCCGCCGATCCTCGCCAAGCTGAGAAATGAGTACCCGGAACTGATCATTGAGCTCGTTCTGTCGAACAAGGTGGACGATCTGTTGCATCGCGAGGCGGACATCGCGGTGCGCATGCTCCGGCCCACGCAGGACGCATTGGTCGCCAAGCGCATAGGCGGTATCGAACTTGGTTTACATGCGCACAAACGCTATCTGGCCGCGCACGGCACGCCGAAATCGCTGGAAGCGTTATCCCACCACACGCTCATCGGCTTTGACCACGAGAACGCGTACATTCGCCGACTGCTCGATCAATTCCCGATGTTCTCGCGCGCGGCCCTTGCGTTCCGTGCCGACAGCGACCTCGCCCAGTTAGGGGTTATCCGGGCGGGCTTGGGCATTGGCGTTTGCCAATCGGCGTTGGCCGCACGGGACAAAGCGCTGGTACGCGTGCTACGGAGCGAGTTCTCGCTGAAGATGGATACCTGGATCGCCATGCACGAGGACCTGCGCGAAAGCGCGCGCTGTGCAGTGACTTTCGCCGCGCTCGCCGAAGGTTTGAAGGCGTACATTCAGTGAGCCGGTCAGATGCCCGGTCCCGCTGAATACTCCCGAGATTACGACTCCGCCTCTTTACCGCTTGCCGGTTCGCTGATGACTACTGTATATTTATACAGTGCTCGCCGCAACCGGAAATCTGGCTCATGCCAAGGCCGTACGGCGCCTGCGTTTTTTCTCTCCACCTCCGAAAGGCAATCATGTTCGTGGACCGCACCGAAATCGTCAACGCCGCCAAGGCACTGCGCGCCAGCCAGGAAGAATCGAAGTACAGCAAGCTCGTCGCGCTTGCGAACAAGCAGCTCAAGGCCATGCAAGCGGCCATCCAGAAAGGCAAGGAAGAATTCGAGACCAGGCTGGTGCTCGACATCACCGAAGACAATCCGCAAGCCGCGCTGGAGCCGCGCGCGCAACGGCTCGCCGACGATCTCCGGGCGCAGGGCTACACCGCAACGGTGACCACCTTTGCCGATGTCAGTACCGATCGCAAGGACTGGACGCCGAATATCACGGTTGTCATCGGTCTGGGCGACATGGTTTCCGAAGTCGACGAAGCGACGGCGAAAGCCAAGGTGGCTGCCGAGACCGAAGTCGCGCTGGCCGGCGAGGCTGTCGAGGAAATGGCCTGACGGCACACGGGTGCGTCGCGGCCATTCGCGATATCGCCTGGGCCAGTGCGCAAGGGCGATCGCGCCAGAAAATCGCCGCTGATTTCTTTGTCACGCATCGCAAGCGAGGTTTCCTCGCGCTCCGGGGCGCGGGGCCTTGATGCGAGGTCTCGCCATCCCGAAGACGGCGCAAAAGATCGCTGCCGACGATCTCTTGCGCGCTCGCACAAAACCGCCCGTTTGACGACACGTAACGGTAAACTGGCGCGGTTTCCGTCACCGGTTCACCTCATGGCCAACGTTATTCTCGATCACCTGCTTGCGCCCATTCCTGGCGATTCGCCATATGGTGAAGACATGCTCTTTTCCGCGGAATTCGATCGCATTCAGGAGGCGCGTCGTTTCGACGATCCATCGCTCGATCAAGGCGAATGGGTGACAGACCTCAAGGAAGCCGACTGGCGCGAGGTGGTCAAGATTGGTACGTCGCTGCTGGGCAGCAAGACCAAGGATTTGCGCGTAGCCGTGTGGATGACCGAGGCGCTCTCCAAGACCAACGGTTTTGCCGGCCTGCGCGACGGCTATCTGCTGACGGCGGGGCTGTGCGAGCAGTTCTGGGATGGCATGCATCCGCAGGCCGATGCCGACGACGTCGAATACCGGACCGGCAGCGCCGCATGGCTGGCGGGCCGTTCGCGCCAGTTGATCCGCGAGGTTCCGCTGGTCGATCAAGGAAGCGGCGGCTACAGCTTTATCGACTGGGAGGCGGGCGCCAACCTGGCCGAGGCGATTCGGCGCGACCCCGATAACGCCGATGCGCTGGCGGCCGGCAAGACCACGCTGGACATGTTCGACGCTGCGCGCAAGTCCACGCCGGCCGCATTCCACGCGGCGACGCTGGCGGACATCGCCCGTTGCATAGAAGCCGTTCAGCGGCTTGCCGATGTGCTGGACGACAAGGCTGGCGAGCATTCGCCCAGCTTCCGGCAGGCGCTGGAAGCGCTCGATGCGGTCAAGAATCTGGTCGAGCGATGGGTGGAAAAACCGACGACCCCCGCGGAAGACAAGGCGTCGGTGCAGGGCGGACCGGCGGTGCGCCAGGAGCCGACGTTCGCGCCGGCCGCAGGTCAAGGATCGGCCGGCAACGGCGCGGGCGGTCCGCTGCGCTCGCGGCAGCAGGCGCTGGCGCAACTGCGCGAAGTGGCCGAGTTTTTCCGCCGCACCGAGCCGCACAGCCCGGTGGCCTATCTCGCGGCCCGCGCTGCACGCTGGGGCGATATGCCGCTGCATGAATGGCTGCGCACCGTGGTCAAGGACGATGCCACGCTCTCGCAACTGGAGGAACTGCTCGGCATGCAGCAGGACCCGTCAGCCGACGGCAATTCGTGATGTGCCTTGCGCCGGTGGGCTGCGCAACACGCTGCCCGCCGGTCTGCGCTTACTGGCTGGCCCGGAATTCGATGCGCCGGTTGCGCGCGCGGTTTTCTTCCTTGTCATTGGGCGCCACGGGCTGGTCTGGGCCGACGCCCACCGCGCTTAGCGTGGCCGGGTTGATCCCCTTGCCGGCCAGATAACTCTTCACCGTCTCCGCGCGCGACTGGCTGAGCGCAAGATTCAGCGCGCGGCTGCCCGAATTGTCGGTATGGCCGACGATCTCGATACGCTTGCCGGCCAGCTTGGGCAGCACGCCCGCCATCTCGTCGAGCAGCGTCCGTCCCTTCGGCGTCAGCGTGGCGCTGCCGGTTTCGAATTCGACGATGCGGTTGGCCAGCGTCTGATCCAGCAGGTTCTGTCCCGATGCCGGCACGCTCAGGCCGTTTTTGATCGTGTATTGCTGGCCCAGCCCGTTGGACAGTTCCGCCGCCAGCTGCTGGCGCCGGCTTTCGGTCGGCACATCGCCAAACAGTGAGATCTGCGTGCCATCGATGCTGAGCTGGCCGCGCGTGACTTCCTTGATCTGCGGGGAGAGCACCTTCTTCACGCTGGCGGTCCAGTTGGGCGGCGACACCACGCCGCCCACTTCGATCTGGTCGACGACATTGGCCGGCCCATACAGCTCGCGCAGGCGTGCCAGCACCTCGGACTTGGTGGCTTCGTCGGGCACGGCGCCACCGGCCACCACGCGGCCCGCGGCTGCGCCAGCGGCCGGCGTCGCGGGGGCGGAAGCCTGCTGTGCCGGTGCCGCGCCAGCCAGGCAGAACAACGCGCACGCCACGGCCAGCGCGCGAGGGGACATCGAAAAACCCATGCTCATTCTCCGAGGAACACTTCGCGGAACGTGTCGATCGCCGCGCGCAGCGACAGCTGCGGTTGTTCCAGATAGCTGGCCAGCTTGGCCACACCCTGTTTGCCTTCGGCGTGCTGCTCCACCCAGGCCGGATCGTCGATGTCGATGTTCACCGCGGCGTACGCCAGCGGCGACATCACGCCATGCAGCGTGCGCGACGACGCGCCATTGAAGCCGATCACGAGCCGGTCGCGGCCGCCCACGTTGCACAGGAAGAACGCCAGTTCGCAATCGCCGCGCCGCAGGAAGCCCGATACCAGGTCCAGCCAGAAGCTGGCCACCAGGCTGCGATAGACCGGATCGGTCGGCAGCGGCAGCGTCAGTCCTTTCTCCAGGCGCGCCGCGCCCGACGCGAACACCGGCTCCAGCAGCAGCCCCAGCGCCAGCAGCGTATTGCGCAGGCGCAGCGTCTGGCCTTGTGTCTGCAGCATGTGTTCGAGCCCGGCCACGGTCTGGAAGTCGATGAAGTCCGCGAAGCTGGCGTCGTAGGCCTGCGCGCCCGCGCCGGTTTCCAGCGCCAGCGGCGTTTGCGCCAGCGCGCGCAGTCCCTCGGCGGGGTCGCTGTCGGCCACCAGCGCACGCATCTGCTGGCCGGCGCGCGTCCATAGCCGCGCCAAGGCCAGCGGGCTGCGCGCCATGAAGCCGAGCGGCTTGTCTACCGGCAGCGTGGCCGCCGTCAGGAACGGAAAGCGCCGCGTCGACTGGTCGCTGCTGGCCATGATGCAGCCGGCCACGGCGATGCGGCTTTGCGAGCCGACGATCGCAAACTGCACCGGCTGCCACGCGTCATAAACGCTCTTCCAGCCCGGATCCTCGGACAGCAGTTCCATGCTTTGCGACAGCCAATGGTCCAGCGTGCCGAGCAACTGCGTGTTGTTCTCGCTTTTCACGAAGTCGCCGCGCGAAGGCAGCTTGCCGAAATAGGCCAGGTTCAGTTGCGTGGAGGGCGTCATTGCGCGCCTCCCGCATGGACGGTCTGCACGGTTTGCGATGGCACGGGCGCGGGCGTGAGCGGCGGCAGCGCCGCCGTGGCGGCGCCGGGCGCAGGGTTGGGAGTGGTGGGTGCGGACGGCGTCGGCACGGCCGCATCGGCGATCGTGGCAGGCAGCTTCATGCCGCGCAGGCCCTGGCCTTGCGGCGCATCCGAATTGGCCTGTGTCTGCGGACTGCTGACGATGCGCAGCGCCACGGCTACCGTGGTGCCGCCCTGGGTCCACGACAGATCGAACGCGCCATCGGGCCGGCGCTTGCGCTGCGCCGTGGAGATCAGGCGCTCCAGGCCGAAACGCCCGGGCTCGCTGAGCACTTCCACGGTGCGGCCGTCAAACGTGGTGGCGGTGATGCGCGCGCCCGGCGATCCCTGCGGATTGGGCCAGACGAAGTTGGTCCACTGCGGCGGCGTGTTGCGATAGCGCAGCTGCTGACCGTCGATCTCGACCGTGTATTCGGTGGTGCCCTGGGCCGGCGACGGCAGGATCTGGAACACTGTCTGCTGCGCCGCCGCGGCACCCTGGCCGCCCGCCGCCGCGCCGCCGGTCAGCGGCGCGATCCAGCGCGTGAAGTTGGTCACGAACTCGGGCACGAAGGTCAGGCCCAGGTCGCCCCAGGTGCGTGCCGCAATCATGTCGCCGCGGCGTACCGACAGCGGGCCGATCGTCGATCCGGCAAAGCGCGCAATGGTGCCTTCGGGGCCGAACACCTGCGCGATCTCGGCCGAGCTGGCTTCGATCTTGGCGTCGGCGGCAAATGGATACTTGGTGGCCAGCGTCTGCATGAACGGCTGGAACACCTGCGCATTCCACACCTTGTTGATCTCGAGCGCGGCGGGGCGCATCGTCACCGCATACGACTGCAGCAGCGGCCGCACCAGGATCGGACGCAGCGTGCCGCGCTGGCTGTCGGTCATGCCGGTCAGCATCTGCTCGTCGACATACTTGAGCGAATCGGCCAGCTCGGACCCGTTGCCTTCCAGCGTCTGCTGCATCAGCTGGCGCGCGCCAGGTCCCGGATCGCCCTGGTTCTTGATGGTGTTGAATCGGGTGCGCACCTTGGACAGCGATTCCATATAGCCGCGCAGCAGCGAGCTGTTGTCGTGCATGACGACGATCTTGGCCAGTCCGGCGAACTCCTTGCCGACCGGACCGACGGGCACGGGATTGCCGGACGTGGCGTCGTTGGCTGCGGCGGCGATGGCGTTTGGATCGACATCCACGCCGGACGGCGCGCGGTTGGTGAACCAGCGCGTGATCCAGCTGAACGCACCGCTGCGCGCCTGCTTGAGGCCGGCATTGACGAGCGACGGGTTGTCCCACGACGTCTGGTCGTAGGCGGTATCGAACAGCTTGCGGATCGGCGAGTTGACCGGATCGCCAAGCAGGTTCATCGCGGTGACGGCCTGGTCGAAACTGGTGAACTCCTGCACCGCCACGCCCTGCATGAAGCGTTGCCACTCGCGCGCGTACTCGGTCTTGTACATCGTCACCAGCGCCTTCTGGATCTGCTCGGGGCTGCCTTCGAGCGTCAGGTCGTCGCGCGCGGCCACGTTCAGCACCCAGTCCTTGGTCTGCAGCTCCTTGTTGGCGGCGTCGCGGATGGCGGGCTGCACATACTGCTGCCAGGCTTCGCGCGTGAACGTGCCCGGTACGGCGTAGCTGCCGGCCACGATGCGCGCACCGTTGTCGCCGACGATACGCGCGACGGTCATCGGTGCGAAGCGCGTCGCCGCGCGTGCCTTGATCTCGGCATAGGCGCGTTCGCGCGCAGGCATGCCGCGCACCACGCGCCGCAGGTTGTCGCGCGTCTGGTCGATCAGCGACAGGTTGCCTTCGAGCAACGGCCAGTTGTCATCGTTGACGCGGCCCAGGAAGAACGAGATGTTGCGTTCGGCGGAGCGGATCATCTGCTCGCGCGGCATGTTGCCGCGGTTCTCTTCGAGCCAGCTGCGCCAGAAACGCGTGACCTGGTCGGTCAGATGCGCCACTTCGACGTGGCGCTTGTCGCCGAGCATCAGGTACGTCTTCAGCGCGTTGTAGGCGTCCTCGACATTGGTCGGCGACGCGTCGGCGTAGCGCTTGCCCGGTGCCTGCGCCGCGTTCAGCGCATCGCTGACGGCGCTCGCGGCGCCCGGCATGGCGACGGCGGCCGAGGCCGGCGCGGCCGATGGTGCGGCGGACGCGGAAGCCCCGGTGGCCCCGGCGGCGACGGGCAGGGCGCCCGGTCCT